>NZ_JALPKO010000003.1 GCF_023195885.1 Methylonatrum kenyense
CCACCGGCCCGGTAGCTACGGCTACCGAACCGGCACCGCGCCTTGCCAGATGACCAAAACCGGTCTCGGGCGCAGACGCGGGAATAAATCAGTGTTTCCCTAGTTGCCGACCCAGTCGTCCAGCAGTTGCTGCAGTTCGCGCTCGGTCAGATTCGGGTCCTGAAGGTTGAGCTCCAGCAGGCGTCTCAGATGCCCCAGGCTGTCGATGTCGATGCGGCGACAGTGGAAGCCGGCCCGGTCGGCGTGCCGATGCGCCAGTTCCACTTCCATGTCGATCTGCGCGGGTTCGCCCAGCCGCAGATGCAGGCGGCCGGCGTCGCCGGTATTTCCCTGCCAGTCGGCCGGCGGCTCCAGCAGTGCGCCCTTCAGGGACAGGTCCAGTAGTTGTACCAGGAATCGCTGGCCCTGCCAGTCCAGTTCTGCGCTTCCGTGGAAGTCGGCGCGCGAAAACCGACGCCGCTCGCTGTGCGAATTGCTTGGCATGACGGCGTCCTCCACAGGGCCCTCCGGCAGTATGACGCCTCAGCCGCCGATTGCGGAATCCCGTTGCTCGGCGGCGCGTAGCGTATTCCCCAGCAGCGTCGCAACGGTCATCGGGCCGACCCCGCCGGGTACCGGCGTAATCCAGGCCGCCTTTTCGGCCACCGGCTCGAAGTCGACATCGCCGCAAAGCTTGCCATCGTTGAGCCGGTTGATGCCGACATCGATCACGATGGCGCCGGGCTTGATCCAGTCCGCCTGGACGAAACGCGGTTTACCCACCGCCGCCACCACCAGGTCCGCCTGCCGCAACATGGCCGGCAGGTCCTGCGTGCGGCTGTGGCAAATGCTGACCGTGCAGCGTGCATTCAGCAGTTCCAGGGCCATCGGCCGGCCGACGATATTCGACTGGCCGATGATCACCGCGTGCAGGCCAGCCAGCGGAATCTCGGCCCGTTGCAACAGCGTCATGATGCCGTGGGGCGTGCAGGGCCGGAGACCCGGGAGTTTCAGCGCCAGTCGGCCCATGTTGACCGGGTGGAACCCGTCCACGTCCTTGTCCGGGTGAATGGCGTTAATGACCGCCTGGGCGTCGATTTGGTCCGGCAACGGCAACTGCACCAGGATGCCATCCACCGCGGCATCGGCATTCAGGGTTTCGATCAGTGCGAGCAGTTCCGCCTGCGGCACGTTGGCGGGCAGGTCGTGGCCGGTGGAGAGATAGCCGATCGCCTCGCAGGTTTGCCGCTTCTTGCGCACGTAGATCGACGAGGCCGGATTGTCGCCAACCAGGATGACCGCCAGCCCCGGCGCCCGGCCACCGGCCTCGCGTCGTGCCCGAACGGCGCTGGCAAGGTCCTCCTGGACCTGCCGTGCGCAGGCCTTGCCATCAAGTAAACGTGCTGCCATGGGGAACTCCTCTACCGAAAGCCGCCGGAGTGTCGCATGGGTTTCCGGGGTCGACAAGCCGCTTGCCGTAGTTAGGTGCCTGTTTCTGACCGGTTTTCCCATTGATCCTGGTGCCGGCCAGCCAGATTGACGGCTGCGGGTGCGCTGCGTAATATTGCGCTTCCGTCGCGGGGCCAGCGGATTAAGCACGCAGGCGGCAACGGGGTGTAGCGCAGCCTGGTAGCGCGCCAGCTTTGGGAGCTGGATGTCGGGGGTTCGAATCCCTCCACCCCGACCAAAGCGATTTGTGGCGCCCTGATTCGAAAGCGTATCATGCGCCCGTAGCTCAACCGGATAGAGCATCGGCCTTCTAAGCCGACGGTTGCAGGTTCGAGTCCTGCCGGGCGTGCCAGATCCGGATGCCCGTTGCAGGCGATAAAGCAGGTTCAATGGTGGGCGTAGCTCAGTTGGTAGAGCCCTGGATTGTGATTCCAGTCGTCGTGGGTTCGAGTCCCATCGTCCACCCCAGTTTTTAGGGAAACACCGAATTATCAGTGTTTCCTTAACGGGTGTATTGCGCCCGTGCCGGGCCGTTAGCTCAATTGGTAGAGCAGCTGACTCTTAATCAGTAGGTTCGGGGTTCGAGTCCCTGACGGCCCACCAGTTTCGATCCGCATGGGCGGGCAGGCGCGCTTGGTGCCGCTTCGCAGACATGCTGGAGGCAATGTCCGAGACGAGACCGGCAGCGTCACCAATGACTGGCTTACGGGCGATGTCCGTAGGCCATTTTCGTTTCTGGGAGCCGGTCTTGCGTCACCACGCGGTGCCGGCGTCGAGGGCCAGGACAGGCGAAAGTGGCGGAACTGGTAGACGCGCTGGATTTAGGTTCCAGTGGGGTAATCCCCCGTGAGAGTTCGAGTCTCTCCTTTCGCACCAACACCGGATTTCGGTCGATACCGCCGCAGGTGGCCGGACGATGACATGAAGAGGATGTTCAGATGCAAGTGACCGTTGAGACCACTGAAGGCCTGGAGCGCCGAATGAGCGTCCAGGTGCCGGCTGCCCGGCTTGACGACGAGGTGCGCAGTCGATTGCAGAACCTCGCCCGCACGGTGCGGCTGGATGGTTTCCGGCCGGGCAAGGTACCGCTGAAGGTCGTCGAGAAGCGCTACGGTGGCCAGGTTCGCAACGAGGTGCTGTCGGAGGTCGTGCAGCAGACCTATGGCGAGGCCTTGCAGGAACAGGCGCTGAATCCGGCGGGCGCGCCGCAGGTCGAGGTCAAGCAGGGGCTGGTGGAAGGCGACCTGCAGTACGAGGCGGTTTTCGAGGTCATGCCGGATATCGAGGTGCAGGGCATCGACAGCATGACCCTGGAACGCCCGCTGGCCGAGGTTACCGCGGCAGACGTCGACCGGGTGCTGGAGGACCTGCGCAAGCAACGGGCCGAATACGAGCCGGTGGAGCGCGCGGCCGACGAGGGTGACCGCGTGATCGTCGACTTCGAGGGCGCCGTCGACGGCGAGGACTTCCCGGGCAGCAGCGGCGAGGACCAGCCGGTGACCATCGGTTCCGGCACCATGCCGCCGGAGTTCGAGAATGCGCTGAAGGGACTCAAGGCGGGCGACGAGAAGGACATCGAATACAGCTTCGGCGAGGATTTCCCGACCCAGGAGATTGCCGGCAAGACCGCGGTGTTCAAGACGCGGGTCAAGGAAGTGCGGGAACCGCGCCCGCCGGAACTCAATGATGAACTGGCGGCCGCGATCGGCGTTCAGGAAGGAGGCCTGCAGGGCCTGCGTGACCTGATCCAGAAGAATCTGGAGAGCGAATCGGCACGGGCGACCCAGGCACGACTCAAGGAACAGGTCACGGAACACCTGGTGCAGTCGAATGAGCTGACGCTGCCGAAGGCGCTGGTCGACAGTGAAATCGAGGCGCTGCAGCAGCAGATGAAGCAGCGTCTGCAGCAGCAGACAGGCGCTGCAGATGACCGTGACCTGCCGGCCGAGATCTTCGAGGGACAGGCACGGCGCCGCGTGACCCTGGGGCTGATAATGAACCGGCTGATCGCCGACAACGATATCCGCCTGGATCACGAGCGGCTGAGCCAGCGCCTGCGGGAAATGGCGTCCGGTTACGAAAAGCCGGAAGAGGTGATCAAGCAATACACCCAGAATCGGCAACTGATGCAGGCGCTGGAGATCAACGTGCTGGAAGATCAGGTGGTGGACTGGGCCGTGGAACAGGCCAAGATCACCGATGTCTCCATGGAGCTTGAGGACCTTCTCAATCCGTCCAGGCGGCCGGACAGCGATGCCGCCACCGACGAAGCAGGCAGCGAGGACGACAAGTAATGAGTCAGAGCAGCGACGGCCAGGATCCCAACGCAGTGTTCGCCAACCTGGTGCCCATGGTGGTCGAGCAGACCTCCCGCGGCGAACGTGCCTACGACATTTTCTCGCGCCTGCTGAAGGAGCGGGTGGTGTTCCTGGTTGGTCCGGTGGAGGACCACATGGCGAACCTGCTGGTCGCCCAGCTGCTGTTCCTGGAGTCCGAGAACCCGGACAAGGACATCAACCTCTACATCAACTCGCCGGGTGGCTCGGTGACCGCAGGCATGGCCATTTATGACACCATGCAGTTCATCCGTCCGGATGTCAGCACCGTTTGTCTCGGCCAGGCGGCGAGCATGGGCGCGCTGTTGCTGGCGGGCGGTGCCGCCGGCAAGCGCTACTGCCTGCCCAACTCGCGGATGATGATTCACCAGCCACTGGGCGGCTACCAGGGGCAGGCCACGGACATCGATATCCATGCGCGGGAAATCCTCTCGATCCGCGATCGGCTGAACCGAATCCTGTCTCACCATACCGGCCAGGAGCTGGAGAAGGTCCAGCAGGACACCGACCGTGACAATTTCCTCAGCCCCGAGGCCGCGGTCGACTACGGCCTGGTCGATTCCGTACTCCAGGACCGCGCCTCGATGGCAGCAAGCTGAGGGGATCTCCGGCGCCCCGGCCGGGCCGCTTGCGCCCGGCCCTGCGACATGCTTCCGCCGGTCGGACCGGGCGGGCATATGCAGTTCGACCGAACGGTCAGCCGTGCCGCTTGTCTGATATCCGGAGTGTCCCGAAAGCGCGATGACGCGTGTTCCGGAACGTCGACCAATTCCTTGCGTGCCCCGGTAAATGCAGGCAAGGTTTGAATGACAGTGGGTGGCTCCGCGCCGCCATTGCAAGGCTCCGGAAACAACCGAGGATCGGTCATGAGCGACAGAGACAAGTCCAGAGGCGACGACAGTGGAAAGCTCCTCTATTGCTCCTTTTGTGGCAAGAGTCAGCATGAGGTTCGCAAGCTGATCGCCGGCCCGTCCGTCTTTGTTTGCGACGAGTGTGTCGAGCTGTGCAACGACATCATTCGTGAGGAAATGCAGGAAAAGGGCGGCACCGGGAACACCAAGCTGCCGAAGCCACAGGAAATCCATCGTGTCCTGGGCGAATACGTGATCGGTCAGGATCACGCCAAGAAGGTGTTGTCGGTTGCGGTCTACAACCATTACAAGCGGCTCGAGGCCAGCCAGGGCAAGGACGATGTCGAGCTTGCGAAAAGCAATATCCTGCTGATCGGGCCCACCGGTTCCGGCAAGACGCTGCTGGCCGAGACGTTGGCGCGCCTGCTCGATGTGCCGTTCACCATTGCCGATGCCACCACGCTGACCGAAGCGGGTTATGTGGGCGAGGATGTCGAGAACATCATTCAGAAGTTGCTGCAGAAGTGTGATTACGACGTCGAGAAGGCGCAGACCGGCATTGTCTACATCGATGAAATCGACAAGATCTCGCGCAAGGCGGACAACCCGAGCATTACCCGCGATGTGTCCGGCGAAGGCGTGCAGCAGGCACTGCTCAAGCTGATCGAAGGCACGATTGCCTCGGTTCCACCGCAGGGTGGCCGCAAGCACCCGCAGCAGGAGTTCCTGCAGGTGAATACCGCGGGCATCCTGTTCATCGTTGGCGGGGCCTTCGCCGGCCTGGACCGGGTGATTCAGGAACGCTCCGAGAAAGGCGGTATCGGCTTTTCTGCCCAGGTCAAGGGCGAGGAACAGCGCAAGAGTTTCGGCGAGACCCTGCAGGGGGTGGAACCGGAGGACCTGATCAAATACGGCCTGATCCCCGAGTTCGTCGGCCGTCTGCCAGTGGTGGCTACCCTCAACGAACTGGACGAGGATGCGCTGGTCGAGATCCTGACCCAGCCGAAGAATGCGGTGACCAAGCAGTACGCCAAGTTGTTTTCGATGGAGGGCTGTGAGCTCGAGTTTCGCGAGGATGCGTTGCGCGCCGTCGCCCAGAAGGCGATGGAGCGGAAGACTGGCGCTCGCGGCTTGCGCACGATCATCGAGAATGTGCTGCTCGACACCATGTACGAGATCCCGTCGATGGAGAACGTCAGCAAGGCCGTCGTCGATGACGCGGTGATCCGCGGTGAATCCGCTCCCTACCTGATCTACGACGGTCCGGAGCAGAGCAAGGCTGCCTCCGACTGAACGCAACGGAGTGATCCGGCGGCCGGGTTTGCCGTCGGGTCGCTCCGCCCCGGCTCCAAATCCAGCCCGCCCGCGTATTGAAAGGTCACAAGGCCGACCGCATATCACCCCTCAGACGCGGCTCCGACCGCAATCGCAGTCAAATGAGGAAGCTACTCCATGTCCCGGAACGAAGAGTCGTCCGACGTCCTTCAGGAATCGATGCACCATGCGCCAGTGCTGCCGCTGCGCGATGTCGTCGTCTACCCGCACATGGTGATCCCGCTGTTTGTCGGTCGCGACAAGTCGATCAAGGCGCTGGAAGCGGCGATGGAGGACGACAAGAAAATCCTGCTGGTGGCCCAGAAAAGCGCCGAGGTAGACGATCCGGCCGAGGATGATCTCTATGATCAGGGCACGGTGGCGACCATCCTGCAGATGCTGAAGCTGCCCGACGGTACGGTGAAAGTGCTGGTCGAAGGCCTGCACCGCGGGCGCCTGCTGAGCATGCACCAGGAGGGCGACTACTTCACCGCCAGCGTGGTGGTGCCGAACGAACGCGACTACAGCGCCGACCGCGAAGTCGAGGTGCTGGCCCGATCGGTGGTGAACCAGTTCGACCAGTACGTCAAGCTGAACAAGAAGGTGCCGCCGGAGATCCTGTCCTCGCTGGCCGGCATTGATGATCCGGGCCGCCTGGCCGATACCATCGCGGCGCACATGGCGCTGAAGATCGAGGGCAAGCAGAAGATCCTCGAGATCGAGGACGTACGCGACCGGCTCGAGCACCTGCTGGGCCTGATTGAGGGCGAAATCGATATCCTGCAGATCGAGAAGCGGATTCGCGGCCGCGTCAAGCAGCAGATGGAGAAGAGCCAGCGCGAGTATTACCTGAACGAACAGGCCAAGGCGATCCAGAAGGAACTGGGCGACCTGGAGGATGTGCCCAACGAGACCGAGGAACTCGAGCAGAAGATCGAGGACGCGGGCATGCCCAAGGAAGTGCATACCAAGGCCCGCAACGAGCTGAACAAGCTGCGCATGATGCAGCCGATGTCGGCCGAAGCCACCGTGGTCCGCAACTACATCGAATGGCTGACCTCGGTCCCCTGGAAGAAGCGGACCCGGGTCCGGCACGACCTGGACAAGGCCCAGAGCGTGCTCGATGCGGACCATTATGGCCTGGAGAAGGTCAAGGAGCGGATCGTCGAATACCTGGCCGTGCAGCAGCGGGTGCGCAAGCTGAAAGGCCCGATCCTGTGCCTGGTCGGTCCGCCGGGTGTCGGCAAGACCTCGCTGGGACAGTCCATCGCCAAGGCGACCAACCGGAAGTTCGTGCGCATGTCGCTGGGCGGTGTGCGCGACGAGGCCGAAATCCGGGGCCATCGCCGGACCTACATCGGTTCGCTGCCGGGCAAGATCGTGCAGAACATGGCCAAGGCCGCTGCACGCAATCCCCTGTTCCTGCTGGATGAAGTGGACAAGATGGCGATGGATTTCCGGGGCGATCCGGCATCGGCGCTGCTGGAAGTCCTCGACCCGGAGCAGAACGCCAGCTTCAACGACCATTACCTGGAAGTGGACATTGATCTGTCCCACGTGATGTTCGTGTGCACCGCCAATACCCTGAACATTCCCGCGCCGTTGCTGGATCGTATGGAGGTCATCCGCCTGCCGGGTTATACCGAGGATGAAAAGCTCAATATCGCCCAGCGCTACCTGATCCCGAAGCAGCTCAAGGCGAACGGGATTCGCGACGGCGAACTGGACATCAGTGAAGGTGCAGTGCGCGATATCGTGCGCTACTACACCCGCGAAGCCGGGGTCCGCAACCTGGAGCGCGAACTGGCCAAGATCTCGCGCAAGGTGGTCAAGGAACTGGTGACCAGCAAGCGGGCGAAGAAACTCAAGGTCACCGCGCAGAACCTGGACCAGTACCTGGGTGTGCGCCGCTTTCGCTACGGTATCGCCGAAGAGAAGGATCAGATCGGCCACGTCACGGGGCTGGCCTGGACCGAAGTCGGCGGCGAACTGCTGAACATCGAGTCGGCGGTGGTGCCGGGCAAGGGGCGTTCGACCCAGACCGGTCAGCTCGGCGACGTGATGAAGGAGTCGATCCAGGCAGCCATGACCGTGGTTCGCAGCCGGGCACGGCTGCTGGGGATCGATCCGGATTTCTATCACCAGAACGACGTGCACGTCCACGTGCCGGAGGGCGCGATCCCAAAAGACGGACCGAGTGCCGGTATCGGCATGTGCACGGCGCTGGTCTCTGCGCTGACCGGGATTCCGGTCAAGTCAACGGTGGCGATGACCGGGGAGATCACGCTGCGCGGTGAGGTCCTGCCGATTGGTGGACTCAAGGAGAAGCTGCTGGCCGCCCAGCGCGGTGGCATTCGCACCGTGATCATTCCGGAGGAAAACCGGAAGGATCTCACCGAGATACCGGATAACATTACCGGCAAGCTCGATATCCATCCCGTGCGCTGGATCGATCAGGTGCTTGAGCTTGCGCTGTTGCGGACGCCGACTCCGCTGCCGGAGAAAGCGGACGATGGCACGACGCCCGAGACCGACAAGAAGCGGGAAGGGCGCCGTGGCAAGAAGCAGGGCGGCGTGCGGGCGCATTGACACTGTTTCTGAGCGCTTGGTATAACGCCGGGACCGGTGGTTACGCTAAAAGGCGTACCACCGGTTGTTTACATTCAGACGGGGCAGGTCCGTGCTTGCCGACGTCCCTGAGGATCAAGGGACGCCACGCGGTCAGTCACCCTGGAAAATGCGGCGGATCCCACAGAATGGGCAAAACCTCCTTTCCGCGCGCAACCAAAGTTTGTACATTGGTCGAGTCGTCGACAACGGAACCGCAGTCGTTGTCCTTTCAGAACAACACCAAGGGGAATACAGGATGAATAAATCGGAACTGATCGAAGCCGTGGCACAGTCCGCTGATCTGTCGAAAGCCTCCGCCACCCGTGCGGTTGACGCGGTGCTCGAATCCATCACCGGCGCCCTGAAGGAGAACGACACCGTCAGTCTGGTGGGTTTCGGTACCTTTACCGTTCGCGAGCGCGCCGCTCGCTCCGGCCGCAATCCGCGAACCGGGGAAACCATCAAGATTCCGGCCAGCAAGGTGCCCGGTTTCAAGGCTGGCAAGGCGCTCAAGGATGCAGTAAACTAGCGCCCGCTCAGCAGGGGCAGGGTGGTTAGCTCAGCTGGTAGAGCGTCGCCCTTACAAGGCGAATGTCGGGGGTTCGATCCCCTCACCACCCACCAGCAACGCATTACGGAGCGGTAGTTCAGTTGGTTAGAATACCGGCCTGTCACGCCGGGGGTCGCGGGTTCGAGTCCCGTCCGCTCCGCCAGACATGAAGAAGGCGCCCAGCAGGGCGCCTTTTTTGTTTTCGGAAACCGGGACTGCCAGTCCGGGTCAAACAGGACGGGAAGCCCAGTGTTTCCTGACCGCCGAAAGCGAGCTTCCAGCTCGCGCGTGCGAATAAATCAGTGTTTCCTTAAACTGTTGCGCTTTACCGCGGTAGGCCCCACTTGGGGCTCTCCGGACAACTTTCATCATTGCTTTGCGCCCACGTCACAGCCTGAAGCGTGCCGGGGTAGCAGGAGACAGGACACGCCATGCTGCTTGCCATCAGAGAACGCGCCAAGGGGATCGTCGCCTGGGTAGTCATCATTCTGATCGCCGCGGCCTTCGCCGCCTTCGGTCTGGCCAATTACATGGAGCCGGCCGGCAGCCCGCGAGCGGTTGCGACCGTGGATGGCACGGACATCAGCCCGGATGAAGTGAATCGTGTCTACCGGCAGCAGCGCGCGGAGCTCGAGGAAATGCTCGGTGATCGCTTCGATCCCTCACTGTTCAGCGAGGAGGAGCTACGCCGGGATGCATTGGACCGGGTGATCGAGGAACGCCTGCTCGCCGAATTTATCGACAAGCACAAGCTTCGCCTCAGCGATGGGGATCTGGCAGTGGTCATTCGCAGCCAGGAGGTCTTTCACGAGAATGGACGTTTTTCCTCGGAACGCTACCAGCAGTTGCTGCAGGCCAACCGCCTGAGCAGCAGTCAGTATGAGCGCCAGGTGCGCCGCGGCGTGTTGATGGACCAGCTGCGGGGTGCCATCAGCGATACGGCCCTGGTGCCGGATCAGGAGCTGGATCGCCTGCTGGCGTTGCAGAACCAGGAGCGCGATCTTGCCTACCTGCGGATTTCCGGCGAGCGGCTGCTGGAGGGTGTGGAAATTGATGATGATGCGGTTCGCGGTCATTACGAGGCGAATCAGGACAACTATTTGTCGGATGAGCGGGTCCGGCTCGGCTACCTGGAGTTGCGCGAGGACCAGTTGCTGACGGACGTGGAAGTGGACGAGGAGGAGGTTCGTGCACGCTACGAGCAGTTCCGCGACACCCGCTTCACCGAAACCGAGACCCGCGAGGTGCGGCATATCCTGTTGAACGTTGATGCCGATGCCGACAGCGATACCGTGGAAGGGGCACGCGAGCGCCTGGAAGGGATCCGGCAGCGCATCGCGGATGGCGAATCGTTCGCCGAACTGGCCGAGGAATACTCCGAGGACAGTGGGACCGCTGGCCAGGGCGGGGACCTCGGTGAACTGGAAGCCGGCGATCTGCATGAGGACTTCGATGCGGTGGCGTTCGAGCTCGATGAGGGTGAGTTGAGCGACCTGGTCCGCACGCCCTTCGGCTTCCACCTGATCGAAGTCACTGCCATTCGTGGCGGTGAAACGCGGGATTTCGACGAGGTGCGCGATACGTTGGCGCGAGAACTGGCCGAGGAGCGGGTCGGTAACCTGTTCTTCGAACAGTCGTCGCTGCTTGATGAACTCATCTTTGACTGGCCGGATTCGCTGGAACCGGCGGCCGAGGAACTGGGCCTGGAGTTGCGCACGAGCGACTGGGTTACCCGTGACGGCGCCGAGGACGGTATCGGTGCGCATAGTGCGGTGGTCGAAGCCGCTTTCTCCGACGATGTGCTGGAGGCGCGGCAGAACAGTGAACTGCTGGAAATCGACGATGGCCACTATATCGTGGTGCGAATCGACGAACACGAACCGCCGGAGCAACTGGCCTTCGAGGAAGTCGAAGGCGAGATCCGCGAACAGCTTAAACGCCGCGCGGCGATGGACGAGGCACGGGAACTGGCTGATTCGCTGCGGCAGCGCTTGCAGGACGGGGAGGATCCGGAAAGCCTGGCGGACGAGTATGACGTGGTGCGCCTGGATGCGCCGGGTTTCGTGGACCGTGACAGCGGTGCGCCCTGGAGTGTGCTGGAAGCCGCGTTCACGCTGGAACGCCCGGTGGAGGGTGAGGTTCGCACCGGTCTCGCGGAGATGGGCGGTGGTGACCTGGCCGTGGTGATGGTCCGCGCCGTGCGCGACGGCGAAACCGAGGATCTGGACGCCGAAGACCGGGATCGCCTGAAGGATCAGCTGCGGATGGCCTATGGTGATGACGCATTGCTCGGGCTGGTACGCAGCCTGCGCGCCGAGGCGGATATCGAGATCTTCGAAGACAGGTTGTAGGCCTGCCGGCAAGGCGGCGCGGGCAGGATGGTTTGCGTCGTCTGAAAGGCTCGCATCTAAAAAAGCCCGGTCAATGGCCGGGCTTTTTTTCGGACAGGCGGATTCTCAGTCCGCGGCTTCTCCGCTATCCAGCCCGGGCAGGCCGACGATGTGGAAACCACCATCCACGTGGACTACCTCGCCGGTAATACCCCGCGCCAGGTCGGAGCAGAGGAAGGCGGCAACGTTTCCGACCTCGTCGATGGTGACATTCCGTTTCAGCGGCGCCGAACGGGCGTTGTAATCGAGCATCTTGCGGAAACTGCCGATGCCGGCGGCGGCCAGAGTCTTGATCGGGCCCGCGGACAGGCCGTTGACGCGGATGCCTGAGGGACCCAGGTCGTAGGCCATGTAGCGGACCCCGGCCTCCAGGCTTGCCTTGGCGAGGCCCATCACGTTGTAGGACGGCAAAGCGCGCTCGGCGCCCAGGTAGGTCATGGTCAGCAGGGCGCTTTCCTCCCGCATCAGCGGGCGCAGTGCCCTGGCCAGGGCGACGAAGCTGTAGCTGCTGATGTCGTGCGCGGTTCGGAAGCCCTCGCGCGAGGTGTTGTCGACAAACGAACCCTTGAGCTCTTCCTGCCCGGCGAAGGCGATGGAGTGAATCACCACGTCCACCCGGCCCCAGTGCTGTTCGAGCGAGGCCGCCAGGGCATCAAAATCCTCGTCCCGGGCCACGTCCAGTGGCAGCACCAGCTCGGAGCCGAGTTCGGCGGCGAGTTTCTCGACCCGCGGCTTGAGCTTGTCACCGACGTAGGTGAAGGCCAGTTCGGCGCCTTCGCGATGCATGGCCTGGGCAGTGCCCCAGGCGATGGAGCGGTTACCGGCAACACCGGTAACCAGTACCTTCTTGTTCGCGAGAAATCCCATCCCTTGCGTTCTCCCTGGTCGTTGGGGTTCATGACTGCCGGCTCTCGGGTCGACGATAACGGGCTGAATCGACGCAGAAAAGCATACCCCGTGCTGCCGTTGTGAAACCTGAGGCACTTTTGCCCGTCTAAGCCCCTGTCACTCGACGGCGGCCGGATTCCGAAATGCCCGGACAGAATGGCGCGGACTATAGCGTATTCTGTCTCGCCATGCGGCCGACCGGCGCTGTTATCGGGGCAGGGAGGGCCACCGCGACGTGGGCCTCTGCTGTCGCGGAATCATGGGGAAGGAGACGTCTGCATGCTTTTGTCCCGCGCAACGCGCGACCTGGCCCTGGTCGCCGGTCTGCTCGCACCACTGTCCGTCACTGCCGCCGATCACGGTCTTTCCCTCCACGGTGACCTCAAATACGGTCCCGACTTCACCCATTTTGACTACGTCAACCCGGATGCGCCCAAGGGTGGCAGCGTGCGGCTGTCGGCGCTGGGTACTTTCGATAACCTGAACCCGTACATCCTGCGCGGCACGTCACCGTCAGGCATGAGTGACGTGTTCGATACACTCACCGTGCAGTCGGCCGATGAACCGTTTTCCAGCTACGGTCTGATCGCGGAGACCATCGAGGTCGCGGATGACTCCAGCTGGGTCCGCTTCACCCTGCGCGAGGAAGCACGATTTCACGATGGCGAGCCGATCACCGTCGAGGATGTGATCTGGACCTTCGACACGCTGCAAAGCGACGGTCATCCGCAGTTCCGCATGTATTACAGCGAGGTGGAGCGGGCAGAGAAGGTCGGTGAGCGGGCGGTGAAATTCCATTTCACCAGCACCGAAAATGCCGAACTGCCATTGATTGTCGGCCAGATGCCGGTGCTGCCGAAGCATTACTGGGAGGACCGCGATTTCACCCGTACCACCACCGAACCGCCGCTTGGCAGCGGACCCTATCGTGTTTCGCGGGTGGATACCGGGCGTGCGATTGTCTACGAGCGGGTCGAGGACTACTGGGCCGCCGATCTGCCGGTAAACCGCGGCCGCTTCAATTTCGACCGCCTGCGCTTCGATTACTACCGTGACGCCACGGTGGCGGTTGAGGCCTTCAAGGCTGGCGAGTACGACCTTCGGCAGGAGAACATCGCCCGTAACTGGGCGACCCAGTACGACATCCCTGCCGTGCGTGACGGCCGCATCATCATGGAGGAGATCGACCACGAGATCCCCACCGGCATGCAGGCCTTCTTCTTCAATACCCGTAAGGACAAGTTCGCCGATCCGCGTGTTCGCAAGGCGCTGGGCTATGCCTTCGATTTCGAGTGGACCAATCGGACCCTGTTCAACGATTCCTACGCCCGCACCAAGAGCTTCTTCTCGAATTCGGAACTGGCCTCCGAAGGACTGCCGGAAGGCCGCGAGCTGGAGATCCTCGAGAATTATCGCGAGCAGTTGTCGGAGGCGGTATTCGACACGGTCTACGAACCGCCCACGACCGAGGGCCGTGGTGGCATGCGTGCCAATCTGCGGCGGGCACTGGAACTGCTGGGCGAGGCCGGCTGGGAGGTCGGCGACGACGGCCTCACTCACACCGAAACCGGTGAAGTGATGCGACTCACCGTATTGCTGGACAACCCGTCGTTCGAGCGCGTCACTTTGCCGTTCACCAACAATCTGGAGCGGCTCGGCATCGACGCCAACGTGCGAACCGTTGACAGCTCGCAGTACCAGAACCGGATGGACGAGTTCGATTTCGACATGACGGTGCAGCAGATCGGCCAGTCGATGTCGCCGGGCAACGAGCAGCGCAGCTACTGGAGCTGTGCCGCGGCCGAAACCGGTGGCAGCCGCAACTATGCCGGCATCTGCGACGAGGCTGTCGACAGCCTGATCGACCGGGTGATCTACGCCGCCGACCGCGATGAACTGGTGGCGGCCACACGCGCGCTGGACCGGGTGCTGCTGCACGGGCACTACGTGATCCCGCACTGGTACCTGCGCAGCTTCCGGCTGGTCTACTGGGACAAGTTTGAGCGCCCGGAGATCTCGCCCGACTTTTCGCTCGGCTTTGACACCTGGTGGAAGAAGGACACGGACTGACCGGCGCACCGTCAGCCGCCCGGTTCATCGCCCATGTACAACTACATACTGCGTCGCCTGCTGCTGATGATTCCGACCCTGCTCGGAATCATGCTGATCAATTTCGCCATCGTGCAGGTGGCGCCAGGCGGTCCGGTGGACCGGGCTATTGCCCAGTTACAGGGCCAGGCGGTGGACAGCACGGCCCGCTTTACCGGTACGGCCGCCGGCGACACCGGCGAGGCGGCCCGTTTTCTCGAGGCACGGGGAGATGACACCACGCGGGGCGCGCGGGGTCTGCCGCCGGACCTGATCGAGGAACTGGAGCGGATGTACGGCTTTGACCGGCCCGCCCATGAACGTTTCGGCATGATGCTGTGGAACTACCTGCGGCTCGATTTCGGCGAGAGCTTCTATCAGAGCCGCAGCGTCATGCAGCTGATCGGCGACAAGCTGCCGGTGTCCATCTCACTGGGCCTGTGGACCACGCTGCTGGTCTATCTGATCTCGATACCGCTGGGCATCCGCAAGGCGGTGCAGGACGGCAGTCGCTTCGATTTCTGGACCTCTGCGGTGGTCTTCGTCGGCTACGCGATACCGAGTTTCCTGTTCGCGATCCTGCTGATCGTGCTGTTCGCCGGTGGCAGTTTCTTCGACCTGTTCCCGCTGCGCGGGCTGGTCTCGGAAAACTGGGAGGAACTGTCCTGGCCCATGCGCATCGTCGATTACTTCTGGCACATTGCGCTGCCGGTGTTCTCGCTGGTGATCGGTGGTTTCGCCGGCCTGACCATGCTGACCAAGAATTCCTTCCTCGAGGAGATCAACAAGCAGTACGTGATGACGGCCCGCGCCAAGGGCGCCAGCGAACGCACCGTGCTCTACGGCCACGTATTCCGCAACGCCATGCTGGTGGTCATTGCCGGCTTCCCCGCAGCCTTCCTCGGCATCCTGTTCACCGGCGCATTGCTGATCGAGGTGATCTTCTCGCTGGACGGCCTCGGTCTGCTTGGCTTCGAGGCGGTGATCAACCGCGACTATCCGGTGGTTTTCGGCACGCTGTTCGTGTTCACCGTGCTGGGCCTGTTCC
This sequence comes from Methylonatrum kenyense, assembly GCF_023195885.1. GTDB lineage: Bacteria > Pseudomonadota > Gammaproteobacteria > Nitrococcales > Aquisalimonadaceae > Methylonatrum > Methylonatrum kenyense. The sequence continues at coordinate 15,504 of NZ_JALPKO010000003.1, forward strand.
TGAACCTGATCGGTGACTTGATGTACGTGCTGATCGATCCACGCATCGATTTCGAGAAGCGGGAGGGCTGAGGTATGCAACTCAGCCCGATGAACCGTCGCCGGCTGCAGCAGTTTCGCGCCAATCGTCGTGGCTGGTGGTCGCTGTGGATCTTCCTGGTGTTGTTCACGCTGACCCTGTTCGCCGACATCCTGGCCAACGATCGGCCGATCCTGGTGCATTTTGACGGCGGCTGGTATTTCCCGATCGTGCAGGACTATCCGGAAACCACCTTCGGCGGCGATTTCCCGACCCGGACCGACTACCTCGACCCGTTCGTCCAGGAACTGATCGAGGAGGACGGCTGGATGCTCTGGCCGTTGATCCGCTACAACTACCGCACCGTGAACTACGACCTCGAGGTCCCGGCGCCGGCGCCGCCCTCGGCGGAACACTGGCTGGGTACCGACGACCAGGCCCGGGACGTGCTGGCGCGGCTGATCTACGGCTTTCGCATCTCGGTGCTGTTCGGGCTTGCCCTGACCATTGCCAGTTCCATCATCGGCGTGCTGGCCGGGGCAGTTCAGGGGTATTTCGGCGGTTGGCTGGATCTGCTGTTCCAGCGTTTCATCGAGATCTGGAACGGCCTGCCGGTGCTGTACCTGTTGATCATCATGGCCAGCTTCGTCGAGCCCAGCTTTGCCTGGCTGCTACTGATCATGCTGCTGTTCGCCTGGACACAACTGGTGGCCGTGGTCCGCGCCGAGTTTCTGAAGGTGCGCAACTTCGACTACGTGCGGGCGGCCCGGGCCCTGGGTGTGCCGGACCGCACCATCATGTTCCGTCACGTGCTGCCAAACGCCATGGTGGCGACGCTCACCTTCGTGCCGTTCATCCTCAGCGGCTCGATCACCACGCTGACCGCGCTGGATTTCCTCGGCTTCGGGCTGCCCCCGGGCTCTGCCTCGCTGGGGGAACTGCTGGCCCAGGCCAAGGCCAATCTGCACGCACCCTGGCTCGGAATCACGGTGTTCATGGTGCTGGCGGTGATGCTGACCCTGCTGATTTTCATCGGCGAGGCGATCCGTGATGCCTTTGACCCGCGCAAGACCTTCGGGAGCCAGATGCGATGAGCGAGCGGTTGCTGGAGGTCCGTGATCTGCAGGTTCGTTTCCGCACCGAGGCGGGTGAGGTGGAGGCGGTGAAGGGCGTCTCCTGGCGGGTGGAGCCGGGCCGCACGCTGGCCCTGGTGGGGGAAAGCGGCTCCGGCAAATCGGTGTCGGCCATGTCGGTGCTGCAGTTGTTGCCGTACCCGCGGGCCTACCATCCCGGTGGCAGTATCCGTTTTCGCGGCGAGGAGTTGCTGGGCGCGCCCGGCCCGATCATCCGGGCCTGCCGAGGCGGTCGCATCGGCACCGTGTTCCAGGAGCCGATGACCTCGTTGAACCCGCTGCACACCGTCGAAAAGCAGATCGCCGAGACCCTGCGGCTGCACAGCCGCCTGACCGGAGCCCGGGCCCGTGACCGCATCCTCGAACTGCTCAAGCTGGTGCGGCTGCCGGAGCCGGAGCGGCGCATGGGCAACCATCCGCATGAGCTCTCCGGTGGCCAGCGCCAGCGGGTCATGATTGCGATGGCGCTGGCGAACAACCCCGAATTGTTGATCGCCGACGAACCCACGACGGCGTTGGACGTCACGGTGCAGGCCCAGATCCTCGACCTGATCGGTGATCTGCGCGACCGCTTCCACATGGGCGTGCTGCTGATCAGCCACGACCTGAACGTGGTACGGCGCCTGGCCGATGACGTGGCGGTGATGCGCGACGGCCTGATCGTCGAGCAGGGGCCGGCGACGCAGGTGCTCGGCCAGCCGCAGCATGCCTACACCCGCAGCCTGATCGATGCCGAACCCTCGGGGCGGCCGCACCCGGCACCCGCCGATCGCGAACCGGTGCTGCATGCGGAGCAGATCAAGGTACATTTCCCGATCCGCGGTGGCTTCTTCCGCACCATCAAGGATCATGTGCGGGCCGTGGACGGGGTCTCGGTCAGGGTCGCACCGGGGCGCACCGTCGGCGTCGTCGGTGAGAGTGGCTCCGGCAAGACCACGCTGGCGCTGGCACTGCTGCGGCTGCAGGGTAGCCGGGGCAGAATCGTGTTCATGGGCCAGGACATCAGTCGGCTGGCACCGGCACGGTTGCGGCCATTGCGCAAGCAGATGCAGGTAGTGTTTCAGGACCCCTTCGGCAGTCTCAGTCCGCGAATGTCGGTGGAACAGGTGATTGCCGAGGGCCTGGAGGTGCATGCCCGCGAGATGCGCGGGCCGGAACGGCGTGCGCTCATTGCCGAGGCACTGCGCGAGGTGGGTCTGCCGGAGACGGTCATGGCCCGCTTCCCACACGAGCTCTCCGGCGGCCAGCGGCAGCGTGTGGCGGTGGCCCGCGCGCTAGTGCTGAAGCCGAAGCTGATCGTGCTGGACGAGCCGACATCGGCGCTCGACCGATCGGTGCAGGCCCAGCTGGTGAATCTGCTGCGCGAGCTGCAGGCCAGGCACCAACTGGCCTATCTGTTCATCAGCCACGACCTCGCCGTGGTTCGCGCCCTGGCCCACGAGATCATCGTGATGCGCGACGGCGTGGTGGTGGAGCAGGGCGAAGCTGACGCGATCTTCGACCGACCCCGCGAGCCCTACACCCAGCAACTCCTCGCCGCCGCCCTGGGTGGGCGGGAAAGCGCGATGTCGGATTGAGTACAAGCGGACGTCAATCGGGTGCGATGGTATTGGGGTTTTCTCAAGCCCGTGCCGGGTGAGGACAAGCAAGCTCGTTCCGTGAGTGCCCCCTTGGTCGGTTTCGAAAGGGTTGGGCCAGTGCAAGTTTTTGCTTGGCCTGACGTACCTTCGGTCCAACAGGGCCAAGCAAAATCTTCCACTGTCCCTGCCTCGCCGCTAATGCTGTCCCCTCGTCCGGACTTGAGCCACAGAGCCCGACTCCATCGGGACGACGAACGCCATCGAGTCTTGCGTTGAGTGCTGGGTGAGGACAAGTTTTTTCCGGACCTGTTGGACGAAGGTACGTCAGTCCGGAAAAAACTTGTCCTCACCCAGCACGGGGCTTGGCACCCGACACCCGGCGTCACCCGGTACCCGGCACTTATTCAGGTGCCGGTGATCAGTTCAGCGGTGCCGGCTTGACGTCGAAGGCGATGCAGATCCGCTCCTGGTCGGCCTGGAACGGGATGGTCCGGTGGAACACCGAGGACGGGAAGAAACACACATCGCCGACCTGCAGCGGTGCCAGCTTGGTGGGGAAGTCCTCGTGCTTCTGCGGATAGCGGTCGCCGTGCATGCTCAGTTCCATGCAGCCCTCTTCGCGGCTTGCCGAGCGCTCCGGGATCGCCAGGTAGACCGAGCCGCTGCTCCAGCCATCCTCGTGGATATGTGAATCCAGATAGCCGCCCTGGCGAATCGCCAGACGAAGGGTTGCCGAAGCAATTACGCAGCGCAATGGCCATCGCCTCGACCACCTCAGGCGCCACCGGGGTTGGGGGCGTTATGATCCAGATAAACAGGGGCTGGCATGGTGGAAGGCTCCTTATGACTCAGGTGGGACTAGAACACCAGCACCTTGTCGGCCTGCTTGGTGGCTTCAGCCAAGGCATCCATAGTGCTGCGCTCGGCGCCCTTCACCACCTCCTCATCGGTAAGCCCGCGGGCATCCATACAGGTGCCACACAGCAGCACGCGGCCCTTGGTAATAACGCGCCTGACCATGCGCTCGGCGTTGTAGAAGCCGTCCGGCGTCTTCTGTCCCGCCTTGGCACCGGACACCGCATCCCCCATCAGGAAGACGGTGACCTCTCCCTCGCGCTTCAGCAGCGCATGGGCCAGACGCAGGCCGTTGTACAGGCGTTCCGTACCGTAGGGGGGATCGTTGATGATGATGAGTGTCTGCATGGCATCTCCTTGCTAACAATCAATAAAACTATAGAATAATTGATAAAGAGATTATCGGCTGTCAAGTGGCATGCGTTCCGCTGACGCTCCTCGGAGAGACCTCATGACCTCGCAACAGGATCTTCTCGATACGCTGGCCCAGGTCGCCCGCGCTCTGGGTAACGGCCATCGACTGGCGTTGCTGGAGCGCCTGGCCCAGGGCGACGCCCCGGTCGAAACCCTGGCCAACACCACGGACCTGACCATCGGCAATGCCTCCCAGCACCTCCAACACCTGCGTCGGGCGGGGCTCGTCACTGCCCAGCGTTCCGGCAAGCAGATGATCTACCGCCTGACCGATGGGCGGATCATCAACCTGCTGGGCCTGCTCAGGCAGGTGGCCGAAACCAACCTGGCCGAGATGGAGCGGCTGGTCAGTCGGCTATTCCCGGAGAATGACGCCGATGGCGTTCTGGAGGCAGTCAGCCGGGACGAGCTGCTGGCCGGGCTTGCCAGCGGCGAGGTGGCACTGCTGGATGTGCGTCCCGAAGAGGAGTACGAGGCCGGCCACCTGCCCGAGGCGATCAATATCCCCCTGGCACAGCTGGAGGAAATGCTGTGCAAGCTGCCTCACGACAGGGAGATCGTCGCTTACTGCCGTGGCCCGTATTGCGTCCTGTCACACGAGGCCGTAAAGCGCCTGCGTCAACTCGGCTATCGAGTCCGACGCTTCGAGGAAGGGTATCCGGAGTGGAAAGCGGCGGGTCTTCCCATCGCATGACAGGAGGCGCCGCCATGTCCGATGCTCTCCTGGCTCATGAGCCGCTTATACGTGGGGGTGCCTTCGCCTTCGTTCTGCTGGCGATGGCACTGTGGGAGGTCGTTGCCAGGCGACGGTCCCAGAGGATTCACCGTCGTCAGCGCTGGCCAAGCAACCTGGCCATCGTGGTCCTCGATACCTTGGCGGTGCGTCTGTTCTTCCCGCTTGCCGCCGTGGGGGCTGCCCTGGTTGCCGCCGAGCAGTGCTGGGGCCTTTTTAACCTGGTTTCTGTCCCGATTTGGCTGGCCGTGGTCGTCTCCGTGGTCATGCTGGACGTGGCCATCTACTTCCAGCACCGCCTCTTCCATGCCGTTCCTTGGCTGTGGCGGTTGCATCGGATGCACCATGCGGACCTGGAATTCGATGTCACCACGGGGCTGCGTTTCCATCCCCTGGAAATCCTGATCTCGATGGGCATCAAGCTCGCCGTTGTGACCCTGCTTGGGGCGCCGGCGCTGGCAGTGCTGATCTTTGAGGTGTTGCTCAACGCCACCTCGATGTTCAACCACGGCAATGTCCGCCTTCCCGCCAGACTTGATCGCTGGCTACGCCTGGCCGTGGTGACACCCGACATGCATCGTGTCCACCACTCCATTGTCCGCTTGGAAACTGACAGCAACTTCGGCTTCAATCTGCCTTGGTGGGACCGACTGTTCGGTACATACCGGGACCAACCGGCCGCCGGACACCTCGGCATGACGATCGGCATAGAGGACTTCAGGGAAGCGCATGACCTGCGGCTGGATCGCATGTTGCTTCAGCCCTTCGTAAATCCTCGTCGGGACGCGAAGCGGCAGCGGCCCTGAGGCTTCTCCGTCGTCTCTGCCAACCAGAAAATTCGGATGGAACGATACGTGTGCAGGTGTTGGTAACACATCGGATACGCTACTAAATCCGGATGCCCGAAAAACTTCCACTGTCGCTACCTGGCTGCGCCTGGCCCAGCTTCGTCTGAACTGGGGGTGACGCGATCAGAAAACACCTGGCCCCGTGGCGGAGGAGCTCGCCGCCACGATCCGGCCGGAAAACCACCGGTCCGAGACCAAAGGAAAGGCCGGCGTGGCGTCAGCTCAACGGCGCCGGCTTGACGTCGAAGGCGATGCAGATGCGTTCCTGGTCGGCCTCGAACGGGATGGTCCGGTGGAAGACCGAGGACGGGAAGAAGCACACGTCGCCGACCTGCAGTGGTATCAGCTTGGTCGGGAAATCGTCGTGTTTCTGCGGGTAGCGGTCGCCGTGCATGCTCAGTTCGATGCAGCCCTCCTCAGGGCTTGCCGAGCGTTCCGGGATCGCCAGGTAGACCGAGCCGCTGATCCATCCGTCCTCGTGGATGTGCGAATCCAGATAGCCGCCCTGACGCATCTTCACATACCAGGAACTGCCGAACTCAATCTGCTCCGGGAACTGGCGAATGAATTCGCAATCCGCATCCGCATGCTTTGCGTAGTACTCGCGGATGGTCCGTTCCAGCAGGGTGGCCAATTGCTGGAACGAGGCCTCCGGTCGGCGCAGCAGATTGCCTGCCGACTGGGTGCCGTGGTGCAGCCGGCTCTGGCCGCGCTCGGCGATTTCGCGATGCCGGATATCCTGCAGCAGCTCCTGTAGCAGCGGATTGTCCGGATCGGCCAGCTCCGGGATTGCACCGTGATAGACGAAATCCAGCGGTGCTGGGCAGAAGCGGCAGGGATCCTCGACACCGAAGTTCAGCGCATGGTGGGAGGACAGAGTCGCCAGCAGCGGTGAGCGGCTGTTGTGTTGCAGCGCCTCGCCCAGTCCGGCGCGGAATTCATCGAAGCGTTCGCTCTTGTACAGGCAGTACAGGGCACGTTCGCGCCAGTCGTTCATCCGTGATGCCTGGAAGTGCGGGATGGCCTCCTCCAGCCGCTCGTTGTCATACAGGAATACGCCCAGATTGTAGTTGGCGAGCCGGTTGTCCGGTGCGATCTGCAGCGCCTGGCGGAAATGGGTTGCCGCCTCGTCCACCTTGCCCTGGTGCCAGAGCACATCGCCCAGGTTGCTCAGCGCCTCGGCGTGGCGCGGATCCAGGTCCAGGGCCTGGCGGAAACTCTCGGCGGCATCATCCAGCAGGCCGTGGTTGCGTTGTGCGGTGCCGAGGCTGAACCAGATCTTCGCGTCCGGACTGAGCTCCAGCGCCTGGCGGTAATGCCCGATGGCATCGTCGTATGCTCCCTGCTGCTGCAGCACCGTACCGATGCCTGCGTGGGCCTCGGCGAAGCGGGGTTCCCGGGCCAGCGCCTGGCGGAAACTGTCGACCGCCTCGGTCTGCTTGCCGGTATTTTGCAGCGCCAGCCCCAGGTTGACATGTGCCACCGCGAGCCCGGGCTTCAGGCGCACCGCCTTGCGGTAGTGGCGGATCGCCTCGTCCGGCTTGCCCTGCTGGTCGATGACCACGCCAAGGTTAAAATGGATCTCTGCGATGCTCGGATCGATTTCCAGAACGCGGCGATAGCTCTTGGCGGCCTCGGCGAAACGCTGCTGCCGTTCCAGCGCGACACCGAGCAGGTTCTGTGGCATCAGCGCCGCCGGATACTTTTTCGCCAGTTGTCGCGCCGCGACTTCGGCCTGTTCCGGGTAGCCGTCATTGAGTGCCTGAATCGCCAGCTGAACCTCGCCCTGGGTTGGCTGCGCCAGGGGATTACGCACCTTCTTTTTCATGCTGCCACCGGATTGTCATTCGTTTCTGGACACTGCGCCTGCGGGACGGGCAGGGCCCTTGACCGCGGCGGTGCTTGAGCGAGCCACCAAAGGTGCCTGCATGCGGTATGGCTTGCAAGGCGATGGACGGGGCCGGCCGGAGTCAATGCCATGTGCGTCAGTTTCCTGCAGCGCCGCGGCCGCGTATCATCGCGTCCTCTGACGGAGTCCAGACGCCATGCAGCCTGTGATCGCCCTGGTGGGGCGGCCCAATGTGGGCAAGTCCACCCTGTTCAATTACCTCACCCGTACCCGTGACGCCCTGGTTGCCGATTTTCCCGGCCTGACCCGCGACCGGCAGTACGGGCGTGGCCGTGTGGGCGACCGTCGCTACCTGGTGGTCGACACCGGCGGCCTGGGTGACGATCCGGATGGCGTCGAGGTGGGCATGGAACGGCAGGTGCTCGCCGCCATCGGCGAGGCCGACCTGGTGGTCTTTCTGGTTGATGCGCGTGACGGACTGAGTGCGGCCGACCAGGACATCGCCAGCCGTCTGCGGCGCCTCGGCAAACCGGTGTTGCTGGCGGTCAACAAGGTGGATGCCGTTGATCAGCGGCTGGCGACTGCCGAGTTCCATTCCCTTGGCCTGGGCCCGGCCCACGCCATTGCGGCCGCCAACGGCCGCGGCGTCGAAACGCTGTTGCAGGATGCCTTCGCCCGGCTGCCGGAGACGGACGGTGAGCCTGAGGACGCACCTGATCCGTCGCTGGGAGGGATTCGGGTGGCGGTCGTCGGGCGGCCGAATGTCGGCAAGTCGACGCTTGTGAATCGCATTCTGGGCGAGGATCGGGTGGTCGTGTTCGACATGCCGGGCACCACCCGCGACAGCATCTTCGTGCCGCTGGAGAAGGACGGCCAACGCTACACGCTGATCGACACCGCCGGCGTGCGCCGCCGTTCGCGGATCGAGGAAGCCGTGGAGAAATTCAGCATCATCAAGACCATGCAGGCGATCGAGGCGGCTAATGTGGTGATCATGGTGCTGGATGCGCGGGAGGGGATCACCGAGCAGGATGCGCATCTGGTCGGCCACATCATGGACGCCGGCCGGGGGCTGGTGCTGGCGGTCAACAAATGGGACGGCATGGATCCCTACGAACGGGATAACACCAAACGCCTGCTGGGCACCAAGCTCGGCTTCCTGGATTTCGCCAAGACCCATTTCATCTCCGCATTACACGGCTCCGGCGTCGGGCTGCTGTTCGAGGCGGTGCAGCAGGCCTACCACTCCGGCATGCGCGACCTGTCCACCGGTCGCCTGACCCAGATTCTGGAAGATGCCGTTGAGAGCCATCCGCCGCCGCTGGTGCGCGGACGGCGAATCAAGCTGCGCTATGCCCACCAGGGCGGCCGTAATCCGCCGATCATTGTCATTCACGGCAATCAGGCGGAGCGGGTGCCGAAGGACTACCGCCGCTATCTGGCGAATACCTTCCGCCGGGTGCTGCAGCTTGAGGGCACGCCGGTGCGGCTGGAGTTCCGTACCAGCGACAACCCCTACGCAGGCCGCGTCAACACGCTCAGCCAGCGCCAGATCCAGCGCAAGCGGCGCCTGATGAAGCATGTGAAAAGCAGGAAGTGACCGCCGGCCGGCAAACGGGGTGCCGGCAGGGCAAAGATAAGGAATGATGGTGCCGGGAGCGAGAATCGAACTCGCACTCCCTCGCGGGAACCGGATTTTGAGTCCGGCGCGTCTACCAGTTCCGCCATCCCGGCAACGGGACCCAGAGTATAAGGACGTGGCCTGCCCGCGCCAAGGATGTCATGCAACGCAGTGATTTCAGCTACCACCTGCCCGAGGACCTGATCGCCCAGGCTCCCCTGGACCGACGCAGCGATGCCCGCTTGCTGCACCTGGACCCGACCGGTGCCTGCGCCGACCGCCTGATTCGCGACTTGCCGGCCTTGCTTGATCCCAGGGACCTGCTGGTGTTCAACGACACCCGCGTGATCCCGGCGCGGCTGCATGGCGAGAAACGGGACACCGGTGGCCGTATCGAACTGTTGGTGGAACGGGTGCTGGACGATCATTGCGTGCTGGCCCATCTGCGTGCCAGCAAGGCGCCGGCGGCCGGCACATGGTTGCTGCTGGAAGGGCAGGTCAATGCCGAGGTCACTGGCCGACAGGAAGCCCTGTTCGAGGTCCGGTTCACCGAGCCGGTACTGTCGGTGCTGGATCGACACGGCCATATGCCGCTGCCGCCCTATATCCAGCGTGACGACACCACCGCCGATCGCGAACGCTACCAGACCGTTTTCGCCCGCGAACCCGGCGCCGTGGCGGCACCCACCGCCGGACTGCATTTCGATCAGGCGCTGCTGGATGCGCTGGCCGAGCGGGGTATCGCCCGCACCGCGGTAACCCTGCATGTGGGCGCCGGCACATTTCAGCCGGTGCGGGTGGAGCGCATCGAGGAGCATGTGATGCACGCCGAAATCGCCCAGGTCTCGGTCGAGACCTGCGAGGCGGTGGCGGCCTGCCGTGAACGCGGCGGGCGCGTGATCGCGGTTGGCACCACCAGCGTCCGCAGCCTGGAAACCGCGGCGGCGGGCGGCGTTCTGCAACCCTATTCCGGGGAAACCCGTCTGTTCATCACGCCCGGCTACCGCTTCCGGGTGGTGGACCGGCTTCTGACCAATTTCCATCTGCCGGAATCGACCCTGCTGATGCTGGTCAGCGCATTTTCCGGCCGCGAGGCCGTGCTGGCGGCCTACCGGCACGCGGTGGAACAGCGCTACCGCTTTTTCAGCTATGGCGATGCGATGCTGCTGGACCGGGTGGAGGCGCCGGCATGAGCTGCATGGGTTTCGATGTGCTGGCGCAGGATGGCGCCGCCCGGCGAGGCAGGCTGCAGTTCCCGCGGGGGAACGTCGAGACCCCGGCGTTCATGCCGGTGGGGACCTACGGTACGGTCAAGGCCCTGACGCCGGAGGAAGTGTCGGCCAGCGGCGCCGAGATCCTGCTCGGTAACACCTTTCACCTCTGGTTGCGTCCGGGGACGGACATCATCGCCGCGCACGGCGATCTGCACGATTTCATGCAGTGGCAGGGACCGATACTGACCGATTCAGGCGGCTTTCAGGTGTACAGCCTGGGCAAGCTGCGCAAGATCAGCGAGCAGGGCGTGACCTTTCGTTCGCCGGTGGATGGCAGCCGGGTGTTCATGGGGCCGGAGGAGTCCATGGCCGTGCAGCGGGCGCTGGGCAGCGACATCGTCATGATCTTCGATGAATGCACGCCCTATCCGGCGGATCATGACACGGCTCGGCAATCCATGGAGCTGTCCCTGCGCTGGGCGCAACGCAGCCGCAGCGCGCACGATAACAGCGATGCGGCGCTGTTCGGCATTGTCCAGGGCGGCATCTACCCGGACCTGCGCAGTCGTTCGCTGGACAGCCTGCAGGAGATCGGTTTCGACGGCTACGCGATTGGCGGCCTGGCGGTCGGCGAACCCGAGCATGAACGGGAAATGATCCTGGACCATCTGCAGGCGGCCCTGCCGGCGGACCATCCCCGGTACCTGATGGGTGTTGGCCGACCTCAGGACATCGTCGAGGCGGTGCGTCGCGGGGTCGACATGTTCGACTGCGTGATGCCGACCCGGAATGCCCGCAATGGCTACCTGTTCACGCGTAACGGCATGCTGCGCATCCGCAATGCCCGCTTTGCCGACGACACGCGTCCCATCGAGGAGGGCTGCGGTTGCTACACCTGCCGGCACTACAGCCGGGCTTACCTGAAGCATCTGGACAAGTGCAACGAGATGCTCGGCCCCCGGCTGGCGACTATCCACAATCTGCACCACTACCAGCAGTTGATGCAGGGGCTCCGCGAGGCGATCCGCGAACGACGGCTGGACGCCTTCGTCCGCGATTTCTACGAGGCGCTTGATACACCGGTGCCTTAAGGAAACACAGATTTATTCCCGCGCCCCGTGTTGACTGAGCAACACCAGACGCAGCCTTGCACTAGCCCTGATACTGTCGGACCAGTACCCGGCCCCGTGCCGAGGGAGGACAAGATTTTTCTCCGGACTGACGTACCTTCGGTCCAACAGGTCCGGAGAAAAACTTCTCCTCCCCCGGCACTCAGCGGCGACTGGCATGGTGGTGGTTGTCCGCAAAGCCACCGGCCGCGCGGTTTTGGCCCGAACGAAGCAACACAGTCTGCAGCCTGCTAGGGACAGTGGAAGCTTTCGGCCGGCCCTGTTGAACCGGAGGTTCGTCAGGCCGGGCGAAACCTTGCGCTGGCCCGAACACTCTCAGAAGGGCAACGGCCCATAGAACGGATCGGTTGGTCTGCGAGAGCGCGAGTCGGCGGAGCTATGCCATAATGCGCGCCGGACCGATTTGACCCCCCGCCCGCCGACAGGCATCGTCACGCGCCTTGGGTTGGCAGATTTAGAGAGGATGACTCATGGATTTCTTCATTTCGACTGCGCTGGCACAGTCCGGCGAACCGGCCGGTGCTGGCTGGACCGCGCTGATCTTCCCGATTGCCCTGATCGCCATCTTCTACTTCCTGCTGATCCGTCCGCAGGCCAAGCGCGCCAAGGAACACCGCAAGCTGGTGTCGGAGCTTGCCAAGGGTGATGAAATCGTCACTCAGGGCGGTCTGCTGGGCCGGATTACCGATGTGGGCGAGACCTTTGCCACCGTCGAAGTGGCCGACGGCATGAGTGTTCGCGTGCAGAAGAACGCCGTCATGCAGGTCGTTCCCAAAGGCACCATGAAGGGCAAGGACAACGGCTGAGAATCCGGGCCGGTCTCCTGCCGGCCCGTGAGTCGCGTTCCCCGCGGAGCAGTTTCAGGCAATGAACCGATATCCCCTCTGGAAGTACATCATTCTTGTCGTCGCCATCACGATTGGCGTGCTGTACGCACTGCCGAATGTGTTCGGTGAGGATCCCGCCATCCAGATCACCGCCAGCCGCGCCGCGGAATCGGTCGAGGATGTGCAGGACCGGGTCATGGCCCGGCTGGAGGAAGAGGGGATCGAGGCGCACTCGCCGGAGATCCTCGAGGATCGTTTGCTGATCCGGCTGACCAGTGATGACGACCAGCTTCGCGCCGCCGACCTGATGCGTGACTACCTGGGCAGCGACTTCGTGGTGGCGCTGAACCTGGCGCCGGCAACGCCGGACTGGCTGCGGGCAATCAATGCCGAGCCGATGTACCTGGGGCTGGACCTGCGTGGCGGGGTGCACTTCCTGATGCAGGTGGACCTGGATGCCTCGGTCAGTCAGACCCTGGAGCGCTACCAGAACGATTTCCGCACCCGGCTGCGACGGGAGCGCATCCGCTACAGCAATGTGGATGTCGAGGAAGGCCGCGTCCAGGCCCGCTTCAACGAAGCGGCGGATCGCGAGCAGGCGCTCAACCTGCTGCAGCCCGACTACCGTGGCGAGCTGGATTTCAGTCAGGAGGAACGCGACGACCAGTACTGGCTGATCGCCGAGATTCCGGACGACGTGATGCAGGAGATCCGGGTCGCCGCCCTGCAGCAGAACATCACCACCCTGCGTAACCGGGTCAACGAACTGGGCGTGGCCGAGCCGGTCATCCAGCGCCAGGGTTCTGACCGGATCGTGGTCCAGTTGCCGGGGGTGCAGGACACCGCCCGGGCGAAGGAGATCATCGGCGCCACCGCCACCCTCGAGTTCCGCATGGTGCACCGGGACAACGAAGAGTTCAGCGGCCAGGAGGACGCGCCGGTGCCACCGGGCACGGTCCGTTACCGGCACCGCGACGGTCACTATATGCTGCTGGAACGCGAGGTGATGCTGACCGGTGATTTCATCACCAGCGCCTCGTCGGGCATCGATCAGGATACCGGCGGCCCGCAGGTGAATATCCGGCTGAGCTCCGACGGCGGCAATATGTTCAACCGGGCGACGCGGGAGAACGTCGGCCGGCCGATGGCGGTGGTCTTCATCGAATCCCGCACCGAGACCCAGGAGCGGGACGGCGAGGAAGAACGCGTCCGGGTGGTCGAGGAAGAGGTGATCAACGTCGCCACCATCCGCGAGCCCTTGCACAGCCAGTTCCGGATCACCGGCCTGGACAGTACCACCGAGGCCCGGGACCTGGCGCTGCTGCTGCGTGCGGGCTCGCTGAGTGCGCCGATCGACATCATCGAGGAGCGCACCGTCGGCCCGAGCCTGGGCCAGGAGAACATCAACCAGGGCGTGATGGCGGTGATCATCGGTTTCGTGCTGGTGGTGCTGTTCATGGCGTTCTATTACAAGGTCTTCGGGCTGGTCGCCAACATGGCGCTGATGCTGAACCTGGTGTTCATCGTCGCCGTGCTGTCCATGCTGCAGGCCACGCTGACGCTGCCGGGCATCGCCGGGATCGTGCTGACAGTGGGTATGGCGGTTGACGCCAACGTGCTGATATTCCAGCGAATACGTGAGGAACTACATGCGGGGATGACACCGCAGAATGCGATCCACGCCGGCTATGCCAAGGCCCTGTCGACGATCGCGGATGCCAACATCACGACCCTGCTGGCGGCGCTGGTGCTGTTCCTGTTCGGCACCGGTCCGATCCAGGGCTTCGCCGTGACCCTGTCCATCGGCATCGTCACCTCCATGTTTACCGCGATCCTCGGCACCCGCGCCGTGGTGAATCTGATCTACGGTCGCCAGCGCCGCTTGCAGCGGCTGCCGATCTGAGGCGCGAGGGACTCTGTCATGTGGTTGTTCAAGAAAGATCCGAACATCGATTTCATGTCGCATCGGCGCCTGGCGCTGATTGCGTCCATCGTGCTGTTGTCGGTGGCTGTCGGTGCGCTGCTGATCCGTGGGCTGAACTTCGGGATCGACTTTACCGGCGGCACCGTGGTCGAGGTGGGCTATCAGGAAGCGGCTGAGTTGAGTTCCGTGCGCCAGGCGCTGAACGAGGGTGGCTTCGAGGATGCCGTGGTTCAGCATTTCGGCTCGGCGCGGGAGGTCATGATCCGGCTTGGTCCGCGTGATGACGTCGAAGCCGCCGAACTCAGCAATGAGGTGGTCGCCACGCTGCGCGAGCATGATTCCAGTGTCGATTTGCGGCGGGTGGAGTTCGTCGGCCCGCAGATCGGTGAGGAACTCACCCAGGACGGCATCCTGGCCATGCTCTATGCGCTCGGCGGGATCCTGATCTACGTCGCGTTCCGCTTCGAATACCGGTTTGCGGCCGGCTCGGTGGCCGCCCTGCTGCACGACATCACGCTGATCATGGGCGTGCTGGCCCTGTTCCAGATTACCTTCGATCTGACGGTGCTGGCGGCCCTGCTGGCGGTGGTGGGCTACTCGCTGAACGACACCATCGTGGTGTTCGACCGAATACGCGAGAACTTCCTGAAAATGCGCAAGGGCTCGACCGAGGAGGTGATGAATGCCTCGATCAACCAGACCCTGTCGCGAACCATCGTGACCTCGTTCACCACGCTGCTGGTGGTGGTCAGCCTCTATGTGCTGGGTGGTGAGCTTATCGCCGCGTTTGCCCTGACCCTGATCCTCGGCGTCCTGGTCGGTACCTATTCCTCGATTTTCGTGGCCAGCGCCTCGGCCCTGGCCCTGGGCGTCAGCAAATACGATCTGCAACCGCCGGAGAAGGAAGGCGCGGATCAGGACGAGGAACTGCAACGGCCCTGAGTCGGGCGCTTCACGCAGCCCACGAAAAAGCCCCCGCAGGCAAGGCCTGCGGGGGCTTTTTCTCGTCTGTCGCCGTCAAGCCTAGAAGCGCCAGCGGGCACCCACGTTGAAGGCGTCGTAATCGAAGTCCGAATCGCTGATATAGCGGATGTAGTCGGCCGACAGATAGGTGTTGCCGGTAATCTGGTAATCCACACCAAGGCCGAATGAAATGCTGGTTTCGTCCTCGCTGCTGCGGGCCACGGTATAGTCCAGGTAGCTCACGCCGAGCAGGCCGTACAGCGAAAAGTAGCGGGACAGCGGGATGTCACCGCGCAGGAATGCGCCAGCGAGAAAGTCCATTTCCAGCCGGACGCCGTTGGCCCGGTCCGAGCCGCCGGTGGCGAGATGGACTTCGGCCGCGATCTGATCCAGGAACTGATAGCCGGCGCGGCCGCGGATGCCGATATCCGACCAGCTGCTGCCGCGGTCCGGGTTGAAGCGCCAGCCATGCACATCAAGCCCCACGTAGACAGTGTCGGCCTTGCTCTGCTGGGCAAGCACCTGGCCGGGAGCGGCAGCCAGCGTGAGCGCGGCGGCAAGGCCCAGGCAGGTGATCGTGGGACGGTTCAGGTACTGGTTCATGGTTACCTCTCCTGTCGTTGTTTTTTCAAGTCTATTTCCTAGTATGACGGCTTGGCGAGGGAATTCGCAGCTGTCACCGGGAGGCGTCAGATGGCGAAACTGAAGCTGGACCTGCACCCGTTGTTCAACCAGGGACGGGGCATTGACGAGGCGCTGCAACAGATCATCGACGAGGCCTGCGAAAAGCGCATCAAGACCGTGGAAATCATCCCCGGGAAGGGTAGCGGGCAGCTGAAGAAACGTGTCCTGCGTTTCCTGCAGCAACCGGCGGTCAAGGCGCGATACCACCGGGTGGAGAAGGACAGCGATAACTTCGGCCGGCTGTTCGTCCATTTCAGGCATTGAGTGGCATGCAGGTCGACCCGTCCAGGCCCTGATGGCCACAAAAGGTACATACGGCGATGGCTGGCAGGCGGATGCGCAGTTGTCGCCCGGCAGGGCGGTCAGACCAGGCTGATCAGCAGAATCACGAACAGTGCCACCAGCGCCAGCGGGATCAACGCACCGCGCCAGTCCTTTTCCTCCTGCTCCTTCGCCCGCCGCATGGATTGCCGGATGCCGGGCATGAACAGCATCACGGCCAGAATCGCAATGCCGCCGAGAAGCAGGATTTCCCAGGTGGCCATGTCGCCGCCCATGCCGTTCTCCTTGTGCTCTGAATTGCCGAATAAGAACTGCGCTACCGTATCCCGGAATACCGGACATCGTCCATTCCGGGATCGGGCGTGACATGTCCGCTCACGGCGCCGTACCGTTCCCGGGTCTCTGGTACATTGACATTGGAGTCCTGGCAAATGCGGGCGGGGTGGAAGTGAAATTCAAGCTCATCATGGTGTTCGTCGATGAAGACAAGGCCGAGTCGGTCATCGATGCGGCGCGCCAGGCCGGTGCCTCCGGTGCCACGATTATCGGCAACGCCCAGGGGCAGGGCCTGAAACGGCGTTTTGGCCTGTTCGGACTTGAGGTGCTGGGGCTGCGGACTGTCCTGCTGTTTCTGGTGGAGGCACGCCGCGCCGGAGCGGTGATGGATGCGATTGCAGAAGCCGCAGGCCTGGACGAAACCGCGGAGACGGGTGTTGCGCTGGAACTCGACGTCAGCCGTGCAACGGGCCTCAAGGAGCACATTGCAATGCTGGCGCGCGAACACCCACTGTAACTGTAAGATTAGTTATAGGAATCGCCACTCCAGCATCAATGAGGCCACGTCGATGCCGGGGTTCGGTTTCTGTCGGCTGCCGTTCGAGGAATGCGAGATGCGGGCGATGACCGCGCCCTGGCGCGTTTCGCCGAGCCAGAAGCCGAGTCCGCCATGGGAGCGGAATTGCCAGCCGCTGCCCCAGGCATCGCCCCCAAGGCGCCGTTTGTCGATGACGATCAGGCCGGTGCCGATCTCGGCGAAGAACGGCCCATACGGGCCGAGGTCGGTGCGGGTAAAGCCTCTCAGGCCACCTTCCCAGACGCCCCCGCCACCGCCATCGGCGAAATAGCGGCCCACCGAAGCCTCTGCGTGCAGGCGCGTGGCGAAGCCCTGCTCAGCCAAAAAGGTGCGCCAGACCGGCACGGCCAGGTTCAGCCGGACCAGATTGGCCCGTCCTTTCCATTCTCGGCCCAGTTCCAGGCCGCCACGCAATTCGGTCTCTGCCCAGCTCGTGGTGCACAGGGCCAGCAGTAACAGCAGGCTGGCCAGGCGCAGCGGAAGGCGGGGGCTGATCGGTTTTTTCATCGGTCCATGATTCCTTGCAAGATGGCGGTGCACTCCATTGCTTAAGGAAACACTGATTTATTCCCGCGTCTGCGCCCGAGCCCGGTTGGGCCGCATTTTTCCCGACTGCTGTGTTGCGCTGCTTGACCGCAGAATGACTGCGGCGCTGCGCAGCGCGCCTTGCCTCGGAAAAAATGCGGACTCCAACGCAGGCGTGCGAATAAATCAGTGTTTCCTTAGGTCTGAAGTGCGGTTCTTTATCCTTGGGCCGGGTGAGTGCTGTCAAGCCGCGCCCATCCGAAACCACCCTGATGCCTGCTATTTCGCTACGTCCAGCTGACGCTTCGCGGTTATGATTCGGGGTGTGATACGAGCTGCCGCGATGCCCGATCTTGCCGCCCTGGTCGACCTGGAACAGCGTTGCTTCCCGGGGGATCGGATCAGTCGTCGGGGATTCCGCCATATGCTGACCCGCGGTAACGCCCATCTGCTGGTGGTGGATGAGGCGGGGCAGATGGTCGCCTGTCTGGTATTGCTTTTCCGGCGGGGGTCCTCGGTGGCGCGGCTGTATTCCATTGCCGTTCACCCGCGGCGCCGGGGAACCGGACTCGCCGCGCGTCTGGTACATGCGGCCGAGCGCGAGGCGCGTCGCCGTGGAGCCGGGGAAATGCGTCTGGAGGTTCGTGCCGACAACCAGCCTTCGCAAAAGCTGTTTTCCCGCCTGGGTTACGCTTGTGTTGCCCGCAGTGGCGGATACTATTCCGATGGAACGGCGGCGCTGCGCTTTCGGCGGCGACTGGAGGCCTTGAACGATGGCTGCGCCAATGTCCCCTGATTCCGATGTCCGTCAATCCCCCGCCTGCGGCGAACCCCATGCCTGACACCCTCATCGTGGTCGAGGATCGGCGCGACTGGCGCCCCTACCATGTCAGTGAGCAGTTGGTAACAGCCGACGAATACCTGTTCGGCAAGCAACTCGATGCGATGGCCGGGACCCGGGTCATCAATCTTTGCCGTAGTTACAAGTATCTGTCGCTGGGTTATTACTGCTCGCTGCTGGCAGAGGCGCGCGGCCATCGGGTCATCCCCACGGTGCGCACGATCAACGACCTAAGCCACCGTGCCATGTACCGCCTGGAAACCGAGGATCTGGACGCCCTGCTGCAGCGCGAACTGGAGCGGGCCGGTGCGCCGCGCGACAACCGCTTCATCCTCGACTGCTTCTTCGGCCAGCATCCGGATCCGGCGCTGGCCGATCTGGCAAGACAGTTTTTTGAAGCGCTCAGCGCGCCGCTGCTGCGGATCGAATTCCGCCACCAGGATCGGTGGCGTCTGCACAGCGTGCGCAGTCTGCCCTTGCACCGACTTGCCGCGGAGCAGGAAGGCCTCTTTGCCGCGGCGCTGGAACAGTTCAGCCGCAATGTCTGGCGCCAGCGCCGACGGCGCCGCCGTTATCGTTACGGCATGGCAATCCTGCATAACCCGCAGGAGCGTCTGCCGCCGTCCAATCCACGCGCCCTGCGCAAGTTCGTTCGCGTCGGCCGCCGCCTTGGCCTCGATACGGAGTTGATTACCCGCCGGGATTTCCCACGCCTGGGCGAATACGATGCCCTGTTGCTGCGGGAGACTACGGCGATCTCCGACCACACCTACCGTTTCGCCAAGAAGGCGGAGAGCGAGGGCCTGGTGGTGATGGATGACCCGGAATCGATCCTCCGCTGCACCAACAAGGTCTATCTGGCCGAACTACTGCGCACCAGCCAGTTGCCGACCCCGGCCGGACGCATCCTGCACCGGGGACGACCGGAGGATCTGCAGGCGGCGGCCGAGTTTCTGGGTTTTCCGCTGGTGCTGAAGATCCCTGATGGCTCCTTTTCACGCGGTGTAATCCGGGTCGAGCAGCAGGCGGACCTGACCCAGTCCGCGGCCGCGTTGTTCCGCCAATCGGACCTGATCGTGGCCCAGGAGTATCTGTACACCGACTACGACTGGCGGATTGGCATACTCGACCGCAAGCCGCTGTTCGCTTGTCAGTACTTCATGTCACGCGGCCACTGGCAGATCGTCGAGCATGGCGCAGGCGGCCGGGTGAAGGAGGGCGGTGCGCGTACGCTGGCCACAGCCGAGGCGCCAAGGTCCGTGATACAACTGGCAGTGAAGGCCGCCGGCCTGATCGGCGATGGTTTGTATGGCGTGGACATCAAACAGACCGGGAATCGCCAGGTGGTGATCGAGGTGAACGATAATCCGAATATCGATGCCGGCATCGAGGACGCCTGGCTGGGTGATGACCTGTATCGATTGATCCTGGAGTCGTTCCTGCGCCGTCTTGAGCGCCGCTAGGCCGGACGAGGAGAACGCCATGTTCACGACTGTGTGTCGATGCCTTCCGCTGGTGCTCCTGCTGGCCGCGCTGCCATTGTCGGCGGCTGATTTGCGTGAAGCGCTGCGCGACCGGCTTGAATCCATTCCGCCCGATCAGCCGCTGATGGCCGGCGAGCACCAGGTTCCCGGACCCGGTGCGGTGCGGCGGTTCTATCAGGAACGTCTGTTCGAGCCGCTCTGGATCGATGCCGGCGGCAGGGTCGAGAGAGCGGCGGAATTACTTGAGGTGCTGGTCGAGGCGGAGAGCCATGGACTGGACCGCGATGATTACGGCAACGGGCTTCTGGAGGCCCTGATCGACGAACTGCAGGCCGCCGATGGGAACCTGCCCGCCCGTGTCCAGGTGGATCTGGAGTTGTTGCTCAGCGGCACCTGGATGCAATACGGCAGTCATGCCCTGATGGGGCGTCTGAACCCGCAGACCATCGATCCGGAGTGGGGCATTGACCGGCGCGGTGGGGATCTGCCGGAGCTGCTGCAGGCGGCGGCAGACGAGGCGCGACTGGCCGACGGACTGCGTGAGCTGTTCCCGGGGGATCCGGGCTACCAGCGTCTCAGGGAGGCGCTCGGCTTCCATCGCCAGGTGCAGCAACGCGGTGGCTTTACCGAGGTGCCCGACGGGCCGACCTTGCGCCCTGGCGACAGTGAAGAGCAGGTGGCCCTGTTGCGCCAGCGCCTGCAGCAATCCGGCGATCTTTCGGCAAAGCCGGATGATCAGGCCCCGCCGGCGCTGTTCGATGACCGGCTGGAGGCAGCGGTGCGTGGCTTCCAGCAGCGGCATGGCCTGGAGGTGGACGCGGTGGTGGGGCCGGCGACGCGACGAGCGCTGAATGTGCCGGCGCATCGGCGTGTTCGGCAAATCAGCGTCAATCTGGAGCGCTGGCGCTGGATGCCCCGTGACCTGGGTGAGCGTTATGTGATGGTGAATATTGCCGGTTTCGACATGCAGGTGGTCGATCAGGGCGAGAAGATCATGCACCAGCGCGTGATTGTTGGTCGCGATTACCGGCAGACGCCGGTGTTCACCGGCCGCATGACCTACCTGGTGCTGAATCCTTACTGGGAGGTGCCAAACAGTATCGCCGTACGCGATATCCTGCCCCAGGTCCGGCGCGATCCATCGCATCTGCAGCGGCTGGGGTTTCAGGTGCTGCGCGGCTGGGGCGCCGAACAGCAACTGCTGGATCCGGAAACCATCGACTGGGCCACGGTGCCGTCGCGCGGGTTTCCGTACCGCCTGCGCCAGAAGCCGGGACCGCAGAACGCGCTCGGGCGGATCAAGTTCATGTTCCCCAACCGGCATGCGGTGTACCTGCATGACACACCGGCGCGGGAACTCTTTCGCCGCGCCGATCGGGCGTTCAGTTCCGGATGCATTCGCGTCGAGGAACCCGAGGCCCTGGCGGAGTTGCTGCTTGATGATCCACGCTGGAGCAGGGAGAGAATCGCCGAGGCAATCGGCAGCGGCCGGGAGCAGACTGTGATCCTGCAGCGGCCGGTACCGGTGCACCTGCAGTACATGACAGCCTGGGTGGATGCCGACGGTCTGGTGCATCTCAGAAATGATCTCTACAATCGCGACAGTCGGGTAGCCGACGCCTTGTCAACCTTGCCGGAGGGCACTTCCGGCGGGTCCTGACCGTTTCCGCTCGGAGGTAATCCGCTTGCGCCTGTTGCGACTGGTTCCGCTGCTTGCCGTTTTTCTTGTCCTTCCTGTCTTCGCCGTACACCTGCCGGGTTCCAGCAGCAGTCATGTGGCCATTGCCTCGGGCTACAGCCCCCAGACCCTGAGTTTTTCGCTGCGCCTGCGCGAGGATCTGATCGTGCCGCACCGGGTGTTTGCGGTCTTCCTGATGCCCGGTGAACGCCTGGATCTGGAGGTCTCCCGTGCCCGCGATGGCGAGTATCGTGTGCATGACCAGGCTGCGCGGATCTCCGGAACGGGTCGTCATCGCTGGCTTTTGCACGCGCCGGAGGAACCGGGGCTGTATCCGCTGCATGTTGAGCGCAGTGACACCGGTGAGCGCATGCAACTCAATCTGTTCGTGTTGACGCCGCGGGAGCAGAAGCAGGCCGGCGAATTGAACGGATACCGGGTCGGCAACTACCCGAGCGAGCCGTTCCGCGGACTGTCCGAGTACGAACCGCCGCCGGGCTTTGTCGAAATGGACGAGGACATGGCCGCGGTCCATGTGGCGCCGCATTTCAAGCTCGGCCAGTTTGCCTCGAAGCAGAGCGATGACTACCCCAAGTTCCTGATCCTGGATGAGCGCCTGCTGTTGCTGCTGGAAGAGATCCTCGAGGCGGTCAACGCCGAGGGTATCGAGGCCGGCACGTTGCAGGTGCTGAGCGGGTTCCGCACGCCCTGGTACAACGCAGCCATCGGCAACGGCGAAAACAGCCGTCACCAGTGGGGCGCGGCGGCCGATATCTACATCGACGAGCGCGCGCCGGCCGGCCGCATGGATGACCTGACCGGTGATGGTCGGAGTGACTTCCGGGATGCCGAGCGGCTGGCGGAAATTGTCGAGCGGGTAAAAAACCGCAGCGGTCCGATGAGTTACATCGGCGGCATCGGGCTGTACGGTCCGCGACCGCATCGCGGTCCGTTCGTACATGTCGATGTGCGCGGCTACGAGGCGCGCTGGGCCTTCAAGTAAGCCAGCCGGGACAGTCCGTTCAGGCTGTCAGCCCCGCATTGCCGGCGTGCAGTGGGGCTGGATCTCCTTCAGCAGGTCATGAAACAGCTTCGGGCTGCCGGCAACCATGTTGCCGTTCTTCAGATAGTTTTCACTGCCCTCGAAATCGCCGACCATGCCGCCGGCCTCACGGATCAGCAGTGCCCCGGCGGCCAGATCCCAGGCATTCAGGCCGATCTCCCAATAGCCGTCGAGGCGGCCACTGGCGACGTAGGCCAGGTCCAGCGCCGCAGAGCCGGCCCGACGCAGATCCCCGGCGCGCATGCACACGGACTGGAACATGTCCATGTAGGCGGGCATGTGCCGCGGATGGCGGAACGGAAAGCCGGTGCCGATCAGGCGTCCGTCGATGCTGCGTCGCGGGGGCATGCGCAGCCGGCGACCATCCAGCGTGGCGCCGGCGCCGCGACTGGCGGCGAACAATTCCTGCCGCACCGGATCGTAGATCACCCCGACTTCCAGTCGTCCCTTGACCTGCAGGGCGATGGACACGGCGAAATGCGGGAAGCCGTGCAGGAAGTTGGTGGTGCCGTCCAGCGGATCGATGATCCAGACGTGGTCGTGATCGCCCTGGCTGCCGCTCTCCTCACCGAGGAACTGGTGATCCGGGTAGGCCTTGCGGATCACGGTGATGATTTCCTGCTCGGCCATCCGATCGACATCGCTGACGTAATCGTTCAGGCCCTTGGCTTCGACCCGCAGGCGATCCAGACGGTCGATGTTGCGCGCAATCAGGTCGCCCGCCGCGCGGGCAGCGCGAACGGCAATGTTGGCCATGGGATTCATCGCGGCGGAGTTCCTTGTCGCAGCAGCAGAAAAGGGGCCGCGAATAGGCGGCCCCGCGAAGGCGCGCAAGAATAGCAGGAAGCCCGTCGCCGTGTGAAACGCCCGGCCTTGCCGTACACTGTGCGCCGTTCCGGCGCGGTATTCAGGTAATCGTCATGCGGCTCGACGCTGTCCACATTGTCATGGTCGAACCCCAGCTCGCGGGTAACGTGGGTGCCGCGGCACGGGCCATGAAGACCATGGGGCTTGCCCATCTGCATCTGGTCCGGCCGCGACAGTTCCCGCATGCGGATGCCCTGGCGCGTGCCGCGGGCGCCGATGATCTCCTGGAGCGGGCGCGGGTGCATGACTCCCTGGAGCAAGCGCTCGCCGGGATGGGATTTGTCGCCGGCCTGTCGGCAAGGTCCCGCCATTTGTCCTGTCCGGCGGAGTATCCCCGGCCGGCGATGGAGACCATTGCCGCGGAATCCGCGCGCCATCCGGTCGCCCTGTTGTTCGGCCGCGAACGTACCGGCCTGACCAATGAGGAACTGGATTGTTGTCATCGCCTGATCCATATTCCGGCGGATCCCGATTACGCCTCGCTCAACGTGGCGGCGGCGATCCAGGTGGTGTGCTACGAATTGCGCTGGCAACTGGTCCAGGGCGAGACGCCGCCGCAGCCAAGCGAGACCTGGCCGCTCGCGACGGCGGACCAGATGGAACAGTTTTATGTGCACCTTGAAAAGGTGCTCGGCCGCATCGATTTCCTGAGACAGGACAATCCACGGGCCCTGATGCGACGCCTCCGTGTGCTGTATAACCGGGCGCGGCCGGATCACAACGAAATGCAGATCCTGCGCGGAATCCTCGCGCATGTGGAAAAGGGCCTGGATGGCAGACTGGCGCCGTCCTTGCCACCGGGCAGCGAGAAAGTCTGACCGGACCTGCGATCTGCGCAATCCATTGCCACCGTCTGGAGCGGCGAGACAGGGCATGCTGAAACGCCTGAAAGAAGACATACGCTCGGTCATGGACCGGGACCCGGCCGCGCGCAATGCCTTCGAGGTGCTGAGTTGCTATCCCGGGTTGCACGCAATCCTCTGGCATCGCCTGAACCACCGGCTTTGGGGCTGGGGTTTGCGCTGGCTTGCCCGTTTCCTGTCCACCCTTGCCCGCTGGCTGACCGGAATCGAGATCCATCCGGGCGCACGCATCGGTCGTCGCTTTTTCATTGACCATGGCATGGGTGTCGTCATCGGCGAGACTGCCGAAATCGGCGACGACGTGACGCTGTATCACGGTGTCACCCTTGGCGGTACCAGCCTGGATGGCGGCAAGCGGCACCCGACCCTGGCAAATGACGTGGTGGTTGGCGCGGGAGCCAAGGTGCTGGGCCCGGTGTCCGTTGCCAGTGGTGCCCGCATCGGTTCCAACGCGGTGGTGCTGCGGGATGTGCCCGAGGGAGCGACGATGGTCGGTATTCCGGCACGGGTCGCTGGCCGGCGACCGGATGAAACCGCGCGTCGCCGCGAGGAAACCGCCCGCCGGCTGGGTTTTGACGCCTACGGCCAGACCGACATGCCGGACCCGGTCAGTCAGGCGATCAATTCGATGCTGGACCATATCCATGCCACCGATGAGCGACTGGTGGAGATGTGCCGCGTGATCCGCAAACTGGGCGGGCAATTGGAGGATGTGGAATTGCCCGAAATCGCCGATTGCGAGATCGAGAACGGTCATCGCCCGCGGCCGACGTCCGGTGATAGCGACAGGTCCTGACATGCCGCTGATCTACCTGGATCACGCGGCAACCACGCCACTGGATCCCGTCGTGCTGGAGGGCATGTTGCCGTGGATGGCGGCGGACAGCGGTTTCGGCAACCCCGCCTCGGCATCCCACGCCTTCGGTGCCGAGGCCGCGTCGGCGGTGGAGCGTGCCCGGCGGCAGGTCGCCAGCCTGCTGCAGGCCCCGCCTGAAGGCGCGATCTTCACTGGCAGTGCCACAGAGGCAATCAATCTGGCCATTCTGGGGCGCTTGCGTTTCGCCATGCAGCGGGGCCGTGGCCGCCACATCATTACCTGCGCCACCGAACACAGTGCGGTGCTCGCTGCCTGCGAGCAGGCCCAGCGTGAGGGTGCCGAACTCAGCGTGCTGCCAGTGGATGCGGCAGGACGGATTTCGCTGGCAGAACTGCGGTCGGAACTGCGGGA
This sequence comes from Methylonatrum kenyense, assembly GCF_023195885.1. Classification (GTDB taxonomy): domain Bacteria; phylum Pseudomonadota; class Gammaproteobacteria; order Nitrococcales; family Aquisalimonadaceae; genus Methylonatrum; species Methylonatrum kenyense. The sequence goes on from NZ_JALPKO010000003.1 coordinate 40,981, forward strand.
CGACACCGCGCTGGTCTCGCTGATGCTGGTCAACAACGAAACCGGCGTGCTGCACGATATCCCGGCCGTCGCGACCGCCTTGCGGGAGCATTCGGCGATGCTTCATGTTGATGCCACCCAGGCCATCGGCAAACTCCCGGTCCAGGTGCCGGCGCTGGGTGCCGATCTGCTGTCGCTGTCGGCGCACAAGTTTCACGGCCCCAAGGGCGTTGGCGTGCTTTGGCGCTGTCCAAGACCGCGACTGCGTCTGCAGCCACTGCAGTTCGGAGGCGGGCAGGAAGGTGGGGAACGACCCGGTACCCAGGCCGTGCATCAGATCGTCGGCCTCGGCCTCGCCTGTGAGCAGGCCGGGCAATACCTTGGTAGCGAGGGGCCCCGGCTCAAAGCCTTGCGGGACCGTCTGGAGCAGGGCCTGTTCGACGCCGGGATTCCGGTGCAGTGCAACGGCGCGGGGCCCAGGGCTCCGCACATCAGCAATCTGAGCTTTCCCGGTGTCCACGGTGAGGCCCTGCTGGCCGAGGTGGGTGAGGAGCTTGCGATTGCCGCGGGCTCGGCCTGTACTTCGCGTTCCGGCCGCGGTTCGCATGTGCTGCGCGCCATGGGTGTCGGCGACGCTGCATTGCTGTCCGCGTTCCGGTTCAGTCTCGGGCGTGGCAGCAGGGAGGCCGATGTCGACCAAGCCGTGTCCGTGTTCAGCCGGGCGGTCAGGCGATTGCTTGCCATCTCGCCGGAGGCGGCCGGGGTGGCGCGGCGTGCCTGACTATTCGGCGGCGGTATTGGATCATTTCCGGCGGGCAACCGGGGCCGGCCTGCTGGACCCGGGCCAACCGCGATTCGGCACGGCCACGGTCGGTACGGTAAAATCCGGGGTCAAGGTGGTATTCCAGCTTGGTCTTTCCGCGGATGGCAGGGTGGACCGGGTTGGCTGGCTGGCTTTCGGTTGTCCGTCGACCATTGCCTGTTGCAGTTGGTTTGCCGAGGCACTGCCAGGCTGCGATGTCGCGACTGCCGAGGCCCTGCTGCATGACCAGGTGATGCAGGCGTTGGCCGTCGCCCGGGACGTTCGGGCACGCGTGCTGGTCGTGGAGGATGCCGCGCTTGCCGCGCTGCGAATGGCAGACCAGGAAAGTGAGAGAACGAGGTAATCGCAATGAGCATCAATCTGACGCAGAAGGCAGCCGACTATGTGCTGGCTCGGGCTGCGCGAGAAGGTCATAACAACAACCTCCGGCTTGGGGTCAAGACCAGCGGCTGCTCCGGCTTCTCGTACACTGTTGACTATGCGGACGCGGTGGCCGAGGACGATGTCGTGTTCGAGCAACATGGCGTCACTGTCGTCGTGGACCGCAAGAGCCTGCCTTTTCTGCAGGGCATGGAAGTGGATTTCATCCGCGAGGGCCTGAATCAGCGGCTCGATTTCCGCAATCCGAACGTCAAGGATCAGTGCGGTTGTGGCGAATCCTTCAACGTCTGACGGGGCGCCGAAGACTGCGACTGCGTTGCTGTAACCACCTGTTGACGTTAGACTCGCGACCGTTCCGGCGGATGCCGACGCTTTGACGGCTGCGCCGGTTGGAATGCCATGGAATGGCCGCCACGGGATTGGCGGCCATTCTGTTTTCGGCCCCCACCGGGCTAACCCATCAGCTAAGGAGCAACAAGGCGCATGGCGGTGCAACGGACTCTTTCGATTATCAAGCCTGACGGCGTGGCGCAGAACGTGATCGGCGAAATCTACAATCGCTTCGAGAAGGCCGGACTGAAGATCATCGCGGCGCGCATGGTGCAGCTCAGTCAGAGCGACGCCGAGGGCTTCTACGCCGTGCACAAGGAACGGCCGTTTTTCAAGGATCTGGTCGGCTTCATGACGTCCGGTCCGGTCATGGTTCAGGTGCTGGAAGGCGAGGAAGCGATTCGCAAGAATCGTGAGATCATGGGGGCAACCAACCCCAAGGATGCGGCGGCCGGTACGCTGCGCCACGACTATGCGAAGTCGATCGACGCCAATGCGGTGCATGGCTCCGATGGCGAGGATACGGCGAAGCAGGAGATTGCCTACTTCTTCAAGGATCATGAAATCTGTTCCCGTTGAGGTGACCGCGGCACCGGCGGTGGAGCCGGAACGCGTCAATCTGCTCGGCCTTGATCGCCGGGCGCTGGAAGGGTTTTTCGCCGAGCTGGGCGAGAAGCCCTTCCGTGTGTCTCAGGTTCTGAAATGGATCCATGCCCGGCGCGTTACCCGGTTCGAGGACATGACCGACCTGAGCAAGGCGCTGCGAACCAAGCTGGCCGCGATGGCCGAGGTGCGCGTGCCGGAAGCGGTGGCGGATCAGCGCTCCGCCGATGGAACCCGGAAATGGCTGCTGCGCCTCGACGGGGCGAACGCTGTGGAAACCGTGCTCATCCCGGAGAAGACGCGGGACACCCTGTGTGTCTCGTCACAGGTCGGCTGCGCCCTCGAGTGCAGCTTTTGCTCCACCGGCGTGCAGGGGTTCAACCGCAACCTCTCCACCGCGGAGATTGTCGGCCAGCTCTGGTTCGTCAACAGGGAGCTGGCGCGCGAGCAGCCGGAGCGTCAGGTCACCAACGTGGTGTTCATGGGCATGGGCGAGCCGCTGCTGAATTTCCGCAATGTGGTGCCCGCCGCCGAGTTGATGAAGGACGACCATGCCTACGGCCTGTCCAAGCGGCGTGTGACATTGAGCACATCCGGTGTGGTTCCCAACCTGTACAAACTGGCAGAGGTGACGGACATCAGCCTGGCGGTGTCCTTGCATGCACCGAATGACGGGCTGCGTGATGAATTGGTGCCGATCAACCAGCGGCACCCGCTGCGCGAGTTGATGGCGGCGTGCCGGCACTATATTGCCGACAAGCCGCATCGCCGCATCACCTGGGAATACGTGATGCTCGACGGCGTCAACGACAGTGATGCCCACGCCCATGAACTGGTCAGGCTGCTCGGCGATATACCGTCCAAGGTGAATCTGATTCCGTTCAACCCGTTTCCGGGGACGCAATACCAGTGTTCGCCGGCGGACAGGATCCAGGCGTTCAGCCACATCCTGTCCCGTGCCGGATTGACCAGTACCACCCGCAAGACGCGCGGGGACGATATCGATGGCGCCTGCGGGCAACTGGTCGGAAAGGTTGCCGACCGAACCCGGCGGCAGGAGAAACGGACGGCTGTGGACGGGGACGCCTAGGCATGCGAATGCGATCGATACCGGTTCTGTTGCTGACGCTGATCCTGCTCGGCTGTGCCACGCAGGAGGAACAGTATTCCGGGCGGGATCTGAGCGAGGCTTCACGGGTCAACACCGAATTGGGCATCAGCTACATGCAACAGGGCAGCCTGAACCTGGCCATGGATGCCCTGGAAAAGGCGGTGGAACAGGATCGCTCCAACGCCCAGGCGCATGCCGTGCTGGGCGTGTTGCATGAGCGTCTTGAGCAGTTCGACCGGGCCGATGCCTCGTTCCGTCGCTCGATCCGGCTCGAATCGGGCGTGTCCTGGGTGCACAACAATTATGGTCGCTTCCTCTGCAATCGCGACGACTATGACCGGGCGCAGCGGCAGTTCGAGCTTGCCATGCGGGACCCGCTCTACGAGCGCCGAGAACTGCCCCTGGCCAATGCCGGCACCTGCGCGCGGCGTGCGGGCAATTATCGTGAGGCGAGCGAATACCTGCGGCGCGCGCTGGAACATGCCCCCCGTTTCGGCCCGGCGCTGTTCGAAATGGCGCGGGTTCAATACGAACTCGAGGACTACTCCGCGGCCCGCAGTTACTATCAGCGGCTGCGGTCGGTGAGTGAGCTGGATGCCGATGCCCTGCTGCTCGGCGCCCGTATCGAATCGGCGCTGGGCAACCGGGACGAGGCGGCAAGCCTCGGCCTGCGGCTGCGCGCGGATTATCCCGACTCGGAAGCCCTCCGTGTTTTCAGGCAAATGGAACGTGATGGAACGCTCTGAAGATCCTGACCTGACTGCAGACAACCGTCCGGAACCGAATCCCCCGGGGCGGCAGCTGCGCAAGGCCCGCGAGGCCATGGGCATGGGTGTCGCTGACGTCGCCGCAACGCTGCGGCTGTCGGTGGCCACCATTGATAATCTTGAGCAGGACCGCTACGACCGCTTGCCGCCGGATACCTTCGTTCGGGGCTACCTTCGGGCCTACGGACGCCTGTTGCAGCTGGATGCCGAAGCACTGGTCCAGGCGTTCGATCAGGGGTCCGGCGGGCCGGCGCCGAGACCGCTGCGGGCAAGCAAGCCGGTGCAAACGGCGCCCGATCTCAGTCTCGGCATGAAGTACATGCTGCCACTGGCGCTGGTCGGCGGGGTGCTGGTGTTTGCCGCCATCTGGGGCGTCGAATTGTACCGTGGGCTGGGGCAGTCGGATTCCCCGGATCGTGTTGCCCTGGAGACCGTCGAGCAGGTCAATGACCGGCTCGAGCAACTGTTGCAGCGCACCGATCCCGAGGCCCGTGAGCGGCGCAGTCCGGGTCAGCGGGCCGACGAGCCGGAAGACCTCGCGGCACGCGGCGGCGACCTGGCAGGGGGTGGCGCGCATGAAACGGCTGCGGTCGAGGGGTCATTGTCACTTTCCGAATTCGGTGCACCGCCGGTGCCGGTGCGTATTTCCGCACTGGACAGTGAACTGGAGCGGCGTGCCGAGCTTGCCGATGAGGCTGCGGCGGAAGCAGGTGAGGCCGAGCAGGATCAGGCCGACGCAACAGACAACCAGACCGACGCCGCAGACAACAATGCCATGGAGGCCGCTGAGGCCAATGGCGCCGCGCTGGTCATTCGCTTCGATGGGCCGTCCTGGGTCGAGGTTCGCGACAACGACGGCGAGCGCCTGCTTTACGGTTTGGTCGAAAATCAGGAAACGCACCGACTGCGTGGCACACCCCCGTTTTCCCTGGTCTTCGGTGACGTCGGTCAGGTCAGTGTCGAACTCGACGGCGAAACAGTCGACCTGGGTGATCAGCGGCCCGGCCGCGTCGCCCGGCTGCGCGTTCCCTCGGATTGATCCTGGTGGGCGAATCCCTGTCCATGGCTGCGGTCGGGCCGTATGGTTTCCGACGCCGTCCTGCGCTGCCCCAAGCGCAGACTCGCCGCGGCATCGCACGGTCTGCAGGCGGTTGGAGAATGCGGATGCCCACGCAAACGCGCAGATATTTCGGCGTTTCCACAACGAACGGATAATGGAGTAATCGTGCCCTCGAACATACGGAGCGTTCGCGGCTTCAGCGATACCCTGCCGCCGGTGACCGCGACCTGGCAGGTGCTCGAGGCCAGGCTGCACCGGATACTTGATGGCTACGGCTATCAGGAGATCCGCCTGCCGCAGGTGGAAAAGACCGAGTTGTTCTCGCGGTCGATCGGTGAGGTCACCGACATCGTCGAGAAGGAGATGTACACCTTCGAGGACCGCAATGGCGACAGCCTGACCTTGCGGCCGGAAGGCACGGCCGGTTGTGTTCGCGCCTGCCTCGAGCACGGCCTGTTGCACAATCAGCAGCCGCGTCTCTGGTACGCCGGGGCGATGTTCCGGCACGAACGGCCGCAAAAGGGGCGACTGCGGCAGTTTCATCAGATCGGCGCCGAGGTTTTCGGGCTGGCCGGACCGGATATCGATGCCGAGATGATCCTGATGACCGCGCGCATGCTGGCGGCGATCGGGCTGAATGACGTCGAGCTGCAACTCAATTCCCTGGGTACACCGGAATCCCGGCAGGCATATCGGCAGGCGCTGGTGGACTACCTGTCCGAGTTCCGGGACCAGCTGGACGCCGACAGTCAACGGCGTCTGCAAACCAATCCGCTGCGGATCCTGGACTCCAAGGTTGCCGAGACACAGGCCTTGCTGGATCAGGCGCCAACCCTTGAGGACTACCTGGACCAGGCGTCCCGCGATCACTTTGCCGAGCTGCGCGAGCGCCTGGATGCCGTCGGCCAGCCGTATGTGATCAATCCGCGACTGGTGCGGGGTCTGGATTATTACGGGCGTACGGTGTTCGAGTGGGTTACCCACCGACTGGGTGCACAGGGCACGGTTTGCGCCGGCGGCCGCTACGATGGAGTGGTCGAGCAGCTCGGTGGCCGGTCAACGCCGGCGGTCGGCTTTGCCATGGGGCTGGAACGCCTGGTGGCCCTTATCGAGGAAAACCAGGGGCTGGTCCGGGCCGACCAGGCGGACGTCTACCTTGTCCTGCTGGGCAATGCGGCGGAACGGGAAGGGCTCCGGCTTGCCGAAAGGCTGCGTAACGACTTGCCCGGGTTGCGGCTGCTGATGCATTGTGGCGGCGGCAGTTTCAAGAGCCAGTTCAAGCGGGCCGATCGCAGCGGGGCGCAACTCGCGCTGGTGCTGGCCGATCAAGAACTGGCCGATGGCACCGTTGGTCTAAAGAATCTGCGTGAAAGCGGCGAACAGCGGAGCCATCCGCTGGACGGAATTGCTGCTGTGCTCGGCGAACATTTCGGAATCACGATACATTCGGAGGATTGAGCCTTGGCCCGGTATGACACTGATGAAGAGCAGATCGATGCGGTCAAGGCCTGGCTGAAGGAGAACGGCCGCTCGCTGGTTGCCGGTGCGGTACTGGCCGTCGGCGGCGTGGTCGGCTGGCAGCAGTGGGGTGCGCATCAGGAGCGCACCGCCGAGTCAGCCTCCGTGGCCTATGTGCAATTGCTCAATGCCCGGGAAACCGGAGAGACCTCGGACATGGTCGCCGAGCTCGGCTGGACGGTGATGGAGGATTACGGTCGCACTATCTACGCCACCATGGCAGGCATGCAACTGGCGGATTTTCATGTGCGCCAGGGTGATCTGGCGGAGGCCGCCGAGGCGCTTCGCTGGGTCCGGGACAATGGCGCCGAATCGGGATTGCGGCATCTGGCGCGACTGCGGCTTGCACAGGTGCTGATGGCCGCTGGCGACTATGATGAGGCGCTGGCTACCGTGGACGTGTCGGATATGGGCCAGTACCGCTCCCAGTATCTGGAGCGTCGTGGTGACGTGCTGGCCGCCCTGGGTGAGATCGATGACGCCCGCTCCGCCTATGAAGAGGCGCTGGACGTCGAGGATATCAGTGACACACGGCGCAGCCTGATCCGCTTGAAGCGGAATGATCTGGCTGGGGAGGCTTCGACCTGATGTCCCGGTATTTGCTGCTCGCTTTGATCGTGTCTGCGTTGCTGCTTAGCGCCTGCAGTGGCTCCTCCAAGCGCGTCATGCCTGCCGATGAGTTGTCGGATTCGCAGGACGGTGCAAGCGTTTCCACGGTCTGGTCCAGTAACGCCGGGCGTGGCATTCACTCGGTTGGTGATGGTCTCGACCCCTTGATCGAGGACGGACGCGTCTGGGTTGCCGACAGGCGTGGCGAATTGACTGCCTGGGATCTGGAATCCGGTGATCGCGTCTGGCGCAAGCGCCTCGGCAAGCCGGTTTCCGGCGGTCCTGCCCTGGCCGATGATCTGCTGGTTGTCGGTACCCGCGAGGGCGAACTTATCGCCCTGGATCGGGAGACCGAGGAGGAACGCTGGCGGAGCAAGCTGTCCAGCGAGATTGTCTCGGTGCCCGCGATCAGCGGTGATGCCGTTGTGGTGCTGAGCGGTGACGGCCGGCTGGTGGCCATGAGCAGGGAGTCAGGTTCCCGACGCTGGAGCTACGATCGCAGCATGCCGCCGCTGACACTGCGCGGTACCAGCAACCCGAAGCTGCTCGGCAGTACCGTGCTCGCCGGACTGCCCAACGGCCGGTTGGTGGCGGTCAACCTGGGTGATGGCAGCGAGGCATGGCAGGTGGACGTGGGCGTTGCCACGGGCAGCTCCGACCTGGATCGCATGCGTGACGTGGATGGCGACCCGGTGATCGCTGGCAGCCAGGTCTACGTGGTCGGATACCAGGGTCAGGCGATGGCGCTGGACCTGCAGCAGGGGCGTGTCGAGTGGGCCCGTGACCTGTCATCCTTTTCCGGCCTGGATGTCGATTCCGAGCGCGTCTACGTGACCGAAGCCAATGGCCGTGTCTGGGCTCTGGACCGGCGTTCGGGTGCCGCAATCTGGCGTCAGGATGAGCTGGAAGGAATCCGCGGTACCGCGCCGGTCGTGGTGGGAGACATGGTGGTGCTGGGCGATGACCGGGGGCGTCTGACGGTGCTTGATTCCTCGGATGGAGCCATTCTTGCCCGGGTGCGTATCGACCGCAGCAACGGAATCAGCCGGAATCCGGTGGTGGTGGACGACGATGTCGTCGTGCTCACGGACGGGGGCCGCTTGCAGCGGCTTCGTCTCTCCCGTGGTGGTGACGACTAGGGAAACGCTGAATTATTCGCACGTCTGCGTTGGTGTCCGCATTTTTCCGAGGCAAGACGCGGGAATAAATCCGTGTTTCCCTAGGTTCCGCTGCTAATCGCAGTTGCCAACCGAACGGGGTCGGCAGTGGCGCCGATCGATCCAGGTTGCATTACCCAGTTCCGCGTCGTCGAACAGCGTGGCGGTGATGTCGGCGTTGCGCAGGTCGGCGCGTTGCAGGTTGGCGCCGCTGAAATCGGCGCCAGCCAGCCGTGCGCCGTCAAGATTGGCGCCCTCCAGATTGGCCCCACGTAGATCCGCATCCTCAAGCCGGGCCCTTGCCAGGTCCACACCACGCAGATCCGCTTCGCGGAGATCCGCCCGGCTGAGGTCAGCATTTCCCATGCTGGCACCGGCCAGTGCAAGCCCCCGGCCACGGATTTCGCGCAGCTGCGTGTTATAGAGCCGACCATCGCTGATATCCGCCCGTTCCATCGACGCACCGTTGAGTCTGGCACCGTCAAACCGGCCGCCGCGAAGGTCGGCGCCTTCAAGATTGGCCCCGCTGAGGTCGGCCGAGGTGAAACGCACGCCCTGTGCCAGGGCTTCGCCGAGGTTTGCCTCCTGCAGGCTGCTGGAACCGAAATCGGTACGACGCAGGCGTGCCTGCCGCAGGTCGGCGCCGTCCAGCATCGCCTCGGTAACCACCGCACCCTCCAGGTTTGCCTGGCGCAGGATTACGCCTGCGGCCTGGATCCGCGACATCAGCGCACGTTCAAGATCGCTGTCCTGCAACTCGGCGTCACCGATTTCGCAGCCATGCCAGGAGATACCAGGCGCTGGTGCCGCGTTGCAGTCGGCATGGGCTGGTGATAGGCTCCCGGCCGCTAAAGTGGTCGCAAAAGCAAGAGCCACCAGGGTGCGAGCGGGGACGGTTCGCTTGACCTGCCCGTTCCGGAATCCTGTTACTGTCCGGCGACGCTGATAAGGAAAATACCGCATGCGGATCATTCTATTGGGCCCCCCGGGGGCTGGCAAAGGCACACAGGCCGGTTTCATTTGCGACACCTTCGGTATTCCCCAGATATCCACCGGCGACATGTTGCGAGCGGCGGTCAAGGAAGGCACGCCACTCGGTCTCGAAGCCGACAAGATAATGCGTTCCGGTGGTCTGGTCTCGGATGACATCATCCTTGGTATCGTCAAGGAACGCATCGCTGCCGCCGACTGTGCCAAGGGTTTTCTTTTCGACGGGTTTCCACGCACCATCGCCCAGGCGGAGGCACTCAGAGCTGAGGGTGTCGACCTGGATTTCGTGCTTGAGTTGCAGGTTGATGACGAGCAGATCGTTTCGCGCATGAGCGGTCGCCGGGTGCATCCGGGCTCCGGCCGGGTCTATCACATCGAGCATAATCCGCCGAAGGTCGATGGCCGGGACGATGTGACCGGTGAACCCCTGGTCCAGCGTGAGGACGACCAGGAGGATACGGTGCGCAAGCGGCTGCAGGTCTACCATGAGCAGACACGTCCGCTGGTCGACTATTACGGCCGCCTCGCCGCCAGTGGTGATTCTTCGGCGCCGCGTTATGTTGCCGTTGACGGGCTCGGCGACGTGCAGGATGTCAAGCAACGGATCCTGGCTGAATTGCAGGCTTGACGGTCCGCGGTCACCAACCCCGGGCTCTGTGCCCGGGGCGCCGCCAAGCTGGCGGGCCTTCGTGCCCCTGCCTGAACCCCGCCCCGGGCGCGCTGTCCGAATGAGCATGAACAGGACACTTCGCACCCCGTTCCGCTCGCAAGCCCGGCGACATTTCCTGCCGCGTCCGATTCTCTTCGTACTGCTTCTGCTGCTTGGCCTTGGCCTGAGCTCAAGCCATGCGGAAATCGATGGTGAGCACGGCATGCTGCTGCGGGTCGATGGTGCCATCGGCCCGGCCACCGTTGATTATCTCAGTCGCAATTTTGACCGGGCCCGGGATGAGGGCGCGGCGGTGATCATTCTGGAGTTGGACACGCCGGGCGGCCTGGATGCGTCAATGCGTGACATCATTCGGAGTATCGTTACCAGCTCGACCCCGGTTGCGATCTACGTGACGCCGGCCGGCGCGCGTGCGACCAGCGCCGGCACCTACATGATGTACGGTGCGCACGTTGCGGCGATGGCCCCCGGCACCAACCTCGGGGCGGCAACCCCGGTGCAAATGGGGGGCATGCCTGAATCGCCCGACGACGAGGCGGACGGCGACAACGGCAACGCGGAGAATGGTGACGACGAAAATGGCGACAGCGCGGCGCCACGTGGCGGCAGCGCGATGGAACGGAAGATGATCAACGATGCGGTCGCCTATATTCGCTCGCTGGCGGAGCTGCGAGACCGCAATGCCGACTGGGCCGAGAAGGCTGTGCGCGAGGCAGTCAGTATCGGGTCCCGCGAGGCGCTGGACCTGGAGGTTATCGACTACATTGCCGAAGATGTGGAGGATCTGCTCGCGCAGATGGACGGTCGCGAAGTCAAGGTTGCCGGCGGCACGCTGACGCTGCAGACGGAAGGCCTGGAACTGGTGCGGGTCGAGCCGGACTGGCGTAACGAGTTCCTCGCCATCATTACCAACCCGAACGTTGCCTACATCCTGATGCTGATCGGCATCTACGGCATTATTTTCGAGTTGGCCAACCCCGGCAGTATCGTCCCTGGTGTACTCGGCGGTATCGCGCTTCTGACGGCGCTGTTCGCATTCCAGGCCCTGCCAATCAACTATGCCGGGGCCGCTCTGATGGCGCTGGGTATCGCATTCATGATTGCCGAGGCCTTCATGCCCAGTTTCGGCGTGCTCGGGATCGGCGGCGTGGTGGCCTTCGCCCTGGGCTCGCTGTTGCTGGTGGATTCCGGTATCGAGGCCTATGAAATTTCCTTCACCGTGGTCATGGCGGTGTCGCTTTCCACCGCGCTTGTGGTGATCGGTATCGCGACCATGGCTCTGCGCGCGCACCGGCGTCGCATCGCTTCGGGCCGGGAACAACTGCTCTCCAGTACCGCGATAGCAGCTTCGGACTTCATCGACGGCCGGGGCAGGGTGCGCGTGGAAGGGGAGCTGTGGAATGCCCATGCGGCCGCGTCGATTCGTCGTGGTGACCACCTCCGTGTAACCGCAATGCATGGCCTGGAACTCGAGGTCGAGCCCATGTCCAAAACCGGCGATGACCCGCAGGGGCAGGTCAGGTCACGCTGAGTGCGCGGTTCCTGCGGCCCCGTCATTGCCTGCCAGCCGCCCCGGGCCACAAGAGCAAAGGAGTGAATCTTGTCGTACCCCCTGCGAGAGGAAGCCATTGATCGTTTCATTCAGCTTTTCCGGCGTGCCGAGCAGGAGAAGGTTCCAGAACACACGGCGATGACCCTGGCCACTGTGCGTGCAGACGGGCGTCCGGCGGCGCGAATCGTGCTTCTCAAGGATGTCGATCACCGGGGTTTCGTGTTCTATACCAATCAGCGCAGCCGCAAGGGCCAGGACCTGGCCGTGACACCGGCTGCGGCCTTGTGTTTCTACTGGCCACCGTTGGCCAGCCAGGTGCTGGTCGAGGGCGATGTTGTACCGGTCTCGGCCGCCGAAGCGGATGCGTACTTTGCCTCAAGGCCTCGCTTGAGTCAGATTGGGGCCTGGGCGTCTGAACAGTCGCGGCCGTTGCATGATCGTCAGCAGCTGGAGCAGCGTGTCGCCGACTTCGAACGCCAGTTTGCTGAGGGGCCCATTCCGCGGCCGCCCGACTGGTCCGGGTATCGGGTGATTCCCCGCCTGATGGAGTTCTGGTACGCCGGCGATGGCCGCTTGCACGAGCGTGAACGCTATGAGCTGCCGCTGGATGGCCCGGGGCGCCACTATCTGGTCAACCCCTGACCGGCGCTGGCCGCCCTGGTTTCCTGGCCGGCGCCGCGTCTTGCCAGATGATCAAGCCCGGTGTCGGGCGCAGACGCGAGAATAAATCGGCGTCTCCCTAGCCGCCCGGTTCGGCAGACATATCCATTGCCGGCAGTCCCTGGATTACTGCCTCCCCAAGGCTGATGTTTCTGGTTTCCGCATGGCGTCGCCATGACTCGGGGATCTCGTGGACCGCCGCGGGCGACAGCGGATAATCGTGGCGATGGAAAAGGCAGCGGCCGTTGGCGTCGAAACCGCGAACCGCGAACAGCACGGGACCCAGATCCGGCAGGTCATGTCGCTGCAGCTCCAGCCGCGTGGCCCGGTCGGGATCGCCATCCAACAGGTTGTCTTGCAAGACGTTCCGGTCCGGCATCAGGGCAGCAGTCTGGGCATAGGCGAAGGCGCGTTCCAGGTTGGCGTCCAGCATCGCCGCGTGATTCGCCGAGCCTGGTACGTGACAGACCGTCAGGCCGTGGGCGGCAAGGCCTGCAACATATTGTCTGAGCAGCCGTTGCCAGGCGGCGTACCCGTCTTCCAGTTCATCAGCCGCGCCTGGTCCCTGGTGTCTTGCCCAATGACGGCAGGTCTGATGAAGACTGTAGGCGACGTTGTGGTGCACCAGGAAACAATGGCCCGAATCGAGCACGCAGCGGTTCGGATCCGTCCTCGGATACAGTGCCGAATCGATCAGGTCCCACAGTCCATGAAAGCCGGCATTATCCAGCTGCACCCGCATCAACGCTCCCAGGTCATCAAGCGTTGTATAGAACAGGTTCAAAGGCTGGATCCCGGTTGCGTCCGAAATCACCTTGCCTGTTTCCGCCGAGCCCTGGCCGCGCTCCAGTAGTCGTGTTTCCATCTGCAGCCGCAGTGCTTCGGTATGCTCCCCTGTACCGAGGAGCGTGAACGGAATCAACAGCAGCGGACCCTTGCCGTGCGCCGGGCCGGGTTCCAGTCCGGCTAACGGAAAGTGATCGCCCTGGGCGCCGATTGTCATGATGGAAGGCTGGAAATCGCCTGCCGGCATGGCATGTCGGTAGAGATCCGCCATCGCCTGAAACACGGGCATGCCGGGTCGCAGCAGTTCCGTGCTGTCGTACAGGCCGCCCATGACAACCAGGCCATGCCGGGGCAGGTGGTCGAGCAGGCGCTGCAGATCATTGGCGATTGCCTGTCCCAGACGTTCGGCGTCGGCCTTTCCCAATGGCCCGGGCGTTTCCCCGGTAACGGCAGGGTCCACTTCCACCGTCAAAACGGCCGAGGCCGAATGAATCGACATAAAACCTCCGTCGGCTACCGGCAGGGAGCATCCTGTTCAAGTAATTTCCGGCAATTTCCCTGCTTCATTGTTGAAAACGTTGGCGAGGATTGACGATGTACTTGCAGGATGCAAGGAAATGCCATGTTGTTCGGTGTCGCAGGTTCCACGCGGATTCGATTGCAGAGCGATCGTGGCGTCGGCCGCTGTGCCTGACGCGGGGTCAAATCAGTGTTTCCATAATACGGCCCCCGATTCAATACTGTCGCCGTATGGCGTCGGTCGATAAATTCCTTTCCAGGCTTGAGCATGGAATTCGGGAATTGCCTAAATAGCGGTCTTGTCTTATCGTTCTCTACGAGATTTTTACCCTCAGTATCGAAAGCGAGGCATGGAATGGATATTTCCCGATATAGTGCGAAAGAATTGCAGCAGCTCAAGAAGGATATCGATAAAGAGCTGCGTGAACGTCGTAAGCAGGATGTCAAAGAGGCGCAGAAGGAGCTGAAGAATCTGGCCGACCGATTTGGCCTGACCGTTACCGACCTGGTGGCGGGTGCAGCCGGCAAGGGCCCGTCGCGCAAGGCACCGGTTCAATACCGTCACCCGGATGATCCAACCAAGGGTTGGTCTGGCCGCGGACGCAAGCCCGCGTGGATCAAGGAGTGGGAGGCCAAGGGTCGGTCGATCAAGGACCTGAAAATCAACTGATCAAACATGGTCGCCAAGGGGAACGCTGATTTATTCCCGCGTCTGCGCCCGAGAGCGGTTTTGATCATCTGGCGAGGCGTGGTACCGGTTCGTCAGTGTTTCCCAAGGCCCGGTGTCGATATGGCACCGGGCTTTTTTATGCCCGCAGGCCGGTGCCGCGGCGCAGCAGGAAAAGTGCAGTCGCGCCGAGTATCAGGATGCTCAGCAGGATTAGCGAATAGGCAACTCTGATATCGATATCCGACGAACCGAGAATGCCGTAACGGAATGCATTCACCATGTAGAGCACAGGGTTGAACATGGAAACGATACGCCAGGTATCCGGCAACAGGCTGACCGAATAGAACACACCACCCAGGTAGGTCAGGGGTGTGAGGATGAATGTCGGTACGATTGCGACATCATCGAACTTGCGGGCGAATATGCCGTTGATGAAGCCACCCAGCGAAAACAGAATCGACGTCAATAACACGACCGATACCGTAATCCAGATATTGTGGATCTGGATTTGGGTAAAGATCAGCGAGACCAGGGTCACAATCAGCCCGACCAGCAGGCCGCGACCCACACCGCCCGACACATAGCCCAGAAGAATCACCGCATTCGGCGCCGGGGACACCATCAGTTCCTCAATGTGGCGCTGGAACTTGGCGCTGAAGAATGACGACACCACGTTGGCATAGGAATTGGTGATCACGGCCATCATGATGATGCCGGGGACAATGAAATCCATGTAGCTGTATCCGTCCATTGGTCCGATTCGCGGACCAATGAGGTTGCCGAAAATCACGAAATACAGCGCCATCGTGATCGCCGGTGGGAACAGCGTTTGTACCCAGATGCGGAGATAGCGGGTGGTTTCCTTTCGCGACAGGGTCGCCAGGGCAATCAGTGATTCCTGCCAGTACATGCGATTCAGGCCTCCTGCCCATTGCCGGCCGAAGCGTCCTGCTGCAGCAGGTCGATGAACATCTCCTCCAGACGGTTGGCCTTGTTTTTCAGACTGCGCACGTAGATTCCCGCGCCAGCCAGGGCCTGCACCAGTTGGGTGATGGACTGGTCCCGCTGGACATCGGCTTCCAGTTGCTGCGGCCCGACCTGTCGCAGAACAAAGCCGTCGACCGTGGCCGGAGCGGCGTTGGCAAGCGGGTCCACGTCAAGGATGAAGGAGTGGGTGTTGAGCCTGTTGAGCAGCGCCGTGGTCGAGGTGTTTTCGACGATTCGGCCCTTGTTGATGATCGCAATGTTGCGGCAGAGGCTTTCCGCCTCCTCCAGATAATGCGTGGTCAGAATGACGGTGACGTCGCCCGTCCGATTCAATGCCTCAAGGAACCGCCACATGGAGCGCCGCAGCTCGATGTCGACGCCGGCCGTCGGTTCATCAAGTATCAGCAGCCGCGGCTCGTGCACCAGTGCGCGGGCAATCATCAGGCGCCGTTTCATGCCCCCCGACAGGGTCCTGGAAACGAGCTTGCGCCGGTCCCAAAGATCCAGCTCGCGCAGATAGCGTTCGCAGTTCTGGCGCGCTCTGCGACGCGGAATGCCGTAGTAGCCGGCCTGGTTGAGCACGATCTGCTCGACGGTCTCGAAGCCGTTGAAGTTGACCTCCTGGGGCACCACGCCGAGGCGGCGCTTCGCCTCCCACGGTTGCTTTTCGATATCGTGGCCGAAAATCTCGGCGCGGCCGGCGGTGCGGGTTACCAGGGAACTGATGATGCCGATCGCCGTGGACTTGCCGGCGCCATTTGGCCCGAGCAGGCCGAAAAAATCCCCCGGTTGCACGGTCAGGTCGATGCCGCGAAGGGCGATCAGGCCATTGCTGTAGGTCTTGCCGAGATTCTGAAGATGTAATGCAGGGACGCCCATGGCCGCGGAAAAAACCTCCATCAGTGTGGGGCGGCAATAGTACCGCATCCGGCGGATTCCGCCGGAAACAGGAAAAAATGGAACGCGATCAGATGCCGGTTGTCACAACCAGCGCGTGCAGGAATTTGACAGCACAGGGGCTGTCCCTGCTATTTTACGCGATTAAATTTACCGACTCAGCAACAGTTTACAGCCGGACGAGTCGCCGATCAGGAGAGAATCTAATCCATGATGCAAATCGCTAAGACATGCAAACGGCCTTTCATCGGCCTTGCCACGGCTCTGGCCTTTGTCTTCTCCGGGCTCGCTACTGCCCAGGAGATGGCGCCGCCGGACGGTGGTCAGCAGGGCGGCGGTGAAATGCAGGAAATGCAGCAGCGGTTGTCGGAGATCCAGCGCCAGGCATTCGAAAACAACCCGCAGTTGCAGGAGCAGGCGGAAGAGCTTGAGAACCTGTTCATCCGCACGATGGAAGATGCGGGCTACGATCCCGAAAACGGCCTCGACCGGCTGGATGCGATCCAGGCCCAGATGCAGGATGAAGGCGTCAGCGATGACGAGCGTCAGGCCATGCTGGAAGAAGCCCAGGAAATCCAGATGGAACTGCAGGAAGGGCAGCAGGTTGCCATGCAGGATCAGGCCGTGATCGATGCCCAGACGGAATTCGAGGAAGACCTGATGGATGCGATGCGCGCCGAAGATCCGGAAACCGATGATCTGATCAGCCGTTTCGAACAGATGCAGCAACAGCAGCAGCCGATGCAGTAAGCTGCCGAGGCCATTGTTGGTCACGACGGCGCTCTCCGCATGGTGGGCGCCGTTTTTTTTGCCCTGGAAAAAACCACTTGATCGCTGACCCGGGAGCGACTCCGTGATGGAACTGACCCTGTCGACGCCGGCCCTGCTGTTTCCGGCTGTATCCCTGCTGTTGCTTGCCTACACCAACCGTTTTCTGGCGCTTGCGGCACTGATTCGTGAGTTGCAGGCCCAGTACCGTGAGAATCCCGAACCGGTGATCAAGGGCCAGATCGATAATCTGCGCCGCCGGGTCAACCTGATCCGGTCCATGCAGGAAGCCGGGGTCGCCAGCCTGTTCCTGTGTGTGTTTTGCATGTTTCTGCTGTTCGCGGGATTCATCCTGCCTGGCAAGCTGGTGTTTGCCGTCAGCCTGGTATTGCTGATGGTTTCTCTCGGCTTGTCGGTCAAGGAGATTCACATTTCGGTGCGTGCCCTGAACCTGCAACTGCAGGATATCGAGGACGCGCCGGAACGCTGATCAGGCAGTCCATCGGCGTTGGCTGCTCTGGCAACTCTTGTCAGCAGAGCCGCCTGGCTGCAAACTATTAGTCCGATATCGAACTAAAGTTGGAGGTTGTATGGGTGGGCGCCTGGTCAACGGAACCTGGTACGCGGAAGGTTACGAGCCGGATGCGGACGGCCGGTTCGTCCGGCAATCATCGGTGTTTCGTGAGTGGACGCGGGATACCGGGGACGCGCGCTTCCGGCCGGAGGCGGGCCGTTTCCACCTGTTCGTATCGCTGGCCTGTCCCTGGGCACACCGAACCCTGATCATGCGCCGCCTGCGTGGGCTGGATCAGGCCTTGCCGGTTTCGGTGGTGCATCCGGACATGCTTGATGATGGCTGGGAATTCCGCGAATTTCCGGGCAGTACCGATGATCCGGTGCTGGGTGCCCGCTACATGCGGGAGATCTATCAGGCCGCTGACCCGGAATTCACCGGGCGTGTGACCGTTCCCGTGCTCTGGGACCGACGTGAACAGACCATCGTCAACAACGAATCGCGCGACATCCTGCGCATGCTCGACCATGACTGGCGGGCGCTTAGCCCGAATCCGGAGCCGGATTTCGCACCGGAGGAGCTGCGCGATCAGATTGAAGCGACGCTGGATGCGATCTACGAGCCGATCAACAACGGCGTCTACAAGTGCGGCTTCGCGCAGTCCCAGACCGCCTACGAAGAGGCGGCCGATGGGCTCTTCGGGGCGTTGGCTTACTGGGACGGAAAACTCGCCGAGCAGCGATTTCTTTGTGGTGACCGGCTGACCGAAGCGGATATCTGCCTGTATACGACGCTGGTTCGTTTCGATGCGGTCTATGCCGTGCACTTCAAATGCTCACAGAATCGGATCGTGGATTATCCGAACCTCTGGAACTACCTGCGGGATCTCTATCAGCGACCGGGCTTCGGCGAGACCACAGACTTGCGGCATATTCGCCGGCATTATTACGTCAGTCATCCGTTCATCAATCCGACGCAGCATATTGCACGCATGCCGGATATTGATTTCACGGCCAGCCACGACCGCTTCCGCCTGCCGGAATCTGCCTGAACCGCACCGCGCGGACACCGGTGACGCCCCTCATGGCCCGCAAGGTGAGCCATGGCGGCTGCAGTGCATTGCGACGACTCAGGTCACCGGCGTCGGTTTGGTCCCTGGCGCCGGTCGGTGCGTCATCCCAGCTCGGGGAAGTCCTGGTCCAGGTCTCGCAAGATGCCCCGCAGGGCACGTTCTTCGAGCAATTCCTCGATCGAGCGGCGCGCGTTTCTTGGCGACGCGCTTGGGTACCGTGAACCCGCGCGGTCCTCGTCCAGCATGTCGTCGTCGAAATGGGTGCCGGAATCCGGTTCGGCGTGCATCAATTCCTGCATGGTCGGTGTCTCCAGCTGACCGGTTGCGGGATCTGTATACAATGGCCCGCCGACCAGGGGAATTACCGTTCGTCGGCTAATGCGGACTCCAACGCAGGCGTGCGAATAAATCAGCGTTTCCTTCATTTGGCCGAGCGTGCATTGTGTGCACCCCGCGGTCAGCCGTCGCCGGCCTCGTCCGCCTTGCTTGCCGACCCGAGGACCTCCAGCCGCAGTTGTCCATCCGCCAGCCGGGCGCTGACCTGCTGCCCCTGGCTCACGTCACCGACACTGCGTACCACGCGGCCATCGTCGCGGGCCAGGATCGCGTAGCCGCGCGACACGGTTGCCAGCGGACTGATGTTCTCGAGTGCATGGCCGGCACGGCCGAAACGCTGCCGCAGGCGCTCAAGCTGCCCCCGCTGGCCCCGTAACAGTTGCCTGGACAGCGCCAGCAGACGTTCGCGCCCCTGGCGGATTGCGGAACCGGGATGGCGCAACTGCAGGCGCTGATCGACAGTTTGCAGGCGCCGCCGTCGATCCTGGATGCACTGGTGCATACGTCGCTGCAGGCTCAGTTCGAGCCTGTCGAGCCGCTGTGCGCGGTCGAGCAGCTGACGGCCCGGATGTTGTCTCTGGAGACGGCCATCGAGCGCGAGCAGGCGTTCGTGCTCGCGTGCCAGCCGGCGGCGCTGCTGCCCGGCAAGACGATCATGCAGCGCAGTCAGGTTGCGTAGCCAGTGCAGGCGATCCGGGCTCAGCAGCTCCGCTGCCGCCGATGGTGTTGGTGCGCGCACATCGGCCGCAAGATCAGAGATCGTTACGTCGATTTCATGGCCAACGGCACTGACCACCGGGAGTCGGCAGGCGACCATAGCTCGGGCAACCGACTCCTCGTTGAACGGCTGCAGATCCTCCAGCGAGCCGCCGCCCCGTGTCAGCAGCAGCACATCATTTTCCGGATCGGCGTCGGCAATCCGCAGCATGCGGACAATTTCTGTTGCCGCATCCTGGCCCTGCACCGGTACCGGATAAATGCGTACCGGAATACCCGGAAAGCGCCGGCGCAACACCTGCAGCACGTCGCGTATGGCGGCGCCACTGGGAGACGTCACTGCAGCGATTCGCCGGGACAGCCGCGGCAGCCGTCGCTTTCGCTCTTCCCGGAACAGGCCTTCCGCCTCGAGTTTCTGCCGGAGTTGCTCGAACCTGCGCCGCAGCAGCCCGTCACCGGCTGCTTCCATGCTGTCGATCAGCAACTGGTAGTCACCGCGGGGTTCGTACAGGCTGACGCGGGCCCGGACCAGGACCTGCTGGCCGTTCTCGGGGCGAAAACGCAGCAGGCCGGCACGCTGGCGGAACAGCGCGCAGCGGACCTGCGCCCGCGCATCCTTCAGGCTGAAGTAGACGTGTCCGGACGCAGGCCGTGCCAGGTTGGAGATTTCACCCTCGACCCAGAGCAGGGGCAGGGCACCATCCAGCAATTCGCGGATTTCACGATTCAATTGCGTGACCGTGAGTACGGCGCGACCTGTTCCGTTACCAGTATCCATTGTTGCTTTCATGCTCGGTGGAGGCCCGCTGGGCGAGCCGGATTTTCATGTTTCACCATCGGTTTGCGGTTTTCCTCGCGCCTGATCGAACCTATAATGCCCGGCTAACCCACGGCCACTGCTGGCTCAAGCAAGGTACCATTTTGATGCGCATCGCTCAGGAAGCCCTGACCTTCGATGATGTCCTACTGCTTCCCGCCTATTCGACCGTCCTGCCCCGGGACGCCGACCTGAAAACCCGCGTCACCCGCGATATCCAGCTGAATATCCCGCTCGTTTCCGCTGCCATGGACACGGTCACCGAGGCGCGACTGGCGATTACCCTTGCCGAGCAGGGCGGGATCGGCATCGTTCACAAGAACATGGGCCTTGAGCAGCAGGCGGCGCACGTCCATCGGGTCAAGAAGTTCGAGAGTGGCGTGATCAAGGAACCGATCACGGTGTCGCCCGCTACAACCATTGCCGAGGTTCTGAAACTGACCCGCGCCAACACCATTTCCGGCGTTCCGGTGGTTGATGGCGAGGAACTTGTCGGCATCGTTACCAGCAGGGATCTGCGCTTTGAGACCCGGCTGGATGAGCCGGTCAGCGTGGCCATGACCAGCAAGGACCGGCTGGTGACCGTCCGCGAGGGTGCCAGTCGGGAAGAGGTGCAGCAGCTGCTGCATGCCCACCGCATCGAGAAGGTGTTGGTGGTGAATGAGGATTTCCAGTTACGCGGGCTGATCACGGTCAAGGACATCCAGAAGGCCGAGGACTACCCGGATGCGGCCAAGGATGAGTTTGGCCGGCTCCGGGTCGGCGCAGCGGTCGGCACCGGTGGCGACACCGAGGAGCGTGTCGATGCGCTGGCCCGTGCCGGTGTCGATGTGGTTGTGGTCGATACCGCACATGGTCACTCCCAGGGGGTGCTGGATCGGGTTCGCTGGATCAAGGCGAATTACCCGGATGTCCAGGTCGTGGGTGGCAACATTGCCACCGGCGATGCGGCGCTGGCACTGGTCGAGGCCGGTGCCGATGGTGTCAAGGTCGGCATCGGGCCGGGGTCGATTTGCACCACCCGAATCGTGGCGGGCGTCGGCGTCCCGCAGATTACCGCGGTGTCCAATGTTGCTCAGGCCCTTGCCGGCACAGACGTACCGCTGATCGCCGATGGCGGCGTGCGTTTTTCAGGAGATGTCTCGAAAGCCGTGGTGGCGGGTGCCAGCACGGTGATGATCGGAGGCATGTTTGCCGGCACCGAAGAGGCCCCGGGCGAGGTCGAGTTGTTCCAGGGGCGTTCCTACAAATCCTACCGCGGCATGGGGTCGCTGGGCGCCATGGCCCAGGGTTCCAGTGACCGCTACTTCCAGGACACCGTCGATGAAGTCGAGAAGCTGGTGCCGGAGGGTATCGAGGGTCGGGTGCCCTACAAGGGCACCGTGGTTGCCATCGTGCATCAGCTGGTCGGTGGTCTGCGCGCCAGCATGGGCTATGTCGGTTGCCGTAACATGCTGGAAATGCGTACCCAGCCAAGTTTCGTTCGTGTCACCAATGCCGGCGTTCGCGAGAGCCATGTGCATGACGTCACGATCACCAAGGAAGCGCCGAATTACCGCACCGATTGATGGGCCGGCGTGCGCCGTTGACAGCGACGCCGTGCCAGGCTGAGATCGTTGCTCCCATGCCGCGTCGGCCCCGGGCGTGAACCCGGGACGGCGTTCCCGTTACAGACACTGGATTCCCATGCCTGATTCTATTCACGCCGAACGCCTGTTGATCCTGGATTTCGGATCCCAGTACACCCAGCTGATTGCCCGCCGCGTTCGAGAGGCTCGGGTGTATTGCGAGATCTATGCCTGTGATGTGGCCGATGCGGCGATCCGTGACTTCGCGCCGAGCGGCATCCTCCTGTCCGGAGGGCCGGAGTCGGTAACCTTCGGCGAGACGCCGCGGATCCCCGCCGCGGTACTGGAATTGGGCGTGCCGGTACTGGGTATCTGCTACGGCATGCAGGCCATGGCCAGCCAGCTCGGCGGTCAGGTTGAAGCCTCCGATCACAAGGAGTTCGGTTACGCCAGCGTGCGGGCCCGCGGCCACTCGCGCTTGCTGCGTGACATCGAGGATCACACCACGCCGGAAGGCTTCGGCATGCTTGATGTCTGGATGAGTCACGGTGATCGGGTCAGTGACCTGCCGCCGGGGTTCAAGGTGATTGCCAGTTCCGATGCGGCGCCGATTGCCGGAATCGGTGATGACGAACGGGGCTGGTACGGCCTGCAGTTCCATCCCGAGGTCACCCACACTGTGCAGGGCGCGCGAATCATTTCGCGTTTCGTGCACGAAATCTGCGGCTGCTCCGGCGCCTGGACATCGGGCAACATCATCGAAGACAGCATCCAGCGGATCCGCGCTCAGGTAGGCGATGGTCAGGTCCTGCTCGGACTCTCCGGTGGTGTCGATTCGTCGGTGGTGGCTGCCCTGTTGCACCGGGCAATCGGCGAGCAGCTGGTCTGCGTGTTCGTGGATAACGGTCTGCTGCGGCTCGACGAGGGCGATCAGGTGATGGCGACCTTCGCCCGCCACATGGGTGTGCGCGTGATCCGGGTCGATGCCGAGGATCGCTTCCTGGCGGCGCTGGGCGGGGTCGATGACCCGGAACAGAAGCGCAAGATCATCGGCCGGACTTTCATTGAGGTGTTCGACGAGGAGGCTGCCCGGCTGGATGACGTGGAATGGCTCGCTCAGGGCACGATATACCCCGATGTGATTGAATCCGCCGGTGCGGCCACCGGCAAGGCCCATGTGATCAAGTCTCATCACAATGTCGGTGGTTTGCCGGAGACCATGAGCCTGCGCCTGATCGAGCCGCTGCGCGAGTTGTTCAAGGACGAGGTTCGGCAGATTGGCCTGGAGCTGGGTCTACCATCGGAAATGGTGCAACGGCACCCGTTTCCCGGCCCGGGGCTTGGCGTGCGGATCCTGGGCGAGGTGCGCAAGGTGTACGCCGATTCCCTGCGCCGGGCCGATGCCATTTTCATCGACGAGCTTCGCCGGAACGGTCTCTATGATCAGGTCAGCCAGGCTTTCGCGGTGTTTCTGCCGGTGAAGTCCGTTGGGGTGACCGGTGATGGTCGGCGCTATGACTATGTTGTTGCCCTGCGTGCAGTCGAGACGGTGGATTTCATGACTGCGCGCTGGGCCCATCTGCCCTATGAATTTCTCGATCATGTCTCCCGTCGTATAATTAACGAAATCAGTACGATATCGCGCGTTGTTTATGATATTTCTGGCAAGCCGCCGGCAACTATCGAATGGGAATAAATCAGTGTTCCGCTTTGGGCTTGATGCGGGAGAGTGCCATGAGTGCTGAGGAAGTCGGCGATATCAATCCGCTGGGTGTGTCGGATGCCCTGGAGCTGGTGCTGGAGCTGGCGCGCCGGCGATTCCGCCACTTGCGACGCCAGCCCACACGCAGGGAAGCCTCCCGTCTGTACGACCAGGCGGCGCTTGAGCAACTCGATTACCTGCTGATGGAGCACTGGGAGGTCATCGACGCGATCGCCCGGCGGCGTGCCGCCGCCGATGCGGTTGGCGGCCGGCTGGTCTGGCGGGTTCGCAGTGGCGTTCTCGTCGAGCAGCGACCTGCCGAGGCTGTCGGCCGATGCCTGGACCTGGCCGACCAACAGCTGCGTGACGCCGGTCCCGGACGGGATGGCTCGGCTGCCGATGCGATCAGTCTCGGGCGCCGGTTTCTTGCCCGGCATGGCAATGAACTGGATGCCCGATTCGGTCGCAGCAGCGCCTGAACACCCGATGACCGAAAACGATCGGCGCGATCAGGACGTTCGCTGGATGCAACAGGCCCTGGAGCTGGCGCGCCAGGCGGCGGCAGAGGACGAGGTGCCTGTCGGTGCGGTGCTGGTAAGGGGCGGCGAGCTGCTGGCCAGTGGCTACAATCATCCGATCGCGGCGAGCGATCCGTCTGCCCATGCGGAAATGGCCTGCCTGCGCGACGCGGCCCGCCGCACGGGCAATTATCGGCTAACCGGAACCACGCTTTACGTGACGCTTGAACCCTGTGTGATGTGCGTCGGTGCGCTGGTGCACGCCCGTGTCCAGCGCCTGGTCTATGCGGCGCCGGAGCCGCGCACCGGTGCGGTGGAGAGCCGCTTCCAGCTGCTTGCCGATGGGCTGCACAACCATTTGGTTGAGGTCGAGAGTGGATTGCTGGCTGACGAGAGCGCCCGCCTGCTACGGGAGTTTTTTCGTGCCCGGCGGCAGGCGTCGTCATAGGCCAGGACTGCTTGACTTCAGAGCGACTGCGGCGTTGGGCAGCGCGCCTTGCGCGGAAAAAAGCGGCCTCCAACGCTGCCGTGTGAATAATCCGATGTTTCCCTAATAAATTGCGTTGCCGGTCCAGTCCAGACGCGGCCCAGGGCGGGTTTTGCCGTTGAACGGGACAATCTCCGGCTGCTCCAGCCCGACGGCCGGATCCTGCAGATCGGCATCGGTGATGCGGGTCAGCAAATCATGGTAGGCGCGCACCCTCGAGACATAGATGACCGGCTCGCGGCCGCGCGCCTGGCCATGCCGGGTCTGCGGGTACCATTCAGGATCCGACAGCAGCGGCAACGTCTCCTTGATATCCTGCCATGCGTTGGGATCGCCGCCGATCTGGGCGGTCAGCCGGCGGGCGTCGTGCACATGGCCCAGGCCGACGTTGTACGACGCGAGGGCCAGCCAGGTGCGCACCGGATCCGGGATCTCCTCGGGGATGCGGTCGATCAAACTCCGCAAGTACCTCGCTCCCCCTTCAATGCTCTCGGCCGGATCCAGTCGATCGACACCCAGTTGGGACGCGGTGGCGGTGGTCAGCATCATCAGGCCGCGGACACCGGTGTGGGAGACCGCGGATGGGTCCCAGAGCGATTCCTGGTAGCCAATCGCTGCCAGCAGGCGCCAGTCCAGGTCGTACGTTTCCGCCGCGCTCTGGAACATGCCGCGATATTCTGGCAGGCGGCCGGTGACATGGCGCAGGAAAGTGCGTGAATTGACGTAGTCGAAATCCCCGAGATCGCCCAGATGGTGCTCGACCATGGCATCCAGCCGGCCATCAGAGGCGATTGCACCGAGGAAGGTCTGGGCCTCGCGAAACAGGCTGACATCGTCCTGATCCAGGACGCTCCAACTCAGTTTCCGGGGTTCCCCCAGGGCCTTGTCCGCCTGAAGTTCCGGCAGATATCGCTGGTTGCGTTGCAGCATTCCGAGATCGGCAACCGTGTAGTCGTATTCGCCACGCCAGACCAGGTAGAGCAGATCCCGGACTGGCCTGTCGATTTCGTCCCAGAACGGTGCCTCGTCCCCGAAGCGGCCGCGCAGCAGCTGGCTTTGCAGGCTGTTCGACGGCACGACCAGCCGGCTGTCGTGATCGGCGAGCAGGGCAAGATCCTCCACAACGGCCCGGTCCTGGCGTCGAACCAAAACGGATTCCACCTCCAGGTAGGGGCGGGTATAACGCATGCCGGGCTGTCGCGGCTGGGCTGGAACCAGCACTGTGGCCGCCAGATCGGCCGCGCCCGCTGCCAGTGCGTCCGGGATCATGGACGGCGATTCCACGGCGACGAAACGCAGCCGGACCTCGAGATGGTCGGCGAATGCCTGCAGCAGCTCGTGTTCAAGTTCCACCTCCGAGGCCTGAGCGCCTTCCGTCTCCAGCGATGCGGCAGGCACCGCGACACGTAGTGAACCGCGGTCCCGGACCTGGTCGAGCAGGAACGGCTGGCCGTTGGCAACCATCATCGTCAGCAGGGCAGCGGCCGCCGTCAGCATCAGAACAGTTATCAATGGACCTCGGAGTGTTCGCACGCGGATCTCTTCGTTCGACCGTCGACTTCAGGTAGACTACGCCGCCCATGGAGAGGTGCCAGAGCGGTCGAATGGGCTCGACTCGAAATCGAGTGGCTCCTAACGGGGCCCGGGGGTTCGAATCCCTCCCTCTCCGCCAGTTCATTGAAAAAGGGGGTGTCCCGCAAGGGCATCCCCTTTTTCATTGAAACAGAGCAGGGGTTCGAACCCCCGGACAGACACGTTGGTTCGACTCCCGGAGCGCAGCGGAGGGAGCCCGCAGCCGCGGAGCGGCAAGCAATCCCTCCCTCTCCGCGAATTTGCCGAAGCACAATCCGCCCCGGCACTCGGTGCAAACCGGTATCTCGCAACCCTACCGGGCGGTGGATCTGTGGCGGCCCCCGTTGAGCTGAAGCGTCGTCAGATCAGACGGATAGCCGCATGGCTCCAGATGCAACCGGGACGGTGTCCGGGTAAAACGCGCCGGATCTGCCGGGCTCCTACTTTCCGGCGCATCCGCAGCCGCTGTGCCCGCATCCGGCGCCGTTATCGTGCCCCCGGGCGCAGCTCTCACCGCAGTACAGGCGTCCCTGGCGCTCGACGGCCTTGTCGCGGGGCATGGTGCAGACGCAGTCGCTGCAGGCACATTCAACACGTTCGGTCGCGGCATTCATGGCCTTGCCTCCTGGTTGCTCAGGTGAGGCCCCGGGCCGGCACAGAGCCGGGTTCGGGTCCCGCTGTCTGCTTTTCATCGACAGCCCGGACCGGTGCCTCGCAGTTTCACCGTTGTGATTGCTTTCCCGGGTTAGTGCTTGCGAGTACTATGTTCAGTGTAGCGGCTCAGAAGAAGACGCCAGGCGCCATTGACCGAAAGGACCGTTCAGAGTCCCGGCAGGCGCAACGACTTAATGAGGGAGGAAGTTTCATGCTCAAGGCGCTCAAGCTTGAGCCGGAGAAGTGTACCGGTTGTCTCCAGTGCGAGATGGCCTGTTCCTTCGAAAATACCGGCGCATTCAACCCCGCAAAGTCCCGCATCAAGGTCTTCACTTTCCACGATGAAGGGCGCTTCGCCCCCTACACGTGCACCCAATGTGACGAGGCCTGGTGCATGCACGCCTGTCCGGTCGAAGCGATCGTGCTCAACATGGCGACCGGCTCCAAGGACGTGCTTTCCGACGTCTGTGTCGGCTGCAAGGTCTGCACGATTGCCTGCCCGTTCGGCACGGTGAATTACGAGGCCGACAGCGGCAAGGTCGTGAAATGCGATCTTTGCGGTGGTGACCCGTGGTGCGCCAAGGCGTGCCCCACCGGCGCCATTACCTATGTGGCTGCCGATGACACCGGCATGGAACGGATGCGTGCCTGGGCGCAGCAGGCGCCGCGCGAGGCCGGTGCCCATGCGAACCCGCCGAAAGCGAAGGAAGTGCAGGTGTTCAACGTTCCCCAGCAGGGAGGACTCTGATCATGTCCTGGACTGGAAAAGTACTTCGCGTGAATTTGACCGAGGGGACCTGCAAGGCCGAGCCCCTGAACATGGAGTGGGCCCAGCAGTATCTTGGGCAGCGCGGTCTGGCGACCAAGTATCTGGTGGAAGAGACCGACCCGAAGGTCGATCCCCTGTCGCCGGAAAACAAGATGATCATGACCACCGGGCCGCTGACTGGTACGATGGCCTCCACCGGTGGTCGCTACTCCGTGGTCACCAAGAGCCCGCTGACCAACTGCATTGCCTGTTCCAACTCCGGTGGTTTCATCGGTGCCGAGATCAAGACGGCCGGCTGGGACATGATAATCTACGAGGGCAAGTCGCCAAAGCCGGTGTACCTGTATCTGGAGGATGACACCGCCGAACTCCGTCCGGCGGATCACCTGTGGGGCAAGTCGGTCTGGGACACCCACGAAATCCTGCACAAGGAGAATCAGGATCCCGAACTGAAGATTGCCTGTGTCGGCCGTGCGGCCGAGAAGGGCAACCTGTATGCGGCCATCGTCAACGATATGCACCGTGCCGCCGGTCGCTCCGGCGTCGGCACCGTGATGGCATCGAAGAACCTCAAGGCGCTGGCCTGCCGCGGTACCCGCGGCGTGGGCAACTTCAAGGATCCGATGCGCTTCATGCAGGCCACCGAGGAGGCCAAGAAGGTGCTGGCGGATCACGCCGTCACCGGCCAGGGCCTGCCCACCTACGGTACCCAGGTGTTGATGAACGTGATCAACGAAATGGGGGCGATGCCAACGCGCAACATGCGTGAGGTGCAGTTCGAGGGGGCGCACAAGATCTCCGGCGAGGCGATGCACGAGCCGCGTGCATCCGACCACCAGCCCAATCTCAGCACCAACGGCGCCTGCTTCGGCTGCACCATTGCCTGCGGCCGGATCTCCACCATCGATCCGCAGCATTTCACGGTCAAGGATCGGCCGGAATACCAGAAGGCCTCGGGTGGCCTGGAATACGAAGCCGCCTGGGCGCTGGGGTCCAATACCGGTGTCGATGACATGGATGCCCTGACCTATGCCAACTTCCTCTGCAACGAGGACGGCATGGACCCGATCTCCTTCGGCGCCACGGTCTCTGCGGCCATGGAGCTGTATGAGATGGGGGTCATTACCACCGAGCATACCGGCGGTCTGGAAATCCCGTTCGGTTCTGCCGAAGCGCTGGTGAAGCTGGCTGAATTGACTGCCAAGGGCGAAGGCTTTGGTCAGGAAATCGGCCTGGGTTCGCGTCGGCTGGCCGAGAAGTACGGCCATCCGGACATCTCGATGACAGTCAAGAGCCAGGAGTTCCCGGCCTACGATCCGCGTGGCATCCAGGGTATGGGTCTGGCCTATGCCACCTCGAACCGGGGCGCCTGCCACCTGCGCGGCTACACGGTATCCTCCGAAGTGCTGGGAATCCCCGAGAAGACCGATCCGCTGAGCACCGATGGCAAGGCCGAACTGGTCAAGGCCTTCCAGGATGCGACGGCCGCGGTCGATTCCGCCGGCCTCTGCGTGTTCACCACCTTTGCCTGGGGCATGGACGACATCGCACCGCAGATCGATGCCGCCTGCGAGGGTGACTGGACCACGGAAAAGCTGCTGGAAGTCGGTGAACGCATCTGGAACATGGAGCGCGACTACAACCTCAAGGCCGGCATGACCGCCGCCGACGACACGCTGCCCAAGCGTCTGCGCAAGGATGCGGCCAAGGTCGGTCCGGCGGAAGGTCGGGTCAACGACCTGGACGTAATGCTGCCCAAGTATTACGAAGTCCGGGGCTGGACGCCGACCGGTGAGCTGACGCCTGAAACCCGCGCGCGGCTGGGGCTCTGAGCCCCGCCGCCGCGGCTAGCGGAGAGGTTGAATCATGCGACATGTGATCATTGGCGCAGGTCCGGCCGGCGTTGTTGCCGCCGAAACCCTGCGCAAGCTCGATCCCGACAGCAACGTCACCATGCTCAGTCACGAGCCGGAGCCGCCGTACTCACGGATGGCGATTCCATATTATCTGGTGGAGCAGGTCGGTGAGCAGGGAACCTGGCTGCGCAAGGGCGACGGCTATTTCGAAAACAACGGCATCACCGTTCGGACAGGCGTCAAGGCCGAGGGGCTGGACACCCAGGCCAAGCAGGTAAAACTGGCTGGCGGGGACACGGTTCCCTACGACAAGCTGCTGATTGCCACCGGTTCTCATCCGATTGTGCCGCCCCTGCCGGGAGTCGACCGGGAGGGCGTGCATACCTGCTGGACCCTGGAGGACAGCCGACACATCATCGAGCGGGCAAAGGAAGGTTCGCGGGTGGTGCTGATCGGTGCCGGCTTCATTGGCTGCATCATTCTGGAATCCCTGGTCATGCGAAAGACGCGGCTCACGGTCATCGAGCAGCAGAACCGCATGGTGCCGCGGATGATGGATGATCGTGCCGGTGGCTTGATCAAGAAGTGGTGTCAGGACAAGGGCGTTACCGTGCATACCTCGACCACCGTTGAGAGCATCGACGAGGGTGGTGACGGGCATCCCCTGGCCGTGCGCATGGATAACGGCGAGTCTGCCCAGGCGGATCTGGTCATCGTCTGCGTCGGAGTGAAGGCGAATACGGCGTTTCTCGAAGGCTCCGGGGTCAAGGCTGATCAGGGAATCCTGGTCGATCGCCACTTGCAGACCTCGGTGGAGGACGTCTACGCGGCCGGCGACGTGGCCCAGGGACTGGATTTCAACACCGGGGAGTACACGGTGCAGGCCATCCAGCCGACGGCAGCGGATCACGGCCGGCTTGCAGCCAACAACATGGCCGGTTACCCGCTCAAGCACCAGGGCAGCGTCAACATGAACGTGCTCGATACCCTGGGGCTGATTTCGACGTCATTCGGCATGTGGATGGGCGTCGACGGCGGTGACTCCGCCGAGCTCTATGACGGCGACCGGTTCCGCTACATCAATCTGCAGTTCAAGGATGACGTGCTGGTCGGTGGCAGCAGTCTGGGCATGACCGACCATGTCGGTGTCATGCGCGGCCTGATTCAGAGCAAGGTGCGGCTGGGTAAATGGAAGGAGAGGCTGAAAAACGATCCGACCCGGATCATGGAAGCTTATATCGCCTGTACCCAGGCCATCGGCCACAACGCCCGCGTCCTGTCGGCCTGAGGCGTACTCGTGAACCGGGCGGTGGCCCCGCGCGCGCGGCCGCTGCCCGGTTTTTTTGTCAGCAGAAAAGCTTACGGGCATATTCCGATGCAGATTCGAATCAAGCTTTATGCCAGCCTGAGCAAGCTGTTACCCGAGGGCGTCAAGCCGCATGAAGGTTTCCTTTTGGACATTGATGATGCCATGACGCCAAACCAGTTGATTGACCTGCTCAAGATCCCGCGGCCGATGGCCCATCTGATTCTCTGCAATGGCACCTACATCAAGCCTGCGGATCGGGATAGCGCCGTATTCGAGCCGGACGATGTGTTTGCCGTCTGGCCGCCGGTAGCCGGCGGCTGATGGCGGTGACTGCCGAGCGGCATCGAATCAGCAAGACCATGGGCTTGGATCACGCGGATTTCTGGCGCGTGGCGCCGGCAGTGATGGAAGGTTTCGACTGGCGTCGACTGGGTGCTGACCGCCTGGTTGGGGAGCAGGGGAAAGGTCGGATCGAGATCCACCTGGCGCCGGAAACACGGCGCCGGATCGCCATGTTCGAGCTGCCGACGACCGAACTGACCATCGAATTTTTCAACCTGGATGCGACCGAGCGTCGCGCCTTTTTGGAGAATTTCGATCGCCGGTTCCGCCGCGGTGGCGGCTAGGGACTACATCAGTGTTTTCCTAGATCTCCCGCCCTCGCGAGCCCACTACTCCAGCGTGGCATTCTCCAGTCGGTAGAAAAGCCCCATCTCGCTGTCTTCCAGCAATGCCAGCCGACCTTTCAGGACCACCGGGTCAAAGCTGAATTCCAGTGGTTTCTCGGCCTTGATCTCGACGACGCTCTCCGGACCGCCCGGTAGACAGAAAAAACAGCTGGGCGGGCTGCGGGTGACGATGAAGTGACTGTGCTTGTCGTCATTCTCCAGCGGAAGCATGAACCCCTGGACTTTGACCTCGGTGCCATGCAGGGCGCGCAGATCGTCGTCAAACAGCGGCTTCAGCAGTCCGTAATCGCCTTCCTCGGTCGCGACCGCAGTGAGCCGATCCCAGGCAATCACGCCGTCCACCTCCGGCAGTTCCGTGGCCCGCTCCTCCATGTGTTCCATCGGATGGCCGTAGGCATCATCGGTGATGTAGAGCGTGACCTGACGGCTGACGCCATCGGCAAGGAAGGTCAGGACATCATCGCCGGGGAGTTGTGGCTTGATCCGCAGTTCGGCATTGCCATCCGCGTCGGTGGCAACCACGCTTTCGCTGAGCTCGTTGCCGACCAGCGAGCTGATTTCGATATCCGTTGCCGCCAGGGGCGTACCGTCGGCGGCTTCCATGCGCAGCGTCAGATCGACGAACTCGTCGGATGCCGCAGTGATACCCGCCACTTCGCCGTAATCCCGCAGGCGCGTGATGTAGACGCGCAGCGCCGGTTTGTCCGATTCCGCGGCAGCGGCTTCCGTCGGCTCCTGCGCCATTGCCGGCTCTGAATCCCTGACGGAGCTGCCGTATTCCGCATCGTCACTGCAGGCAACCAGGAGTCCGGCAAGCAAGATGACCATCAGGACCAGACGCATGCGCGACGGCAGGTGTGCAGAAAGCGGGCTGGAGCGAATCATCGTGCGATATTACCGTTTCGTCAGGGCGTTCGCGACCGGGATGCGATAGGCCTGCCAGGCCGGTATCAGCGCCGCCACGAGGCCGATCCCGAGGACCCCTAACAGCAGGTACAACTCCTCGATCAGGAGCAGACGCCCGGTCAGCGCCATCTGGCGCGCCTGCGCAAAGCCGTCAGCCAGCAGTTCCATTGCCAGGTGGCCGAGAGCCAGGCCGAGCAGGGCGCCGAGCAGACTGATCAGCAGTGCTTCCAGCAGGACTTGCCCAACCAGCACCCGTTTCGGCGCACCCATGGCACGTAGGAGCATCATGTCATGCCGTCGCTGGCGCAGTGCCGTGTAGAGGCCGACAAACAGGCCCAGCACCGCGGCCCCCAGCAGGACGCCGCCGAACAGTCGCAGGGCATCCAGCCCGACCCCGAGCAGCCCGATCAGGCGACTGGTCTCCTGCGCCGGGGAGGCCGCCTGCAGGCCGGGCCGGCTGTTGACCATCCGCGGTAGTGTCACCGCCGCCAGTGGCGAGCGATAGCTGATCAGCAGGGCGGTGATTTCCCGCGTTTTTCCGTCGTCGTCGGCAGCTTCGTCATGGCCGTGGCCATGATCATGGTCATGGTTGGCGTCTGACTCATGCAGGTGACCATGCACGTGCCAGACGCTTTCCACACTGCCCAGAATCAGGCGGTCCACGACCCGCCCGCGACGTTCCAGAATCCCGGCAACCTCGTAGTCATGGTCGTCGTGCAGCTCGCCGCGGACCGGGCCGTCGCCGCTGGCGATGCCATGCACGCCATGGAAGGTGTCACCGACCGCCAGCCCCGTCGCTGCCGCAACCTCGGCACCGATGGTGACCTGGTGATTACCTTCCCAAAGCTCTCCTTCGCGCAGTTCGGCGGCATAGTGTTCCACCAGTGAATGCTCGGTACCGATGATGCGAAAACCCTGGTAGCTGTCACCCATGGACAGCGGAATGGTGCCGGCCACGAGCGGGTGTTCGCGCAGCCAATCCACATCCCGGTCGCCGATGTTGCCGGTCGGCGCATCGACATGAAACACGCTGGACAGGATGATCTGCAGCGGACTGCCGTTGGCGCCGACCACCAGATCAATGCCCCGGGTCTCCGAGCGGCCGCGATCATCCAGTTGCTGGCCAAGCAGGAGCAGCACGGTGATCGTGGCGACCCCCAGTGCCAGTAATGCGACCTGCAGCGCCGTGCCGAGCGCGTTGCGTGCCAGGTAGGCGAGGGTCAGGCGCCAGATGTTCATGCCGGCTCCGGCTCAAGTTCCAGCACGGTTGGAAAGATACCGCGCAGGCGATGGTCATGCGTGGCAATGAGCAGGCTCGCGCCGCAGGTCCCCGCCTGCTCCAGCAGCAGCGATGCGGTCCGCTTGGCGCTTGCGTCGTCAAGGGCAGAGGTCGGCTCGTCCGCGAGGATCAGTTTCGGTCGCGTGACCAGCGCGCGGGCGATGGCGATGCGCTGTGCCTGTCCCTGGGACAGGGTTTCCGGCATGCGGTTGGTCATTGACTCCAGACCCATTGCTGCCAGCAGGTGTCGGATGCGTTGGCGGTCGATGGGCTGCCCTGCGGTGTACTGCGCCAGTGCAAGGTTGTTGGCGATGCTGAGGGCCGAGACCAGATGCAGTGTCTGGAACACCAGGCCAACCAGGCGGGCGCGACGTCGATCACGCTCCCCCTCGGTCAGGCCGGAGATGGTTTCACCGTTTAGGTCTATCGTGCCCCTTTCCGGGGTCAGCAGACCGCCGGCAAGCGCGAGAAGCGTGGACTTGCCGCAGCCGGACGGGCCCAGGACCAGGCCGTGGTTTCCCGCCGCAAGCCGCCAGTCCGGGAATCGGATGACTGGCCGGTCCGGGTACTGTTTTTGAACGCCATGGAAGGCGAGGATTTCAGACATGCCACTATCCTGGTGTCGGCGAGTTCCGGATGCGTCGCCGCTGGACGGATTCGCCCGATCCGCATGGTCCTGCACCTAAGGTCTGGTACATCGGTACCAGCCCGTTTGTGTGATGTTATAGAATAACACTCGCAGTTGTCCCGGTCGTTCCAGGAATTCATTGCGGCAGGCACCGTGGAAACTCCCGCCAACACCGCGCGAAGCAAGAGGTCATACTCGTCCTGATCGCTGCCGGTGTTGCGCCGCCGGCCCGGTCGCGTAGGCTACCGGAAGCTGCGGAGACACTGATTTGTCAGAGTTTCCGGAAGGTAGCCTGTGCATCGACATGGCAGGCAATCGCTTCAAGGGGGAGAAGATGCGTATCTTGGGATTCGTTCTGCTGGCTGTTGGCGTGGTCTTGCTCCTGTTCGGCTACAACGCCAGCGAATCAGTGGCCGACCAGGTCAGTGAAACCTTCACCGGCCGTTTTACCCAGGAAACCATGAATTACATCATCGCCGGCGTTGCATGCGTTGCGGCCGGGGCGGCAATGCTGCTTTTCGGTCGGCGCTGATGCGGGCTGCCGCGCTGTCGGGTGGCGGCCCATCTGGCCGCATGGTGTGCTCCGGCGGCATTGATGATTTCGGTTGGGGGAAGAGCTCGCGAATCCGGGGAATGGGCGCGCCGCAGCTTGTCGGATACAATGTGTGCTGGGGGAAACAGCAGATTACGTCATGAATGACCTGAACAATATCCCGCCACACCTGCTCCGCCTGTTGGTCGATTCGTCCAACGACGGCATCGTGATTGCCGAGCAGGAGGGTGATGACAATGTGCTCATCTACGTCAATCCCGCCTTCGAACGGCTGACGGGCTATGCGGCAGAGGAAATCCTCTACCAGGATTGCCGGTTTCTGCAGACCGGCGATAGGGACCAGGAAGGCCTGGGGGAGATCCGCAAGGCGATCCGCGAAGGGCGGGCCACTCGCCAGACGATCCGGAACTATCGCAAGGACGGTTCCATGTTCTGGAACGAGTTGAGCATTACGCCGGTCTACAACGACGAAGATCAGCTGACCTACTACATTGGCATCCAGAAGGATGTCACGGTGCAGAAGGAACTGGAGCTGCGCCTGCAGGATGTGCGCGGCCCCGACGTGCGCCCGCGCTGAAGGTAATTGCGGCGTATCCTGACTGCATCATCCGGATTACGGCTTCCGTATCCCGGCCGGCACCGGGTTCAAAGCTCGGCTGTCGCAGTGTCCAGCGACACTTCATGTCATTGAAACCCTGACGTCCCGACCACGTTCGGCCGCATGCCTCGGCCGCGCCATGACTGGATATTGATGCAATTCATGAATCTGAAAAAACTGAGCACGCAGCAGTTGCAGGATCTGCTGCTGCAGATTGAACGAGAACTCGAGAACAGGCAGTTCGAAGAACGACTCCGCTGGGAGATCCGGCGGCGCAGCCAACAGCCTTCGGCTTAAGGAAATGCTGATTTATTCGTACGTCTGCGCCCGGGGTTCCTCAAAACCATCGGCGTTCCTGCCCGGCCCAGGCACCCGCAATGGCGGCTGTCAGGCTCAGGGCGATGTAGGACAGCGCTGCGAGCAGGCGGCCATCCTCGAGCATGACAATGGTTTCCAGGCTGAAAATCGAGAAAGTGGTCAGGCCGCCACAGAACCCGGTGAGCACAAATGGGGCCAGCAGGGCCTTCTTGCCCGAGGCCGATTGCGATAAGCGACCGGCCAGATGCCCCATGAGGAAGGATCCCACCAGGTTCGCAACCAGGGTTGGCCACGGAAAGGCCGTGGACTGAAGCAGCGGCCAGGAGGAGAGCGCGAGCCGAAGACCGCCACCGAGGATGCTGCCGATCGCGACCGCGAGCATTTCCTGTGCCGTCTTCATGGCAGAGCCTGGCCCAGATTCATGCCCAGCACCACGGCCAACAGGGAGCCGAACAGGGACAGGCCCACATTCAGGGCGGCTGACTGTGGGGCGCCCAGTCGTGCCAGCCGCACTGTTTCCAGCGCGAACGTAGACACAGTCGTGTAACAGCCACAAAAGCCGATCAGCAGGAGCAGCCGTGCGGCGTCACCCGCGACGCCGGTGTAGAACAGCCCGGCGAGGAATGCCCCGCTCAGGTTGACAATCAGGGTCGGCAGGGGAAACGTGGCTTGACCCCGTTGCGCAACCAGTCGGGTCACCAGGAAGCGCGCGCTGCCGCCGACAGCGCAGGCGACGGCGAATCCAGCCAGGTTGCCGATCGTGATCAAAGTACCTTGTCCATCAGGTTTTCTGCTGGTCGCCGGCGCGGGCGAAACGTTGGGCAAACAAGCATTTCATGCCGACGCATCATGGCAGGCCCGTCTCCCTGAAGCTACAGCTTGAAATTCACTCAGGCGGCGGTGATAGTCATGCGGGAATGCGCTGAGTCAGCGCAGCAGCTGCGGACTTTGTGTGCAAACTCGAATTCCGGGCGTCCGTGCGTCATGCTCAGTGCCATATCTGAAAACCACACAACAACTGCCAAGGAGAAGCTGCAAATGTCCTTATCGAACCGGTTTCGTCAGACCATTGCCCTGGTTCTGGGCTGCGTGTTCCTGCTGACGTCCATCGCGGTGCCGGCGGCGCAGGCGACGATGATCGATACCCAGAGTTTCGCGGCCTCCGAGGAGGTTGAAACGCAACGCCAGGAAATCGCCGAGTTCCTCGCCCGGGACGGTATCCAGAGTCAGCTGGTTGCCTGGGGTGTTGATCCCGCCGACGCGGAGCAGCGTGTTTCCACGATGACTCCGGCCGAAGTGCAGGCGACCCATGAACGCATGAACGAGTTGCCCGCCGGCGCCGGACTGGGCACGGTTGTCGGTGCGGTCGTGCTGGTCTTCCTGATCCTGCTGATCACGGATCTGCTGGGTGCCACCAACGTCTTTCCGTTTACCAACCCGCAGCGCTAATTCCGGGAGCCGCACAGCGGCTTTCGGTTATCACTGGCCGGCGGTCCTCGGAAGAAGGCCGCCGGCTTTTTTTCGTAAACAGCTGTTCCGAGGTGCCTGACATGACCGGCCGTGTCCCTGCAAGGTCCGAATGACCAGCCCTTCGACCTCGGTTTGAGCGGTTTGCTCGAAGCCGGCATGCGTGAACAGCGCATGGCTTTCGGGATGGTCGACATGCGCTACCCAGGCGAGCGCCGGGTACTGCTCACGCAGCGCCCGCACCAGACTCATACCGATCCGTTGGCCTCGCCAGCGCGGATCAACCGCCAGCGCGGAAACGTAACCCTGGCGGCCAGGCGGGCGCGCGTAAGCCGGCGAGTCCAGTAGTCGCCGCAGTGAGGCGGGGAGGCGCGCTGGCGGCAGCCACAGCGACCGCCACAGCCTGGCAAGGCCGACCTTCGGCGCAGGGTCTGTCTCAGCCAGTAAAAGACCGATAAGGCGTGATTCGCTCCAGGCGGTCAGTCTGACGTCCGCCGTCCGCGGCAACGGCGACAGGATTCTTGACAGGCTGCGCATTGGTTGCCGCGCAGGCAGCAAGCTGGGCCAGCCCGGCGCATCGGTGTGGGCGATGACCAACAACTCCTGTTGTTCCCGGAACGATGGCGTGGTGCTGGAGCTGATGCAGATCCCGGTCCTGTTATCCATCGCGTGCCTGACGGCGCATGCGATCAAGCAGCGCCCGGTTGGGATGGCCATCAGTCGGCAACTCGGCCTGCCGCTGGTAGGCACGTACCGCATTGCGGGTCATGCGACCCGCAATACCGTCCGGCTGCCCACTGTCGTGTCCCAGGGCATTCAGCCGCCCCTGCAGTTCCCGCACCTCGTCACGTGACAGCGGTTGCTCATCGGGTGGCTGCCTCAGCAAGCCCTCGCCACCGGCGATCTGGTCGGCGAGCAGGCCGACCGACAGGGCATAGGCGGTGGAGGGGTTCCAGCGCATGATGATGCGGAAGTTCGGATACACCAGAAACGCCGGTCCGCGGTAGCCGGAGGGCAGCAGCAGCGCCGCCTGGATATCGGCCTCCGGCAGCGGGCCGCCATCCGCGCGACGAACGCCGAGGGCGGCCCAGTCCCGCAACGGTTTACGGGTGTCAATGCCGCTTTCCTGCAGCGGAAAGTCATCCGGCAGCCGGACCTCGCGGCCCCAGCGTTCACCTTCGTTCCAGCCCATCGCGCGCAGGTAGTTGGCTGCCGATGCCATTGCGTCGGGCAGGCTGTTCCAAAGGTCGATGCGGCCGTCGCCATCATAGTCAATGCCATGGCGGCGGGCGGTTTCGGGCAGAAACTGGGTATGGCCCATGGCGCCGGCCCAGGAGCCGCGCATTTGTTCGGGACGCATCTGATCACGGTCAATCAATGCCAGGGCTTCGACGAACTGGGCCGAGAAGAACTCGGAGCGCCGGGTGTCGCAGGCCAGGGTTGCCAGCGCGTCTAGGACCGGGAAATCGCCGAAGTAGCCGCCAAAGTTGGTTTCCAGGCCCCAGAACGCAACCAGATACTGTGCCGGTATGCCGAAATCCCGCTGAACTGAATGCAACAGCTCGGCATGTTCCTCCAACAGTTCACGACCACGTCGTACCCTCTGGCTGGTGAGCCGTGTCTCCAGGTAGCGGCCGAACGTCTGCAGGAACTCGGGCTGCTGGCGGTCCAGTTCCAGTACCCGGGCATTCTGGTTGACCGAGGCGGTGGTGCTGCTGATGGTGCTTTGGGATACGCCGGCCGCATTGGCCTCGGCAGCGAGACGATCCAGGCAGGCATCGAACTCGGCCGCGGCGTGGGGCGCCGCAATCAGGGCCAGGAAGGGCAGGCTAGCTGCCAGATGGCGGGTACGGTGCATGGGGCGGTTCTCCTCGGCGCGCCGGACATGGTGCGCTTAATGCTTTGGTTTTCCCGCGTACCCCGTCGGTACCCCGGGTATTGCTCGGCGATTTCGCCGAGACTCGATCTTTGACCGTTTGCGGTCGCAGGACAAGGGGTTGCCGGGCGACGTCAACGGCAAGCCCTGAGCCGCCGGTGCGCGTTTCCGGTGCAACCGTGCGTTGCCGGAATCCATCCTGGTGCATCACGGGTTGCGGTGTCCAGGTGGCCTGATTTCCACGCCGGCAGCGTTGGCGGTGACCGGCCCTGATCGGTGATCATGCGACAGGCAGCAGCCAGCGGCTGCCTGCAGGAGGCAAACGGCAATGAGCGAGGCGATGCACCTTTCCATGCGCACGCGCATGCAGGCTGCCAGATTGGCCCATCTGTACCGGAAATACGATCACCAGCGGACTGACCTCAAGGACGAGGGCGCAATTCTCGTATTGCTGCGACAGGCCTCGGCAGATGACCGGCTGGACATTGTTGCGCGCTACCAGGAGTTATTGGCCGGTCTGGAGCCCGGCGAGAGAACCTGGTTGCGAAATCATGGGCTGGGGGACGCCGGGAGTTCAGCGGCGGCTGATACCGACGATGCCGCGGAAAATCAGACGCGGAAGCCACTGATGGTGTATCGCGGCCAGGTCATTCGCAACTGATGGCGGGTAAGCGATTGCCGCGCGGCGGGAAAATCGGTTTGCCTCTGTAAAATCGGGCGTCGGCGTTGTATCCTTCTTGCAATCATTCAAATTTGCGATCGTCATAATAGGGACGAGCAATCATGGCATCGACCAGCGCGCGTGATGACGATGGTATGAAGGAGCGGCTTCGGCAACTCGGACTGCGGCCGACGCGGCAACGCGTTGCGCTGGCAAAGCTGCTGGCGTCGGGCGGACATCGCCACCTCAGTGCGGAGGACGTCTATGCCGAAGCGCGCCGGGCCGGCATCCAACTCGCATACACCACGGTTTACAACATCCTGCACCAGTTCACCGCGGCCGGGCTGTTGCGTGAAGTGGTGGTTGAATCCGGACGGACCTGGTTCGATACCAACACCGGGCCGCATCTGCATGTGCTGGACGAGGAGTCCGGCCATCTGCAGGATG
Organism: Methylonatrum kenyense; assembly: GCF_023195885.1. Lineage (GTDB taxonomy): Bacteria > Pseudomonadota > Gammaproteobacteria > Nitrococcales > Aquisalimonadaceae > Methylonatrum > Methylonatrum kenyense. The sequence continues at coordinate 81,131 of NZ_JALPKO010000003.1, forward strand.
TCGCGATCGACCCGAAAGCGTTACCGCTGCTCAACCATCTGCCGCTGGGCGACGATGTCGAGATCGCCGATGTGGAAGTCGTCGTGCGCGTGCGTCGACGCAACGATTCTGCCTGAGGAAACCCTGGTTCATTGACTGTCCTGCTGCGGCTTGGCGAACGCATCGACGCGCTGAGTGACTGCCTGGGGCGTCTGCTTGCCTGGCTCGCGGTGATTCTGGTCCTGGTTGGCGTGCTCAACGTCCTGGCCCGGTTCCTCGGCGCGCAGCTTGGTGTTGCCCTCGCCAGTAATGGCATGCTCGAGTTCCAGAGCATGCTGTTCAATCTGTTGATCCTGTTCGGTGCCGTCTGGGTGCTGCGTCTGGATGGGCACCTGCGGGTTGATGTGCTGCGCAGCCGCTGGTCGCCGCGCTGTCGGGCCTGGATTGACATCGTCGGCATCCTGTTTCTGCTGGCGCCGTTCTGCCTGTTCGTCGTGTTCTACAGCCTCGATTTTGTGGTCCGGTCATGGGCCCACCTGGAGCTCAGCGCCAATCCTGGCGGCTTGCCCCGCTACCCGGTCAAGACGCTGATCCCCGTTGCCTTCTCCCTGCTCTTGCTGCAGGGCGCCAGTGAGTTGATCAAGCGTTTGGCCTGGCTCAGGGGGCATACAGGCGCCTGGTCGGAGAGCAACCGGGGCCGCGCATGACGCTTTGGCCGGTCGCGATGCTGCCGGTTCTGCTGCTGTTAATGCTCAGCGGCTATCCGGCCGCCTTCGCGCTGGGTGCCACCGCCGTGCTGTTTACCCTGCTTGCCAGTGATCTGCTGCCGGGGATCGGCCTCGGCCTGCCCTGGCAGCCGGTGTTTCATGCGGCGGAGATGCATGCGGTGCCGCAGCGGCTTTACGGTTCGATCATGGAGAATTACACCCTGGTCGCGGTGCCGTTCTTCGTGTTCATGGGTGTCATGCTGGAACGCTCCGGCCTCGCCGAGGCGTTGCTGCGGACCATGGGCAGGCTGTTCGGCCGGTTGCGCGGCGGGCTTGCGATTTCGGTGGTGCTGGTGGGCGTGTTGCTCGGGGCATCCACCGGCGTGGTCGGTGCCTCGGTGGTGACGATGGCGGTACTCGCGCTGCCGGTGATGTTGCGTCAGGGCTACGATCCACGCCTTGCCGGCGGGACGATTGCCGCCAGTGGCACCATGGGCCAGTTGATTCCTCCCAGCCTGGTGCTGATCATCCTCGGTGACCAGATGGGCGTGAACGTGGGCCAGTTGTTCGTCGGTGCAATCGTGCCTGGTCTGTTACTGGCCGCGCTCTACGCCTGCTGGATCGCGCTGCTGGCTTGGCGGCGCCCGGCACTTGCTCCGGCAACGGATCATGCCGAAGGGTCGCCCTCCGGCGGCTCGTTCTACCTGGCCCTGGTGGTCAGCCTGGCGCCGCCGCTGCTACTGATGATCCTGGTGCTGGGCAGCATTCTGGCCGGGATCGCCAGTCCCACCGAGGCGGGAGCACTGGGCGCCATTGGCGCGACGCTGCTGGCGCTGGCCAATGGTCGGCTGACGCTCGAGACGCTGCGACAGGTGGGTGCCAGCACGGTCCGGCTGAGCAGCATCGTGTTCATGGTGCTGATTGGTGCTACGGCGTTTGCCGCGGTGTTCGGTGCACTCGATGGCCAGGCCCTGGTTACCGAGTCGCTGAGCGGGCTCCCTGGTGGCCAGTGGACCTTCATCCTGCTGGTTACGCTGATCGTCTTCCTGCTCGGCTTCTTCCTCGATTTCATCGAGATCAGTTTTATCGTCGTGCCGCTGATTGTGCCGGCGGCCCTGGCCCTGGGCGTGGATCCGCTCTGGCTGGGCATACTGATTGCTCTGAACCTGCAGGCCTCGTTTCTGACCCCGCCACTGGGGTTCTCGCTGTTCTATCTGCGCGGTGCCGCGGGTGATCTGCTGACGACGCTGGATATCTACCGCGGCGTGATGCCATTCATCGGATTGCAGTTGCTGTTGATCGTCCTGGTGATGGTCTTCCCCGGGCTGGTGTTGTGGCTACCGGAGCGGGTTTGACCGGTCAGCCGTGCTGCGGGCGCTAAGCGGTGAACGGGTGGCGGAGGTTGGGCTGCAATCCTGCCGCAGTCAGTTGTTGCCGCGCTGCCGGTAGGCCGCGAAACGCAGGCTTGTCTGCCGGTCCCAGCTGTCCATCTTTTCGCGGAATGCCTGCCAGTCGGCATGGATTTCCCGGTACAGGCCATCGCGGCGGGCATCCTCCTGGTGCACTGCGGCGGCGGCGTCGCGAAACGCGTCCAGCACCGCGTCAGGGAACTGGCGAATTCTGACCGCAGGGTCCTCTTCCAGCTCGCGCAAGGCCGGCGGATTCAGTGCCTGATAACGTGCCGACATCCGGGCATCGGCTTCGGCACAAAGGGCGGGAATGGCCGCACGCAGTGCCTCTGGCAGTGCCCGCAGCCGCTGTTTGTTGAAGTAAAAGCCAAGCATGGCACTGGGTTCGGCCCAGCTCGGCAGATACAGATAGCGGGACACCCGATGCATGCCGAGAATCCGGTCGTCGTGGGGTCCAACCCATTCGGCGGCGTCCAGCAGGCCCCTTGCCATTGCCGTATAGACCTCGCCCGCCGGGAGTTGCTGGATGGTCACGCCGGTCTTCGCCATGACACGGCCGCCATGGCCTGGAAAGCGCATGCGCAGGCCGCGTAGATCGGCCGGCGTGGCGATTTCCCTGTTGAACCAGCCGCCTGTCTGGGGGCCGGTGTTGCCGCCCGGGTAGGCGACCAGCCCGTCACGGTCATTCAGCGCATCCCAGAATGCCTGTCCATTGCCATGACGCAACCAGGCATTCTGCTGGTGCAGGTCGAGACCAAAGGGCAGGGCGGTGAAGAACCCGTGGGCCGGTGATTTGCCGATCTGGTAGTAGGGCGCGGTATGGCCGATCGGGTAGGCCCCGGAGGCCACCGCGTCGTACACCTCCATCGGACCGACTCGTGCCCCGGCCGGATGCACACGGCAGCGGACGGTGCCATCGCTGACAGCCTCAAGCCGCTCCGCGAAATGGCGAGCCGTGCCGAACAGGTTGTCCAGGGCTGCCGGCCAGGCCGTGACCAGTTCAAGCTGCAGCGGTCGACCGGCGGTGCGGCCAATCATCGGTGCGGCCAGCGGCGCTGCCGCTGCAGCGCCCAGTAGATGACGACGTTTCATGCACGGACTCTTTCAGGATAATTCTGGCGCGGCATGGACCGCCTCCGACGCCGACGCGGGATTCGCTCCCGTACGCCGCGAGTCTTGCATCAGCGGTTGCGGGCGTCCATCAGCTGGCCTGTTCGGCCTGCAGCTGGTCCTGCGCCTCTCTCAGCGCGGTGCGCAGTCCTTCCTCGATTACCGGGTGGTAGAACGGCATCGCCAGCATTTGCGGAATGGTCAATGCCTGTTGATGGGACCAGGCCAGCAAATGCGCCAGGTGTTCGGCTCGCGGCCCGATCATCTCCGCCCCCAGGAACCGTTGACTGGCACGATCCGCATAGACATGCAGCAGGCCCCGATTCTGCGCCATGACCCGGCTGCGGCCCTGGCCACCGAAATCGACGCTGCCGATCGCGATATTCCGCTCCTGCAGGGATTGCCAGCTTTCGCCCACGGTGGCGATCTGCGGTTCACTGAACAGTACCGTGATCCGTGAACGCCGCTGACCGGCCTGCGCGTCCGGCAGGCAGGCCGCGTTGCGACCGGCAATCCGGCCCTCATCGGATGCCTCGTGCAGCAACTGCAGATCATTGCTGACGTCACCGGCGATGAAGATCGGACTGTCGCCACACTGCATGCTGTTCCGGTCGAACAACGGAACGCCTCGGTCGTCCAGTTGCAGGCTGGTGGTGCCCAGGTCCAGTCGTTCGAGATTCGGGCTGCGCCCGGTCGCGGCAACCAGCAGCGAAAACCGTTCGTCCCGGGGACCTCCGTCACTGTCCTCGAAGTTGACGCATAGGCCGTCGCCGTCACGGCGCACGGCATGGATCCGGGCGCGGGCGCTGAGTGGCACCTCGGCGGCGATAATGGCTCGTGCGCTGTCGCTGACAGCCGGGTCGGTCAGCGGGCCCATTCGGCCGCTGCGACCGAACAGCCGCACCCGCACGCCCAGGCGATGCAGGGCCTGTCCCAGCTCCAGGGCGATGACTCCGGTGCCCAGAACCGCAGCGGAATCAGGAAGCCCCTGCCAGGAGAAAATGTCGTCATTGACCACTACCCGATCCATGACGTCGGCAGCGAGATCCGGAATCGACGGCCGTGATCCGGTGGCGATTACCGTCGCCGCGGCCTCGACCCGGGTGTGTTCATCCACTTGCAGCGTGTGGTCGTCGAGAAAGCGCGCGTATCCGTGCAGGCGGTCCTGCGCATCGATGGATTCGGTGGACGCGACCACGAACCCGACGAAGCGGTCCCGTTCCCGGCGCACCCGGGCCATGACCTCGGCACCGTCGACCCGCACCCGGTCCGCATGAACGCCGAAGACGGCCGCCTGGCGTGCATGATGCGCGGCCTCGGCGGCCGCAATCAGCAGCTTGCTCGGCATGCAGCCGACCCGTGCGCAGGTCGTACCGTAGGGGCCGCCCTCGATCAGCACCGCGGACTTGCCCTGGGCACGGGCCGCGCGATAGGCGCTGAGGCCGGCGGAGCCGGCGCCGATCACCGCAACATCGGTCGTTCGTGTCTGCATGCCTGGTACTCCGAATCGGACGGGATATGGAACGACAGCCCGAGCCGGCCGCGATGCGCGGCCTGGCGCGGGGCGTGGCTTGCATTGTGCACAGGTTGGCGGGCCCCTGCAGCGCACCGGCTGCGGTCTCGGCCCCCGGGGTGAGAGCTCAGGCGGCCCGGGACTGCCTCAGGTGTGCTTCCAGGGCGTCGGCACCGCCGATGTGGCGGCCGCCGATGAAGACCTGGGGCACCGTGGTGGCACCGGTGACGCCGCGCAGGGCCCGGGCGGTGATCCCCCGGCCCAGGGGTACTTCGTCGTAGACCATGCCGTTGGCGTCCAGCAGCTGCTTCGCCCGGGTGCAGAACGGGCAGCCCGCCTTGGTGAAAATGGTCACCGGCTCCGGCGCCACGGCGCGGGCATTGATGTAGCGCAACATGGTGTCGGCATCGGACACTTCGAACGGATCACCGGGTACATCGGGTTCGATGAACATCTTCTCGATGATGCCGTCGCGAACCAGCATAGAATACCGCCAGGAGCGCTTGCCGAATCCCAGCTCGTTCTTGTCGACCAGCATGCCCATGGCGGCGGTGAATTCACCATTGCCATCCGGCAGCAGGCGCACCTGATCGGCATTCTGCTGCAGGCCCCATTCACGCATGACGAAGGCGTCGTTCACCGACAGGCAGACGATCTCGTCGACGCCATTGGCGTGGAACACCGGTGCCAGCTCGTTGTACCGGGGCAGGTGGGTATCGGAGCAGGTGGGCGTGTAGGCACCAGGCAGGGCGAACAGCACCACGGTCCTGCCGCGGAAGATGTCCTCGCTGCTGACGTCCAGCCAGTCACTGTCAGTGCGGGTGCGGAAGGTCACGTTCGGGACCCGTTGTCCCTCGCAGTTTTCGGGCATGGAACCACCCTCCGATCAGAGTGCCAGATGACCAAATGGGTCTCGGGCGCAGGCGCGGGAATAAATCAGTGTTTCCTTAAAGGAGCGTTTCCTAAAGGATCCCCGGAACCGGCGGCATTGTATAATTGACGATTCAACCGCGATAAATAGACCATAATAAATGTTTTTCTCGGTGTGCGCGACAATCAGCAATAAAAGCCTGCCGCGCGCAGTCCCCTTGCCGACTCCGGAGCGGGGCCGCTGATGGATGCGCTTGGCCCCCGACAACTTGAACCGAATGCCTGGCGGCGGTGGATCACGGAAGCCCTTGCCCTGTTGGTCCGGCGGCCGCTGCGGTGGATTCTGTGGACGGCCGGGATCCTGCTGCTGGCATGGATCGCCCAGCAAAGCCACTGGGACTGGTTCCGGCAGGGTGCGCTGCTGTTCATTGCGCCGCTGAGTCTGACCATCTACGTCCGGCTTGCGTTGTTCGCTGACTACAGCCAGCCGGCGCAGAGCGGCGATTTCCTGCCGGACAATCGTGACTGCATGCTGGCTGTGGGCCTGGCCGCGGTGGTGTTTGCCCTGCTGGGGCTGTTTGCCGCCAGCTGGCAGCCGGCGGTGGCCGCATTCCAGGGCATGATGGTGGAGTTCGGCCTGTACGAGCCGATATCGCCTGAAGGACTGCCTGCCTCGCCGTTACTGGCCCATGCCCGCCTGGGCCCCGTTTTGCTCCTGGGTGGCCTGCTGGGCCTGGCGCTGCTCGCCGTGATGAGCCTGATGCTGCTTTTCGGTCAGTGGTTCCTGCTGCCCATGCTGGTGCTGCACCGGCCGCCGGTACCCCCCGCCTTTGCCGCGAGCATCCAGGGCTGCCGGCTGAACCCGGTGCCGCTGAGCGGCATGCTCGGTGTCATGCTGCTCGGCCTGGCCGCCGTGCTGCTCAGTCTCGGTTGGCTTGCGCCATTGCTGCTGCCGTATTTCGGCGCGCTGCTGTATGTCGCCTATCGCGATGTTTTCCTGGGGCGTTCCGAAAATCAGCCGGTGCGGGTCGAGGAGCCGGCGCCGGCCGGACTTGCCTGAGGTGTCCCTCCGGTCTCCGGGGCACCGCGGTTCAATCGCTGCTCAATGTCTCCCAGCGATCGAAGGCCGCGTCCAGTTCCCGCTCCAGATCCGCCAGTCGCCCGGTCACCGCGTTGATCTCCGCGACATCCTGCTGGTAGAAGGCTGGATCCGCCAGCTGTTCGCTGAGCTTTTGCTGCTCTGCCTCCAGCGCCTCGATCCGATCCGGCAGCCCGTCAAGCTCGCGCTGGTCCTTGTAGCTGAGCTTGCGGGTCGTTCGTCCCCCGCCCGTGGCAGCGCCCTTTTCCGGTGGCGCGGCAGGCTTCGCCGGCACCGTTGCCGGCGGGGTCGGCTCCGGGCGCTGCCGCAACCAGTCGCTGTAACCACCGACATACTCCCGCAAGCGGCCCTGACCCTCGAACACCAGGGAACTGGTCACCACGTTGTCGAGAAACTCGCGGTCATGGCTGACCAGCAGCACCGTACCGCTGTACTCCACCAGCCGGGCCTCCAGCAGTTCCAGCGTCTCCATGTCCAGGTCATTGGTTGGTTCGTCCAGCACCAGCAGGTTCGCTGGACGGCAGAACAGCGCCGCGAGGACCAGGCGGTTGCGTTCGCCGCCGGACAGTGCGGTGACTGGGCCGCGGCACTGGGCGGGACTGAACAGGAAGTCCTGCAGATAGCTGATCACGTGGCGGCTGACGCCATCCACGGTGACGTTTTCCGAGCCGCCGCTGACGTTGTCCATGACGCTGAGCGAGGGGTCCAGCGCACTGCGCAACTGATCGGCGTAGGCGATCTCCAGTCTGGTGCCATGACGCACCTCGCCGCTTTGCGGGGCGAGACGACCCAGCAGGATGCGCAGCAGCGTGGTCTTGCCGCAGCCGTTGGGGCCGATGATGCCGACCTTGTCGCCGCGCAGGACCACGGTGCTGAAACGGTCGAACAGTGGCTTGCCGTCATAACGCTGGCCGATGTCACGGGCCTCGATGACGAGCCGGCCGCTGCGTGCGGCCGCCTGCATCGTGAAATCGGCACGACCCTCCACCTGACGGCGTTCGCGGTAGGCCTGGCGCATGGCCTTGAGCGCCCGCACACGCCCCTCGTTCCGGGTCCGCCGGGCCTTGATGCCCTGGCGAATCCAGGCCTCTTCCTGCTGCAGTTTCTTGTCGAACCGTGCCTGCTGTTCCGATTCGGCATGCAGCGCCTGCTCCTTGCCGCGGAGGTAGGCGGCATAGTTACCTGGCCAGCTGCTGAGCTTGCCCCGGTCCAGATCCAGGATGCGTGTCGCCAGATGCCGGATCAGTGCGCGGTCATGGGTGATGAACAGTACGGTTCCGGCGTAGCCGGACAGAAAATCCTCCAGCCAGCCGATGGTCTCGATGTCCAGGTGGTTGGTGGGTTCATCGAGCAGCAGCAGATCAGGTTCGGTGACCAGGGCCTGGGCCAGCATGACGCGCCGTTTCATGCCGCCGGAGAGATTGCCGAACTCGAGATCCGGCTCCAGCCCCATGCGCGAGAGCACGGTGTCGACCCGCTGCTGCATGGACCAGCCGTCGCGAGCCTCCAGCTCCTGCTGCACTGTCTCCAGGCGCGACCAGTCCTCGGTATCACCCGATGCCATGGCCGCGGTCAGCGCATGGTAACGGCTGATCAGCGCGCCGATTTCGCCCAGGCCGTCAGCCACCACCTCCAGAATCCGGCGTCCGCTGGCATCCGGCACCGCCTGCACCAGACGCGCCACGCGCAGTCCGTCACGACGCACGATCTGGCCGTCGTCCGGCTGCAGGTCTCCGTTCAGGATCTTGAACAGGGTGGATTTTCCGGCCCCGTTGCGACCGACCAGGCAGACGCGTTCACCGGCCTCGATGGCAAAACTGGCCTGGTCAAGGATCGCGTGGCCGCCGTAACTGACAGTTATGTTGTCGCCGCGTAACAGGGCCATGTCAGTAGTGGGGCGGCGGTTCGTGGGCCATGGCATCGGCGCCGCCGCTACTGCGTTCCATGTCACGCAGGCGTTTCCGCAACTGCGTGTGCTCCCGCCGCAGGACCTCGAAGGCGCGGTCCCGTTCCAGCAACACACGGGTGATCTCGTCGAGTCCGGATTCCAGATGGGTCAGACGGATTTCGAGTTCGGTCACGCGTTCCTCGGTCTTCATATTTCGCCCTCAGCCTGTTCCAGGTGCTGCATGCGCTCCATCCACGCCTGTTCGATCTGCTCCAGGCGTTGCTGGAGCTCGCCCTGCTGTCGCAGCAGATCCTGCAGCTCCTCAGCGCGCTCGGCATCATACAGGGCGGTGTCGGCGAGTCGCGTATTCAACGCATTCTGCTGTTCGCTGAGTTTTTGCTGCTCCCGCTCCAGCTTCTGCACCGCCTGCCGCAGTGGTGCCAGCTCCTTGCGACGCTGCGCGGCCTGCTTGCGGCGCTCGCGCCGCTCGCCTGCGCTTGCCGTTGCCGGAACCTTGCCGGCGTTGGCATTGGCATTGGTCGAGGCGCCGCGGCGCGCATCCGCCAGCCAGCGGGCATAATCGTCGAGATCACCCTCGAACTCGGTCAGACGGCCCTCGCTGACCAGCAACAGGCGATCGGTAGTAGTCCGCAGCAGGTGGCGGTCATGGGCAATGACCACCAGTGCGCCGTCGAACTCCTGCAGGGCGACACTCAGGGCCTGGCGCATGTCCAGATCCAGGTGGTTGGTCGGCTCGTCGAGGAGCAGCAGATTGGGTCGCCGATAGACCAGTATGGCCAGCACCAGGCGCGCCTTCTCGCCGCCGGAGAATGGCGCGCAGGCCGTGGTCGCCATATCCCCCTGAAAACCGAAGCCGCCAAGGAAATTCCGTAACTCCTGGTCCCGCGCCCTCGGATCCAGCCGTTGCAAATGCAACAGGGGGCTGGCGGCCGGATCCAGTTGCTCGAGCTGATGCTGGGCGAAATAGCCCATCGCCAGTTGCTGGGCCGGGGTTCGCTCGCCGCCCAGCAGGGGCTGCTCACCGGCCAGCAATCGCATCAAGGTGGTCTTGCCGGCGCCGTTGCGTCCGAGCAGGCCGATGCGTTCACCCGGCTGCAGGTTCATGTTAAGACCACGCAACAGCGGTTTTTCGCCATAGCCGACGGCCGCATCACGCAGCACCATCAGCGGGCGCGGCAGGGCCGCCGGTGTGCGGAAGCCGAAGCGGAACGGCGAGTCGATGTGCGCGGCGGCGATGGTTTCCATGCGCTCCAGGGCCTTCAGTCGGCTCTGCGCCTGACGCGCCTTGGTTGCCTTGGCGCGGAAGCGGCGCACGAAATCCTGCATATGCGCCATCTCGCGCTGCTGCTTCTCGTGCGCGGCCTGCTGCTGGCGAAGCTGTTCGCCGCGCTGGCGTTCGAACTCGCTGTAATTGCCGCTGTAATCATGCAGGCGCTGGTGTTCAAGATGCAGGATTCGATCGCAGACCGCATCCAGCACATCCCGGTCGTGGGAGATCAGCAGCAGGGTGCCGGGGTAACCGCGCAGCCAGTCCTGCAGCCAGAGCACCGCATCCAGGTCCAGATGGTTGGTGGGTTCATCCAGCAGCAGGATATCGGAGCGGCACATCAGCGCCTGGCCCAGGTTGAGGCGCATGCGCCAGCCGCCGGAGAAGTCGGTGACCGGGCGGAACTCGTCCCCAGGTTCGAAGCCGAGACCATGAATCAACTGCGCGGCCCGCGCCCGGGCACTGTAGCCGCCGATCTGTTCCAGCCGCCCGTGCAGTTCACCGAGCCGGTTGCCGTCACCGTTCGCCTCGGCATCGGCGATCTGCTGCTCGATCCGGCGCAGCTCGGCATCACCGTCCAGAACGTAGTCCAGCGCGGGTCGGTCATCAGCCGGGGTGTGCTGGGCGACATGGGCGAGGACCAGCGAGTCCGGCAGGCTGCAATGGCCCTGATCGGCACTCAGTTCGCCACGGATCAGGGCGAACAGGCTTGATTTGCCGGTGCCATTGGCGCCCACAAGGCCGACCCGTTCGCCGGCATGGATGGTCACCGTGGCTTCGGCCAGCAGCAATTCGCGTCCGCGACGCAGTGACAGATCGACCAGATTGAGCATGGCGCGGAGTCTACCAGTGGCGGGCCGACGGTGGGACGGTTGACGTGCAAGCGGTATCCTCTGGCGGCATGAGTGATCAACCTGGATATCCGCCGTCGGAGGTTGCCACCGCACGCGGGGCTGCAAGCCCGTTGTCGGTCGCCGAGGGGCCGGACCCGCGGGAGGTGCTGCACCGGGTATTCGGCTATCGGGATTTCCGGCCGCTGCAGGGTGAGATAGTGGCCAGCCTGCTGCAGGGACGAGACGCCCTGGTGGTCATGCCTACCGGTGGCGGCAAGTCGCTCTGTTATCAGATACCGGCGCTGGTCCGGGACGGCACCACTATCGTGGTCTCGCCGCTGATCGCGCTGATGCAGGATCAGGTGGATGGCCTGGTGCAGGCCGGCGTTCGTGCCGCAGCGCTGAACTCGAGCATGCCGCCGGAGACCCAGCGGGGCATCGAGTCGGCCCTGCGCGCCGGCGAACTGGATCTGTTGTACATGGCACCGGAACGGCTCCTGACCGGACGGACCCTGGAGTTGCTTGGCGGGGTGCCGCTGTCACTGATTGCCATTGACGAGGCCCATTGCGTCTCGCAATGGGGCCACGATTTCCGGCCCGAGTACCTGAAGCTGGCGACGTTGGCGGAGAGGTTTCCCGGTGTGCCGAGGGTGGCACTCACGGCGACCGCGGACAGGCGTACCCGCGACGAGATCGCGCAGCGGCTCGCGCTGCGTGAGCCGGCCTGGTTTCTCGCCGGCTTCGACCGGCCGAACATCCATTACGCGGTGCAGGAGAAGAACAACCCCCGCGAGCAGTTGCTGCGCTTCATCCGCAGCCGGCATGCCGGCAACGCCGGCATCGTCTATTGCATGAGCCGCAAACGCGTCGACGAGACCGCGGCAGCGCTGGATGCCGCCGGCATTCAGGCGCTGCCCTATCATGCAGGGCTGGCTGCGGAGACCCGAGAGCATCATCAACAACGCTTCCTGGCCGAGGAAGGGCTGGTCATGGTCGCAACCATCGCCTTCGGCATGGGGATCGACAAGCCCAACGTCCGCTTCGTTGCCCATCTGGATCTGCCGCGCAGCCTGGAAGCCTATTATCAGGAAACCGGCCGCGCCGGCCGTGACGGTCTGCCGGCTGACGCCTGGATGGTCTATGGCTTCCAGGACGTGATCATGCTGCGGCAGATGCTGCAAGGCTCTACCGCCGAGGAAAACCAGAAACGCATCGAGGCCGGCAAACTGGAGGCCATGCTCGGTTTTTGTGAAATCACCGCCTGCCGGCGGCAGCACCTGCTGGCCTATTTCGGTGATTCCCTGGCCGAGCCCTGCGGCAACTGCGATACCTGCCTCGACCCGCCCAGGACCTGGGATGCCACCGAGGCCGCACGCAAGGCCCTGTCCTGCGCCTATCGCACGGGTCAGCGGTACGGCGTGAACTACCTGATCGACGTGCTCACCGGCAAGACCACCGAGCGCATCCGCGACCAGCGGCACGATCGGCTCAGCACCTTCGGTATCGGACGCGAACTGGACGCGCGCGGCTGGCGCTCGGTGTTCCGGCAGCTCGTGGCGCGCGGTCTGCTCACCGTCGATGCCGAAGGCCATGGCTCGCTGCGCCTGACCGACCAGTGCCGGCCGGTGTTGCGCGGTGAGCAGCCGCTGGAGTTGCGCGAGGATCGACGTTGGCGGGGTGGACGCCGCGACCGTGAGCGCGGCGTGGTCGATGCCCGCAGCCAGCAACTCTGGGATGCGCTGCGGGCCTGCCGGAAGCAACTGGCGGACACACAGGGCGTGCCCCCATACCGCATTTTCCACGATGCCACCCTGATGGAAATGCTCGCTGCCAGGCCCCGCAACGAAACCGAGCTGGCTGCGATCAGTGGTGTCGGCGAGACCAAGCTCGCCCACTACGGTGCCGCATTTCTGGAAGTGCTCGCAGCGCATGACGGTGAACGCGGCGGAAACTCGGCGACGATCGAGCAGACCCGGCAGTTGTTTTCGGTTGGTATGGACGCGACGGCAATCGCCCGCCGGCGCGGCTTGGCGACCGCGACCATCTACCAGCATCTGGCGACGCTGGTTCGGCGCGGCGAGATTACCGTGACGGATGCCACTGGACTCAGTGCGCAGCGGCTTGATCCGATCCGCGATCAGCTGCTGGCGGATGATGGCGAGACCAGGGGGCGTCTGAAGCGGGCCTATGAGGCCCTGGGTGGCGAGGTCGACTACGGCATTCTGCGTTGTGTTTCGGCCGATCTGGAGCGTCTGTCGGACTGATCCCGTTCCCTCATGTCGACATCGTCCAGGGTTGCCGTGAGTCGCTCGGAAAGCTGACGAACCACTGCCTCCAGTGCCCTGTTGGCCGCGGCTACGCCGCCTTTTGGGTCGTCTGATTCGGCGGGCTCGGTATGCACGATGCGCTCGCTGAGCAGGATGTCCCGCCCGCGGCGATCCAGCAGCCGCACACGCAGATCCAGACGGATCTCGCTGGGTTGCTGACGGAAATCCTGCTCCAGTCTCGCCAGTTCAACGTCCAGGCGGAAGCGCGTGGCGATACCGGCGGTGGCGTCGACCACATGCTCGAATGGACCCAGCGCCTGCAGGCCGTCGATCAGGGCCGGGTGCATCATGCGTGCAGGGCGGTCGGTCCAGCGGTTGAGCGCGAAATATTCCAGTTCGTGATCTGAACGGCGATAGGCCATGGCACTGGTGTCATAGCCCGGTTGCACGTCCAGCCGGGACACGCTGAGACTGCCCTGGCGGGAATCGCGCTGCGTCGTCTGCAGATCGTCCAGCACCAGCTGGTAGGTGCGTTGATGTTCGTCGCTGCGCTGCATCAGCGTGCAGCCGCCGAGGGCCAGACTGCCGATCAGCAGCAGAACAATGCTCAGGCGTCGATCCATCCTCATTCCTCGCCGGGTCCGGCCGGCCGCCGCGGTCGGCCGTACAACAGCACGCTCGGGTTTTCTGCCAGTTCCTCGGTCAGCGAACCCATGCCGTCGGCCAGGCTTTCCAGCTCCCGCAGCAACGCAGCGAGCTGGGGCAGGGTGGTCGCGGTAATGTCCTGCAGGCTGTCCGAGCCCTCCCGGGTTGCCAGGCCAATGTCCTCGCCGGCTCGAGCGATGACCTGGGCGGTCTCCTCGACCCCGGCCAGGGTGCGATTGAACTGCTGCATTGTCTTGGGCAATTCGGTGCTGATTTCGCGACTGAGTCGGCTGCCGTCCTCCATCATCACGGCGCCGCGTTCCATCATGCGGTCAATCTTCTCGGTGCTGTCCGCCAGTTGACGGCTCATGCGCTCCACATGGCTCAAAGTCGCGGTGAGTTGCTCGAGGTTGTCGTCCTCCAGCAGCTTCTCCACCTGGCTGCTGATCCGGTCCAGCGAGCCCAGGCCCTCCTGCAGGGCGGCTTCCAGTTGCACCATCAGCGACGGTGTGGTGTCGAGCACCGGATAGGGCTCACCCTCCGGCGTGTATGGAGGGGGCGCATCGGGCGAGCCCCCGGTCAGCTCCAGATGGGCAACGCCGGTCAGGCCCTGGCTGTTGAGCCGCGCCTTGGTGTCCGCACGCAACGGCGTGTCGGTGGCGATGTCGACGGTGACTCGGACGCGGTCCGGTCGTTCCTCGTCAAGACTGATGCGACGCACCTGGCCCACATTGACACCCCGGTAACGGACCGTCGCGTTGGGACTCAGACCGGTGACGGATTCGGTGGCGAATACCGTATAGCGGGCGTATTCCCGGCCGCTGATGTCGGCGCTCAGCCAGAGCCCGGCGGCCAGCACCGCGGCAGACAGGATAATGACGAAAAGGCCGACAACGGCGTAACCGACGCGGGTTTGCATCAGTGTGCTCTCCTGTCCTGGGTACGGGCACTGCTGAAGTAGCGCTGAATGTCAGTCTGCGGAGACTTGACCAGTTCGGCAACCGGTGCCACGGCAACAACCCGTTTCTCGGCCAGGAACGCAACGCGGTCGGTGGCCTGCCACAGGGTATCCGGATCATGCGTGATCATCACCACGGTCAGACCCAGCAATTCCTTCAATTCCATCACCAGTTCGTCGAATGCGGCGGCACCCACCGGGTCGAGCCCGGAGGTGGGCTCGTCAAGGAAAACGATTTCCGGATCCAGTGCCAGCGCGCGCGCCAGGGCAGCGCGTTTGACCATGCCGCCACTGAGTTCGTTCGGGTATTTGCCGGCCGCCGCCGAAGGCAGTCCGGCCATGCGAATACGCAACATGGCCAGTTCCTGAATCGTCGCCCGGGCCAGTCGGCTGTGCTCCAGCAACGGCAGCATGACGTTCTCCAGCACGGTCATGGCCGTGAACAGGGCCCCGTGCTGGAACAGCACACCGACTCGCTCCCGGATCCAGCGCAGGTCCCTTGCCCTCGGTCGCGTGCAATCCCGGCCCAGCAGTTCGATGCGCCCCACCCGCGGCGCATCGAGCAGGATCATCTGTCGCAGCAGCACGGTCTTGCCGGTACCGCTGCCGCCGACAATCGCCAGGATCTCGCCCCGATGGACGTCGAGGTCCAGCTGATCGTGCACCACAGTGTCGCCGAACTGGGTGCGCAGACCCTGGACCCGAATGATTGGCGGCTCAGACATGGCGGCTACAACCCCAGCAGGTTGAAGATGACCGAGAACGCGGCGTCGGCAACGATCACCAGGAAGATGCTCTGCACCACGCTCCGTGTCGTGGCCTTGCCCACCGCCTCGGTGCTGCCCTGGACCGCGAAGCCGTGGTGGCAGCTCACCGCCACGATGATGGCAGCAAACACCGGCGCCTTGATAATGCCGACCCAGAAGCTGCTGGGCGCGATCGCCTCCGGCATGCGGTTCAGGAAATCGGTGAAGCTGACATCGAACATGGTATGCGCCACCACCATGCCGCCGAGGATGCCGAGGACATCGGCAAACATGGTCAGCAGCGGCATCGCGATCAGCAGGGCCAGGAGTTTCGGCAGCGCCAGGATCTCCAGCGGACCGATTCCCAGGGTCCGCAGGGCATCGGTTTCCTCGGTGATCCGCATCGTGCCGATCTGCGCCGCGTAGGCGGAGCCGGTGCGGCCGGCGACGATGATCGCGGTCATCAGCGGTGCCATCTCGCGCAGCATGGTGATGGTCAGCAGGTCCACGATCAGGATGTTGGCGCCGTACTGCTCCAGCGGCGTGCCGCCCTGATAGGCGATCACGACGCCGGTCAGAAAGGAGAGCAGGCCGAGGATGGGAAGCGCATGCACCCCGGCCTGCTGGACTTCGCCCACCACCTGCTTCCAGCGGACGCCGAACGGCCGCAGTAGGCGGGGCAGGGCATCGCTGGCGAATTCGCCAAGAAAGGCAAGGAAAGCGACTGTCTGGGCCAGCACGTCCATCGTGGCCTTGCCCAGGGATGCCAGCGGACCGTAGCGTACCGGCCGCGGCGGTGGTTCCGGTTCACGGTGCTCCTCGACCAGCTTCAATAGCGCCGCGTGCCGCGCTTGCAGGCCGTCGAACGCGGGCTTGCCCGGCAGCTGGTCCTGCAGTTCCAGCAGCAGCATGGCGCCGGCCGTGTCCAGGCGGCGGATTGAGGACACGTCCAGCGTCCACTGCCGTCGTTGGTCACGGCGGCCGAGACGGGCCAGTCCACGGCGCAGGTGTTCCAGGCTCCAGTCGCCCTCGCAGCGTATGATCGACGCGTCGCTGTCTCTGGTTATCCGGGCAGGCAGAACGGGTTCGGGCACTGCTATCCTCTCGGGCTGGAGTAACGCCAGATTGGCAAACTAGCACACCGCAGGTGCAGCAAGCGTGCGGCACGGTGCGGCCCGGGAAGCATGCAAGGACCTCATTCAAAAATCGATCTGCATTGCCATTCGCGCGCCTCGGACGGACAGCTTACGCCGGCCGAGGTGGTTGCGCGCGCGGCTGCCAACGGCGTGCGCGTGCTCGCGCTGACGGATCATGACACCCTTGCCGGTGTTGCCGAGGCCGCGGCCGAAGCCGATCGGCGGGGAATGCACCTGGTTCCTGCGGTGGAGTGCTCCTGTGCCTGGCAGGGCCGCGAGTTGCATATCGTCGGCCTGGGGGTGAACCCGGCGGCGGCGGGGCTGCAGGCGCAACTGTGGCAGGCGCGTGACGCCCGCTGGCGGCGTATGCGGCGCATTGCGGACAAGCTGGAGGCCAGGCGGATAAACGAGGTTTTCGACAAGGTCTGCGCCGCGGTTGGGGACGGCATGCCGACCCGGGCCCATGTTGCCCGGGTCCTGCATGCGGCGGGCCATGTGCAGTCGGTGCAGCAGGCGTTCGATCGATATCTCGGACGCGGCAAACCGGCCTGGACCCGCGTGGAATGGCCGACCATGGAGGACTGCGTCGCTGCCATCCGTGATGCAGGTGGTCAGGCGGTGCTGGCGCATCCGCTGGCCTACGGGATGACCGGTGCCTGGTTGCGACGGACATTGGCGGCATTCCGGGACGCCGGCGGCGAGGCCGTGGAGGTGGTCTGCGGCAGCAGCGACAAGCAGGCCGTGCTGACCGCGACCGGCCAGGCATTGCGTGCGGGCCTGAAGGGGTCGGTCGGCTCGGACTTCCACAGTCCGGAGAATCCGTGGATCGAACTGGGTCGGTTGCGGTCCTTACCGCCGGCCGTGCCCCCCGTCTGGCAGGACTGGCCGCTGCCGCTCGAGTGACGGAGCCATCGGCCTTCGGCCCGATGTGCCTTCCGGTTTCGATGGAGGATGCAGACATGCAGCAACAGGATGACCTTGATCCGGCCGTGCGCCGTTTCATCGAGTCGGCGGTCGACCGCGGCCAGGTCTGGGGCCTGCTGGACGAGGAGGGCTGGGCACTGACACCGGCCGCCGATGACGAGACGGTGATGGTTCTGCCGCTCTGGTCCGACGAGGACGATGCCAGCGCAGCGGCGACGGATGCCTGGTCGGACTACCGCACCGAGTCGATCGCGGTGGATGAGCTGCTGGAGCACTGGTTGCCCGGCCTGGAAGCCGACGGGCATCGCGTCGGGCTGGACTGGACGCCGGACCTGGAGGGGGTCGAGGTGCCGCCGCTGGAGCTGCAACTCGATCTGGAGACTGCGATCAGCGCCCTCGATCCGGATCCCGACTGAATCACGGCTGTTCCCTCCCCTTGAGGAACAACACGCAGGCCGCCGGCACATGCACCAGGGCAACGCCGCTGATGAAGATCAGCACCGGATTGAGTTCCGTTGCCAGACCGTAAATTCGGGCCATGATCCAGCCGAAGCCGGCACCGGTGGCAAGCAGCACGATGCGCGCGACCCGCAAATGGCGCCTGTCCGGCGTATGGAACGGTAATCGCAGATGGGCATAGGCCATGGCCGGCACGGTGACCAGACAGACCAGCAACAGCCAGAGGTTGTACATATGACGGACTCCGTTCAGTCAGTGTTTCGGTCGAGGCAGGCGCAGTGACCCTGCGCGGTCATGGGCGCCGGTTGCTTGCTCTGGCAGCGATGGTGCTGCTGGTCCTGCCTGCCGCCTGGTACGTGCTGACCACGGAACCGCAAACCCGTTTCACCGCCCTGGGCACCGGTGGCGTCACCGGGGTCTACTATCCCACCGGCGGTGCCATCTGCCGCCTGCTCAACCAACAGCGTGAGCGCCACGGCATCCGTTGCTCGGTGGAATCCACAGCCGGCTCCATCTTCAATCTCAATGCCCTGCGCCGTGGCGACCTGGAATTCGGCATCGTGCAGTCGGACTGGCAGCACCATGCCTGGTCGGGCAGCAGTGTGTTCGCCTCACAGGGCGAGGATCGCGATCTGCGCGCGGTGTTCGCGCTGCATCCCGAACCGTTCACCGTCATGGCCCGTGCCGATGCAGAAGTCGCCGAGTTCCTGGACAGCCGTGGCAAGCGGGTCAATGTCGGCAACCCCGGTTCCGGGCAACGCGGCACTGTTGAACGCTTGATGCAGGAACTGGACTGGAGCATGGACGACTTTGCCCTGGCTTCCGAACTGCCGTCCAGGGAGCAGGGCTCCGCCCTGTGCGACAACCGCATCGACGTGATCCTGTTCACCGTCGGCCACCCCTCCGGCTCCATCCAGGAGCCCATTGCGACCTGCGATGCGCGCCTGGTTCCGGTGCGGGGCGAAGCGGTGGATCGCCTGATCGACGCCAGTCCCTACTACAGCCATGCAACTCTGCCGGCCGGCCTGTATCCGGGGCAGGAACAGGACATCGAGACCTTTGGCGTGCGCGCCACCCTGGTCACCCGGGCGGGTGTGCCGGACGAGGTGGTCTACGCACTGGTGCAGGCGGTGTTCGAGAATTTCGAGACCTTTCAGCGACTGCATCCGGCACTGCGCCTGCTGACACCGGAGGAAATGGCAACCACCGGCCTGACCGCGCCGCTGCACCCCGGGGCGAAGCGGTATTTCGCGGAGCACGGCCTGCTGGATAACGGGGACGGACAATGACGGACGCGGTCGGCGCGGGTCAGGCCTGGCGCGGCAATCCACTGAGCGTGCGATTGCTGACCCTGATTGCCCTGTGCTGGTCGCTGTTCCAGCTCTGGATCGCGAGCCCGCTGCCCTACGCCCTCGGCTGGGGAGTGGTGTCGGAAACCGAGGCCCGCTCGGTGCATCTGGCCTTTGCCCTGTTGCTGGCGTTCGCGCTGTACCCCGGCCGCCGCGGCCGTTCCGGACCCGCCACCGGCATGCCGCTGCTGTCGCTGCTGCTACTGGGTTCCGCACTGGTCCTGCTGCTTTTCAGCGCTTGGGCGTTGTTCGCCGGAACTGCCTGGATGCCCTGGCTGGCCCTGTCCGCCACATGCCTGCTGATCGGCTGTAGCCAGCTCACCTCGGGCGCCTCGCGTCTGCCACGGTTGGACGTGTTGCTGGGGCTGGTGGCCGCGCTGACCGCCCTGTATCTGTTCTGGCAGCATGCCGCGCTGGCCGACCGCCCGGGCCGCCCGCTGACCATGGATCTGGTGGTCTCGGTGGTGGGTCTGGCGCTGTTGCTGGAAGCCACCCGCCGCTCGCTCGGCCCGGCCCTCAGCCTGATCGCGGGCCTGTTTCTCGCATTCGCCTTCCTCGGTCCCTGGTTGCCCGACCTGCTGGCCCATCGTGGTGCCTCGCTGAGCCGCGCGGCGTCCCAGTACTGGTTGTCGGGCGAGGGCGTGTTCGGCATCGCGCTGGGCGTTTCCACCAGTTTCGTCTTCCTGTTCGTGCTGTTCGGCGCGCTGCTTGAACGCGCCGGCGCAGGGCGTTACTTCATCCAGGTTTCGTTTGCCTTGCTTGGCCACCTGCGGGGCGGCCCGGCCAAGGCCGCGGTGGTTGCCTCCGGTCTGACCGGGATGATTTCCGGGTCGTCGATTGCCAATACCGTGACCACCGGAACCTTCACCATTCCCCTGATGAAACGTGTCGGCCTGTCGGGCAACCGTGCCGGAGCGGTGGAGGTTGCCAGCTCGGTCAATGGCCAGTTGATGCCCCCGGTGATGGGCGCCGCCGCATTCCTGATGGTGGAATACGTGGGTATTCCCTACATCGAAGTGATTCGCCACGCCTTCCTGCCGGCAGCCATCGCCTACATCGCCTTGCTCTATATCGTCCATCTGGAAGCACTGAAGACTGGCGTTCGCGGCCTTCCCGCCAGACCGGAAGCCGACTGGCGCGGCCGCCTGATCGGCACCGGCCTGGTGGTCAGCGGGCTGATCGTGGTGGCGGGATTGTTGACCCTTTTATTGCGCTGGCTGGAGCCGATGGCGGCGGCGGTATCCACTCTGGTGCTTGCCGGCGGGCTGCTGCTGCTTTATCTCGGCCTGTTGTGGCTGGCGGCGAGGCAGCCGATGGTCGAATTCGACGAGGACAGGGAACTGCCGCCGCTGGGGCCAACAATCAAGCGCGGCCTGCATTTCCTGTTGCCGATCCTGGTGCTGGTCTGGGCGCTGGTGATCGAGCGCCTGTCACCGGCGGTATCCGCATTCTGGGCGGTGATGCTGCTGGTGCTGATCTGTCTCAGCCAGCGGCCGTTACTCGCCTTGATGGGGCGACAGCGCCAGCGCCTTGCAGCGTTGTCCCGTGCCGGGATGTGCGATCTGCATGACGGGCTGGTGCTCGGTGCGCGAAACATGGTCGGTATCGGGGTCGCGACCGCTACCGCCGGGATCATCGTCGGCACCGTGTCGATGACCGGTCTGGGACTCGGCCTCAGTCAGGTGGTGGAGGCCCTGTCCGGTGGCAATCTGTTCCTGATGCTGGTGCTGGTGGCGCTGCTCAGCCTGGTGCTGGGCCTTGGCCTGCCCACCACGGCAAACTACATCATCGTAGCCAGCCTGATGGCGCCGATCGTGGTCGAGTTGGGTGCCGACGCCGGTTTGATCGTGCCCCTGATCGCGGTCCATCTGTTCGTGTTCTATTTCGGCATCATGGCGGACCTGACTCCGCCTGTTGGTCTGGCGACCTTTGCCGCGGCCGGCATTTCCCGCGGTGATCCGGTCATGACCGGTGTTCACGCCTTGCGCTACAGCCTGCGCATGATCGTGTTGCCGTTCATCTTCATCTTCAATACCCAGTTGCTGCTGATCGGCATCGATTCGGGCCTCCAGTTGGCCCTCGTCGTGGTCTCGGCGACGGCAGCGATGCTGCTGTTTGCAGCCGCCTCACAGGGCTACTGGCTAGTGGCCAACCGATGGTACGAAACGCCCGCGCTGTTGCTTGTGGCCTTCACCTTGCTCTATCCCGGATTCTGGATGGATCGGCTGACGGAGCCCTGGGAGCAGCGGCCGGTCAGCGAGCTGACAGAGCAAATCGAACGCACCGCGGACGGTGATCACCTGCGGCTGCGGTTTCGCGGTCTCGATGCCGACGGCCGCGAGGTCGTTCGGCCGGCGATGTTGCCGCTGGGGGCCGGCGACGATGCTGCCGCCCGACTGCAAGGCGCGGGTCTAACCCTGGACCGCGAAAACGGCCCACTGGAGGTGATTGACGTCGAGCATGGCAGCGTCGCCGAGCGTGCCGGCATCGATTACGGCTGGCAGGTGGAGGCCGTTCTGGTGCCATCGGCGCGACCGTCGGAGAACTGGTTCCTGTTGCCCGCCATTGCCCTGCTGTCTGTCATCGGCTTCGCTCAGTGGCGCCGCCGACGGCAGGAGGCCGTCAGCGACCCGCAGAGCCGCCGGCGGCTTGATCCGGAGAGACGCTGAACTGGTCCCGGCCCTCGGCCTTGGCGGCATACATGGCGTCGTCGGCGGCGCGTTGCAACGCGTCCGGCGTACAGCCGTGGTCCGGATACAGGCTGATGCCAATGCTCACGCCGAGCCTGAAGCTCCTGCCGTTCGCCTCGATGGGGAGGGTCAGGGCTTGCAGTGTCTTCTCGGCCACCGCGGTTGCACCCCGGATGCCGTCGACCTTGCTGAGCAGAATCACGAATTCGTCGCCACCGTGACGAGCCACGGTGTCAGAGTCCCGCACCACGGTTTTCAGCCGTGCCGCGATTTCCTGCAGCACGAGATCTCCGCTGTCATGGCCATGGGCGTCATTGATGGCCTTGAAATGATCCAGATCGAGAAACAGCAGTCCCACCTGATGATTGTCCCGCTGGGCCATGTTCAGTGCTTTCTGCATCTGTTCCAGAAGGTAGGCGCGGTTGGCCAGGCCGGTGAGGTGGTCGTGCATGGCCAGATAACGGATCTGTTCTTCGTTGATCCGTGCCTGCTCTTCCACTCGCCTGCGTTCGGTAATGTTGTAGGCCAGCCATAGCGCCGAAGGCCGCCTTTCCAGGTTTGTCGGCAATGGATAGATGCGGGCTTGGAACCATTGGGTGCCGGAGGGGCCACCGATGGCGTTGAGCAGCGCGTTGTCCTCGGTCCGCAGGGGATACTCCAGGGTCACCAGCCGCTTCTCACTGATCGCCCGGCGAACCCCGGACAGCGCATGACGGCTCGTGTCGTCATCCATCACGTCCCGTAGATGGCGCCCCTTGAGCGCCGCGCCATCGTGGTACAGACGACGTTCCTGGCCGCCGAAGCTTTCCAGATACCGGCCTTGATCATCGATCACGAAGCCGCTGTCGGGGATCGCCGCGACCATGGCTTCCAGTTGGCGGGAAACCCGCCTGATGCGCTGTGACTGGGCGGTGAGAACGCCACCGACCAGGCCACCGGTCAGGGCGAGTGCCAGTCCCAGCGCCCGGTGTGATTGTGGCGTTGCGGCATGGGCCGCCCAACCCGCAGCTGGTGCCACCGCGAGCTGCCAGGACTGATCTTCGAAGCGGACATTCTTGAGGATCGGATCGGCGTCGAATACGGATGCATCACCGAAAAAGGTGTCACCGTCGGCTCCGAGACCGTCATGCCCGCGAATTGCGATGCTCAGTCCGTTGAACTGCGGTGCGTCGAGTCCGGCTGCCGCAAGCACGCTGTTGGAGTCAACCGGAACGCTTGCCGTTCCCCAGTAGCTGCCATCATCGAGATACACCGGGCTGCGGAAGATCAGCGCATTGCCGCCCTGGACCAGGTCAACCGGGCCTGTGACCACCGGTCGGCCGCTATCGATCATCCGGCGCAGGCTGTCGCCCTGCTGCGGGTGTTCAAGGATGCGCAAACCCAGGGCGTCTTCATTGCCCTCGCGTGGATAATTCCAGCGAATGATATTGTTCGGCGCCAACGTGATGTTGATGATATGGCTGCTGGCGTGGACCATCCGTTTAGCCACCGGTTTGTAGGCATCCCAGCCCAGGCCGGGGTTGGCTCCCACGAAATGGGTGAATCCGCTGACCACGAAAATCGTGCGGTTCATCTCGCTTTCCAGCCGCGACCGGAACGCGGCGGCCCGGTTTTCCAGCTGGGAGCGTGCTTCCTGTTCTGCGAACTCCTGGTTCATCCGTTCCAGCGCGAACAGCGCCAGCGCAATCAGCAGGAAGACAACCGAGCCTGCCAGGGCGGGAAGCGTTCGCGTTGAATGCGGCATGCAGCGACTCCATCCCATGCGGTCAGAGGATTGCGATCTGGAAACCGGTCGCCGCCATATCCGTTCCGTGGAATCGGCACCGGGCGGCGGTGGGTCCTGGAATTACGCGTTATTCTACGTTTCCTGATCTGGAAAACAGTAGAATACCTCACACGTCTCGTGCCGACGGTGGGTTCTGGTCGTGGCCTCGTGCCAACCTTTTCCACTGGGGGCAGAATATCTCTCGACAGCATCGTTAGGGCAGGCCTTGTCTCAGTCATTGAATGAGCCCCACGCGACGGCGCAACGTTCCCTGTCAGCGTTGCGTGACCTGGTCGCCGGCATCCCGGTTCCCGCGGTCATAACCCGTGGTGCTGAACAGGATCTGGTGTTTGCCAATGGCGCGTTCGTTGATCTGACCGGGTACTCGCTGGGCGACGTGGCGACGCTGGACCAGTGGTGGGCGAAGGCTTATCCGGATTCCCGCTATCGCCGTCGCGTCCGGGCCGAGTGGAATCGGCGCATCGCCAGGGCGAATGCCTATCGAACCCCGATCAGACCGATCGAGGCAAGGATTTCCGTTGCCTCGGGTGAGGAGCGTTACTGCCGGTTTCACGCGACCGCGTTCGGCGACTGCAACCTGGTGATCCTGACCGACCTGACCGCGTTGCGAAAGACCGAAGCCACCTTGATACAGCGCGAGCGCTACCTCTCCAGCCTGGTGGCTTCGATGCAGGACGTGCTGTTCGTGCTCGATGCGGAAGGCCGGTTCGTGGAATGTCATGCTGCCGACGAGGATGATCTGGCGGTGCCGCCGGATGTGCTGCGGGGGCGCCATTTCGCCGAGTACCTTCCCGAGGACTTGAGCCGGGAAATGCTGCGAGGGGTCGAACGGGTGCGAGGCGACGGGCTACCGTTCCGGCATAGCTTTGCGCTGGACGTGCCCAACGGGGAAAAGCATTTCATCGCAACAGTCAGCAGCCTCGACCCGGCAGGACCGGCGGCTGCGGGTTTTCTTGTGGTGGTCCAGGACATCACCGACCAGAAAACCAAGGAAGAGGCATTGCGCCAATCCGAGCAGCGGTTCCGCGATATCGTCGATACCGCGAACGGCATTGTCTGGGAGGCGGACGCGGGCTTCCAGTTCACGTTTATCAGCCGCCAGGCGGAAACCATGCTCGGCTATCCAAGGGAAGCCTGGAAGAGCAAGGATTTCTGGGTCGAGCACATGCATCCGGAGGACCGTCTCTGGGCGCCGGCCTACTGCGCCAGCGAGAGCAGGGCCCTGCGTCCACACGATTTCGAATACCGGTTTATCGCTGCGGATGGCGCCGTGCGCTGGTTGCGCGATCTGGTGACGGTGGTTGCGGAGGACGGCCAGCCCAAATGGTTGCGCGGCATCATGGTGGACATCACCGAACAGCGCGAGGCGCAGGACGTGTTGGCATTCCAGCAGCGCTTCCAGGGTCTGGTGGCACAGATCTCCACCCAGTTGATCAATGCCGGAGACACCAGCTTCGAGGCCACGCTGCAGGACGTGCTTCGCCAGCTTGGCGAGTTCTTCGCCGTCGACCGCTGTTACATCGCCGAATACGATGATGAAGCCGGGACCACCGCCTTGTTGTGCGAATGGTGTGCGCCCGGGGTGGCGGTGCAGGCCACCGAACTCCAGCAGTTCCGGACCGACGACTTTCCATGGTGGGAGGCGCGGGTTCGGGCTTTCGAACCGATCTCCATTGCCGACGTGCGGGCCCTGCCGGAGGAGGCCTACCCGGAACGGGCGGCGCTTCTGTCGCGTAACGTTCGCGCCCTGGTGTCGCTGCCGCTGATTTCGCGGGAGCGGGTGTTTGGCTACATGAACCTGGATATCCTGCGTTCCGACGAGCCCTTGCCGGAGCACCAGATCACATTGCTGCGGGTGGTGGCCAGCGCGATTGCCGGTGCCATCGAACGGAATGCCGCGGAACAGACACTGCGCATTGCCGCCACCGCGTTCGAATCCCAGGAAGGGATGTTCGTCATGGATTCCGCGCGCCGGATCCTGCAGGCCAACCGGGCCTTCACCCAGCTTACCGGGTATTCCGCCGATGATCTGGTCGGCAACCATGCGGAAGCCTTGCGATCACCCCGCCAGTCACGCCGGTTCTATGATGCCGTCTGGGCAAAAATTCGCCGGGACGGTGCCTGGCAGGGCGAAATGTGGTTTCGGCGCCAGAGCGGCGAGGAGTTCCTGGCCTGGGTCACGATGACCGCCGTGAACGGAGCCGATGCGCTAAACACCCATTACGTCGGCACCCTGAACGACATCACCCAGCGCAAGGCGGCCGAGGAGGAGATCGAGTATCTGGCCTTCTTCGACTCCCTGACCCAGTTGCCCAATCGCAGCCTGCTGCTGGATCGGATGCGCAAGGCCCTGTCTGTCAGTGCCCGCACTGGTCGGGGTGGGGCACTGCTGTTCATCGATCTCGACAACTTCAAGTTGCTGAACGACACCCTGGGCCATCCGATGGGGGACCTGTTCCTGCAGCATGTGGCGCGGCGCCTGCGGCGCTGCATTCGGGCCAACGACACCCTGGCTCGATTGGGTGGTGACGAGTTTGTCGTCATGCTGGAAAACCTGTCGGAGGAGCCCGGCGAGGCCGTGGAGGAGGCGCTCGGGGTGGCACGCGGTATTCGTGAGTCGCTGAGCCGGCCCTACGACCTGATCGGCCGGGAACAGAATGCCACGTCCAGCATCGGTGTGGCGATGTTCGAGCATCCCGCGGCCGGTATCGAGGAGTTGATGAAACGCGCCGACCTGGCCATGTACCAGGCGAAGGCAGAAGGGCGGGATACGATACGTTTCTTCGATCCAAAGCTGCAGGCCTCGGTGATGGAGCGGGCGGATCTGGAGACGGAGATGCATCAGGCGCTGCGCGAACAGCAGTACCTGTTGCACTATCAGCCCAAGGTGGATCATCAAGGCCGAGTGACCGGTGCCGAGGCCCTGGTCCGCTGGCAGCATCCGAGCCGCGGCCTTGTCGGACCCGGCGCCTTTGTGCCGGTTGCCGAGGAAATCGGGCTTATTCTGCCCATCGGCACGTGGGTGATTCGCGAGGCCTGTCTCCAACTCAGCTTGTGGCAGAAGGATCCGCAGATGGCGCCGTTGGACATCTCGGTGAACATCAGCGCAAGGCAGTTCAAGCAGCCCGGTTTCGTCGATGATGTGCTGGAGGCGTTGAAAGAGACCGGCGCGGATCCGCGGCGGCTGGTGCTGGAAATAACCGAGAGCCTGTTGCTTGAGGACCTGGGCGATATCGTGCGCAAGATGGAGCGTTTGAAACGCCATGGCGTCGGCTTCTCGCTTGACGATTTCGGCACCGGTTATTCCTCGCTGGTCTACTTGAAACGCCTGCCGCTGGACCAGCTGAAAATCGATTATTCCTTTGTTCGCGATGCACTGGTGGATCCCAATGATGCCGCCATCATCCATACCATCATGTCCCTGGGCGAGAGTCTGGAAATTGCGGTGATTGCCGAGGGCGTCGAGACCGAAGAGCAGCATGCCTGGCTCGCGGGACTCGGTTGCCAGGCCTTCCAGGGTTACCTGTTCGGTGCGCCGGTGCCTGCCGATGAGCTGTTTCCGTTCGCCGCCAAGCGGATCGAAAACGAATGACCGTGATGGAGCTTTCCCGGCTGCGGCAGCAGGTCCGGCGCGTGTCCGAAGAGGTCCTGCTGCCCCGTTTCAACCGTGTTGAACGCAGTTTCAAGGCTGACGGCAGCATTGTCACTGCCGCGGACCTGGCGATGCAGTCCGGATTGCAGGATGTACTCCGGCAGTATTGGCCGGATATCCCTCTGCTCGGCGAGGAGATGGCGCCGGAAGATCAGGCTGCCCTGCTGGCCGCGACCGGCCAGCCCGTCTGGGTACTTGATCCACTGGATGGCACCAGCAATTTCAGCGCCGGTATCCCGTTTTTTGCTGTGTCGCTGGCATTGATCCAGGGTGGTCGTCCGCTCATCGGGCTGGTGTACGATCCGGTTCGCGACGAGTGTTTCATGGCTGCCGAGGGACAGGGGGCCTGGTTGAACGAGCAGTCGCTGATGCCGGTGGAGGAAACGCTGCCTCTGGCACGGTGTACCGCCTGCGTCGATTTCAAGCGCCTGCAACCCCGTCTGGCGCGACGCCTGGCGGCAGAACCGCCGTACAGCTCGCAGCGCAGTTTCGGATCAGTGGCGCTGGACTGGTGCTGGACCGCCGCTGGCCGGGTACACCTGTACCTGCATGGCCGGCAGAAGCTCTGGGACTATGCCGCCGGCTGTCTGATTCTCTCGGAGGCCGGCGGCCGCAGCGCGACACTTTCCGGTGAGCCGGTGTTTCGGCCAAGCCTCGAACCCCGTTCCGCTGTCGCCGCCCTGTCGCCCGATCTGTTCAGGCAATGGCAAGGCTATCTGGCCGGTGATTGATCGTCCCGCGTCGGGCTGGTCGGGTGACCCTCGAACAACGGTTGGTGCCACAGTTCCTCGCGCTCCAGCGGCGTCTCGCCGGTGAGGTCTGGATTGCTCAGACGGATGATCCGCAGATTCTCCGTTGCCAGGAGGGCGAGGGCGGGCGCCGTCGCCGGGTGAGTCTGGAACAGTCTCTCGAAGCTGCCATCGGCGATCGCACGTTCCAGACCCATGCTGATACGTTGCTGCAGATCGGGACGTTCGGGCGACACAAAGAAGTAGTTGGGAGCGCGATAGAGCAGTAGCAGGTCCGGTTCCACGGTCAGCTGGAATCGCTCATGGAGGTCCTGCTCGGCCCAGATTTCCGTAATGCTCCGGGGCACGGCGGCAACGCGGCCCCTGGCCAGCATTCGGAACAGGCTGTGGAAATCCGAGCTGGTTTCCACATGCAGCGCATTGGCGCGCAGGATCGCCGAATCCGGCCAGTCATGGCCCTGTGCCAGCGGGTAACCGCGCAGGGCCATCAGGGACTCAACCTCGGCCATCCGCCCGCGCCTGTCCTTGGTCACCACCAGCACGCGGGCACCCATCAGCCCTCGCATCAGCGGAATCCTGACGGGCAGCAGCACCGCTTCGCGATCCCTGGATGTCATCGCCCAGAGGACATCGAGATAATCACCATCCCGGATCAGGCGTTCGGCACGCGCCTGACTCACGCGAAACGGGGCTGCCTCGAGCCGCGCCGGACCATGGTCCTCGGTGGTTTTTTCCAGCGCCAATTGCAGCAGCGCCAGCGCGTAGTCATCGCGTCGGTCGAAGCTGGTGTCCGACGGCATGTGACGAACCGTCACCGGCTCATCGGCCGGACTCGCGAGGCTGAAGCAAAGGCCAAGCAGGCCGAGGGCGACGGTGACAGGGCAGAGACGGGACCGACGGTGCGGACGCCTATACATCGGCCCTGCGCCCTTTCAGGAACGGCGTCAGTTCATCCACCGGCATCGGTCGTGCCAGCAGGAAACCCTGTAGGTACTCGCAGCCGATGAGTTGCAGATGGGCACGCTGTTCCTCGGTCTCCACACCTTCCGCCACAACCGCCATGCCGAGTCCGTGGGCAAGCGAGACCACCGCGCCGACCAGTTGCAGGTCGCGGTCCCGGAGGAACATGTCCCGAATGAAGGACTGGTCGATCTTCATGCAATCGATGGGCATGCGCTTGAAGTAGGACAAGGCCGAATACCCCGTACCGAAATCGTCCACGGCAAGCCTGATGCCCAGTGCGTGCAGTTCGGTCAGGGTGTCGCGGCTGGTGGCCAGGTCCTGCAGGAACACCTCCTCCGTGATTTCCAGCTGTAATGCAGAGGCTGCAAGGCCATGGTCATTCAGTGCCTGCCGGACCGTTTCGATGAACCCCGGATGCATGACCTGTTGCGCCGACACGTTCACCGACAGGCGCAGATCGGGTCGTTCGGTCCACCGACGCAGATCGACCAGGTCGACGAGGCCTTTGCGCAGGACCCATTCTCCGAGCGGGATGATCAATCCGGTTTCCTCGGCCAGCGGAATGAACGCAGCCGGGGAGACCAGGCCCAGTTTCGGATGATGCCAGCGGACCAGTGCCTCCACCGAGGCAATGGTTTCCCGCTGGCTGGTGAATATCGGCTGATAGAAGTTGTCGAGCTGACCCTCCGCCAGCGCCTTGCGCAGGTCCGACTCCATTGTCAATCGACGAAAGCTGAGTTGCGAGAACGCCGGTTCGAAGCTGCGAAGCCCGCCCCGGTTACCCTGTTTCGCCGAGTGCAGCGCCGCGTCCGCCGCACGGAACAGATCCTCGGCTTTGTTACCGGCCACGGTATTGATCGCAACGCCGGCCGAGGCGGAGACGAACAGTTCGCGATCAGCATGTTGAATGGGTTCGCGTATCCGCTCGAGCAATTCTCCGAGCTGGGCTTCGATGGTCGCAGGGCTCAGCCCGGCCGACGACACCAGGATGAATTCGTCCCCACTGAAGTGACCAAGCTTCCAGTGGTCCGGCAGCCACTGCGCGAGCCGGGCTGCCATTTCCCTGATCACCGTATCGCCGGCCTCATGGCCAAGCCCGTCGTTAACCAGCTTGAAGTTGTCGATGTCGAGAAAGGCGACTGCGATGGGACGGTCCGGATGCTGCCGTAAGGCATGGGACAGTTTCTCGAACATCGCGAGGCGATTCGGCAACTCGGTCAGCGGATGGAAGTAGGTCTGTACATCCAGTTGCGCCTGCGTCTGGTGCAGACGGGTCGTGTCCTCGAACAGACCGACAAATTGTTCACTGTTCTGCAAGGTAATTCGGCGCAGCGACAAATGCGCCCATCGAAATTGTCCGTCACGCCGGCGGAGCCGGATATCGCCATGCCACTCCCCGGTCTGCTGCAATTCCTGCCAGGGCTCGCGACTGCCGTGTAGCACGTGGATGCGGCTTTCCATGCTGTCTGCGCGACCGAATAGATGGCGTCCGTTCAGAGCTGCGGCGGAATCTCCGCTGATCTGTTCAAAGCGAGGGTTCGCGTACATCATGCGTCCGTGCGCGTCCATGAGTACGATGCCGGACGGGCATTGTTCCAGCGCCTCGGCGAGCAGCCGGCGTTGCCCCTCGATCTGCTCCCGTTCCACCAGGTCCTGCCCGATGCGTTCGCTCGCGAAATTGAGCGCCGCGGCCAGTTCATCCAACTCATCCGGCCGCAGCGGACCAGTGGCTGCCGGTCTGTTCAAGGCCACCCGGCGATCCAGATGGTGCAGCCGCAGACCCGAGGCAAATCCCGCAAGGGTCTGCAGGTGGCGGGTGACGAGGTAGAAGAACAGCGTCAGGAGGGCGGCCGAGACGAGGAAGGTCTTTATCGCCTGGGTGCCGACGATTACCAGCAGCCGGTCGATCAGGCGACGGTGAATCTGTTCCAGGCTGACATCCAGGCGAAGTGTGCCCAGCTCGTGGTGACGGCCATCGTAGGTCCGGTGCCGGATCGGAAAGGAAAAACTGCGGCGATGGTTGTATCGACTGCGTTCGCCAAGCCGCATGTTCAGGTCACCGGCAAGCTCTACCCGATCAACATGGGGCAACTCCAGCAAGCCCCTGAGCTGCAACCTGACCTGTTCCTGGTCAAGTCCCCACAGGCTCGCACCGAGGGTTCGGGCAAAGCTCTCCTCTGCGCTTTCGATACGTTGTTGCAGCAGGTCCACATCCCGACGGTAGTCGAGCATCAACTGCCAGGCGGTAATGACGATCGTGATTGCGGAGCTCACCAGCAGGATCGCCAGCACCAGGCGAACCGTCAGCCGACGGCTGTGCAGTCGATGACGCAGGGAATGACTCGCCATTACACGTCCTGTGCGGAGGTTCACCCCGGTGCCGAATCGGACGCGGGGATCGGTCAGCGTCTTGCTTCAAGGCCGACTTAAACCTTAGCAGAGGTTGCGTAAGCCGTTATGTGACGCGGTCTGCGCAAACCCGCACTGCAAGCCCGGCGGTCACGCCCGTTGTTGATCGCCCAGGTCGGCGTCGGGGGCGCAGGGACGAGTTGTCCGGCATGGGGTTGACGGTCAGGTAGCGCCCATCTGCAAGGAAGGAAAAAAGGTCGTTCAGCACCGACTGGGCCTGCCGGCAGGTGGTCTCGGACAGTGAGCCGGCAAACGGGCGCCAGCGGTGATCGCCGAGGGCATAGGTTCGATGATCGCAGGTGATCCACCGATCTGCCGGCATCGGCTGGCGCAGGAAAGTCAGGAATTCGATGAGTTCTTCAGGGCCCAGGTCACTGGGCGCCATCTGCTTTTCGGCGGCGGCCCAGAGCAGGGGGCGCCGCACGTGCCGCTGGTAGACGTCCCGCGAGGTGCTGGGTTGTCGACCCTTGTCGGCGAACCAGACCAGCAAGGCATCGCGATCAGTCTCGGCAACGATCCGCTGCGCCTTCTGGGTCCGCATGCGACCGCAGCGACCGTCGGGAATCAGCGGCCAGTGCCCGGGATGGCCCCAGGGTACCGGATAGATACCGGCAGCCAGCGGCGCAAACCGGGGCGGGCTGTCAGGGGCCCCGTTGTTGGGTCCGTTCGCATCCACATCACCTCCCCCCTCTCCAGGCAGACCTTTGGTCAACCCTTGGACGTAAAGGGTTCCGGTTGTTGCCGGTGTCATGGCGGGGACCACGGTGGCGCCCCCTGCGGAGGAACCGGCTGCAGAAACTTGTATGCTAGGAATCACTGATTTATTCCCGCGTCTGCGCCCGAGACCGGTTTTGATCATCCGGCAAGGCACGGTGCCGGTTCGGTCGCCATTATCTACTGGGTAGGTGGTGCAACGCAGCACTGCGAATAAATCAGGGTTTCCTAGAGCAGCGGCTCATCCGAAGGAGGGGAACAGGTGATTGGAGAGCGGTCGGTCGCGGTCTTCTATGACGAGCGTGTGCTGGAGCATCGTCCCGATGCAGAGTCACCCTTCCTGCCCGGGCGGCTGGATCGCCGCGTTCGCGAGATCCTGTCCGGGCTGACGATCAAGTGGGCCTACCCCGAGCACCCGGGGCGCATTACCGCGATTTGCGATCGACTGCAGCAGCATCCGATTGCCGGACTGGAATTCCGGTCCGGCGCGGTGGCCAGCCGTGAGCAGTTGGCGCGGGTCCATGGCACAAGTTACCTGAACCGGATTGATCGCCTTCGTGGACAGTCCGCCTGGCTTGATACTGACACCACGGCAGTTTCCCCGGGCAGCATCGAGGCGGCCGAAGTTGCGGCCGGCACCGCGGTTGCCGCGGTTGATGCGGTTTGTAATGGTGAGGCGCGGAGTTCCTTCGCCCTGACACGGCCACCCGGGCACCACGCCGAGCCGGTCCGCGCCCGCGGGTTCTGTCTGTTCAACAATGCGGCCATCGCCGCAACCCATGCCCAGGCCGTTCATGGCCTCGAGCGGGTGTTGATCATCGACTGGGATGCGCATCATGGTAACGGCACCCAGGATATCTTCTGGGCCGACCCGAGCGTCCTGTTTTTCGATATCCACCGCGGGGCGCCATTCTACCCTGGCTCCGGCGCACTTGAAGACGTGGGTGCCGGGCTCGGCGAGGGCTATACGGTGAACGTGCCGATGCCGGCCGGGAGTGGCAACCTCGCCTATATCAAGGCGTTCAACGAGATTCTCGTGCCGGCGGTGGATGCGTTTCGCCCGGAATTGATCCTGGTGTCGGCCGGTTTCGATGCCCACCGGCTGGACCTCGCGCTGAACGTCAGTTACGAGGGTTTTGCAGCCCTGACCGGGATCGTGCAGGGCCTGGCCGATCAGCATTGCCCGGGCCGTCTCGCATGCATCCTGGAGGGCGGTTATCACCTGGAGTCGCTTTCCGGAGGCGTGCATGCGGTGCTGGAGGTGCTGGCTGGTGGCGTGCCGCCAGAGCCTGGCGTCACCGGCCTCCGCGAGGTCGAAGCGGCAGCCGAATTCCACCGCAGTGCCTTTCGCGACGATCCCTGACAGGGCCTCGGCACATGATTTACCGGCTGTCGGTTGCGAATCCGCGCCAGTCGGCAGGGTGGTGTGGCGTCACTCAATGGCCGGCGGAGTTGCCGGCGTCAGTCTTCGGGCAGGAAGCGAATCCCACCGTACCAGGCCTCGGCAGTCTGCCCGGTGTCATCGCAGTCGGTCATGATGGCGATGGCATTGATCCGTTCCGGGCTGCGCCCGTGTAAGCGCTCAAAATCGTCACGAATGTGCCGCCGTTCTATCTGCCAGCCGTCACCGGCGTGCTCCGGTCCGCGGCTTGCAACCATCCGTGCCTGTGAGGCGTAGGCGTTCTCCCAGTCGCTGCCGGCCTCCTGGGTGCTGCTCCAGACGTAGTTCAGGGCGCGTGTGCGCCAGCGCAGCACACGATGTTCATCGACCACATAGATGCGGGCCGGGTAGTCGTCGCCAGCGCGTGTGGTTTCGTCGATGTCATCAAAGGTGTTGTCCACCCGCCAGCGCCACTCCATGACGGGCGTCTCGCGCAGATCGATGTCTTCCCGGTAGAAAAGCCCGGACGCCGAGGCCTGGTCGCAGACCGCATGGATCGCGGTCCGGCCGTCCAGGTCCACCAGCTCATAACGGGTCTCGCCCTCAAAGGAATGACGATCCCACTGCCGCATGATGTCCTGAGGCGAGAACTCCAGCGCCATTGCAAGCGGCGCCATGAGGAGGCACAACAGCGGAACCGAGAGAATGCGCATGGTACGGGCTCGACAGAGCCTGGATTGTTTACATGACCATCTGCGGCGGGCTTCGTTCGCTGGCGGCTCGCCGCGCGGTTACCCCTGTCCCTGCGGTTGTTGACTTGCGTCAATATGCCGGGCGTCCGCTTGCGTATCGTGTGATTGATCACACAGCACCGGGTTACACTGATGCCTGCACTACCGTTCGACGCTGCGCTTTACCGGAAATACGATATGCCCGGGCCGCGGTATACCTCCTATCCCACGGCGCCACATTTTCGTCCGGATTTCGATGAGGCGGCCTATCGGGAAGAGGCGCGGGCCAGCAACGAACGGCTGATCCCACGGCCGCTGTCCGTATACGTACACATCCCGTTCTGTCACAGCCTTTGTTATTACTGCGCCTGCAGCAAGATCATCACACGCCGGCCGGAGAAGGCGGGCATCTACCTGGATTATCTGGAACGGGAACTGGCCTTGCAGGGCGCGCTGTTCGATACCGACCGCCTGGTGACCCAGTTGCATCTCGGGGGCGGAACCCCAACCTATCTGGACGACCGGCAGCTACGCCGCCTGATGCACGCCATCGGCCACCATTTCCCGATCGCACCGGACAGGGCCCGTGAATTCTCGGTGGAACTGGATCCGCGGGCGCTGGGGCCGGAAACCGTCAGCGTGCTGCGCGATCTCGGCATGAACCGGGTCAGCCTTGGCGTGCAGGATGTCGATCCAGTGGTGCAACGCGCCATCAACCGGATTCAGCCGGAAGAGCAGGTCGAAGCGACCATCCATCAGGCGCGTGACGCGGGATTCCGTTCGATCAATCTGGATCTCATCTACGGTCTGCCGCACCAAACCCTGGCCGGTTTCGACGCCACGCTGGATGCGGTGCTGCGCTGGCGTCCGGAACGGCTGTCGGTCTACAACTACGCCCACCTGCCGTCGCGGGTCAAGGCGCAGAAACTGATTCGGGAGGGGGATCTGCCCTCGCCCGGGGAGAAGCTGGAGATCCTGCAGCATACTGTCGAACGGCTGACCGGGGCCGGATACCGGTTCATCGGCATGGACCATTTCGCGCTGCCCGAGGATGGCCTCAGCCGGGCCATGGAGGATGGATCCCTGCAACGCAATTTCCAGGGCTATTCAACCCATGCGGACTGCGACCTTGTGGCCCTGGGGGTAACCGGGATCGGCATGGTCGGCGACGCCTACAGCCAGAACCACGCCCACCTGAACGCCTATTATCGGGCCCTGGACGCTGGCCGGCTTCCGGTGGCGCGTGGTTACCGTCTGAGCGCGGATGACCTGCTGCGTCGCGCCGTGATCGAGGCCATAATGTGCCGCAGCAACATTGTCTTCGAGCCGTTCGAAGTCGAGTTCGAAATCGATTTCCGGTACTACTTCCGCGACGAGTTATCGATGCTCGAGCCCATGGAGCGCGACGGGTTGCTACGGCAACATGCGGACCGCCTGGAAATCCTGCCCACCGGGCGTTTGCTATTGCGCAATATTGCGATGATTTTCGATGCCTATCTCGGGCGAGAGCAGGTGGTCGTGCAGTATTCGAGAACGGTCTGATCGCCGACTCACCGTCACGCGGCGACGCAATCAACCATCCCGCCGCAGCGGCTGCTCCCGGTTGTTGGTCAGGGTTTGCAGTCCGTCGGGATCTTTGAGTGACACTTCGCGTCGGCTCACGGTGATCCAGCCGCTCTCCTGGAAGCGCTTGAAGAGTCGGCTCATCGTCTCCGGTGCGAGGCCGAGATAGTTGCTCAGGTCCTGTCTGGACATGGGCAACAGGAAACGGGTTGGGGACAGGCCTCGACGTCCGAAGCGGTCGCCCAGGCTCAGCAGCAGGATGGCCAGCCGCTGCTCAGCGGTTCGGCGTGCCAGGGCCTGAAGCATTTCCTGTTCCTGGAAGATCTCCTTGCTCATGACCCGTAGCAATTGACGCTGGAGACCCGGCACCTGTTCAGCCAGGCCCTCAAGTTCGCCGAACGGGATCTCGCAAACGCTGGACGTTTCGAGCGCAACCGCGGTTGACGGGTGGGTGCCGAAGCTGATGGCGTCCAGCCCGAGCATTTCGCCCGGGAGGTGAAATGCAGTGACTTGTTCCTCGCCATCCTCGGCCAGGACAGAGCTTTTCAGGGCCCCGGTGCGGACCGCATACACGGCCCCGAAGCTCGAACCCGCCCGATACAGGCGGTGGCCCTTTTCCAGGGGCCGTCGGCGCTCGACAATGCGGTCCAGCGCCTCCACATCCTCGCGCTCCAGTCCAACCGGCAGGCAAAGTTCATTCAGACTGCAGGTTTCGCAAACCGCCTTGATTTCCCGCAGGCGTAACGGCTGCGTACTGGATGCTTTCACGATTAGGACCACCTTTGCAGTACCCGGCTGGTTATTGTCTATAGGGTACTACGGCATCGGCCCGGCTTCAGTCCGGGAGTGCCTAGGGAAACGCTGATCTATTCCCGCGTCTGCGCCCGAGACCGGTTTTGGTCATCTGGCAAGGCGCGGTGCCGGTTCGGTAGCTTGAGCGACTTGCCTCGGAAAAAATGCGGACTCCAACGCAGGCGTGCGAATAAATCAACGTTTCCCTAGACGCCTTTTGTCGCGCCCTGGCGTGCCGTCCGCAGCCTGCTTTCCAGGTGACCTGCGAGTGATCGAAAGCGCTGTTCCTGTGCGGGGTTGTCCCGGGCGGAGGTGCTGGCGAGGAGCAATCGGCTGCCGCCGTCGGAATGTGGCTGGATCAGGCACCAGCTGCGGCGGTAGCTGACGAAAAAGGACAGGAACACACCGATCGTGAGCAGTGCGAATCCTGCATAGACTACCGGCTTGCCCGGCGCGCGCGTGATTTCCAACGTGCTGGCCTGGCGCAGATCGAAGTCGTCCAGCTGCAGGAAAAGTGGTGCGCCGAAGCGTTCCAGTGCCGGGATCGTGGCCAGGCTGTGGCTCAGGAATTCGGCGTCATCGGCGTCCAGCGTGCGTTCCGGGTCGTCGCCAGCCATGCCGAGGGCCTGGCGATAGGCCAGATCCAGGGCCTGGTCGACCGCGCGGTCCAGCAGGACTGCCGGCGGATTTTGCCGGTCCGTGGCCTCGGTTCGCGTCTGTATCAGGCGGTCCATGGCCGGCTGCCCTCCGTCCACCAGGGCGGTCAGCAATTCCGTGGTTCGCGCCGTCAGATGGCCCGCGCTGATCGGGAATTCCCGTGCCATTTCGCCAAGCACGTCGTGAACGGCACGCGATGCGATGCTGCCGCGTTGGTCCGCATCGCCAAGCAGGGCGGCCAGTGCCGAGAAGCGCCCCGGACTTCCGTTGTGGTCGGCGGGGATGTGCAGATAGCGAAAATCCGCGGTACCCGGGGCACGAACCCCGCTGACGAAGTAGGGCCGACCATCCAGCGTCATGGGCCGCATGTAGCTCTCGAACTCCAGGAGCCGCCCAGCGGCGTCGCGGAGTTCGTAGCGGACACGCGGCCCCACATCACGTACGGACCGGCGGCCGTGCTCGTCCAGTCCATCCGGCTGCGCGTTGACCGGTTCGAAATCGGTAACCCGTAACTGGTACTCCCGGTCACCGATCCGCAAGCCCTGCTCGCCGAAGGTTTGCAGATTGATTGCCCGTGCCCGCCCGGTGCCGTCGGCCAATGGCCAGGCCTTGAGGTTCAGGGCCGAGCCGCCATCGCCGAAGCCCGCCTGGAATATCGTGTAGCCGCCGTGCTGGAGTGGCTCATTGACGCGTATCGTCCGTTGCAGCGGCTGCTCCAGCCCTGGCGCATGGAGCACGACATCGGATTCGTAGGCCCGTGGTTCGCCGCTGGCGTAGTGCAGCACGCGAAACGCGTCCAGACGCAGCTCGAACGGCAGCTCCCGGACCACGTAGCCGTCACGCAATTGCAGGAAGGCGACGCTGGCGCGCTCGCCCTCCGGGATGGTGACGATACCGCGAAACGCATCCCGGCCGGGCGCCAGGCGGCTTTCAGCTCGCATTTCTGTGATCGGCAAGGCCCGGGTTTCGGTGATCACGTCACCCCGCCACTCGCGGAATTTCAGTGCCAGATTGCTATCCATCAGGCCGCCGATGGCGATGACCACAATGGCAAGATGCAGCGCAACGTAACCCAGCCGGTTACTGCGCCCGGCGAGCCCTGCGATCAGCAGGTTGTCGCCCTGGCGCTTGGCTCGCGTGCGGTAGCCGTGGTGCCGCAGGACCTGCTCGGCAATGGCGGCACTCTCGGGCGCTGGCTGCAGGACCTGCAATTGCCGATGGTGCCGCAGGCGGCGCAGGGAGCTGGCTTGCTGGTGGGTCTGGTACTGCCGCATCTGACGCAGCATTCCCGGGCTCCGACGCCACAGGCAGACGCTGGTCGACAGCAGCATGGCGGACAGAATGGCCAGGAACCAGGCCGCCGAGTAGACGTCGAATAGGCCCATCCGCTGGAAGACCCCGAACCAGAAAGGGCCGAACGTTTCCAGGTAATCCGGATAAGGTTGGTTCTGCTGCAGGACAGTGCCGATCACCGATGCAATACCCAGCACCACCAGCAGTGTCACGGCCAGCCGCATCGAGCCGAGGAACGACAGAATTGCCCGCAACCGGTGGCTGCGGGTGAGCAGGGCCGGCCCAGGCCATCGGGTCGAAATCCTGTCCATTATCGTGGCGGGGCAGAGGGCTCGTGGGCCGCCGCTGCGTGGTGATGGCCATGATGCCCGTCGCCCGACGGATGCTGCAGCAGGTGCATCAGCGGCGAGGCCATGGTCCACACGCCAAAAGCGAGCAGCAGTGCTCCGCCCAGCCGGCGGGTCCCTAGCCCGCCGCGCCATTGCACCAGGCGTTGCCCGAGGATGACGACGCCGGTCATCGCCGGCAATGTGCCCAGTCCAAACGCAAGCATGATGCCTGCGCCCCGGGCCGGATCACCGGAGGCGGCGGCCGCCAGCAGCGCCGTGTAGA
This sequence comes from Methylonatrum kenyense, assembly GCF_023195885.1. GTDB lineage: Bacteria > Pseudomonadota > Gammaproteobacteria > Nitrococcales > Aquisalimonadaceae > Methylonatrum > Methylonatrum kenyense. Next base: position 120,303 of record NZ_JALPKO010000003.1, read on the forward strand.
CCAGGCCACAGGGCAGCCAGCCCCAAAGCGCTCCCAGCGCGAGCGCATGCAGTGGCGAGCGTACCGGCAACAGGCGACGGGCCAGCGGTGCAAGATGACGCCAGACTCGTCCGCCCAGTGCCTCGATTCGCCGCAGTCCGGACCAGTCGAACAGCAGGTAGGCGGCTACCGCGATCAGCACCGCTCCGGTGGCGATGCGCAACGCTGCGCTCCAGCCGGTGCCGGGCAGTCCAAGCCCGATCACGGCCACCAGCAGCCCGGCCAGGGCCCCGAGCAGCGTATAGCTGCCGACACGCCCCAGGTTGTAGGCGATGGTCGTCAGCCATCGCCGGCCGGTGCGGTCCGCGGCCATGCCGGTGCCAAGGCTGCCGGCAATCCCGCCGCACATCCCCAGGCAGTGCGTACTGCCGGCAAAGCCGATCAGGAAGGCGGCAACAAGCGTGAGTTCGGCCGTCACCGGTTGTCCTTCTTGCGCGGGCGTTTCTTATCGTCGTCGTCGCTGAGCACGGTGTAGGCCGGCGAGTCCAGATCGTCGTATTGACCACTTCGTACCGCCCAGAAGAATGCCCAGACGGCGACACCGACAAGGATCAGGCTGATCGGAATGGAGATGAAGATCACGTTCATGGCTGCAGCACTCCCTGGGAGCGGGTGTTTGCCGGTGGCAATACACAGCGTCCGACCGCATGGTCGCGGCCACAAAGCCGGCGGGCGTTCATCACCACGACCACGGAACTCAGGGTCATGCCGATGGCGGCAAGCCAGGGCGGCACCAGGCCCATGGCAGCCAGCGGCAGTACGCTGGCATTGTAGCTGGCCGACAACGCCAGGTTCTGGCGGATCACGCGCAGGGTGCGGCGGGCGGTGGCAAGGCCATCGGCCAGGTGGCGCAGGCGTCCGCCGAGCAGCACCATGGCGGCACTGGTCTGGGCCAGGGCAGTCCCTTCGTTCAGGGCCGCCGATACGTTGGCGCCAGCCAGCACCGGGGCATCGTTGATACCATCCCCGACCATCAGGACCACTGCGCCCTCGGCCTGGATCTGACGCAGCCGCGCCAGCTTTTGCTCGGGGCTCATGCGCGCCTGCCAACGCCGGATCGACAGCCGTTCCGCAACACCCTCGACCGCGGAAGGTGCATCGCCGCTTGCGATCTCCACATCGATGCCGGCTGCCTGCAGCGCGGCGACAGTTTCCGCGGCGTCAGATCGCAGCCGGTCGGCCAGGCGGTAGGCAGCGAGAAGGCCGTGTTCGTTGCCGAGCACCACCCAGGCACCGCGGGCAAGTTCGTCGGAGACCCCGGCGCCGGACAGGTCGGCAACCCAGTCCGGCCGGCCGATGCGGTAGCGCTGGCCGGCAATGCTGCCGTCGACACCGGCGCCCCGCACCACCTCCGCGTTTTCCGCCGGTGCCCCGGCAGGGTCGCGCGGGAACGCGCGTGCCAGCGGATGCTCCGAGTGATGTTCCAGGGCGCTGGCAATTGCCAGTGCCTGGCGGTCGCTGCAGTCGGACAGGCGTCTGACCTCGACCACGCCGAGCCGTCCTTCGGTCAGGGTTCCGGTCTTGTCCAGCACGACATGGTTGACCTTGGCCAGGGTTTCCAGTGCGTCGCCCCGGGTGACCAGCAGGCCATTGGAAGCCATGCGGTTGGTGCCTGCCGCCAATGCCGTGGGAGTGGCCAGCGACAGGGCGCAGGGACAGGTTGCGACCAGCATGGCCAGGGTTACCGGAAACGCCATGGCGGGGTCGATCCGCCACCAGACAGCGAATACGGTAAGCGCGGCGACCAGTACGACACTGACGAAATAACGGGCAACGGTATCCGCCAGTCGGGCAAGTCCCGGCCGTTCCGCCTGGGCCCGGCGCAGCAGCCGACTGATGTGCGAGACCACGGTGTCCTGGCCCAGCCGGTCGACGCGGATCTCGATGCTGTCGCCCAGGTTCACACTGCCGCCGACAACCGAACTGCCGGCGTAGCGGACCTGCGGATCCGATTCGCCGGTGAGCATGGATTCATCGACCCTGCCATGGCCCCGGAGCACGGTGCCATCGGCGGGGATCGTCGCGCCGGGGCGCACCAGCAGCCGGTCGCCGAGGCTCAGGTCACGCAGCGGCACTTCTTCCTCGCCGCCGTCGCCGCCGAGGCGGATGGCGGTGTCGGGAACCAGTCGCGCGAGCGCATCGTTGGTGGCGTTGGCACGATGTCTGGCTGCCATTTCCACGTAACGGGCCACCAGCAGGAAAAAGGTGAACATGGAAATCGAGTCGAAGTAGATCTCCGGGCCGCCCATGAAGGTGACCCAGACGCTGGCGAAATAGCCGGCGCCGATCGCCAGCGATACGGGCACGTCCATCCCCGGTCGCAGATTGCGCAGATCACGGATTGCGCCAAGGAAGATGGGCAGACCGGCATACAGCACCACCGGGGTCGCCACCAGCATGCTCACCAGCCGCAGGAACTGCATGTGGTCGGGATCCATGCCATGGTACTGGCCGAAGTACAGGGCAACGGCGAACATCATGGCCTGCATCATGCCGAGACCGGCGACGATCAGGCGGCGCATGGCGCTGCGACGTTCCCGGTTGGCCTGCGTTGCCATGGCATCGGCAAGGACGGGGTGCGGCTGATAGCCGAGGCGGCCCATATGTGCCATGAGCTGACTCAGGTGTACCTGGTCCGGATCCCAGCGCAGCATGGCCCGTCCGGTGGCGGGATTGACCCGGATCTCACGGATCCCCGGGACGCCATCAAGACTGCGTTCGATCAGCCAGCCGCAGGCGGTGCAGTACAGGCCTTCGATGAGCAGGGAGGCCTCGCAGATGCCGTCGTTGTCCCGAAACACGAAATCCTGCTGCACCCGGTCCTCGTCGAAGCGCGCGTAGCGATCCACGCGACCGGCGGAAATATCTTCCGGTCGGCCGGTCGGGGCCGGGCGGAATTTGTAGAAGTCGTCCAGCCCGGCGCCGAAGATCATCGACGCCACCGCATGGCAACCGCTGCAGCAGATCGGCTGCGGCGCATCGTCGACGGTGATCTCGAGCGTGCAGTCCGCAGGCACCGCATCACCGCAGTGATAACAGGTCGTGGTCATGCGTCGTGCTCGCCACCGTTCAGGGACAGTTCCCGGTCTTCCGGATCCATGTCACGGATGATGAGCCAGCCGTCCGTCTCGGAAGTCAGTCTCAGGTAATAGCGTCCGTGGATCGGCCGCTGGGCGTCCGCGCGATACAGGCCGCTGCTGTCCCGCTGCAGGTCCAGTTCCAGGTCCCGCGATGCGTGGGTGGCGTGCGACAGGGCCAGATGCAGTGTCTCCGGTAGTTCCTGCTTCCCTTCGAGACGCAGCGTGATGGCGCCATGCTCCCGGTCCATGACCAGTTGCCCACGGAGCCCCAGCTCCTCGGCGCGCACCTCCTTTTCCTGGACACGGTGCAGGGCCCGACCGACCTGATAGTAGTCATCCACGACCACGCTGTCGGCATTGATCACGGCGGTCGCCAGCAGGCTCAGTCCCAGCACGATGGAGGCCATCGGCGGCGCCAGCACGAACCAGAGCCAGAATTCACGATACCAGGGGCGTTTTTCGGCATCAGCCATGGCAGGGCTCCTTGATCCACCGCAGCTGCGGCTTAGTCACGCGGTCCATTGAACCGCGCCGTGTTGGTGACATGCACATCCGGGTCCTGCAGCGATTCCAGTCGAAGCTGGAAGGGCTGGCCCGGTCCGTCGATCTTGTCGCGCGGGACCTGAACACGGACCACCACCGAGTCGGTGCTGCCGGCACCCACCCGGATGCGATCGTCTTGGACGAAGGCCTCGATGCCCTCCAGTCCGTCGACGCGCAGGGCGTAGTCGTGGGCGATCCGATCCTTGTTCAGGATGCGCACGGTGAAGACATTCTCGATGGTGGCCCAGTCCACTTCGCGGTAAACCACGTTGCGATCCGCCAGCACCTCGATCGACAGGGGAACGCGCTGACTGATGCTGTAGCCCATGCCGGCGAGGACCGCCAGGAGAAGCACTGCGTAGACCACCACCCTGGGTCTGAGTACCCGAGCCGGTTTGCCGGCGATTGCGTTCTCGGTGGAGTAACGGATCAGGCCGCGGGGGTAATTCATCTTGTCCATGACACCGTTGCAGGCATCAATGCACGCGGCGCAGGCAATGCACTCGTATTGCAGCCCCTCGCGGATGTCGATGCCGGTGGGGCAGGCCTGCACGCAGAGGTTGCAATCAATGCAGTCGCCGAGCCCCTGGGCTTTCGGGTCTGCCTTGCGCGCGCGGCCGCCGCGTGGCTCGCCGCGTTCCTCGTCGTAGGAAATGATCAGGGTGTTGCGGTCGAACATGGCGCTCTGAAAGCGCGCGTAGGGACACATGTAGATGCAGACCTGCTCACGCAGGAAGCCGGCATTGCCCCAGGTGGCAACGCTGTAGAACAGCAGCCAGAACCACTCCCAGAAGCCCAGCGACAGCTGCATGACCCCCTGGCCCAGTTCAAGGATCGGCGTGAAGTAGCCGACAAACGTGAAACCGGTGAACAGGGCGAACACGATCCATAACAGATGCTTGCCGCCGCGACGCAGGATCTTCTTCCGTGTCCAGGGAGCCTTGTCCAGGCGCAGCCGTTTCTGCCGGTTGCCCTCGGTCAGACGCTCCATCCAGATGAAGGCCTCGGTCCAGACCGTTTGCGGACAGGCATAGCCGCACCACAGGCGGCCGGCCAGCGCGGTGAAGAAGAACAGTGACAGGGCGGCGACAATCAGCAGCAGCGCCAGATAGACGAAATCCTGGGGCCAGAATGTCAGTGCGAACAGATGGAACTGACGTGATGGCAGGTCGAACAGCACGGCCTGCCGATCATCCCATTGCAGCCACGGCAGGCCGTAGTAGATGCCGAGCAGCACCACCACCGCCAGATTGCGCAGGTGCTGGAACGGTCCCTTGACCTCGCGCGGATGGATCTTTTCCCGCGCGACGTACATTTCTGACTGCTGTTGCTCGCTCATCAGGTCGGCCTGTTGCCCATCTTTTGAAGGATCAGACACAGGATGCTGGAGGCCAGGCCGACTCCCCAGAACATGAAGAAGCCGATGGTGTAGCCGCCCAGGCGACTGATGTTCCATTCGGGCAGTGTTTGCACCTGCAGGGTTTCCGGATCGATGTTGCCGAAGAACACGACGCTGGCGACCGCGGCGACCAGGAATGACGGCCAGACCGTGGTGCCGTAGCGCTGCAGCAGCCGGCGCTTGCGTTCATCCTGCCCATTGCTGAGGCTTGCCATGCGTTGACTGCGGACGGCGCCTACTCGGCGTCGCCCGCATCCTCCCGTTCGTCCGCCGACAGGCTGTAGACATAGGCAGCGAGCACATGCACCCGGTCCTCGCCAAGCAGGTCCTTCTGCGCCGGCATGCGGCCGCGCCGACCATCACGGATGGTGGTCATGATGGAGTCCATGCCGCCCCCGTAGGTCCACTCGTCGCGGGTCAGCTTGGGCGCCCCCATGGCCTTGTTTCCCTCGCCGCCTGGTCCGTGGCAGGCTGCGCAGAAGTTGCCGAACGTCTCCTCTCCCCGCTGGATCAGGTCCTCCGGTGCGTCCCGGCCGCTCAGGTGGAACACGAAGGCCGCGGTCGCTTCCACGTCCTCGTCGTCCATGGCGCCGCCAAAGCCGGGCATGACGGCCTCGCGCCCGTTGAGGATGCTGGCGTAGATCTCCTCCGGTTCGCCGCCCCATTGCCAGGTGTCGTTGGCGATATTCGGGAAGCCGATCCGGCCGCCACCGTCCGCGCCATGGCAGACCGCGCAGTTGTTGCCAAACAGGCGGCGACCGGTCTGCATGGCTTCGTCGTTGCGCGCGAGTTCCGGGATCGGGATCTTCGCGTACTCCGCGAATAGCGGCGCCGTGCGCTCTTCCATGGACGCCACTTCCTCTTCCCAGGCGCCGTACTGGGACCAGCCAAGCAGGCCGTCGAAACGGCCGAGTCCCGGATAGAGGACCAGGTAGATCAGCCCGAAAACGATGGTGATGTAGAACAGCCACAGCCACCAACGCGGCATCGGCCGGTTCAGTTCGCTCAGGCCGTCCCACTCGTGGCCAGTGGTCTCGTGCTCGGCGGCCTCGCCGGGGCGTTTTCGCGCCGTCCATCGAATCAGCCAGACGCAGGCAAGGATGTTGGCCAGGGCGATCAGGGTGATCCACCAGCTCCAGAACGCACTCATGACCGATCTCCTTTCCGCTGGTTGCGGTCATCGTCCAGTGGTTTCTCTTCCTCGAAGGGCAGGTTCGCTGCCTCTTCGAAGTGCTTCTTGCGCTTGCTGCTGTAGGCCCACAGCACGATGCCGATGAACAGCACCAGCATCAGCAGGGTGAGCAGGCCGTAAAACGTGTTGATGTCCATGCTCCGCTCTCCTTTACCGGTTGCGCTCGACGGCGGTGCCGAGACCCTGCAGATAGGCGATGATTGCCTCCATTTCGGTCTTGCCGTCGACTTTCTCGGCGGCGTTCTCGATCTGCTCGTCGGTGTAGGGCACGTTCAGCCAGCGTTGCTGGGCGCGCATCCGCCGCGCGATCTGCTCGCCGTCGATGGTCCGGTCGGCCAGCCAGGGGTAGGCGGGCATATTGGATTCCGGCACCACGTCACGCGGATTGAGCAAGTGGATTTCGTGCCAGAGGTCGGTGTACAGACCGCCCACACGGGCCAGGTCGGGGCCGGTGCGCTTGGAACCCCACTGGAACGGGCGGTCGTAGACGAATTCACCGGCCAGCGAGTAGTGGCCGTAGCGCTCCGTTTCGGCGCGGAACGGACGAATCATCTGCGAATGGCAGTTGTAGCAGCCCTCCCGCACGTAGATATCGCGTCCGGCGAACTCCAGTGGTGCATAGGGCTCGACGCCTTCAGTCGGTTCCGTGGTCTCGCTCAGGAACAGCAGCGGTACGATTTGCACCAGCCCGGCAACGCTGATGACAAGTGCGATCAGCACGGCCATCAGCCCGATGTTCTTTTCAATGACGGAATGGTCCATGCGCTCAGCCCTCCTGCGGCACGGTGTTGGTGGTGGTGACGCGGGCGGTCTCCGGACGCGTGGTCATCCAGACGTTCCAGGTCATGATCAGCATGCCGGCCAGGAACAGGACACCACCGAGCAGACGCACCATGTAGTAGGGGTAGGTCGCGACCAGGGACTCGATGAAGGTGTAGGTGAGCGTGCCGTCCTCATTGACAGCGCGCCACATCAGGCCCTGCATGACGCCGGCGATCCACATGGCGGCGATGTACAGGACCACGCCGATGGTTGCGATCCAGAAATGCAACTCGATGGCCTTGACGCTGTGCATCTGCTCGCGGCCGTACAGTCGCGGAATCAGGTGATAGATCGCGCCGAAGGTGATGAACGCGACCCAGCCCAGGGCCCCGGCATGGACATGACCCACGGTCCAGTCGGTGTAGTGGGACAGGGCGTTGACTGTCTTGATCGACATCATCGGCCCCTCGAAGGTGGCCATGCCGTAGAACGACAGCGAGACGATCAGGAACTTGAGGATCGGGTCGGTGCGCAGCTTATGCCAGGCCCCGGACAGGGTCATGATGCCGTTGATCATGCCGCCCCAGCTCGGCGCCAGCAGGATCAGCGAGAACACCATGCCCAGCGACTGGGCCCATTCCGGCAGCGCGGTGTAATGCAGGTGGTGCGGGCCGGCCCACATGTAGATGGAGATCAGCGCCCAGAAGTGCACGATCGACAGCCGGTAGGAGTAGATCGGCCGGTTGGCCTGCTTGGGCACGAAGTAGTACATCATGCCGAGGAAGCCGGCGGTCAGGAAAAAGCCCACCGCGTTATGGCCGTACCACCACTGCACCATGGCATCCACGGCCCCGGCGTAGATCGGGTAGGACTTGGTCAGCGACACCGGGATCACCAGATTGTTGACCACGTGCAGCACGGCCACGGTGATGATGAAGGCACCGTAGAACCAGTTAGCCACGTAGATGTGCCGGACCCGGCGCTTGACGATGGTGCCGAAGAAGACGACGGCGTAGCTGATCCAGACCACTGCGATCAACAGGGCGATCGGCCATTCCAGCTCGGCGTATTCCTTGCTCTGGGTGATGCCCAGCGGCAGCGTGATGGCGGCCAGCACGATCACGGTCTGCCAGCCCCAGAAGGTGAACGATGCCAGTTTCGGCGCGAACAGGGGCGTCTGGCAGGTACGCTGGACGACCCAGTAGGAGGTTGCGAAAAGTGCCGAACCGCCGAACGCGAAGATCACGGCATTGGTGTGCAGCGGACGCAGCCGTCCGTAACTGAACCAGGGAAATTCCGTGTTCAGGGCGGGCCAGATCAGCTGTGCGGCAATCAATACGCCCACTGCCATGCCGACCACGCCCCAGACCACGGTCGCCAGCGCGAACTGGCGGACCACGTTTTCGTTGTATTTGATTGTGCCGTCCATCAATGGAGCCCCATCGCCAGGATAAGAATGGTTTATGAGCGCATGGCCCATCCGGCTGGATGGTCCAACGTTCCGCGCGTGCATGTTTTGATCTGGATCAATCCGCGGCCTGGGAGGCACCACAAGCCGTACCCGAGCGTGTAGCAGTGGATCCGCGCGGTGGCGAAGCAGGCTCGGGCGCATAAGCGCCCTGGCGTTGTGACCGCTGCCTCCAAGTTATTCACAGAAGCTGTGGATAACGCTGTGGACGAATGGCAGGGAAAAGACGCTTAACCTTGTCAGACAAGGCCTTGTGTCAGTTTGCTTAAGATTTGGCCAAGGGCATAAAAAATCAAAGTAAACAAGTTGTTATGGAGTCTTTGTCAGGAACCGCTTTGGCAAAATCGGGGAAGTTGCCGTGAGATGCGTTGCTTTGTGGGCAACTCCATGGATGAGGTCGCGCGGCCAGGCGGATGTCAAGCCCTGATTTCGCGGGTTTGGTCGCGGTCAGCCATTGACAACCTTCTAAGAAAGCATGGGCGTAGGGCAGGTCCGTCGCGACTCGATAGGCGGGCGATTTTTGTGCACTGCGTATGTGCCAGGAGCGAAAATTGAGCTATGGTTGCGGACCAGTTTTTTGGATACCGCGGGATTCGGGCACCAGACGCAGAACAAAAAATGGTCCGGCGGTTGCAGCACCCATAAAAATACATAGATAGAAGTAAATCTATCCTATCTAAATTATTTATTTGTTATAAGGATTCCGCCTTCCTAATCTAGCGGACCATCACGATCAACCAACGCGTAGGAGAAAGCCAAATGGCCGGGAAGAAGTACTCCGCGGGCGTCAAGGATTACCGCGAAACATACTGGATGCCGGAATACACGCCGCTCGATACCGATATTCTGGCGTGTTTCAAGATCACCCCGCAGCCGGGTATTGATCGTGAGGAAGCCGCCGCCGCCGTTGCCGCTGAATCCTCCACCGGCACATGGACCACTGTCTGGACCGATCTGCTGACCGACCTCGATTACTACAAGGGTCGTGCGTACGCCATTGAGGATGTGCCGGGTGACGACGAGTCCTTCTACGCGTTTATCGCCTACCCGATCGACCTGTTCGAAGAAGGCTCGATGGTCAATGTGTTCACTTCGCTGGTCGGTAACGTGTTCGGTTTCAAGGCGATTCGGATGCTGCGCCTCGAAGACGTGCGTTTCCCGATTGCCTACGTCAAGACCTGTGGTGGTCCGCCGCAGGGCATCCAGGTCGAGCGGGACGTGATGAACAAGTACGGCCGGCCGCTGCTCGGCTGCACCATCAAGCCGAAGCTGGGCCTGTCCGGCAAAAACTACGGTCGTGCAGTGTACGAATGCCTGCGTGGTGGCCTCGACTTCACCAAGGATGACGAGAACATCAACTCGCAGCCCTTCATGCGCTGGCGGCAGCGGTTCGACTTCGTGATGGAAGCGATCCACAAGGCCGAGGCCGAGACCGGTGAGCGCAAGGGTCATTACCTGAACGTGACCGCCCCGACCCCGGAAGAAATGTACAAGCGTGCCGAGTACGCCAAGGAAATTGGCGCACCGATCATCATGCACGACTACATCACCGGCGGTTTCTGTGCCAACACGGGTCTGGCCAACTGGTGCCGAGACAACGGTGTGCTGTTGCACATCCACCGCGCCATGCATGCCGTGCTCGACCGCCATCCGAAGCACGGTATCCACTTCCGCGTGCTGGCCAAGATCCTGCGCCTGTCGGGTGGTGACCATCTGCATACCGGCACCGTGGTCGGCAAGCTGGAAGGCGATCGCGCGGCGACTCTGGGTTGGATCGACCTGCTGCGTGAATCCTTCGTCCCGGAAGATCGCTCGCGCGGCATCTTCTTCGATCAGGACTGGGGCTCCATGCCGGGCGTCTTCGCAGTCGCCTCCGGTGGCATCCACGTCTGGCACATGCCGGCGCTGGTCAACATCTTCGGCGACGACTCCGTGCTGCAGTTCGGCGGCGGCACCCTGGGCCATCCCTGGGGCAATGCGCCGGGTGCCACGGCGAACCGTGTCGCTCTGGAGGCCTGTGTCCAGGCACGCAACGAGGGTCGCGAGATCGAGAAGGAAGGCAAGGAAATCCTGACCGAGGCTGCCAATAGCAGCCCCGAACTCAAGATCGCCATGGAAACCTGGAAAGAGATCAAGTTCGAGTTCGACACCGTCGACAAGCTGGACGTGCAGCACAAGTAATGGCGCGGCCCGGCGGGCGCCACGGGGGCTGCCCGCCATTCAGGCCTACCGAGAGAACCAACACACAGGATGACCGACATGTCCGACGTTCAGAGTTTCAAGCAGTCGCAGAAGTACGAGACGTTTTCCTATCTGCCGGAGATGACCGCTGATCAGGTGCGGCGCCAGATTCAGTATTGCATCGCCCAGGGCTGGAGCCCGTCGATCGAGCACAGCGAGAAGGAAAACGCCTTCGGCCACTACTGGTACATGTGGAAGCTGCCGCTGTTCGGCGAGCAGTCGGTGGAAGCCGTGCTGGCCGAGATCGACGAGTGCCGTCGCGCCAACCCGGGCCACCTGGTGCGCTTCGTCGCCTACGACAACTATGCCCAGAGCCAGGGCATGGCTTTCGTGGTCGATCGCGGCCGCTGATCCACGGGCGGTTGGTCCCGGGACCAACCGCCGCATCCAGTTCCATCCGGATTCGCTGACGCCAAGCGGAAGGAAGTGCCATGAGTAATCCGACATCGGGGTCCGAACGTCTGTCGGGGCGCGAGCTCGCCCTCGCACGACGCAAGGCCATGTCAAAGGGCGGGAAGGCGGCCCTGCAGACGAACGCGAAGCAGGGCGGTGACAGCCGTGCCGGTCGCGTGCGACCTGCTGCCGAGCCGCAGGCACCGGCGACCTCGCTGGTGCCACAGGAGCGGCAGGCTGCACCTTCGCCGGAGTCGCTGGCAACCGCCTCGCCGCAGCGCCCGGCACCCGAGCGTACGCCGGAGCCCGGGATCAGCAGTGGTGCTTCCAACGGGCGTCAGATTGCCCTGGAACGTCGCCGCGACGCAGCCCGTCGTGGCAAGAAAGCGCTCAAGGGGGCCAATGCCCGGGCGGAAGGCATGGCGCGAATGGGGTCGGCCCGGTCGCGTCAGCTCGAGGCCCTGGCCAGGTCGCAGAATGTAGACTGCTCGAACATGAGTGGGCGCGAAATTTGCCGCCTGCGGCGTCATGCGCTGGCCAATGAGGGCAAGGCGGCAGTGGCGTCCGAGACGCGCCGTCAGGACCTGTTGAAAGGCCGCGCGGCATCGCCAGCGAGTCGACCCGGCAACGGCCGGTCCGCTCCGGCGGTTGAGGAACGCGTCGCGGAAGAAGCCGTTGAAGCCGGATTCCAGGCCTTGTGTGACCAGGTCGAGTCGACGCCGGCCGACGCCGGTGGCGTCACCGAGCCACTGGTTTCGTCGGTCCGTGCGCTGTGCATGGCCCGGCGCGAGGCCATGGCGCATCGCGGCAAACGCGGCCTGCGTCAGCGCCGTAACGGCGGTGGGTTTGGCCGTGGCGTGATGCCCCAGGAAGGCACCTGGAAGGCGGCGCAGCGCAAGGGGTATTCAACCCGCGAAATTGCCCGTCAGCGGCGTGAGGAACTGTGCCAGATCGGGCGCGGCTCATCCGAGCCGGCACGTCCCTGCGGTCGACCGAAGGTGGAGTCGGCGGCGCCGGTCAAGGTCGAGGAGAGCGAGACGCTGTCCGGTGGTCGCGTGACCGGCACCCAGGTTCAGCGGGCAGCGGCTGTAACCGGGACCGAGGCTGGTAGCTGCAGCGCCATCACCGGCACCGAATACCTCAGTCTCGAACACTACGACCGGTATTGCGGGCAGCGCCCCGTTGGCGGACCCGGCAAGGTGGGCCAGTCGCATACTGCCAGTGGCCAGGCCGTCAGCGGTACCGAAGTGGGCCGCTCGCCGCGGGTCACCGGAGACGAGGCCGGTACCTGTGGCGCCGTGACCGGAACGGAATACCTGGCTTCCGAGCAGTTCGAGGGCTTCTGTGGTACGCGGCCGGAGGTCGGCCCGCGAAAGGTCAACGCGATGCCGACCCGCGGTGGCGAAGTGGTCTCTGGCACCAGCGTCGGTCGCAGTCCGGTGGTCACTGGCGACGAATCCGGTTCCTGCCGCAGCATTACCGGCACCGAGTACCTGAACGAAGCCGCGAGCGAGGTTCCCTGTGGCACACCGTCGGCGGACGGTGTGCCGAAGGTGGGTGTCATGCACACCCTGAAGGGCCGCGAGTTGACCGGTACCGAGGTGGGCCGCTCGGTCCATGTGACCGGTGACGAATACGGCAGCTGCAAGCCGGTGACCGGTACCGAGTATCTGGGTCAGGAGCAGTTTGACAGCTTCTGCGGCAGTCAGCCGGCAGCGACTCCCGAGAAGGTGCACGAGCTGCGCACGCTCGGTGACCAGACCATTACCGGTACTGCGATCGGGCGCAGCCCGCGTGTCACCGGTGATGAGAACGGATCCTGCGGACACCTGACCGGAACGCCGTACTACAACAAGGCGGATTTCGGTGAGCTGTGCCGTGAGCCCGCGGCGGGTGGCGTGCCCAAGGTGGGTGTGATGCACACCCTGCGTGGCAAGGAAGTCTCGGGCACCCAGGTCGGGCGCTCGTTCAATGTCACCGGCGATGAATACGGGGGCTGCAAGCCGATCACCGGTACGGAATATGTGGGCTCGGACCACTATCAGGCATTCTGCGGCTCCAGCCCGGAAGCGCCTCCGGGCAAGGTCACCGTTGGCCGGACCTGGAACCAGCAGTCGGTGTCCGGCACCCCGGTTGGTCGATCCAGCCGTGTGACCGGCGACGAATACGGGGCCTGCAAGCCCGTGAGTGGTACGCCGTATATCGGGCCCGATCAGTACGATGCTTTCTGCGAGGCGCCGGAGACGGATGTCGCCGGTCAGCGCGTGGCCGATCGCCACGCCACCCCGGGTCACCCCGTGTCAGGCAGTCAGCCCGGCTATGACGAGCGCGTGACCGGTACCGAGCGCGGTGCTTGCCAGAATGTATCGGGTGCTCCTTATGTCGGGTCGGACGAGTTCGGCCAGGCATGCCCGCCGGATGCGTCAGGCCTGCATCCGAGGTTCCGGCCCGAGGGCATGCAGCCGGCAGCCGCGGCACCGGCGTCCCGGCCGATGCCGAACGGTGGTTTCAGCGTCGAGACGCCGGCGCGTACCGCGCAGCAGCGGCGCGAACGCCGTGTGACCGGAACCGCCTATGGCAGTGCCAGCGGTATCACCGGCCCGATCAACAAGGCGATGGGTCTGGTGTCGGGCACCGAGGAATTCCGTTACCGGGACCAGCGCGATCAGCCGGTGGTTGCAGAAGCCGAGGGGCCGGTGTCGGCCGCCGACCGGGTGACCGTCAATGGCAGCAGCAACGGTGTGACCATCACCGGTGATGACTGGCAGCGCGGCAACAACATTACCGGGACCGAGGGTTTTTCGACGCGTCGCAACCTCACCCAGCGCGGAAATCCGCGTGGTGAAGGCCGCAGCGCCTATGTCAATCGGGAGCTGGAACGCAAGGACGTGCCGCCCAGCAGGATCACCGGTTCGTCCGGGAACAGTGACGCCGGCTCGCTGGTGACGCTGTCCGGCGGTGCCCGGGGCTGAGCGGATAGAGGTGCCGAAAGGCCATGAGTCTCGGACGGCGTAGCAAGACGCCATTGGGTTCGCGTTACGCGATGCCGTCTGGCACGCCGGCCCCGCAACAGCCGCGGGAAGCGCCGCAGGAGCGTTCCCGCATGGATGCCGAGGCGCCACCGGAGCAGCCGGAACGGCTGCTGCAGCCGGGGCATCCGCTGGCGGACCGGGCGGCAAACGAGACGCTGCACGGCTTCGAGCAGGCGTTTCGGCAACGCTTCGAAAGGCTGGTGCCGGTGCTCAAGGAGCTGCATGCGACGCAACATGCGTTGTCGTTCCCGGAGCGGGCCAGGGAGTTGATTGCGGAGTCGCTTGGTTTCGCGGCCCCGGCAGCCTTGCTGGACGACGCCTGGATCAATGGACTGGATACGCGGGCCCTGTACCTGCACGGCATTTTCGAGTTGTTCGAGCAGGTGGTGAATGGCTACTGGGCAGGTCGGGACGATCTGGTGAGTGAGGCGGAACGCGCAACGGCCTACTTCCTGGATTGCGATTTCCACGAAGTGGATATCTCGCCATGTTCCGACGGCCGGTTGCTCGGCTTGCGCCGCTTCATCCTGCGGCTGCCGGATCTGGCGGTCCGGACCAGGAGCCATGCCGGGGCCCTGTTTGATGTTGAGGAGGATGTCAGGTACTGGACACGGCGCGAGCTATTGCGCTTTCGCGAAGGGCAGCCGACCACGGCGGATGTGCCAAGCCGCTACCTGAAGATCGCCGTGTACCACTTCAGCAGCCGGGATCCGGCGCACGAGGGTTGCATGGCGCACGGCAGCAACGAACGCGATGCGGCGGACGCGGCACTGAGGCAGTTGCGCAGCTTCAGGCAGGCGATAGAGAACACGTTTTGCTGCGGTGCCTCGGTGGACACCCTGCTGATCGGGGTCGATACCGACACGGACGCGATCAAGCTGCATGTGCCGGATGGCGAGACGCGGATGAGCCTGTACCGCTATGTCGACACGGCGGTGTTGTATCGGCAGACCCGCGAGCTGCCGGAACAGGAAGCATCGCTGCGGGTATACCAAGCGCTGCAGCAGGCCATCGCCCAGCAGGGCTGGGGGCGTGGCAAGGGCGAGCCGCATGAGGGAATGTTGCGGCTGATTACCCGGCTGCTGCTGAACAACCTGTCGCAGCTCGATTACGTGGCGCGGTACCACGATGGCCGGTACGCGGACGGGGGACATCGGGAACGGCTGATTCTGGTCGGCCACGAGGTGGAAGAGATGCAGGTGCGGAACTTCGCCTACTTCGCCCACCTGGAAACGCTGGAAGAGGGCGGGCCTGGGCTGGATGTCGGGGTCGAGAAGATTTTTCGCAAGCTCAACACAGAGCGCGGCCTGCCGATTCCCGTGGTGGTGCATTACCGCTACGACCGGCATGTGCCGGGGTCGCGGGAACGGGTGGAAAAACGCTGCCGGCGAATCCGGCGGGTGATTCTGGAACGGTACAGGGAACTGGTGGACCAGGGCCTGCTTGGCTGCCACATGGTAATTCGGGACAAGCAAAGCGGCAGTCAGCTGGAACGGCTTGCTGCCTGAGGGATGACGGAACGGCGATGAAGATCTGCAAGGTGGAAAAGACCCTGGTGTCGACCAACCGTATCAGCACGCTCGGCCATCGGCCGTTGCTGGTGGTGCGGGAGAAGAAGGGCGGTGCACGCACCGTTGCGGTCGATGCCGTCGGCTGCGTGCCGGGGGACTGGGTCATCGTGGTTGGCAGTTCGGCTGCCCGCGAAGCCGCCGGCAGCAAGGAATACCCCAGCGATGCGACGATCGTCGGCATCATCGACTACTGGGAGGATGAATAGTCCATGGAGATCATGCAGGTGAAGGATGAGCTCACCGTGACCCGCCGGGTCGACGGTTTGAAGACCACTTCCCTGCGCGTGCTCGTCGACCACCAGGGTGGCCAGGTGGTGGCGGTGGATCCGGTCGGAGCGCACCCGGGCAACTGGGTGTTCACCGTCAGCGGTTCTGCGGCACGGCATGCATTGGACGACAAGGCAATCACGACCGATCTGACCATCGCCGGCATCATCGATCATTGGGATGACGATGGTGACCGGCAGGGCAGGCCGGAGGAACGGGCTGGACACGACCAGACCAAGGCACAGCGCTCTGCCAGTAACCGCAAGGCGGCTTGAGCGTCATTTTTGAAGTAACTGTCAATCCAGGAGCAGGAGAAAGAGCAATGGCTACTGAACGTTTTGGTGTTGCGCTGGGCATGATCGAAACCCGCGGTCTGGTGCCGGCAATTGAAGCCGCTGATGCGATGACCAAGGCCTCCGAGGTGCGTCTGATCGGACGTCAGTTCGTCGGCGGTGGTTACGTGACCGTGCTGGTCCGTGGCGAAACCGGTGCCGTGAACGCCGCGGTGCGTGCGGGTGCGGATTCCTGCGAGCGAGTGGGTGACGGCCTGGTGGCCGCGCACATCATCGCCCGCGTGCATTCCGAAGTGGAATCCATCCTGCCGGAAAAGCCGTAAGGCGAAACCGGTAATTATGCCGCCGCGGCATCCTGCCCGGCGGCCCGAAGAGTGAAGAGGTAGACAATGGCGAGCGAAATTTCTGGTGTTGCGCTGGGCATGATCGAGACCCGCGGTCTGGTGCCGGCAATCGAAGCGGCTGACGCGATGACCAAGGCCTCCGAGGTGCGGCTGATCGGACGTCAGTTCGTCGGTGGCGGTTACGTGACCGTGCTGGTCCGCGGCGAAACCGGCGCCGTGAATGCTGCAGTGCGTGCCGGCGCGGATTCCTGTGAGCGAGTCGGTGACGGCCTGGTGGCTGCACACATCATCGCCCGCGTGCATTCCGAAGTGGAAAGCATTCTGCCGATGGCCCCGAGCGCCAACGGTTCTGCCAGCTGAGGCAGTCGCCATGTCTGATCCGCGGATCATCGGGTATCTGAGCCGCGCGGTAGCCCACGAGCTGTCCGCGGTTCAGCACTACCTGAGCCAGGCACGCCTGACGGCGTTTTGGGGCATGGAAGCGTTCAGCCGTGAACTTCGGCAGGAGGCGGACGAGGAGCTGGTGCATGCGGACCGGTTCATCACCCGTCTGCTGCAGTACGGGGTCAGCCCCAAGGGCGGTTCCCTGTCACCGGCCAGGCTGGGTCGGTCGCAGTCCGAGCTGCTGCTGCAGAACATCGAGCTGGAGCGGGATGCAGTGCGGCTTTACGAGGAAGCCGCGGACTACTGTCGCCGGCGCGGTGCCCTGGCGGATGCCGAGTTGTTCGAAGCGGTTCGCGACGAGGAACTCGATCACCTCCGCGGCATGGAGCAGCAATTGTACGACGCAGCGGATGGAGGCCGTCATGGCTGATACGCATTCTGTCGCACCTGCAGGCTGGGAGTCGACCAAGGGTTCGGCGGCACCGTCCATGAGCAAGAAATTCACGTTCGAGCGCTACGGCGTAACGCGGGAATTTCTTGACCGGTTGGCCGATCTCTCGGAAGAGGATGGCTATCACCCGAACATCAGTTTCGGTACGACCTACGTCAGCATCACGATCGACGCGCGGGACGGCGAGACCCTTGGCGAGGCTGACCGGGCCTTTGCCGAGGCGGTGGATCGTCTGGCAATCATCGAGGACTGACGCGTCGTGGGCAGGCAGATTCGTCGTCCGGATGGCAGAAAAATGGATGGAGCGGCCACGGTCATCGCGGTCGTCAACCAGAAGGGCGGTACCGGCAAGACCACGGTGACAATGAATCTGGCCGCCGGGCTTGCGCGACGCGGCCGGACGCTTGTGGTTGACGGCGATCCGCAGGGTTCGGCCGGTCAATGGGCGCGTATGGCGCCGGAGGAGCGGCCGTTTCCCGCATCGGTGTTCGCGGTCGCCGGCCCGCTCGACCGTGAACTCAAGGCGCTGCGGCGGGATTTCGAGTTTATTGTCGTGGACTGCCCACCAACGCTGGAAGGGGGGACGGTGTCAGGGGCGCTTGCGGCTGCGGACCAGGTACTGATTCCGGTACTGCCCTCGCCAATGGACCTCTGGGGCAGCGTGCGCATGGGGCGCCAACTGGATGATGCGAAGGCGGCCAACCCCAAGCTCAAGCCCTGCATTGTGGTCAACCAGGTGGAAGTGCGCAGCGCGCTTTCCAGGGCGATGAAAAGTGCCCTGATGGAGATCGACATTCCGGCCCTGGAACAGCATCTGCGACGGCGCGCAATCTATCGGCGTGCCGCCCTTGAGGGGGGCTCCGTCTATGACCTGGGCAAACCGGGGCTGGCGGCGGCCGCCGAAATCGACGCGATCATCGACGAGGTGTTGGCATGAGCAACCTGGAAAAGAAACTGGCCGCCGGCGTGCGCGCGGCGCGCGAGGAGCAGGACGAGGGCAAGCAGACGGCAAAGCCCGAGTCCGAGAAACCGGATTCGGCCAAGGCGGCGCCGAAAAAGGCCTCCGCCGCATCGAAGCCCCGGTCTGCCGCGGCGCGCAAGACAACGCCGCGCAAGCCTGCGGCCAAGACGCAAGCCACCGAGGCCAAGGCCACCGCCGACGAACCCTGGACCAATCTCCACCCGGACCATATCTGGCCGGATTGAGCGGCGACGTCGCCGGGTCCGCGATAGCGCCGGCAGCAATGCGCCGGCGCCGCGGTCGGCTGACGGCCTGAGGAGTCGAGAATGCAGGACGAACTGCGTGATCACCTGATCACCAAAGAACCGTATTATCAGCCGGTTGGCGACGAGGTCGAGCTCTACGAGGCGGCCTATTCGGTGCGTCTGCCGATGATGCTCAAGGGGCCGACCGGCAGCGGCAAGACCCGTTTCGTCGAGTACATGGCCTGGCGCCTGGGCAAGCCGCTGATCACGGTGGCCTGTAACGAGGACATGACCGCCTCGGACCTGGTCGGTCGGTTTTTGCTTGATGCCGAAGGGACCCGCTGGCAGGACGGCCCGCTGACACTGGCCGCTCGGCACGGTGCAATCTGCTACCTCGATGAAGTCGTCGAGGCCCGCCAGGACACGACGGTTGTGATTCACCCGCTGACGGATAACCGGCGCGTGCTGCCGCTGGAGAAGAAGGGCGAGCTGGTGGAGGCGCATCCGGACTTCCAGGTTGTGATTTCCTACAACCCTGGCTATCAGAGCCTGATGAAGGATCTGAAGCAGTCCACCAAGCAGCGTTTCGGCGCCCTGGATTTCGATTACCCGGATCACGACACCGAGGCCCGGATCGTGGCCCATGAGGGTGGCGTCAGTGAGGAACTCGCCGGCAATCTGGTCAGCGTTGCGGAGCGGGCCCGGAACCTGAAGGGGCACGGCCTGGACGAGGGCATTTCGACCCGCATGCTGGTTTATGCGGCGTCATTGATTGCCAAGGGCGTGCAGCCGCTCGGCGCCTGCCGCATGGCCCTGGTGCGGCCGATTACCGACGATCCGGACATGCGCGATGCGCTCGATTCCGCAGTCACCACGTTCTTCTAACAGGGTGCGGCGTCACGACGTTGCCTGGCCACGCTCATGAGTATCACCCTGGATGATTACAGCGATCTGCTCGAGGATCTGGGGCAACACGCCTCCGAAGTGCTCAAGTCGTCCTGGCAGGAAGCGAGCCGTGCATTCAGCGTCCAGGGGCTGAAGCGCTACTACCTGGAAGGTGCGCGCAGCCTGCATTCGCTGGGCCGCGGCAACGAGCTGGTCATCGCCTTCATCCAGGAGGCTCCGGATCTGGCGCATGAACTGGGCGAGGATGCGGTTGGCGAGCTGGTGAGTTCCGCCATCCGCATGTATTCCAAGACCAGCGCCGCGGTCATCACCCTGCTGATCTCCGTCAGCCCCACGGCAGCCCGCAAGCTCGGCGACCTGTCGCTGTTCCAGGGTTTTCTTCGCCTGCTGGACAATCTGCTCGGCCAGGCCCCTCGCGGTGTGCGGCCGATGCTCGAACACCTGGACGAACTGCTTGCACACCTGACCCTGGGCGGGCTGCGGCGCTGGGCGACTTGGGGCGCGGAGGCACACCGCACCGATCTGGAGGCGCAGCAGGCCTATTTCTCGCTCGGGTCTCCCGAAGCACGATCGGTGTTCCAGAAGGAACGTCGCGGCACACTGTTCGTCAACGTCCAGCGGCGGATCAACATGTACCTGCGGGCACTCTGGGCGCGCGACTTCTTCATGCGGCCGACCAGTGGCGACTTCGAGTCCAAGGAGGGCTATCGCCCGTTCATCGAAGGCTTCACGATTTTTTTGCCGGATGCCTATGACGATGAGGCGGGGCTGACCGGCCTGGATCTGTATCGCGCGGCGGCCGCGCATGCGGCGGCGCATATGGTCTACACCCGGGAGATGCAGGAGGACGAAAAGCCGCTGGCGCTGTTCGGGGTGCTTACCGAGCTGATCGAGGATGCCCGGGTCGAGACACTGGCGATCCGTGCGTTTCCCGGTCTGCGCCAGATCTGGAAGCCCCTGCACCATGCCGGACCCGAGGATGGCAATGAGGCGGCCGCGTTGATCGCGCGCACCGCCCGTGCACTGCTGGACCCGGACTACGAGGATGACGAGTATTTCGTGCATGCGGCGCGGACGCTGTTCAATGAACGTCTGGACCGTCTGGAGGAGCCGGGATTCAGCCGCCAGCTCGCCGCCGAGCTGGCCTCCCATTTTCCTTGGCAGAGCCACATCAATCCACGCAACGTCATGCCCGATGTGCGCTACCGGGACGACAACCGCTACATGTGGGCCTTCGGTCGCGAGGACGAGGATGCGGAGCTGGTGGCCGGCTCCAAGGGGCAGCAGGAGCGCCGTGACGTCACCATCATGGAGATGATCAACGAGCTCGATGTCCCCGGGGCCGGCGACGATGCGCAGCAGGTCTGGGTCCTGTCCACCGAGTTCTTCCGCGACTCCGAGGACGTCAGCATCAACCAGCAGGAAGGGCGCGAGCCCTTGTCCTTGCCATACCACTACCACGAGTGGGATTACCAGATGCAGCTGGAGCGGCCGCACTGGGTTACCTTGCTCGAGCGGCGGCCGCCGCTGGGTGAGCTGGAGGAGATCGAGGAACTTGCCAGCAAGCACCGGCCGATCATCTCGCGGTTGAAGTTCCTGATCGAGGCAATGCAGCCCCAGGGCGTGCAGCGCCAGCGCCGGCAGCCCGATGGTGACGAATTCGACCTCAATGCGCTGGTCGAGTCGCAGGTGGACCTGCGCATGCGGCGACAGCCCGATGAGCGTGTCTACATGCGTTCCATCCGCAAGGTCCGCGACCTGTCCGTGCTGGTGCTGCTCGACCTGTCCGAATCCACCAACGAGTACGTGCGCGGCACCGAGAACACCGTGGTCGGCCTGGCCCGTGAGGCAGCGGCGCTGCTGGCCGACGCGATCAACCGCATCGGTGATCCGTTTGCGATCCACGGTTTTTCCTCGGACGGACGCCACGACGTGGAGTACTTCCGGTTCAAAGATTTCGATGCCCCTTACGACGACTACGCCAAGGCCCGCCTGGCCGGCATGACCGGGCAGTTGTCGACCCGCATGGGCGCCGCGATTCGCCATGCCGGAGAGATGCTGCACCGGCAGGGGACGCAGAAAAAGCTGTTGCTGGTGCTGACCGACGGCGAACCGTCGGACACCGATGTGCGGGATCCCCAGTACCTGCGGCAGGATGCCAAACGTGCGGTCGAGGAGGCCGCCAAAAAGGGCGTGTTCACCTTCTGCATGAGCCTGGATCCCTATGCCGATGAATACGTCGAGCGGATTTTCGGTGCCCAGCATTACATGGTGCTGGATAACGTCGAACGACTGCCCGAGAAACTGCCGATGCTGTACGCGGGACTGACGCGTTGACCCGGTCCGTCGCGGCTTGTAATGCCCGTCGAACCGCCAAGGAGCCCACGTGACCACCCAGCCACGCGAGCCGGCACTGCCGCAGGTGATGCTGAAGTCGGAGCTGCCCGAGCACCTGATTCGGCACGCAACGCTGCGCCAACTTCAGGTCTTCGAGGCCATTGTCCGTCTGGGCAGTTTCACCCGCGCGGCGGAAGAGCTGCATCTGACCCAGCCGACGGTCTCGATCCAGATCAAGAAACTGTCGACGGCTCTCGGGTTGCCATTGTTCGAGCATGTCGGTCGCCGTGCCGAGCCAACGGAAGTCGGCCTGCTGCTGTATGACACCTGTCGTGAAATGCTGGGTGCGCTGACCAATCTGGAAATGAAACTGGCGGAACTACATGGGCTGCAGCGTGGCCGGCTGCAACTGGCGGTTATCACCACGGCGCAGTATTTCGCGCCCAGCCTGTTGGGTCAGTTCGCGCGGCGCTATCCGGAAATCGAACTGGCGCTGGAAGTCAGCAACTTTGACCGGGTCCTGGATCGGCTGGCCAACAACCTGGACGACCTTTACATCATCGGCCATGTCCCGGAGCGGCTGCGCGACGTCGCGATCTACCCGTTCGCGCCCAACCCGCTGGTGGTGATGGCGAGCCGTGATCATCCGCTGGTCCGCCGGCGGCAGATCCCGCTGCAGGAACTGGAGAAGGAAACCTTCCTGATGCGGGAGCCGGGATCCGGTATCCGCGAGGCAACGCTGCGCCTGTTCGAGGCCCACGGCATCAGCCCCAGGGTGCGAATGGAGCTTGGCAGCAACGAGGCCATCAAGCAGGCGGTGATCGGCGGGCTCGGCGTGGCGGTGCTGTCGCTGCACACCCTGAGTGCAGAGGGTGCGGAAGGACCGGTGGCGCTGCTCGATGTGCAGCATTTCCCGATCCACCGCCAGTGGCACATC
The DNA here is from genome assembly GCF_023195885.1 of Methylonatrum kenyense. Classification (GTDB taxonomy): domain Bacteria; phylum Pseudomonadota; class Gammaproteobacteria; order Nitrococcales; family Aquisalimonadaceae; genus Methylonatrum; species Methylonatrum kenyense. The sequence goes on from NZ_JALPKO010000003.1 coordinate 143,148, forward strand.
GTGCATCCCAAGAAAAAGGTGCTGTCCGTGGTGGCGCGCGCCTTTCTTGATTTCGCGATTCAGGACGAGGCGCGGCTGCGAGCCCAGATCGACGGCATGCTGGCCGCCTTCAAGGCGCAGACGGACTGAGACCGTCGACCGAACAGAAACCGGGGCCGCCTTGTGCGGCCATGCAGAGGAAACAGCCATGAGCGAACGACAGGCAAGCGGCCATTCAGCGATTACCGGCACGCAGTTCATCGATGCAAATGAGGCGATGCGTGGGCGCATGAGCCTGAGCGCGGCGCATCGGGATCAACGCCATCCGGTGACCGGCACGGGCATGGGGGCCGGACCCGCTCCGGTGGATACCCCCGCCAACGAGACCTGCGTGGTCTGCGCTCCGGCCACGCTGCGGCTGGCCGAGGAATTGTTCGAGCGCTGGAACGCGGCCCTGCAGACCGGCGATGCCGATCGGGTCGTCGCCAATTACGCCGACGATGCGGTGCTGTTGCCGACCGTGTCGAATGTGCCGCGTACCTCGCCGGCGGAGATCCGCGATTACTTCCTGCATTTCCTGCAGAAACAGCCGGTGGGCAGGATCAACCAGCGCAATGTCAAGTTCGGCTGCAACAAGCTGACCGATGCGGGCACCTACACCTTTCGGGTACGCGAGGGGACCGAGGTGCGGGAGGTCCCGGCCCGTTACACCTTCGTCTACGAACATCGGGATGGTGACTGGACGATCGTCCATCACCATTCGTCGATGATGCCGGCGGATGACGGCTGAGCGTCAGTGAGCCGCCCGGCGCCCCGGGTTTCCGGTCGGAAGGGCCGGCGATCCTGGCGGCGGCCCGCAGCCAGCGACCACTGGGAAGATGGGTGCAAGGTGCGCGAGATCGGGCAGACAAATAAGGCTTTGCTGATGTATTGTTGGATAAATATAAGTCTTCAGTAATATATAACTCTGCGGTGATGTGCGCTGCGCCATGGCGCCGGGTGCTCCACATCCCGCGGGCCTGTACCGGAGGTTGAGGAATCATGGCATTTGAACCGGTCGTTCTGTTTTTCCTGCTCGGGGTTATTGCCGGTCTCGCCAAGTCGGATTTGAAGATTCCGACTGCGGTCTACGAAGCCTTGTCCGTGTACCTGCTTCTGGCCATCGGTATCACCGGCGGCGTGAAACTGGCGGAAAGCAGCCTGGTGCCGCTTATCCTGCCCGGTCTCGCCATTTTGGTGGTGGGCTGCCTGATTCCCCTTATCTGCTATCCGGTGTTGCTGTTTTTCGGCGGCATGAAACGGGCCGACTCGGCCTCGCTGGCGGCGCACTATGGGTCGGTCAGTGTGGTCACCTTCTCCGTTGCAGTTGCCTTCCTCGCGCAGGCCGGGATCGACTACGAGGGCCATATGGTCGTGTTTCTGGTGCTGCTGGAAATCCCGGCACTGGTGGTGGGGATCCTGCTGGCGCGCGCGGGCCTGCCGGGCAAGACGCGCTGGGGCATGACCCTTCGCGAGGTCTTCTTCGGCAAGAGTATCTTTCTGCTGATCGGCGGCCTGATCATCGGCTACGCTGCGGGGCCGGAACACATTGGCCCGATGGAGCCGTTGTTCTTTGATCTGTTCAAGGGCTTGCTGGCGTTTTTCCTGCTGGAGATGGGCCTGGTGGCGGCCAGCAAGATCGCGGATTTTCGGTATTACGGAAAATTCCTTTTGGGCTTCGCGGTGATCATGCCGATCTTTTCGGCGATTCTCGGTACCCTGCTCGGCTGGGGGCTCGGCATGAGCCTCGGTGGCACCCTGCTGTTGGCCACGCTTTATGCCAGTGCGTCTTATATCGCGGCGCCCGCGGCCATGCGTATTGCAGTACCGGAGGCCAATCCCGCACTATCCATCGGTGCAGCCTTGGGCGTGACGTTCCCGTTCAATATATTCGTGGGTGTGCCGCTGTATTTCTGGATGGCGGAAACGCTCTATTCGATGGGAGGTTAAGCAGTGGAAGCCGACAACTACCTGCTGACGGTAGTCAGTGAATCCATCCTCGAGGATCGCCTGATCGACGAGATTCGCGAACTCGGTGCCACTGGTTACACCGTCACCGATGCCCGGGGTTGGGGGAAGCATGGCAAGCGTCGGGGCAAGTGGCAGCAGGATAGCAACGTCCAGATCCAGGTTGTGGGCCCCCGCGAGCTGTGCGAGGCCATCTGCGCCCGATTCAAGGAAGAGTACCAGACGGATTTCGGCCTGCTGCTGTTGATCTCACCGGTGGAAGTCAAGAACTGATCGGACTGGTCTCCGATTGGCTCAGGCCTCCGCACCATGGGCCAGCGAAGTCGCAAGTTCCTCCGGGTCCGCGTTGCCACCCGTCACAACCACCACGATATCGCCGGATCCCGGAATTTCTCCGGGGTCCATCTGCCGAAGCAACGCCACTCCGGCAACGCCGCCCGGTTCGGCCACAATGTGGTCGTCCATCAGCAGGCCGGCAACGGCGTTTTGCAGGGCTGCGTCGCCAATCTGCAGCAGCTGGTCCGTGGTCGCACGGCAGTAGCTGTAACTGTGTTGGCCAACCTCCGCCGCCGCCAGGCTTTTTGCCCAACTGCGGACGGATGGCAGGCGTCGTGGCCCACCGAGGCTCCAGGCATGGGCCATGCTGGCCGCTCCCTGCGGTTCGACGCCGATCAGTGCAGCGCCGGGCCGCGAAGCCTTCAGCGCCAGTCCGATCCCGCTGATCAGGCCGCCACCGCCGATGGGGCAGATCACGGTATCGGCTTGCGGTGCCTGCGCCAGGATCTCGAGCCCGACCGTTCCCTGTCCGGCAATGATGCGTTCATCATCATAGGGATGCACCAGAGTCAGGCCCTGCTGTTTCACCAGTCGGTGCATCCGCTCCCATGCGGCATTGATGTCGCCATGCAGGATGACTTCGGCGCCCAGTGCCCGGCTGTTGCGCACCTTTGTCGGACTCGCGTTTTCCGGCATGACGATGGTCACCGGCACCTGCCGCCGACGTGCTGCCCAGGCCAGTCCCAGGGCGTGATTGCCGGCGGAAACGGCGCCGAGACCCGGCCGCAGTTCGGCATCGCTGGCGCTCAGCAACCAGTTCAATGCGCCACGTGGCTTGAATGAGCCGGTCGTCTGTAACGACTCCAGCTTCAGCCAGACAGGCCGCTGCAACCGCTCGGACAACTGTCGGGCCGGAATCAGCGGCGTTGTCGGCAGGGTATCTGCGAGGCGCATCGCCGCAGCATGGACGTCGTCGGCGGTCAACATCCCGGTTCAACTCCCGCACCACGCCCGATCTTGAACGTAGCCCATGGGCAGAACGGCGTCCCGCCAAGAAATCGCAGGTGGCTGCCGCAGCCCTTGCGGCAATCCGATGCACCAAAGCCGTGTATCGGCAGGGATCCGCCAAGGCTTTGATGGAGTGTACATTCCGGCAAAGTCGAGAGGCGCAGGTCGATGATCCGGGCATCCGTGCTCGACAGCAGGTAATCGATATGCCAACGCTGTCGCTTGTCCTGGCGCAGATGGCGCAGCAGGCGCGCCTGCATGCCCCGTCTGGCGCTGCCGGTGTAGAGGTACAAGCCGCGGCAAAACACGTATTCTCCAAGAGCACCGATGCGCAGTTGATCGGGTTGTTCGAGCCAGATCAGCAGTTGATAGCTCTGTGCGGGCATTGCGTCCCTGTCACGCTGGGGCCGAAAATCGGGATGAATTGGCGGGAGAAGCGAGATGCACCATCGTCTCATAATTGTTGCCCTGGCAGTGTCCCTGCTGGCCGCCTGCGCGTCTCAGCCCGAGTTTGACAAGCAGGCCAGCGAGACCCGCAGCTATCTTTGCGGTGATCGCGAGGTCAGCGTTGCCATCTTCGACGATCATGTACGGATCCTGTCGGATGAGGAGACGCGGCTCTTGCCGGAGCCGGCGGCTTTCGGCTCTCGCTATCAGGCAATGGGCGAGCCGCCTGCCGCGACGTACTGGTCGCGTGGTGATCGTGCGCTGGTGCAGAAGGCGGGTGAGCAGTTACCCGAATGTCGCCGCCTGCATCCGCTGCCGGAGACCCTGAAGGCCAGTGGCAACGAGCCCTTCTGGAACCTGATTCTGGAACAGGATGCCCTCGCCTTCCGTACCTTTGATCAGGAGCAGATGCTGGAAAGCGACACCGTCATCCGGCAGGGAGAGACGGTGCATGCAGCATCGGGTGATGCCCGCCTGCGCGCCCATTTCGAGCGGACCATCTGCAAGGACAACATGACCGGCATGCCGTATCCCTATCGGGTCAAGGTCCTGTTTGCGGATCGGGATTACGCCGGCTGCGGCGGTGACCCGCTGGACCTGCTGCGCGGCCGATGGCGCATTACCGCCGTCGACGGCCGAACCGTGGACGGCGATGCACGCGCGGATATCCGCTTTGACGACGAGGGACGTGTCTCCGGTCGCGCCGCCTGCAACAGCTTTCATGGTCCGTTCGAGATCACCGGCGAATCCCTCCGGATCGGCTCGCTGGCAACCACGATGATGGCCTGCGAGCCGGAGCTGATGCGGCTCGAGTCGCGCATACTGCGGGAACTGGAGCAGGTAACGCGGTTCGGTATCGACGACGGCGGCAGGCTGCGCTTGTACAGTGCCGGGGGCCGGCTGATCGAAGCGCGGCGGTAGCAACGCCGCGATCCGGTCCCGCCGGCCTGCGTGCGGGGGGCGGGCTTCGTCGCTTTGCAACGCCGCTGCGGACCGATACGCTGGGGCGTGGTCTTGTCCGGCTGTTCCCCGAACACGGACGCCGTTCGGGAGTATGCATGGCCTGGCTGCTGGCGCTGCACATCATTTTCCTGCTTTTCTGGGCTGCAGCGCTTCTCTACCTGCCGGTCCTTCTGGCCGCAGCGGCGACGAACCGGCTGGAATTCGTCGCCACGCCGCCGGCACGGCAGGCGTCCCTTCACCGGTTCGTCTACACCCATGTCGCGACGCCGGCCGCACTGCTTGCGATCATCAGCGGAACGGCGGTGTTCCTCTGGGATCGCAACGTTGAACTCTGGCTGATCCTGAAGCTGGCTGTCGTCTCGTTGCTGGTGCTCGGGCATGCCGCTCTCGGGCTGATGATCCTGCGGCGGGAATCCGGACAGGGCAGTCACGGTGCGCTGGGACCGTGGCTGTTCACCGCTTTTGCCAGCCTGTTGATGCTGGTCATCATCTGGCTGGTGCTTGCCAAGCCGGTGCTTGATACCGGGGCCTGGGCGGTTTGATGTTGCCGCGATTGCTACAGCGAACCACGGGCCCGCGCATGCTTGTCGGCCGCCTCTTCCGTGTCGACGCCGACCGCATGCTCGTAAACCAGTTGCCCGCCCAGGTAGCCGGCCAGCGACATCAGCCCGGCGGTAAGCAGGCTGAGCAACAGACCCCAGGGCAGCACGGCCTCCACGGGCTGGCCGAGGCGCAGCAACCAGTTCAGGCTGGCCAGCGACAGCAGCATCACCGCGATGATGGAATGGCACCAGGCGGTGATCAGGCGCCGAACCTGACGCACGGTCACAAGATCGATCAGCCCGGCGGCGCCGGAAATCCAGCCGCCAAGGGCGCCAACGCCCGCCAGCCACAGTCCGGCCCGGGCCCAGAAGGGGTCGGCAGTCCACCAGTAGGCAAGATCGGTGGCCACCAGCATCAGCAGCGCGGCCACCGGAAAATGGATCAGCATGGGGTGCAGCGGATGACCGTTGATGGCGGCGCGGCTCCGAATCGGGGCAGGGCGTCTGGCAGGGGCATGTTCGCTCATCGGCGATTATGGTCCGCGGTTGCCTGGCTGACCCGGCCAAGGGTAGCCGTTCTGGCCGGGTTGGCGCACGTTTGCCTGCTGACCGGTTGCGCGGGGGAGTATTCCACCCTGGATCCGGCGGGCCCCTCGGCGCTGGCTGTGAGCTGGCTCTGGTGGGGTATGCTGCTCGCCTTCGGACTGGTCTGGTTCGCGGTGATCGGGCTCTGGCTGCTCGCGGTGCGACGTGATCCCGGTGATGTCAGCGATGCACAGGCGCAACGGCTGCAGAATCGCTGGATTATCGGTGGTGGCCTGGTTCTGCCGGGCGTCAGTATCGCCGTGCTGTTGGCATTCGGTATTCCGGTTGGCCACGGCATGCTGCCGCTCTCGGCCGACGAGGACGTGTTGCGGATCGAGGTCACCGGGTATCAGTGGTACTGGCAGGTGGAGTATCCGGATGCCGGCGTGTCGCTGGAGGACGAACTCCACATCCCGGCTGGCGAACCGGTGCATATCCATCTGCGCAGCAATGATGTGATCCGTTCCTTCTGGGTGCCCCGCCTGGCCGGCAAGCTCGATGCCATCCCCGGCCATGAAAACGTGCTCAAGCTGCAGGCCGACCAGGCGGGCGTCTACCGCGGGCTCTGCGCGGAGTTCTGTGGCCTGCTGCACGCCGACATGGGCTTTACCGTGGAAGCACACGAACGGGAAGACTTTGAACAGTGGTTGAGCGATGCCGCCCGCGATGACTGACTCGCAAGGACACGACGGCGGTGCCCAGCACAGGCGGTTGGACGCGGTCTGGGCCAACTGGCCGGGCTGGCGCACGCTGGCCGCGGTGAACCACACCTCCATCGGCCTGCGCTTCATGCTTACCGGGGTGTTCTTCTTCCTGGTCGGCGGTGTACTCGCCATGCTGGCCCGGACGCAGCTGGCCCTGCCTGCGCAGGACATCCTCAGCGCCGATGTCTACAACCAGGTCTTCACCATGCACGGCACGGTGATGATGTTCCTGTTCGCCATCCCGGTGCTGGAAGGCCTCGCGCTGTACATGATCCCGAAGATGATCGGGGCGAGGGATCTGGTGTTCCCGCGAATCAGTTCGCTGGGCTACTACTGCTACCTGTTCGGCGGACTGATCATCCTCTCCAGCCTGTTTGTCGGCCAGGCGCCGGATTCCGGCTGGTTCATGTACACGCCGCTCAGCAGTGCCGAGCACGCACCGGGCATGGGCTCCGACTTCTGGCTGCTGGGTATCACCTTCGTCGAAATTTCGGCAATGGCGGCCGGCATCGAGTTGACGGTGTCGATCCTGCGCAGCCGCGCCCCCGGGATGACACTACGCCACATGCCCATCTTCTGCTGGTACATCCTGGCGATGGCGCTGATGATCGTGTTCGGCTTTCCGCCGCTGATCCTGGCCAGCGTGCTGCTCGAACTCGAGCGCGCCGCCGGCATGCCGTTCTTCGAGGTCGCCGCGGGTGGCGATCCAATCCTCTGGCAGCACCTGTTCTGGCTGTTCGGCCACCCCGAGGTCTACATCATCTTTCTGCCGGCTGCGGCGGTGGTGTCGACACTGATACCAGTGTTCGCGCAGCGCCCCATCGTCGGTTACCGATGGCTGGTGCTGGCAATCATCGTCACCGGCTTCATCAGTTTCGGGCTGTGGGTCCACCACATGTTCACCATTGGCATCCCGAAACTGGCCCAGGCGTTCTTCTCGGTGGCCAGCATGCTGGTGGCGGTGCCAACCGCAATCCAGTTGTTCGCCTGGCTGGCGACGCTGTGGACCGGCCGCGTCATCCGCAGTCTGCCGATGCTGTGGATTTTCGGCTTTCTGGTGATCTTCGTCTGCGGCGGGCTGACCGGCGTGATGCTGGCCCTGGTGCCGTTCAACTGGCAAGTGCATGACACGCACTTCGTGGTCGCCCATCTGCATTACGTGGTCGTGGGCGGCATGCTGTTCCCGTTGATCGCCGGTTTCTATTACTGGCTGCCGCATTTCTCCGGGCGCATGTCGACGCCGGTGCTGGGGGCGTTGGGTTTCTGGCTCACCTTCATCGGCTTCAACGCGACCTTCCTGCTGATGCATTTGACCGGTCTGCTGGGCATGCCGCGACGTGTCTACACCTATGAGGCCGGGCTGGGCTGGGACTGGCTGAACCTGTTGTCCTCGGTGGGTGGTTTCGTGATGGCCGCCGGCATCGCCCTGGTGCTGCTTGATATTGCGTTGCATTTCCGTTTCGGCCGGCCGGCGGGGCGTAATCCCTGGAATGCGGACACGCTGGAATGGGCGACCAACACGCCGCCGGCGCCCTACAACTTCGCCAGTCTGCCGGCGCTGGATACGCGGCATCCACTCTGGCGACAGCCGGAACTGCTGCAGTCCATCCCGGCTGGTGAACACGGCCTGACCGACATCCGTCACGGTCGTCGCGAGACCTACGGCACCGAGGCCGTCAGTGGCCGTCTGCGGGAAGTCATCCATCTGCCGGGCAATTCCTGGTTGCCGCTGCTCGGCGCACTGATGCTGGCGGTGGTTTGCGTCAGTCTGCTGGTTCGGATTTATCCGATGGCTTTGCTTGGCGTTGTCGGCGCCGCTGTGTTTCTGCTGCGCTGGGGTTGGGAGAACGGCGCGCACCCGCGGGCCGCGCCGCTGACCGCGAATGAGCCGGACAATCCGCCATTGCATTCACGCACCTGTGACGGGCCAGGCCTCTGGGGCATGTGGGTCACACTGATGGCCAATGGCACGCTCTACCTGTCCTTGCTGTTCGGCTGGTTTTACCTGTGGACTGCCGCGCCGCAGTGGACGACGCCCGAGACGCTGTCGGTGGATCGCGTGGCGATGGTCGCCGCCGGCCTCGTGCTGACCGGTGCGGTGGTAGCCTACGGTCGCCTCGTCCGCGCCCTGTGCAAGGGCAGGGCGACCTTCCTGGCCGGTGGCCTGTTGCTGGTCACGACGCTGGGTTGCTTGCATCTGGCCGTCGTCCTCTGGGCCCTGCTCGGTGCCGGGCTGACGCCCACCGAACACGCGCATGACGCGATGTTGCTGGTGATGTTCCTGTACCTGCTGTTCCATGCCGGTCTGGCCACGGTGCTGAGCCTGTTGCAGGCGCTGCGGGTGCGTCTTGGCTACGTCGGTGTGCGCCTGCCCTATGAACCCGTGGTGTTGCGGCCCTTATGGCTGTATACGCTGGCCGTGTACTGGCTGAGTGTGGCTCTCTTCCTGTTCCTGCCCGCTGCATGGGGGGCCGGAGGCTGATGTTGCAGGCGACGCATCCGTTCCAGCTCGTTGCCGGCCTGCTGGTCTGGGCCATCTGGTTCGTGGTGCTGTATGCCGGCCTCTCGGTTGGTTGCGCGGTGGCGCCACCGGCCGCGGAGCAGGGCGACCTCAACTGGCTGAATGGGGGACTGGGAGCGATCAGTCTGGCGACAACGCTGCTGCTGGTGCTGGCAGCCTGGCGTTGCTGGCAGGCTGCAGCAGTACCATCGGTAGATCGGCAAGGCGCCTTCTTCGCCAGGCTTGGTGCGGCGATCCACGGCGTGTCTGCGCTGGCAACGGCCGCAATCGCGATACCGGTTGTCGCCTACCCACCGTGCGTCTGAGCGGAACGTCTTCGGCCTTGTTGCTCGCTGCGGCCTGGGCCGGACCGGCCGCAGCGCACAATCCGCTGACCAGCAGTGGCCAGGACCAGCTTGCCGCTATTCTCGCTGCGGTCATGCTGGCCGTGGTCTGGCTGTTCTACCTGCGTGGTCTTCGGGCACGTCCGGCCGGGGCGGGCCCCGCCGGGACGTTCCACTTTGCCCTGCTGCTTTGTGTACTCAGCCTTTTCGGTCCGCTGGATGACTGGGCCAAGACCAGCACCGCGGCGCACATGACACAGCACATGGCGCTGATGGTGGTGGTTGCGCCGATCTGGGTTCTCAGTCGGCCGATGCCGCAATTGCTGCTTGGCAGCGGGCGCGTGCTCCGGCGCGGCTGGATTCTGCTGCTGCGACTGGGCGCGCGGCCAATGCTCTGTGCCTACCTGCACGCGGCGGCCATCTGGTTCTGGCACACGCCGCAGTTCTACATGCTAGCCGTCGAGGATCCCTGGTGGCACGGCGTCGAGCACGCCTGCTTCCTGCTCACGGCCCTGCTGTTCTGGTGGGCCGTGCTGGCCGGCGCGGCAAAGCGCGCGCCCTGGGCACTGCTGGCACTGCTTTTCACGCTGATGCATACCGGCTTTCTCGGCGCCGTGCTGACCTTCGCCGACAGCCCGCTGTATGGCGAGGCCCGTAGCTTGGCCGATCAGCAACTGGCCGGATTGATCATGTGGGTGGTGGGTGGAATTCCGTACCTGGTGGCCAGCGCCTGGGTCGGCTGGCGCTGGTACCGCCACCTGCTGCGGCGGATGATCGGTTCCGGGATACAAAAAGGGGACCTACCCGGCAGGTAGGTCCCCGATGCCTGGTGGGCGCGGCTGGGATTGAACCAGCGACCCCTGCCGTGTGAAGGCAGTGCTCTCCCGCTGAGCTACGCGCCCGGAGGAAGCGAAGTTTAGGTAGCGCGGATGATGCTGTCAACGAAGGTCATGCGCTCTGCTACCATACGCGGCCCGTTTTCTGATTGCCGCGGAGGCCCATAGCCATGACCCTGAAGACCCGGTTTGCCCCCAGTCCCACGGGCTACCTGCATATCGGCGGTGCGCGCACTGCCCTGTTTTCATGGCTCTATGCGCGCCGGCATGGCGGCAGTTTCGTGTTGCGGATCGAGGACACCGACCTGGAGCGGTCAACGCCGGAGTCGGTAAATGCCATTCTCGAGGGCATGGCCTGGCTGGGTCTGGACTACGACGAAGGACCGTTCTACCAGACCAGGCGTTTCGATCGCTACCGCGAGGTCCTGGACCAATTGCTGGCCGAGGGCAAGGCCTACCGCTGCTTCTGCAGCCGCGAGCGGCTGGACAAGCTGCGCGAGGAACAGCAGGCGCGCAAGGAGAAGCCACGCTACGACGGCTGCTGTCGCGATCGCACCGAGGCGCCATCCCCCGATGCGCCATTCGTGGTGCGATTCAGGAACCCCCAGGACGGGCAGGTGGTGGTCAACGACCGGGTACGCGGCCGGGTCGTGTTCAGCAACGCCGAGCTTGATGACCTGATCATCGCCCGCACCGATGGTTCACCGACCTACAACTTTACCGTCGTGGTCGACGATATGGACATGGAGATCACCCATGTCGTGCGGGGTGACGACCATCTGAACAACACGCCGCGCCAGATCAATATCCTCCAGGCCCTGGGTGTCGAACCCCCGATCTATGCCCACGTTCCGATGATCCTCGGCGAGGACGGCAAGCGCCTGTCCAAGCGGCATGGCGCTGTCGGTGTCATGAGCTATCGGGATCAGGGCTATCTGCCGGAGGCGATGCTGAATTACCTGGTGCGGCTGGGCTGGTCACATGGCGACCAGGAAGTGTTTTCGCTCGATGAACTGGTCCAGCTGTTCGACATCGAAGACATCAATACCTCGGCATCCAGTCTCAACATCTCGAAACTTGACTGGCTCAACCAGCACTACATGAAGACCGCCGAACCGGCCCATGTCGCGCGGCACCTGAGCTGGCATATCGGCCAGCTCGGTATCGATCCTGCGGCCCATGGGCCGGCGTTGGACGACGTGGTTGTCGCCCAGCGGGAGCGGGCCAGGAATCTGGCGGACATGGCGGCAGCGAGCCGCTTTTTCTACAGCGAACCCGAGGGCTACGACGAGAAGGCGGCCCGCAAGAACCTGAAGACCGAGACACGACCGACCCTGCTGGCCTTGCGCGAAGCGCTGGAGGCCGTCTCCGACTGGAATGCCGACGTGCTGCATGCCGCGGTGATTGGCGTCAGCGAAGCGCTGGAACTCAAGTTGGGCAAGGTCGCGCAACCCTTGCGGGTCGCTCTTGCCGGGGTGCCGGTCTCACCGCCGATCGATGTCACGCTGGAGCTGCTGGGGCGGGACACGGTGCTGGCGCGAATCGACCGCGCGGTGCGCTGGATCGATGCGAACACCGAGATCGAGAAGGCCTGAGCCTGGTTGACAAGGGTAGGGGGCGTCACTACTATTTGGCGTCCTTCACGGGGCCATAGCTCAGCTGGGAGAGCGCCTGCATGGCATGCAGGAGGTCGGCGGTTCGATCCCGCCTGGCTCCACCAGATTTCCGAAACCCCCGGCGGCTGCCGGGGGTTTTCTGTTTCCGGAGCGGAGTTTCTGCGGCCCCGGGGGCTGTGTACCGAAAACGGGTGACGCCGGGGGCGTTATGAATCTGGCTGGTCTGAGTTGGTGGCAGACGCTGTTGCTGACCCCCGGCATGCTGGTCATGGACTGGCTTGCCAGGACCTGGCCGCTGGTCGTCATTCGCCATGATTTCGGCTTTTCCGTCCAATCCTATCTGTTCTGGTCCGCGGTGATCTCCGCGTTGTTCTGGACCATCGTCGTTTGCCTCGCCGCGGTCGCCTGGCGTCGTTTCTGGCGCTGGTTCCGATACGGCTGATCCCCGCGCGGTCCGCGGTCCGTGCCAATGTTGTACAAAAAATCGATACAACACTTGCGTGCGAAGCATGATTGTACTAACCTTGTACACAACTTCTGGTTAATTGTGTTTCTCCGCTGTGCTGTTGTTCGTCCCTGTATTGGCGCATACCTGTCCCCTTGAGTGCGCCATCCCGGCCCATCCCCCCCAGGCGGCCGGGTTTTTTTTGTCTGGCGGTCTCGCCTGCAAGGCTCCATTATCGGTCGGATTGGCTTGACACCCCTGGGGGGGCTCCGTATTATCCGCCCTGCCTTTCGGAGGCTCAACGTCCCCTTCGTCTAGAGGCCTAGGACACCGCCCTTTCACGGCGGCGACAGGGGTTCGAATCCCCTAGGGGACGCCATATTCAGGTGATTGCGATCGCCCAAGAAAACCCGCCCATGGCGGGTTTTTTGTTATCCGGGGTCAGCATCGACGGAGCCGGAGCCGTGCGGGTTTTCGTTTACGGTACGCTGCGCAAGGGGCAGGCCAACCACGGTCAGTTGCGCTCCGCAGAGTTTCTTGGGCGGCACCGCACCGAGCCGGAATTTCGAATGCTTGATCTTGGTCCCTATCCGGGTGTTGCGCGTGGCGGCAGAACCGCGATCACTGGCGAGGTCTACGCGATCAACCAGACCATCCTTGTCCGGCTGGACCGCCTTGAGGATTACCCCCAGACCTATGATCGGGAGCGCCTGGCCACGCCGTGGGGGCCGGCATTCATTTATCTGTACCGCTGGCCTACGCTCGATTCGCCGACGGTTGCCTCCGGTGACTGGCCCAGCCACCGAGCAAGGCGGTCTTGATCCGGCCGGGAAATGGCACAATAGATTCCGCTACCGAGGCGCAACCACAAGGAGCAGTCGCGTCATGAGTCAGTCCGCATATGTCAGTGAGGCTACCCTGGAAACCTTCGGCGAAGTGGTCATGGAGGCCTCCTTTCGCCAACCGGTGCTGGTGGATTTCTGGGCTGACTGGTGCGAACCGTGCAAACAGCTCACGCCGGTGCTGGAAAAGCTCACCGAGGAATTCCGCGGTGGCTTCCAGTTGGTCAAGGTCAACTGCGAGGAACAGCAGGAACTGGCGGCCCAGATCGGTGTTCGGAGTCTGCCCACGGTGCTGCTGGTCAAGGACGGCCAACCCGCGGACCAGTTCCAGGGTGTGTTGCCGGAATCCCAGGTTCGGCAATTCCTCGAACAGCATGTCAAGGCCCCGGAGGCCAGCCCGCAGGAGCAGATCCAGGCTTTCCTGGAGCAGGGTGACTTTGGTGCGGCCCTGCCGTTGCTGGTGGATGAGCATCGGGCGAAACCCGACGACAGTGACATCGCGATCGACCTGGCGCGGGCCTTGTTTCATTCCGGCGATGTCGAGCAGGCCGAGTCGGTGCTCGAACGTCTTCCGGATGCCGCACGTCACGATGACCGGGTAAAGGGGATGCAGGCGCAGCGTGCCTTTGCCGAACGGGTTCAGGCCTTGCCCGATGTCGCCGAACTGCAAGCCCGACTGCAACGGGACGCAGGCGACGCCGAGGCCCGATACCAGCTCGCCTTGCATCTGGTGGTGCAGGGGGCCTACCAGGAGGCAATGGATCATCTGCTGCAACTGGTGCGGACGGCATCGGACTGGAATGATGGGCAGGCTCGGCAGACCCTGTTGGAGGTGTTCAATCTGCTGGGGCCGGAGCATCCACTGGCGCGACCCTATCGCCAGAAGCTGTTTCAGCTCATGTATTGATCAGCTCGTCCATCAAGCGCGGGATGGCTTTGCGGAAGCGAAAGAATCCGGCCCGGAGTCGTGGTTGCGGCTGCGGCGGTAGGCGTCGCCCACCCGTGGCAGAAAGGCATCCAGTTGCTCCGGGGCTGTCCGTCGGTTCGCTTGCCAGTCGGGGTTCAAAAGCAAGCATCTCCATGTGTTCAAAGCGGGCAGGCACCCGGTCCGGTATCAATCCGCAGTCCTCCAGAGCCGCGCCAGCGGCACGGCAAGCAGTCCCCCCAGCATGCCGTAGAGATGGGCATCGACGATGACCGCGTCGCTCATTTCCTCGGTCAACGATACGGGGGCGCCTTGCACCTGTTCCCAGGCAAGTTTCGCGGCAAGGAGTGCGATTGCGGCGAAACCGAGCCAGTCGCGGCGCAGGCTGCCATGCAGCGCGGCCGCCGCCCAGATACCCGAGACCACTCCGGACAGGCCGACATACCAGTCCAGTTGCGGCGCTAGCAGAAACAGACCGAGGGACACGGCGATGCCGCCCAGGGCGGTTGCCAGCAGCAGGCGAACCGGTGACAGGAATCGCCCAAGAACCAGTACGACCGCGGCGAGACCGGCCATGTTGATCAGCAGATGGGTCGTGTCCAGGTGCACCCAGTGGGCGGTAAGAGTACGCCAGAGCTCACCGTCCAGAATGGCTTCGCGCTGGTATATGAGTGCATCAGTGACGGCGCCGGGAAGCGCGGTAACGGCCAAGGCTGGCGCAACGATGGCGCCGGCCGTGGCCGCGGTCGAGGGCCAGGCTCTAGGCATCGTGCTGTCGCCAGCGCCACGACGTGGCCTTCAGGCCAAGCAGCAGCAGGATCCAGGCGGGCGAAAGGTTGCCGCCACCGCCGCCACTGCTGCCGGAGCCGCTTGCGGACCGGGATTCACCGGAAACCGTGCAGCTTTCGCCGGAGACATCAACCGACATGTCCAGCACCTCCAGGTTGCCGTGGTTATCGTAGAAGAACAGCTTTATCGCCGATTGGCGCGGCTCATCGCCGCTGGCTGTCAGTTTCAGGGCAATACGACCGTGGTCCTGATCGATATCTGCCGCAGCGGCCAGTTGCAAGCCGTTCCCGTCGACATGGGGCGCGAACACATGACGATTGCTATGTGCGAGGAAATCGAGATGCACCGTGCCGCTTTCGCAAAAGGTTAATTCCTGCCGTGCCGCATCCTCGTCGGCAAAGCGCAGTTGCATGCTGTCCACCGAACTGTTTGCGGTCGCCGTCTCGACCCAGTCACGCAGACGCGACACGTCCGTGTAGACGGCTGGTCGGCGCCGTTGCTCGCCGTTGACGGTCAGCGGCTCGCCGCAGGGGCTGCGGCCGAAGCTGACGATGCCGGTCTGGACGTCCCGGTTGCCGTCGTTGAAGAACAGCGGACCACCGCTGTCTCCGAAACAGGCTTCGCCGACCTCCTCGGTGCTGACCGCCCCTGTGGTGCCGGCGCAAAGCATCCGGGCGGTGATCGTGCCGTTGCCCCAGACCGCGCGGCACTCGCGGCGCGGAATCAGTGGATGCGCCTCCAGGCGCTGAAGTACCGTCTCGCGGGGTGTGGGTGCCGGGTCCTCCGTCCAGCCCCAACCCAGCAGGCTCATCGGGTGGTCCTCCGGCGCATTCAGCGCCTGATCTACGGCACTAGGGTCCGCAAGCGCCACCGGATCTCCCAAGTCGTCAGGGCCCCCGTTCAGTATGCCGGAACTCCGGGTTTCCAGCTTCAGCACGGCGATATCGTTGTCGAAACCGCCGCTGCCGTTGGCAAAGCCGGCATGGATCACGTAGCGCTCGACACTGACCCGGATGCCGGTTTCGCTGTAATCGCGCTCACCGAAGCGCAACTCCAGGTCCGATGGTGCCAGCGGCACGGCGCCATCCTGGTTTCGCTGGCTGCTTGCGAACAGGCAATGGGCTGCGGTCATCACCCAGCCATCGCTTATCAGGGTTGCAGCGCAGAATGGACGTTGGCCGTTCCGAAGCCGCAGGTTGGCCAGCCAGTCGGGTACGTCCTCGTCGGCGGTTACATCCTCGCCGCCAATGATGAACGGGGTCACCGTGTCGCCTGCGATGGCGGTTGCATGGGTCAGGCTCAGCGCCACCGTTGCAGCGGCAACGAGCGCCAGAAAATGCGAGATCGGGGAGACGGTGTACATGGTGCGCGGCATCCTTGATTGCGGTAAGCAGTGACGAAATCTGGTCCGCGAACGGACGCGCCAACGCCATGCAGCAAGGTTATCGCGACTAAAGGCGTACGTCTTTAGACGGAGACAGTAGTACTTTGAGGAAACCCCTCAGTCGGCAATCCGAAGCTTGCGGTGCGCCCGTGACGGGGATTTTCACTGACGTGGGGAACATCGGCGGATTGACGGGTTCTGACAGACACGAGAGCAACAACGGGTCACCTGTCCGAAGCCGGACACCGGGGCAGGCAAACTGGTACTGATTGAGGAGGACGTTTGATGATGGATCGCTACTGGACGTGGATAGCCGCGGCAATTGCGACACTCCTGCTAACGGGTATCGCCAAGGCGGGCGAGGCAGACCCGGCAGTATTGGATGATGACTGGCACATGGTTGCGTTCGCCGTTGCCGGTGATGAAGAAGACCGCGAAATGGTGCCGATCTTCTCGATTCGGGTGAACGAGGAGGGCACCGCCGAAGGCATCGCTGCCTGCAACCGCTGGAATGCCGAGGCCGACTTCTTCGCCGATGGCCGTGTGCGGTTCAAGGATTTCTCGCAGACGCGTTCGGTCTGCCGGTTCAATGACATTGTCGCGCGGACGATGGATGCCCGGTACACCGACCATCTCCGCAACCAGGATATGGATTACAAGATCGAGGACGACCAGCTGATCCTGGAATTTGATGACGGCGAGCGCTGGACCTTCCAGGTCATCGAACAGGACGCAACCGAGCCGGCGCCGAACTAATTTGAGTGACTGGTAACGTACGCCGTCTGCTGCTGGTACTTGGCGATCAGCTCGATGCCGGCAGCACGATGCTGCGGATCGCGAGCAGGATGGCGGAGGTGTCCCACGAGGCCCACGCGGCCACCCATGTCTGGTCCCACAAGGCGCGCCTCACCCTGTTTCTCTCTGCGATGCGGCATTCCTGCGGCCTGCGCGGGGAGCAGGGCTTCGATATCACCTACCATGCACTGGAATCGCATGAAAATAGCCGGCTCGCTGAACTGCTCAAGCAGGATCTGAAGCAGTTACAGCCGTCGGCGGTGCGTCTCGTGCTGCCCCGCGACTTCCGGGTCCATCAGGAACTCAGTGCCGTGTGCAAGGCTGCGGGCGTGCCGCTGGAGACGGTTGCCGACGGCCATTTCATCGATTCGCCGGAGAACGTTGCCGACTGGGCCAGCGGCCGCCAGCAGTTGCGGCTGGAATAGATCAGTGTTTCCTTGGTCTCCGTCGCCGCAGCCAGTCGGTCAGACCCAGCAGCAGAAGCGTGGCCCAGGGCCAGGACAGCGCGCCGCCACCGCCACCGCTGCTGCTGCTGCTACTCGTCCGCGGCGTTGGTCCGGCGGGTGCGCCAGGCACCAGATCATCCATGATGCCCGGGTCGGCCCCGATGTCGGGCGAGCCTTCGTCCCCGGTGCACCGGGAGCCTGCCACCGTTAATCCGAGTACGGCGTCCTGAATATTCAGGAACTCGTCGAAGACGACAAAGGTGAGATTGAATCGCTCGCTCTCGCTTCGGGGAGTGAGGGTCAAATCGATGCTGCCGTTGGTCAAGTCGATGTCCAGCGAATTGACGTCGAGCGCCACATTGGAAAAGTAGCGCGGATCGAAAATCCGGTTACGCCGTGAGTCCGGATCGAAGGTCAGCTTAACGTCGAACGCCTCGCATTCCTCGACCGTGACGTTGGATGAGCTTCCTACCTGCAGGTCCAGCGCGCCAGCCCGCTCGGATCCCACGGTCGTGTTGATCCACTGGCCGAAGGTCGCCACGTTCGTATACACCGAGGGCATTCGACTCCCGTCCGAGCGTTCGCCGCATCCGCTACCGAAGCTGACGATGCCAAACTGCTCTGCGAATTCGTTGCCGGCGTCGAACAGGGGACCGCCACTGTCGCCGAAGCAAGGGCTCTGGTCGTCTTCCTCGGGGTCTAGCACACCGGCACAGATCATGTTCTCGGTGATCACGCCGCTGGCGTAGAAATCGGCACATTCATCCCTGGCCACCACTGGATGGTCATCCAGCCGTTGCAGCACGGATTCCCGCTCGGAGGCGTTGCCGGATCTTTCCGTGAGGCCCCAGCCAAGCAGCGACAGCGGATCGCCGGCCGCCGGTTCCTCCATCGGCAGGTTGACCGGCTCGCGGTTGTCACCGGCATCGCCGGCCAGCTTCAGCAGGGCCACGTCGCTGTCGAACTGGGTGCTTGTGTCCGAATAGTCGGGATGGAGCACCACCCGTTCCGCGAAGGCGCCAGCCGAATTGGGATAGCTGCGATCATCATCGAAATCCGCCTGATCGAACTGGACGTAGATGTCCCGCGGTGGCATCGGGAATAGCTGACCGAATTCTGACTTCAGGAAGAAGATGCAATGGGCGGCCGTCATTGCCCAGCCCTCGGCCACCAGGGTCGCTGCGCAGACCGGCTGGCTGATCGAGTCGTCCGGCAGTACCAGCCGGTAATTGGCCAGCCAGGACGGCACATCGCCGTCGTCCACCGGCTCGCCTCCGATGATCAGCGGCTGAAAGCCGGTGTCGTCTGCCTGGATTGGAGTTGCCAGCGCCACTGACGCCAGCAGTACACCGACGGCCGTGAGGCCGGCCGTTGGCCCGCTGCTCTTTCGCATCGCCCACCCTCCCCTGTTTCCTGTAAGTAATACTCCAGGTTGGCGGATTCCGCCAGCAGGTTATTCCGGTCCGGCCCATCTTTATGCGTTGCTCGGAGCTGCATTCCTGTGCCGTTGGCAACGCTCCGAGCAGAATTTCACGTGATCCCAGTCCCGCGCCCATTTCTTTCTCCAACTGAACGGACGGCCGCAGAGCGCGCAGGTCTTATCCGGAAGATGGGGTTTGCGGTGGGCCATCAGTCCTCGGCCTGGAATAACAAGAGCCGGAGGCGGCCAGCCGAGTTATCGGGGGCGACGACCGGGCCCTTCCCGTCGATGCGCAGCTCCGGTTTGAACCAGAACGGTTCGACGCCGGAGGTCATGGTCCCTGACTTCCGGCGAAATCCCGAACCACACCGGGCCCGGAGGGTGCGCCGAACTGTAATCGGGCCAGACGGGCATACAGCGGGCTGGTGCGCAGCAGTTCGGTGTGGTTGCCCACCGCCTGCAAGCGGCCCTGGTCCAGTACCGCAATGCGATCCGCGGCGACCACAGTGGCCAGCCGGTGGGCGATGACCAGACTAGTGCGGTTCTGCATCAGCTTCTCCAAAGCCTGCTGGACCTGCTGTTCGCTCTCCGCGTCCAGGCTGGATGTGGCCTCGTCCAGCAGCAGCAGGCTCGGATTCCGCAGGATGGCACGGGCAATGGCAATGCGCTGGCGCTGGCCGCCCGACAGGCGGATGCCGCCGCTGCCCAATTGCGTGTCGAAACCGTCCGGCAGGCGGCTCAGGAACTCGGTACACCAGGCGGCCTCTGCCGCGGCAAGCACCTCGGCATCGGTGGCCGAGGGGCGGCCATAGCGGATGTTCTCGCGCGCGCTGCCGGTAAACAGCACCGGTTCCTGGGACACCAGGCCAATGCGCTCGCGCAGGGCGACCGGATCCAGTTCCCGCAGGTCAATGCCGTCAAGCAGGATTCGGCCGGACTGCGGGTCATGGAAACGCAACAGCAGGGCGAGCAGCGTGCTTTTGCCGGCGCCGCTTGGACCGACCAGCGCCAGGCGTTCGCCGGGCCGCAGTTCCAGACTGACATCGTGCAGTGCCGGTTGGCCCGGGCGGGACGCATAGTGAAAGGATACGGCCTCCAGGCTTACCCGCCCGGCCGTTGCCGGCGGCAGTTGGCGTGCCGCTGCCGGTGCCTTGATCCGCGGATCGGTGTTGAGCAGTTCCAGCAGCCGTTCGGTGGCCCCGGCCGCTCGATACAGATCGCCGATGACTTCCGAGATCGCTCCGGTGGCGCCGGCGGCAAGCACGGCGTAAAAGACAAAGGCCGAGAGTTCGCCGGCACTCATGCGGCCGGCAAGCACGTCATGTCCGCCTTGCCAGAGGATCACGCCCACCGCGGTGAACACCAGCAGCAGCACCGCCCCGGTCAGCAGTGCGCGCTGCAGGATACGTCGCCGGGCGGTGCCGAAGGCGGCCTCCACATGCTCGGCAAAGCGCTGCCGGTCGGTCTCTTCATGGCCGAAGGCCTGCACCGTCTGGATGGCGTGCAGCGACTCTCCTGCGTAGCTGCCGACGTCGGCCACCTTCTGTTGCGAATCCCGGGAAAGGCGCCGTACCCGCCGGCCGTAGACCAGGATCGGCACCATCACCAGCGGCAGGCCGATCAGCACCAGCGCAGTCAGCCTGGGGCTGGTCACGAACAGCATGATCAGCGCGCCGATCAGCAACAGCCCGTTGCGCACCGCAATCGAGAACGAGGAGCCGAGAATGCTCTGCAGCAGCGTGGTATCAGTGGTGATCCGGGACTGGATCTCGCCCACGCCGTTGTCTTCGAAAAAGGCCGGTTCCAGGCGCAGCACGTGGCTGTAGACCGCCTGCCGCAGGTCCGCGGCCACCCGCTCACCGATCCAGGAGACGTAGTAGAAGCGTAGCGCCGAGGCGCTGGCCATGATCAGGATGATGCCGAGTACCAGCAACAGCATCCGATCCAGCGCTGCCGGGTCGCCGGCAAGAAATCCCTGGTCAATCACCAGCCGCAGACCCTGGCCGATGGCGAGCACACTGCCGGCGGCGATGACCAGCAGAATGGCGGCGCTCAACACCTGCCTGCGATAGGGTGCCAGGAACCGGAGCAGGTGTTTCAGGTCTTCCAGATGGCGGCCGCGGGGCCGCTGTAGCAGATCGGAGTCTCTCGCCATGCGTCTTCCAGGATCAAACCGGCAATGGCCTTGTTGACCATGTCGCCGGGCATTCGTTACACGCTGCTGCAGGTGCCGGGGCTGGTGTTCCTCGGTACCTTACTCTGGATTGCCTGGGACCGTGGCTGGCTCGGTAGCGAAACGGCCGGCTTGCTTCTGCTGATCTGGGTCGTGAAGGACGTCCTGCTCTATCCGCTCTACCGGCCGGCCCTGCGCGGCCCGGCACCAAGTGGCGGTTCGGCCCTGGTGGGCATGCAGGCCAGGGTGCGCAGGCGGCTCGCACCGGTGGGGCAGGTCACCTTGTTTGGCGAGGTCTGGCGTGCCCGCAGCTCCGATGACGCACCGATTGAGTCTGGTGAACGGGTCACCGTGGTCGCGGCAAAAGGCCTCACGCTGATGGTGGTTCCTGTTCGCAAACACTGAAATCGCCGGGCGATTCCCCGGTCTTAGTATCCGCCTCTGCCAGACCCCAGTGCGGGGGCAGATTGCCGACATGGGTGAATCGCCCGTCGCCCTCCGGCAGGAATACGGCCATCGTACCCACCGGCAGATCATCGCCACCGAACGGGGTGTCCAGTGCCATCACCAGCGGCGTGATGTGTCCGATCAGCCAGCGGTTGCCGCCATCCGTTGGCCTGGCCAGCAACTCGCGCAGGGCGGCGACCAGGGTGCCGCGCGTCTCGGCGTCGGTGAAACGCTCCATGTCGAGCTTGTCCTCGGAGCGGATCTCGGCCTCCGGAAACAGCAGCCGGGCGGACTGCATGGTCCGTGTGGTGGGGCTGCTCAGCACTGTTTCGGCACCGATATCCGCCTCCTCCAGGGCCGCTGCGGTTGCCGCGAGTTGCTCGCAGCCACCCTCGGTGAGGCGCGTGGTGTCGTCCTCTTCCGTTTCCGCCTCGCCATGACGGACATAGATCACGAGGCCGCCGTCCTGTAGCGCCTGCAACAGATTCTCGGTGTCGGCGTGATGCCAGCTTGTCGGCAGGGCAAGGACCGATGCGGTGAACAGCAGCCCGGAGAAAAACGACAGGGCCCCGCCGAGGCGGGGCCCTGTAAGCACCCAGGCGATTTCCCGTCGCCGGGTACTAGTTATCCCCACCAAACACGCCCAGCAGGTGCAGCAGGCTGGTGAAGATGTTGTAGATCGCCACGTACAGCCCGACCGTTGCCATGATGTAGTTGGTCTCGCCGCCGCCATGCACCATCTCGCTGGTCTGGTAAAGGATGTAGCCGGCCATCAGCATGATGAACATCGCACTCACGGCCAGCATCAGCCCGGGCAGGCTGAAGACCACGGCACCCAGGCCGGCCAGGAAGGCCACCAGAATGCCGGCGAACAGGAAACCACCCATGAAGCTGAAATTCTTGCGGGTGGTCAGCGCGTAGCCGGACAGCCCCAGGAAGATGGCCGCCGTGCCGCCGAACGCGGTCATGACCAGCTGGCCGCCATTGGAGAAGGCAGTCAGGTAGAAGGTCAGCATCGGGCCGAGGGTGAAACCCATGAAGCCGGTCAGGGCGAAAACCGAGGCCAGGCCCCAGACACTGTTACGCAGGTAGCTGGTCAGGAAGAGCAGGCCAAAATAGCCCGCAAGCAGCAGAACGAAATTCATCGGCGGCGCATTGATCGCCATCGACACACCGGCCATTACCGCGCTGAACGCCAAAGTCAGCGACAATAGCGTGTAGGTATTGCGGATGACCTTGTTGGTTTCCAGTGCCCGTTGTTGTCCGGCACTGATGACGCGCTCATTCGTTGCCATCGTCCAGTCTCCTTGCGGCCTGTCGCGAATCCCTGACAGGTGTTGGTTTTGATATTGCGCCAGTCTAACGCGATGCGATCCGGACGTCTCCCTCTGCCCGGATTGTCCGCGTAAACTAAACGCATGCCGGTAAAGTTTGACAATAAACTTGTCGTTGCGATCTCCTCGCGTGCGCTCTTTGATATGGATGACAGTCATCGTCTGTTCATGGAGCAGGGCGTTGACGCCTATTGCCGCTTCCAGATCGAACACGAGGACGAGATCCTGGCGCCGGGTGTCGCGTTCCCGCTGGTGCAGAAGCTGCTGGCCCTGAATAACGATGCCGGTGGCACCGGGGTCGAGGTGATTCTGTTATCCCGCAACAGCGCCGACACCGGACTGCGGGTGTTCAATTCCATCGAGCACTACGGCCTTGATATCACCCGCGCGGCGTTCACCAACGGCGAGCGGCCGTGGCGTTATGTGCCGGCATTCGGCGCGCATTTGTTCCTGTCCGCGGACCCCAGTGATGTGGTCCAGGCGCTGAGCCTCGGTTACGCTGCGGCGACTATCCTGCCGGCGGTGGGTCAGACGGGTGACGGGGTCCGGGACGGCGACAGCGGTCAACTGCGCATCGCCTTCGATGGCGACGCGGTGCTGTTTTCGGACAGTGCCGAACGGGTCTTCCGCAGTGAAGGCCTCGAGGGCTTTTCCGCCAGCGAGCGGGCCCAGGCCCGGGACCCACTGCCGGGGGGGCCGTTCAAGAGTTTCCTCGCCGCACTGCATGCGCTGCAGAAGCAGCACCCCGGCGAGGCCTGTCCGATCCGCACGGCACTGGTCACCGCCCGCAGTGCCCCGGCCCATGAACGGGTGATCCGCACGCTGCGCGACTGGGATATCCGCATCGACGAGGCGCTGTTCCTGGGTGGGCTGAGCAAGGCGGCATTTCTCAAGGCCTTCGCCGCGGATATCTTCTTCGATGACCAACAGGGTCATTGCGAGTCGGCAACGCCGCATGTCGCCACCGGTCACGTGCCCCACGGCGTTGCCAACGAATCGGGCTGAACCCAGGTCCGCGCGAGCTTGCCTCAGCCAGCCAAACGGTCTACCTTTGGCGCCCGTCGCGCGGCTGCAGGCAGCCGGTACGCCGCAGAAGACGGCGCCATTGATCCTGCCAGCACCGCTCTCGTTTCCGCACTTCAAGCCACTGCGAGGTTTCCGTGGAGATTGTTTGCCTCGATCTGGAAGGCGTTCTCGTCCCTGAAATCTGGGTCAATTTCGCGGATCTCACCGGTATCAAGGAACTGCGAGCCACGACGCGGGATGTACCGGATTACGACGAACTCATGCGCATGCGGCTGGATATCCTGCAACGCGAGGGGCTGGGTCTGCCGGATATCGAGCAGGTGATTGCCAAGTTGCGGCCGCTATCCGGCGCACCGGAATTCGTCGCCTCGCTGCGGGAGCGCTACCAGCTCGTGATCCTCTCCGACACCTTCTACGAGTTTGCGCGTCCGCTGATGCAGCAACTCGCCTGGCCGACGCTGTTCTGCCATCGGCTGGGCGTCGCGGATGATGGCCGGATTACCGACTACCACCTGCGGATGCAGGACCACAAGCGCGCGGCGGTCACTGCATTTCGGGGGCTTAACTTCCGTACGGTGGCTGCAGGCGATTCCTACAACGACACCCGCATGCTGGCCGAGGCGGACAAGGGCATTCTGTTCTGTCCGCCGCAGCGCGTGATCGACGAGTTCCCGCAGTATCCGGTAACCCGTGATTACGTGGCGCTGCGCCGGGCCATCGACCAGGGGTTCGCCGCGACCGCCTGAGCGGGCGCCGGCAGTCAGGCAAAGGTTATGAAAAATCATGGCAGTACCGTCCGTGTTGCGATCATCGCGGACACACATGGCTTTCTTGATCCGCGTATTGCCAAGCGCGTGGCCGATTGTGACTACGCGGTGCACGCGGGTGATGTCGGTGGTGCCGACGTGCTCTGCGCGCTGAATCCGCGACAGCAGGTGGTGGCAGTGCGCGGCAATAACGATACGCCGCAGCGCTGGTCCGATTCGGAAACCAATTTGCTCGAGAACCTGCCGGCCCAGGCCACCCTGGACTTACCGGGTGGCACACTGGTGGTCCTGCATGGGGATGATCACCGGTCCCTGGCCGAGCGCCATCGCTTCCTGCGGAGGCAGTTTCCCGAGGCTCGGGCCGTGGTCTGTGGTCACAGCCATCAACTGGCCATGGACTGCGACGACCGCCCCTGGGTACTGAACCCGGGTGCGGCGGGCCGGACCCGAACCAACGGTGGGCCGTCCTGTCTGATTCTGTCGTGCACCGAGACGAACTGGGACATCGAAGCCCTGCAACTGCCGAACCGGAAATATCCCAATCGCGACGGCCAGCGTCGCCTGCGCCAGGCCGACGGCTGAGCCCGCGCGACGCGTCCATGGCATCCGCCGGCACCGATCCCGATACGCTGCCCACACCGAAGGACCTGGAAGCCCTGATCCCTGCCTGCCCACCGGTCCTGCGGTCCGGTTTTCAGCGACGGCTGCGGGGCTTGTTGCGGCGAGTCAATCAGAAAAAGCCCGCCGACCGGGGCCTGAAGGCCCTGGCGCGCGATGTGCAGCGTGCCGCCGAGCGCCGGCGGCAGCGGGCCGCATCGCTGCCGGTGCCGGACTTCGGCCAGGACCTGCCGGTCAACGAACGCCGCGCCGACATCGCCGAACTGATCCGGCGGCACCAGGTGGTGGTTGTCTGCGGCGAGACCGGTTCCGGCAAGAGCACCCAGTTGCCGAAGATCTGCCTCGATCTTGGTCGTGGGGTCGACGGCATGATCGCCCATACCCAGCCACGCCGGCTGGCTGCCCGGACACTCGCGAACCGGGTAGCCGATGAGCTGGGCGCCGAAGTCGGGCAGGCCGTGGGCTACAAGGTCCGGTTTACCGATCAGGTCAGTGACAACACCCACGTCAAGCTGCTGACCGATGGCATGCTGCTGGCGGAAATGCAGGGTGACCGGGAGCTCGCGGCCTACGACACGATCATCATCGACGAGGCCCATGAGCGCAGCCTCAACATCGATTTCCTGCTCGGTTACCTGAAGCGGTTGCTGCCGCGACGGCCGGACCTGAAGGTCATCATCACCTCGGCGACCATCGATCCGGACCGCTTCGCCCGCCATTTCGACGATGCCCCGGTGATCGAGGTCTCGGGCCGCACCTACCCGGTGGAGGTCCGCTACCGGCCACTGGTTTCGGAGGACGATGACAGTCGCGACCTGAATCAGCGGGAAGGGATCGTGCGCGCGGTGGAGGAACTGAGCCGGGAGGGCCCGGGCGACATCCTGGTCTTCCTCAGCGGCGAGCGCGAGATCCGCGAGGCGGCCGAGGCGCTGCGCCGACGGCAACTGCGGCACGCTGAGATCCTGCCCCTGTATGCACGGCTGTCCGCGGCCGAGCAGCAGCGCATATTCGCCCAACACTCCGGTCGCCGTGTCGTGCTCTCGACCAATGTGGCCGAAACCTCTGTGACGGTGCCGGGAATCCGCTACGTGGTGGATACCGGCACCGCCCGGATCAGCCGCTACAGCGTTCGCACCAAGGTCCAGCGGCTGCCGATCGAACCCGTGTCACAAGCCTCGGCCAACCAGCGGGCCGGACGTTGTGGCCGCGTCGCCCCAGGCATCTGCATCCGACTGTATTCGGAGGAGGATTTCCTCGGCCGCCCGGCGTTTACCGATCCGGAGATCGCGCGCACCAACCTGGCCTCGGTGATCCTGCAGATGGAGCACCTGAAACTGGGTGCGGTGGAGCATTTTCCGTTTGTCGAGCCACCGGACCCGCGCTATATCAACGACGGCTACAAGCTGCTGTTCGAATTGCAGGCGGTGGATGACCGGCGCCGCCTGACCCGGCTCGGGGAGCGGCTTGCCCGGCTGCCGGTGGATCCGGCCATCGGCCGCATGCTGCTGGCCGGCGCCGAGCGCGGTGCCTTGCGGGAACTGCTGGTCATCTGTGCCGCACTGACCATCCAGGATCCGCGGGAACGGCCGTTGGAGGCACAGCAGGCGGCCGACCAGGCGCATGCCCGCTGGCGCGACAAGCGTTCCGATTTTCTTGCCTTCCTGCAGCTCTGGAACGACTGGCATACCGCGCGCGAGGAACTGTCCAACAGCCGACGCCGGGCCTGGGCGCGGGAGCATTTCCTGTCCTTTGTCCGGCTGCGCGACTGGGGCGATGTCTACCGCCAGTTGCGCGAGTTGATGCAGGGCATGGGCTTGCAACTGAACACCTCGCCGGCTGACGAACAGGCCGTCCATCGGGCGCTGCTCAGCGGCATGCTGGCCAGTATCGCGACCCGCAATGAGGACGGGGACTACACCGGCGCACGCAACCTGAAACTGCACCTGTTTCCCGGTTCCGGTGTCGCCAAGCGCCGGCCGCGCTGGATCATGGCCGCCGAGCTGGTGGAGACCAGCCGGGTCTTTGCGCGAACCGTTGCCGAGGTCAATCCGGTGGAGGTGGCGGATGCGGCCTCCCATCTGGTGTCACGCAGCTTCTCCGACCCGCACTGGGATGAACAGCGCGGTCAGGTCCGGGCCTATGAAACCGTAACCCTCTACGGCCTGGTGCTGCGCGCCCGGCGGCCGGTCAACTATGGCCCGATCCAGCCCGCGGAGGCCCGTGAGGTGTTTTTGCGCCAGGGCCTGGCCGAGGACCGGGTGCCGTCGAAGGGCCGTTTTCTGGCCCATAACCGGGATTTGATCGCGCGGATTCGGGAACTGGAGGACAAGTCCCGGCGGCGTGACGTGCTGGTCGATGTGGATGTGCTGCATGCCTTTTACGCCCAACGGGTGCCGGAGCATGTGGTTGACCTGAAGAGCTTCGAGGCCTGGCGCCGCAAGGCCGAAAAGGACAGCCCGCGCCTGTTGTTCATGGAGCAGACGGAGCTGATGCGACATGAGGCGGATTCCGTCACCGGCCGCCGCTTCCCCGACCAGTTCGAACTGGGCGCGCTGCGACTGCCACTGGAATACTACTTCGAACCCGGTCATCCGGATGACGGCGTCAGCCTGCGCGTACCGATCGCGGCATTGAACCAGCTCGACCCCGAGCCCTTCGAGTGGCTGGTCCCGGGACTGCTGGAGGAGAAGATCACGGCACTGATCCGCGGTCTGCCCAAGTCGCTGCGGCGCAATTTCGTGCCGGCGCCGGATTTTGCCCGCGCGGTGCAGGATGCCCTGCCACGCGGCCAGGGCTCTCTGCTCGACGGCGTGCGGCGGGAGCTGCGACGCATGACGGGTGTCGACGTGCCGCCGGAGCAGTGGGACGACCTGAACCTGGATCCGCATTACCGGATGAATTTCCGGGTGGTCGATGCCGACGGCGAGCTGATCGCTCGCGGCCGTGATCTGCGCGACCTGCAACGACAACTGGCCGGCAAGGCGGATCGGGGCTTCGCGATGCCGCCGTCCGAGACTGCGGCCTGGGAGCGCAGCGGCATACGGCGCTGGGATTTCGGCGAACTGCCCGAGAACCTGGTGCTGGAACAGCAGGGCATCCGCCTGCAGGCCTATCCGGCGGTGGTCGATCAGGGCCAGAGCGTCGCGCTGCAGGTGCTGGATTCGCCGGACAAGGCCGCCCGTGCCAGCCATGCGGGCATTCGCCGCCTGTACCTACTGCAATTGGCCGACCAGGCCAGGTATCTGCGGCAGAAGCTGCCGGCAGCGAACAATATGGAATTGCTATACCGGGGCCTGGGCAGCAGCGACCAGCTTGCCCGTGACCTGGTGGCCGCGGTTTTCGATCGCGTGTTTCTGCGCGACGGCCTGCCGCGGGACGAAGCGCAGTTTCGCAAGCGATTGGACCAGGGGCGTGGCCGTCTGGTGGAGGAGGGCGAGCGGCTGGCGGCCGCCATCGCCCGCGTGCTGCAGCGCTATCAGACAATCCAGAAGGCGCTGAAGAAGCCGCGCGGCCTGGACGGCATGGAGAGCTACCGCGATATCGCCGAACACCTGCAGAGCCTAGTCTATCCCGGTTTCATGGAATCGCAGCCGCTGCTGCTGCTGGACGGCCTGCCGCGCTACCTGGAAGGGCTGCAGTACCGGCTCGACAAGCTGGCCGCGGACCCCCGGCGCGACAGTCAACGCACCCGCGAGATCCGTCCCTACTGGGAACAGTACCGTCAGCGCGCCGAGCGGCACGCCCGGGAAGGTATCGATGACCCCGCGCTGCTGGACTACCGCCGCATGCTGGAAGAATTCCGCATCTCGCTATTCGCCCAGCCGGTGGGCACTGCCGTGCCGGTTTCCGAAAAACGGCTGCAGGCCCAGTGGAAGGAAGTCCGGTAGGGAAACCCTGATTTATTCGCACTTCTGCGTTGGAGTCCGCATTTTTTCCGAGGCAAGGCGCGATGAACACGACGCGTAGGGCGCATTAAGCGCAGCGAATGCACGCGGTGTGACCCGTCATGATCGTGGCAACGCGCTCGTGGTGACTACCACGGCCACCCCGGTTTTGTTTAGTCCGACCACCTTCCTTGTCCGAAAACCTTTTTTGTCCCGCTAAAACACCACACCGCGCGGGTCCGCTACGCTTGACCCGCCCTACGCATCTGGCCAGAAACAGGTTGCCCTGGTTAGTGGGCTACCGAACCGGCACCGCGCCTTGCCAGATGACCAATACTGGTCTCGGGCGCAGACGCGGGAATAAATTCAGGGTTTCCCTACCGGACTTCCTTCCATGGCCGAAGGCAGTCCCACTGCTGTACCATGCCCGCTTTTCCGGGATCTGGGATCAACTGCCGAACATGACGGAAATCAACGCCCTGCTGAACCTTTCCGCTGACCTCCGCGAGCGTGTCGATGCGCTGAGGGGGTATCTTTGACTATCCGGCCAAGAAGGAACGCCTGGAGGAAGTGCTGCGGACCCTCGAAGACCCCGATGTCTGGAACGAGCCGGAGAAGGCGCAGGCGCTGAACCGGGAGCGTTCCTCGCTGGAGGACACGGTGTCGATGCTGGACACGCTGTCCGCCAACCTGGACGGCGTCGCCGAACTGGTGGAGATGGCTGCCGAGGAAGACGATGCCGAGACCCTGGCATCCATCGAATCGGACCTCGCCGCCGCCCAGCGCCAGGTGGAGAGCCTCGAGTTCCGGCGCATGTTCGCCGGCGAGATGGACAGCGCCAACTGTTTCGTCGATATCCAGGCCGGGTCCGGCGGCACCGAGGCCCAGGACTGGGCCGAAATGCTGCTGCGCATGTATCTGCGCTGGGGCGAGCGGCGCGGCTTCAACACCGAATTGATCGAGGTCTCCGCCGGCGAGGTGGCCGGTATCAAGAGTGCCACCATCCGCTTCGAGGGCGATCACGCCTTTGGCTGGCTGCGCACGGAGACCGGCGTGCACCGGCTGGTGCGGAAGTCACCGTTCGATTCCGGTAATCGCCGGCATACCTCTTTCGCCGCCGTGTTCGTGTCACCGGAGATCGACGACTCGGTGGACGTGGAGATCAATCCGGCGGATCTGCGCATCGATGTCTACCGCGCCAGCGGCGCCGGCGGGCAGCACGTCAACCGGACCGAGTCCGCGGTACGCATCACCCACGAGCCCACCGGCACCGTCGTGCAGTGCCAGAATGACCGCTCGCAGCACAAGAACAAGGCCACCGCGATGAACCAGCTGCGCGCCAAGCTCTACGAGCTGGAGATGCTGAAGCGGCGGGAGACCGCCGAAGCGGTGGAGGATTCGAAATCCGATATCGGCTGGGGCAGCCAGATCCGTTCCTATGTGCTGGACCAGTCGCGGATCAAGGATCTGCGCACCGCCGTCGAGGTGGGCAATACCCAGGCGGTGCTGGACGGCGATCTGGACCGTTTCATCGAGGCCAGCCTGAAAGCCGGGCTGTAGAGGGCCGATCGATTCACCCGTCTTGCGGGCCTGTCACCGCATCACCCTGAACCCGTGGAAACCGCATGAGCAATACGCCGCAGGATACCGACGACAACAAGCTGATCGCGCAACGCCGGGAGAAACTCGCCGCGCTGCGTGAAGCCGGCAACCCGTTCCCGAACGGCTTCCGTCGCGATGCCTTTGCCGAGGATCTGCAAAAGACCTTCGCCGAGTACGACATCGATCAACTGGAGACGGCCGACGTCCGGGTCCGGGTCGCCGGCCGGATGCTGGCCAAGCGGGTCATGGGCAAGGCCAGTTTCACCAGCATCCAGGACATGAGTGGTCGTATCCAGTTGTTTCTCGCCCGCGACGAACTGCCCGAAGGGCAGTATCCGGCGTTCAAGACCTGGGACGTGGGCGATATCGTCGGCGCCGAAGGCGTGCTTTTCCGCACCCGCAAGGGAGAGCTGTCGGTGCGTTGCGACTCGGTGCAGCTGCTGACCAAGTCCCTGCGGCCGTTGCCCGAGAAGTACCATGGTCTCAGCGACCAGGAGGTGCGATACCGGCAGCGCTACGTGGACCTGATCGTCAACCCGGAAGTGCGGGACGTGTTCGTGGTCCGCAGCCGCTTGATCCAGCAGATCCGAGATTTCCTCAACGAGCGGCGTTTCCTGGAGGTGGAAACGCCGATGATGCAGGTGATCCCGGGCGGTGCCACGGCACGGCCCTTCGTCACGCATCACAACGCGCTGGACATGCCGCTGTACCTGCGGGTCGCGCCGGAACTCTATCTCAAGCGGCTGGTGGTCGGCGGTTTCGACCGCGTCTACGAGATCAACCGCAATTTCCGCAACGAGGGTGTGTCGACCCGGCACAACCCGGAATTCACGATGCTTGAGTTTTATCAGGCCTATGCCGATTACCATGACCTGATGGACCTGACCGAGGAACTGCTGCGTGGGCTGGCAGGGGCGACCTGTGGTGGGACGACGATCAGCTACCAGGGCGAAACGCTGGACTTCGGTCCGCGGTTCCGGCGGTTGACCGTCCGCGAGGCCATCCTGGAATACAACGACGGCCTGACGCCGGAACACATTGACACGCTGGAGGCGGCACGGGCCACCGCCCAGTCGCTGAAGGTGCCGTTCAAGGACAGCGACGGTCTCGGCGCCATCCAGGTGGCCCTGTTCGAGGAGACCGCCGAGGACCAGTTGCGCTCGCCGACCTTCATTACCGAATATCCGCTGGAGGTCTCGCCGCTGGCCCGTCCCTGTGACCATGATCCCACGGTGACCGATCGCTTCGAGCTATTCGTCGCCGGCCGCGAGATTGCCAACGGCTTTTCCGAGCTGAACGACGCCGAGGATCAGGCCGAGCGCTTCCGCCAGCAGGCCGCAAGCAAGGATGCCGGCGACAAGGAGGCGATGCACTACGATGCGGACTACATCCGCGCGCTGGAGTACGGCCTGCCGCCGACCGCGGGGGAGGGCATCGGCATTGATCGCCTGGTGATGCTGTTCACCGACCAGGCCTCGATCCGCGATGTGCTGCTGTTCCCGACCATGCGGCCCGAGGCTCCCTAGGGCTCGCAAGAACCCGGCTGGCTCTTGTCCATGACTGATGGATCCGGCAGTGAACGCAATGCGATCCAGGTGCTGCAGCGGGCGGATCGCCTGCTGGGCCTGCTGGCGGAACGTGATGGGCCATGGTCGCTCGGCGAACTGGCTGCAACCAGCGGCCTGCACCGCTCCACGGTCCACCGGATTCTGGCCAGCCTGACGGAGCTCGGCTACGTGGATCGTCAGGCGGCCGGCCATTACGCGCTCGGCAGCCGGGTGCTGGCCCTGGCGTCACGCATGCATGGCCGGCTTGATCTGCGGCTGGAGGCCCTGGTCGTGATGCAGCATTTGCGTGATCGCCTGGGCGAGACCGTTAGCCTGATGCTGCGCGAGGGTGATGAAGTCGTTTGTCTGGAACGATCCCCCGGCCGCCTGCAACTCCGCGTGGAGTGTGCGCCCGGCGAGCGCGAGGCGCTGCATCTGAGCGCCGCCGGCAAACTCTACCTGGCCGATGGTGGCTTCGAGGCCTGTGCCGAGTATGCCGAGCGTACCGGCCTGGCAGGCGGCACAACACAGGCAATTCGTGACGTACCCCGCCTCTACCGGGAGCTGGAACGGGCCAGGCGAACCGGCTATGCGCTGGACAGCGAGGAGCGCGAGGCAGGGGTGACGGCCATTGCCGTGCCGGTGCGCGGTCCGGGCAAGCGCCTGTTGGCGGCCGTGGTACTGGCGTCGCCCAGCTCGCGCTACCGGGATACCTGGATTCCTCGCGTGCTGGAGGCGGGGCGGGCGCTGTCACGCCGGCTTGGCGGCTGAGTCGTGAACTGACCGGGTCCCGGCCAGCAGGGGCAGTTCAGGGTGCCGGATCGGGTGCCAGCAACAGGACATGCAGCCGCCGGGGTCCATGCGCGCCGAGCTGGATGGTCTGTTCCACATCGGCGGTACGTGATGGCCCGGAGATCGCGTTGATCGAACGCGCCGGAAAGGCGGGGTCCGGTTGCAAGTGCCGCCAGACTGCCTCCATGTCCGGCAGGATGGTTTCGGTCCGCAGGACAACCACGTGTGTCTCCGGCAGCAGTTCCAGTGTGGTTGGGGACTGCGGTCCGGAGCACAGCACCAGCGTGCCGGTTTCGGCGATCGCCGCATCGGCGACCGAAACCGCAAGCTGGCAGTCCGCCGGGTGCCGGTGCTCCCGCGCCAGGTCCTGCGGCCAGTCCAGTTGCTGCAGTAACGGATGCGCTGCGACGGCCAGCGCATCGCCCTCGGCCAGCAAGGGCTGGACCGCGGCCGGAATGGCGCTGGCATCCGGGACTCTCTGCCAGGTCCCGGCCCAGGCCTCGAAACGCTGGCAGAAGCGGTCCACGGAATCGCCGTCCCATGGCTGCCGCGGCGAGGCTGCCGCGGCATAGGCCTGCTCGCGGGCCGCATGCGCAGCAGCCGGTCCCCGCGATGCAGGAACACCCAGCCCGCGCCGGACTTTCCCGAGGATGCGTTCGCGAGCGCTGCTCATGACTGCGCATCCTTCTGACGTTGCTTCCACAGTTGCTGGAACGTGGTTCCCTGCGGCGCCGGCATGTCGCGGCTTGCAGTCCAGCCCGCAGCCAGCGGCAGCCGCCGAAATGCGCCCTTGCGTTTGCCCAGGCGTCCAAGGACGGCCACACCCAGGCGCGCGAGCAGATGGTACAGCCGGGGTCGGCGGGCGATGAGGCCCCACGCGGCCAGGCCCCAGCGCGTTCGCCGCGCCGCCAGGCCCCGTTCGAACTGCTGCCGACGCAGGTCACGCAGCAGCTCCGGCAATGGGATCCTTACCGGACAGACGGTCTGGCAGCGACCATTCAGGGTGCAGGCGTTGGGCAGGTCGCGGCTGCCGTCCAGGCCGGTGAACAGCGGCGTCAGCACCGAGCCCATCGGGCCAGGATAGACCCAGCCGTAGGCATGCCCGCCGACGGCGCCGTATACCGGGCAATGGTTCATGCAGGCGCCGCAACGGATACAGCGCAGCATCTCCCGGTAGCGGTTGCCGAGCATGCGGCTGCGGCCGTTGTCCAGCAGCACGATGTGGAAGGCTTCCGGGCCATCCGGGTCGGAGGCCCGCTTCGGGCCGGTCACGAATGTGGTGTAGGTCGAGGTGTCCTGGCCGGTGGCGCTGCGGGCCAGCAGCCGCAGCATGCAGGCCGCATCGTCCAGCGTCGGCACCAGTTTCTCGATGCCGGCAATCGCGATGTGCACCCGGGGCAGGGTGTGCGTCAGGTCGGCATTGCCCTCGTTGGTCACCAGCGCGATCGAGCCGCTCTCGGCGACCAGGAAGTTGGCACCGGTGATGCCGACATCGGCGGTCAGGAATTTCTCACGCAGCCGCTGCCGCGCCTCGTCGACGAGTTCCGGCACCTCGCGCAAGGCGGACTGTAGGCGGCCACCGTGGTGATGGGTGTTGAACAGATCGCTGATCTGCTGCCGCGTCTTGTGCACCGCCGGGGCGATGATGTGACTGGGCGGCTCCTTCGCCAACTGGATGATGTATTCACCCAGATCCGTTTCCACGGCTTCGAACCCGGCCGTTTCCAGTGCCTCGTTCAGGCCGACCTCCTCGCCCGCCATGGTCTTGGCCTTGGTGACCCGCGAGGCACCGGCCTGCCGGCAGATGTCGCTCACGATATCCTGGGCATCCTCGGCCGATTCGGCCCAGTGGACCTGGCCGCCGGCATCCTGCACGGCACGTTCGAACTGTTCCAGGTAGACGTCGAGATAGGCCAGCGTGTGGTCCTTGATGGCCGTGCCGCGGTCGCGCAGCGCTTCGAACTGGGGGAAGGCGTCGATGGCTGTCTGCCGTTTGCCGACGAAGCCGTCCTGGGCCTTGGCCAGCGCCTGGCGCAGCGATTGGTCGTCGAGTGCCTGGCGTGCCCGCAGCGGAAATTCCCGGGCCCTGGACTGCATCAGTCGCCTCCCTCGCCGATGGCCGGCTGATCGCCCATGCCGGCCAGGATCTCGGCCACGTGGTAGGCGCGGATCGTGTCGCCGTTGCGCTTCAGTCGCCCGGCGAGCTGCAGCAGGCAGCCCAGGTCGCCGGCCAGCACGGTCTCGGCGCCGGTATTGCGAATGGCCTGCAGCTTGTCGTCCGCCAGGCGGGTGGAGATTTCCGGATACTTCACGCAGAAGGTGCCGCCGAAGCCACAGCAGACCTCGCTATCCTCGATCTCGTGCAATTCCAGGCCGTCCACGGCGGCAAGCAGTTGCCGGGGCTGCCGCCTGATGCCGAGCCCGCGAAGTCCGGAGCAGGCGTCGTGATAACAGGCGCTATGCCGGAAGCTCGCGTCCAGGTCTTCCACGGCCGCGACCTCGACCAGAAAACGGGTCAATTCCCAGGTCCGGCCCGCGAGGTCCTCGGCCGCACCGAGATCCTCCGGATCGTTGGCAAACAGCCGCGGATAATCATGAATCAGCGTGCCGGCACAGGATCCGGACGGTATCACCACGTAGTCGAAGCCGGCGAGGGCATTGATGGTCTGCCGGGCGAGGATCTTCGCTCGCCGGTTATCACCGCTGTTCCAGGCCGGCTGGCCGCAGCAGGTCTGGGTTTCCGGAACCTCGACGCGAAACCCTGCACGTTCCAGCAGTTCGGCACTGGCCAGGCCGACTGAAGGCCGGTACAGGTCCACCAGGCAGGTGGCGAACAGTGCGACGCGGTTCGTGGTCTCAGCCAACATGGGGGCTGGCGTCACGGTTCCATTCACCGGAGCGGCCGCCGCTCTTGTGCAACAGCCGGATTCCACTGATCTCCATGCCCCGGTCCATGGCCTTGCACATGTCGTAGACCGTAAGCAGGGCGGCCTGCACGGCATGGATGGCTTCCATTTCCACGCCGGTGCGTTCCACGGTGACTGCCTCCGCCCGGCAGTCGAGACCGGCACCATCGGTTCTCGGCGTGATTACGACTTCGGCGTGGGTGAGGGCGATGGGATGACAGAGCGGTACGATTTCCGAGGTCTTCTTTGCCGCCATCAGGCCGGCAATCCGGGCCACGGCCAGCACATCGCCCTTCTTGATCTGCTGGTCGCGTATTGCCTGCAGGGTTTCCGGCTGCATCAGGATGCTTCCTTCGGCGATGGCCACGCGGCGCGTGGCCGCCTTGTCACCCACATCGACAATATGCACTTCGCCGCTTGCGGTGAGGTGGGGGAGTTGGGACATGCATGATCTCCGGATTCGGGGCTGACGCAGGGTGCGCCGGTCTGCAGCCAAAGGGCGTTGTGTCGTGCCCGGGCAGTATACGGTGCCGGCACGGGCGGCCGCGAATCTGCGCCTGCTGCCGGTCGCGATGGCACTGGTTGGTCTGGCCGCCTGCGCCGGCACCGTTACTGCGCCCGAGTTTACGGATCAGGACAAGCGCGTGCAGGCCTGCCAGGCCTATTTCCAGCAAATCGATGCGGCGGTCTCGGATGCCGGTGTCCGCGACGGGGTTGGCGCCCCGGTGGATGGCTATCCCTGGTTCCGGAGTTCTCGCCGGATCGCGCATCTGGCGCCGGGTCTGGAGGGAGAGTCGCTTGCCGCGGCGCTGCGGCAGCATGATCTGCGGGCGCGCCTGCTCGAACTCGGTAACCTGGACGCCACGCGGCGCGCGCGCCTGGCGGCCGCTAGCGGCGTAGACGACCTGGAGTCGAAAACCGACCGTTGCGGATCCATCCTTGCTGCGGCAAGCCTGGCGCATGATCCGGAGCTTGCCGAGCTGCGCGACCGGCTCGCGGTGCGCGATGACTACATTGGCTGGCACCGCTGGGCAGGGCTGTACCCCGTCAGTCGCTGGGGTATCCGCGCGGGCGTCGCCGTCTGGCAGCGTGGTACACGGGCGGAATTCAGCACCCGGCCACCGGCGGAAGCGCAGCCATTACGCTACGCGCCTGCCTGGCCGGGCGAATCCCTGACGCCCGAGGCGGCGGCGCAGCGCGTTCGCAACGCACCGCGGGACGCGCTGGGTGACTTGCTGCTGGGCGAGTCCGAACGCGATGCCATTGTTGCCGCGTTTGCCCCGGTCATCGAACTGGAACGTGATGTTGCACACAACCGCATCGGCACGCCGGTCTGGACCGGGGAGGGGAGGCCGAACGTCAACACCGCGCAGCCGCGGGTTTTTCATGCCATGGACAGTGTCCGTTTCGGTGGGCAGGTGTTGCCACGGATCTACTATGTCTACTGGTTCAACTCCCGACCGAAATCGAATCCGCTGGACATACTCGGTGGCCGCCTGGACGGCATGATCTTGCGCCTGACCCTGGCCGAGGACGGCCGGCCGCTGTTACTGGAATCACTGCATAACTGTGGTTGCTACCATCAGTACTATCCCCTCCAGGCTCTGCAGGAGCATGCTCGCGCCACTTACGCCGAACCACCGCTGGTGTTGTCCGGTCCCGGGCTTCCGGGCGAGCGGCAAAGATTGACCGTGGTACTCCGCGACCGCTCGCATCACCTGCGACGGCTCTATCTCGGCGTGGCCGGGCAGGAGTCGTCTGGCAGCGGCACGCAGCAATACCTGCTGGCCGACTATGACAGCTTGCGCAGCGTGTACGGGGACGGCCAGGAGCGGCGCAGCCTGTTCGATGCCGATGGCCTGGTTCCGGGCACGCGGCGTGATGAGCAGGTGCTGTTCTGGGTCTCCGGTGTGCCGGCACCCGGTGCCATGCGCCAGCTTGGCCGGCATCCCACGGCCTTTGTCGGTCGCCGCCATTTTGATGATCCGGATCTGCTGGACCGTGTCTTCGTGCCGCATGGTGGGCCGGATGCCGATGAGGAATAACTTGTCAGCAAGATCAGCTCAGTGGAAACTAAAGCAAATCTGCACTCTCAGGACTGAGTTGCATGTTGCTGATAATAAGAAGCAGGACCTGTTTTTTGATTGGCTGCCTGGCTTTGCTGTTGGTTGGCTGCGCCAGCAGCCCGCCGGCGCCGGTATCCGATCGGCAGCCGGAGCGCCCGCGGCCGCCGCCGGCCGATGCGCCCTCGCTGGCGGATCAGATCCTGCAGACGGCGCAAAACCAGCGCGGTGTGCCGTACCGCTTCGGTGGTGATCGGCCGGAACGCGGTTTCGATTGCAGCGGCCTGGTGGCATTCAGCCATGCGCAACATGGTGTCCGTGTGCCGCGAACGGCCTCCGCGCAGGCGCGAAAGGCTTCCGATGTCCCGGTTCGGGAGTTGCGCCGTGGCGACCTGGTGTTCTTCCGGGTCAACGGCCGCAAGGTCGATCATGTTGGAATCTATGCCGGCGGTGGCCGCTTCCTGCATGCCCCATCCAGTGGCGGCGAGGTGTCCTACGCCGAATTGCGCAATCCCTACTGGCGGCAGCGGTTCTCGGGTGCCGGCCGTTTCGTCGCGATGGAATGACCCCAGCGGAACGTTAATCAATCGGCCGTCGCCGGAGTGATTTCTTGCCCGCCCGCTTTTTCTTCGCGTCCAGTCGCCGGCGTTTTGCCCCCAGCCCCGGACGCGTCGGGATGCGCGGTTTCGGCTTCTGGGCGGCCTTCGCCAGCAAGCCGACCAGTCGTTCGCGGACCTGGCGGCGATTCTGTTCCTGACTCCGGTGTTCGCTGCATTCCAGGATCAGCACATCGTCCCGGCTCAGGCGGCTGCCGGCGAGCTTGCGCAGGCGCTCGTGCACAGGCCGTGACAACGGTGGCCGGGCCCGCCTGAGATCATAGCGTAGCTGCACCGCAGTGGCGGTCTTGTTGACATGCTGACCGCCGGGACCCGAGGCCCGGACGAAGTTTTCCTCGACCACCGACCAGTCCGGTTCCAGCGGGCGGCTCATGCGAGCGCGGCAACCACGAACAGGGCGATGACGCAGGCCAGTCCGGCGAGCCAGACCAGACTGCGCGCCAGGTGGTGATCCTGGATGTAGCAGTAGCCGTACACAATCCGGATCGCGATGAAGCTCACGGCCAGCGCATTGATCGCAGCCTGTGGCGCGGCAGCCAGGTGGGCAATGATCACGGCGGCCGCGAATGGCGGGAAGGCCTCGATGGTGTTCTGCTGCGCCCAGTTGGCCCGCTGGCGCCAGCCCGCCTGACGTGATAGCCAGGCGCGGGGGTTGCGGTTGTCGTAGCTGTCGCCGCCCGCCTTGGCGATGCCGGCAAAGACGATGGGCATCAGGGCGGCTATCAGGACGCACCAGAACGCGAAGGTCATGCGGAAGGCTCCATAACCGGAAATGAAAACGGCCGGCGAATGCCGGCCGTCGTACAGTACCGCGATTGCCCGCTGCTCAGAAGTCGTAGATCAGCGAGGTCATGATGCGGTAGGCGTCATCGTCGCTGGAGCGGTTGATTGCTCCATCGTCGCCAAAGCTGCGAGGACGATCAACGCGGTGCCAGCCCAGCTCGATGCCGTAAGTCACACGCTCGATTGGCTCCCAGAGGTAGTTCACGAAAATGCTCTGGAACTTGTTGCCGGCAAAGAACAGATTGTCGGGATCTGTGCCGTCCAGTTGGGTGTCCTCGAAGAAGTCGTCAGTGTCTGCGTATGCATAAGCATAGGCAAGTGTTGCCCGACCCGGTCCGATCTCTTGAGTGATGCTGAAACTACCGCCGATTGCCTCGATGGTCTCGATGTTCTCCCGATTCGGGTCGTAGTAGGCGGCAGGTGCCGGCTGGAAGTAGAGGTAGTTGCCGATACCATCACCACCAGCAACGATCCCGCGCACCGTGGTGCCCGGCGCCACTTCCATGGCTGCGGCCCCGAACAGACCCCAGCCGGTCTCCGAGTCGCTGCTTATGGTGTTGCCATCTTCATCCTCCACCCGGCCGACGCGCAGCTGGCGGACCATGGCGCCAACCGCATAGTCTACTTGGCCGGCCCGACCGTGGTAGTTAGCGGTGAGGTCAGGCAGCCGGCTCTGATTTCGGGCACCAAAAGTGCTGGAACGCTCCCCACCTGCATTTGCGATTGCGCTGCCGTTCAACGAGCTTACCAGGTCATCCGGCGCTTCCAGCGCGATCGAAAAGCCGTTCACCGTGTAACGCAGCTGCGTCTGCAGATCGAGGCCGGCCTGGCCCACCGCATTGGTGAAGTCCAGGATTTCCGGTGTGCCGACAAAGGTGTTGAACGTGGTCCAGGTGCGGCCGGCAGTAATG
This sequence comes from Methylonatrum kenyense, assembly GCF_023195885.1. Classification (GTDB taxonomy): domain Bacteria; phylum Pseudomonadota; class Gammaproteobacteria; order Nitrococcales; family Aquisalimonadaceae; genus Methylonatrum; species Methylonatrum kenyense. Next base: position 183,471 of record NZ_JALPKO010000003.1, read on the forward strand.
CCATTCCACTGACCATATACCTCCCGGAGGCGGGGATTACCGCCGCTATTGGAGCCCGTACGCGCTGCGTCCCCATCAAAGAAGTCCATGTTCGCGAACAACACCAGGGGACCCTGATCCGTCTCGGTTTGGGAGCGGAACCCGATACGGCTTTGGCCGGCCTGCATGCGGAAATGGCCGGAATCGCTGGAATCGGCGCCGATCTGGTCATGGAAGGTGAACCGGCCCAGCCGGTCGTCGAAATCGTAGATCATGTCCAGCTTGGCATAACCCTCCACGCTGAAGGTCGTGTTGCCAGCCTGGAACTCGACCGCATGGGCCAGCCCGGAGGCCAGAAGCAGTGCAGGGGTCGATGCGATGACTGCAGAACGCAACGTCTTCTTCATCATGGATCGCTACCTCAATCTTTTTCGTTCGTGGTCTAGCGGTGAATACCGCCTGAGAGACGACCCCGGAGGGGACGGGGTCGAGAGCCTTCTGCGCCAGTATAACCGGCTAATTTCTGAGTTCCAGCCGTGACGAGGGTTTTACGCAACAGTCGTTGCAAAAAAAAGACACGGCCAGGGGCGTGCGAAGGGCGTTAAACAAAGCTCTCGGCGAATGTTTCGGCCGATGTTGCTTTTTCGCACTATTGCGGCATTGGGGCTTCGGCTATTGAGGCACGAAGCCGAAACGTTCCGGTACCTCGGCGGAGTGAATTGTCCGGATCGTCAATTGCCGGTCGTGCAGGTCCAGGATCCCGCTGACCGCGGGATCCTGGACCTGGCTGGTGTCCGGCGCACGGACCCGGTCCGCGATCGCCGGCAGGTCCCGGTCGTCGATCAGTCCGATGCCGTATTCGGTTTCAAGCAGCAGGTTGCCGTCCTCGTCCAGCCAGGCGGCCTTCGGCATGACAACCCGGTGGCCGGTGTGGGTCTCGAGCCCGTCAGCGGGGTTCCAGCGATAGATCCAGGGGGTGTAGGCGAGCTGCACCCGGACCCGCTGCGGACCATTCTGGAACCACCAGCGTCCGTCCTCTCCGGCGTGGTAATGCCGGTTGATGAAGTCGATGGTTCGGCGATGCTCGATCGGCCTGCCGTGCAGCAGCCAGCGACCACGCCGGTCCAGACTCAGATGATCGCTGACGTCCGGCACGTCCGGCCATCGCCGCATCGCTCGCCTGACGGCCTCGTCCATGCCCTCGTGTCCCGGTTGACCTGATTCCTGCATTCACCCATCTTACTACTTTCGGCAGCCCGGCCGATCCCGGAGGCTCGCCGCCGCGCCGCAAGGGGAACGGCGAGCATTCTGACGGCGCTGCCGGACTGCCTTTCCTTCCAATGCGCACGCCGGGCGGCGTACCAACGAGTTTCGGGAGTACCGTCTATGTCCATGACCGTGGTCTGGTTTCTGATAGTGATCGCCGCGGCGATTGCCGCATTCGTCATCGGTCGGTACACGGCACCGGGGTCGGCCCGCGTGCGGGAGCTGGAAGAACAGCGTGACGAATCCAGCCGCGAGCTGCGCTTTTACCGCGAGCAGGTCAACAGCCACTTCCAGACCACGGCGCAGCTGTTCAATGATGTCACTGCCAGCTACCGCTCGCTCTATGAACATCTGGCCGATGGTTCGGAGAAGCTCGGGCAAGGTCCGGATTCGCCGCTGTTGGCAACACCACCGGAGCAACGTCAGCTTGATGAGCAGTTGTCGTCTTCGGAGTCGGCGCCGGAGTCAGGTAAAGATACGTCGGCCGGGGAAGAAGCTAAGGCAGGTAAGTCGGATCCGACTGACCCCGCTGGCGGGGGCGATGAAGCACCCGACGACAAGCCGGAGGCCGAAGAGGGTGGCGAGGAGCGGCAGAAAGCCGAGGCTGAGCGGTGGTCGCTGGACGATATGAAGCCGCGAGCCGAGGCGGAAACCGAGCCCGCCAGCGAGCAGTCCTCCGACGAGGAGCCCCGCAAGACGCCGTAGTTTCGCGTTCTGTTTCAGCCCTGGATAAAGAGAGCGCCGCAGGTAACGGCCTGCGGCGACTGGAACGTGCGTCCTGGCCGACGGGAGGATTGACCAGGTCGCGAGCCGGGAGGCTCAATCTCAAGGCTCACCGGAACTATAAGCCCTGGCCCGCAGCTTGTAAATAAAAATGATTCGCATTACCGCATTGGCTGTCCAGCTTACGCCTCCCGCGCCACAGGCCGTGCCGGGTCCGTAATCCATTCGCTCCAGGAACCGACGTACAGACGCCCCCTGGCCAGCCCTGCATGCTCCAGCGCAAGCAGGGTGTGACAGGCCGTAATCCCCGATCCGCACATGGCGATGGGCACCCGGGTCGAGTCCATCAGCGGTTGGTACATCTCCCGCAGTGACTCGACGGGTTTGAATCGGCCATCCGCCGCCAGGTTGCTGGCGAACGGTACGTTGACCGCACCGGGGATGTGCCCGGCCACCGGATCGTAGGGCTCGCTGGCGCCGCTGAATCGTTCCTCGGCGCGCGCATCGATCAGGGTTATATCCTGCGCCTGCAAGGCCTCTTCCAGTTGTTGCGGATCAATCCATTGCACCAGCGGCTTGCCAAGCACGAAGTTGCCCGGGGGGTGCGCGCGCACGCCGTCTTCCAGGTCTCCGCCGGATTCCGTCCAGGCTTGCAGTCCGCCGTCGAGCACTGCCACTTGTGCATGGCCGGCCCAGCGAGCCATCCACCAGAGCCGGGCGGCCATTGCGCCACCCTGGTCGTCATAGACCACCAGTTGCTGATCCGCGTCCAGGCCCAGGGCGGCCAGAGCCGCCGCCAGCGTATCCCGTTCCGGCAGCGGGTGTCGGCCGGTCTTCGGCGTCCGTTTTCCGACCAGGCGTGTCTCCAGGTCGGCATGTGCCGAGCCGGGGATATGCCCCTGCTGAAACAGGGCAAGACCGGCTTCGGGCTGGCCCAGCCGCATGCGACAATCGAGGATGCAGGGCGGTGAATCCGAACGCATCAGCGTCGTGAGCCGCTCGGCGGAGATCAGCGTGGTGTAGGGCATGGGAAATTTTCCTTTTGCCGCAGATCGCGCTTCCATGGTACCCCGATCCGGGGATTCGGGCTGGAACCGCAACGATGCATAGAGAGTCTATGGCAGCACATGAGTGGACCGCCGGTCACTACCGCGTCCGCCGCTACTGGAGGATTGGATGATGTTTCCCGTTTCGCAGGCGCTTGCCCGTTTTCTGATGATTTCGCTGCTCTCGCTCGGGCTTGTCGGTTGCGCAACCCAGGTGGATCGCGTGGACCGCGATACGCCGGGTGATCTCAGCGGACGCTGGAATGACACCGATTCGCGGCTGGTGTCCGAGGAAATGATTGACGACATGGTGTCGAGGGGCTGGATCCAGCGGCATCAGGGCCGCACCGGTAGCAACCCGACAGTGATCATCGGCGACGTCCGGAACCTCAGTCACGAACACATCAACGTCAACACCTTCGTTCGCGATATCGAGCGGGAACTGCTCAATTCCGGCGAGGTGACGTTCGTCGCCGGCGGCGTCGAGCGCGATGCGATCCGCAGCGAACGCGAGGACCAGCGGGGCAATGTGCGGGAGGAAACCCGCAGCCTGCCGGGACGGGAAATCGGCGCTGACTACGTGTTGACCGGTACTATCAACACCATCATGGATACCGAGGGCCGGACCGAAGTCGCGTATTACCAGGTCGATCTGGCGTTGACCAGTCTGGCCGATAACACCCGGGTCTGGGTCGGTCAGAAGGAAATCCGCAAGATCATCCGGCGCGGCCTGTTCCGTTCCTGACAGGTCATCCGATGCTTGTTCGGGTCATGGCGCGAGCCGCGCGGCCGGCGCTTCTCGGCGCGCTGGTGCTCGTCACCGGCTGCGCCAGCCAGGGGGCGTTGCTCGACCGGGTCGACGACGATGTCCAGCGTGGCCAGCCCGGGCGTGCACTGGAGAGTCTTGAGGCGTTGTCGGATTCCCGCCGCAACCAGAGCCTGTACTGGCTCAACCGCGGCATGCTGCTGCGGATGCAAGGTGACCTGGATGGCAGTATTGCCGCCTTCGAGCGTGCCAAGTCGGTGGTGGGCCAGCTACAACCGCTGAGTGTCAGTGAGACGCTTGCCGCCTGGGCCGTGGCGGAGGACAGCGGGTCCTACGTGCCGCCGACTCACGAACATCTTCTCCTGCATGTCTACCAGGCCCTCAATTTCCTTGAACGTGGCGATCTGGATGCGGCTCGCGTCGAGGCATTGCAGATTGACCTCGGGTTGCGCCGCATCGACCCGGTCAACGGCCAGGCGCCGCGGGGAGGGGATGCCTTCCCGCGCTACCTTAGCGGCATCATTTTCGAGGCGTCCGCCGATTGGTCCGATGCCCTGATTGCCTACCGCAAGGCCTTGCAGGCCTACGACCGCCAGGACAAGCCGGTGCCGCGGGACTTGCAGACCAGTCTGGTGCGCTTGACGGACTATCTGGACCTCGCTGATGAGCGGGATGCCTTTCTGCAGCGGTTCGGGATCGAGGCCTGGGAGCCGCTGGACCCGAACCGCCGTGACGCAACGCTGGTGCTGGTGCTGCATGATGGCCAGGCGCCACGCCTGCGCGAGGAGGGCGTGGTGCTGCCGCATCCCAGCGAAAACCGCCTACTGCGGGTCTCATTGCCGGCCCTGCAGCCGCGGCCGAGTTCGCTCAGCGGCGCCCGCCTGCGTGCTGCCGGGCGTGAGGCGGATGCGGATGTCGCCGAGCATGTTGCGGGCAATGCCGATCTCTGGCTGTCATCGCTGCTGCCCGGTCTGACGGCGCGGGTTGTATCGCGGAACGTGGCGCGGGATGTCGCGACCCGACGGTTGGAGCAGGAGAACGAACTGCTTGCCCTGGTTTTCAATGTCGCCGGGACCATCGCCGACAACGCCGATGTCCGCAGTTGGCGGTCCCTGCCGGACCGCCTGCTGATCACCCGGCTGACGGTGCCGGCCGGGCCGACGGACTGGCAGCTGGAGGTGTTGGGTCGTGGTGGGGCGGTGCTGGACGTGCTCGACGGCACGGTCAGCCTGAGACCCGGCGAGACCCGGGTCTTCGGGGCCCACTGGATCAATCGTTTCATCACCGGTTCAGTCGCGGACGCGTTGCCCGAGCACCTGCTTGAAATCCAGCAAATGCCGGGTATTGGCGCCGAAGTCGGCCTGACCGACGCGGGAGCTGGCGTGAATCTGGATGCGGCTGCCCGACGGCGCGGGCTCGACCCGGACCCGGAAATCGTCCCGGAAGCCGAGTAGCGGGGTGCGGACTTCCGCATGCAGCTTACGGGATGGTGCATGCTCGGCCAGCACATCCCATCCCAGGTCACGGATCGCCTCGCGCACTTCCTCATAGGCGGCATCCGGCGGCAGTCGCAGCAGGATTGGCTCGCGTTCCGGAAAGCGGCTGCCCTGGACGGTCTCCACCCGGTTGTTGCCCAGATAGGCGCGCAGACGTTCCGCGGTGCCCGGCTCTGCCTGCAGCGGCACCTGGTTCATGGCCAGCGTCGCCGCCACCAGCCCCAGGCCGATGAGTGCCAGCAGGATCAGCAGAATGAGCAGTCGGCGCATCGGCGCAGGCTCCGGGTCAACCCGCGGGACGATCCTTCAGGTAATAGCTGTCATGCAGGCTCAGATCGTCATTCAGTTCGAACAGCAGGGGTTCACCGGTCGGGATCTCGAGTTTCATGATGGCGTCGTCGTCCAGACCGCGCAGATGCTTGACCAGCGCGCGCAGGCTGTTGCCGTGGGCGGAGATGAGTACCGTGTCGAGATCGCGGATGGCCGGTACGATGCTGTCACGCCAGTAGGGCAGGACCCGGGCCAGCGTCGTCTCCAGCGATTCGGTGCCCGGAAGCTGGTCCGCCGGCAGGTGCCGATAGCGCGGATCGAAACGGGGATGCCGCGGGTCATCCGGTTCCAGCGCCGGTGGCGGCGTACCGTAGCTGCGGCGCCAGATATGCACCTGCTCGTCGCCGTATTTCTTGGCCGTCTCCGCCTTGTTCAGGCCGGTCAGCGCGCCATAGTGGCGCTCGTTCAGTTCCCAGGCCTTGGTGGTCGGCAGCCACATGCGGTCAAGTTCGTCCAGCGCAATCCAGAGTGTCCGGATGGCGCGTTTCAGGACGGACGTGAAGGCGATATCGAATTCCAGGCCGTGGGCGGCCATCAGGCGTCCGGCGTCCAGCGCTTCCTGGCGGCCCTTGTCGGTCAGGTCCACGTCATGCCAGCCGGTGAAGCGATTTTCCAGGTTCCAGGTGCTCTGGCCGTGGCGCAGCAGTACTACACGTTTCATTGGCGGTCCCAAGTCAGGGCGGATTGTCGACAATCCGCCGGAGCGGAAAAGTGATGCGGCCTGCGGCCGCGACGCGCGCATTCTAGCATTGGCCGCTGTATCGGCGTCGACGGTGCCGGGCCCGAGCCCGACCTCTGGCACAATGCCGGCAATGGAATCAGGCGAGGTGCCGCGTGGCAATCGAGATCGAACGCAAGTTTCTGGTGCGCAATGATGCCTGGCGTGACCAGGCACGGCCTGGCCAGCCCATGCGCCAGGGTTATATCGGTACCATGGACAAGGCATCGGTGCGGGTTCGGCAAACGACCGACCGGGCCTGGCTCAATATCAAGGGTGCAACCCTCGGCGTGCAACGCCGGGAGTACGAGTATCCGATTCCCGCCGCCGACGCCGAGGAGATTCTCACGGAACTCTGCAGCGGCGCATTGATCGAGAAAACACGATTCGAGGTACCGTTCGCCGGCCACCTTTGGGAGATCGACGTTTTCGAAGGCGCCAATGCCGGACTGGTGGTGGCGGAAATTGAACTGAGTTCACCGGACCAGCCGTTCCAGCGTCCGGACTGGCTTGGCGAGGAGGTCTCCGATGATCCGCGCTACTACAACGCCTGCCTGGTCGAGCATCCCTGGCGCGAGTGGTAGCGGGTCATGAACGGACATGCATCAGCCGGTGAGACATGGATACGTGTGTGTGCCCGGCGGCAGGAGCTGGAACTGCGCCGCGGTGAGCGCTGTGTGCTGCGGCTGCCGGTCTCGACGGCTCTGAACGGGCTTGGTGAGCAAAGCGGAAGCGGCATGACCCCCCGCGGCTGGCACTGTGTCCGCGCCAGAATCGGTGCCGGCTGCCCATCCGGTGCGGTCTTTGTCGGCCGCCGCTGGACCGGCGAGATCTGGACGCCGGAGTTGCAGGAGCAACAGTCGGAACGCGACTGGATTCTCAGCCGCATTCTCTGGCTGAGTGGCCTTGAACCCGGGTTCAACCGCCTGGGCGAGGTCGATACCATGCGTCGATTCATCTATTTCCATGGCTGTCCCGATACCGAGCCGATGGGGGTGCCCCTGTCCCATGGCTGTATCCGGCTTCGCAACGAATCGGTGATTTCACTATACGAGCGGGTGTCGGTGGGTACCCGGGTCTGGATTGGAGAGGGAGAACCAGCGCCATGAGTCAATCGGGACAGCTGATGGTCGGCATCGCCGGCCTGGAGCTCAGCGCAGAAGAGTGCCACCTGTTACGGCACCCGCAAATTGCCGGCGTGATCCTGTTCTCCCGCAACTACCAGGATCCGGAGCAGCTGGCGGCGCTGACGAACTCCATCCACCGGCTGCGCGATCCGGCGCTGCTGATTGCCGTGGATCAGGAAGGCGGCCGGGTCCAGCGCTTCCGCGACGGCTTTACACGCCTGCCGCCGATGGCGGCGCTGGGTCGCCTGTATGACGTGGACCCGGCGGCGGCCCGCGAACAAAGCTATGCCCTGGGCTGGCTGATGGCCGCGGAACTGCGTGCCCTGGGGGTGGATTTCAGTTTTGCACCGGTGGTCGATCTTGCCCGCGGCGTCAGCTCGGTGATCGGAGACCGTGGTTTCCATGCGCTGCCGGCCGTGGTCAGCGAACTGGCGGCTTGCTGGATCGACGGCATGCGCGAGGCGGGGATGCCGGCCACGGCCAAGCATTTCCCGGGCCATGGCAGCGTGGCGCCGGATTCGCACCTGGAATTGCCGGTCGACACCAGGCCGGAACCCTCGCTGCGCGACAGCGACCTGCTGCCGTTCGAGAGCCTGATCCGGCAACAGCGGGTCGATGCCATCATGACCGCTCATGTCGCCTATCCGAAGGCCGATAACCAGCCAGCCAGTTTCTCCCGCTACTGGATCGGTACCGTGTTGCGGGACGACCTGGGCTTTGACGGCGTCGTGGTCGCGGATGATCTGGACATGGAGGGTGCGGCCGCCCTGGGAGACCGCCCCGGGCGCGCCCGCGTTGCGCTGGAGGCCGGCAACGATCTGCTGTTGCTTTGCAACTCGCTGGATGCGCGTGAATCCGTGCTGGCGGCAATGCCGTCGCAACCTGACCCCGCTGCGTCGCGACGTATTGCCGCCATGCGGCGGCCCTTCGATACCAGGACACTGGCGCAGGTGCGGCAGGATCCGCGGGCCAGAACTGCGCTGCAAGCCTGTCGCGAGTTGCTCCCGGATGACTGACGCCCCGGCTGCTGCCGTTCCTCCGTACAAGGGCCTGAATCCCGACAGTATCCTGGCCGCAGTGGAGTCGACCGGGCTGTGCTGCGATGGCCGCATGCTTGCCCTGAACAGTTACGAGAACCGGGTCTACCAGATCGGCGTCGAGGATGACGAGCCGGTGGTGGTCAAGTTCTACCGGCCGAATCGCTGGTCGGATGACGCGATTCTTGAGGAGCATGCCTTCTCGCTGGAGCTTGCCGACCATGAGATCCCGGTGGTGCCGCCGCTGCGCTTCGGGGGGCGAACCTTGCACCATGCCGAGGGTTTCCGGCTGGCCGTCTTCCCACGCCGCGGCGGTCGGATGCCGGATCTGGATCAGGGTGATAACCGACTCTGGATGGGCCGTTACCTCGGGCGCCTGCATGCGGTCGGCGCGGCAAAGCCGTTTCATGCCCGTGGCGCACTGACGGTCGGCGAACGCGGACATGGGTCGCTGGCAACCATCCTCGACTGCGGCTACCTGCCGGCCGAGCTGTCCGCGACCTTCGAGTCGGTGGCCCGCGACGTACTGCAACGTGTCGAAGGGGCCTGGCAACGGGCTGGCGACTACGTGCCGATCCGTCTGCACGGCGACTGCCACCTGGGCAACATTCTCTGGACGGACCATGGGCCGCACATCGTGGACTTGGATGATGCTGTCTCGGGCCCGGCGATCCAGGACCTGTGGATGCTGTTGTCCGGCGATCGGAACGCGATGCAGGCCCAGATACTCGATATACTTGAAGGGTACGAGGAGTTTTTCGCCTTCGATCCGGTCCAATTGCACCTGCTAGAGGCGTTGCGCAGCCTGCGCATGCTGCACCATGCGGCGTGGCTCGCCCGGCGCTGGCACGACCCGGCCTTCCCGCTGGCATTCCCCTGGTTTGCCGAATCACGATACTGGGAAGAACAGATCCTCGCCCTGCGTGAGCAAATGGCCCTGCTCGATGAGCCGCCGCTGCAGATCTGATCAGGGTCTTCGGCCGTGGAAGCGCGGACGGCTGTCGTTCCGCCACGCAGTGGGCGAGCGCGTAAATTGGAACCTTCCGAATGAGGAGTCGGCAACGGCGCGTGGCGGCCAATCGGGCGGCAAATCGAAGAGTCTGCCCGATCATGGTCCCGGACGTCGTTGAAACTCAAATGGTGTATTCTGCAAAACATCAGAATCCCGGCCTTGCCCAGGGCCATAACCGACACGGTTGCAGCGCCCCGGTACGTGGTGACAGGCCCTAGTTACATGCCCCAGTTTTTTCATCCAGTCATTTCCCTGCGCCTGTCGTTCGTACTGCTGCTGCTGGGCCTGTTGTTGCCGTTAACGGCTCAGGCCGAGGTGCGCATCGTTGTCGAGGGCATCGATGGTGCGCTGCGTGAGAATGTCATCAACTACGTGGGCGAGCCGGCCAGTGATGATCCGAGGATGGTTCGACGGTTTATTGCCGGGATACCGGATGATGCGCGCAGCGGCATGGAGGCGCTGGGCTACTACCGCGCCGTGATCGACGTCGAGAGTCGTCGGGTCGACGACAGGCGCGAGGTGGTCATTCGTGTCGATCGGGGCGAACCTGTGCGGCTGCGCGATATTGATATCGCCTTCGGCGGAGATGCTGGCGTTGACCCGGAATTCCTGGCGCTGCGTGAGCGAGCACCGTTCACCGAGGGCAACACCCTGCACCATGGACGTTATGAGTCGTTCAAGCGTGCCGTCGAGAGCCTGGCCCTGGCACGCGGCTACTTCGATGGTCGCTTCGTCCAGAGCCAGGTGCTGGTCAACCCTGCCGAGGGTTGGGCGGATGTCACGATCAACTACGATGGCGGCCGCCGCTACCGTCTCGGTGACGTGCGATTCTCCGAGACGGTTCTTTCGGAAGGGCTGCTGCAGCGACACGTGCCGTTCAGCAGCGGAGATCACTTCACTGCGGACCGGATTACCGTGCTCAACCGGAACCTGCTGAACAGCGATTATTTCGAGAGCGTGCGGGTGCGGCCGCAGGTCCAGGAAGCCGACGAAGAGGGTCGGGTGCCCGTGGATGCGGAGGTCGAGCTGCGGCGCCGCAACCGGATTGGCACTGGTGTCGGTTTTGCCACCGACGTCGGTCCGCGGCTGCGGCTCAACTGGACCCGGCCGTGGGTCAATCCCGAGGGCCACTCGATGAGTGCCGAATCGGAGTTGTCCGCGGTCCGGCAAAGTGTCAGCGGTACTTACAGCATCCCGCTGGATCCGCCGCTTGAAGAAAAACTGCAGTTCCTGGGCGGTTACCAGCGCGAAGAGATCGAGGACACCCGAAGCCAGCGTTTGACCGCGGGCGTGCAGCGGCAGCGGATCATGCGCAGTGGCTGGACGCGTAACGTGTTCCTGCGCTGGGAGCGGGAGCGATTCAAGCAGGGCGCGGAAACCGGTCAGACCACGCTGACCCTTCCCGGCGTCAGTCTCAGTCGGTCACGCAGTCGTGGCGGCATCGATGTGACCTGGGGTGACAGGCAGTTCGCCTCGGTGGAGGCCACGGACCGGGAACTCGGTTCCAGTATCCGGTTGGCGCGTCTGCGCCTGTCCACCAAATGGCTGCGCAGTATCGGCCGGCATCGGGGTATCGCCCGGGCCGAATACGGGGCACTGGCTACCCAGAGCCTGGAACGCACGCCGCCATCGCTGCGCTTTTTTACCGGCGGTGATCAGAGCGTTCGCGGCTTCGCCTATCAGTCGCTGGCGCCGAAGGATGATGACGGCAACCTGATCGGTGGCCGTTACCTGGCGGTCGCCAGCCTGGAATACAACTACGAATTCATCGACCGGTGGCGCGCGGCAACGTTCTTTGACGTCGGCAACGCCTTCCGCCGTGCCGGCTTCAATGAAGGCTTCGAACGTGGCGTTGGTGCCGGTGTGCGCTGGCAATCCCCGGTGGGCCCGATACGACTCGATCTGGCCTTCGGTATCAGTGCGCCGGGCACACCGTGGCGTCTGCATTTCTCGATGGGTCCTGAAATATGAGCGATATCGAGAACCCCGCCCCGAATCGTGACGCCGTCGACAGGGAAACCGCGTCCCCGCAGCGCAGGCGCGGCATTGTGCGCCGCCTGCTGGCTGGTCTCTGGCTGGTGCTCGCCAAGTTCAGCCGCCTGATTTATATCCTGCTGCTGACCATCCTCGTGATTCTCGGCTGGTTCCTGTTCACCACCAGCGGTGCCCAGTGGCTGGCCGAGCGGGCAATGGACGAGGAACCTCGTCTCGCGGTGACGGTGAAGGGCGGCAGCCTGTTCGGCGGACTGCGGCTGGAGGCCATCAGCTGGCATGACGAGGATGCCGTCATCGCCATCGATTCGGCCGACACCCGCTGGAATCTGCTCTGCCTGATGCACCTGCGGGTCTGCCTGGATCGCCTGCACGTTGACGGTGTCAACGTGTCGCTGCAGACCGGTACGGCGGCGCGCGAGGAGGCCGACGCCACGGAGCCGGACGATGATGGCGCGTTCTCGCTGCCGGTGACCGCGAATTTCCCGGATATTCGGCTAACCGACGTGGAGATGACGATTGACGGTCAGAGCGTCCGCTGGGGGCGTCTGGACCTGGCGGGTGCCCTCGGCAGGGAACGCCTGCGCATCGACCGTTTCCACACCGAGGGACTGGATGTCCGCCTGCCGGAGTTGCCGGTGGCGGATGCCGCCAACGGCCACCAGGAACCGACCGACGCCCCCGCCGCCGGGGCCGACGCGGCGGAAGGGTTGCCGCTGCCGTTCGCGATCACTCTCGACGACATCCGGTTGCGTGACACACGATTTGATCTCGCCGGCGACGTGCAGGAACTTCCCCGGCTGGACCTGGCGCTGGATCTGGAGACGGACCGTGTTCACCTCCGCAACCTGGAACTCGGCGGCCTGACCCTGCGGATCCCGGATTCCCTGCTCGAGGTCACGGAGCAGGAGCTTGCCGAACAGGCGGAGCCCGCGGGAACGCGCGACGCCGATGCTGCGCCGACCAACGATGCCGCGACCGAATTCAGGCTTCCGTTCGTCCTGCAGATAGATCATGTCGCGATCAGCGACACGCGGGTCTTCGTCGACGGTACCCGCCAGTCGCTGGGGCTGCTGCGGCTCTCCGGGCGGCTGGACCAGGACGGCCTGCTGTTGAGTGAACTGCGCACCGAGGACCTGCGGCTTAATATCCCGGACTGGGTGCTGGAGGCTGCCGAGGTGGCGCCAGCGGAGGTCGCCGGCACGGAGCCGTCGGCAGCGGAGCCGGAACCCAACGACGCGCCGCTGTTGCCGGAACGGATCGAACTGCCGTTCGCAGTCCGTGTTGACGACGTCAGCCTGCTGCGGAGCAGGGTGCTGATGCAGGGCGAGGAGCATCGGCTGGATGCACTCCGGCTGAAGTTCTCACTGGACGAGTCGCTGTTCCATCTACAACAACTGGATATCGAGGGTGGACGCCTGGCGCTGGCCGAGCCCGCGGAAACCGACGACGACGAGGTCATCACCGAGCAGGGCGAACTGGACCTCGTGGCCCTGCTCGATCCGGCTCTGCGCGAGGCGCTGGAATTGCCGGAGCTGGTCCTGCCGCTGGCGGTTCGCGTAGATGGCATCGGTATCCGCGATATCGAACTGCGCCTTGGCGAGGAGCTGCATCGACTGGACACGCTGGATCTGACGCTTCGTGGCGAGCAGTCGGCACTGGAGCTGGATCTGGCGCTGGTGATGCCGGACCTGCAGGCGGAGCTTGCTGCTGCCGTTGAGCTGGCCGGAGATTATCCGCTGGCCCTTGCCCTGGCCTTGCGTGCCGAAGCCATTCCCGGCCTGCCGGAGCTGGACCCGGCAGAGCTGGTCCTGAACCTGGATGGTGACCTTGCCGACCTGGGTATCGACCTGGAGCTGAGCGGGCCCGCCAATCTGCGCCTGGGCGGCCGGCTGAATGCGCTGGATCCGGCCTATCCGATGGATCTGGAACTCGCCTGGCGGGAGCTTGCCTGGCCGCTGGACGGCGACGAACTGCTTGCTGCCAGCGAACGGGGCCGAATCGCGTTGCGCGGTGATCTGAACGGCCTGCGCATCGAATCGGACCTGGCAGTCGACGGCGCGGATATCCCGAGCAGCGACTGGACGCTGGCCGCGGATGCCGATTATCGCGGCGTCGAGGCGCTTTCCCTGCAGGGCAATCTGCTCGACGGTCGGTTGTCGCTGGACGGCGCGGCCGGCTGGGACGATGGCTACCACTGGGATCTGGCGCTGGACTGGTCCGGTCTGAACATTGCCCAACTGGTTGATGGCGCGCCGGACACGGTTTCGGGTCTGCTGCGCAGTCAGGGCCGTCTGGACGGCGATGAGCTGAGCCTGGACGCGGAACTTGCCAGGCTGAGAACCGAACTGGAGGGGCAGGTGGTCACCGCCAGCGGACGGGTCAGCCATCGGTCGGGGCAGGATTGGCAGGTCCATGCCTTCCGCGCCGAGGCCGCGGATGGCCATCTGGCCCTGAGCGGTCGTGTCGGCGACGAACTGCGGCTCAGTGGCGAACTCGACCTGCCGGCCCTGGACGTCCTGCTGGCCGATCTGCGCGGCGGCATCAGCGGTAGTTTCGAGACACGCGGGCCGCTGGAGACGCCGGATATCGATCTGGCGCTGAGCGGCCGCGGTCTGGGCTGGGCGGAGCTGGCGGAACTGGACCGGCTTGAATTGAATGCGGGCATACGACGCCTGGGCGAGGCCGACAGCGAACTGCAACTGGAACTCGGTGGTATCGAGTTGCCGGAACAGGATGTCACCGTGGGTTCGCTGTCGCTGGCCCTGGAAGGGCGTCAGTCCGCACACCGGTTGCGGCTGGCGGTGACCGATGCGCCGGCGGAACTGGAACTGGCATTGCGCGGCGCGCTTGGTAGCGAGCTGCACTGGAATGGCAGCCTGGACGAGGTCGTGGTCCGTTCCGGTGACCTCGCGCTGATGCTGGAACAGGCGGTCGGTGTGCGCTGGGATCCCGCGCGCCAGCAGGCCCTGGTCGAGGCGCACTGCTGGCGTCATGCCAGTGCACGGCTCTGTGCCGAGGAGCGGCTGGAGTTGGGTGCCCGGGGCCAGGCAGCGCTGCAACTGCGTGACTACGACATGCGGGACCTCGAGCTCTGGCTGCCGGATGGTGTGACCACCGAGGGCCTGCTCGGGCTGCGGCTGCGGGCGAGCTGGAGTGATGATGGCTCTCTGCCGGTGGTTGACGCGCTGTTCCGGATCGTCGATGGCGGTGTCCGCTTCGAGTCCGATCTTGACGATGGTCTGGATCCGGAGACCCAGGAACTGCGTTTCCGGGAATTTTCGGTCGCGCTGGACCTGGACCGTGATCGCCTGAACAGCGGCCTGGTGCTCGATTCGGAGGACTTCGGCCAGGCACGGGTCAGCGCCCTGATCGATATCGACGAGAATGGCGAACTCGGCGCCATGGATGGCGAGTTGTCGCTGCGCGAGCTGAACCTTGCGGTGCTTGAACCGTTCTTCCTGGAACTGCGGACCCTGCGTGGCGAGATCACCGCCGACGGCCGGCTCGGCGGACATGTCCGGGACCCGCGGTTCAATGGTGAACTGCGCCTTCGCGACGGCATGGTGGAAACCCTGGCCGTCCCCGTTGCGCTGGAGGATATCGCGCTGCAACTGGATGTACGCGAGACCCGCGCCGATCTCAGCGGCGGCTTTCGCAGCGGCGACGGGCGTGCCGAGATCAACGGTGAGGCGGACTGGTCCGGTGACTCCTGGGGGGTGGATGTGACACTCCGTGGCGAGCGGCTGGACGTGGCCTACGACACCATTGCCTCGCTGAAGGCGAGTCCGGACCTGCGTCTGCGGGTGCGTCCGCAGGAAGTACGGCTCGGCGGCAGGATCGAGATTCCGGAAGGCGATATCACGATCCGCGAGTTGCCGGCCTCGGCGGTACGCGTCTCCGGCGACGTGATCGTCATCGACGACGAGCTGGAGCCGGAGGATGAACCTGATCCGGATGAACCCATCCCCACCGTCGAGGGCTGGGACATCAACACCAACATCGAGATCGTGCTCGGCAACCGGATTCACCTGTCCGGCTTCGGCCTGACCGGCCGGCTGACCGGCAATCTGCGGATCCTGCAGGAAGGCGAGGGCGCGCCCCAGGGCAACGGCGAGATCAATATCCTTGACGGCCAGTACCGCGCCTACGGCCAGCGGCTGGTGATTCGTCGTGGCCAGTTCGTGTTTGCCGGGCCGCTGGACCGGCCGCGCATCCTTGTCGAGGCCGTGCGCGAAGTGCCGCGCTATGACGTGGTCGCCGGTCTGCGGGTTGAGGGTGACCCGGACGACCCGCGGGCCAGCCTGTTCTCGGAACCGTCGCTGCCGGAGGAGGAGGTGCTGTCCTATCTGCTGCTCGGCAGGCCGCCGGGCCGCGGCGGCGAGGGCGACGATGTCATGGTGCGCGCGGCGTTGGCACTGGGCATGGCCGGTGGCGCCGGAACCGCGACTGCAATCGCCGAAGGCCTCGGTGTGCAGGATTTCCAGATCGACACGGCCGGCGATGGCGAAGACACCCAGGTCATGGTCGGCGGCTACATCGGCCCGAATCTGTTCCTCAGCTATGGGGTGGGGGTGTTCGTGCCGGTCAACGCCCTGACGCTGCGCTATGAGCTGACCAACAATCTGTACCTGGAGGCGGTAAGCAGTCTGGAGAATGCCCTCGACCTGTTCTACACGTTCCAGTTCTGATGGCTGAGGAACGGCTCGAGATCAATGGCAGGACCCACGCCGTGCGGGTCCGGCACAGCCGCCGGCGCACGGTCGGGCTGTATCTCAGCGCCAGCGGCAGCATCGAGGTCCGTGCGCCGCATCGCTATCCGCGCTATCTGATTCGTCGCTTCCTGGAGAGCCGCCGCGACTGGCTGGCCCGCAGCCTGCGGCGGATGGCGAGTCTGCCACCACCGTTGAGCTGGCAGCACGGCAGCCACTGTCCGTTGCTCGGTGAACCGCTGACGCTGGATGTGGTGCGCAGTGGCCGTCCCGGCGTGCAGCACCGGGGCGATTCGCTGCGGGTTGTGCTGGGGGATGGAGATGGCAGTTCCGAGCGGGTCGAGCGACTGGTCCGGGAGTGGTTCCGGCGGGCAGCGAGACCGGTGTTCGAGCAGGCGATTGCCGCCTGGTGGCCGCGCCTCGGCCTCGGCGACAGTCGCTATCCGCCGCTGAAACTGCGGGCCATGCGCCGCCGCTGGGGCAGCTGCGCCAGTCACGGCGGCATCAACCTGAATCTCTGGCTACTCGGCGCGCCCCGTGATTGCATCGACTACGTGGTGGCGCACGAACTCTGTCACCTCCGAGAATTCAACCACGGCCCCGGATTCCACCGTCTGATGGACCAGGTACAACCCGACTGGCGCAGCCGCGAACAACGCCTGCGTGAGCACGAGCGGCTGTATCCGCTGGCGTAACGTAAAACCTAAAACATAAAACGTAACACTTTGTTTTATGCCGATTCCCGCTGCTTATCGTAGCGCTTCCGCTCGTGCTCCTTGAGGAACTTCTTGCGCAGGCGGATCGCGGCCGGCGTGACCTCCACCAGTTCGTCGTCGTCGATGAACTCCAGCGCCTGTTCCAGGCTGAAGCGGATCGGTGGCGTCAGCAGCAGGTTGTCGTCGTTGCCGGCGGCGCGCACGTTGGTGAGCTGTTTCGCCTTCAGCGGATTGACCACCAGATCATTGTCCCGCGAGTGGATGCCGACGATCATGCCCTCGTAGACTTCCTCGCCGTGGCCCAGCAGCAGCTTGCCGCGTTCCTGCAGGTTGAACAGGGCATAGGCCAGCGCCTTGCCTGGCCCATTGGCAATCATCACGCCATTGATCCGGCGGCCGAAGCTGCCGGGCTTCATCGGCCCGTAGTGATCGAACACGTGGTACATCAGGCCGGTGCCCGAAGTGGCGGTCAGGAATTCGGTGCGGAAGCCGATCAGGCCCCGCGACGGGATGATGTAGTCCATGCGCACGCGGCCCTTGCCGTCGGGCTGCATGCCCTGCATTTCACCGCCGCGCTCGCCGAGCTTCTCCATCACCGCGCCCTGGGTGTTGTCCTCGACATCGACGGTGAGCTGTTCGAACGGCTCCTGTCGCACACCGCCTTCTTCGCGGATGATCACCTCGGGCCGGGATACGCCGAGTTCGTAGCCCTCGCGGCGCATGTTCTCGATCAGCACCGAGAGGTGCAGTTCGCCGCGGCCGGACACGCGGAAGCGGTCCGGGTCATCGGTCGGCTCGACGCGCAGCGCGACGTTGTGCACCAACTCCCGATCCAGCCGTTCGCGAATCTGGCGCGAGGTCACGTACTTGCCGTCCTTGCCGGCGAACGGTGAGGTGTTCACCTGGAAGGTCATGCTCACGGTGGGCTGATCCACGGTAAGCGGCGGCAAGGCCTCGACCCTGGCCGGATCACACAGCGTGTCGGAAATGTTCAGTCCATCGATGCCGGTGAACGCGATGATGTCACCGGCCTGGGCCTCGGCTACCTCGGTCCGGTCCAGGCCAAGGAAGCCCAGGACCTGCAGGATCCGGCCGTTGCGCTTGCCGCCCTCGGCATCGACCAGGGTCACCGGCAAATTGGTCCGCACGCGCCCGCGCTTAACCCGCCCGATTCCGATGACACCCACGTAACTGCTGTAGTCCAGTGAGCTAACCTGCAACTGGAACGGTCCTTCCGGGTCCACGTTCGGCGCCGGAACGTGGTCGACGATGGCCCGGAACAGCGGCTGCATATCGCCTTCACGCACATCGGAATCATCCGATGCATAGCCGTTCAGGGCGGAGGCGTAGATCACCGGAAAATCCAGTTGCTCGTCGCTGGCGCCCAGCCGGTCGAACAGATCGAAGGTCTGGTCCAGCACCCAGTCCGGGCGGGCCCCGGGACGGTCCACCTTGTTGATGCAGACCATTGGCAGCAGACCGGCCTCCAGGGCTTTCTGGGTCACAAAGCGGGTCTGCGGCATCGGGCCGTCAACGGCGTCGACCAGCAGCAGCACCGAGTCCACCATTGACATGACGCGCTCGACCTCGCCGCCGAAATCGGCGTGGCCCGGGGTGTCGACGATGTTGATGCGGTAGTCGTTCCAGCGGATCGCCGTGTTCTTGGCCAGGATCGTGATGCCGCGTTCTTTCTCGAGATCATTCGAATCCATGATCCGTTCGCCGGCGGCGGCCTTCCCTTCCAGGGTGCCGGACTGCTGCAGCAACCGGTCGACGAGCGTGGTCTTGCCATGGTCAACATGGGCGATGATGGCGATATTGCGTAGGTTCTGAATCACTGGGTTTCCACTGGTCTGTTGCGGCGCGACATGCGAGCCGCGCGCATTATCCGTTGTTCGACAGGCAGATACAAACTGGATTTCACGGCATTTTTTCCACCGTGGCAGGCGTTTCCGCGTGGCCGATGGAACAGGTTATAGTCCGTCGGGGGAACACCGAACGATAAAATGCCGGGCGGCCGCCGCAGGTCGACGCGCAACCGAGAGACTGGAGGGCAGGAGGCATGCAGCGGATCGTGCTATTTCGTCATGGACCGGCGGAGGAGCCCTCGGACGAGCTCGCCGATATGGCGCGCGCACTGACCGACAAGGGACGCAAAAAAACCGAGAAGGCTGCCCGTGGCCTGAGCACCCTGCTGGGCTCGGTGGATCTGTTGCTGAGTAGCCCGTTGCTGCGGGCGGTGCAGACCGCCGACATCGTGGATGAACACCTGCATGTGCCGCGCCGCGAGGAAACGGCCTTGCTGGAGCCGGCTGCCGATCCCCAGGGTCTGATTGACTGGCTGGCGGAGGATGGCTCCGAGCTGGCGGTGTTGATCGGCCATGAGCCCCACCTGAACCACCTGGCCGGGCTGTCGCTGACCGGAAATCCGGACGGTTTCCTGGTGTTCCGCAAGGCGGGTGCCGGGATGATCGAGTTTCCCGACCGGGCGGCCAGTGGCAGGGCGGAGTTGCGCTGGTTGCTGTCACCCTCCCACCTGACCCGCAAACCCGCCACCTGATGGCCTTATTGCCACTCCGCCGCCGTCGGACGCCGGAGATCGTGGCAGCGGTGGACCTGGGTTCGAACAGCTTCCACATGGTCGTCGCGCGCCAGGAACAGGGCACGCTCAAGGTGCTGGACCGGATCAAGGAGATGGTGCGGCTGGCTGCCGGTCTGGGGAACGATGGCCTGCTGGCGCCGGATGCTATCGAGCGGTCCATCGCCTGCCTCGAGCGGTTCGGCCAACGGCTGCGGGAATTGCCCCGTGGCAGCGTTCGCGCCGTTGGCACCAATACCCTGCGAAATGCGTGTAATGCACGTGAGTTCATGCAGCAGGCCGAGCAGGCGCTGGGTCATCCGATCGAGGTGGTTTCCGGCGTCGAGGAGGCGCGCCTGGTGTACCTGGGGGTGGCCGACGGCCTGGCCGATGACGGCCTGCGGCGCCTGGTGGTCGATATCGGTGGCGGAAGTACCGAGTTGATCGTCGGTGCAAGCCACGAACCCCGGATAATGGAGAGCCTGGAAATGGGCTGCGTCGCCATCAGCCAGCGCTACTTCGCCAACGGCAAGTTCGACAAGGCCTCGGTGGCGAAGGCCAGACAGGCGGTGCTGCAGGAACTGGAACCGGTTGAACGTCGCTATCGACGGGCGGGCTGGGAGCAGGTGGTCGGCACCGCCGGCACCATTCGCGCCGTGCAATCCGTGATCAGCAATCAGGGCTGGAGCGAGGGCCCGATTACTGCCGATGGCCTGGCGCAAGCGGTCAAGGCCGTGCTCAAGGCCGGTTCGGTCAAGAAGCTGGACCTCAAGGGCCTGGGTAACGATCGGGCGCCGGTGTTCATCGGCGGCGTGCTGGTGCTCGAGGGTGTCTTTCGCAGCCTCGGCATCGAGACCATGGAGGTGTCCGAAGGGGCGCTCCGCGAGGGCCTGCTGTACGACCTTCTCGGTCGTTTCACGGCGGCGGATATCCGCGACCAGTCGGTGTCTGCGCTGGCGAGCCGCTACCATGTGGATGGCGACCAGGCCGCGCATGTGCAGGCCACCGCCCTGGACTGCTTTGCCCAGCTTGCCGATGACTGGGAACTGGATCACGACACGGAGCAGTGGCTGTCCTGGGCCGCCCAGTTGCACGAGATCGGCCTGGATATCGCTCACAGCCAGTATCACAAGCACGGCGAATACATTGCCCGGCATGCCGATCTGGCCGGTTTTTCCCAGCGGGATCAACTCATTCTGTCGACCCTGATCCGTACCCACCGACGCAAGTTGAACGACAATCTGTTCAAGGAGTTGCCGGACAGCCTGCAGCGACCGGTCAGTCGCTTGGCCATTCTGCTCCGGCTGGCGGTGGTGCTGCATCGCGGGCGTCCGCAGGATGGCATTCCACCGGTGCGCCTCGAACTGGATGCCGACAACGGCAGTCTCGGCCTGGCCCTGGATGCTGGCTGGTATGCGGCGCATCCCCTGGCGCAGGCGGATCTGGACGAGGAGGCGCGCTACCTGAAGGGACTTGACATGAAACTGGATTTCCGGCCGGCGGACTGATGGTGTCTTTCTTGTCGCTCACAGAAACAGGCTGCCGGCGCCGGCCGACAGCAGGATAAGCAGCCAGACCGGGATGCGGCCCCAGGCCAGGGCTGCAATGACGCCGACGGCAACAAGGCCATCACGCCATTGCGACAAGCCGGCGGTCATGACCGGGTCGTAGAATGCCGCCGCCAGGATTCCTACCACCGCGGCGTTGACACCACCGAGCAGCAGGCGAATGCGGTGGTTGCCGCGAACGCGCTCCCAGAACGGCAGTATTGCGAGTACCAGCAGGCTGCCGGGCAGGAAGATCGCTACCACGGCCAGGATCCCCAGGCCAATGCCGCCGGCGCTGCTGCCAATCAGGCCAGCGAAGGAGAACAAGGGGCCCGGCATCGCCTGGGCCAGGCCGTATCCGGCGAGAAAGGTGTCCGAGGAGATCATCCCGGTCTGTACGGTTTCCGCGTGCAGCAGTGGCAGCACGATATGGCCGCCGCCGAAGACCAGGGCGCCGGCCCGGTACATGGAGTCGAGCACGGTCAGTGCCATCTGATTACCCAGGCCGGCAAGCAGCGGCAGACCCAGCAAGCCAGCAAGGAACAGAGCGCCGGCAATCAGGCCGCCACGCCGGCCGATTGAAAGCCGCAGACCACTGCCGGTTTGGGCTGCCGACGCAGGTACCAGCCAATGCGCCAGCACGGCCCCCAGCGCAATGCCCGCGAGCTGACCCAGTACCGTGGGTACGAACAGCGCTAGCAGGCAGGCGAGGGCGGCAATGAGCAGGCGATTGAAGTCCGGCGTCAGGCTGCGTGCCATGTTCCAGATGGCCCAGGCAACCACACCCACGGCGGCCGCCTTCAAGCCCTGCAACAGGCCGGCATGCTGGCTCAGGTCCGTGCCGCTCAGTGTCAGTCCCGCGGTGATCATCAGCAGCGCCGACGGCGCGGTGAAGGCCAGCCATGCGGCAACGGCACCCGCTGCGCCGGCGCGGTGCAGGCCGATGGCCATGCCGACCTGGCTGCTCGCCGGGCCCGGCAGGAACTGACACAGGGCAACCAGCTCCGCGTAGGCGCGGCTGTCGAGCCATTGCCGCTCGCGGACGAATACCGTCTGGAAGAATGCCAGGTGGGCCACCGGGCCGCCGAACGAGGTCAGCCCGAGTTTCAGGAAGGCGGTAAAGACCTCGCGGACCGTCCCCGGGCGTTCAGTCACCGGCAGTGTCGTAGGCGTGGAGTTTGCTCAACATGTGGTCGATGCGGTCGCGGGCCAGTCCGGTGACCAGAACCAGGTCCTGCCACTGCTCCTCTTCGCAGGCGCTAACCCGCTCTGCATAATTGGCCCAGCTCGAGGTGTTCATCCGCGATCCGAAATCCGGTGGCCGGCAGTCCCGTTCCAGCTTGCCCAGGCCGTACTGGGCAAGCTGCGTCATGACATCATCCATCATGCTGTCGAACACGGTGACTTTCTGCATCATTGCGTGGCGCAGCGGTTCCTCGAAGTCGGCAGTCCAGACGTGGCGGCGAAATTCGGTGCCAGCCATTCCGTTAACGGCTAGCGTGTCGGCAGCCGGTAGCGTGTCGGCCTGGTCATGTGGCGCGCGTTCCCCCAGCAGTTCCTCAAGATCCAGGTCGCGCTGGCGCGAGACCTGATCGTAGAAGACGGCGCTGACCATCATGTGGTGAACGCGGTCATGCATAATTTCGGTGATCTGCACCAGATCCCGCCATGGACCCTCGGTTTCCGCGTCTTCCAGCCCGGCACGGTAGTCACTCCATTGGCCGCCGGAAATCCGCGTCCCGAATGCCGGGACCTGGTCATCGCCGGTCTCGTCACGGGCATGCCGGGCGAAATCACTCATTATCTCGTGCATGTGGTTGTGCAGCACGCCAATCGTCTGCATCAGCTGCGCCCAGCCGTCATCCTCGCTGACGTGTTCCATGACGTAATCACGAAAGTCGCCGCCACCGATGCTGTTCATCTTGAAATCGTCCCGGTGCGGCAGTGTCTCGGCTGCGGCACCTCCGGCGAATAACAGCCCCAGCGACAGCGCAAGTGCAGTGCGTTTTCGCGACATCCGGTACTCCTCCGGTTCAGGCCCGTTCCGCCCAGCGTTCCAGCAGGGCACCCTGGGAGGAGAAGGCCTCCTCGTCGTCCGCCGTGACCGCGCGCCGGTACGTGCCGTCGTCGCGCATCAGCCAGGCCTGGGCCGTGTCCTTCAGGTAGTTCTCGAGGTCCTCGAGCACCTGGGCATGTATTTCAGGGTCGCAGATCGGGAATGCCGTCTCTACCCGCCGGAAGTAGTTGCGCTCCATGCAGTCGGCGCTGCTCAGGTAGGTGCGTGGCTCGCCGGCGTTGTTGAAGTGGTAGACCCGCGTGTGTTCCAGGAAGCGGCCGATAATGGACCGCACCCGAATGTTGTCGGAGATTCCGGCGACTCCCGGGCGCAGGCAGCACATGCCGCGCACGATCAGGTCGATTGAGACACCGGCGCAGGAGGCCGCATACAGCGCCTGGATGAAGCGTGGTTCGACCAGTGAGTTGACCTTGATGATGATGCGCCCCCCACGCCCCGCCTCGGCGTGCGCGGCTTCCTCTTCGATCATCCGCAGCAGGCCGTCATGCAGCGTGAAGGGCGATTCCAGCAGCTTGTTCAGGCGCGACACCTTGCCCAGGCTGGTGAGCTGCTGAAAGATCCGGTGCAAATCGGCGCCGAAGGCCGGGTCGCTGGTCAGCAGACCATAGTCGGTATACAGGCGGGCGGTACGCGAGTGGTAGTTGCCGGTGCCGAGGTGCACATAGTTGCGCAGCCCCTGCTCCTCGCGCCGTACGACCAGCACCATCTTGGCGTGGGTCTTGTGTCCGACCACGCCATACACAACATGGGCGCCGGCATCCTGCAGGCGGTTTGCCAGCTTGATGTTGGCCTCTTCGTCGAAGCGGGCGCGCAGTTCGATCACGACCATGACTTCCTTGCCGGCGCGGGCGGCGGAGACCAGTGCATCGACAATGGCCGAATCGGGGCCGGTCCGGTAAAGCGTCTGCTTGATCGCCAGCACATTCGGGTCCTTGGCCGATTGCCGCAGGAAATCGATCACCGGTGCGAAGGACTGGAACGGGTGATGCAACAGGACGTCGCGTGAACGCAGCAGCTTGAAAATACTGCTGCTGCGCGCGACCGCGCTGGGAATGCCCGGAGTGAACCCCGGAAAGATCAGGTCCGGCCGATCGGTGCCGTCGACCACGGCCATCAGGCGGTTGAGGTTGACCGGCCCGTCCACCTGGTACAGGTCATCCTCCTCCAGTTCGAACTCGTCGAGCAGGAAACGCGCAAGCTTGTCCGGGCAGTTTGCGGCCACTTCGAGACGCACCGCATCACCGTAGCGACGGGATTGCAGTTCGCCCTCCATGGCCACCAGCAGATCGTCGACTTCTTCCTCGTCGACGTACAGATCACTGTTGCGGGTCACCCGGAACTGGTAGCAGCCCTGTACCTCCATGCCCGGGAAAAGATCATCGACACAGGCATGAATCACCGAGGACAGGAACACGAACTCATGCTCGCCGTCCGCCAGTTCCCCCGGTAGCCGTATCAGGCGGGGCAGGGCCCGCGGTGCCTGGACCACGGCCATGCCGCTGTTGCGGCCGAAGGCATCCTTGCCATCCAGGCTGATGATGAAGTTCAGGCTCTTGTTCAGGATGCGCGGGAAAGGGTGGGCCGGATCCAGCCCCAGCGGACTCAGCATTGGCAGCAGGGAATCCTCGAAGTACTGACGCACCCACTGCCGCTGCGCATCTGTCCAGTCGCCGCGGCGGATGAAACGGATGTTCTGCTCCGCCAGCGCCGGCGTCAGTTCACCGTTGAGCACCTTGTACTGCAGGTCGACCAGTTCGTGGGCCCGGGCGCTGATCGCCCGCAGGACTTCCTGCGGCGTGCGGTTGTCGGCATCGGTCTGGGTCGAACCCAGTTCGAAGACCTGCTTCAGGCCGGCGACGCGGATCTCGAAGAACTCATCCAGGTTGGTGCTGGAGATACACAGGAAGCGCAACCGTTCGAGCAGCGGAACGGATGGGTCGCGGGCCTGCTCGAGCACGCGGGCATTGAACTCCAGCAGGCTGAGCTGCCGGTTGATGTACAGGTCCGGCTGCTTGAAATCGGGTTGCGCGGCCGCGCCGCTGGTGTTTGCACAGGCTGAACTGGTCGACCCTGCTGCATCCATTGCCGTCTCGTGCCTCCGCGCCCCTGGTCCGCTTCCCAGTTTACGCCTTCGGCGGTGACAGTCCCATGGCACCGGCGAGCGCCGGTTGATTTGCCGTCGCTTTGCCCGCGCCGTCAAGGCGACCCATAATGCGCAACGAAGCCAGCCCTCTCACGTGCCGCCGTTTCGCGGGAATCCGTCATGAACCAGCTGCTCGCCATCACCCCATATCCGGTCCTGTCAGGGTCCCTGCTGCTGCTGGTGGTGACGCTGCTTGGCTATCTGGCCCGGCGACCGGTACATCAGCTTATTGCGCTTGTTTTCAGGGAATTACAGCGCGTTTTTCGCCTTTTTTCCAGCTACGCCGGCCGGAACGCGGAGCGTGCCGGGGGCTGGACCGCGGATCTTGCTCTGGACGAAATGCGACGCCGCCTGAACCGCATCGTGCACTGGGACCACGACCGTCTGGTGAGTCGGGCGGAACAGGATCTGGCGGACCTGCCGCGGCTGCGCCAGAGGTTCCTGACCCAGATATCCGCGCTCGAGGAAAGCCTGGATCGGAGCATGGATACACCAACCGAGCCGCCGGCATGGGGGCGAATCAGTCATGCCCTGGCGATGGCGGAGAACGACCAGACCGGGGAGACGCAACGGATTCTGGCCGATATACGGGATACGATGGCGCAGTACCGTGCCGATGCGCGGCAGACGCAGCGCGAGGCGGCGCACCGGCGGTTCCTGCTGCTCTATCGCATGTTGCCGCGCTGGCGTCAGGTCCACGACCTGATGGACGATATCCAGCAGCGGCTCGGTCGCCTGCAGTCCCGCGTTGACTTGCTGCGCCGCCGTCTGGTCGAGTTCGGCAGCCTCCGGAACGCCAGTCGGCGCCAGGTGGTGACGCTGGTTGCCCGGGCTGTCTGGCATTTCGGGCTGGCAGTGGTGGGCCTGGTCCTGATCGCCGCCGCCGTGGCGGTGTTTTTCAGTCTGGTTGCCGGACCCATGCAGTCGTTGCTGGGTGGGGCGGTGCTGGTCGCCGAGATTCCAACCTATCTGGTGACCAGCGGCATCCTGGTGGGTTTCCAGTTGCTGCTCGGCTTCGTGATGCTGTCGGCGTTGCGCGGCACCGATTTGCTGCCGCTGGTCTCGGGCCAGGAGGCGGCAATCCGCCGGCTGGTATTCGCCTGCAGCTTCGGCCTGATGCTGTTGCTGTCCGCGACCGGTGCCGCGCTGTATTACCTGCTGGGCCAGGCGACGGCGATCAGTGTTGCCTCGGCCAGCCTGTTTCCGGAGAACAGTACGCTGATGCTGGTTCTCGGCACGGCAAGCAATGCCATCATGGTGTTCCTGCTGCCGTTCGTGCTGGCGCTGGCGGGATTTCCGTTGACCTGGCTGGTTCGGCATTGCGGGACGGCACTGGGTGTGTTCCTGACCCTCGCGCTGCATTTGCTGGCGACCGTATCCCGCTTTGCCGGTGTGGTCAGCCAGGTGGCGGGGCGTCTGCTGATCCAGCTCTACGATGTGCTGATCTTCATCCCGCTGTGGCTGGAGCGCGAGTTACCACGTCTTCGACGGGGCGACCGGACGCCAACCAGGCAGGCGCAATTGCCTTCGCCCGCGCCCGAGAGTGAGAATCCGCTGTCACGTGCCGTGGGGCTCTCCGACAGGTCCCGCTGATCCCCCCCCTCGAACTGTACCCCGGGCCCCGGTCCGTCTGATCCCGCTATCCCTGTCTGCACCGCCTGCCCCGGAAGGGTGGGTCTGACAGCAGGCCAAGCGTTTTCACGATTGCAAACAAGAACGATTCGCATTACTGTTTCATGCCAAGAATACGGGTGCATCGATGGCATTCGACCGCTATCGAGTGGCTTCGAAAATTGTTGAGGGTGAAATGCGAAAAAAAAGAAGGTGTTCGGCTGGGCACACGGTTGCGGTAGCGGTCGGCGCTGTTTTCGGCGCCGGTGTTGCGAGTGCGAATGACGGTAACGAGTTGCGACTGCAGGAGATGGTGATCACTGCAACCGGATTCGAGCAGGAGATTCGGGACGCGCCAGCCAGCATTTCGGTCATTACCCGGGAAGAACTGGAGCAGCGCCAGGTCAGCAATATCGCCGACGCCATTCGCGGCACCGAAGGCATCGATGTTGATGGACTGGACGCCCGCAGCAACAAGACTGGCAACCGCGAAATCAGCCTGCGCGGCCTGCCGCCGGAATACACGCTGATTCTGATCGATGGCCGTCGCCAGAACGTGCCCGGTACTGTGGCACCCAATGCCTTCACTGATGCGTCATCGGCCTTCCTGGCACCGGTGGCGGCGATTGAGCGGATCGAGGTCATCCGCGGACCGATGTCCACCCTGTACGGCTCCGATGCCCTCGGTGGCGTGATCAACATCATTACCCGGCGGCCTGGGGAGGAATGGGGCGGATCGGTCAACCTCACCAGCACGTTCCAGGAGGATTCCGACTTCGGTGGCAGAACGCAGGGCGAAATTTATGCGGCCGGACCGATGGTGGAGGACCGGCTGGCGCTCAGCGTCTACGGGCGTGCCTTCGAACGCTCCGCATCCAATATCGACTTTCCGGGTCGCCTGGATGGTCCGGAAGATACTCGGACCATGGGCCAGGATCCGGTCAAGGCGAATATCCGGACAGCGGGAGCCGAATTGCTGTTCACGCCGGATGCCGATAACGACATCACGCTTGGCTTCGATGTGACCCGCCAGCGTTATGACAACCGACGGGGGCAGATGGGGCGGATTGGCTCGGGTCGAGGCTATGACACCGAACTCGGCTTCGAACGCCGTCAATATCATATTGCTCATGAAGGGCGTTATGCCCCCGGGATTCTGAATACGCGGATCTACCGGAACGAGAATGAGAACACGGGCCGCCTCATTCCCGGTGCGGCAGTGCCGGCGGACTCGCCTCGCCTCGATTCGGACCGGAAGCTTGAGAGTGCCACCGACGTGGTGGACAGCAGCTTCACCTTCTTTCCGCATGATGCCCACGCGGTCACCGTCGGGGGGCAGTACCTGCAAGCGCAACTCACGGATGGCATCCCGGATCGGACCTTTCGCAACAAGCAATGGGCGCTGTTCGTCGAAGACGAATGGAGCCTGCGTCGCGACCTGACGCTGACCACGGGCGTACGTTATGAGGATAACGATGCCGCCGGCAGCGCTGTTGCGCCGCGTGGCTATCTGGTCTGGAACACCACCGACCAATGGACGTTGAAGGGCGGGGTGGCCCGTGGCTTCCGTTCGCCGTTCCTGGAGCAACTGGAGGATGGCGTCATCGGTTTCGGCGACCAGGGCCAGACCGCACTGTTCGGGAATCCGGATCTGCGGCCGGAGAAGAGCACCAACTACGAAGTATCGGTGGTCTACGACAACCTTCAGAATTTCTTCGGCCAGTTGACACTGTTCTATATCGATCTGGACAACCGCATCGAGCGGCCGACAGCGGCTGACGGCACCTCGCAGGATTTCGATAATGTCGGCGAAACCGCCATCCGCGGCGTCGAGTTGAGCGCTCGCTACCAGTTCGTCGAAGACTGGGTCCTGTCCGGCAACTACACCTTCATCGACAGCAAGGTGCGGACCGGCAACGTCGAGGGGTTCGAGCGCGGTGATCCGCTGTTCCCGGTGCCGGAGCACAGCGTGAATGCGCGCTTGTCATGGCAGGCGACGCCGGCGCTGGAGACATTCATGACAATGGAGTATCGGAGCAGCCGTTTCCGGCCGGACAGCTTCCATGAACCACACCTCGGCGGTAGCGCGCAGGGTGCCTCGGAAGCCCTCGGGGATTTCCGCAGCTTCACGGTGTTCAGCCTCGGTGCCAACTACCGCTTCAGCCCGAATGTGCGGCTCGGTGCGGAGGTCCAGAACCTGTTCGACAAGGATTTCAATCGGTTCAGGGAATATCCGCTGCGCAACGATCCCGACACGACGGCGTTCAGCAATGTCTACAACAATATCTACGAGCCACGCCGGTTGACGGTGTCAATGACGGTCGACTTCTGACGCGACGCCAGGCTGCTGTCCAATCCACCATGAAAAAGGCCGACCGGAAGCCGGTCGGCCTTTTTTTTGGCTCGCCACAGAGCGGGGTGACGATAAGCCGTCGTCAGGCCGCTTCCGGCTGTGCCGCCAGATTGCGCAGCACGTAGTGCAGGATGCCGCCGTTGCGGAAGTACTCCCATTCCTTCGGCGTATCGATCCGGACCACGGCATCGAAGCTCTTGTCCTTGCCGTCCTTGCCCGTGGCGGTTACCCGGATTTCACCCGGTTCTCCGTCCAGCGAGCCGAAGCTGAAGGTCTCGCTGCCGTCCAGCCCCAGGCTCTGGGCGCTTTCGCCGGACTTGAACTGCAGGGGCAGGACGCCGAAGCCAACCAGGTTGGAGCGGTGGATGCGCTCGAAGCTCTCGGCAATCACGGCACGAATGCCGAGCAGGTTGGTGCCCTTGGCCGCCCAGTCGCGGCTGGAGCCGGTGCCGTATTCCTTGCCGGCCAGCACCACCAGCGGCGTGTTCTCGGCGCGGTATTTTTCCGCCGCGTCGAAGATCGTCATGACGTCGCCGCTGGGAACATGGGTGGTCCAGCCGCCCTCGGTGCCCGGCGCCATCTTGTTGCGCAGCCGCACATTGGCGAAGGTGCCGCGCATCATCACCTCGTGGTTGCCACGACGGGAGCCGTAGGAGTTGAAGTCCTTCGGTGACACGCCCTGTTCCTGCAGGTACTTGCCGGCCGGGCTGTCCGGCTTGATCGCGCCGGCGGGCGAGATGTGGTCGGTGGTGATCGAGTCACCGACGAACACCAGGCAGCGCGCATCGCTGATTTCCTGCACGCCGGGTTCGTCCATGCTCATGCCCTCGAAGTAGGGCGGATTGGCGATGTAGGTGGACGGGGCCCAGTCGTAGTTTTCGCTCTCGGTGGTCTCGATGCCCTGCCAGTTGCTGTCGCCGGCAAAGACGTCGGCATACTGCTGCTGGAACATCGCGCGACTGATGTTGGCGCCGACCACATCGGCAATTTCCTGCTGGCTGGGCCAGATATCCTTGAGGAATACGTCATTGCCGTCCGCATCCTGACCCACGGCTTCGCTGGTCAGGTCGATGGTCATGCTGCCGGCCAGGGCGTAGGCCACCACCAGCGGCGGCGAGGCCAGCCAGTTGGTGCGCACGTCCGGGTGCACGCGGCCCTCGAAGTTGCGGTTGCCGGAAAGGACCGAGGCCACCATCAGGTTGCCGTCGCGGATGGCATCGCCAA
Source organism: Methylonatrum kenyense (assembly GCF_023195885.1). Taxonomy (GTDB): domain Bacteria; phylum Pseudomonadota; class Gammaproteobacteria; order Nitrococcales; family Aquisalimonadaceae; genus Methylonatrum; species Methylonatrum kenyense. The sequence continues at coordinate 213,924 of NZ_JALPKO010000003.1, forward strand.
CGGCTTCCGGCAGCGGGCCGGAGTTGCCGATGCAGGTGGTGCAGCCAAAGCCGGCCACATTGAAGCCGAGCGCGTCCAGGTGCTGCAGCAGGTCGGCGTTTTCCAGATAGGCCGGCACCACCTGCGAACCCGGTGCGAACGAGGTCTTGACCCAGGGCTTGACCTGCATGCCGCGTTCGCGGGCCTTCTTCGCCACCAGGGCTGCCGCCACCAGCACCGCCGGATTCGAGGTGTTGGTGCAGCTGGTGATCGCGGCAATGACCACGGCGCCGTGGCACAGCAGTTCCTTTTTGCCATTCAGTTCGATCTCGACAGCGCCCTTCTCGTAGTCGATCTGGCCGCCGATCGCGGTGTCGCCGCCTTCGCTGAGGAAGCGTTCCTCGTCGTCGGTGTGGTGCTCGTCGAGGAAGGCATTCAGGTTGCTGGTGAAGGTCTGTTTGGCATTCTTCAGCGCAACCCGGTCCTGCGGCCGCTTCGGGCCGGCCAGGCTCGGCTCGACACGGCTCATGTCGAGTTCAAGCACATCGGTGTAGTCCGCTTCGCGGGCACCGTCCTCACGCCACATGCCCTGAGCCTTGGCGTAGGCCTCGACGAGCGCCAGGGTCTCCTCGCTGCGGCCGGACAGTTCCAGGTAGCGAATGGTCTCGCCGTCCACCGGGAAGATGCCGCAGGTCGCGCCGTATTCCGGCGCCATATTGGCGATCGTGGCGCGGTCCGCCAGCGGCAGATTGGCCAGGCCGTCGCCGAAGAATTCGACAAACTTGCCGACCACGCCATGGGCGCGCAGCAGTTCAGTGACGGTCAGCACCAGGTCGGTGGCGGTAGCGCCTTCGGGCAGCTTGCCGGTCAGGCGCATGCCGATGACTTCCGGAATCAGCATGGAGACCGGCTGGCCCAGCATGGCCGCTTCTGCCTCGATGCCGCCGACGCCCCAGCCCAGTACGCCGACACCGTTGATCATCGTGGTGTGGGAATCGGTACCCACCAGGGTGTCCGGATAGGCCTGGGTCTTGCCGTCGCTGTCGCGGGTGAACACCACGTCGGCCAGGTATTCCAGATTCACCTGGTGAACGATGCCGGTACCCGGCGGCACCACGCGGAAGTTGGAGAACGCGGACTGGCCCCAGCGCAGGAACTTGTAGCGCTCGCGGTTGCGGTGATACTCAAGCTTGGTGTTCAGGTCCAGCGAGTCGGCCTTGCCGAAATGGTCGATCATGACCGAGTGGTCGATCACCAGGTCGGCCGGTGACAGCGGGTTGATCTTGTTCGGATCACCGCCCAGGTTCTGCATCGCATCGCGCATGGCGGCCAGGTCGACTACCGCCGGCACGCCGGTGAAGTCCTGCATCACGACCCGCGCCGGGGTGAAGGCGATCTCGTCCTCGGGCTTTTTCTTCGGGTCCCAGTTCAGCAGGGCCTTGATGCTGGTGTCGGTGACGTTGACGCCATCTTCGGTGCGCAACAGGTTTTCCAGCAGGACCTTCAGGGAGTAGGGCAGACGGTCCACGTCATAGCCTTTCTCGCGCAGGGCATCAAAGCGAAAGATTTCGTACTGCTTGCCGCCCACGTCCAGGGTTGCGCGTGTGTTGAAGCTGTTAGTCATCCTACCTCCCGTATTTACGCTTAACGGGTAACGGCCAAAGCGGACTCCGAGTCCGTCCGGGCTGTACCGAATAGATTAGATCGGCAACGTCGAAAATGGCTGTCCGGCGCAAATATTCCGTCAGACTTTCTAGACAACGTTCCCTTTTAGCGCGCGCCAGTCTACACGATAGGAGGCGTTTTGCGGCAGTGCAACGTAACTGGTCCGAGAGTGGTACTAGCCGGCCGCGTCGGAACAGCTCCAGGCCCCGTGCCGCGTGAGGACAAGTTTTTTGCTGGCCTGACGAACTTTCGGTTCAACAGGTCCGGCAAAAATCTTCTCCTCCCCCGGCACTCAACGGCTCTCCGCGATGGCTCCCCAGGCACGACCGTCGAGCCAGTTAATCCTGGTTTCAACGAAGCAACAACATTTCCGGTTGGAAGGGACAGTGGAAGCTTTTTGCTGGCCCTGTTGGGCCCGAGGAAACACTGAGCAATTCCCACGTTCGCGCTCGAGTCCGATTTCGGCAACCTGGCAAGGCGCGGTGCCGGTTCGGTAGCTCTAGGCTACCGGGCCGGTGGCGCAACACAGCCAGGGGCCGAAATCGGCCGAGCCCTTCGGGTTGGGCTGGCATTTTCCCCGATTGCGGCGTTGCGCTGCTTGGCCGCAGAGCGACTGCGGCACGGCGCTGCGCGCCTTGCCTCGGAAAAAATGTCAGCCCAACGCGAGCGCGGGAATTGCTCAGTGTTTCCTCCCAGCACGTCAGGCCAGCAAAAAACTTGCACTGGCCCCGACGCCATCGGACCTTCACGTACCGACCCGAAAGGCAAGGGTTCAGATATCAGAATCCTGCGCGGGCATCCGTTCGCTGCGTTCCAACAGAGAGTCGATGGTGCCGAGCAGGCGGTTGCGGCTGAAGATCAGCTTCAGCCGGCTGCCGCCGTTGTTGCGCCAGAACGTGGCGGCGCGGATGGCCGACAGCAGCAGGGCGCGGATCAGGCGGGCGTTTCGCGGGTCCTCGAGCCATTCCCGCTTGCCGGGTACCAGGATGCGCGGCTTCAGCGTGCTGACTGTCTCCGCGTAGAGGTCGCCCAGCCGGGCGGTGACGTTTTCATGGGTTGTGCCGAAGTGCTCCGCCTGGCTGCGGGCGAGGTCGAGGCCCTGTGCCAGGGTCTGCAGCATGTCCCGGCGCTTGAGCAGTTTGCGCTCTATCGTCACCGCACCGATCAGCAGGCGGGTCTGGTCCATGTTCTGCGGGTTGGACAACTGGGTCCGCAATTCCTGCAGGCCGGGCTTGAGCGGCACCAGGCCACCGTAGATCTGCTCCAGGTCTCCCTCGTAGGCGTTCAGCAGCCCGGCATAGCAGTTGCTGACCTGGTCCGTGTCGTAACGTCCGGTGTTGGCAATGCGCCGTACCTCGGCCAGGGCCATGGTCATGACCGCCAACGCCAGCACCTGTTGTTCCAGTTGGCGATTCATGCGCCTGTCACCTGTTGTTCTGCCGTTTCGTTCCTGCGAACCGCCGCGTTGATGATGCCGCCGCCGAGGCACTGGCTGTCGCGATAGAACACGACTGACTGTCCCGGCGTGACCGCGCGCTGCGGACTGGTGAATGCAACATGGCAGCAGCCATCCGTGCCTTGCGTGACGGTACAGGCCTGGGCCGGTTGCCGATAACGGATCTGCGCCGTGCAATCGAACCGTGTTTCCGGCGGCGGTCCGTTGATCCAGCTCACAGGCTCGGTTCGCAGTGCCGGGGCAAACAGCGCCGGGTGCTGATGACCCTCGGCCACGATCAGGCGGTTGCCGGCGATGTCCTTGTCGACCACGTACCAGGGCCCGCTGCTGCCCGGGCGGCCACCGATGCCCAGGCCCTGGCGTTGCCCCAGGGTGTAGAAACTCAGGCCACGATGCTCGCCTACTGTCTCGCCGGCCACGGTGACCATGGGGCCGGGATCCGCCTGCAGGTAATGGCTGAGAAACTCGGCGAAATCACGTTCGCCGATGAAGCAGATGCCGGTGCTGTCCTTCTTCTCGAAATTATCGAAACCGGCGTCCTCGGCCATGGACCTGACCTCGGACTTTTCCAGCTCGCCGAGGGGAAACAGCGTGCGCTCGAGAGCTGCCTGCGGCACCAGGTGCAGAAAGTAGCTCTGGTCCTTGCCCGCATCCACGCCCCGGTGCAGCTCCGCGCCCAAGCGGCCGCGCCGGATCCGGGCGTAGTGGCCGGTGGCTACCAGGTCGGCGCCAAGCCGTAGCGCGTGGTCGAGAAAGGCGTTGAACTTGATTTCCCGATTGCATAGCACGTCGGGGTTCGGCGTGCGGCCGGCCGCGAACTCGCGCAGGCAGTCATCGAAAACCTGCTGCTTGTAGCGGGCCGCGAAATTCACCTGATGCAGCGGGATATCCAGCGTGTCACAGACCTGCGCCGCATCAGCCAGGTCCGCCTCCGCCGTGCAATGCGTTTCGCTGTCGTCATCTTCCCAGTTACGCATGAACAGGCCTTCGACCCGGTAGCCCTGCTGCTGCAGCAGCAAGGCCGTCACTGCCGAGTCGACGCCACCCGACAGGCCGACGATCACGGAGGTGTTTGCAGGGTCTGGATTCGACATTAGGGGTAAACCCGTTTGCGGTCCTATTGGCTCTCGGTAATCGGGGCGTGCACCGGCCCGTTCAAGTCGGATCGCCGCCGCGAACCCCACGGGGGCGACCACCGGCTGCCACGAAAACCTGGTTGCCGCTGGGTTCATGGTTATGATCGAACTGGCTGTCGCCCGCCGCGCTGAAGAAATCCGGATTCATCAGCTCGATGAAGCGACGGGCCGGTTGCGAAAGGTATTTGCCGCGACGCCACATCACGCCGTAGGTTCGGCGGGGAAAGACGTCCGGAAGTGGCTTCACCGCCAGGTTCTCGCGTCCGGTCAGGCAGATGTTGCTGGCAATACCGATGCCGAAGCCGCGCTCCACGTACGCCTTCATGATCTCCCAGCCCCCCACCTCCAGCCGGATCTGATAGGGGATATCGTGTTGTTGCAGCACCATGTGCACCAGGCGCCAGGTAGTGAGGTGGCGCGGCGGCAGAATCAGCGCGTCGGAGGCCAGGTCGTCCAGCGTGATCGCAACGCGTTGGGCCAGCGGGTGGTCGGTCGGGGTGATCAGCGAGGTGGCAAAGGAATAGACCGGGCGATAATTGATGTCGTCGGGCAGGTCCAGCATCGAGCCGATCGCGAAGTCCACTTCGTCGTGGCGCAGGGCGTTGAGCATCTCCGCGCCAATCAGGTTATGCAGTTTCACCGGGCTGTCCGGATAAAGGCCCATGAACTGCTGCAACAGGTCCGGGATCAGGTAGAGGGTGCTGGATTCGCCGGCGGCAATATCCAGCCGACCGCTCTGCATCTGTTCGTTACGGGCCGCGAAGCGGGCGGGCAGGGCATCGATGCCCTCCACCAGGGGAAGCGCCAGTTCGTACAGTGTCTTGCCATCCGGGGTGAGCGTGATCTTGGGCCCGCGGCGCTCGAACAGCGTGATCTCCATCTCGCGCTCCAGCGCCTGGATCTGCAGCGAGACCGAAGGTTGACTTAGCTTGAGGCGTTCGGCTGCGCGCGAGATGCTGCCCGACTGAGACGTGTAGCAGAACGCACGGAGCTGCTTGATCCGGTTGTTTCGATAATACAAACGGCCACTGTTGCCCATGCTGGTCACCTGTTTGTGCGGGTTTTTGCTATGCGGCTCGGATGAGAATCGCCTATTACATTAAAAAGTCAATAATCAGGATTGACCGCTCCCCATTGTCAAATGCTGCGCCGCGGCAATACAATCCGATCCTTGTCACAGCAGGGCGCCGCAGGCGTTCGGCTGTCACGACTTTTTGACCCAGGCAACGCTGTCACATCGATTAACTGTCGGTGCTCGTCCTCTTTTCGGCTTTGGTCGCAGGACTGACAGCATTGCCAAGCCGGTGGGTGTCCCGACGTTCCGCAGCAGCGGTCCTCGTCGGAAGGCATTCCTGGCGGAGGGGTGGCATCGCAGTGGCGATGCGTGGTCCAAGGCGAATCGATCGGTGTCAGCCGCCTCAAGAGGGTGGTTCACCAAGCGGGTCTGCGTAACAACGCGTGGATCGGTCCGTCGCGGCCCAGCCCGGCAGTACTGCCGGCGCTCACCACCCACTTCGTCTTGCTCCGTCCACGGTGGGCGGAACATGGAATCCTGCGGCATCCCGTTCCCAGTACGTGGTGCCGTGACAAACAGGCAGGTGGCGTGTTGTCGCCTGAAACGGGAGAACAGGCAATGAACAATCAGCAGGCAATTGATCAGCTGAAGAAGGATTGGGCGGAAAACCCCCGGTGGAAAGGCGTCGAGCGCGGTTACACCGCCGAAGAGGTGGTGCGTCTGCGTGGTTCGGTCGAAATCGAATACTCGCTGGCCCGCATGGGTGCCGAAAAGCTCTGGAAGCACATGCACGAAATGGATTACGTCAACGCGCTGGGCGCGCTGACCGGTAACCAGGCAGTGCAGCAGATCCGCGCCGGCCTCAAGGCCATCTACCTGTCCGGCTGGCAGGTGGCGGCGGATGCCAATACCGGGTCCACCATGTACCCGGACCAGTCGCTGTACCCGGTCAACTCGGTTCCGGCCGTGGTCGAACGGATCAACAACGCGCTGCTGCGGGCCGACCAGATCAACCATGCCGAAGGCAATCACGATATCGACTGGATGCAGCCGATCGTGGCTGACGCCGAGGCCGGCTTCGGCGGCGTACTGAATGCCTATGAATTGATGAAGGGCATGATCAAGGCGGGCGCCGCCGGCGTGCATTTCGAGGACCAGCTGGCCGCGGTGAAGAAGTGCGGCCACATGGGTGGCAAGGTGCTGGTGCCGACCCAGGAAGCCGTGCAGAAGCTGATCGCTGCGCGTCTGGCCGCCGACACCATGGGCGTGCCGACCATCCTGGTTGCCCGTACCGACGCGCTGGCCGCCGACCTGTTGACCTCCGACATCGACGAGCGTGACCATCCGTTCCTGACCGGCGAGCGTACTGCGGAAGGCTTCTATCGGACCAAGGCCGGCGACGATCAGGCCATTGCCCGTGGTCTTGCCTATGCGCCGTACGCCGACCTGATCTGGTGCGAGACCGGCAAGCCGGACCTCGAGTTCGCGAAGAAGTTTGCCGACGCGATCCACAAGGAATACCCGGATCAGATGCTGGCTTACAATTGCTCGCCGTCCTTCAACTGGAAGAAGAACCTGGACGACGCCACCATCGCGAAGTACCAGAACGAGCTGGGTGCGATGGGCTACAAGTTCCAGTTCATCACCCTGGCTGGCTTCCATGCGCTGAACTACTCCATGTTCACACTGGCGAAGGGCTACAAGGCACGGCAGATGGCGGCGTACTCGGAACTGCAGGAAGCCGAGTTCGCGTCCGAGAAGGACGGCTACACCGCAACGCGTCACCAGCGCGAAGTCGGTGCCGGCTACTTCGACGCCCTGACCAACGTGATCCAGGGCGGCGAGTCCTCGGTCACGGCGATGACCGGTTCCACCGAAGAAGAGCAGTTCTGAGGTAGACCCGCCGCGCCATCGCGGATCCGTCCGCATGCGCCGAACGCCCGCCCGGGATTCCGGGCGGGCGTTTTTTATTGGCGTCAATCGCTTGAAAGTCGCGACCACCGCCCCGACCTCCCGATTCGGTGGGTCGGGCTGGAATCCGGCCCGCGTGCGCTCTTAAAATAGCCTCTCGGGCCATGCGGAACGCCTGGCCCCCGCCTAAACTTCAGGGCACGAAAGCCGGTTATTTCGTGGCCTTTCCCGGATACGCAGCGAATGAGCCAGGATCACGACAAACGGCATGATGACGGCCTCGCCGTACAGGAGGCGAGGCCGAAAACGAAGCGGCCACCATTGTTCAAGGTGTTGTTGTTGAACGATGACTACACACCGATGGAGTTTGTGGTCGAGATTCTGGAGACTTACTTCTCAATGGACCGGTCGCAGGCCACACAGGTCATGTTGCAGGTGCACACACGTGGTAGCGGTGTTTGCGGGGTTTTCAGCCGCGATGTGGCCGAAACGAAGGTGGAACAGGTGAACAGTCATGCGCGGCAGCAGCAGCATCCTTTGCTCTGTACCATGGAGGAAGCGTAAGGCTTCGGGCAGGAATGCCGAAATCGGGGCTTTCCGGTTGGAACCACCGGCTCCGGTGACCAGTCCGATGGAAGGACAAGTGAGGTTCACGGTGGGGCATGATGTCACTTGCCAGAATGAACCCGTGGGGGGCGTTCACAACGACGCGTCAGTCCGGTCCGCAGGCAACCGAGGTACCAGTGCATGCTGAGCAAGGAATTGGAATTTACGCTGAACCTGGCCTTCAAGGAGGCGCGGGAGAAGCGGCATGAATTCCTCACGGTGGAGCACCTGCTGCTCGCACTGACCGATAATCCGACCGCCGTGGGCGTACTCAAGGCCTGCGGCGCGGATCTCGAGCGGCTGAAAAAGGATCTGGAAACCTTCCTGGATGAAACCACGCCCCTGCTGCCACCGGATGACAGCCGCGAGACGCAGCCGACACTCGGTTTCCAGCGGGTTTTGCAGCGCGCGATCCTGCATGTGCAGTCGGCCGGCATCAAGGAAGTGACCGGTGCCAATGTGCTGGTGGCGATCTTCAGCGAGCAGGAATCCCAGTCGGTCTACTTCCTGCACAAGCAGAGCATCACCCGTCTGGACGTCGTCAACTACGTCAGCCACGGCATCTCGAAGGTGTCCGGCGACGAGGAGCCGGGCAACTCGGTGGGCGGTGCCCAGGAGGGCGAGGACGATAGCGAGGAATCCGGGGCCGGCAAGTCGCCGCTGGAGCAGTTTGCCACGAACCTGAACGAGCGTGCCCGGCGTGGCCGGATCGATCCGCTGATCGGCCGCCGTGCCGAGGTCGACCGGACCATCCAGGTGCTTTGCCGCCGGCGCAAGAACAACGCGCTCTACGTGGGAGAGGCCGGTGTCGGCAAGACCGCCATTGCCGAGGGTCTGGCCAAGCAGATCGTGGACGGTGATGTGCCCGAGGTGCTTCGCAGCAGCACGATTTACGCGCTGGATCTGGGCGCCCTGGTGGCCGGCACCAAGTACCGCGGTGATTTCGAGAAGCGGCTCAAGGGTCTGCTCAAGCAGTTGCAGAAGACCCAGGGGGCAATCCTGTTCATCGATGAAATTCACACCATCATCGGTGCGGGCTCGGCCTCCGGCGGGGTCATGGATGCCAGCAATCTGATCAAGCCGATGCTCGCCAATGGCGAACTCAAGTGCATCGGCTCGACCACCTACCAGGAATACCGCGGCATTTTCGAAAAGGACCGCGCGCTGGCACGTCGTTTCCAGAAGATCGACGTGCCGGAACCCAGCATCGAGGACACGGTGCAGATCCTCCGTGGCCTGAAGAGCCGGTTCGAGTCGCATCACGGCGTCAAGTACACGGCTCCGGCCCTGCGTGCGGCGGCCGAACTGGCGGGCAAGCACATCACCGACCGTCGGTTGCCGGACAAGGCGATTGACGTGATCGACGAGGCCGGTGCCCGGCTCAAGCTGCTGCCGCCGTCGAAGCAGAAGAAGACCATCGGCGTGGCCGACATCGAAACGGTGGTCTCCAGCATGGCGCGGATCCCGCCGAAGCGGGTGTCCAGCTCCGACATGAAGGTGCTGGAGACGCTGGAACGGGACCTTGGCGCGCTGATCTACGGTCAGGACAAGGCGATCGCCACGCTGGCATCGACCATCAAGATGTCACGGGCCGGTCTGGCGGTACCCAACAAGCCCACGGGGTCGTTCCTGTTCGCCGGGCCGACCGGTGTCGGCAAGACCGAAGTCACCCGGCAGCTGGCCATGCACCTTGGCGTCGAATTGATCCGCTTCGACATGTCGGAATACATGGAACGGCACACCGTGTCGCGCCTGATCGGGGCGCCGCCCGGTTATGTCGGCTTCGATCAGGGTGGGCTGCTGACCGAGGAAGTGATCAAGCACCCGTATTCGGTGGTGCTGCTGGACGAGATCGAGAAGGCACATCCGGATGTGTTCAACCTGCTGTTGCAGGTGATGGATCACGGCACGCTGACCGATAACAATGGTCGCAAGGCGGATTTCCGCAACGTCATCCTGGTCATGACCACCAACGCCGGTGCCGAGGAAATGAGCCGGCCGTCGATCGGTTTCCGCAACCAGGACCATGCCACCGACGGTATGGAAGCGATCCGCAAGGGATTCTCGCCGGAATTCCGTAACCGGCTGGATGCGATCATTCAGTTCGATGGCCTGGATACCGCCACCGTGCGCCGCGTGGTCGACAAGTTCATCGACGAACTGACCATGCAGCTGATGGAAAAGAACGTCACCCTGCGCTTCGACGAAGAAGCGCGTGATTGGCTGGCCGACCGCGGCCATGATCCGAAGATGGGCGCGCGGCCGATGGCCCGGGTGCTGCAGGAGTCGGTGCGCAAGCCACTGGCCGAAGAACTACTGTTCGGCAGGCTCGCGCAGGGCGGCGAGGTCGTCGTGCGCGTCAAGGACGGGGAACTGACCTTCAGCTTCCGCGAGGAACCGGAAGCGGTCACCTGACTCTGACTGGCAGGCAAGGTCTGGGCGCGGTGAGTCCGTGTGGTTCAGCGCGCCCGGTAGGTGATGCGACCCTTGCTCAGATCGTACGGGGTCAATTCCACGGTGACCGTGTCACCGGTGAGAATGCGGATGTAATGCTTGCGCATCTTGCCGGAAATATGGGCGGTCACCACATGACCGTTTTCCAGTTCCACCCGAAACATCGTATTCGGCAGCGTATCCACAACCTTGCCGTTCATCTTGATGTGGTCTTCTCGAGCCATTCGGCAATCGTCTCCTTGGCTTTGCAATAGCAATCGGACCGGTGGCGGCAGCATGCCCCCAGCGGAAAACGCGGTAGTTTAGCAGAAAAGGCCCGTGGCGCTCAGTCTTCCGCAGCCCCGTTCGGCGCTGGATTGTAGACCTGCCAGCGTCCGCCGCTGTGGATTTCGCAGGGCCGGAAGGCCGTCTTGTAGCGCATCCGTGGGCTTTCCGCGATCCAGTAGCCGAGATAGACGTGCGCCAGCCCGGCGGCGCGGGCTTCACTGATCTGCCAGAGAATCGCCCAGGTGCCCAGGCTGCGGGCTCCCTCCTGTGGATCGAAAAAGGTGTAGACGGCCGACAGTCCGTCCGGGAGATAGTCGGTGACCGCCACGCCGAGAAGTTCATCACCCCGGCGGATCTCATTGAAACGGGTCTGCGACCAGTCCGCGACCAGGAACTCCATGTAACGCCGCCGGTCCGCATCTGCCATGCTGCTGCCCGGATGCCGTTGATCGACATAGTCGAGATAAAGCTGGAAATGCCGCTCATTGAACGCCGGCGGCCGACTGACGATTCGCAGGTCATCATTGCGCCGCAGGCAACGACGCTGGCTGCGGTTGGGGCGGAACGCCATGGCATCGACCCGCAGGCTCTTGCAGGCCTGACAGGCCGCACAGTTCGGCTGGTACACGTAGCTGCCGCTGCGGCGCATGCCCTGGCGGGCAAGGGTGCCGTACTGGGTGGCTGTCAGCTGGTGCCGTGGATCGACAAACACCGTCCGAGCCCTGCGGTCCGGCAGATAGGAGCACTCGTGCTCGCCGGTGGAATACAGCCAGAGCAGCTGCTGGTCCCGCGAGGCATCCCCGCTCATCCCGGCGGCCCTCCGACTGCTATTGATGCAAGCTCCTCGGCCTGTGCCTGTTCCAGCAGGCGCTGGAAATCCGGGCGCGGGATTTCCTCGGCACCAAGCCGACGCAGGTGGTCGGATGGAACCTGGCAGTCGATCAGGCGCAACCCGCGCGGCAGCAGGGTGCGCACCAGCCAGGCCAGTGCGACCTTCGAGGCGTCCCGCTCGTGGCTGAACATCGATTCGCCGAAGAACACGGTGCCAAGCAGCACACCATAGAGTCCGCCGACCAGGGTCTGGTCCCTCCAGACCTCGACGCTGTGGGCAACGCCGGTGTGGTGCAGATCCAGGTAGGCCGCCCGCATTGCCGAGGTGATCCAGGTGCCCGGTTCACCCGCACGTGGTGCGGCACAGGCATCGATCACCGCAGCGAAGTCGGTATCCCAGGTGACCCGGAAGCCGCCGTTTCGCAGCCGTTTCCGCAAGCTCCTGGAGACGTGCAATCGTTCCGGGAAAAGCACTGCGCGCGGATTCGGCGTCCACCACAACAACGGCTGGCCATCGCTGTACCAGGGGAAGATGCCGCGGCGATAGGCTGCCAGCAGGCGGTGCCGGGATAGCGAGCCGCCGATTGCCAGCAGACCGTCGGGATCGTCCAGCGCCTGCTCGGCCGGCGGAAACCAGTCTTCCGGGCGGCCGTCCAGAAACGCGGGTCGCATGCCGGGATATTGCATAATCATCGCGAAATGGCCCGCATTGCCGGTTCGACAACCTTGCTGGAAGTATCCCGGAACGGTGCATGGCCGTCCATGGTGGCCATGTAGCGGCGTACCAGTGGCGTCTCGCGATCCAGGAAATCGGCGACGGCCGCCCGCAGGCCGGGGTGCTCGAGCCAGTGGCAGGAATGGGTCGCCGTGGGCAGGAAACCGCGTGCGATCTTGTGCTCGCCCTGGGCGCCGGGCTCGAACCGCCGCAGACCGTGGCGTATGCAGTAATCGATGCCCTGGTAGAAGCAGGTCTCGAAATGCACGCCCTGCCTTTCCTCCCGGCAGCCCCAGTAGCGCCCGTAGAGCGTCGAGTCGCTGCGGAACAGCAGGGCGCCGGCGAGCAGTCCATCCGCATCCAGCGCCTGGGCCATCAGCACCTGCTCACCCATCGACTCGCTGACGGCATGCAGGAAATCGAGGTTCAGCGGCGGCAGGTTGCCATACAGATGAAAGGTGTCGCTGTAATAGCGGTGGAACTGCTGCCAGTGTCCGGCGCTGACCTGGTCACCGCGCAGGATCCGGAAATCGGTGGCCTGCTCGCGTGCCAGCCGCCGTTCCCGTTTTACATTCTTGCGCTTCTTGCTGGAAAAGGTCACAAGAAACTCCTCGAAATCCCGGTAGCCCGGATTGGTCCAGTGAAACTGGCAGCCCAGGCGACGGAGCAGTCCCTGCGCCTGCTGCTCTTCGGCCTCGCCTTCCTCGCAGAACAGGCAGTGCATGGATGACAGGCCCTGATGCTGGCAGAAATCCCTGGCGGCCTCGGTCAGCGCCCGGATTGCCAGGGGTCGATCGATTTCACCGCCGGCCAGTACACGCGGGCCGGTCGCCGGCGTGAACGGAACGGCGATCACCAGTTTCGGATAGTAGCGGCCGCCGGCGCGGGCAAAGGCCTCCGCCCAGCCCCAGTCGAATACGAACTCGCCCCGCGAGTGGGTCTTCAGGTAGGCCGGCATGGCGCCGAGCAGGGCGCCGTTGTCGTCGCGCAGCAGGAAATGGTTCGGATGCCAGCCGGTTCCGCCACCGACGCAACCGGTCTGTTCCAGGGCCTGCAGGAAGGCGTGTCGCAGGAACGGATTGTCATCGAGGGCCAGCGCATCCCAGTCGGCTGCGGCAATGCTGTCGATCCGGCCGGTAATCTCAATCTGCATGTCGTGGAATCCAGGAAGCGTGTGCGCTCGGTTGAGGAAACGCTGGTTTATTCCCGCGTCTGCGCCCGAGACCGCTTTTGGTCATCTGGCAAGGCGCGGTGCCGGTTCGGTAGCCCCACTACCCCAAGGCAACTTGCTTCTGGCCGGATGCGTAGGGCGGGTCAAGCGTAGCGGACCCGCGCGGTGTGATCCGTTATCGAATTGGCTTGGCCGGCCGGTCTGCCCGGGTTTCCCGTTGCCTAACTTCTGCTGGGAGGCCCTGCTGCACCGGGATGCCTGACACCGCGTGCATTCGCTGCGCTTAATGCACCCTGCGCGTCGTGTTCAGCGCGCCGTGCCTCGGAGAAAAATGCGGACGCTTACGCACGCGTGCGAATTAACCAGCGTTTCCTTAAACGACATCCTCGCGGCCGGAATGCTCCGTCGTCGACAGGTCGACCGCTGCACCGGAGAACAATCCGACGGCCAAACCCCATGCTATCGGCAAGCCGGTCCGGAGGGCTATACTGCGCCCCTGAGTTGGCGCTTCACTTGCGTTATGTTCTACGGCAATATAATGACTTAGGTTAGACATTTCATAATTGAGGTTAACAGTCCGGCGTGGCAGGTCCTGACACCAAGCAGAAATTCCCATCGCTTCTGGGCAATCATGTGGCGCGCGGCCTGCGCGAGGGTTCGCTGTTCCTGCTGCTTGCTCTTGCCTTGTATCTGTTCGCCGCGCTCGCCACCTATTCGCCGGCGGATCCCGGGTGGACCTATAGCGGTGACAGCGGCCCGGTGCAGAACGTCGGCGGTGTCGCCGGCGCCTGGTTCGCCGATGTGTTCCTGTTCCTGTTCGGCTATATCGCCTTCCTGTTTCCGGTCATGGTCGCCTTTTCCGGTGCCCTGGCCTGGCGCTGGCAGCGCCGGGATAACGCGTTTCACTGGGGTACCTTCGGTTTCCGGGCCACGGGTTTCCTGTTCACCGTGCTGTCTGGTGCGGCCCTCGCCGCCATGCATGTGGAACCGGTGGCGGGCACCGTGCCGCTGCATTCCGGCGGCCTGCTTGGCGAACTGATCAGCAACGGCGTCACCGCGCTGTTCAACTTCCTTGGCGCGACACTGCTGCTGCTGGCGGTGTTTCTGGCCAGTGTCACGCTGTTCACCGGACTGTCCTGGCTGGCGCTGATGGACATGGTGGGCAAGTTCTGTTTGCTGGGTGCCGCCAAATTGTACGAGCTCGCGCTGCGGCTGCGCGATCGCCGCGAGGGCCGGCGTGCGGCCCGCGGCCGGGCCGAGACCCGCGCCAGGGACGCGGCGGCACGCAAGACCCGCAAGGCACCCCAGATCGAGGCCAATCAGCCGGCGCTCAAGGCGAGTTCCCGGGTTGCCAAGGAAAAGCAGATCCCGTTGTTCGACCGGGGCCCCAGCGCCGACGGCCTGCCGCCGGTGAGCCTGCTGGACCCGCCACCGCCGCAGCAGGCCTCGTATTCCCGTGAAGCGCTGGAGGCGATGTCCCGGCAGCTGGAGCTCAAGCTGGCGGATTTCGGTGTCGAGATCGAAGTGGTTGCGGTCCAGCCCGGTCCGGTGATCACGCGTTTCGAAGCGCAGCCCGCGGCTGGGGTCAAGGTCAGCCAGATTTCCAATCTGGCCAAGGATCTTGCCCGTGCATTGTCGGTGATCAGCGTGCGCGTTGTCGAAGTCATTCCCGGCAAGTCCGTCATCGGCCTGGAGATTCCCAACGAGAACCGGCAGATCATCGCCTTCAGCGAGATCGTGCGCTCGGAGAACTGGGACAAGGCGAGTTCCGCCCTGTCCATGGCCCTGGGCAAGGACATTGGCGGCGCGCCGGTGGTGGTGGATCTGGCGAAGATGCCGCACCTGTTGGTTGCCGGCACCACCGGCTCCGGCAAGTCGGTGGGCGTCAACGCCATGATCCTGAGCCTGTTGTACAAGAATCAGCCGGACGATGTGCGGCTGATCATGATCGACCCGAAGATGCTGGAGCTGTCCATCTACGATGGTATTCCGCATCTGCTGGCGCCGGTGGTTACCGACATGAAGGAGGCGGCCAACGCGCTGCGCTGGTGTGTCGGCGAGATGGAACGCCGCTATCGGCTGATGGCGGCCATGGGCGTGCGCAACATCTCCGGTTTCAACCGCAAGGTGCGCGAAGCGGCCGCCGCCGGCCAGCCGCTGCAGGACCCCCTCTGGACGGCGCCGGATGGCGAGGCCACGGCCGACGAGGCGCCGCTGCTTGAGCCCTTGCCGTACATCGTCGTGGTGGTCGACGAGTTCGCCGACATGATGATGATCGTCGGCAAGAAGGTGGAAGAGCTGATCGCGCGGCTGGCGCAGAAGGCCCGGGCCGCCGGCCTGCACCTGATCCTGGCCACGCAGCGGCCGTCGGTGGATGTCATTACCGGCCTGATCAAGGCCAACATCCCGACCCGCATCGCCTTCCAGGTCTCGTCCAAGGTCGATTCGCGAACCATTCTCGACCAGCAGGGTGCCGAGGCCCTGCTGGGCCACGGCGACATGCTCTATCTGCCGCCCGGGTCCGGGCTGCCGGTGCGCGTGCACGGCGCCTTCGTGTCCGACGGTGATGTGCACAAGGTGGTCGAGCATCTGCAGCAGACGGGGCAGCCGGATTATGTCGATGGTCTGCTGGAGGAATCGGCCGAGACCACGCCGATTCCGGGCCTACCGGGCGAGTCCGCCGGCGGCGGAGATGAATCCGATCCGCTGTATGATCAGGCGGTCCGGATCGTCACCGAGACCCGCCGCGCCTCTATTTCCGGCGTCCAGCGCCGGCTGAAGATCGGCTATAACCGGGCGGCCCGGCTGGTCGAGGAGATGGAAGCGGCCGGCATCGTCGGACCCTTACAGGGCAATGGTGGCCGCGAGGTCATCGCGCCACCGCCGCCGAAGGACTGATTCAGGTCCGGTTAACCCTCGACCCCTGACGCTAGGCGAATCGCCTGCCATGCGTATGGAGGATCTCTTGAAGAAAATCATCATGCTGTTCGTTGTTCTGACGCTGGCCACGGTCTCGGCACAGGCCGACAACCGGGCGCAACTTGAAGCCTATTACACCGAGGTACAGAGCCTCTCGGGCCGTTTCATTCAGGAAACCGTGGATGACCGAGGGGAGCTGGTGGAACGCACCGAGGGTGCGATGTACATCCAGCGGCCGAACCGCTTCCGCTGGGAGTACGAGGCACCCTACGAGCAGGACATCGTGGCCGATGGCCGTGATCTCTGGGTGCACGACGCGGACCTGTTCCAGGTCACCGTGCGTCCGCTGGAGGAGGTTCTGGGCAGCGGCCCGGCCCTGATGCTCAGCGGCGAGCTGGAGGACCTGGAGTCCCAGTTCGAGATCGGCAGCGATGGCGACTGGGTAACCCTGACGCCGCGGGACGAGGGCTGGGAAGTCACCGGCGTGCGCCTGCGTTTCGTCGACGGCGTGCCGGAAACCGTCGTGGTCAAGGACGGCATGGGTCAGGAAAACCGGCTGGAACTCAGTGAGGTGGAGAAAAATCCTGAGCTTTCAAGCGAGCTGTTCGACTACCAGGTGCCGGACGATGCGGACCTGATTGGCGAGCCCTCGGAGTAGCCGCGTGGATCTGTTCCAAGGCCAGGCTGAAGCGGCCCAGCAGCCGCTGGCGGCGCGCATGCGCCCGCGCACACTGGACGACTATGTCGGACAGGAAGCGGTACTCGGCCCGGGCAAGCCGCTGCGGCGCATGGTCGAGGCCGGCGCGGTGCGCTCGCTGGTGCTGTGGGGGCCGCCCGGTGTCGGCAAGACCACACTGGCGGAGATCCTGGCCCGCGCGGTGGATGCGCGGCTGGTCCAGTTGTCGGCGGTTTCCGCCGGGGTCAAGGATATCCGCAAGGTGGCGGCCGACGCCGAGGAGGCAAAGCGACTTGGTCAACGCACCGTCCTGTTCCTGGACGAAATCCACCGCTTCAACAAATCCCAGCAGGATGCACTGCTGCCGCATGTGGAGTCCGGCCTGCTGACCCTGCTCGGCGCCAGCACCGAGAACATCTCCTTCGAACTCAATTCCGCGTTGCTGTCACGGCTGCGGGTGTATGTGCTGAAGCCGCTGGACGAGGCGGCAATGGTCGAGATCCTGCGCCGTGCGCTGACCGACAGCGAGCGCGGCTTGGGCGCGCGCCGGATCCAGGTGGACGACGAGACCCTGGCGCGACTGGCCCGGGTGTCCGGTGGCGACGCCCGCCGGGCCCTGGGACTGCTGGAGACGGCCAGTGATTTCGCCGAGTCGGACGGCGACCGGGACGTGCTGTCGCAGGCGGCGGTGGACGAGGTCATCGGTCATGTCGGCGGCGCGATGGACAAGTCCGGCGACGCGTACTACGACCTGCTGTCGGCAATCCACAAGTCGATTCGCTCCTCGCGGGTGGATGCCTCGCTGTATTACATCGCGCGCTTCATCAGTGGTGGCGGTGATCCGCTGGATGTCATCCGGCGCTTGACCGCGATTGCCTCTGAAGACGTGGGCAACGCCGATCCCCGGGCGCTGCCGCTGGTCATCGCCGCCTGGGATGCCTATCTGCGGCTTGGCCAGTACGAGGGAGAACGGGCCATCGCCCATGCCGCCATTCACCTCGCCATCGCACCCAAGAGCAATGCCATCGATCAGGCCTGGAAGGCGGCCAGCGCCGCGGTCCGAAAGCATCCGCACGGAACGGTGCCGCCGTATCTGCGCAACGCGCCGACGTCGCTGATGAAGGAGCTTGGTCACGGCCAGGGTTATCGTTATGCGCACAGCGAGCCGAACGCCTATCCGGCCGGCAGCGCCCACGATTGCTGGCCCGACGGTGTGCCGCAACAGGTGTTCTACCAGCCCAGCGATTTCGGCCAGGAAAAGCGTTTCCGCGAGATGCTGGACTACCGTGCCACGCTGGACCGGCAGGAGGACGAGCGGCAGCCGTGATACCGCGACCGGGGTCACCCTCCCGATCCCGCCTTATCCTGTCCGGCCGCAGCGGTTACAATCGCCATCCTTCGGCAAACACCGATTCATTCGCACGCCTGCGCAGGCTGTCCACGCCGTGCTGAACAAGGGAATGTCGTTTCATGCTCGATCCGAGACTGCTCCGTAGCGACCCGGAAACCGTCGCCAAGGCCCTGGATACACGTGGTTATGAGCTGGATGTGGCGCGCTACCGTCGGCAGGACGAGCGCCGCCGCGAGCTGCAGATCGTGGTCCAGGACCTGCAGAACGAACGCAACACGCGCTCGAAGTCCATCGGCAAGGCCAAGGCCGCCGGCGAGGATATCCAGCCGCTGCTTGCGGCGGTGGCCGATCTGGGCGAGAAGCTCGACGGCGCCAAGGCGGAGCTCGATGCGATTCAGGCCGAGCTGTCCGACTGGCATCTGCAGATGCCGAACCTGCCGGACCCGAACGTGCCCGAGGGCGAGAGCGAGGAGGACAACCTCACCTTGCGGCACTGGGGCACGCCGGCGGAATTGGACTTCCGTGCCCGTGACCATATCGAGCTGGGCGAGGGTGGCGGCCTGGATTTCGAGGCCGGCAGCCTGCTGGCCGGCTCGCGTTTCGTGGTCATGCGCGGCCAGCTTGCCCGCCTGCATCGGGCGCTGGGCCAGTTCATGATCGACTGGCATGTGCAGCAGCACGGCTACACCGAGGTCAACGTGCCGTTCCTGGTCAACAGCGCGGCCATGCAGGGCACCGGCCAGTTGCCGAAGTTCGGCGACGATCTGTTCGAGATCGCCGGAGATCCCGACTTTTTCCTGATTCCCACCGCGGAGGTTCCGGTGACCAACCTGGCCCGCGGGCAGATTCTGGAAGCGGAGTCCCTACCGCAGAAGATGGTCTGCCACAGCCCGGCCTTCCGTGCCGAGGCCGGTTCCTACGGCAAGGACGTGCGCGGCATGATCCGCCAGCACCAGTTCGAGAAGGTGGAGCTGGTGCAACTGGTGCGGCCCGAGAATTCCGCCGAGGCCCTGGAGCAGCTCACCGGCCACGCCGAGGTGATCCTGCAGCAACTCGAGCTGCCGTACCGGGTCCTGCACCTGTGCACCGGCGACATGGGCTTTGCCGCAGCCTCGACCTATGACCTGGAGGTCTGGCTGCCGGGCCAGCAGCGCTACCGGGAAATTTCCTCCTGCAGCAACTGCCGGGATTTCCAGGCGCGGCGCATGCAGGCCCGCTGGCGCAACCCGGAAACCGGCAAGCCGGAACTGCTGCACACGCTGAACGGCTCCGGCCTGGCCGTCGGCCGCTGCCTGATCGCGGTGATGGAGAATTACCAGGAGGCCGACGGCAGCATCCGCGTACCGGAGGTGCTGCGTGGCTACATGGGTGGAACGGAGCGGATCAAGGCCGGGTAACCGTCCTGCGCGGGGACGGAATCAGTGCTCGCCGAGCAAGGGTTCCAGATCGGCGACCAGGGCGGCGCGTTCCTCGCGGCTGCGTGCCGCAATACCCCGCTCGATGGTCTCCTCGGTGATGTGCGGCGCGAACAGCTGGATGAAATCCCGCATGTAGCCGCGCAGATAGGCGCCGCGGCGAAAGCCGATATTGGTGATGCTGGGATCGAACAGGTGGCTGGCGTCGATCGCGGTCAGGCCCGGGTCCCGCACCGGATCGAACGCCATGCTGGCGATGATGCCGACGCCGAGGCCCAGTTGTACGTAGGTCTTGATCACCTCGGAATCCGTGGCCGTGAACACCACCTCCGGCTCCAGCCCCTGCTCGCGATAGGCCTTGTCCAGCTTGGACCGGCCAGTGAAGCCGAACACATAGGTGACCAGCGGATAGGCCGCCAGACTCTTCAGTGTCAGCGGTGATTCCTGCGCCAGCGGGTGGTCGTGGGGTACGACGACACTGCGGTTCCAGCGGTAGCAGGGCAGCATCACCAGGTCTTCGAACAGTTCGATGGCCTCGGTGGCGATGGCGAAATCCACGGTACCCCGGGCGGCCAGGTCGGAAATCTGCATCGGCGTCCCCTGATGCATGTGCAGGCTGACGTTGGGGTAGCGCTCACGGAAGGTTTTCACCACATGGGGCAGCGCGTGCCGCGCCTGGGTGTGGGTGGTGGCGATGGACAGGCTGCCGCGGGACTCGTCCACGTGTTCTTCGGCGATACTGGTGATATTGCGGATGTCGCCGAGCACACGCTCGGCCACCGGCAGGATTTCCTTGCCGGCGGGGGTCACCTGGGTCAGATGCTTGCCGCTGCGCTCGAAGATCTGCACACCCAGTTCGCTTTCCAGTAGCCGGATCTGCTTGCTGACCCCGGGCTGCGAGGTGAACAGGGCCTCGGCGGCGGCAGAGACATTCAGGTCGCGGCGTGCGACTTCACAGATGTAACGCAACTGATTGAGTTTCATGGTGCGGCCCTGATTCCGGCTTGCGGCTAAGTTGACCCTATATAACCATTGAGCATAACCGCTATGGCAGGCTCGTGGTCAAGCCGTGGCTGGCTACACCGGGCCGTGCCGGACAATGAGGGGGGCGTGTGAGCGGATTACCACTGGAGCTGAGGCCGGAGGCAGGGGCCTGCCTTGTGTACGGCAGCGGCCCGGAAGCGGAGGCCCGGATGGCGGCCATGCGGGTAGCGGGCATGCCTTGCCGAACGGTCGCTCGCCTTGCCGACGCCGCCACCGAGGACGTGGTCCTCCTGCTGGCCGTGGATCCCGATCCGGCGGTGAACGCGCGGGCGCTGCAGTGGGCGCAGCGGCATGGCATCCGATTGCGTTACGGCGCGGGCTGTGAGGCCGAATCGACGCTGCAGCTGCCACCCGTGGAAGCTGATCAACTGCCGGAAAACGGTGCGGAACCCCGGGCCTCGACCGAGGGTGAGGTCTACCTGATCGGTGCCGGTCCCGGCGATCCGGAACTGCTGACGCGCCGCGCCCTGCGACTGCTACAGGCGGCTGATGTGGTGCTGTATGACCGGCTGGTGGCGCCGGCGATTCTCGCCCTGATCCCGCCGCACTGCGAGCGAATCAATGTCGGCAAGCAGCGTGACCGGCACCCGGTGCCCCAGGAGGAGATCAATGGCCTGCTGCGCGACCTGGCGCGGCAGGGGCGGCGGGTTGCGCGCCTCAAGGGCGGGGATCCCTTTATCTTCGGCCGCGGCGGCGAGGAACTGGACCGCCTGCTGGAATGGGGCATTCGGTTCCAGGTGGTGCCTGGCATCACCGCGGCCAGCGGCTGCGCCGCCTATGCCGGCATTCCGCTGACCCACCGGGATCATGCCCAGTCCTGCATTTTCGTCACCGGCCACCGGCGGGAAGGCGGTGTCGAGGTGGATTTTCCGGCCCTGGTTCGGGCCGGCCAGACCGTCGTCTGCTACATGGGCCTGCATACTCTGCCGGCCCTGTGTGCCGGGATGCTGGAACACGGCATGGATCCGCAGATGCCCGCAGCGCTGGTGGAGCAGGGCACGACCGAGCGGCAGCAGGTGATTGTCGGCACGGTCAGCGATCTGCCGCAAAAGGTCGCGCAACAGGAGGTGCATGCGCCGACGCTTTTGATTGTTGGCAGCGTGGTGACACTGCGATCCCGGCTGGAGTGGTTTCAGGGTCGGCCGGACGGCCGCGGCTTCGGCTGAATTGCGCTGCTCCTAGGAGCTGCGACCCGGCGGTTCCTCGTCGCGGTCTGTTTCATCCAGCAGGTCTTCCAGCATGTGCCCGGCGCGGGCCGCCTTGGTGCGCAGATACCCGCGGTTATGGTCATGCACGCGGCCGTGCATGGCACGCCGTTCCAATACCTGGATGCCGCCGGTTTCCAGCGCGCGGACCTTCTCGGGGTTGTTGGTGAACAGGGCGATCCGGTCGACCCCGAGTTCCTGCAGCATGAACACGGCGCTGTCGTAGCGCCGTTCATCGTCGCGGAAGCCGAGTACGCGATCGGCATCCACGGTGTCCAGGCCGCTACTTTGCAGCGTGTAGGCCCGCAGCTTGTTGGCCAGGCCGATACCGCGGCCTTCCTGGGCCATGTACAGCAGCACACCGCCGCCAGCCTCGCGGATCATGCGCACACTGCGGCGCAGTTGCTCCCCACAGTCGCAGCGCAGGCTGCCGAACAGGTCGCCGGTCAGGCAGGCGGAATGCACCCGGACCGGCACCGGGTCCGGCCACTGGTCCTGGTGACCGATCAGGATTGCCACGTGCTCCAGCATGCCGTTGCTTTCGCGGAACAGCACGAAACGGGTATGCCCGGCATCCTCCAGCGGCACCTCGGCGGTGCTGATCCAGCTCATTCGCAGCCGTGGCGTGCTGATCAGCCGTTGCGCCTCACGCAACGGAACCGTCAGGACCGACTGCGACCGCAGCTGTTCGGCCAACGGTGCTTCACTGTCCGTACGCGCGCGCACCGCGAGCACCGCCGGCAGCAGCCGGGCGCTGCGCGTCAGGTCCACGGCGACGGTCTCCAGGCCGGCCGCGTCCGACACGTTCATGTGGCCGAGTTCCTCCGGCGGCATGATGTCCTCGCCACAGACCAGCGCGAGGATCTGCTCGGCGGTCACTGTCTCCGGCAGTTCCACGCAGACGGCCGGTGCATCGGGGTCCACCGGCGGCAGGCCAAGCGCTTCCGCCCGGCGGGCGCTGAGAACCAGCCGCAATGGTCCGCCGCCGAGCTCCCGCAGCTCTTCGGCCTGCACGTCCGTCATGGTTTCCACGGCGGCGATCACGGCGCCGTCGGCGGCGGTTTCCTGGAGGAACACCGGGTGTCCACGGCGTAGGTCGAAGATTGCGCGTTCTGCCTGCTGCATGAGGTTCCGGTTCGTCTCGAGACTGCTGATTCCGTGCCGCTGCCGGTCCGTGTTGCGGTGTCGCTTTCAGTCCGGGCGTGTGGCTCGGTATGATGCCGGCGGCAAGAATACCATTGTGTGCGGCAAATCGCCTCGCGCCGCCAGCCTTTGATCACGGTGCCCGCCTTGCGCCCAAGCAGCTTCATCAGCGAACCCGGTGTCCGCCCCAACTGGCGGGTGGTCCTCAGCCTGCTGCCGTACCTGAAGGAGTTTCGCGGCCGGGTGATGCTGGCGTTCGCCTTCCTGACCATCGCCAAACTGGCCACGGTGCTGGTGCCGCTGTCGCTGAAGTACATCGTCGACTACCTGGACGAGACCCCGGAGGCGCTGCTGACCATCCCGCTGGCACTGTTGCTCGGCTACGGCCTGCTGCGATTCAGTTCCACATTCTTCGGTGAGTTGCGCGACGCGGTGTTCGCCCGGGTCGCCGAGCGGGCCATGCGGCGGGTCTCGTTGCGGGTGTTCGAGCATCTGCACCGGCTGGATCTCAACTTTCACCTGTCCCGCCGCACCGGCGGCCTGGCGCGAGATATCGAACGCGGCACCAATGGCATCAGCTTCCTGCTGCGCTTCATGGTGTTCAACATCCTGCCGACCCTGCTCGAGATCGGCATGGTCGCCGTAGTGCTGTTCATCGCCTTCAGCCCCGGTTTCGTGCTGACGGTGATCGGCGCCGTGGTGGTGTACATCGCGTTTTCGGTCTGGGTGACCGAATGGCGTACGCGCTTCGTGCGCGAGGCCAACACCATGGACAACCGCTCCAACACCCGCGCCGTCGACAGCCTGCTGAACTTTGAGACCGTGAAGTATTTCGGCAACGAGGGCTTCGAGGCGGAACGCTACGATCGCGACCTGGAAGCCTGGGAGGCGGCGCGAATGAAGAACCGCCTGTCGCTGGCGGCGCTCAATTCCGGCCAGGCCTTCATCATCGCCGCCGCGGTCACGGTGCTGATGATCATGGCCGCCTCCCAGGTGGTGTCCGGCGACATGTCGCTGGGCGACCTGGTGATGATCAATGCCTACATGATCCAGCTCTTCATGCCGCTGAACTTCCTCGGCTTCGTCTACCGGGAGATCCGCGAGGCGCTGATCAACATCGAGCGCATGTTCGGCCTGTTGGAGCAGCCGGCCCGGGTCGAGGATGCACCGCATGCGCGCGAACTGCGCTGCCACTGGCCGCGTGTGGAATTCGACAATGTGGACTTCGGCTACAAGCCGGACCGCCAGATCCTGCACGGCGTGAGCTTCACAATCGAGCCCGGCGAGAAGGTGGCGGTGGTGGGCGCCAGCGGCGCCGGCAAGTCGACCCTGGCACGGCTGCTGTTCCGCTTCTACGACGTCACCGGCGGTCGCATCCTGATCGATGGCCAGGACATCCGCGACCTGACCCAGCAGAGCCTGCGCGCCGCCATTGGCGTGGTGCCGCAGGACACTGTGCTGTTTAACGACAGCATCCACTACAACATCGCCTACGGCCGGCCCGGGGCCAGCAATGACGAGGTGCGTGAGGCCGCGCGCCTGGCCCAGCTCAGTGACTTCATCCATCGACTGCCGGATGGCTTCGAGACCGTTGTCGGCGAACGCGGCCTGAAGGTTTCGGGCGGCGAGAAACAGCGCATCGCCATTGCCCGCATGCTGCTCAAGGATCCGCCGATCCTTATCTTCGACGAGGCCACTTCGTCGCTGGATTCAGCCTCGGAGCAGGCGATTCTTGAGGCGCTGAACGCGGTAGCGGCGCGACGCACCACCCTGGTGATTGCGCACCGGCTGTCGACCATCATGGATGCCGACCGGATTGTCGTGCTGGACCACGGCAGGGTGGTGGAGTCGGGCCGGCACACCGCACTGCTGGCCGCCGACGGCTCCTATGCGGCGCTCTGGCAACGGCAGCAGCAGTCGTCCAGCGCCGACCGGGACGGAGCATCGGAATGACGTTTCAGGTTCACCAGCAGTTGGCGGCGGATTTCCACCCGATGCTGGACTTGCACGCCTGCCACATCCTGCTGCGCCGGAACGCACTGATTCCCTGGTACATCATCGTTCCGGAAACCACGGTGTCGGAGCTGGACCGCCTGAAACCGGAACTGCGCCGCACCGTTGAATCGCTGTCGGACCAGCTCGCGCGTTTCATCCGGGCGGAGCATGGCTCGGAGCGTGTGAATATCGCCGCCATCGGCAACATCGTGCCGCAATTGCACCTGCACGTGACCGGGCGGCGGACCGGCGATGCCTGCTGGCCCGGTGTGGTCTGGGGCCAGTTACCCGAGGGTCCGGACTGGAGCGAGCCGGAGCTCGCAAAGCTTCGCTTGGAACTGGCGCAGGCGCTCACCGGCGATTGAGGTCTACCAGCGACGCTCGACGCCGACCATGCCGCCGCCCGGAAGCGGTGCCACCCGAACCGAGGACAGGCCGCCCAGTTCGCCGCGTTCCGAGGCCCGATTCACGGTTCGCGGACGCGTTGCCCACTGCAGCGTGGTGCTGACCATGCCGGTGGCGAAGCTGATCGCGCCGTCGTCGGCACGATTATCACCCAGTGCAATGGCCAGCCCACCGACCAGGTTCAGTGCCACCCCCGGCAGCAACTGCATCGGATGCCGCGCGTGATCCTCGGCGGCACGGGCCTGACGGGCGACCGCCGCGGGCTCGTCACCCCCGGCAAGCCGACTCCGGGCCTGGCCGTACGGGCCTTCGGTACCCACGACCGCTGCCAGTGCCATTGCCGATTTGGCGGCACCAACACGGGAATCGAAGCGATCGGCGCTGCGGCTGGCCTCGCTGCTTTGATACAGGCTGTAGCCAAGTGCGCCGGTGTAGAACGCGCCCCAGCCTGCTTTCCACAACCGATGCTCGCGCTCACCACGTTCCAGCGCCCGGTCCAGCGCAGCACTCGGATCGCCCGCCTGCACGGCGGTGCCGACCAGCAGCAGGCACAGGAACAGGATCAGCGGGGCAGGGCGAAGCCGGGGCATGGGTGGTCTCCAGGTGGATGGTCAACCGCGCAATGAACCATTGCCTCGCACGGCTGCCGGAAATCTCTCAATAGCGACCGGAGCACTGTACCGCATGATCGCAATGGAGCGTTTTCCGGAGGGGTTCCACGCGCTGGCGCCATTGCTGACCCACCGCGAACACGCTGTCCTCGCAAACATCTCGGTCCGGGTCGGGAGCATCGGCGACAATCACCTGGGTGGCTGGTATGCCTACCGCGGCGCCAAGGCCGCACAGAACATGTTCACCCGCGGCATCGCCGTCGAACTCGGACGCCGGGCCAGGAAACTGGTCTGCGTCGCCCTACACCCCGGAACCACCGACACCGGCCTGTCCGAACCCTTTCAGCAACGTGTTCCTGAACACAAGCTGTTTCCGGTCTCGCGCACTGTCGACCAACTGCTGGCGGTGATCGACACCCTTGGGCCGGAACATAGCGGTCACTTTTACGCCTGGGATGGGCAGGAGATTCCTTGGTAGCGGGGAGTTACCTGTCCTGGCAACCTCCCGCCCTGCGATTCCTCAGCCCGCAGTATCCATGCCCTACCCGCGGCGCCAGGGCCGCTGCCTCTTTAGGTCGCGCCCTAGCCCATACTCGATACTGTAATTTTGTACAGTTACATTTAAATCATGAAAACGAGAGGTCAAGCGATTACGTGGCCCCAGTGCGAACCATGGTGTAAGTTCTTGGTTTTACGAACCATGTTGATATTAAGGTGACATCAGGACCGCGGAGTTATCGAGAGGTCACGAATATGCAATATCGGGGAACGCGGTCTAATCACTGTTGGGTGTCATGAACTCTGACCATTCACGCTGCTGGGCGCGCTATCGTGCTGACTGTGATCGCGGCATGTCGAAAGAGCATCTGCTTTCGAAGTGTCTGTTTCACGATCAGACTGTTCACGTGTCTGGCTTCGATTGGTGCATGGGCGAAGAGAAGTGCGTTGGCATCAACTCTCTTCAAAGAAGGTTCCTATGCGAGAAGCACAACAACGACCTTTCAGACGCAGATGCTGCCTCTAAGCAAGCGATTGATGCCTTTGAGGCAGGCGGCAGTGAGTTTCTCTTGAATGGCATTCTCTTGGAGCGGTGGCTCGTGAAAACCGCCGTGAACCTCAGCGTTGGCGGCAACCTTCACATCGGCTATGGCATGAGTAACTCCAAACCGGGATGGCCGAGCCCGTACATGCTCGCAGTAGCGTTTGGAGACGAGATCCTCTGCGCAAAGATGGGTGCCTACTTTCTTTTCCCTGCAACTCAGTATAAACACCGCACCAGCGAGATTTCGATCGTACCAATTCATCGTGATGGACAGATCGGAGGGTTCGTGTTTGGTCTCAGAGGGCAGTTCATATTCCTCAGCCTCTATCCCGGGCACGCTCCTCCTTCAGT
Organism: Methylonatrum kenyense; assembly: GCF_023195885.1. Lineage (GTDB taxonomy): Bacteria > Pseudomonadota > Gammaproteobacteria > Nitrococcales > Aquisalimonadaceae > Methylonatrum > Methylonatrum kenyense. The sequence continues at coordinate 241,287 of NZ_JALPKO010000003.1, forward strand.
TGATACGCTCGCGCCAGGGCTCCTGCCACCGCCAATAGGAGCCGCCGCACTTCATTACCGCCCCGCATCTTTTCGAGTTCAAGTTGCCGGTGGCTCAGAGGGAAAAATTCAGTTGCGGTGGCCGCACACATGACTCCCAACCAATCAATCGAGCGGACCTCGCGCACAAGCCGCGCGAGGCCGCTCATTGCAAACGTTAGGGATAAATGGAATCGTCATGTCCGGAAATATTTTCAATAAGCTGTGGGTTATAGAATCTTTACCATCAGGTGAGCTTAGAACTGGGAAAAATCTCTTCGACAATCAGCTGGACAAGGCTAAGCAGGTCCAGCAAGACCTTGTCGTCGAATTCGCTGAGCCAATAACTAAGCCCGAGCTGTTTGACGTATTAGAAAAAATACGAAATGAGGCTTTGAGCGGAATATATCCAATGATCCACTTTGAGTGCCATGGGTGTGAAGACCGCTTGGGAACTGCTAGCGGAGAACTGGTTGAATGGGATGAAATCAGAGAGATCCTTATTGAGATTAACCGAGGGACTAAGCTAAATCTGATGATTGTAATTGCAGCCTGTAACGGTGCCCATCTAATAAAAGTATCTACAAAGCTAGATGCAGCTCCTTTCTGGGCAATAATTGGTCCAGAGGTCGAAGTAACTGCTGGGCATATTCAGGATAATTTTGGTCGGTTTTATGAGTCCTTCTTTTCAGACCTCGATGGTGATAAAGCCATAGATATCCTTAATGAAGGGGTAGAGCATCAAGACCGAACCTATCATTTTTTAAGCGCTGCTGGACTATTTTCAAGGGCTTACCGAGCCTACCATAAAAGTCACTGTGTCGGGAAAGGGAAGAAAGAAAGGATAGAACGCCTCGTTTCTGAGGTGATGAAAAACCCCGATGTGAAGAGACGTGGTGTAGCATGGGCCAGTCAGCAAGTAAATAAAGGCCTTGCATCTGAAGATCAGCACTTTGATAAACTCAGAAAAAGGTTCTTCTTCATTGCTGATTTTCCAGAAAATGATGCACGTTTCCCTTTATCTAAGGGTGATATCGTTGCCACGTAAAATCCCTAACAATGCGCTGCTGTCGGACAAATTCTCCGCTGCGCTCCAAATTTTCCGCAGAGCGCGGCGTTAGCGAGCCAAATCAACCTGAGGAGCACGCATGATGTCTGATATGAAATTGACGACTGAAGAGAGTGTCTATCTGGCATATAGAGACGGTGGTGGTGAGTCGGTTTTGCCTGGTCATTGTGAAGAGCTGGGGATATCGCTGGAAGAAGGCAAGGAGATGATCCGCCGTCAGTACAAGATTCGGGAGCAAGAAGGAAGCTTGCAGCCCTATGATAAAAGCATTTGAGGTCATCGAGATGCCAGATCAAGTGGTAACGTTCTGATTAAAAGATGGGTCACGGTGAAGTCTGGGCGAAGTCTGGGACACCCACAAACTTTCACAGACTTTTCCTCAGTGAAGGCCGTGTGCAGTCTGAGGGTGTCCTAGACGTTCTTGAACGCCTGTTCTCCGCCAGAGGAGGCGAAAACTGATGAAGACGCGGACAGCACATGGCGTGACAATCGAGTGTGTCCAGGGGGACATTACGGACCAGCCGGATATGGACGCTGTGGTTAACGCGGCCAATGCGGCGTTGCGAACCGGTGGTGGGGTCGCGGGCGCGATTCATCGGGCTGCGGGACCAGGTTTGGAAGCGGAGTGCCGGCCACTTGCACCGATTCGACCGGGCGAGGCGGTGATAACCGGTGCGCACAAGCTGCCGAACCGCCACGTGATCCACTGCCTTGGCCCGGTCTACGGAGTGGATGCGCCGTCAGATCGGCTGCTGGCGTCCTGTTATCAACAGGTCCTGCGTCTGGCAGAGGACCATGGCCTCAATGCCATCGCCTTTCCCGCCCTCTCGACCGGTGCGTTTGGGTATCCGCCGGAACCCGCGACCCGGATTGCGCTGACCACGGTGCTCGAAGCGCTGCCTGACCTTTCGGCCGTCAAGCACGTTCGCTTCGCGTTGTTCAGCAGCGCCGACCAACAACGATACGAAGACGTTCTTACAGAATTATCGGGAGCGGAATAGCCCGGCGGAAAACCGGTAGCCGTATGGACACCCATAACCGCGGGCGTGGACATCCAAAACCCGGCGCGGGCTGTTGGCTCTCGCAAAGGCCGGGTGAATCTGGCTGGCCGGGGTAAAGTCTGGGACACCCTCAGATTTTGGAGCTTGGTCCGGACTGGAGTGGAGAGTCGGACGCGCGGCTTGGCGGCTTTATGAGGTGCCTTCCAAGTGGTTATGCCGTCGACAAGGGGTGATTTGTGTGTGAGATTTCACCGGAAATCGCACTTTTTTTAAAGCCTTTGCTTCTTTCATTTTGTTTGGAGTGTGTTGTCTTTAGTAAAAGGAAAAAGTGATTCTGGCGTGTCATTGACAAGCGCGATGAGCCATTCCGATTCAGGAGCAATACCGTAAGTCTTTTTGTTTTATAGAGGGAAGTTTGGGGATATCTCGGATTTTATCGGCTAGTTGTTGCGACGTCCTCGTTTATTTTCGCGAGGTGACCCTGGCGGCGATTGAGTTATCGAGGGGCTCATGAGTATGGAAAATCGCCGAAGGCGATCTAATCTTTGCTATACGGCCTCGGCTGGCGGCATTCTTGGCGTGCGGAACGTCTTGGACACCCACAGATTTTCGGTGCCAGAAGGTCATGTTGCTGCGTGAGTCACTGCGCTGGGGTCCACGTGCCAAACAGAGAAACCGCACTATATAGCGAGTCGGTTGCACTCGTATGTTGGTGGTGGAGGGGCATCATGGTAGGCCATCAAAGGATCCGTCCAGCAGATCACAAATCCATCGTACGGTCTTGGTCGGCCTTCGTTGCGGCGCTCGCGGTGACGAGTTGCGGAGGCACCGCCGATGATGGAGACATTGAAGAGCTGAGTGCCGCGATTGTCGAGGCCACGGTCAACATCCCCTCACGAAGCTTCGCTGACTCGATTGGCTCGATCACGTGTGATGCGTTCTTCGAGCTAATGTTACGCGACGAGCTGTATAGGGCACAGACGCTGGTGCCCTTAGAGCAGCGGTACTTGGAGCTGGCTGGCGCAGTGGAACTAAACGCCATTTTCGAGGAGTTAGGTCGAGTATCCGACTGGGACTGGTTAGAGGAGGTTTTTACGCGCGCAGAGGACTGCGATATCTCAACACGGTTTGATACCGCGGGGATCGAACCCAGCCCAACTCCGCTTGCCGATGCGCTCGCAGCCCAAATGATCGAGCAACTGAGTCGCTAGCTGTACACGTAACAATCGAGCAATCGAGGACATCCTCAGGTTTTTCGCTAGTCGTGTCCCTAGCTTGACCGAGTCTGGGACACCCTCAGATTTTTCCTCAGTGAATCTCCTGTTTCCTACAGTCCGAAATTTGAGGGTGTCCCAGACTTCCCAGACTTCCGTTCCAATCTATGTCGGTATTACGGCGACAGGCAGATCGCGGAGTTATCTGGAGGTCACGAATATGCAATATCGCGGAACGCGGTCTAATTACTGGTAGCCGCCGTAAGGAGAAGATCTAGGCTGTTATGGATAAGAAATCACTTCGGGAACGCATTACGGAAGAAGATACGCTGCTGTCAAGCAGAACGCTTGCGTTCTTGCTTGCCAATGGTTTCTTGATTGCAGCGCTTGGTATAAGCGGCGTGGAATTCGAGCGAAAGGCTATCGGAATCCTTGGAATCTCTCTGACCATAATTTGGTTTTGTATAGGGTGGCAGGTTCGGAGAGCTATTACAGCTCTTCATGAGATATATCATGAAAATTTTCCTGATGATGAAGTCAATAGGGCCGTCTTTTCTCGGATATTTTGGAAGCGGAAGCTATTGGGTACGGTGCTTGGCCCCACAGAACTTATAACGGCTTGGCTTCCCTTGGTTGTTCTTCTTGTTTGGCTTTCCATAAATGCAAACATGCATTTCGGCTAACAAAGGCATGGATCGGACGCGCTAAAGCGCACCGCTCATGCCCGGCGTTAGCGGAAGTCTGGAACATATCTGGACGCCTCCCCGGACGCAACGGGTGCGAGGTGATGAAGCAGTTGGTTCGTAGACATATATCCGGCGTCTTTCGAAGGGACCATGTTCAGTAGTCGATTCTGAATAAGGCATTCACGCCGTGATTGGGTGGCTGGTTGCGCGGCCGGTGGCCGGTATCGGCGCTGATGTGGTCTCCGGCAGGCGCTGGACGATGCGCCAGAGCTGGTGAAGTCTGGGACACCCTCAAAGTCCTTTCGATCAGGAGTGACACTAATGAGTGGCAGTTCAAAAGGTAGCTGTTTGTGTGGTGAGGTCGCCTACAAGATCACCGGAAATATTGGAATTTTTCAATATTGTCATTGCTCACGTTGCCGCAAGTTTACCGGTAGCGCACATGCGTCAAATCTATTTGTCGCTCCTGATCAGTTTTCTTGGCTTAAGGGGGAGGCGCTGGTGGGTTATTATTCGCCAGAAGACGCGAAGCATTTTGCCAGCTCATTTTGCAAGCTGTGCGGCTCATCATTGCCGTGGCGATCGAAAAGCGGAAAAGTGGTGGTTGTTCCGGCTGGGACCCTCGATGAGCACCCAGGCATAGAGCCAGTTCAAAACATATTCTGTGCATCAAAAGCTGAATGGTATGTACCTCCAAGTGAATTGCCTGAATATGATGAATTGCCAAATAAATGATGCGCAGAAAGTCTAGGACACCCACAGGTTTTCAACGAAAACCGAAAGGGAGGCGCATGCGATGGGCGTAACACTGAGGAGGATCACCCGGGAAAACTTCGAGGCGGTCATCGCGCTTGAGGTAGAGACGTCACAGCGTGGCTATGTCGCTGACAACGTGTACTCCATTGCTGAATCGAGCTTTCATCCGACCTATCAGCCACGGGCTATCTGTTGCGGAGGAGAAGTCGTCGGCTTTCTCATGTACGAATGCTTTCATCAGGACGACCGGCCGCCTGCCTACAATATCTTCCGTCTCATGGTCGACCGACGGCACCAGGGAAGAGGCATAGGGTACAAGGCGATGCGGTGCCTGCTGGACGAGATCAGGGCACGCGGTCCCTTCGAGAGGATTGCAATCTGCTACGTGCCCAGTAACCAGGTCGCTCGGGACTTCTACGCCAGTTTCGGTTTCCAGGAGACGACGCTGAATGAGGACACCGGAGAAGTCATCGCGGAGATCCGAGGGTGAAAAGTCTAGAACGCTTAGAACACCCACAGATTTTTGGAGCTTGGTCCGCCCTGGTATCGAGGGCCTGGTATGCAGCTTCGTGTCCGCATAAGAGGTCCTTGAAGTGATGGTGCCGTTGGCAAGGGGTAGCGTGTGTGCGAAGTTTCGCCGGAAAATGTGCCTCTGTTGAAAGCCTTTGCTTCCCTCATGCCGCTTGGCGGCGTGTTGTCTTTGGTTAAGGAAACACTGATCTATTCCCGCGTCTGCGCCCGAGACCGGTTTTGGTCATCTGGCAAGGCGCGGTGCCGGTTCGGTAGCCGTCGCTACCGGGCCGGTGACGCAACACAGCCAGGGGCCAAAACCGGCCGGGCCCTTCGGGTTGGGCCGCATTTTCCCCGAATGCTGCGTTGCGCTGCTTGACCGCAGAATCACTGCGGCGCTGCGCAGCGCGCCGTGCCTCGGAAAAAATGCGAACTCCAACGCAGGCGCGCGAATAGATCAGTGTTTCCTTAAAGGAAAAACGTATTTCAGGCGTGTCATTGACAAGCGCGATGAGGCATTCGGGTTCTGGAGCAATACCGTCGGTCTTTTTGTTATAGGGATATCGTGCTGGGTTGGGATGGTTCTTTGTCAGGCATGACTACGGGCGGGAAGAAATCTTCGGCACTTTCAGATCTTTGAATGGTAGTTTCGTTGGCATGCTAGGACTTTGTGGATAAGCGAGCAGTTTTTGGAACCTGGCAGATTGACGAGCCCGCGACTCCGGCCGACGCTTATAGCGACCGGGGTTTTTCGGAGGCTCAGATGACTGGCGAAGCGCACACCATTGTCGTTCCGGTCGATGGCTCGGAACATTCGGACAGAGCCATCGACGTCGCTGCACAGCTCTCGCAAAGCTTCGGCGCTGGCGTGCAACTGCTCCATGTGATGCCGGCCGGACCGGCGGAGTTCTCAGATATTCCGGGAAATCGCAGTGTCGCATCCGACGGTGACCTGGCGGCGAAACGTTCCGCGGCCGAGCAGGTGATCCAGCGTGCTAAAAACCATCTGGCGGAGAAGCTGACTTGCAAGGTGGAAACCCGTGTTTTGGAGGATCCCGAGCACCAGCATGATCCAGCAAACGCCATCATCCAGGAGGTCGACGCAAACCCCGGGGCAATCGTGGTCATGGGCAGCCGCGGACTGGGAGGGATTGGCCGGTTTCTGCTGGGTAGTGTCGGCGACGCGGTGGTCCATAAGGCACACCCGCCTGTCACTTTGGTTCATGCCGATGAACATCCGGCGAACACCGGCGAATTCAAGCAAATTCTGGTGCCGGTCGATGGCTCCGAGCATAGCCTTCGCGCCACCCGACTTGCCGGAGATATCGCCCGGAGCAACAACATACCCGTGCAACTCGTGTTCTGCCGCGAGGGCGACGCCACGGGCAGTTTCCCCGCCCTGATCGAATCGCAGGAAAGTCTTGGTGAGGTGCCGGCAGGAGTCAGTACGCGGGAGCTGTCCGGGGCACCTGAAACGGTGCTGCTCGACTACGTCAACGATCAGGCACAACCGACCCTCGTGATCATGGGGCGTCGCGGCATGAGTGGTTGGCAGGAGGCGCTGCTCGGCAGCATCAGCCGAAATCTGCTGAGCAAGGCATGTTGCCCTGTGATGGTCGTTCGATAGTGGCGGATGGTTTTTCGCTCTTCGTTAGCAGTACGCGAGCCATGGCCTTAACTCTCTGCGCATCAGGGATTTCCTGGACGTCACAGTGCGGGTTACACATAACGTCCGTTTTGGCGAACGTACGGTATGGCGTACAATCTGCTTGGAGTTGATCATGCAAGAGGTGCGTCATGACCGGAATCACAGCAACTGAGGCGCGCAGTAAGCTATATCGGCTGATTGATGAAACCGCGGAGTCCCATCAACCGATCGTCATCATGGGTAAGCGGAACAGAGCCGTTTTGGTGTCAGAAGAGGATTGGTCGGCAATTCAGGAAACACTCTATCTGCTCTCTGTACCAGGTATGCGAGAGTCCATTCGTGAGGGTATGGATACCCCCGCGGGGGAATGCGATGAGGAGTTGGATTGGTGACATGGACGTTGGTTTACACGAAACAAGCCCAGAAGGACGCAAAGAAACTGGCCTCCAGCGGCCTGAAGCCAAAAGCCGAGGAATTGCTGGCGCTGATTGCAGAAGACCCGTACCGCAAACCACCTCCGTTTGAGAAGCTCATTGGCGACCTTGCGGGGGCCTGTTCACGCCGCATCAACATTCAGCACCGTCTGGTCTATCAGGTCCTCGAAGAAGAAAAAGTGGTCAAGGTTTTGCGGCTTTGGAGCCACTACGAGTGATCCGTGACCGACTGCTACGTTACGCTAACCGATCACCTCACCCAGAACCGCCGAACCGTCTTACCCCGCAACCGTCACGATCAGCTTCCGCGCATGCGGCGCGTGACGGTGCTCCCAGAGCCATATGCCTTGCCAGGTGCCGAGATCGAGGCGTCCTTCATCCACCGGCACCGTGACCTCGGTCTGGGTGAGGATCGTGCGGATGTGCGCTGCCATGTCGTCAGGTCCTTCCTCGGCATGCTCGAACATCGGGTCGCCGTCCTGGACCAGGCGGCTGATGAACCGCTCCAGATCCCGGCCAACGGCCGGATCGGCGTTTTCCGAGATGATCAGCGAGGCGCTGGTGTGCTGCAGGAACACGTGGCAGAGCCCGATGCGGACCCCGGAGTCGGTAACCACCCTGGCGATCTGCGCGGTGATATCGGTCTGGCTGCGTCCGTTGTTGCGGATGGTCAGGGTTTCGCGATGCATGGGTAGTGGTCCTCCTGTTGTCAGGCAGTCGGTTTCAGACCCATCAGTTTCAGATCCAGCAGAAACAGTTGCGGTGCGGCTGCCGGTATTCCGTCCGGGTTCGCCCGTTGCCAGCGCCAGTTGTCGCCGAGTTCTTTGAGGAATGCCAGCACGGCGTCGTGTTCCTCGCCGCCACCGGGGTGACCGGTGTAGACCATGACACTGATGCGCCCGCCGGGAGCGAGCAAGCGGCAGGCCGCATCCAGGCCGCGCAGGCTGGTGTCCGTCCGCGTGGTGACGGTCTTGTCGCCACCGGGCAGATAGCCGAGGTTGAACATCGCTGCCCGGATCGGCGCCTTGATGTGTTCTTCCATGGTTTCATGGCCAGCGGCGACCAGGCGGACGGGCGCCAACAGGTCCTGTTCCTGCAGTCGGCGCCGGGTGGCGTCCAGTGCCACCGGTTGGATATCGAACGCCGTAACACGGCCTGCCGGGCCGACGGTTTGTGCCAGGAACAGGGTGTCGTGGCCATTGCCGGCGGTGGCATCCACGGCATGGTCGCCGGTTCCAAGCACCTCGGCAATCGACTCCTGCGCCAGCCTGACCAGTGAGATGCGCGGTCGACTCATGGTTTCAGCGGTATCAGGGACTTGTTCATGAAACCCTGGACGAAGCGGTCCACATGCCAGGGGCCGAGGAGGGTGCCGCGGGAGCCGAAGCCGTCCAGCAGTGCCAGCGCCGGCTGATCGCTGGCGAGGCCGGCGAACGGCGGGCCCGGGCGGGAGCCGGCGCGGATGCCGCCGATATGGTCCAGCACCTCGGGCGACGGTGCCTCCGGAAACAGGCTTCGATAGTCGTCCAGCAATGCCTGTCGCGTCTCCGGATCCGAATCACGCCGATCCAGGTCATGCTGGTAGGTGGCACCGAACCAGGCGCGGTTGTCGTCCAGCGCTGCGAGCGTGCGCCCGGCATGCACGACCTCGTCCGGCATGGCGGAATCGCGCCGCAGGACCAGGGCCTGGCCGCGACTGAGGCGCCAGGGAAGGGCGCGAAAGGCGTCCCAGTGTCGTGCCTGATGGCCGGTGCACAGTACGCAGAGACGCGCCGTGTGCCCGTTCCAGTGGCAACCCGCTGTCTCCAGTTCCAGTGCATCCGGTTCCAGTCGTGTTTGCCGGAGGCGTCCGCTGGCCTCGAGCCAGGCGCGGGTTCGTTGCAGCAGGGTCGCGACGTCCACCTGACCGCCGCCGTCGATCCGGCAGGAGCCCAACGGGTCGGGCATGCCGGCCGGGCCATGGCCGGGTAGTTGAAGCGGGCCGAGCAGCCGGGCGCCGGTGGCGGTCTGCCGTTGCCGGGCATGACGGCGGAGTTCCTCGTCCAGCGTGAAGATGCGGATCATCGGCTGCGGTCGGTAGAGCGGGGCATCCAGCCGTTCGGACAGGCTGGCGTAGCGTCGTTTCGCGGTCTCCAGCAGGGTGTCGAGATTCTCCGGGGCGCTGAAGCGGCGGCCGGTATACGGCGTCATCAAGCCGGCGGCGGCCAGGCTAGCCGCATCCTGGTGGCCGTCGTCGACGAGCAGGAAGTCGAGGCCTGCATCTGCCGCCGCATGGGCAAGCAGGCTGCCGATCAATCCCTGGCCGACGATGAGCAGGTCGAGTGATGATGAAGCGGCGTGACGCAACGGGGAATCAATCCTGAATCAGCAGTTTGTGGATGGCGACGCAGCCCAGTAGCATACGCGATCCTGCAGTGAGGGCCGGCCATGCAACACGCCACTGAATCATCCCACCGTATCGGTTTTGTCAGCCTGGGCTGCCCCAAGGCGCTGGTGGATTCCGAGCGCATCCTGACCCAGCTCCGCGGCGAGGGCTACCAGCTGGTCAGCGGCTATGACGAGGCCGACCTGGTGGTGGTGAACACCTGCGGCTTCATCGAATCGGCACGCGAGGAATCGCTGGATGCCATCGGCGAGGCCCTGGCCGAGAACGGCAAGGTGGTGGTCACCGGCTGCCTGGGGGCCACCGAGGACCTGATTCGCGAGCGGCACCCGGATGTGCTGAACATCACCGGGCCGCATGATTACGAGGCGGTGATGCGGGCAGTGCATGCGCAACTGCCCCCGCCCGCACGCAATCCGTTCACCGACCTGCTGCCGGCCAGCGGCGTGAAGCTGACGCCGCGGCATTACGCATATCTAAAGATTTCAGAAGGTTGTAACCACAAGTGCAGTTTCTGCATTATCCCGAAGCTGCGCGGCAAGCTGGTCAGCCGGCCGCTGCCGGAGATCCTGCGCGAGGCGGAACGGCTGGTGGCCGATGGCGTCCGCGAACTGCTGGTGGTCAGCCAGGACACCTCGGCCTATGGCGTTGATCGGCGGTTCGAGACGGTGGACTGGAAGGGTGAGCAACTGCGCACCAACATGACGGATCTGTGCAAGGCGCTGGGTGATCTCGGTGTCTGGGTACGCCTGCATTACGTCTATCCGTATCCCCATGTCGACGAAACCATGCCGTTGCTGGCCGACGGTCACATCCTGCCGTACCTGGACATCCCGCTGCAGCACGCCAACCATCGCATCCTCAAGGCGATGAAACGGCCGGCCAATGGTGAGAAGGTGCTCGAGCGCATCCGCAACTGGCGGGCACAGGCGCCGGACCTGACCATTCGCTCCAGTTTCATTGTCGGTTTCCCCGGCGAGACCGAGGCGGATTTCGACGAGCTGGTGGACTTTCTGCGCGAGGCGAAGCTGGACCGGGTCGGCTGCTTTACCTATTCGCCGGTGGACGGCGCCGATGCCAATGCGCTGCCGGACTGGGTGCCTGCCGAGGTGGCGGAGGAGCGTCGGCGCCGGCTGATGGAGGTGCAGGCGGAAATCAGCGCCGAGCGGCTGCAGCGTTTCGTGGGTCAGACCATGCAGGTGCTACTGGACGGTTTCGATGATCAGGGCGTTGCCGTGGCGCGGAGTTTCGCCGATGCGCCGGAGATCGATGGCGTGGTCTACATGGATGAGGCGGACGGCCTGCAGGCCGGTGATTATGCGGACGTACAGATCACCCAGGCCGATGCCCATGATCTGTACGCCCGCCATTTGCGGTAAAACTCGAACAACTATGCCTGCAGCTTCTGGCCAATCGTCGCCAGCCGCTTGCCGAGCACGCTGTCCGGCATCAACTCCGGCAGCTTGCGGATCACGGCAGTGGCGCCGGAAACACTCTCCACACCTTCAGCGACCAGTTTCGCCATCTGGTAGACATTGCCAAAGGTGCTGTAGTACACGATCAGGACGTTCATCGGACCTCCCTGGGTTCTCTAGTCGAAGACATTGCGAAGGCGGGCCAGACTGGCCCGCACTTCCTGCATTTCCGCTTCCGACAGTTGCTCCAGCTTTCGCCGTAGGTGTTCGCTGTGCGCGGGGAAGACCTCCGCGAACAGGCGGTGGCCCTCGTCGGTCAGTTCCGCGACCGTGCTGCGGCGATCGTTGTCCGCCGGCCGCCGCCGGACCAGGCCGCGGGCCTCCAGCCGGTCAACGACGCTGGTCAGCGTGGTCTTGTAGATCAGCGTGCGTTGCCCCAGCACCTTGAACGTCAAACCGTCGGTGTTGCCGAGCGTGGCCAGCACGTCGAACTGCGCCGGTGTCAGCCCCTGGGCCTTGATATGCGGCTGGGCATAAGCCTCGAAGGCCTGATAGGCCTCCACCAGATCGCGTAGCAGCCGCATGAATAGCGGGCGGGGCCGTTGATCTTGCATATTGTTCATATTCGAAATGTCTATATTCGTACAAAAAGTGCAAGCCAGATTTCTCCGGCGTTCGAACGGATAAAAGTGTCCTTGGCGTCAGACAGGGCGTCCGCGTCGTACCGGCGGTTGGCGCGGCGGTCAGACAAAGTGCCGTCTGATGAAATCGTCCATCAGGCGCGTCACGTCGGTCGGTTGTTCCACAGGCAACATGTGACCTGCTGGCGCCACCACGGCGAGTCGGGCGTTGGGTAGGCCGTCCTCCAGCCGCTGCGCCTCGCCCAGTGGCGTCATGCGGTCGCTATCGCCGCTCAGCAACAGGGTTCGCTGGGGGATGGCATCCAGGCAATCGCGAATGTCGAAGTGATTGCAGGCGTTGAAATCCCGCAACCAGACATCTGCCGGCACGTGCCTGGAGGTTTCCCGGAAGCGTTCGGCGAGGCTGGGGCTGGCCATCGGGGAGAAGATGGCGCGGGACATCTCGTCGATTGCCTCTTCGGGATCATCGACGAACAGGTCCAGTAGTCGTTCGGAGATGCGCAGCGTGGGTCCACAGCCGAGGATGATCAGACCCTGCAGCCATGACGGCTGCTCCTGGCCAAGCGTCAGCGCAATACCGCCGCCCATGGAGTGTCCGGCAAGCACCACGCGATCGGCATCCAGGAAATCGATGAACTCGGCGACCAGTTCCGCGTGGTCGTCGATGGTGGCAAGTGTCTCGCCATCGGACCGGCCATGCCCGGGTAGGTCGAGGCCGTAGATATTGCAGTTCTCGAGCTGGAACAGTGCCGGCGGCCAGATGCTGTGGTCGCAGCCGGCGCCGTGAATGCAGATCAGCGTGACTGGCGCATCAAGATCGTGGCCTGTGTAAAAGCAAGAAATGCCGTCAAGTGTGACTTCTGGCATCGAACGCCCCCCGAGCCGTCTGTCTGTCAGCTTTGCCCATGCGCCCCGGATTTACCAGTACGCCAGCCGCCGTCCGCCGGCCACGCGACGTTACGGGCTCGAGGGCCGGAAAGCCCTGGTCCCTACCGCGGCGCTGATTCTGCCAACGATCTCCGGCGGTTCCGCATCCCGCGGACGGATGATCAGCATATCGGCGGGGTTGAGTGCGGTGTCGGTCAGCCCGACGATGTTCAGCCGATGGGTCACCAGGATGACCGACGGACCGTCCGCCAGCGCCGCGATCAATTCGCGCATGTCGGCCAAGCGCTGCTCGCGTTGCTCACGGGCATAGAAGAAACTGTCCAGCGCGGGCTGCCGGGTCACCGGACCCAGGCCCAGGGCTTCCGCGGTCTGCCAGCAGCGGCAGTAGCGGCTGGTGTGAACCGGGGTCTCGCCCAATCCATGCTCCCGGAACAGCAGTCCGAGGCGCTGCGCCTCCTCCCGACCGCGGTCCGAAAGTTCGCGCTGCCGGGAACAGTCGTCAAGGTCGATGTCGTCGACCATGTCGGCCCCGGGAGCGGAGGCATGCCGCATCAGCACGATGTAGCCGCCGTCGTGGAGCTGTGCAAGCAGGGGAGGCAGGTCCGCCGGTTCGGTGTGCAGCGGCAGTGGCGGCAGGCAGGCCGCCAGCAGGCCCAGAAGAAACCGTATCCGTGTCATCTGCCGTCCCCCCGGGGCTGGAGGTGTCCGTCGATCAGCTGCAGCCGTCGAAACGTGTCGGGGATGACTGCGCTGGCATGGCTGACCATGACGATCACGCGCTGTGATTCGCTGGCACTCAGCCGTTCGAGTATACGTCGCCCCTGGTCCATGGGCAGTCCCTCGGTGGGTTCGTCCAGCAGCAGGAGATTGCCAGGGGCGAGCAGGGTCCGTGCCCATGCCAGGCGTCGCGCCTGTCCTCCCGAAAGTCCGCCACCGCCGGGGCCGAGTTGGCTGTCGAGTCCATCCGGCATGCCATCAATGAATTCGGCCAGCTCGACCAGTTCCAGCACATCCCAGAGCATCGCATCGCTGGCGTCCGGTCGCGCCAGTAGCAGATTGTCCGCAATGCTGCCCTGGAACAGCACGGTACGTTGCTCCAGCAAGGCCAGCTGCCGGGCCCGGCGGGTCGGGGGAATGGCGTTCACCATCGTGTCGCCGAGCATCACGCGGCCATTGAGGGGTTCGAGCTCGCCCATCAGCAGGTCCAGCAACGCCGACTTGCCGGTGCCGCTGGGGCCGACAATCGCCAGCCTGTCGCCCGGGTGCAAACTCAGGCTGACCGCGTCAAGGCACAGCGGCTGGCCGTCGCGATACCGGAACGATACCTGTTCCATACGCAGCGGCTGCTCTGCCGGCGCGTCGCTGCCGGATTCGTCCGGCACAGGCCCGGAATCACTCTGGCGCAGGCCGAAAAGGCGCACCGCGCTCCATTGCAGGCGGCCGAGTTGCTGCCAAGCGGTGGGCAGCGGACGCAGGATCTCGCCAAGGGCGAATACCGTTAGTACCAGCATGACCAGAATCGGGCCGCTGATGGCGCCATCGCCATACAACGCGATGCCGAACAGGGCGGTCAGCCAGACCGCCAGTTGCGAGAGCACGGTCAGCAGGCTGTCGCCCAGCGCTGTCTGTTGGCCGAGCTGCAGCCGCAGGCGTGCGGTATGTCGCCCCGTATCGAGCAATGCGGTGCCGTAACGCCCATCGCTGTCGAAGAACCGCAGCTCGGTCATGGCGTTGAGACTGGCGATCAGTTGCTGGCGGAAGTGACTCTGGGCGGCGGCCAGCTCGGTACCGGGTCGATGCCCGCGCCAGATCAGCCAGCCGATGCAGCAGAGACTGCCGGCCAGCAGCAGGACAACGATCAGGAACCCTGTCAGGGGCGCCCAGATGGCCATCAGTAGTCCCGCCGCCAGCAGACCGAGCGCGGCAACGATGCTGGGCGCGAGCAGCCGCAGAAACAGTTGGTCCAGGGTGTCGACGTCGGTGGTGATTCGGTTCAGCAGCTCACCGTCGCGCAGCTGAGCCAGGTCCTGCCGCCGTTTCGGCAGCAAGCCATTCACCACCCAGAGCCGGAGGTCCGCCAGGGTGCGCAGCACCGCCTCGTGGTTCAGAAGGCGTTCGCCGTAGCGGAACACGGCCCGGCCGACGGCAAAGGCCCGAATGCCGGCGCCGGGGCGGTAGATGTCCAGGCTGACGCTGGCGCCGGCGGCCATCAACAGGCCGGTGAGCCCGGTGGCGGTGACAAACCACCCGGATAGCGCGAGCAGGCCGATGCCTGACAGTACGGCCAGCAGCATCAACAGCAGGCCACCGGCGAGCCAGCGCCAGCGGCGTGCGTGCAGCCGGATGAAGTAGCCCAGCACGCTCATGACGCCGCGTAGTCCCGCAGGTCCAGGTGTTGCCGGATCCAGTCGAACTGCTCCGGCTGGTGACTCGCCACCAACAGGGTGCATTGACCAGTGAGTCGGCGCAGGGCGTCGAGCACCAGCTGCCGACTCTCCGGATCCAGCCTTGCCGTCGGCTCATCCAGAATCACCAGCGGAGGCCGTTTCAGGAGCAGGCGGGCCAGCGCCACCCGCTGTGCCTCGCCACCGGAAATGCCGGCGCCTCGCTCGCCGATCTCGGTGTCGAATCCGTCGGGCAGGGCATCGGCAAAGCGCGAGACGCCGGCAGCATCCGCTGCCCGCCGGATTGCCGCCTCACTGGCGTCAGGTGCCGCCAGGCAGATGTTGTCCCGCAGGCTGCCGGGAAGCAGCTGGGGGTTCTGGCCGAGCCAGCCGATTCCGGCTTCCAGTCCACCGGGCCGGAACGCGCCGACCGTTTGGCCGGCGATATGAATGCTGCCGCCAGCCGGGGCCAGCAACCCCATCACCGCCTGCAGCACGCTGCTTTTGCCGCTGCCGCTGGGTCCGGTCAGGATCAGGCTGGAGCGGGCGTCCAGTTGGAAACTCAGGCCGGAGAGGAAACATTTGCTGTCGCCATAAGCGAGACGCAGATCGCGCACCGCCACCGGCGCCGGTTCAGGCGGCATCACCGCGCCGCCCGCTGACCGCGGCGGTTCCCGCGATGGCTGTTCCAGCAGTTCGCGGATGCCCCGGCTGGCGCCCAGCGCGGCGGCGCGGTCGTGGTAATGCTGTGCCAGCTCGCGCAGGGGCGCGAACACGTCCGGCGCCAGCAGCAGGATGAACAGGCCGCTGAACAGGGTCAGCTCGGGGGCCGGGCCGATGGTCAGGTAACCGAGCAGCCCCAGGCCGACGTAGATGGCAACCATGGCGATGGCGGCCGCACTGAAGAACTCGAGCACCGCCGAGGACAGGAATGCCACCCGCAGGACCGACATGGTGCGGCGGCGGTAGGAATCGGTGGTGCTGCGCATCTCGGCGGCCGTGTCCGCCCCGCGACCGAGCTGGCGCAACGTGGCGAGGCCCTGCAACCGGTCCAGGAAGAAGCCGCTCAGCCGCTCCAGGGCGACGAACTGGCGGCGGTTGACTGCATCGGCACCCATGCCCACCAATGCCATGAACAGGGGGATCAGGGGTAATGCCAGGAACAGCAGTGCCGCTGCCAGCCAGTCAAGGAACGCGGCGACCGCGATGATGCTAAGCGGCAGGATCACTGCCAGCACGCATTGCGGCAGAAACCGGGCGTAGTACCCCTCCAGCGCGTCCAGCTGGTCGAGCAGGGCGGCGCTGGCGCGGCCGGTACCGATATGAGCGAGACCCACCGGTCCAAGGTCGATGGCCTGCCGCATCAGCCGTTGTCGGAGGTGTTCGCGGATACCGAGTGCCGCCTTCAGCGCAAGCTGGTCCCGCACGGCCAGCCCGGCGCTTCGCAAGGGGATGGTCAATAGCCAGACGCCGAAGGCCGTGGTCAGCCGTTCCGCATCGGTGCCGGCGACAAGCAGGGCATGAACCAGCCAGGCGATGATGCCGACCTGCACGATGGCCAGCCAGCCGGCAAGGACACCCGCCGCCGTTGCCAGCAGCAAGCGACGTCTGGCACCCGGGGTAATCTGCGAAGACAGCCAGGCTGCGTCCTCGTGCCCGGGTCTTGATGTCGTACTGTCCGCCTGCATCGGATGATCAGATGTCCCGCGCGGTCCTGCTGCCGCGGGACCGCCTGTTGTGCCGATGTCAGTGATAGCCCACCGAATCGCGTGTGACCTTGCCGCGGAACACCCAGTAGGTCCAGGCCGTGTACATCAGGATCAGCGGAATGATGAACAGCACGCCCAGCAGCAGGAACAGCTGCGAGCCAGGTGATGCCGCGGCGTCCCAGAGGCTGATGTCCGGCTGGATCACGTTCGGCCACAGGCTGATCGCCAGGCCCGAATAGCACAGCAGGAACAGACCCAGCGAGCAAAGGAAGGGCAGATAGTCCGTCCGGTCGCGCAGCGCCTTGATCATCAGCAGGGTAATCAGCCCGGTGACGACCGGCACCGGGAGGAAATAGTAGAGATTCGGTGTCGAGAACCAGCGTTCGGCAATGGCCTCGCGCATCAGCGGCGTCCAGAGGCTGACCAGCGAGATGAACAGCAGCACCAGGATTAGCAGCACAGGCGCCACGCGGTACGCCCAGTCGCGGACCTCGCCCTCGGTCTTCATGATGATCCAGCAGCCGCCGATCAGGGCATAGCCGGCCATCAGGCCGAATCCGGTCATGATCGCGAACGGCGTGGCCCAGTCGAACGCGCCGCCGACGAAACGGGTGCCGTCCACATCGAAGCCCTGGATGAAGCTGCCGAGGACCAGCCCCTGGGCAAACGTGGCGACAACCGAGCCGACAGTGAACGACACGTCCCAGAGCCATTTCGAGTCCTTGGCCTTGAACCGGAACTCGAAGGCGACGCCGCGGAAGATCAGCCCTGCCAGCATGATCAGGATCGGCAGGTAGACGGCCGGAAGTACGATCGAATAGACCAGTGGGAAGGCACCGAGCAAGCCGGCCCCGCCCAGGACCAGCCAGGTTTCGTTGCCGTCCCAGACCGGCGCGACCGTGTTCATCATGATGTCGCGGGCTTCCTCGTTCGGCGCGAACGGGAAGAGAATCCCGACGCCGAGGTCGAAACCGTCCATCAGGACGTACATGAACACGCCGAAGGCGATGATCAGCGCCCAGATCAGTGTCAGGTCAATGAGCTGGCCTTCCATGCTCGATCATCCTCCGTATGCGTAATGGCAAAAGTTCAACGACACCCTGGCCGATTCACTAGCCGTCGGCCGCCGACATCGGGCGTGCCGGACGCCGCATGTGCCGTGTAACGGCATCGTCCTCCGGCGTCGTTTCCTGCTCGGGCCCGGCCTTCAGGATCCGGCTGATGTAATAGCCACCGGCAATAAAGATCAGCGCGTAGACGACGACGAAGACGATCAGGGACGTCAGTGCCACGCCGCCGGTCAGGGACGGGGTAACGGCGTCCTCGGTGCGCATGATCTCGTACAACACCCACGGCTGCCGCCCCATTTCCGTGGTAATCCAGCCGGCAAGCACCGCAATAAAGGGCAGTGGCATCATGCAGGTGCACAGGCGCAGGAAACCGCGATTGACGAACAGCGTGCCGCGGTAGCGCAACAGCAGACTGAGTGCTGCCACCAGAATCATCAGCATGCCAATCCCCACCATGACGCGGAACGACCAGAACACCGTCGCGACATGGGGGCGGTCCTCGGGAGCCCATTCCTTCAGGCCCGGGACCACGCCGTCCAGATCGTGCTTCAGGATCAGGCTGGCAAGCCCGGGAATGCCGACCTCGAAGTGGTTCATCTCCGCTTCCTGGTCCGGGATCGCGAACAGCAGCAACGGCACCCGGCTTTGCGTCTCCCAGTTGCCTTCCATGGCCGCCACCTTGGCCGGCTGATGTTCCAGCGTGTCCAGGCCGTGCAGGTCGCCGACGAAAAGTTGCAGCGGTGCCATGATCGTGACCAGCCAGAGCGTCATCGAGAACATCACCTTGGCGTATTCCCGCGACTTGTTGATCAGCAGGTACCAGGCGCTGACAGCAATCACGAAGAAACCCGTGGTCAGGAATGCGGCCAGCACCATGTGTGCAAACCGGTACGGGAAGGAGGGATTGAAGATCGCCTCGAGCCAGCTCACCACCTCGACCCGGCCATTGATGATCTCGATGCCGGCCGGTGTCTGCATCCAGCTATTGGCCGACAGGATCCAGAATGAGGAAATGAACGTGCCCACGGCCACCATGATGGCGGCAAACAGGTGCATGCCCTGGGGCACCTTGTCCCGGCCGAACAGCAGAACGCCGAGGAAGGTGGCCTCCAGGAAGAAGGCGGTGACCACCTCGTAGCTTAGTACCGGACCGAGGAAATTGGCCGATGCATAGGACAGTTCACTCCAGTTGGTGCCGAACTGGAACGACATGACGATGCCCGACACCACGCCCATGCCGAAGGACACGGCGAAGACCTTGATCCACATCTTCGAAAGCTGCAGGTAGACCGGGTTGCCGGTCCTGAACCAGAGGCCTTCGAGTACGGCAATGAAGGCCGCAAGCCCGATCGTGAAGGCCGGGAAAATGATGTGGAACGAGACGACAAAGGCAAACTGAATGCGGGACAGAAGAAGCGGATCGAACTCCATTACAGCCTTCCCATGGTCGGCCCGGCCGGGCAGTGCGCCGAATCAGGCGACAAGCCCTTGCCGGGCGGCGATGCCGGGATCGGGCCTGTCAGCGAACGTGTTTGGGCCAGTATATAGAAGCTGCGTGCCGTGACCACCCGGAGGAGCCCGGGTTCAGGATGCCCGCGGCAGCGGGGTTGAGCTGATCCCGGCGGATGCCGTCAGGGGCGTTGAATGCCAGGGCGGGAGCGCTCGCCGAAGCCGATGCAGGACTGGCTGGCCAGCCAGCCGCGCAGTGCTCCCGGATGCAGGCCGAGCATATCGGCAATCAGGGACGGCGCATGGCCCCTGTGGTGCATGGTCAGGGCGATGCGGTGCAGTTCGACCGGTGACTTTCGTGCCATGATGGATTCCTCCGTATGTCTTCGTTCACGGCAGGATCGTAGTTCCGGTAGATGGCCGGCTCATGGCAGCCAGATGTCATTTCAATGACAGGCAGGGCCTGCGCCCGTGCAATGTCCATTGAGGCCGGTGGGGAATCAGTCAGCGTTTCCCTGGCCCAGTGCCTGCGGCGGCGGATAGTCCCGCCGCAACAGTTCCAGCAGCTCCGGGGTGCGTGCGTTGGGCAGCGGGGCGGTGGCCTGCAGCTTTGCCAATACCGCCCGGGGCCAGGCGGTCTCCCCGCTTTTCAGGCTTTCCAGGCTGCCCCACCAGTGCACACCGAAACCTGGTGCACTGATTTCGTTGAACTGCTGCCGGAGGTCTTCATTCAATCCGGCAACCTCCATCGCCGTGATGACCGGCATGGCCGCTGTCTTGAAGCCGATGAAGTCGGCGCCGCGCAGCCCGGCCCGGCGCGGTTCCACGCGCAACAGAAACTGGGCCAGCTCGGTGTGACGCACGAACCATTGCAGCGCACAGGCCGGGCCATCCGGCCAGGGCCCGACGGTCAGCAGACCGATTCGGTAATGCCGCGGGTCGCGGCCGGAGACAATACGGCAGGCCTCGTCCACCGCAGCGCCTTCCCACTCGAACATCGTGCCAATGGCCATGGAACCTTGTCTTAAAGCGTTATGATGGTCGAAGGGTAGGGAAATACGGCATGCTTCGCATCTTTTCGGGCGGGAGGACAGTCGGTTCCGATGGGTATGACGCGAGAACGCATTTACCGGGTGATTTTTCACAACCAGGGGCAGGTCTACGAGATCTATGCCAGCGAGGTCCAGCAGACCGAGTTGATGGGATTCGTCGAAGTGGCCGGATTGCGCTTCGGTGAACGCAGCCAGGTGGTTGTGGATCCCTCCGAGGAACGGCTCAAGGCTGAGTTCGAGGGGGTGAAGCGGATGCATATCCCGATGCATGCGGTGGTTCGTATTGACGAGGTGGAAAAGGCCGGGCCGGGCAAGATCAGCGAGGCGCAGGGCAACATCGCCCAGTTTCCAAGCGGCAGCTACAGCCCCGGCCGCAAGACTTAGCGTTTTCCGCGCCCCTGGCTAAATTGCACAGCACCCCCAGTTGGTTTAACCTCGCTCCCGCATTGGGTCGGCGACCCAATGCAACAGCTTCAGGAGAGGTGTCCGAGCGGTCGAAGGAGCACGCCTGGAAAGTGTGTGTACGGTAACCCCGTACCGTGGGTTCGAATCCCACCCTCTCCGCCATACGAACAAAAATGGGGTGCCCAGCCGGGCACCCCATT
Source organism: Methylonatrum kenyense (assembly GCF_023195885.1). Taxonomy (GTDB): domain Bacteria; phylum Pseudomonadota; class Gammaproteobacteria; order Nitrococcales; family Aquisalimonadaceae; genus Methylonatrum; species Methylonatrum kenyense. Next base: position 262,219 of record NZ_JALPKO010000003.1, read on the forward strand.
TTTGTTCGTAAAGACAAAGGCGGGAATCGAACCCACGTTTCAACAAGTCGGGTTCGACTCCCGAAGCGAAGCGCAGGGAGCCCGTTGGCGCGGAGCGCCAACGACAATCCCACCTCCTCAGTTTGACCATGTTGACGATCGAGGCCGCCACGGAATCAAACAAGTCGGGTTCGATTACCGAAGCGACTGCGACAATCCCACCCCCGGCATTTGCCGCAGTCCGTCCGAAAAGGCTTCCCGCCTAACTCGTCCTGACCCATGACAGCCGACGCAGCACCAGTTTTTCCAGTTCCACGACAACAAACACGGCAGCACCGAAGGTCAGAATCCGCGCCCAGTCGTTCAAGCCGATCGGTGCGGTGCCGAAAAGGGCATGTGCCACTGGCGTATAGGTAAACGCGAGTTGCAGCAGGATCAGGATACCGATCGCCGTCCACATGGCGCGGCTCTGGAAAAGCGCGAAGCCTGCCAGTACCGGCTGGTAGATCAGCCGCAGGTTCAGCAAGTAGAACGCCTGTCCCGCCACCAGGGTATTGATCGCCACGGTCCGCGCGATTTCGTCCGGCGCATCGACGACGGTTTCCATCCAGACGAAATGGCCGAAGGTGCCCAGCCACAGCAGCACCGCGACGAACGGGATTCGCCAGAGCAGGAAACCCGATAGCAGCGGTGCGGCGGGATCACGTGGCGGGCGCTGCATCACGCCGGGCTCGCTGGGCTCGAACGCCAGCGCCATGGCCAGCGTGACCGAGGTCACCATGTTGACCCACAGTACCTGGACCGGAGTGAGTGGCAGGGCCAGGCCCATCAGGATCGCCATCATGATGGTCAGGGACTGCCCGGCGTTGGTGGGCAGCATGTGCAGGATGGCCTTGCGGATGTTGTCGTAGACGGTGCGGCCTTCTTCCACCGCATGGGCGATGGAGGCGAAATTGTCGTCGGCCAGCACCATCTCCGAGGCTTCCTTGGCGGCCTCGGTGCCCTTGTTGCCCATGGCGACGCCGACGTCGGCACGTTTCAGTGCTGGTGCGTCGTTGACCCCATCCCCGGTCATGGCAATCACGCTGCCGGTTGCCTGCAGGGCCTTGACCAGACGCAGCTTGTGCTCCGGCGTCGTACGCGCGAACACATCCGTTTCGCTGGCAACGCGACGCAGTTCGTCGTCGTTCAGGTCATCGAGTTCGTGGCCGGCCATGGCCCGGCCGTTGTGTTCGCCGCCGATCCCCAACTCCCGGCCCACCGCACAGGCCGTAATCAGATGATCGCCGGTGATCATCTTCACGCGGATGCCGGCCTCGTGACATTCGGCCACCGCGCTGATTGCCTCGTCGCGCGGCGGGTCGATGATCCCGAGCACCGCGAGGAGCGTGAAACCGCCGCGCTCGGCGTCTTCGTAGTTCAGGCTCTGGTGCTCCACATCCGCCGACCGTTTTGCAACGGCCAGCAAGCGTTGCCCGCGGTCGGCGATGCGATCCATGACCTCTTTCAGTCGGGTCTGGTCCAGCTCGGTTTCACCGTCGGCGGTGGCCTGTGAGTCGCACAACTCCAGGACCCGTTCCGGGGCGCCCTTGAGATAGACGACCCCATGGCCTTTATGGTCATGGTGCAGGGTGGCCATGTATTTGTGGGCCGATTCGAACGGAATCACGTCTGTTCGCGGATAGTCGCGATGGACTTCGTCCAGTTCCAGCCCGGCCTTGAAGGCGAGGGTAAGCAGGGCACCCTCGGTCGGGTCGCCTTCGAGGACCCAGTTTCCGTCCCGGTGATGCAGCTGCGCGTCGTTGCACAGCAGCGCCGCCAGAAAGGCCTCCGACAGGACGGGTTCCGATTCCGGATCAATCGTGCTGCCGTCGCGGTTGAAGCCGCCTTCCGGCGCGTAACCAACACCATCCACATCCACCAGGCCATCGGCCATGGCCAAGGTCTGGACGGTCATTTCGTTTCGGGTCAGGGTGCCGGTCTTGTCCGAACAGATCACCGACACCGAGCCCAGCGTTTCGACGCCGGGGAGGCGCCGGATGATGGCATTGCGCCTGGCCATCTTCTGCACGCCGATGGCCAGGGCGATGGTCATGATCGCCGGCAGGCCCTCCGGGATGGTGGAAACGGCAAGGCTGGCCGCCGCCAGAAACATCTCGTCCAGCGGGTAGTCGCGGATCCAGTAGCCGAAGGCGAAGGTCAGTGCCGAGATCGCGATGATCACGCCCGCCAGCCAGCGGCCGAATTGCTCGATCTGGCGGACCAGCGGGGTTTCCAGGCCTTCGACCTCGCCGAGCATGCCCGAGATCCGGCCAATCTCCGTGTGCTCGCCGGTGGCAACGACCAGGCCGGACGCCCGCCCGAAGGTCACCAGGGTGCCTGAATAGGCCATGCAGCCACGGTCGCCCAGGTCCGCTTCGGCCGGGACCGGCTCGGTGCCTTTCTCCACCGGCACGGATTCGCCGGTCAGCACCGCCTCGTCGATCTGGAGGTTCTTGGCCTGCAGGAGACGCAGGTCTGCGGGCACCTTGTCGCCGGCCTGCAGCAGTACCACGTCGCCGGGAACGATCTGGTCCGCGCTGACTTCGCGGCGCTTGCCGCCGCGCATGACCAGGGCGGACGGCGACAACATCTGGCGGATCGCATCCAGCGCCTTTTCCGCGCGGCCTTCCTGGACGAAGCCGATCAGGGTATTGATCAGCACAACGGCAAGGATGACGCCGGTATCCACCCAATGCCCCAGCAGCGCCGTGCCGATAGCCGCCGCGATCAGGATGTAGATCAGGATGTTGTGGAAGTGGCGCAGGAAACGAACCACGGGCCCCGCCTTGCGGGGTGGGTTCAGCTGGTTTTTTCCGTAGCGTTCCAGTCTCTCGCTGATGTCTTCCTCGGTCAGTCCCTGTTTTCCACTGGCCAGCCTCTCGATGACCTCCTCGGTCTCACATGCGTGCCAGTCGCTGCGTTGTTCGCCGTTTTCCATACGGTAGTCTGTGTTCCTGGTTGATTATTCTTCGACCAAACGGGCAGTTCAGTGGGTATGAACCTACCATTGGATCATCGCCTCGCCGCTTGATCCACATCAGCCACGGGACTGCCAGGCGACCGGCTCAGGGCTTCGCCTCCGGATTTCATGTCCCCGCCGCCGAATGCTAGACTCCGCTCCACCTGACAGCCCACGCGGCTTGTCAGGGGGTCAAGCGGCCCGCTTCAATGGCGGCGCCGCCGGTCCCCTCGCGACGATATGTTGTGAATCCGGTCAGGCCCGGAAGGGAGCAGCCGTAGCAGCAGATTCGGGCGCCGGGGTGTGGCTGGTGGTTGCCGCCTCCAATATCGCGGAGCAGTTCGGGTTCCGCGCGCCTTTGCCCCGGGTTCGGGGTCCATCAAAGACTCCTGCATGTCCGTCGCGGTGTTACACTTCGGCTTTGTTTCAGCCCGGGGTCAGCCGTACCACGTCCACGCCATGAGTCATCAGGTTCTCGCTCGAAAATACCGGCCGCGCAGCTTTGACGAGCTGGTCGGACAGCAACATGTGCTGCGCGCCCTGGCCAATGGCATGGCGCAGTCGCGGCTGCATCATGCCTACCTGTTTACCGGTACCCGGGGAGTCGGCAAGACCACACTGGCGCGTATCCTTGCGCGCTGCCTGAATTGCGAACAGGGCGTCAGCAGCACGCCCTGCGGCGCGTGTGGCGCCTGCCGCGAGATCGATGAAGGCCGCTTTGTCGATCTGATCGAGGTGGATGCGGCCTCGCGGACCAAGGTCGAGGACACCCGCGAACTGCTCGACAATGTGCAATACGCGCCGACGCGTGGGCGCTACAAGATCTACCTGGTGGACGAAGTCCACATGCTGTCCGGTCACAGTTTCAATGCCCTGTTGAAGACGCTGGAAGAACCGCCACCGCACGTGGTGTTTCTGCTCGCCACCACCGATCCGCAGAAACTGCCGGCGACGGTGTTGTCGCGTTGCCTGCAGTTCAACCTGAAACGCTTGCCGCCGGACCTCATCGCCAGCCATCTGCGTGCCTTGCTCGACCAGGAACAGGTCGAGGCCGAGGAGCGGGCGCTGCAACGCCTGGCGCGGGCGGCCGATGGCTCGATGCGTGACGCGCTAAGCCTGACCGATCAGGCGCTGGCATTTGGCTCCGGCGCACTGCGTGACGACGATGTCGCGAGCATGCTCGGTTCCATCGATACCCGCTGGGTGCTGGATATATTGCAGGCCCTGCAGGCGGGCGATGGTCCGGCGCTGATGCAGGCGGCGGACGGGCTTGCAGAACAGGCGCCGGATTTCAGCGATGTACTGGCGGCCATGCTGGAAACGCTGCACGGGCTGGCCGTGTTGCAGACGGTGCCGGAGGCCGCGGATCAGGATGACCCGGAGTTCGAGCAACTGCAGCAACTGGCCGAGGCCCTGGCGCCGGAAGACGTGCAGTTGTTCTACCAGATCGCGCTGAACGGACGCCGGGATTTGGCGCTGGCACCTGATCCGCGCCTCGGCTTTGACATGGTGTTGTTGCGCCTGCTGGCGTTTCGTCCCGATGCCGGCGAGACGCCTGATCCGTCGTCCGGTGCGGGCCGGCAACCGAAGCCACGGTCGGCGGCGGCTTCGCCGCGACCGAAAAAACCGGAACCAACGGCCACCGCGCCGGCACCGCAGACAGCCACGGCCGTGCCGGAACCGGCGGTCGAGGAAGCCCTACCCGGTGATCGTGGTGATTCGACGACGCAGGAGGCGCCCGACTCGCAAGCCGCAGCTTCGAAGTCGGTGCCACCGTGGCCGCAACTGCTGGAACAACTCGGCTTGTCCGGCATGTCCCAGGAACTGGCGATGCAATGCCACTGGGGTCGGCAGGATCAGGATCTGGTTGTACTTCACCTGGACCGGGCGCATATCCACCTGTGTATGCCACCGCTGGAAAAGCGACTCCGTGAGGCACTGTCGGACTGGTTCGGTCGACCGGTTACCTTGCGTATCGAGCCGGTGGAGGCAGCGGCAACGCAGACGCCTGCGGCAATGGCCGATGAACAGCGCCGGCAACGGCAGCGGTTGGCGGAGCAGGCCATTGACGGTGATCCGACCGTGTCCGCGCTGCGCGAGACGTTCGGCGCCGAGATTGTTCCCGATTCGGTCCAGCCACGCGGGCACTGAGGCGCGTCGTAGCGGTCCGAACTGGAAATCATCAAGATATTGATCAGTTATCAAGTGACGGAGGCAGACCATGCGTGGTGGTGGATTGGGCAACCTGATGAAGCAGGCCCAGAAGATGCAGGCGGACATGCAGAAGGCGCAGGAAGAGCTGGCCAATCTGGAAATCACCGGACAGGCCGGCGGCGGCCTGGTGTCGGTGATCATGAACGGCAAGCATGAGGTGCGCCGCGTTGATATCGACGATTCGCTGTTCGAGGACGACAAGGACATGATCGCGGATCTGGTGGCAGCGGCTATCAACGATGCAGTGCGCAAGGTGCAGGAAACCAGTCAGGAACGGATGTCGAAGATGACCGCGGGCATGGGTCTGCCGCCGGGCATGAAGCTGCCTTTCTGATCGCACCGTGGCATTTTCACCACTGATTCGTGATCTGATCGACAGCCTTCGCTGCCTGCCCGGCGTCGGGCCGCGCAGCGCCCAGCGCATGGCCTTTCATCTGCTGCAGCGGGACCGTGCCGGTGGCGAGCGGCTGGCGACGCTGCTGGAGCGGGCCATGCGCGAAATCGGTCAATGCGAACAGTGTCGCCAGCCGACCGAGGAACCGGTCTGCAGTGTTTGCCGCGAGAATGGACGTGACCCGGCGCTGCTGTGTCTGGTGGAAAACCCGGCCGATGTGTTTGCGCTGGAGCAGGCCACCGATTACCGGGGGTTGTATTTCGTGCTCATGGGGCGGCTTTCGCCGCTGGATGGCATCGGTCCGGAGGCACTCGGTCTGGACAGACTGGAGCAGCGCTTTCGCGACGGCGTGGTGCGCGAGGTGATTCTCGCCACCAGCCCGACCGTTGAAGGCGAAGCCACCTCGCATTATGTTGCCGAAATGGGCCGCGAGTACGGCGTGCGCTGCAGCCGCATCGCGCATGGCGTGCCGGTAGGCGGTGAGCTGGAATTCGTGGACAGCGGGACCTTGTCCCACGCATTCGCCGGCCGCCGCGACTACGGCTGAACGGCTTTCCGCTCGCGGAGCAGGGCCTGGTAACTGGCCAGCCGCCGCGCGGAGATCCCGCCCTGGTCCGCGGCTGCCAGCACCGCGCAGTCCGGCTCATCCTCATGCCGGCAATCCCGGTAATGGCAGTGCTCGGCCAAGGCCCCGATTTCACTGAAGCCCGCTGCCAGCGCCGGTGGGTCCAGGTGCGCCAGCCGGAGGATCCGGATGCCCGGTGAATCCATCAAGGCACCGCCGGATTCCAGCGGGTACAGCGTGGTCTCGGTGGTGGTGTGACGGCCCTGACCTGATGTCCTGGACAGTGCCTGGGTGCGGGCCGGCAGGTCGGGTATCAGGGCGTTGATCAGGGACGATTTCCCGACCCCGGACTGGCCCAGCAGAATCGCGGTGCCGCCGGCCATGGTTCGCGCCAGGGAATCCAGTCCACGACCGGTCTTCGCGCTCAGTTGGCGGGTTTCAACGCCCAACTGCTGCCATTCCCCCAGCAGGCGGGTTTCCGCCGCGCCGCCGTCGGCGACCAGATCGACCTTGTTCAGCAGCAGCACCGGTTTGACCGACAGATCGTGGGCCAGCACAAGATACCGGTCCACCAGTTCCGGGTCCGGTGCCGGTTCCGGTGCCAGCACCACCATCATGCAATCGATATTCGCCGCCAGCGGCCGTACCTGACCGCGGTAGTTGGTCCGGCTCAGCGTGTTGCGCCGGGGCAGGATCTCCTCGATCACGCCCTCGTTGGGCTGCGGCAGGCTGAAGCGCACGTGGTCGCCGCAGATGGCGCGCCCTGTGCGGCGCCGGGATACGCAGCGGTACAAGCGGTCGTCCGCCTCGTGCACCACCGAGGTGGGGCCGTAGCCGACCAGCACCCGTCCGCTCAGCACCGGAGGCCGTCCGTCGCTCTGTTACACTTTGCGGCCGCCGGTCTGTTGCCGAGGCGGCGTTCTGCTTCAACCATACAAGGTAGCCTGCTCATGCCCGAAGTCAGTGACGCGAATCTGATCTGGATCGATCTGGAAATGACCGGCCTCGACACGGACCGGGATGCCATCATCGAGATCGCGACGGTCATTACCGACAGCCAGCTCAATGTCCTTGCCGAGGGGCCGGTGCTGGCCATCCATCAGCCGGACAAGGTCCTGAACGGCATGGATGACTGGAACACGAAGCAGCACACCCAATCCGGGCTGGTTGACCGGATCCGCCGCAGCAAGCACGACTACGCCAGTGCCGAGGCACAGACACTGGCCTTCCTGCGGCAATGGGTGCCGGCCCGCAAATCCCCGATGTGCGGCAACAGCATCTGTCAGGACCGGCGGTTTCTGCATCGCCTGATGCCGGAACTGGAGCGCTATTTCCATTACCGGCACATCGATGTCAGCACCCTCAAGGAACTGGCCAGTCGCTGGATTCCCGACATGGCCCGGGAATTCAAGAAACGGTCCAGCCATCTGGCGATGGATGACATCAAGGATTCCATCCGTGAACTGCGCTTCTATCGCGAACGCTTCCTGAAAGTGCCGGAAGAACTCATCTCCGGTTCCTGAGCGATTCGACCCGCCGGTCGGCCCGGATTCGAGCCGGTCTATTCGCCATGGTCCACCGGCGTATCGGGCCGGTTGCCCCAATCGGACCAGGAACCATCGTAGCCGCGGGCATCCGGGTAGCCCAGCAAGTGCAGCACGAACCAGCTCAGGGCCGAGCGATGGTGCGTCTGGCAGTGGGTGACCACCGTGTGTTCGGGACGCAGGTCGCGCTGTTCCAGCATGCGGCGCAGTGTCTCGGTGTCCTTGAGTCGTCCGTGATTGTCCGGATCGAGAAACGCGGTCCATTCCAGATGGCGTGCTCCGGGGATGTGCCCACCCCTGGCTGCCCGCACGTCCTCGCCGAGGAATTCCGCCCGCGAGCGCGCATCCAGGATGCGCAGGCCCGGATCATCCAGCCGCTGCAGGATCATGGCCCGGTCCGCGCGGGCCGCCGGTGCCGCAGGAATCTGCGCCGGATAGGGTGCGGCAGCGGACTGTTCGGTATTGCCGCGTTCCAAGGGCAGGCCTGCGGCCCGCCAGGCGGCAAGACCACCGTTCAGCAGGGAATAGCCGCCGCCGTGGCCGATCACATCCAGCGTCCACAGCAGACGACTGGCACGGCCGCCACCGGTGTTGTCATAGGCGACCACATGGTGCTCGGGGCGCAGGCCGATGGCGCCCAGCGCTTGTGACAGGTCGGCTGCATCCGGCAGCAGGCCCATGGCCGGCGGCTCCTTCCGTAGCAGGGCACTGAATGGCAGCGGCAGGGCGCCCGGAATATGGCCGGCCTGGTGCACCTCGGTATCGCAGAGGTCGACGATGCGCAGGTCCTGCTGGTCCACGCGAGCGGCGAGGTCCGTCGGTTCGAGCAGCAGGGGAAGTGATTCGCTCATGGGTTTGTTCCGTCCTTGACCTGCAGCAGTTCCAGCCAGTGTCGCACCGGGATGTCGGCCGCTGCACCCAGGTGGGTGATGCAGCCGATGTTCGCGCTGGCAATCAGCGCCGGACTGCCCGCCTTGAGATTGGCGAGCTTGTTCTGCCGCAGGCGCCTGGACAATTCCGGTTGCAGGACCGAATAGGTCCCGGCGGAACCACAGCACAGATGGGCGTCGGCGACCGGGGTCAGGCTGAAGCCGATGCGCGACAGCAGCGCTTCCACGCGTCCCCCCAGCTTCTGGCCATGCTGCAGGGTGCAGGGCGACTGAAAGGCGATCGCACGCGGCATGTCCGGCGCCGGTTCGAGCCGCGCCTCTTCCTCCAGCAGCAGCTCCACCGGGTCCTTGCACAGTGTGGTCACCCGCTCGGCCTTGTCGGCGTATTTCGGGTCGTCGGCCATCAGGTGTGCATAGTCCTTGACCTGCACGCCGCAGCCGCTGGCATTGACGATGATCGCCTCGGCACCTGCCTCGATCGCAGGCCACCAGGCATCGATGTTCCGGCGGATCCGCTGTCGTGCCGTCTCCGGATGTCCCAGGTGCTGGTCGATGGCGCCACAACAGCCGCTGGCCGGCGTGCGCACCACGCCGATGCCGAGTTGATCCAGCAGGCGGGCGGTCTGCGGGTTGATGACCGGATCCATGGCCGGCTGCACGCAGCCTTCCAGCATCAGGACCTGGCGCCGGTGCCTGCCATCGGCAGGCCAGGCGGGAGCCTGCCGCCGGGGCGGAATCTTGTCCCGCAATGCGGACGGCACCAGTGGCTGGAACTGCTGACCGAGGCGGAGCAGGGCGCCGAACAGCCGCCGGCGAGGCAGCAGCCAGCGCAGGGTCAGCCGTTGCAGGCCAGCCGCGCGACTGCGCGGTACCTGCTGCTCGACCAGTTCGCGACCGATGTCGGCAAGCCGGCCGTACTGCACCCCGGACGGGCAGGTCGTTTCACAGGCCCGGCAGGTCAGGCAGCGGTCCAGGTGCAACTGGGTCTGTGCGCTGGGCTCGCGGCCTTCCAGCACCTGCTTGATCAGGTAGATGCGGCCGCGCGGACTGTCGCGCTCATCGCCCAGCAGCTGATAGGTCGGGCAGGTGGCAAGACAGAAACCGCAATGCGTGCAACTGCGCAGGATGCGATCTGCTTCCTGTCCCTGGGCGGTCTGCTGGATGTCGTCGCGAAGCCAGGTCTGCATCGGAAAGTCCTAGGGGAGCGCTGATGAGTCAGAAGTCGGCATACATCCGGCCAGGGTTCAGGATACCGGCAGGATCGAAGGCCTGCTTGAGGCGGCGGTGGAAGGTCTGCAGCGGTGCGGCCAGCGGATGGAACACGGCGTCTTCCTGATCGCCACCGCGGAAGCATACGGCATGACCGCCAAGAGAGGCGGCCTGTTCCCGCAGCGCTGCGGCATCCCGCGCACCACGCAGCCAGAGTTGCTGGCCGTTCCAGTCGTGCAGGACCGGTCCGTCAAAACCGCTGCTGTCGGTCAATGGCGGCAGCGAGACCCGCCACAGGGGCGTGTCAGCGTCTTCGAAGAACGGCAGCGCCTGATCCCGCAGTGCCGACCACCAGTTGGCGACCTCGGCCACATGTTCGCCGCCAATGGTCTGGCCGGCGGCCTGTAGCGCGCTTTGCGAACCCGACAGCCTGAGATGCAGGTGGCTGCCGTCATGGGCAGCGCCGGTGACCGGAAAGCCCTGACGGAACCAGTCCTCCACCTGGCTGAACCCCTCCATGACGGGTAGGTTCAGACGCAGACCCAGCTCGGCCTCGGGACGCGGTAGAACCTTCAGCGACACCTCGGTGAGCACACCCAGGGTGCCGAGCGCGCCCGCCATCAAGCGGCTGACATCGTAACCGGCCACATTCTTCATCACCTCACCGCCGAAGCGCATGTGTTCGCCGCGGCCGTTGATCAGGCGCAGGCCCAGCACCTGATCGCGGGCCGCGCCGAGCCAGGGACGGCCGGGGCCGGACAGGCCGGTGGCGATGGCGCCGCCCAGCGTGCCACCGCCGAAGCGCGGCGGATCGAAGGGCATCTGCTGGCCTTCGGCGGCCAGGGCCTCATCCAGTTCCGCCAGCGGCGTGCCGGCACGTGCGGTCAGCACCAGCTCCGTTGGCTCGTAGTTGACGATGCCAGTGTGGCCGTCAACAGCCAGCGTTTCACCGCGGCTTGCGCGTCCGTAGAAGGTCTTGCTGCCGCTGCCGTGGATGGTCAGCGCCGTTCCCGACTGCGAGGCCTCGGCCACGCGCGCTGCCAGGTCGTGGCTAATGTCCTGTCCGCTCATCATGCTCCCGGGGCCCGGTCTGATTCTCGCGCCCGCTGCGGCGCACGGCTGCGTCTCGCGTCAGTCATGTCCGGCACGTGCACCTCCTTAAAATCTCGGGATATCGGGGTGTGGCAATTGCCCGTCATGCACGTGCATGCCGCCGAACTCGGCGCAGCGGCTCAGCGTCGGAATGGCCTTGCCGGGGTTCAGCAGGCCATGCGGGTCGAAAGCGGCCTTCAGCGCATGGAACTGGGTGATCTCCGCCTCCGGAAACTGCACGCACATCTGGTTGATCTTCTCCATGCCGACGCCGTGCTCGCCGGTCACGGTGCCGCCGACCTCGACGCAGAGCTCCAGGATCTTGCCGCCCAGTTCCTCGGTACGATCAAACTCGCCCGGCACGTTGCCGTCGTACAGCACCAGCGGATGCAGGTTGCCGTCCCCGGCGTGGAAGACATTGACCACCCGCTGGCCGTACTGATCGCTGAGCTCCTGCATGCGCCGGAGAACCTCGGCCAGGCGCTTTCTCGGAATCGTGCCGTCGATGCAGTAGTAGTCCGGCGAGATGCGGCCCACGGCCGGGAAGGCGGCCTTGCGCCCGGCCCAGAAGCTGGCCTGTTCCTCCGGCGTCTTAGCGACCCGGATGTCGTTCGAGCCAAGTCGGTCAAGCAGGATGCGAAGCTTGTCCAACTGGTCCTGCAGTTCCGCCGGGTTGCCATCCAGCTCGCAGATCAGGATGGCCGCGGCGTCCACCGGGTAGCCGGCATGCACGAAATCCTCGGCGGCGCGAATGGCCGGGTTGTCCATCATCTCCAGGCCGCCGGGGATGATGCCCGCCGCGATGATGCCGGCGACCGCATTGCCGGCGGTTTCGACATCGGCGAACCCGGCCAGCAGCACTTCCTTGGCCGGTGGATGCGGCAGCAGCTTGACGGTGACGTCGACGATCACGCCGAGCATGCCCTCGGAACCGGTGATGGCCGCCATCAGGTCGAAGCCCGGGCTGTCCAGGGCTTCACTGCCCAGGGTCACCAGTTCGCCTTCCATGGTCACCATGGTCACCGACAGCACGTTGTGCACGGTCAGGCCGTATTTCAGGCAGTGCACCCCGCCGGCGTTCTCGGCGACATTGCCGCCGATGGAGCAGGTGATCTGGGAGGAGGGGTCCGGCGCGTAGTACAGGCCGTAGGGCGCGGCGGCCTCGCTGATCGCCAGATTGCGGACACCGGGCTGGACCCTGGCCAGCCGGCGCCGCTCATCGATGGACAGGATCTGGTTGAAACGTGACAGGCTGAGCAGCACGCCCTGCGGATGGGGCAGGGCGCCGGCGGACAGGCTGGTGCCGGCGCCACGGGCCACCACCGGGACGCGTAACCGTGAACAGAGGGCGAGTACTGCCTGCACTTCGTCGATGCTGGAGGGCAGTGCCACCACCAGCGGCATTTGCCGGTAGGCGGACAGGCCGTCGCACTCGAACGGCCGCATCGCCTCGTCATCCACCAGCAGGTTATCCGGAGCCAGCACCTCGCGCAGGCCCTGGATCAGCGTCTCCCGGTCGACCTCGAAGGCGTGATCTTCCTGACGATAGACGCTGACCATCGGATGTTCTCCCGGCTGTGTTTCGGCTCAGGACTCCGCTTCCCGCCCGGCCAGATAGAGCCAGGTTTCAACCACGGTGTCCGGATTCAGCGAAACGCTCTCGATGCCTTCATCCATCAACCAGCGTGCCAGATCCGGATGATCGGACGGTCCCTGGCCGCAGATGCCGATGTACTTGTCGGCCTTGCGGCAGGCCTGGATCGCCTGGTGCAGCAAGGCCTTGACCGCGTCGTTCCGCTCGTCGAACAGATGCGCGATGGTGCCCGAATCCCGATCCAGGCCAAGCGTCAGCTGGGTCAGGTCGTTGGAACCGATGGAGAAGCCGTCAAAGTACTCCAGGAACTGATCAGCCAGCAGGGCGTTGGAAGGCAGCTCACACATCATGATGAGCTTGAGGCCGTTCTCACCGCGTTTGAGGCCGTTCTGTTCCAGCAGTTCCACCACCTGGCGCGCCTCGTCCACGGTGCGGACGAACGGGATCATGATCCAGGTGTTGCTCAGGCCCATGTCGTCACGCACCTTGCGCAGGGCGCGGCACTCCAGCTCGAAGCACGGGCGGAAGCTCTCGTCGATATAGCGCGAGGCACCGCGGAAACCGAGCATCGGGTTTTCCTCGTCCGGCTCGTACTGCTCGCCGCCGATCAGGTTGGCGTATTCGTTGGACTTGAAGTCCGACATGCGGACGATCACCGGTTTCGGCGAAAACGCGGCCGACAGCGTGGAAATGCCCTCGGCCAGGCGGTCGACGTAGAACTGCACCGGATCCTTGTAGCCGGCGATCTGGGTATCGATCACCTTGCGCAGATCGTCGGGCTGCTGGTCGTATTCCAGCAGGGCCTTGGGGTGGATCCCGATCATGCGGTTGATGATGAATTCGAGCCGCGCCAGACCGATGCCGGCATTCGGCAGGTTGGCAAAGTCGAATGCCCGGTCCGGGTTGCCGACGTTCATCATGATCTTGAACGGCAGATCCGGCATGTCGTGCAGGCTGATTTCCCGCACTTCGTAATCCTGCAGTCCGGCGAAGATGTAACCGGTATCGCCTTCGGCGCAGGACACGGTGACCTCATCACCGTCGTTAATGTGGTCGGTGGCGTTGCCACAGCCCACCACCGCCGGAATACCCAGTTCGCGGGCAATGATCGCCGCATGACAGGTGCGGCCGCCGCGGTTGGTGACGATGGCCGAGGCCTTCTTCATTACCGGCTCCCAGTCCGGGTCGGTCATGTCGGTGACCAGCACGTCGCCGGCGTTGATCCGGTTCATCTCGCTGATGTCGGAGACCACCTTGGCCGGCCCGGCGCCGATGCGCTGGCCGATGGCGCGGCCGGTAACCTTCACATCGCCACGATTCTTCAGGTGGTAGCGCTGCAGAGTCTGGCTGCCGTCCCGGCTTTTCACCGTCTCCGGGCGTGCCTGCAGGATGTAGAGCCGACCGTCGTTGCCATCCTTGCCCCATTCGATGTCCATCGGCCGACCGTAGTGCTTCTCGATGATCAGCGCCTGCCGGGCCAGGGACTCGATTTCCTCGTTGCTCAGGCTGAAGCGCTGGCTGTCCTCGGGCGCGACGTCCACGGTCTGCACCGATTTGCCGTGGCCGGACTCGTCGCTGTAGACCATCTTGATGGCCTTGCTGCCGAGCACCCGTCGCAGTACTGCGGGGCGGTCGGATTCCAGCGCCGGCTTGTAGCAGTAGAACTCGTCCGGGTTGACCGAGCCCTGGACCACGGTCTCGCCCAGGCCGTAGCTGGAGGTAATGAACACCACGTCGCGGAAGCCGGACTCGGTGTCCATCGTGAACATCACGCCGGCCGCACCGATATCGGAACGCACCATGCGCTGGATGCCCGCCGAGAGGGCGACCTCGCCGTGGTCAAAGCCCTGGTGCACCCGGTAGGAAATCGCGCGGTCATTGAACAGCGATGCGAAGACGTGCTTGATCGCCAGCAGCACGGCATCCAGTCCGCGCACGTTGAGGAACGTTTCCTGCTGCCCGGCGAAGGAGGCATCCGGCAGGTCCTCGGCGGTGGCCGAGGACCGGATGGCAAACGATGCTTCACCTGAGGTTTCGTTCTCAAGCTTCTGGTAGGCATCTTTTATTTCCCGATCGAGTCGTTCAGGGAAGGGCGTGTCGATAATCATCTGGCGGAGGCTTTCGCCCGTCTTCGCAAGCTGTTCGACGTCATCGACATCAAGCCCTTCAAGCGCCTCGGCGATGCGTTCGCGGAGGCCGCTTTCGTCCAGAAAGTCCCAGTAAGCGGCAGCGGTGGTGGCGAAACCGCCGGGTACCTGCACGCCGGCGTTGGCAAGGTTGGAGATCATTTCGCCGAGGGACGCGTTCTTGCCCCCGACCCGACCGACATCGTCCATGCCCAGTGAATCAAACCAGATGACGTAGTCCTGCAAGGTTCTGTCCCCCTGTTGCCCGCGCCGCGCCGCGGCGCGCCGTGCTGCCGGTGGGTGGGCAGCGTCTGGATACCATGACGCATTCGTGACCGAGCCGCGCCGATGCGCGCGTATGGTACGAAATGCCGCAACGCAGCGTAACCCCCAGCGAAGCGTAGATCGATACCTGCGCAAGCCACGATCGCGGGGCCGGTCGCGTATCTGCCGCCTGTCTTTTCCGCTAGCATGCCGTATTTCGCGACATGGCAGGGGCAGTGTGCTTATGGCGGAATTGTCGAAACGGACCGTGTTCTTTGTCTCGGATCGAACCGGTATTACCGCCGAGACTCTGGGGCACAGCCTGATGACCCAGTTCGATCTGGAATACGAGCAGGTGACGCTGCCCTTCGTCGACAATGCGGAGCGCGCGCAGAAGGTCGTCGAGCAGGTCAATCACATCAATAACAATGGCGGGCCGCGGCCAATCATCTTCAGCACGGTGATCCAGGACGATGTGCGTGAAATCCTGAAAGACGGCAATGCCGCATTCTTCGATTTCTTCGATACCTTCATTTCACCGCTGGAGTCGGAACTGGGCACGGTCTCGTCCCACGCGGTGGGACGCTCCCACGGTATGGGCACGCCGCAGACCTACGATGTGCGGATCGACGCCATCAATTTTGCACTGAACCATGATGACGGGGTGACCACGCATCACTACGATCACGCGGACATCATTCTGGTCGGCGTGTCGCGTACCGGAAAGACGCCGGTTTGCCTGTATCTGGCGCTGCAGTACGGGGTGTTCGCGGCCAATTATCCGCTGACCGAGGACGACCTGATGGGGACCCGGCTGCCAAAGCGGTTGCATCCCCATCGCGGCAAGCTCTACGGATTGTCCATCGAGCCCGAACGCCTGCAGTCAATCCGTCAGGAGCGGCGACCGAACAGTCGCTACGCGGCATTGGCCCAGTGCCAGATGGAGGTGATGCGGGCTGAAACCCTGTTCAAGCGGGAGAAGCTGCCCTTCGTCAACTCGACCACCGTATCGATCGAGGAGATTGCCACCATGATCATGCATGAACGCAAACTGGTCCGCCGCGTTCACTGACAGCGGCCGGGATCTGCTGTGATATTCTCGCGGGATGAAGATAACGCTGCGAGATCATCCGCTACTGCAGGACTTGCCGAACCGTTCGTTCGCGACACTGATGGAGCTCTACGAGAGCAATTACATCCTGATGCGTCGCCTGGCGCCCGAGCTCGACGCCCTGCCACGGGACAACCGGTCGATTGGCCGGGACGGGGTTGATCTTTACCTGCACCTGCTGGATCGCACCCGCTACACGACGGGTCTGCGCCTGACCCATTACTTTGATCCCGAGTCGCAGCCGGGCAATGAACCGGACCTGATGATTCGCGTTTACCATGATGCGCGCCTTGCCGAAGTGATGCCCGAGACGCCGGTGGATCGATTCCACTTCTGGAGCGGCGAGCGGCCGGAGCAGAAGAGCCTGCCCTGGCGCTGGGAACTCAATCGCTTCCTCAACCGCTGGCTGCGTTATTGCCTCGGCCGCGGCCACGTCTTCCTGCCCGACCGGCAGCACGCCTCCAACGGCTGACCCGGCTGCACTTTACCTGGTGCTGGTCAGTCGCGCGGGGAGCCGGGAAGCGATCAAGCCTTCTGTCGTTTTGCCCGCGGCCGGAATGCGGCCACGGCGCGTTCCAGTGCGGCCTGATGATTGGCGTCCCGGTCCGGCGCCTGGTAGCGGCTGGCAACATAACGTTGTGCGATCCGCTGGACCTCTTCTGCCAGTTCCGGACGGGCCTCGGCCACCCGCCTGGCGTAGTCGATCGGTCCCTCCTGCGGCTGCCTAGGTAAACCGCGGGCCGCCAGCTTGCCGCAGAATCGGTTCCAGGCGCGCACGGCCGGATCAGCCGTGCGGCCCGTCCGGGGCCAGAACAGCAGCAGTGCAATCAGGACCAGAAGCAGCACGATGGCTCCGGTCATGGCGAGCAGGGCATCGCGCCAGCCGGCGAGGCCGAGGCGCTGCAGCAGTTCCTGCTGCAGATTCGGCCCATAGCCGAGCACCCACCGATCCCAGGCAGCGTTGAGCGCGTCCCAGCGCAGTTGCAGCGTGCGCGTCCAGCCGGCTTCGCGGCGTGACAGGGCACTCAGTCCGGTGGTGTCCTCCAGCGCCTCCGCCAGACCCAGTTCGATGCGTTCCGGCGCCACCCAGGCGGTCGGGTCCACGCGCCGCCAGCCCTCGCCCTCGATGAACACCTCGGACCAGGCATGGGCATCGGACTGGCGCACGATCATGTAGCCGCCGCTGGGGTTGATTTCGCCGCCCTGGTAACCGGTGACGACCCGAGCCGGGATCCCGGCGGCGCGCATCAGCACCGTGAAGGCCCCGGCATAGTGTTCGCAGAAGCCGCGCTGGTGATCGAACAGGAACTCGTCCACGGCGTCATCCGGCATCAGGGGCGGTTGCAGCGTGTAGTGAAAGGGCTGTTCGGCGAAATGCTCCAGGACCGCCTGAATCACCGCGTCCGGGGCATCGTCCTGTTGTTGCCAGTCGCGGGCCAACTCCCGGGCGCGGGGGTGACTGTCGTCGGGCAACTCCCGGTACCGCGCCAGTGTGTCGTCACGCAGTTCCGCGCCAAGGCGGTAATTGCGCGCGGAAGTCGCGGTGTAGCGCAGACGGCTGCTGATCCGCTGCTCGCTGGTGACATGGTATTCACTGTTGACCCGCGCGCTGACATCCATCTGCAGCGGCATGTCCAGGGCAATCAGCCAATGGCGGTTGTGCGGCTCCAGCGTCACCGTGTAGCGAATTTCACCGGCCAGGGGTTCCATGACCGGCAACGCGGGGTCGCTTTCCTCGGGCTGGCGCCATTGGCGACCGTCGTAATCCGGTAGCACCGGTCCGCGCCAATAGCGTTCGCGGGGTTGTGGCGGCGCGTCCTCGAATTCCACGCGAAAGGCCACCGCATCGGAAAGACTGAGCTCGCTGATGCTGCCCGGCTCCATTTCCTCGCTCAGGCCACTGGTAGCGGTTTGGTCCGTATCAGGCATGCTCCAGAGTGGTCCGGGCAGGCGCGGGAACAGCAGGAATATCACCAGCATGATCGGCATGGCCTGCAACAGCATGGTTGCGGCAAGCCGGCCGTGCTCCAGCGGTGCGGCACCGCCGCCGGGTCGATTGGCACTGATAAGCAGTGTGGTCATTGCCCAGACCAGCAGCAGCATGTAACCGAACATGGGCAGCGACTGCACATACAGCAGTTGCGTGACGATCAGGAAATAGCCGAGATAGATCGCAACATTGGTGTCACGCCGCCGGCGCAACTCCAGCAGTTTCAGGCCCAGCATCGCAGACAGGATCGCAACGCCGGCATCGAGGCCGAGCAGGGTGCCGTACTCCAGGTAGATCCCGCCGGTTGCAGCCACGGTCGCCAGCAGCAGCAAGCCGCGGTGGGGTAGTCGCAGGCCCCGGCGGGCGACCAGGTAACGCCACAGGGCGCAGGCGACGAAGCCGGCGGTGATCCAGACCGGCAGGCGGACGGCATGGGGCAGGGCGACAGCCGAAAGCGTCAGCAGCAGCAGGGCCAGCGTCCGGTGCGGCAACAGGTGCGTGACCGCGGCCGGGTGCGCACTGTCTGAGCGTCGCCAGATCATCCGGCCCCCGCTTCCGGATGCCTCGCCAGGGCTTCCAGGCAGGCGCGGCGGTGTGCGGGGCCCAGGGCCGGCTCCAGCGTGCTGCCGGGAACACGCAGTCCATAGGGAATCGCGGCCTGGTGCAGGTCCAGCACCCAGCGGCAGAGGCGCGATAGCCGTGCCTCGGGATCAAGTCCGTGCAGTTGCTGCCAGTCCAGCCAGATCTCGCCCTGATCATCGCTGCCGAACTGCTTGGTCTGCAGTTCCATGCCCCGCGCCCAGTTGCGCCAGGCAAGCTGGCGCAACGGGTCGCCGGCCTGGTAACGCCTGAGGCCGGAAAAATCCTCTTCGCCGGTGCTTGTGTTCAGGCCCTCGCCGTCGCCCGCGCCGCCGGATGGTGGCGGTACATGGCCGGTCTCGGGCCGCGGGTAGACCAGCCCCTGGCAGCGAAAACGCGGCCAGGACCAGGCACGAAACAATCCGCCGGGAAATTCGCTGTGCAGGCGCATCATCGGCATCGGCAGTACGCCGCGCCGTTCGGCGGCAACGGGGAGGGAGACCCGAGTTGCCCCGTCGGCGGGAACGTCGACGGCACGCGTCTCGCCGCGACCGAGCCTGCAGATCAGACCGTAGCGCGAGCGTGGTGCCGGACAGGACAACTCGATCGGGAAATACAGGGATTCACCGGCGAACACGGCTTCGGGCTGTTCGACGCGCAACTCCAGGCCCAGCAGATTGCGAACCGCGTGAATCATCGCCACGGTGCCGAGCCCGGTGAGCAGGAAGGCCAGCAGGTAGGCCATGTTGTTCATGTAGTTGACGGCACCGAGCCAGATGGCCGCAACCATTGCGACGAACAGCAGCCCGCCAGGGCTTGGCAGAATGAAGATTCGACGATACCCCAGGCGCATGCTCCGGTCGGGAGCGCCGAGGCGGTGATCAAGCCAGCGATCCGCCAGGCCCCTCGCTGCTGTGGCGAGTCCCGGCATCAGGGCACGGGGACGGCCGCCAGCAGGTGATCCGCGGCCGCCTTGCGATCATCGCCATTGCCGACCGAGACGGCGAGCCGATGGCTGGCGACCGGCGGCAAGACGGCCTGGATGTCCTCCGGCAGCACGGCGGAGCGGCCGTTCAGTAGCGCCCAGGCACGGCCGGCACGAAGCAGCGCGAGACCGGCCCGGGGTGAGAGTCCGGTGCCGTAATCGCCACTGCTGCGGGTATGCGCCAGCAAGGCCTGGACATAATCGATCAGCGCCTCGGACACGAAGACGTCCTGCGCCTGGCGCTGCAGATCCTGCAACTGTTCCAGGTCCAGTACCGGTTCCATCTCCGCAAGCAGCTGCCTTCGATCGCGGCCGCGCAGCAACTCGTGCTCCGCTTCGCGGTCGGGAAACCCCAGGTGGATGCGCATCAGAAAGCGGTCCAACTGGGACTCCGGCAAGTCAAAGGTGCCGAGCTGGCTGACCGGGTTCTGGGTGGCGACCACGAAAAACGGTTCCGGCAGCGGCCGGGTCCTGCCGTCCACGGTGACCTGGCGTTCTTCCATGGCCTCGAGCAGCGCGCTTTGCGTCTTCGGCGTTGCGCGGTTGACCTCGTCGGCCAGCAGGAGCTGGGTGAAAACCGGACCAGGATGGAAGCTGAAGGTGCCGGATTCCCGTTCGAAGACACTGGCCCCGGTAATATCGGCGGGCAGCAGGTCGCTGGTGAACTGCACCCGCTGGAACTGCAGTCCGAACAGGGTCGACAGTAGATGCGCAAGGGTGGTTTTGCCGACGCCGGGCAGGTCTTCGATCAGCAAATGGCCGCCGGCCAGCAGACAGGTCACGGCCAGGCGTAGCTGGTGCTGCTTGCCGAGAATGACGGCTTCGCCCTGGCGGAACACGCGGGCAAGTGGGGTCGATGGATGCGGCTGCAGGACGTTCCTGGTCGCCAAGGGTGGGTCTCCGGTCGCTGAGAGTGTCGCGAGTCATGCCGAAAAGGCATGCCGCCGGTGGCGCCCCCAATCATACATGCAGTGACCGGTTGGTCGGGAAACCGTTCAGGCGGCGACTGGATGGCCTCCGGCCGAATGCAGAAACCGCCTGGCAGGCCGCAGCTCGAGCTGGCGCAGGTCGAGCAGCAAAAACAGGTCGGCAACCCGGAAGTCCGGGTCGAGACAGGGTTCGCCGCACACCCGGGCGCCGAGGGCCAAGTAGGTGCGGATCAGTGACGGCAATTCCACCGGCGTGGTCGGATCAAAGTCGCTTTCCGGTAGCGGGAGGCGCGGGCTGACCCGCAGCGGCTCCGGAGTCATGTGGCGGTTGCGAAGCTGGTGCATGATTGCTGCGGCGCGCGCGCCATGATCGCGGACCGAAATGCTTGCGCAACCGATCAGGTAATCGTAACGGTGGTGACGAACGAAATCGGCCAGCGCTGCCCACAACAGCGCAAGTGCCGGGCCGGAGCGATAATCCGGATCAACACAGGTCCGGCCGATCTCCAGCTTGCGGCCGGGCAGGGCGTTGATCGCGTCCATGCGGAATTCTCCGGCCGCGTAAAAGCCGCCGGCACGCGTTGCCTGCCAGCCTTCGAGGATGCGGGTGCAGGCGACAACGCGCCGTTCGACGCAATCCTGCACCACCAGGTGTCGGCAATACGCATCAAATGCATCGACATCCCTTTCGGCTCGCAGCGTGTGCAGATTGGCACCCATTTCGGTAGCGAACACGCGGAATCGCAGCGCCTGCGAGGCATCAATCTCCGCAGGCGATCGGGCCAGGCCCGCACAGAGACATCCCTCGGTCCGGTCGATGGTCGGAACGTGGTTGAGCGTGTTCATGGCCTCGTACCTCGTGATTTCGCTGATATCGACAGGCATGATGCGGCGATCTGATGTCCGGTTGATGGTGTAAGTATGACGGTTCCGGGACGAATTTCAGCGGCCGCCGGGTGTTCCGGAATGCCTGGTTCGCGTCGATCGTGACCGGGATCGGTTGGACTGAATTGATGAAGGGGTTGGGCTCCCAGGACCGCGGTCAGGATTATGTCCTCGCTGGTCCTGAGCCCTCCGGTCATCGCTCACCGAGGCCGAGCCATAACCGTGGCCGGAGACCAGCCTGTTCGGGTAGCGTGTTGCGAGTCATACCAGTGGAGACCATTCAATGCGTCGGCTGAGGACGGTGCTGCGCCTGTTTTTCCCGTTCGTGATCCTGGGCCTGGCGGCGGCATTGACTGCCTTGCTCTGGGTGACCCGAACCGAGGTTCCGGCAGAGCCGGCGGAAGAACGGGCCTGGCCGGTCAGCATCACCACCGTGGCGGTCTCCGCGAACCGACCGGTGCTGCGCCTCCAGGGCTTTGTCGAATCCCCGCGCGTCGCCACGCTCACATCAGCGGTCACGGCGGATGTCGCGGCAGTGCCGGCCCGGGAAGGGGATCAGGTGGTCTCCGGGCAGGGGCTGGTGCGGCTGGACCATCGGGAATTGCGCCTGACCCTGGATGAACGTGAGGCCGACCTGGCGGAACTGCGTGCCCAGCGCGAGGTGGAGGAACGCCGTATCGGCGTCGACCGGGAGGAGGTCGGGCGCGAACAGGAGCTTCTGGAACTGCTGGAGCGCGAAGTGGCGCGGCTGCGGGATTTGTCCCGGGAGCAGTTTGCCTCGCCGTCTGACCTGGAACGGGCCGAGCAGGAGCGCACCCGGCAGCGACAGGCACTGGCCGAGAGACGCTTTGCGGTCGATACCGCGGCGCAGCGGCTGGAGCAACTCGATGCGCGGCTGGAGCGTGCGCGTGCACTGCGCGATCGATCCGCCCTCGACCTCGCGCGGATCGAGGTGAAGGCACCTTTCGATGGCCGCGTGGCTGAGCTGCTGGTGTCTCCCGGTGACAGGGTGACTGCCGGGGAACCACTGGTTCGCCTGTACGACCTGGATGCGCTGGAAATCCGTTCCACGGTGCCAAGCCAGGCGCTCGCTGCATTACGCCTGGCCCTAGCCTCTGATCAGGTGCAGGCCCGCGGCGAAGTGGATGGGCAGCCCCTCACACTGGTCCTGTCCCGTTTCTCGGGACAGTCCACCCGGGGACAGGGCGGCGTCGATGCGCTGTTCCAGGTGACGACTGGTGCCGAGGAGCTGGTGATCGGCCGGTTCGCCAGCCTGGAAGTGGTGTTGCCTGCCGAACCTGACAGTGTTGTCTTGCCGTTTGAAGCCCTTTACGACGCGGGACGGATCTACCGGGTCGTCGACGACCGCATGCAGGCCATTGACGTGCAACGACTGGGGCAGGCCTACCAACTGAACGGCGAACGGGGTGTGCTGGTCCGCGCCGAGGGGCTGCAGTCGGGGGATCAGGTGGTCAGTACCCAGATCCCCCAGGCCATGAACGGGCTGCGGGTCCAGGTCATTGAGCGCTGATCCGGCAATGACTGCCTCGTCAGGCGATTCCTGGCTGGCCTGGGTTGCCCGCCATCCGGTGGCGGCGAACCTGATCATGCTGCTGATGATGGTTTCGGGCCTCTGGTCGCTGCAGCAGCTCAACACCCAGTTCTTTCCCACCTTCGAACTGGACTTCGTCACCGTGCAGGTCGAGTGGCGTGGTGCCACCGCGGAAGAGGTGGCGGAGTCGATAACCGGGCCGTTGGAGGAAGAGCTGCGCGGCCTCGACGGCCTGCGCGAACTGACCTCCACCTCCGCCGAGGGCAGCGCCACCATTGTCCTCGAATTTCGCGAAGGCACGGACATCACCGAGGCCACCGACCAGGTCAAGGACCGGGTCGCCGGCGTGCGTGGCCTGCCCGAGGAATCCAGGGAACCCACGATCCGGCGCGTGCTCCGCTATGACACGGTGGCGCGGGTGCTCGTCAGCGGTGATGAGCTGACCGTCCGCGAGGTGCGGGAACTGGCTCGCTGGCTGGAAGAGGAACTGCTGGAGCGGGGCGCGACCCGGGTCGAGTTGCAGGGGCTCGCAGAGCAGGAAATAAGCATCGAAGTCGACCAGCGCCGGCTCAACGACCTGGGGCTGGGGTTCAGCGAGCTTGCCGCCCGGGTGGATAGCCAGAGCCAGGATGTCCCAGGCGGCGAAGTGGGTGAACGGGATGTGGCCCGTCAGTTGCGCGGCGTTGATCAGGCGCGTTCGGTCCAGGCCTTCGAGAACCTGCCGATCCCGCTGGACGATGGCAGAAGCGTGCCGCTGGGTGCGCTGGCCACGATCCGCCAGCAGGCCCGTGACAAGGAAGTGCAGCTGCGGACCGCCCGGCGTGACGCGGTGGAACTGGTGGTCGAGCGTGCCGAGCAGGAGGATTCGCTGGCTGCCGCGCGGTTGCTGGACGGCTATCTGCAGGAACGCGTGCCGACGCTGCCGGATGGCGTATCCATCGAGGTGTTCGATGAGTTCTGGCAGTTCATCAGCGAACGGATCGCATTGTTGCTGAAGAACGGTGCTGGCGGGCTGTTGCTGGTGATCGGCATCCTGCTGGCTTTTCTGTCTGCCCGCATGGCCTTCTGGGTGACGCTGGGCATCCCGATTTCCTTCCTGGCCGCGCTGACCGTGCTGTTCTTCACCGGCGGCAGCATCAACATGATGAGCCTGTTCGCCTTCATCATGGCGCTGGGCATCATCGTCGACAACGCCGTGGTGGTTGGCGAGAACGCCTACAGCCGCTTTCAGGCCGGCGAGGGGTCGGCGGAGGCCGCGGTCAACGGCGCGCGCCGCATGTTTGCCCCGGTGATGGCGGCGTCATTGACTACGATTGCCGCCTTCCTGCCGCTGATGATCATCGGCGGGCCCATCGGCAATATCCTGTTCGACATACCGTTGGTGGTGGTGTGTGTGATCCTGGCCGCCATCATTCAGGCGTTCTTCATCCTTCCCGGGCATCTGCGGCGTTCTTTCGAGCGTGCCGCGCGTACCCGGCCGAATCGCTTTCGGCAGCGCCTCGACGCGGGCTTCAACCGCTTCCGCGACGGTCCCTTCTGCAGCGCGGTTGCCCTGGCCATTCACAATCCCTGGGCGACGATGGCGGTACCCGTGGCCTTGCTGGTGCTGGCGCTGGCCCTGGTCGCCTCCGGTCGCCTGGCATTTACCTTCTTCCCCAGCGTGGAAGGGGAAACCCTGTACGCCAACGTCAGCTTCGCACCGGGCACCCCGCGGGAGCGTGTTGAGGAGTATCTGGAGCGGCTCGAGGAAACGCTGGTTGCAACGGATGAGGAGTTGGGTGGCGGCATTCTGCGGACCCGCGTCAGCCGCACCGGGAGCACGGTCGCCACGGATCCCGCCGATACGCGCCTGGGCGAGAACTACGGCGGCATGTTCATTCAACTGAGCCCCCCGGATCAGCGCGACATACTCAACCGGGCATTCATTCGTGCCGTTGAGGAAAACGCGCCCGACGCACCGGGTCTGGAGAGCCTGGTGGTGCGCGAGCGCGGCCAGGGTCCCCCGGGCGCAGACATCGACCTGCGGCTCACCGGTGCGCCGGCGGAACAACTCAAGGCAGCATCGCTGGCGGTGCAGGACGATCTGCGCCAGCGGCCCGGGGTCTCCGGTGTGACCGACGACCTGCCCTACGGACCGGAGCAGTGGATTTATCGGCTGAATGATCAGGGGCGTGCCCTGGGCCTGTCTTCGGCAGAGCTCGGCAACCAGCTCCGGCAGGCGTACAGCGGTGCGCTGGCGCAGATCTTCCAGCAGGGTCGCGATGAAGTGGAAGTGCGTGTGCGTTTGGCGCGGGAGGAACGCCACCACCTGGCCAGTCTGGAGGATTTCAGGGTCCGCACCCCGGACGGCCGGCTGGTGCCGC
The DNA here is from genome assembly GCF_023195885.1 of Methylonatrum kenyense. Lineage (GTDB taxonomy): Bacteria > Pseudomonadota > Gammaproteobacteria > Nitrococcales > Aquisalimonadaceae > Methylonatrum > Methylonatrum kenyense. Next base: position 287,485 of record NZ_JALPKO010000003.1, read on the forward strand.
TGGAAAATGTTGCCGATGTTGAAACCCGGCGCGGTTTCGCCTCGCTGCGACACTACGAGGGCAGGTTGGCCGTGCGCCCCACGGCGGACGTCGACTCACAGGTGGCCAATGCCAACCGGATTATTGACGACCTGGAAAGCAAGCTGCTGCCGGAGCTGCGGGAGACATACGGGGTACAGACCGCGTTTGGCGGCCGGGCGGAAGACCAGGAGGAGACGCTCGGAGACATGCGGGCAGGACTGCTGTTGGCCCTGGCATTGATTTACCTGGTTCTCGCCTTCGTCTTTTCCTCCTATGGCTGGCCACTGCTGGTTATGGCGGTGATTCCCTTCGGTATCGTCGGTGCCTTTTTCGGCCATTTCCTGTTCGGCCTGGACCTGACGATTCTGTCCCTGTTCGGCCTGTTCGGCTTGTCCGGGATCGTGGTCAACAACAGCATCATCCTTGTGACCTTCTACCGCGAGATCCGTGACCAGAATCCGGATGCGCCGGTGGAGGAGGCGCTGCTGGAGGCCTCGCGCCTGCGCCTGCGACCGGTCCTGGTGACCACGCTGACCACCATTGGCGGCCTGACTCCGCTGTTGTTCGAGACCTCGGTACAGGCGCAGTTCCTGATTCCCATGGCCATCGCCATTGCTTTCGGTCTGGCCAAGGCGTCCCTGATCGTGCTGTTCCTGGTGCCGGCGATGCTGGCCGTCTACGAGAACGTGGTCAGGCGGTGGCAGGGAGGTCACCGTCAGACCGCCGACCGGCGTCGAGCGTATCGGTGAGGTGTCCGCGGCAAGGCAATGAAATCAATAATAATAAAAAAAGCCGCCCCGGGGCGGCTTCGGATGTTGAATTGGTGGAGGCGGCGGGAATCGAACCCGCGTCCGCAGATGATCCACCGTCGGATCTACATGCTTAGCTCACTATTGACATTCGCCGATCGCTACCCAGCGAGCAAGGGAACGCGATCAACTAGCCCGATTGGATTTAACAGGATCGTGTGCGGGCGGAACCCGATACTGCGAGCTTGTGCTCTACGACTGTCGACTCGGGACCACAAGCATTCACCGAGTAGACAGCTGGCGGGGTTTTTAGGCCGCCAGGGCGTAGTTTTCGTCGTTGGCAACTATATTTAAGTTGGTCGCTTTTATTTTACGAGGAGGAAACGACATCCTCGGCATGCACCTCAGGTTTCACTATCCACGTCGAGACCATGTCGCCCCCGGATAGTCGGTTCAGTATACACCGCTTACTCGGAACAGTTATGGGGTTCGTGTCTGCCTGGATCAAGGCACTCCACGCCGGTCCCAGTAATCAGACTCGGTTTTTCAGCAGGCGTTCCTTCTGCCGCTTCCAGTCCTGCTGTTTCTTCGTTTCCCGCTTGTCGTAGTTCTTCTTGCCCTTGGCCAGGCCGATATCGAGCTTGGCGCGTCCATGCCGCCAGTGCATATTGAGGGGCACCAGGGTATAGCCTTCGCGATCCGCGGCTCCGGCGAGGCGGCTGATTTCCTTGTCGTGCAACAGCAGCTTGCGGGTGCGTATCGGGTCTGCGGCGACATGCGTCGATGCCGAGCTCAGCGGCTGGATGTTGCTGCCGATCAGCCACGGCTCGCCCCGCCGCATGACCACGTAACCTTCGGCCAGGCTCGCGCGGCCGGCGCGCAGGCTTTTCACCTCCCAGCCTTCCAGCACAAGCCCGGCCTCGACTGTTTCCTCGATGAAATAGTCGTGCCTGGCCTTGCGGTTGACCGCGATCACATTGGAACTGTCTTTTGCTTTCTTCTTGCTCACGGCGCGCATTGTAGCGATAGGCCAGGTCGAGCACTACCGGGCTTGCCCCGGCATGCGGCTATCGCGAAGATTGAAAACTGAAAACAATCAGAGGACCCGCCTTGGCCATTCCCCGGAGATCGCTGCAGGGTGACTGGACGTCACCGTGGATCGCTTTATTCGCTTTGGTTGGCGCCGGGGTGGGTATTGCCAGCCTGTGGCGCTTTCCGGTGCTGCTGGCAGAACACGGGGCAGCATTGCTGATCTGGTACGGTGTGGCGTTGCTGATCCTGGGCTTGCCGCTGCTGACCCTGGAACTGCTTGCCGGCCGAATCAGCCGGCAGCCCCCTATGCAGGCGTTCGCCGCCCTGGCCGAGGTGCATGGCTTGAGCCGCCATTGGCGATGGCTCGGCCTCGGTCTGCTTGCTTCCGCGTTCATGGTGTTGTCCGGTCTGGCGGTGGTCGCGGCATGGCTGTCGGGCTTCTCGTTTCGCATGATCGTCGCCGGTGGCGGGGCGCTGGAAGGGCCGGTACTCAGTCGGGCGCTCAGTGACCTGGTGGGTGAACCGGAGCGCGCAATGGGCTGGATGACGCTGTTCCTGCTGGCGGTGGCGCTGCCGGTGGCCGGAGGCCGGCGCAGTCTGGAGCGGTTTCTGTGCGTGGCAGTGCCATTCATGCTGGTGCTGCTGCTGGCGCTGAGCGTTTCGGTTGCCGCTGAGGATCATCCGGGCGCGGCATTGCCACCGCTCTCCCCGGAGTCGCTGTTTTCCGCGGAGGTCGTACTGGCCGGCGTCCAGCAGGCATTTTTCGGTCTCGCCCTGGCCTCCGGCGTCGCGATTACCTTCGGAATGGGCGTCAGCCGCGGCAAATCGGTTCTATGGCTGGCGCCTGTCACGGTGCTGATTCACGGCCTGGCCGCGGTTGTCGCCGCGCAATTGGTCATCGGGGTCGTGGGAACCTCGACGGCGGCAGCCAACAGGGGCGGTCTGGATCTTTTGTTTCATGCGCTTCCACCAGCATTGATCGGCCTGCCTCATGGCGCCTTGCTGATGGCCGGCGTCGCGGTGCTGGTCCTGCTGGTGTTGTTGACCAGTGGTGTTGCCTTCCTGCAGGTGCTGGTGGCGAGCCTGCGCGCTTCAGGCCTCAGTCCGGCCCGATCAGTCAGCCTGGCCACTTCGGCTTCCTGGCTGCTCGCCATGCTGCTGCTTCTGGCCTACAGCCTGTGGTCGGACTGGCAACCCGTCGCATTCTGGGGCGGTTTGTCGCTGGCGGATTTGCTGAATCGGTTTACCGCGCTTATCTTGCTGCCCGTTACGGCGTTGGCGTTGAGTCTGTTCATGGCTTGGCGCCTGCCCCGGGAGACCGTGTTGCTCGGCCTGACCCTGGTTGATCGCACGGCGGCACGGCTCGGCTATCTTGCGGTCCGGGTTATCCTGCCCCTGTCGCTGCTGGCCCTGTTCCTGGCCGGCCTGGGCTTCCCGATGAATCTCTAGGACGCGAAAATTTCAGCATGGCAAGCATTTCCCGCAGCGCACTGGTCCCGCATTCGGCCACACAGATGTTCGACCTGGTGGAAGACGTGGACCGGTACAAGGAGTTTCTGCCCTGGTGTTCCGACAGTGCCGTGCTGGAACGCAGGGGTGATGAGGTCAAGGCATCGGTCACCATCAGCAAGGGCGGACTCAGCCGCTCATTCACGACCCTGAACCGGTCGCAACGCGGAAAGATGCTGGAAATCCGCCTGCTGGAAGGGCCATTCCGTCGGCTGGACGGGTACTGGCGTTTCCAGCAGCTGGCCGACGACGCCAGCAAGGTTTCACTGGATCTCGAGTTCGAGTTTTCCAATACGCTGGTGCGGCTGGCGTTCGGCAAGGTGTTCGATGAGCTGGCCAACCGGCTGGTGGACTCGTTCGTCAAGCGGGCACGGGCCGTTTACGGCGTGCCGTGATGGTTGGGATGCTGGAGGTGGAGGTGGCCTACGCCTTGCCCAGCCGTCAGACCCTGCTGCGGATCGAGGTGGCACCCGGCACCACGGTGGCAGCGGCCATCGCGCAGTCGGCGATCCAGCGGCATCATCCGGAGATCGACCTTGCCAAGCAGGCGGTCGGGATTTTCGGCGAGCAGGTCCCGCTGGACCGGGTTCTGGAACAGGGCGATCGTGTGGAAATCTACCGGCCATTGCTGGCCGACCCCAAGGAGCACCGGCGTCAGCGTGCACGAAGGGGGCGCTGAACGCCGACCAGTCAGGCGCCCCAGTCGCTCGGGGCGAGATTGCCCTGCAACTCCTGCAGGGTGCCATCTTCGCCGAAAATCACGGTCAGGCGATCAGGATCGCCGCCGCCGCCGGCACGTTCCGTGTGGACGTAATCCCAGCGGTTCATGCGAAAGGTGTCCTCGATTGCGGGTGTGCCGAGGATAAACCGAACCTGTCGTTGCGACATGCCGGGCTGCAGTTGCGAGATCTGTTCTTCAGTGATCACGTTGCCCTGCTGCACCGGCACCTGGTAGGTGAAGGGGATATGGGGCAAGGCGCAGCCGCTGAGGGAGACGCTGCCGAGCGAGAGTAATACAATGAGAAAAATGCGTTGCATGTAGGGCTCTTCTGCCGGGATAAATCTGGCAGGGATCATAACCTACTCATGCGCCGATGCACACGATGGACAGGGGACAAGCGTGGAGTCGAAGGATCTCAAGAAAGCCGGACTCAAGGTCACATTACCCAGAATGAAGATCCTGGAAATGCTTGAGACCAGCGATAACCGGCATCTGTCGGCCGAGGATGTCTACAAGCGGCTGCTGGACTCGGGCGAGGATATCGGTCTTGCCACTGTTTATCGTGTGTTGACCCAGTTCGAATCCGCCGGCCTGGTGCAACGCCACCATTTCGAGGGCAACCAGTCGGTCTTCGAACTGGACGAGCAGGGGCATCACGATCACATCGTCTGCGTCGAGTGTGGCTCGATCGAGGAATTCATCGATCCGCTGATCGAGGGTCGGCAAAAGATCATTGCCGAGGAGATGGGTTTTGTCATGCGCGATCATTCACTGATCATCTACGGCACTTGCCCGGCCTGCAGGGATCCGGAAACGGGCGGTCGCAAGAACTGAGCTGCCTGGCGCGGCCGGCCCGGTCGCTGCGGCTACCGAACCGGCACCGCGCCTTGCCAGGTGACAAAAACCGGTCTCGGGCGCAGGCCGAGCCCGTGGCTTATCCCGGAAGGGCACGTTCGAGCATTTCCCGCGCATGCTCCAGCGTTGTATCGGTCAGTTTCATGCCGCCGAGCATGCGCGCGACCTCCTGCAGGCGGTCATCATCCGCCAGCAGTGTCACGTCGCTGACCGTGTTGTCCTTTTCACTGTGTTTGCTGACGCGCAGGTGCCAGTTTGCCTGCGCGGCGACCTGGGGCAGGTGGGTCACGCAGAGCACCTGATGCTGCCGGCCCAATTGGCGCAGGTGCCGACCCACGACTTCTGCAACGCCGCCGCCGATGCCCGAGTCCGCCTCGTCGAAGATCAGCACCGGGATATTCGTGCCATGGCTGGCGACCACCTGGATCGCCAGACTCAGCCGCGACAGTTCGCCGCCGGAGGCAATCCGATGCATCGGTGCGAAGGCCTGGCCGGGATTGGTCCGCACCTCGAACAGGACGTCATCCAGTCCGTGCCGGCTTATGGACCCGTCCGCGCGTGGGATGACCTGGATGCGAAGCGCCGCACCGCCCATTCCAAGATCGGCAAGCTGCGCGGTCACTGCCTCTGCCAGCGACTCCGCGGCTGACTCCCGCCTTTGCCGCAGCGCGAGTGCGCTTTTCCGGTAAGCCTGCAGCAGGGCCTCACGCTCGGCGTTGATGGCCTGCAGGCGTTCACCGGCCTGGTCCAGCGCCTCCCTTTCCTGGTGCAGGGAATCCCGCACCTCGATCAGTTGGTCCACGTTGCAGCGGTGTTTGCGGGCAAGATCGGATAGCGTCTGGATCTTCTGGTTCAGTGCTTCCAGATGGGCCGGATCCAGATCCAGTCCCTCTGCATGGCGACGCAGGCTGTCGACGGCCTCGTCAAGCTGGATGGAGGCACTGGCAAGCAGTTCATGGCATTCACCGAGGCCTGGATCGACCGCCAGTTGCTCGTCAAGTGCCCGGACCGCCTGGCCGAGTCGGGACTGCGCCGAGTCCTCGTCCTCGCTGAGCTGGGTCAGCAGCGCCTGGCTGAGCTGCAGCAGGTCACCGGCGTTAGCCAGGCGCTTGTGCTCGGCTTCGAGCTTGGCGATGGACTCCGGTGCCAGATCCAGGGCATCCAGTTCCTGCAACTGGAAATCCACGTAATCACGGCGGGATTCCTGGTCGGCGTGTCCGCCACGCAGCCGATTCTGCTCCGCATCCAGTTCCGCCAGCCGGTCCGCCTGTCTCGCCAGGTCGGCAAGCATCGTGTCGTTTTCGGCGATGTTGTCCAGCGTCGAACGCTGGATGTCACGCCGCAGCAGGCTCTGGTGTTCATGCTGGCCGTGCAGGTCGACGAGTTGCTCACCCAGTTCCCGCAGCAGGCTCACCGGCACCGGACTGCCGTTGATGAAGCCGCGGGATCGGCCGCCCGCCTGGACAACCCGTCGGATCAGGCACTCGTCATCGGCTTCCAGCTCCTGCTGTTCGAGCCAGTGGCGCACGGCGGGCAGGCCGGCAAGATCAAAGTCCAGGTGGATTTCCGCCTTGTCGCCGCCCGCCCGCACGGCGTCCGCACTGGCGCGGTCGCCCAGGGCGAGGCCCATGGCATCCAGCAGGATGGACTTGCCGGCACCGGTCTCGCCGGTGAGCACGGTCATCCCACCGTGCAGCTCCAGCTCCAGCCGGTCGACCAGCGCGAAATCGCGGATCGTGATGTGTCTCAGCATGATGGCGCTCCCTGCCAACAGTCAGAGCCGTCACGAGCGACGGTGTGATTGTACCGAAGAAAAATGGGAAAAATTTCCAAGTGGTTGTTTTTCCTGATTATGAGTCAGTCTGCCATTTGACGCTGATAGGCCTTGTTGATACCGTTTAGCACTCCCTTAAAAGAGTGCTAAACGGTACTGAGCACAGGGTACAGGTATGACAGACGGCGATCTGAACGAACGCGCACGTCACTTGTTGCGGGTTATGGTACAGCGCCACATCCGCGATGGGCAGCCGGTCGGCTCACGCACACTGACGCGCGAATCGGGTCTGGACGTCAGTCCGGCCACGGTGCGCAATGTCATGTCCGATCTGGAGGAGCTTGGCTACGTCCGGGCGCCGCACACCTCGGCGGGCCGAGTGCCCACCGACAAGGGTTACCGCTTCTTTGTCGACAGCCTGCTGACCGTGCAGTCCCTCAGCCATGAACACCTGAAGGATCGGATCATTCGGCTGGATGCGGATGAGGACGCCGGTTCCGATGCGCTGATCGATTCCGCCTCCAACCTGTTGTCCGGGCTGACGCGCCTCGCCGGTGTGGTAACGCTGCCGCGTCGCTCCGCGGTTTCATTGCGGCATGTGGAATTCCTGCCGCTGACTGATCGCCGCGTCCTCGCGATCCTGGTGCTCAATGAGCACGAGGTGCAGAACCGCATTGTGCACACCGACCGGGATTACAGTCCCGAGGAATTGCAGATGGTGGCCAATTTCCTGAATCAGGAATTTGCGGGCCGCGAGGTCAATTCCGTGCGCAGTGCGCTGCTGGAACGCATGCAGACCGACCGCGAACGCATGAACGCCCTGATGGCTTCCGTGATCGAGGTGGGCGGCAAGGTTTTCGGCGAGGATGGCACGGGCCGTGACGAAGGCTACGTAGTGGCCGGGCAGACCAATCTGATGGAATTCGACGAGCTGTCGAACGTCGAGAAGCTCCGCGGCCTGTTCGAGGCCTTCACCCAGAAGCGGGACATCCTGCATATCCTCGATCAGTGCCTGGCCGCGGACGGCATTCAGATCTTCATCGGCGAGGAATCCGGCTATCACGTGTTCGACGGCTGCAGCCTGGTGACCTCGCCGTACTCCGCTGAAGGCGAGGTTCTCGGTGTCGTTGGTGTTATCGGTCCCACCCGGATGGAATACGACCGCGTCATTCCCATCGTCGACATGACGGCGCGGCTTCTGGGCGCCGCCTTGAATAAAAAGCACTGAACCCCACTAACAGAACAGGTGGGCAGCGCGCGCTCGCGTGCTCCGCTCGCATGGTATCGAGTTATCGGCAACGGATTCGTCAGCGCGAGGCGTGTATGACGCTTGTGGCGCTATTCAACGGGAGCAGTCATGGCCGAGGAAGATCGCAGGACGGAGGACGAAGTGGCAGCGCAGGAAGCAGAGGCTTCAGAGGCCACCGAGCGTCCGGAGGAGAACGGCGCGGTGGAGAATGACGCCGAGCTGGAGGCGGCGTTGGAAGAGGCGCAGGCCAAGGCAGAGGAAAACTGGAATCAGTTCCTGCGTGCCCGCGCCGAACTGGAGAACATCCGGCGCCGGGCCGAGCGTGACGTGCAGCAGGCGCGAAAATACAGCATCGAGAAGCTCGCCGGCGATCTGCTGCCGGTCAAGGACAGCCTCGAGATGGGGCTGCAGGCCGCGCAGGAGGAAGGCGCCAGCGTGGCCAGCCTGCGTGAGGGGTCCGAGTTGACGCTGAAGATGCTGGAGCAGGTGCTGGAACGATTCGATATCAAGCTGGTGGACCCGGTGGGCGAGAAGTTCGATCCCGAGCTGCACGAAGCCATGGCCATGCAGCCAAGCCGGGAGCATGCGCCGAACACGGTGATCCAGGTGGTGCAGAAGGGCTACGCCCTGCACGACCGCTTGTTGCGGCCGGCCATGGTCATCGTGGCCCGGGCCGCTGACGAGGACGGAATTGATTCCCGGGCTTGAAATGCCCGGGGCTGCCCAAATGTAGAGGGCATTGACGATTCACGGCGACGAGGTCGCAGGAAAGAACGGGAGCAAGACTTATGGGCAAGATCATCGGGATTGACCTGGGCACCACGAACTCGTGTGTGGCCATCATGGAGGGTGGCAAGGCACGCGTGCTCGAAAACGCCGAGGGCGATCGGACGACACCGTCGGTGGTGGCCTTCACCGAGGACGGTGAAGTGCTGGTGGGTGCCCCGGCCAAGCGCCAGGCAGTCACCAACGCCGAGAACACCCTGCACGCGGTGAAGCGCCTGATCGGCCGGCGTTTCGAAGAAGATGTGGTGCAGCGGGATGTGAAGGAAATGCCGTATCACATTGTCAAGGCAGACAATGGTGATGCCTGGGTCGAGGTGCGGGGCAAGAAGATGGCGGCTCCCGAGATCTCCGCCCGGGTGCTGCAGAAAATGAAGCAGACGGCCGAGGACTACCTCGGTGAGGATGTGACCGAGGCGGTCATTACCGTGCCGGCCTACTTCAACGACTCGCAGCGTCAGGCGACCAAGGACGCCGGCAAGATCGCGGGCCTTGAGGTCAAGCGGATCATCAACGAGCCGACTGCTGCGGCACTGGCCTACGGCATGGACAAGAAGAGCGGCGACCGCAAGGTGGCTGTCTATGACCTGGGTGGGGGTACCTTCGATATCTCCATCATCGAAATTGCCGAAGTGGATGGCGAGCACCAGTTCGAGGTGCTGTCCACCAACGGTGACACCTTCCTGGGTGGCGAGGATTTCGACCGTGCCGTGATCGATTACCTGATTGCCGAGTTCAAGAAGGATCAGGGCATGGATCTCGGCAAGGACAAGCTGGCGTTGCAGCGGCTCAAGGAAGCCGCCGAGAAGGCCAAGATCGAGCTCTCGTCCAGCCAGCAGACCGAGATCAACCTGCCGTATATCACTGCAGACCAGAGCGGTCCGAAGCATCTGGCCATCAAGCTGACCCGGGCGAAGCTCGAATCGCTGGTCGAGGGTCTGGTCAAGCGCACCATCGAGCCGTGTAAGGTCGCGCTGAAGGACGCGGGCCTCAGCGCCTCGGAGGTTGACGAAATCATCCTGGTCGGCGGTCAGACCCGCATGCCCAAGGTGCAGGAGGCGGTCAAGCAGTTCTTCGGCAAGGATCCGCGCAAGGACGTGAACCCGGATGAGGCGGTGGCCGTGGGCGCCGCGATCCAGGGCGGTGTGCTTGGCGGTGACGTCAAGGACGTGCTGCTGCTGGATGTGACGCCGCTGTCGCTCGGCATCGAGACCATGGGCGGCGTGATGACCAAGCTGATCGAGAAGAACACCACGATCCCGACCAAGGCGAACCAGGTGTTCTCGACCGCCGAGGACAACCAGACGGCGGTAACCGTGCATGTGCTGCAGGGCGAACGCGAGATCGCGTCCGGCAACAAGTCGCTGGGCAAGTTCGACCTCAGCGACATCCCGCCGGCGCCGCGCGGTGTGCCGCAGATCGAAGTCAATTTCGATATCGATGCCAACGGCATCCTGCATGTGTCGGCCAAGGACAAGGCGACCGGCAAGGAACAGTCCATCGTGATCAAGGCCTCCTCGGGTCTGTCCGAGGAAGAGATCGAGGCGATGGTCCGTGATGCCGAGACCCATGCCGACGAGGACCGCAAGGCGCGGGAACTGGTCGATGCCCGCAACCAGGGTGAAAACATGGTGCACGCGACCCGCAAGTCGCTCACCGACCTGGGTGACAAGGTGTCCGACGATGAACGCAAGACCGTCGAGTCGGCCATCGAGGAACTCGAAACCGCGCTCAAGGGCGACAACAAGGACGAGATCGAGGCCAAGACCCAGGCCCTGGCGGAGCATTCCGGCAAACTTGCCGAGAAGCTCTACAGCCAGGATCAGGGCGAGGCAGCGGCCGAGGCAGCCCAGACTGCGGATGCCAACGCTGAAGGCGACGATGTGGTTGATGCCGAGTTCGAGGAAGTGAAGGACGACGAGCAGAAGTAACGGGGTGCAATCCGGCGATTGCTAACCGTGCCGCGGCATGGCGCCGCGCTCTTCGGGCGCAGGATGCGGTATCATCCTGCGCCCTTGTCGTTGCGGTGACCCCTCGGAAAGCCGGCGGCGCCGGATCCGGACTCGCGCAGGCTGCAGCGCCGCTGGTCCGGCATCAGGGGCGTCGCGGCCCCGCGTCACCCCGCGGCACTCGACATGGACAGGATGTAGACAAGCATGGCGAACCGGGACTACTACGAAATCCTCGGGGTACAGAAGACCGCCTCCGAGTCGGACCTGAAAAAAGCCTACCGCCGCCTGGCAATGAAATTCCATCCGGACCGGAACCCGGGTGATCAGGAAGCCGAGGCCCGCTTCAAGGAAGTCAAAACCGCCTACGAGGTGCTCAGCGACCCGCGCAAGCGCGCCGCCTATGACCAGTTCGGTCATGCCGGAGTGGATGGCGCGGCCGGTATGGGCGGTGGCCCGCGTGGCAGCGGAAACTTCTCCGATATCTTTTCCGATGTCTTCGGTGACATCTTCGGCGGCCGCCGCGGTGGCGGTGCCGGCATGTTCCGTGGCGCGGACCTGCGCTATAACCTCGATCTGAGCCTGGAAGAGGCGGTCAACGGCACCGAAACCACGATCCGGATCCCGAGCTGGACGCCGTGCGGGACCTGCGACGGTAAGGGGCAGCGGGACGGCAAGGCGCCGGACATCTGCCCGACCTGCAAGGGTCATGGCGATGTTCGGGTCCAGCAGGGCTTCTTCTCGATCCAGCAGTCCTGCCCGCAATGCGGTGGTACCGGCGCCGTGGTCACCGACCCCTGCCCGGATTGCAGCGGCCAGGGCCGCACCGAACACACGAAGGAAATCTCGGTAAAGATTCCGGCCGGTGTCGACACCGGCGACCGGATCCGGCTGGCCGGCGAAGGCGAGCCCGGTGAGCGGGGCGGTCCGCCCGGGGATCTCTATGTGCAGGTGATGGTGCGGGAGCATCCGATATTCACCCGCGACGGCGAACACCTGCGCTGTCAGATGCCGATTGGTTTCGTTACCGCCTGCCTGGGCGGCGAGCTTGAGGTGCCGACCCTGTCCGGACGGGTGACGCTGCGCATCCCGGAAGGTACGCAAAGCGGCAAGGTGTTCCGCGTCCGTGGCAAGGGTGTGAAGCCGGTCCGGGGTGGGCCGCAGGGGGATCTGCTCTGCCGCGTGGTGGTGGAAACGCCGGTCAACCTGACCCGTGCCCAGCGCGAGCTCCTGGATCAGTTGGGTGAGACCCTGGAGGAGGGCGGCAAGCGGCACAATCCCGAGACCTCGTCCTGGCTGGACAAGGCCAAGCGCTTTTTCGAAGACTTGAAGTTCTAGGAGATCAGATGCCGCAGCCGATCCGCACCGCGATTGTTGGCGCCGCCGGACGTATGGGCCGCCAGCTCATTCAGGCAACCCTGGAACACCCCGGCTCGCAGCTTGTCGCCGCCGTGGCCCGGCCCGGGAACGCCGCCATCGGCATGGATGCGGGTGCGCTGGCCGGCGTCGAGGCGTGTGGCGTGGAGATTGTCCCGGATCTCGAGGCGGCGCTGTCGGCAGCGGACGTCGACGCAGTGATCGATTTCACCCTGCCGGAGGCGCTGTCCGGGAACCTTGGCGTCTGCCGCAAGGCAGGCGTTCCGATGGTGATCGGCACCACCGGTCTCAGCGCGGAGCAGAAGGCAGAACTGGATGGCGCGGCGGCGGAACTGCCGATCGTGTTCGCCGCCAATTACAGCGCCGGCATCACCCTGTCGCTGAAGCTGCTGGACATGGCGGCGCGGGCGCTGGGCGATGACTTCGATGTGGAGGTGATCGAGGCCCACCACCGGCACAAGATCGACGCACCGTCCGGCACCGCCCTGCGCATGGGCGAGGTTCTGGCCGGGGCACTGGGCAGGGACCTGTCCGACTGTGCCGTTTTCGGTCGCGAGGGTCGCACCGGCGAACGGGACCGCAAGACCATCGGCTTCGAGACCATTCGTGGCGGCGACGTGGTGGGCGAACACACAGTGATGTTCTTGGGGCTGGGTGAACGCATGGAGATCACCCACCGGGCCAGCAGCCGCATGACCTTCGCCCGTGGTGCGGTGCGCGCTGCCAACTGGCTGGTTGCTCAATCGGCCGGTCTTTACGACATGGAAGACGTGCTCGGCCTGCGCTGATCGCGGTCAGCCCTCCAGGGCGGCGCGGTTGTCCGCCGGCGCCTGCTCCCGCTCGGACATGCCGTAATCACGGATCACGCCGGCCACCCGCAGACGGTAATTGGCGAACAGCTCGCGCCGCCCCCTGGCCTGGGCCACGCGGTGTTCCGCCAGGGCCCGCCATTGCTGTACGGCCTGTTCGTCGCGCCAGACCGACAGCGACAGGATCTTTCCTGGCTGCACCAGGCTCTCGAAACGTTCCACCGAAATGAAGCCGTCGATCTCCTCAAGTAATGGCTTGAGGCTTTCAGCCAAGTTCAGGTAACTCTCCCGGCATCCGGGTTTGGGTTCCACTTCGAAAATCACCGCAATCATTGCCACGTCCCTCTGTCTCTAAACGGGATGGCTTCAGTGAAACACATCCTGGCCGGGGAAGCGCCGGGGTGACCGCGATTCGTCGTCGGCGAGGGAAGGGATTGCTTATTTAATTCTTTTGGGTATGGTCATGGAAATTAATTAAAAAAAGGCGGCATTTTTGTGCCGCCTTTTTTACGGATCAGTGTTTCCTCAAGAAATCAGTTTTTTTTATTGAATATTTAAAAATACCCCGAGTTGTTTTTCCCGCGTTTCCTGAGGCTTTGCCTCGCATTTTTGTGCGGATCAGTTACTCGGATTGGTGTGCGGATACTGCCAATCCCATTTTCTTATGGTGAGATTGATGTTGTCGTACATGATCGAGCATCTCGCATCCGAGGTGACGCTCCACTTGTTTGCAGCCTTGGTCATTGGTGGGCTGATCGGGATGGAGCGGACCTTCAGCGGTCGGCCGGCCGGATTCAGGACACATGTACTTGTCTGCATGGCGTCGGCCCTTTTAATGATGATTACTGTGTATCAACCGCTTTGGCTCGGCACATTGCCCCTGGAAATGGTGCGTACCGACCCGACCCGCATGGCGCAGGGAATCATGACCGGAATCGGGTTTCTGGGCGCTGGTGTCATTTTCAAGGAAGGCTTGACGGTTCGAGGCCTGACGACGGCCGCATCAATTTGGATAACGGCAGCCATCGGCACATTGCTGGGTATTGGCTTCTACATGCCGGCGATTGTTGCTGCCGCTTTAACCCTCGTGACGCTTTCCATGCTGCGGCTTATCGAAGGCTGGCTGCCGAGTCGGCACCATGCGGAACACACCCTGCGTTTCTCTCGCGAGCAGGTGCTCCCGGAGCAGCAAGTCAGGGATCTGCTGGAGCACTACGGGTTTCATGTGCTGAAGGTGGGATACAGTCTGACCCAGGGGGGCGAGGTGTTCGAGTATCGCATGGTGGTACGCGCGATTGAGCCTGCGAGTTTTCAGCGCCTGGTACGGGAGCTGTTGTCGAAGCCCGAGGTGCTCGAATTCCGGATTTCGCTGATGGCCGACTGAGTTTCCGGAGGTATCTGGTGGGTCGGGGCTGGACGATGGGAAGGCGATGAGCAAGAAAGCCCTGCGAGGCAGGGCTTTGCAATGATGTTGCCCTCCGGTTTGTCAGTTTCGCTTCGCGTCCTGACGGCGACGATGCAGGACCGGTTCGGTGTAGCCGCTGGGCTGCTCACGGCCCTTGAACACCAGCTCACAGGCGGCCTGGTAGGCGACGCCGTCGAATCCGGGGGCCATCGGCGTGTAGTTGGGGTCACCGGCGTTCTGCCGGTCCACCACCTCGGCCATCCGTTTCATGGTTTCCATCACCTGTTGTTCATCGGCGATGCCGTGATGCAGCCAGTTGGCGATGTGCTGGCTGGAGATGCGCAGCGTCGCACGGTCTTCCATCAGGCCGATGTCGTTGATGTCCGGCACCTTGGAACAACCCACACCCTGGTCGATCCAGCGCACCACGTAGCCGAGGATGCCCTGGGCATTGTTGTCGAGCTCCTGCTGGATCTCCTCGGCCGACCACTGCGGATCCGCCTCGACCGGGATGGTCAGGATGTCGTCCAGACTGGCCCGTCCGCGTTTTTTCAGCTCTTTCTGAACCGCCTTCACGTCCACCTGGTAATAGTGGGTGGCATGCAGCGTCGCGGCGGTGGGCGAGGGGACCCAGGCGGTGTTGGCGCCCGCCTTCGGATGGCCGAGCTTGGCTTCCATCATCTCTGCCATGCGGTCCGGCTTCGGCCACATGCCCTTGCCGATCTGCGCATGGCCCTGCAGGCCGCATTCCAGCCCGACGTCGACGTTCCAGTCTTCGTAGGCCTTGATCCAGGGTTCGCCTTTGATCGCATCCTTGCGCTTGAACGGTCCCAGTTCCATCGAGGTGTGGATTTCATCGCCGGTGCGGTCGAGGAAGCCGGTGTTGATGAAGATCACCCGTTCGCGGGCCGCACGCAGGCATTCCTTCAGGTTGACCGTGGTGCGGCGTTCCTCGTCCATGACCCCGATCTTCAGGGTGTTGCGTTCCACCCCCAGTGCATCCTCGACCCGGTTCAGGATTTCACAGCCGAAGGCCACTTCCTCCGGGCCGTGCATCTTCGGCTTGACGATGTACATGCTGCCGGTCCGGGAATTGCTGTGCTTGCCCAGTCCCTTCAGGTCATGCAGCGCGCAAAGGGTGGTCAGCATGCCATCGAGCATGCCTTCCGGAATCTCGTTGCCGGAGGAGGCGTCGAGCACCGCCGGCGTGGTCATCAGGTGGCCAACATTCCGCACCAGCATCAGGGCACGACCCGGCAGCGTCAGCTCGGCACCGTCCGGTGTGGTGTAGTGACGGTCCGCGTTCAGGCGGCGGGTGAAGGTCTTGCCACCCTTGCTCACCTGTTCCTCCAGATCGCCCTTCATCAGACCCAGCCAGTTGCGGTAGACGCCAACCTTGTCCTCGCCGTCGACCGCGGCCACCGAGTCCTCGCAGTCCATGATGGCGGTAACCGCCGATTCGATCAGCAGGTCCTTGACCCCGGCCGCATGCTTGCTGCCGATGGCATCGGCCTTGTCGATCTGGATTTCCAGGTGCAGCCCGTTGCAACGCAGCAGCACGGCATCCGGGGTGTCGGCGTCGCCGTTGTAACCGGCGAACTGTGCGGTATCCTTCAGCCCGGCCTCGCCGCTGTTCAGGCGGACCACCAGCTTGCCACCGGTCACCGAATAGCCGGTGGCATCGGCGTGACTGCCCAGTGTAAGCGGCGCGGCC
The DNA here is from genome assembly GCF_023195885.1 of Methylonatrum kenyense. Classification (GTDB taxonomy): domain Bacteria; phylum Pseudomonadota; class Gammaproteobacteria; order Nitrococcales; family Aquisalimonadaceae; genus Methylonatrum; species Methylonatrum kenyense. Next base: position 303,432 of record NZ_JALPKO010000003.1, read on the forward strand.
TGATCGAGGATGGCCGCTGCGCGGCGGACCACCTCGGCGGCGCGCTTCTCGTTGAAGCCGTCGGTGATTGCCAGGTCGCCGTCCTGGGGAATGACATCGGTGCCGTAAAGCGCATCGTACAGGCTGCCCCAGCGGGCGTTTCCGGCGTTCAGTGCAAAGCGGGCATTATTGGTCGGCACCACCAACTGCGGGCCGGCGATCTCGGCGATCTCGGGATCGACATTGCGGGTGCTGACAGAAAACGCATCACCTTCAGGCAGCAGGTAACCGATTTCCTTGAGGAAGTCCTTGTATGCTGCCGCGTCGTGCGGCTGGCCCCGGCGGGCCAGGTGCCAGTCGTCGATCTGCCGCTGCATCCGGTCGCGGATTTCCAGCAGTTCGCGATTCCGCGGTCCCAGGTCCCGCACCATGTCGCCCAGTGCCTGCCAGACATGATCCGGCTTGATGTCCAGGCCCGGAACGATCTCGTTGGCGACCAGATCATGCAGTTCCTTCGCAACCTGCAGACCACCTGTTTCAATGCGTTCGACCATCGGAACCTCCATGCTGAAGGGCACGTGACGGCACGTACCACTTGAATGGGAGCGCAGCAGGCGACACGGCGCGCCTACTGATCTGGCCCGTCAGTCTAGCCGATGTTGCAGTGCGATGCACAAAAATGGAAACGGTTTCCATTATAAGGAAACGCTGACTTATTCCCGCGCCTGCGATCAAGACCGGTTTTGCTCATCTGGCAAGGCGCGGTGCCGGTTCCGTGGCTCCCCTGACCCAAGGCGACGTGCTTCTGCCCAGAGGCGTAGGGTGGGTCAAGCGAAGCGGACCCACGCGGTGTGATCGGGTAGGGGACACCAAAGATTTTCGCACAAGGAAGGTTCAGGACGAACCAGGGCGCGGTGAGTATTAGCGGTGGCGGTCGTGGTGAGCGAGAGCCCGTTGCCACGATCATGGCGGATCACACCGCGTGCATTCGCTGCGCTTAATACACCCTACGCGGCGTGTTCGGTGCGCCTTGCCTCGGAAAAAATGCGGACTCCAACGCAGGCGCGAGAATTAGTCAGTGTTTCCTGGCGCCGTATTCCAGGTTGTGGGCTTTTAGAGTGCCAGTCGGCGCAGTTCCGGATCGTCGATGGAGTGGTCCCAACGCCGGTCGAACTGTTGTCCTTCGGCGATTGCTGCGCCCCGGTCACCACGGCCATCCACCGCAAAGCTGGCCTTGTTGCGATCCCAGCGCAGCAGGCCGTTGCGGTCCGCGATAACCAGATTGCCGACATCGCCCCTGTCTTCGGCGGCAAGCCGTCGGAAATCCATCGCCGTCGTCAGCCGGTGGCCCAGCCCGAGTATCTGATGACCGCCATGGCTCACGCCGGCGGCGTCCTCGACCAGGATGCGGATCCGCGCCTGGGGGCCGGCGCGGACCACGAGCTCACGAATCGCGTCGGCGACGTCGCTATTGTCGAACAGCGCACGATCGAGATCCGGCGAGAGTATGTCCAGGTGGCGGCTGGCGCCTGCGATCAGCTCCAGCAGGGCGGTTCGGGTTTCGGTCAGCGAATCCAGCCGCGTCGGGCTTTCCGGTGGCTTGGCGGGCATGGCCTGTCTCCATCAATCGGGCAGCCGCATGGCGCGATGCGGAATGCCGGCGTCATCAAAACCCGGGCCTTCGGCAATGAACCCCTGGCGTTCGTAGAAACCCAGCGCCTGTTCCTGGGCATGCAGGTGAGGCGTCGGCAGACCGGCTTCCCTGGCGTAATCGACCATGGCGCGCAACAACGCGCTGCCGATGCCGCGGCCCCGCCAGTCCGGCATTACCGCCATCCGGCCAATCTGGCCGTCCGGAGCCAGTCGCGCGGTGGCAATGGCATCGCCATCGGCAGCGCGGACCAGCCAGTGGACGCAGTCGGGATCATGCAGATCGAGTTCCAGCTCTTCGGGCACCTGTTGTTCGAGTACGAACACCCCGAAACGGATCACCACCGCTTCCGAACGGAGACTGTCCCAGTCACCATGCTCTATCTGGAAATCCCGATCAGTCATCCAGCAACCACCAGTGTTCCTCCCGCAACAGGCCGAACAGCAGTGCTTCTCCCTCCTTACCGTAGCGTGCCAGCGCCAGCTCGGATACGCGCACCTGGCTGCTGCTGGCGAGTTGGCGCAACAGCGGCAGGCATCCCGGTGGCAGCGGTTGCAGACTGCCGTTGAGGTAAAAGCCGTCGTCCTGTCCCGGCAGCAGCAGGATACGACAGACCGGGTTGCGCAGCAGGACGGCGTCTGCCGGAAGCACCTCGGGCAGATCGGGTACGGGCTGGTCCGCAGGATCCGGCAGCCCGGGTTTCGGCGTACTGAGTGCGCGGGCTATGGCCTGATCGAGCAGTTCGGGCGTGGTCTGGAGCGCCTGCCGCAGGGCTTCGCGCAGGCTGGCCAGGCTGTCCGGATCAAGTTCCGCCCGGTGCCGTGCGGGCCCGCCCAGTCGGTCGGTAAGGACAGAGTCCGGGCATTGCACGACCAGGATCTGGAACAGCTCGGCCAGCAACTCATCCAGTTTGGGGCCTCGGAAACCGATCGACCAGGTCTGGCAGAGGCCATCCGCGATGCCGTGATGCGGAAGGCCGGCGGGCAGATAGAGCATGTCGCCCGGGTGCAGCAGCATGTCGTCGCTCGGCGCGAAACCTCTTAGCAGACGCAGCGGGCCGCTGGCGTCGTCCTGCAGGTCGGCAAGCGGATCCCGGTCGATCAACCAGCGCCGGCGGCCCTCGGCCTGCAGCAGGAAGACGTCGTAGCGGTCGCGGTGGGCGCCGACCGAACCGCCATCGCCGGCGATGCTGATCATCAGGTCATCCACCCGCCAGTCCGGCAGGAAGGCGAAGCGGTCCAGAACTCCGGCCAGCTCCGGCAGGTGCTTGTCCACGTCCTGGACCAGCAGGGTCCAGTCCTGCGGCGGCAGGCTGCTCAGCGTTGCCTCGTCGAACGGCCCATGCTGCAGCGACCAGCCGGCATCGGTGGAGCCCAGGATCAGGCGTGACTCGATGTCCGCGTCAAGCGCCAGGCCGCCGACCTCGTCCACCGACAGCGGACAGTCGAAGTCGGCAAACGCCGAGCGGATCAGCAGGGGGCGTTGCTGCCAGTAACGACCGATGAAGGTCACGGCGTCGGGCATGCCCCGGACCTCGTCCACGCCCATTCAGACTGCCCGGGCCTGGTCGGCCGCATTGCCGGTGTAATCCGCGGGGGTCATTGCCTTGAGCCGTGCCTTGGCGTCTTCGGGCAAGTCGAGGTTATCGATGAACGCGCGCATGGCCGGCCCGTCCACCCGCTTGCCACGGGTCAGGGCCTTGAGTTTCTCGTAGGGCTCGTCGATGCCATGCCGGCGCATCACGGTCTGGATCGCCTCGCCCAGTACCTCCCAGTTGCCGTCCAGATCCTCGGCCAGGCGCTGATTGTTGACGGCCAGCTTGCCGAGGCCCTTGGCCAGCGAGTCCAGTGCGATCATCGTGTGTGCCATGCCGACACCCAGGTTGCGCAGCACCGTGGAATCGGTCAGGTCCCGCTGCCAGCGCGAGATGGGCAGCTTGCTCGCCAGGTGGCCATAGACCGCATTGGCGATGCCCAGGTTGCCCTCGGCGTTCTCGAAATCGATCGGGTTGACCTTGTGCGGCATGGTCGAGGAGCCCACTTCGCCTTCGACCAGGTTCTGACGGAAATAGCCCAGCGAGATGTAGCCCCAGACGTCCCGACTGAAGTCCAGCAGCACCGTGTTGGCGCGCGCGCAGGCATCGAATAGCTCGGCAACGCAGTCATGCGGCTCGATCTGGGTGGTATAGGGGTTCCAGCTGAGTCCCAGGCCTTCGACGTAGGCGCGGGCGAAGCCGGGCCAGTCCATCTCCGGATAACTCGCGAGGTGCGCGTTGTAGTTTCCGACCGCACCGTTGATCTTGCCCAGAATCTCCACCGCGGCGATCTGGTCGCGGCTGCGCTGCAGCCGGTGGCAGACATTCGCCACTTCCTTGCCCAGCGTGGTGGGTGATGCGGTCTGGCCGTGAGTCCGGGACAACATCGGCGTTGCGGCCTCGGCATGGGCCATTTGCCGCAGGCTGCGGATGATGCCATCCAGCGCCGGCAGCAAGACATCCTCCCGCGCCACCTGCAGCATCAGGCCGTAGGCGAGATTGTTGATGTCCTCCGAGGTGCAGGCAAAGTGCACGAATTCGCGAATGGCGGCCAGCTCCGGCTGCTCGACCATGCGTTCCTTGAGGAAGTATTCCACCGCCTTCACATCATGATTGGTGGTGCTCTCGATGGCCTTGACGCGTTCGGCATCGGCCACCGAGAAGTTGCTGATGATGTGATCGAGGTACCGCCGCGCCTCGTCCGACAGTGTGGGTACTTCGGCGATGTCAGGGCTGGCAGCCAGGGCCTGGAACCAGCGGATCTCGACGATCACGCGATGCCGGATCAGGCCGTATTCGCTGAAAATCCCGCGCAGGGTTTTGGTCTTGGCGGCATAGCGGCCATCCACCGGTGATATGGCGGTGAGCGAGGTCAGATCCATGTCGGTCTCCAGGCTGAATCGGAAATGCCCGCTATTGTAGGGAAACGACCGGCGAATCACATCGGCCGGGCGGGTGTACGGACGATGCCGGAACCGGCGGGGACGGCGCGAGCATAGATCGTGAGGAGGTGCGGTATGCACGGGTTTCGCACTGAACGGGACAGCATGGGTGAACTGCAGGTGCCGGCCGACGCGCTCTACGGGGCGCAGACTCAGCGCGCCGTGCAGAACTTCCAGATCAGCGGGCGTGCGATGCCGGCGGGTTTCGTACGGGCGCTGGGCCTGGTCAAGGCGGCGGCGGCCGTGGCCAACCGGGATTTGGGCTTGCTGGATGGCGTGCGCGCGGCGGCGATCGAGAATGCCGCCCGCGCCATTGCCAATGGGGAGCATGCCGGTGCATTTCCGGTAGATGTCTACCAGACCGGTTCCGGCACCAGCAGCAATATGAACGCCAACGAGGTGATTGCCCGGCTGGCCAGCGAGGCATCGGGTACCAGCTGTCACCCCAACGATCACGTCAACATGGGCCAGAGCAGCAATGACGTGATACCGACCGCCCTGCACGTCAGTGCCGCGCTGGCCTGGCACCGGGAGCTACGGACGGCGCTTGATCGCCTGCATGGGAGCCTGCAGCGGCGGGCGCAGGAGTTTGCCGACGTCGCCAAGACCGGACGCACGCATCTGATGGATGCCATGCCGGTCACGCTGGGGCAGGAGATCGGTGCCTGGGCCGCGCAGATCGATGCCGCGCGGCAGCGCCTGCAGCAGTCTGCCGACGGCCTGCTGGCGCTGGCTATCGGCGGTACCGCGGTGGGCACCGGCATCAATGCCCATCCCGAGTTTGCCGAGCGGGTTGCGGCCGACCTTTCCGCCCAGACCAGTCTGGCGTTTTGCGTCGCCCCGGACCGGTTTCAGGCGCTGAGCTGTCAGGACGCCGCAGTGGCATTTTCGGGTCAGTTGCGCGCCCTGGCGGTCGCGTTGATGAAGATCGCCAACGATCTGCGCTGGATGAACAGTGGACCGCTGGCCGGTCTGGGAGAGATTTCCCTGCCGGCCCTGCAGCCGGGTTCCAGCATCATGCCCGGCAAGGTCAATCCGGTGATTCCCGAGGCCGTGACCATGGTCTGTGCCAGGGTGATGGGCAACGATGCCACGATCGGTGTAGCCGGTCAGTCAGGAAACTTTCAATTAAACGTGATGTTGCCAGTTATTTCTGAGACATTGCTTGAAAGTATTGGCTTGCTTGCCAATGGTGCAACGGCGTTGGCAACCCAGGCCGTGGACGGTTTTACCGTGAATCAGGTACAGCTCGACGGGGTACTCGCACGCAATCCGATCCTGGTTACCGCATTGAACGCGGTCATCGGCTATGAGGCCGGTGCGGCGATCGCCAAGAAAGCCTATGCGGAAGGCCGTCCGGTGCTCGATGTTGCCGAGGAATCCTGTAGCCTGAGTCGCGCCGAGCTGGAGCGGCTGCTGGATCCGCGGAGCCTCACGCGCGGGGGTATCGTCGGTGGCGACTGAGTCAGCCTTTGATCAGCTGCCGGGCGGCGCCAGCACCTGGTACCGGGCATAAAGCTGGCCCACCGCCGCGCCCTGATCGAGAAACAGGGTTTCCAGTTTCAGGTCGGCGGGTGGCTCCAGCGTCGCGCCGGCAATGAAGCTGCCCCCGTTGCCCGCCACCAGACGATGCCGTGTGGTCAGGAAAAGGGTGTCCAGCACGCCGTCCGCGGCCAGGGTATGGAACACCCAGGGGCCCGTCGCACAGTAGGCCCGGCGATATCCCAGACCGCTCAGGATCGACGCAATGGCGGTGCCACTGACCCGTTCGCCGGTGCCAAGCTGGTGTACCCTTGCCCCCTCATCCTTGCGCCGATGCAGGCGTTCGGAATCGGCATCCGCGGTGGTCAGGACGTGGATGGTGCGTCCCTGCTCCAGCAGCAGTTGCGGGACCACGAAATCGAGGCTGGCACTGATCACCAGCACGTCCGGCTGCAGCGCCTGGCCGCGATCGCGCCGCGCCGCGTGCAGATCCAGGAAATCGGTGTCGCTGCCCAGCGGCAGGATGTCCTGCGCGGTGCCGGCCCGCAGGTCGCGCAGGTAGCGTCCGCTGGAGAGCAGCACGTCTGCATGCGAGGCCAGTTCCTGGAACAGCCGCCAGTCCCGCGGGTCGGCGATGCTGCCTGCGACGCCCTCGATACCGGTCTGCGCGTCGATCAGGGAAATACGGCCGTCCAGGGTCTGTACGAAGTTGGCGTAGATCCACGGGCCGGCGCGGCCCCGGTCGGGTAGCACCTGGTCACGATAGAGGCCTTTCAGCGGGCGGGAAACCAGCGGGCCGGGACCGAACAGCGGTAAAACGCGATCTTGGTACATGACATCCTTTGCAACACGGGGAGGGGTTTCGTTGGGCCGGCAGTGGCCTTTCGCTGATAGGCTTGGCGCCGACACTCACAGCAACATAAGGAAATACTGATTCATTCGCACGCCTGCGTTGGAGTCCGCAATTTCTCCGGGGCAAGGCGCGCTTAAGGAAACACTGATTTATTCGCACGCCTGCGTTGGCGTCCGCATTTTTCCGAGGCAAGGCGCGCTGCGCAGCGCCGCAGTCGTTCTGCGGTCAAGCAGCGCAACGCAGCAGTCGGGAAAAATGCGGCCCAACCCAAGGGGCCCGGCCGGTTTTGGCCCCTGGCGGCGTTGCGCCACCGGCCCGGTCGCTACCGCTACCGAACCGGCACCGCGCCTTGCCAGATGACCAAAACCGGTCTCGGGCGCAGACGCGGGAATGAATCAGTGTTTCCTTACCGGGGAACGCCATGGCGCTGATCAGACCGACCGATGATGTCGTCGAACGCAGTTATCGAATACTCAGTGGCGATGACAGCGACGAGCGCAGCTGCGAGGCCATTCCCGACAGCGCCTGCTCGGATGTGCCCCGAAACTTCCTGCTGAATATCGGCAACGGCGCCTCGACCAAGCTGGCGGAACAGCTGGCCGGGCCGAATCTGGTGCTGCCCTGGCTGCTGTCTGCGCTGGGTGCACCGGCCGCTATCATCGGCTTCCTGATGCCGGCCAAGCAGGTCGGTTCGCTGGCGCCGCAGTTGCTGGTGTCCGGGCAGATCCGGCGGCTTGCACGACGCAAGTGGGCCTGGGTTGCTGCCGGGCTGTGCCAGGCCGCCTTGCTGCTGTTGATTGTCGTTGCTGTTCTCGTGCTGCCGCCAGTGGCCGCGGGGCTTGTGATCCTGGCGCTGTTCCTGTTGTTCGCGATCTGCAGCGGGGTCGGCTCGGTAGCCTTTCAGGATGTCACCGGCAAGACCATTCCCAAGGGCCGGCGGGGACGGCTGCTGTCGGCACGGGCGGCGATCGGTGGTGGACTGACCCTGGCGGCCGGGTTTGTGCTGCACCTGTTTTTCGGCGGGGCCGACGCCATCGGCGTCTACCTGGGGCTGGTGGTCGTCGCGGCGGCGCTCTGGGGGCTGGCGGCGCTGCTGTTCCTGCTAGTGGACGAAACCCCGGGTGCCACGGACGGGGGCCGCAATCCGGTGCAGGAGTTGCGCCGGGGGTTGGCGGTGACGCGCGATGTGCCGGGTTATCGGCGCTACATCACCACCCGCGGGCTGTTGCTGTCGGTGGAACTCGCGATGCCGTTCTATGCCTTGCACGGCGAGAACGTGTTTGGCGGTGAAGTGGCCGCCCTGGGTGTATTTGTCATCACCCTGGGGCTGGCCAGTGTTGTCAGCAGCCCGTTCTGGGGGTATTTCGCGGACCAGTCGAGTCGCACGGTGTTGCTCCTGAGCGGCCTGTTCGGTGCCCTGGCAGGCGTGCTTGCACTGATCATCGCGCTGGGTCCGGAGCCGCTGCAGCAGGCCTGGATCTACACCAGCGTATTCCTGGTGCTCGGCATTGCCGAGGCCGGGGTGCGGCTGGGGCGCAAGACCTACCTGGTCGACGCCGCGCCCAGCGGCGAGCGGCCGCTTTACGTGGCCTTCAGCAATACCTCGATCGGTCTGCTTGCGATCGCCGGCGGTGGGCTGGGCTTCATTGCCCAGTTTTTCGGTGCCGACGTGCTTGTGGCCGTGCTGGTCCTGCTGGGCCTTGCCGGGGCGATGGCGGCCTGGCGCATGCCGGAGGCGGAACGGATGATGGCGCAATGAGCGATAACAGGAGAACGTTGCAGCAGGCTGCGAAACCCTTCGATCCGGCGTGTCGCGCCTGCCCGCGGTTGGCCGGATTCCTGGATGCCATTGCCGCCGAGAGGCCGGACTACCACGCCGCGCCGGTGCCCGATTTCGGCGATTCCCGGGCACGATTCCTGATCGTTGGCCTGGCGCCCGGCATGCATGGTGCGAACCGCACCGGACGGCCGTTTACCGGCGATCATGCCGGCATCCTGCTGTATCAGACGCTGTACGACTTCGGCTTTGCCAGTGCGCCGGAGAGCCATTCCGCCGACGACGGTCTCCAATTGATGGATGCGCGGGTCAGCAACGCGGTGCGATGCCTGCCGCCCCAGAACAAGCCAACGCCGGCCGAGGTTCGGAGCTGCTCGCCGTACCTGCGGCATGACCTTGAGCACCTGCCGGAGAAAGCCGTGGTGCTGGCCCTGGGCCGTATTGCGCACGATGCAGTGCTTGCGGCCCTGGGTGAGCGGCGCAGCCGGTTCGCTTTCGGCCATGCGGCCGAACACCGGCCGGCGGCGGGATTCACCCTGCTGGATTCCTATCACTGCAGTCGGTACAACACGCAGACCCGGCGCCTGACGCCGGCCATGTTCCAGGCCGTATTCCGGCGCGTCCGCGAGCTATTGGATCAGTCGTGAAGTCACCCAGTGCCTCCGAGTTCGACGCCAGGGCAGTGATTCGGCATCTGCCGGAGAAACCCGGTGTTTACCGCATGATCGACGCCAGCGGCACGGTACTGTACGTGGGCAAGGCGCGTCGACTGAAGCGTCGTGTGGCCAGCTACTTCAACCGCAGCAACCGGGGCAGCCGGATTGACGCCATGGTGCGCCAGATCCGCGATATCGAGATCACGGTGACCCATACCGAGGCCGAGGCCCTGATCCTCGAGAACAACCTGATCAAGCAGCACAGCCCGCGCTACAACGTCCTGTTGCGGGATGACAAGAGCTATCCGTTCATCGTGCTCAGCGACCACAGTGATTTTCCACGACTGGGGTTCTATCGCGGCAGCCGGCGCAAGGGCGGTCGTTACTTCGGTCCGTTTCCGAGCGCCACGGCAGTGCGCAACACGCTGAGCCATCTGCAGAAGGTGTTTCCGGTCCGGCAATGCGAGGACAGCTTTTTCCGCAATCGTTCGCGCCCGTGCCTGCAATACCAGATCGAGCGCTGCACGGCGCCCTGCGTGGGATACATCAGCCCCGCGGACTACGCCCGCGATGTCAGCCATGCAGTGAAGTTTCTCGAAGGCCGCAGCGGCGAGGTCATTGACGAGCTGGCAGCTGCGATGGAAAAGGCAGCGGAGGCACTGGATTTCGAACAGGCCGCGCGCCTGCGTGACCGGATCAGCAGCCTGCGCCAGATCCAGGAAAAACAGTACATCAGCGGCGAGAAGGGCGATCTGGACGTGGTTGCCTGTGTGCATGAGGGACGTCAGGCCTGTGTCCAGGTGTTCTATATCCGCGGAGGTCAAAACCTGGGCAATCGCAGCTACTTCCCGCGCATTCCCGAGGAAACCGATGAAGACGAGGTGCTGACCGCCTTTCTCGCCCGCTACTACCTGGGGCGCCAGGCGCCACGCGAGATCCTGGTCAATGGTGCGGTGCCGGAGAAGGACCTGCTGGAGGAAGCGCTGAGTCGCGAAAGCGGTCTGCAGGTCAGCATCCGGCAGCGGGTGCGTGCCGAGCGCCGGCGCTGGCTGGACATGGCGGTGACCAATGCACGTGCAGCGCTCGCTGCACGCCTGGCCAGTCATGCCGGCATGCAGCAGCGCTTCGAAGGGCTGCAGCAGGCGCTGAGCCTGGCGGAGGTGCCGGAACGCATCGAGTGTTTCGATATCAGTCACACGGCGGGTGAGGCGACGGTGGCGTCCTGTGTTGTGTTCGATACCGAGGGTGCACGCAAATCGGATTATCGTCGCTTCAATATCCGCGACATTACGGCCGGCGACGACTACGCAGCGATGCGTCAGGCCCTGACCCGGCGGTACAAGCGCCTGCGGGAGGGCGAGGGCCGTTTGCCGGACCTGTTGCTGATCGACGGCGGTCGGGGCCAGTTGAAGCAGGCCATGGAAGCGCTCGAGGAGCTCCAGGTCACCGGCGTGGAGCTGGTCGGTATCGCCAAGGGGCCGGACCGGCGTCCGGGCGAGGAAACCCTGTTTCGTGCGGGCCAGGAGGATGTCGTTATACTGCCGCCAGATTCGCCGGCACTGCACCTGTTGCAGCAGGTGCGGGACGAGGCGCACCGCTTCGCCATCACCGGACATCGGGCTCGCCGGGACAAGACCCGGCGCACCTCGCGGCTTGAGGATGTTCCCGGTCTTGGGCCCAAGCGCCGACAGATTTTATTAAAACAATTCGGTGGCCTGCGCGGCATATCTCGTGCTGGTGTTGAAGACTTGGCCAGTGTCAAGGGGATCAGCCGAGAGCTGGCCCAGCGGGTCTACGACACCTTCCACGACGATGGCCCGGCGCCATAGATAATTGGGGAGATGGCGATGCCACTCAATCTGCCAAATGCCCTGACACTGGGGCGGATCGTCCTGATTCCGGTGTTTGGCCTGGTGTTCCTGCTGCCGGTGGGCTGGGCGAATCTGGCTGCGGCGTTCATCTTCGCATTGGCGGCAGTGACCGACTGGCTGGATGGCTATCTGGCTCGCCGGCTTGGTCAGACATCCGCCTTCGGCGCCTTTCTCGATCCGGTGGCGGACAAGCTGATGGTGGCAGTGGCGCTGGTGGCCCTGGTGGCGGTCAATCCCTCGCCATTGTTCGCATTGCCGGCGGCGATCATCATCTGCCGCGAAATTGCCGTCTCGGCACTGCGCGAATGGATGGCAGAGCTCGGCGAACGGGCCCATGTCGCCGTCAACATGCTGGGCAAGGTGAAGACCGCGCTGCAGATGGTGTCGATCACCATGCTGCTGTACCGGGAACCGGTGCTCGGCGTATCCATGCACGCGGTCGGTCTGTTGTTGCTGTTTGCTGCCGCAGCACTGACTCTCTGGTCGATGGTTCTCTACCTGATGGCCGCCTGGAAGGTGCTCGCGCGCGAGCCGCAATCCAACCGTTGAAAACACGGAGTCAGGCTTGACAGGGAGGGCGCCCGGATTAGAATAGGCGCCACTCAAGCGGGAATAGCTCAGTTGGTAGAGCACAACCTTGCCAAGGTTGGGGTCGCGAGTTCGAGTCTCGTTTCCCGCTCCAGATTCCTGCAAGCCCCGGCTCCGCCGGGGCTTTGTGTATCCGGATGACGGTCTCGCGGTTTCGCCCGCGGCGCATCGTCACTGGTACCATGCGCGGAAAGCGCAGTTCGCCTCCGGCTCGGTGGCAGAGTGGTGATGCAGCGGCCTGCAAAGCCGTGTACGTCGGTTCGATTCCGGCCCGAGCCTCCATACCCTTCGACCCGCGAGTTCGCCGATTGACGGCGGAGGCAGTCGCGGGCACTGTCTTTTCCGGGCCATCTGCCCGGGTGGCGGAATTCCCGGCCGGCGGGCCCTTTAAATCAGAGTTTCCTTAATATTGTGGAAAAACAATAAATTATATTGAATTTATCAAGCGATATGTGACGGCCATATAGCGGGTGTGGTGGAATTGGTAGACACATCAGACTTAAAATCTGAAGGCTGAAAAGCCGTGCCGGTTCGAGTCCGGCCACCCGCACCAGTCACATGCGCCCGCACGCCAGAGGTTCTCTACTCTCGAGCCTTGAGATCAGGGCCTAACCCGTACTGAGCCAATCAGATGCCGCCGAAACCCGGCGGAGTGAATCCGAGGTTGTTATCCACGGCCTTGACGCCCGCGGTGTTCTCGGCCGCCACCTGCACCGCCATCTTCTCCTGTGGATTCTCCACCATACCCCACAGCTGGACCCGGCCTTCGGAAACGATGACGTTGATGCGGTCGGCCCGCACGCCGGTATTCTCGTCAACTTCCCTGACGATCGCCTTGCGGATCTCTCGGTCGTCACTGGTCACCTCGGCGTCGGGTTCGGACACCGAGAAGCCGCGCAGCAGGTTCGCTCGGCTAACGATGCCGACCAGCTTGCCTGCGCTCACCACCGGCACGCGCTTGATCTGGTGCCGCTCGAGCAGGGTGGAAATCTTGTGCAAGGGCATCTCCTCACCGATGGTGATCGGGTCAGGGGTCATCACCTGGTGGGCCCGATGGCCGTGGGACTTGACGTAATCGGCGGGGTCACGGCCGGCCACCAGCCTCAGCCACCATGACTCGCGGCGGTCGCCGCCATTCTCGACGCGGCGCACCAGGTCTCCTTCGCTGACAATACCCAGCACCCTGGCGTTGGCATCCACCACGGGCACGGCACTGATGCCGCTATCGAGCAGCAGGGAGGCGATCGCGCGCACCTCGCTGTCGGGCCCTACGGTGATGACATTGCGAGTCATGATGTCTCTGGCTTGCATGGAGCGTCCTCTAAGCGTCTTGGACAGGCGACGCGCGAATCACGGGCCACCGCCTCATTCTTCGATTGCCGGCAGGTTCCGCATCGGGCTTTGCCTCCCGTCAGAAGATAGCAAGGCCCGGCAAAGCCTGCCTTGCCCCGGGAAAAATGCGGACTCCAACCTGGGCGGGAATAAATCAGAGTTTTCCCGGGTGTTAACCTGTCCTTTGACCAAGCGGGAGCCGATCGGAGATCATGGCAAGTTCGCCATGGCCCGTCAGGCGGTGACCTAAGGTACGCGCTGGCGAAGAAAAGCCTATCCCGTGCCTCAAGGGCCGTTTGGGTCCGGCCCCGGGCACCATCCTGTCGCGCGCCGCGCAAGGCGCCACAATCGGAACCTCGCCGTGTCCGAGCAACCTGTTCATGCCCGCTGGAACGCCCGCTACCGGGGGCGGGAGCCCGACGAGACCGGGCCCGCTGAAGTGCTGGCCTGGCACAGCCACCTGCTGCCGCGCGAGGGCCGCGCGCTGGACGTCGCCGCCGGGCTCGCTGCCAACGGGATCTGCCTTTCCGGCCTTGGCCTCGACACCGAGGCCTGGGATATCTCCGATGTCGCGGTCTCTGCCGTCAACCGTTTTGCCCGCAAGCGCTTCCTGCCGTTGACCGCTCGCATCCGGGATGTGCAGACGCGGCCTCCCGAAAAAAACAGTTTCGACGTCATCGTGGTCAGCCGCTTTTTGCATCGGCCGCTTTGTGCGGCACTGGTCGACGCGCTGCGGCCCGGGGGCCTGCTGCTGTATCAGACCTTCACCCGGCTCAAGGTTTATGGGCGCGGCCCCTCGAACCCGGACTTTCTGCTGGATTCGGGAGAATTGCTGCACCTGTTCGCGCCGTTGCAGCCCGTCGTGTACCGCGAAGAGGGCGACCTCGGTGACGTGTCATCGGGGTTTCGCGACGAGGCGATGCTGATCGCGCGCAAGCCGACGCCGGAACCGCAGGCCAATTGACCGTCTGCCCTGTCATGGCAGACTGACGCACGGTTTGCATGAATGTCGGGCGGTCCACGGGCGGTCGCCGCGCAGAAGAATTCCAACGGCTCAGGCAGGGGAGAGTGATGGCGGCACCACGAGCATCCGTCCACGGAGAATGGTCGAGCAGCCTGTTTTTCATCCTCGCCGCCACCGGTTCCGCGGTGGGTCTCGGCAATCTCTGGCGGTTTCCGTACCTGGTGGGTGATAACGGCGGCGGTGCCTTCGTTGTCATCTACCTGCTGTGCATTCTGCTGGTCGGTCTGCCGATCATGATGGCGGAGATCATGATCGGGCGTCGGGGACGGCACAGTCCGATCAACAGTCTGCGCCTGATCGCCCGCGATGAGGGACTGAATCCGGCCTGGCAGGGCCTTGGCTGGCTCGGCGTCGCCGCCGGCTTCATGATCCTGTCGTTTTACAGCGTGGTCGGTGGCTGGGCGCTGTATTACGGTTTCGAGGCCTTTCAGGGCGGTTTCCGGGGCATCGACACCGACACCGCCGGGACCCTGTTCGAGGGGGTGCTCGCGAGTCCGGGGCTGGTCGTGTTGTGGCACAGCATCTTCCTGCTGCTGCTGTTCGGTATTGTCGCCGCTGGCGTCAGACGGGGCCTGCAACGCGCCGTCACCTTGCTGATGCCGTTGCTGTTCCTGCTGCTGTTGTTCCTCGTGCTGTACGGCGCGCTGACCGGCGGGTTCGCCGAGACCCTGGCGTTCATGTTCCGGCCTGATTTCTCCGCGGTGGATGGAGGAACCATTCTGACCGCGTTGGGTCAGGCGTTCTTCACTCTCAGCCTGGGGATGGGGGCGATCATGGTCTATGGCGCCTACCTGCCATCGCGCGCCTCCATTCCCGGCAATACGGTCTGGATCGTGGGCATGGACACGTTGACGGCGATCATTGCCGGGCTGGCCATATTCCCGGTGGTCTTTTCGGCGGGGATGGAACCGGCCCAGGGGCCGGGGCTGGTGTTCGTGACCCTGCCCGTGGTGTTTGGCGAAATCACGCTGGGAACGCTGCTCGGGATGGTATTCTTCGTGCTGTTGTCGGTGGCCGCGATCACTTCGGGGATTTCCCTGCTGGAACCGGCCGTCGCCTATCTCACCGAACGCGGGCCGCTGAGCCGGGCGGGCGCCGCCGCGATCATCACGCTTGCCATCTGGTTGCTGGGTATTGCAGCCGGCCTGTCGCTGAATGTCTGGGCGGACGTGCGCATCCTGCCGTTTGCCGATCTCGGGATATTCGATCTGCTTGAGTTCGTCTCCAATGACATCATGCTGCCGCTGGGTGGCTTGCTGATCGCCGTGTTCGCCGCCTGGCGGATCCGCTCGAAGACGCGCCTGGTGGAGCTTGGCATGCCGCCCGATAGCCTGCGTTTCCGGCTCTGGTTGCTGGTGACCCGGTTTGTTGCACCGCTGGCGGTCGTGCTGGTGTTCATGAACGCCCTTGGCCTGTTTGGCTGATGAACAGGCGGGCCTGGTGCTGGTACCGGGGCGTGTTGCTCCTGTCGCTACTGGTGATGGCGGGCGCGGCACAGGCTGCCTGTGTTGAGAGCACGGCGGCGCTGGAATCCATGGAAAGGCGGCCGGTGCAGTTTTCCAGCCGCAATGGCGAGGATGTCCGGTTCACGGTCAGGATCGCGGCGAACCGTCGGCAGCGTGCGGCGGGCATGCAGCATCTCTGCGAGCAGGCGGTGCGCGACAATCCGATGCTGTTTCGTTTTCCGCGACCGGTGCAGCACGCCTTTCACATGCAGAATGTGCATGTGCCGCTGGACATTCTGTTCATTGACCGACACGGAGTGATTCGCAGCCGGCAACGCATGATTCCGGGCGAGGCCCTGTACCGGCCGGATCATCCATTCCATTATGCGCTGGAAATGCTGGCCGGCGAGGCTGAGCGGCTTGGTCTCGCGGAAGGCATGCAGCTCCGTTCGCTGCGTTCAGACTGAGGTCCGGTAGTGGCGTCCGTCGAATCCCGTTCCATTCAACTCCCCGTGCAGGGTATGCATTGTGCGTCCTGCGTTGGACGCGTGGAAAAGGCGTTGGGCAGTGTGCCCGGTGTCACGGAGGCCACGGTCCAGCTGGTGACCGGGCAGGCCCGGCTACAGGTCGATCCCGCCGCGTTTCAACTCGATCAGGCAGTACAGGCGCTTGATACGGCCGGATACCCGGTACCGTCGCGCAGGCTGCGGCTGGACGTCGACGAGATGCATTGTGGCAGTTGTGTCGCGCGCGTCGAGGCGGCAGCGCGCGCGGTCGAAGGCGTTACCGAGGCGTCGGCCAATCTGGCCGATGGCAGCCTGCGGCTGGAGCTGATTGCCGATGATGGCTTGGTCCCCGGGCTGCTGCGCGCCCTGGCGCAGGCAGGTTATCCGGCACGACTTGCTGATGTCGGGAGCTCGTCCCGGCGGCAGCGTGAACAGCGGGACCAACAGGATCTGGAACGGTTGCAGCGCGCGACGCTGCTGGCCGCGGCGCTGACCCTGCCGATCTTCGTCACCGAGATGGGCAGCCACCTGGTACCCGGATTCGCAGGCTGGTTGCAGGCGACAGCTGGCACCACGGCGATCCTCTACATGCAGATGCTGCTGGCCACCGTGGTGCAGTTCGGGCCGGGTTGGCGGTTCTACAGGCTTGGCGGCCCAGCGCTGTGGCGGGGCGCACCGGATATGCATTCGCTTGTCATGTTGGGCACCAGCGCCGCCTACGGTTACTCGGTGATCGCCACGCTGGCACCCGGGGTGCTGCCGGCGGCCGCGGTACACGTTTATTTCGAACCGGCGGCGGTGATCATCACCCTGGTGCTGCTGGGTCGTTATATCGAGGGTCGGGCCAAGGGCAGGACCGGCGATGCAATCCGGCATTTGCTGGAACTCCAGGCGCCGGAGGCGCTGGTCCGCCGGGGCCCCGATTGGCAGCTCCAGCCGATTGAAAACCTTGTTCCGGGGGATCACCTGCTGGTGCGCCCGGGTGAGCGAATCCCGCTCGATGGCACGGTGCTGAGCGGCGAATCCTGGGTGGACGAATCCATGCTCAGTGGCGAACCGGAGCCAGTCCGGCGGGGCACGGAACAGGCCGTTGTCGGCGGCAGTGTCAACGGTAACGCCAGCTTGGAGATCCGCGTTGATCGCACCGGCGAGGACACGGTGCTGGCGAACATCATACGCATGGTGCAGGACGCGCAGGCCGCGAAACTGCCCATTCAGGCCGTGGTGGACCGGGTCACCGCCCGGTTCGTACCTGCCGTGCTGGTGGTGGCGGCAATCACCTTCCTGGCCTGGCTGGTGCTGGGTGGTGAATCCGCGTTGAGCCTGGCGCTGGTCAACGCGGTTGCCGTACTGATCATCGCCTGTCCCTGTGCCATGGGCCTGGCAACACCGGTGTCCATCATGGTGGGTACCGGCAGGGCGGCAGAGCTGGGAATCCTGTTCCGCGGTGGCGAGGCGCTGCAAACCCTGCGTGAGGTGGATCTGGTGGCCTTCGACAAGACCGGAACGCTGACCGTGGGCAGGCCACAATTGACGCATCTGGAACTCGCCCCCGGTGTTGCCCTGGACCGGGAGGCGACGCTGCGGTTGCTGGCTTCCGTCGAACGCCAATCGGAACATCCCCTGG
This sequence comes from Methylonatrum kenyense, assembly GCF_023195885.1. Classification (GTDB taxonomy): domain Bacteria; phylum Pseudomonadota; class Gammaproteobacteria; order Nitrococcales; family Aquisalimonadaceae; genus Methylonatrum; species Methylonatrum kenyense. Next base: position 321,199 of record NZ_JALPKO010000003.1, read on the forward strand.
CGGCAGCCATTGTTGCCGCGGCCCCTGCAGGCCTGGCCGATGCCAGTGAGGTTGAAATAACGGCGGGCCAGGGCATTTCGGCGACCGTCGAGGGCCGTCGCCTGCATATCGGCTCGGATCGTTTCCTTGCCGCGCAAGGCGTGGATCTCGTGGCGTTGGCCGCGACGGCCGGGGCGCTTTCCGCCGGGGGCCGAACCGTAATCTTCGCCGCCGAGGGCAATCAGCTGCTGGCGCTGCTGGCCGTTGCGGATCCGATTCGTGACGGCATGCGCGAGGCAATCCGCGGCCTGCGGGCACAGGGCTTGCGCTGCGTCATGGTAACGGGGGATGGTCGCAGCACCGCTGAAGCCGTTGCCGCAATCCTCGGCATTGCCGAGGTCCGCGCCGAGACCCTGCCCGGTGACAAGGCTGCCGTGGTTCGCGAACTGCAGGAGCAGGGCGGTGCCGTGGCGTTTGTCGGCGACGGTATCAACGACGCACCGGCGCTGGCCCAGGCGGATATCGGTATCGCCGTCGGCAGTGGCACCGACGTTGCCATCGAGTCGGCGGATGTGGTGTTGATGGGCAATGATCTGCGCCGGCTGGACGCCGCCATACGGCTGTCGACGGCGACCTTGCGCAACATCCACCAGAATCTGGTCTGGGCCTTCGGCTACAACACGCTGCTGATTCCGGTGGCCGCTGGATTGCTGTTCCCGCTGTTCGGACTTTTGCTGTCACCCATGCTGGCCGCCGTTGCCATGGGTCTGTCCAGCATCAGCGTCCTGGGCAATGCCTTGCGGTTGAAGCGGCAGCGCCTAGGGAAACACTGAGATCCGAGCCACTCCGAATGATAGAGTGGCGACGAGCGGCTTGTGATTGGCGATCACTGCCCTCAGGTAATCCCCAGAGGCAACAGTATGGAGCGGAGTCCATGAGCAGACAGGAAAATGTCGGCCAGGTCGGAAGTGACGATACGGTGATGCTGCGGGGCAATACCGATATCGGGAATCAGGAACAAACCCGCAGAATCATTCGGTATTTGCTGGACAAGCTGCCTGATGGCGGCTCCTTCGATGGCTCTGACGTCCTGCTGCAGACCCAGGAAACGGGTCTTCAGGTTTCCCAGGAACTCATCGCCGGCTCGCTGATGGACATGGCCCAGCGCGGCGAAGCCACCCTTACCGTCTACGACTTCGAGAACGGCGAAACACCAATCTACAACTGCGCGTCAACGGACCTGCTGCGTGAGCGTGACGGGGTGATGATTCACGAACTGGTGATGACCCGCCGCGGCGAAGTGCCGCTGAGTCCAGGGACGGCCTGAGACTTCGTTTGCCCACGGTGATCGAAGTGGCCGGGCGCCGCCAGGGGCCTTGCCCCGGGCGTGCCCGGCTGCTGGCTGTCTAACCCTGCTGCAGGGCCAGAATGACTGCCCTGGCCGTATCCTCCGACGAGGCCGGGTTCTGGCCGGTGACGAGCTTGCCGTCCGTGACCACATGGGCTTGCCAATCGTCGGCCCTGCTGTAGTTCCCGCCTCTTTCCTTCAGCATGTCTTCCACCAGAAACGGGACCACATCGGTCAATTGCACTGCGTCTTCCTCGGTGTTGCTGAACCCGGTGACATTCCGTCCGGCGACCAATGCGCGGCCGGAATCAAGCTCGACATGGCGAAATACCGCTGGGGCATGGCACACCGCGCCGATGACCTTGCCCTGGTCGTGGGCACGGCGGATCAGGGAAATGGAATCCCTGTTTTCGGCCAGATCCCACAACGGCCCGTGACCGCCCGGATAGAACACTGCGTCGAAATCGTCGATGTCGACGTCGGCCAGGCGCCGGGTGGCAGCAAGTTGCTCCCGCGCGTCTGCATCGTTCATGAAACGCCGCGTGCTCTCCGTGAGTGCTTCCTCTGCCTCGCTATTCGGGTCCACCGGTGGCTGACCACCTTTCGGGGAGGCCAACGTAATTTCCGCGCCGGCGTCGCGAAAGGCATAAAAGGGCGAGGTGAACTCTTCCAGCCAGAATCCGGTGGGATATCCGGAATCACCCAGTCGATCGTGGGAGGTCAGCACCATCAGGATCTTCATGTTCCTTGCCCTCCAAAGGCGGGGTTGCGTTCGACTCGGTCAGAGGGGTTGTGCCGGCGGCATCGCCTTTCAAGCCCGTGACGGGCGACCGGCCGCCCTGCGTCCGGCGGCGCGGCGATTTCAGGTGGGTTTGCTGACCCGCTGCATGGCGGGGTCCTCGTCTGGTCGGGGCAGGGTCAGGGTGTCGGCATAGGCCAGCAGAAACAGAACGAAGCCAAGCACCCAGAATATGCCCGCAACTGCGAGCAGGCCCTGTGACTGGGGCATAAGCCCCCAGAGCAGTCGGAGTACCGCCGCGCCAATGATCGCGACGAAGGCGGCAATGGCCAGCGGTGGCGCCTGCAAGGGGCGACCCGTGTGACCGAGCGAGACCCGCGCCATCATGCCGATCACGAGAAGGCCCATGGCACCGACCGTCAGGGCATGGCTGCCAGCCGACCAGTTAACTGGCGCGCCAAGCAGGTGGAGGCCGAGCAGGGCGAGGCCGATACAGATCCACAGGTAGCCGAAGTGGAGCACCCAAAGCAGTGCATCACCGAGGGTTTTGCGTGGCTGCCAGCGTGCCCAACGAATCAGGTTCAGTAACGAGGCCAGCAGCAGGAGTGGTCCCGCCGCGGTGTGCCTGCCGAACAGGAGCACGACCACCGCGCAGGCAAGCGTGGTGACCGTCGCCGACCAGTTGAGAACCACGTTCTGGCGTACGTCGACGTCCGGCAGACGTCGACCGGTGAAGAACGGAATAACCCGCCCACCCATGAATACCAGCAGCACGGTAACAAGCAGCACCGTGGCATCCAGGCTCCTCAGACCCCAGTGCAACGGAATCAGGCCGTGCAGAGACAGATGACTGGTCGCATTGAGTAGTGTCAGTGCGCCGAAAAACGGCAGGAACGCGTAATTTCGTTGATTGCGGGAGGCAAGCAGGACGCGGCCGAGAAGCAATGCGACCAGCGGAAAAAGCAGCAGGTCCATGACCGAAGTCAGGGCAAGCGGGATCGCCTGCGGAAACAGAAACCCGAGCCGTGCGACCAGCCAGAGCAGTACCAGACCAAGCAGTTGCGTGGGACGGGTCGTGGCAAGCCCTGTCCAGTTGCCGGCAGCTGTCAGCACGAAGCCCACGATGATCGCGCCGAGGAATCCGAACAGCATTTCGCGACCATGCCAAAGCAGCGGGTTGAGCTCCGCTGGCAGATTCGTCATGCCCTGCAGAAACAGGATCCAGATCAGGATCAGTAGGGCACCAAACAGGGCGCCCAGCAGGAAGAACGGACGGAAACCGATGGAAAAAGTTGCCGCCCAGCGTGTGGCAATCTCGGAACGTGAACGCATTTCCCTTACCTTGGACCTGATGCCCAGTTGTTGTCTAAAAGAAATAAACCATATACTACTAATTAGCTGGGCCCATGACCATACGGATCGGCCTGTTCGGCCCGGCCTTCGGTGCCAGAAAACGTCAAACGGGAGAAAAATCATGCGTCAGAAGACTTATCTGCTTGCCGGTGTCCTGTTCGCAATGCTCATCTTAATTCATGGCCCGGCGGTGGCCGCGGAGGAACAGGCCGCAGAGGAAGACTGGTTTCAGAGCCTGGTAACGGACACTCCGGCGGAAGGGTTTGCGCTGGCGGTTCGGCTGTCTCGCCGCAGTGTGACCACAACCCAGACCAATCTGGATGTGGTGCGTCAGTTGCGGCCGACCTACGCCAATGATGCCGAGCAACTGATCATGGCATCCGCCGTGATCGCCGCCTATTTCCAGACGGTTGCCGAGGCGAACGATTACTGGCGCGATTGAGTCAGCGTTTCCTTAACGGGTCCGCCGCGGCCTTTCAAGCCCGCGGCGCCGGGTCGCGGTGTCATTCCGGCGCGTGTACCACGCAGCGGTGCCACGGTGAGTAATAGCGCACGTAGGCCGGTGCGTGGGAGAACACGCCGGAAAGGACGATGACCAGCAGGAAGATTGTCGGCGCGAACGCCGGCAAGAGTAGCAGCACCGCCAAGAGGCCCAGTTTGAGCAGCACTGCCAGGCCGCGCATCTGGAACAGCCAGATGCCGTGATTCCATACCGCCAGTGCCATCATCAGCCCGCCAGAGATCAGGGTGAGCCAGGCATAGGGCAGCCAGGCGCCTTCCGCCGGGTTCGAATAGAGGAATGCGCCGCCGAGTCCGGCAACGCCCACCAGATGCACCGAACGAAGGGCGATACTGATCCAGCGTTGACCGGGGCATCGGCGGCTCCGCGCTGGCAGAAGTCGGTCCGTTACCGCTCCTGCCATTGCGGGCCTCCGATTGGTGATGGCCGGGGCGGGTTTCCGCAGGGGGTCCATCAACGCTCAAGCAGCTCGAGTTTGTTCGGCTTGCCGTCCCATTCCTCGGCGTCGGCCGGCGGGTCCTTCTGCTCGGTAATCACTGGCCACTCCCGTGACAGTTCGGCGTTGAGCTCGAGGAAGTGCATCTGGTCCTCCGGCAGGTCGTCTTCCGAGAGGATGGCCTCGGCCGGGCATTCCGGCTCGCACAGGGTGCAATCGATGCATTCATCCGGGTCGATGACCAGGTAGTTCGGGCCTTCATGGAAGCAGTCCACCGGGCAGACTTCCACGCAATCGGTGTATTTGCACTTGATGCAGTTCTCAGTGACGACAAAGGTCACGACGACCTCTCCGATAGCCTGTTGAACAAGTATTCATAATACTGTAATAGTAATGCGCATGCCAGGGATCAGTTACAGCCATGGTGCCGGATTCTTGGTGAATGCGACCCACACGATGTATCCGAAGGTTGCCAGGGCCAGGCTAAGGGACAGCAGGCGGCCGGCGAGCGTCCGTGCACGTTTCAGCGCCAGGCTCCCCAGTGCGATATACACCAGCAGGGCAACGACCTTGGCTGTGAGCCAGTGGTCGACGAACGGCGCTTGCCGCGCCATGACCGCCAGCGCGACGGCGCTGGTCAACAGGATGGTGTCGACAACATGCGGGATGACCTGGATCAAGTTGTTACCCGTCGAAACAGGTATTTTGCAGTTCAGCAATGCAGCACGCAGGACAAACAGGGACAGGCTGAGGGCCGCACTTGACTGGTGAATCAATTTGATAAGCCCGTAGTGTTCCATGCTCCAGTCCTTTGAAAAACCAATACGCTGTTGACTACAGTTAGGGTCAGTGTCCTACAGGTCAACGCTCGAAGCAGGCAAGGAGAAGGCCAGTGACCCCGGACAGACGCACGCAGATCACGGTCCTGGGGGCCAACACTTTTGCCTTCACCATCTGCTTTGCCGTCTGGGTCGTCTTTAGCGTTATCGGCAACCCCATCGCCGATGAACTCGGCCTGACAGAAACGCAGTTCGGCATCCTGACCGCCGTTCCTATCCTCACCGGTTCGCTCGCCCGCATGCCGCTCGGCATGCTGGCTGATCGATTCGGGGGGCGTTCGGTGTTCGCCCTTTTGATGGTTGCCACCATCATCCCGATCTACCTGTTGCAGTTCGCGACCACCTATTCCCAGTTTCTGGTCCTCGGTGCCGTCGTGGGCCTGGCCGGCGGTTCCTTCTCGGTGGGTATTGCCTATACCGCACGTTTTTTCGAACGGAAACGACAAGGTTTGGCAATGGGCATTTTCGGCGCCGGCAATGCGGGCGCCGCACTGACCAAATTCGTCGCACCCACCGTGGTGGTGGTCTGGGGCTGGCAGGCCGTCCCCGCCATCTATGCCGTGGCAATGACGGTCACCGTGGTGGTGTTCTGGCTGCTGACCTGTCCCGAGCCGGAGCGCGATCGTAGCAACACGCCCAGCCTGCGCGAACAGCTCCTGGCACTGCGCGATCCGCGTGTATGGAAGTACTGCCAGTACTACTCGGTGGTCTTCGGCGGCTACGTCGGTCTGTCCCTGTACCTGACCCGCTACTACATCATGGAATACGGCGTCGGTCTGCAACTGGCGGCACTGGTGGCGACCATCTTCGTGCTGCCATCGGGCGTCATCCGTGCATTCGGTGGCTGGCTATCGGACCGTTTCGGCGCGCATACGGTGACCTGGTGGTGCATGTGGTCCAGCTTCATCTGCCTGTTCGTCATGTCCTACCCGGAAACGCACTACGCCATTACCCAGCGCGATGGTTCGACGCTGGAGTTCTCTTTCGGCGTCAACATCTGGCTGTTCACGTTCCTGCTGTTCATCGTCGGTCTCGCCTGGGGTGTCGGCAAGGCCTCGGTATTCAAGTACATCTCCGATGATTTCGATCGTGACATCGGTCTTGTCTCCGGCGTCGTCGGCCTTGTCGGCGGTCTGGCCGGATTCCTGCTCCCCATTATGTTCGGAGCTCTGGTGGACACCACCGGTGTGTCCAGCACGGTCTTCATGCTGCTGTTCGGCGTAACCGGCGTGTCGCTGATCTGGATGTGGTGGACCGAGCGGCGCAACCCCGTTCTGCGTGACAGCGACTCAAGGTCAACCGACGGCTTTCAGCAAGGAGTGTCCGAATCATGAGCAAGCCAGGCATGGCGACGCCCTACCGCGAAGGGTATGTGCTGCATAACTGGAATCCGGAAGACAACGACTTCTGGCAGGCGGAGGGGCGCCGCATCGCCTACCGGAACCTGTGGATCTCGATCCCCTGTCTGCTGCTGGCCTTCGCGGTCTGGATGATCTGGAGCGTGACTGCGGTGATGCTGCCGCAGGCGGGGTTCGACTACACCACCAACCAGTTGTTCTGGCTCGCGGCTCTGCCGTCACTGTCCGGTGCCACGCTTCGGGTGTTCTATTCCTTCATGGTGCCGATCTTCGGCGGTCGCCGCTGGACGGCGATCAGCACCGCGAGTCTGCTGATTCCGGCCGTGGGCATCGGTTTCGCGGTGCAGAATCCGGATACCCCCTACTGGGTCATGATCACGCTGGCGATCCTTTGTGGCTTTGGTGGCGGCAACTTCGCCTCCAGCATGTCCAACATTTCGTTTTTCTTCCCGAAGCAGGAAAAGGGTACGGCGCTCGGGTTGAATGCCGGGCTGGGTAATCTGGGCGTCAGCCTGATGCAGTTCGTGGTGCCACTGGTCATTACCATCAGCGTCTTCGGTGCCTTTGGCGATGCCTCAGCGACTCGGGCCGACGGTTCGTCCCTCTGGTTGCAGAATGCCGGTTTCGTCTGGGTGCCGTTCATTCTTCTGGCGACCGCTGCCGCCTGGTTTGGCATGAATGACGTTGCCAACGCCAGAGCATCATTCGCCGAGCAGGCAGTGATCTTCCGGCGCAAGCACAACTGGCTGATGTGCTGGCTGTACATCGGCACCTTCGGTTCCTTTATCGGCTACTCGGCGGCGTTTCCGATGCTGATCAATAATCAGTTTCCGGATATCGATGGCACCCAGTACGCATTCCTTGGACCCCTGATCGGTGCCCTGATCCGCCCGGTTGGCGGCTGGCTGGCCGACAAACTGGGCGGGGCGCGCGTGACGCTCTGGAACTTTGTGGTGATGGGCTTGGCAGTGCTGGCGGTCATGCTGTTCCTGCCGGGCGAGGGTGGCAGCGGCAATTTCTGGGGCTTTCTGCTGGCCTTCCTGGTGCTGTTCGCAACCACCGGGGTTGGAAACGGTTCCACGTTCCGCATGATTCCGGTGATCTTCACCAATCAGGCGCAGGCCGCGGCGGGCAGCGACCCTGCTGCCCAGCGACAGGCTGTCGCGGATGGCAACAAGGAAGGCGCCGCCGTGCTGGGCTTCAGTTCCGCCATCGGTGCCTACGGTGGCTTCTTCATTCCCCGGGGCTTCGGCAGCTCCATCGCCCTGACCGGCACGGTCAGTCTGGCACTGTGGATATTCATTGTTTTCTACCTGAGCTGTATCGCCGTCACCTGGTGGTACTACGCACGTCGCGGCGCCGAGGCCCCTTGCTAGGGGCTGATTCCGAACGGGAGGCATGTCATGAGTTACTTTCTGGATCGATTGACCTTTTTTCAGCGCGTGAAAGAGGGGTTTTCCGATGATCACGGCGTCACGACCTCGGACACCCGGCGCTGGGAGGACGCGTACCGGCACCGTTGGCAGCACGATAAAGTGGTGCGCTCCACCCATGGGGTCAACTGTACGGGTTCCTGCAGCTGGAAGATTTACGTGAAGAACGGGTTGGTGACCTGGGAAACCCAGCAGACCGACTATCCGCGTACGCGACCGGATTTGCCGAACCACGAGCCCCGAGGCTGTGCGCGGGGCGCGAGCTACTCCTGGTACATCTACAGCGCGAACCGCCTGAAGTATCCGATGATTCGCGGTTCGTTGCTGCGTCTCTGGCAGGAGGCGAAAAAACAGCATGCCGATCCCGTGGCGGCCTGGGCCTCCATTGCCGACAACCGTGAAGTGGCCGCCCGCTACAAGGCGCGCCGTGGGCTTGGCGGCCTTGTGCGGTGCAGTTGGGATGAGGTCAACGAGCTGATCGCGGCCGCTAATGTCCATACCGTGCGGCAGTACGGGCCGGACAGGGTTATCGGCTTTTCGCCCATTCCGGCGATGTCCATGGTTTCCTATGCGGCCGGCGCCCGCTATCTATCCCTGATCGGCGGTGCTTGTCTGAGTTTCTACGATTGGTACTGCGATTTGCCGCCGAGTTCCCCGCAGACCTGGGGCGAGCAGACCGACGTTCCCGAATCAGCGGACTGGTACAACTCCGGGTTCATCATGATGTGGGGGTCGAACGTGCCCCAGACACGAACGCCGGATGCCCATTTCATGACCGAAGTCCGGTACAAGGGCACCAAAATCGTCACCGTGACGCCAGACTACTCCGAAGCCTCGAAATTCGGCGATATCTGGCTCAATCCCAAGCAGGGTACGGATTCGGCGCTGGCAATGGCTTTCGGGCACGTCATCCTGAAGGAATTCCACGTCGACAAACCGAGTGACTATTTCACCGACTACGCCCGGAAATACACCGATTTCCCGATGCTGGTGCGGCTTGATGCTGCGGAAAAAGGCTATCAGGCGGGGCGTTTCCTGCGTGCCTCTGATTTCGACGAGGGCCTGGGACAGGACAACAACCCGGAATGGAAGACGGTCGCCTACGACGAGAGCAGCGGGCAGGTGGTGGTCCCGAACGGGTCGGTGGGCTTCCGCTGGGGGGAAAACGGGCGCTGGAATCTCGAGGAAAAGGAGGCTGGTGGCCAGGACACGACGCTGCAACTGTCCGTGCTGGAACAGCGTGATGATGTTGCGGCGGTCGGTTTCCCCTATTTCGGCGGCAAGGAACACGAACTGGGACGTTTCCAGCCCAATCCCCAGGATGAGGTCATCTACCGCAAGGTTCCCGTGCGCAAGATCAAACTGGCGGATGGCGACGAGGCGCTCGTCGCAACGGTCTATGACCTGATTACCGCGCATTATGGTGTCGACCGCGGACTGGAATGCGACAACACGCCCGCCGGATACGATGACAACAAGCCCTACACGCCCGCCTGGCAGGAGCAGATCACCGGTGTCCCGAGGGACAGGGTGATTGCCGTGGCACGGGAGTTCGCAGAAAACGCCGACAAGACGAAGGGCCGCTCCATGGTCATTCTCGGCGCCGGTCTCAACCATTGGTACCACATGGACATGAACTACCGCGGCATCATCAACATGCTGGTGTTCTGTGGTTGCATCGGTCAGAGCGGCGGTGGTTGGGCGCATTATGTGGGGCAGGAAAAGCTGCGGCCGCAGACTGGCTGGCAGCCGCTCGCGTTCGGCCTCGACTGGGCGCGGCCGCCGCGGCACATGAACGGCACCTCGTTCTTCTACGGCCACACCGATCAATGGCGCTACGAAAAGCTCAACATGGCGGACATGCTGTCGCCACTGGCCCGGCCGGAAGACTTCAAGGGTAGCGCGATTGATTTCAACGTGCGTGCAGAGCGCATGGGCTGGTTGCCTTCGGCGCCCCAACTGGCGGCGAACCCCTTGCAGATTGCCAGGGACGCGGCGGCGGCCGGCAAGGACGTCAAGGACTACGTGGTCGAAAAGCTCAAGAGCGGCGAATTGACCATGGCCTGCGAGGATCCGGACAACCCGGTGAACTTCCCTCGCAACATGTTCATCTGGCGCTCCAACCTGCTCGGTTCCAGCGGCAAGGGCCATGAATATTTTCTCAAGCACCTGCTCGGAACCAGCCACGGTGTGCAGGGCAAGGACCTGGGCGAAGAGGGTGGCGAAAAACCCATGGAAGTCACTTGGCGTGACTCCGTAACGGACGGCAAGCTGGATCTTCTGGTGACGCTGGATTTCCGCATGTCCACCACCTGCTTGTACTCGGATATCGTGCTGCCCACGGCCACCTGGTACGAGAAGAATGACCTCAACACCTCGGACATGCACCCGTTCATCCATCCGCTTTGCGAGGCGGTGAACCCGTGCTGGGAATCGAGATCGGACTGGGATATCTACAAGGGGCTGGCGAAAACCTTCTCCCGCCTCGCGGAACCGCATCTGGGCAAGGAAACGGACGTCGTCACTTTGCCGATCCTTCACGATACGCCCGGAGAGATTGCGCAGCCCTTTGACGTCAAGGAGTGGCGGAAAGGGGAATGCGAGCCCATTCCGGGCAAGACCATGCCCAACATCATTGCTGTCGAGCGGGATTACCTGAATACCTACGCGCGGTTCACCGCCGTCGGTCCGCTGTTGAACAAGCTCGGTAACGGTGGCAAGGGCATCAGCTGGAACACCGAGCATGAGGTTGACCTGCTGGGCGATCTGAACGGACGCCACCGTGGCGAGGGCGCGAACAAGGGCTTGCCGAAAATCGAGACGGCAATCGACGCGGCGGAGGTCATTCTCACTCTGGCGCCGGAGACGAACGGCGAGGTGGCGGTAAAGGCCTGGGCCGCGCTGTCGGAGCAGACCGGGCGGGACCACACGCATCTTGCGCTGAACAAGGAAGAGGAGAAGATCCGGTTCCGTGATCTGGTGGCACAGCCCCGCAAAATCATCTCATCTCCCACCTGGTCCGGCCTGGAGTCCGAACATGTCTCCTATAACGCCGGTTACACCAACGTTCATGAACTAATCCCGTGGCGCACCCTGACCGGGCGCCAACAGCTTTACCAGGATCACGCCTGGATGCGCGCCTTCGGCGAGGGCTTCACCAGCTACAAGCCGCCGGTGAACATGCGCACAACCCAGGAGATCATCGGCGTCCGCGGCAATGGCAACGAGGAAATCGCCCTTAACTGGATTACCCCGCATCAGAAGTGGGGTATTCACAGCACCTACAGCGAGAACCTGCTGATGCTGACCCTGTCCCGGGGCGGGCCATGTGTCTGGATCTCGGAGACGGATGCGAAGAAGGTGGGCATCGTCGACAACGACTGGATCGAATGCTTCAACAGCAACGGTGCGCTGGTTGCCCGGGCAGTTGTCAGTCAGCGGGTCAACGAGGGAATGGTGATGATGTACCACGCCCAGGAGAAGCTGGTGAACACTCCGGGATCGGAGATCAGCGGCGAGCGCGGCGGCATCCACAACTCGGTGACCCGCGCGGTCCTCAAGCCGACCCACATGATCGGCGGCTACGCCCAGCAGAGTTACGGCTTCAACTATTACGGGACAGTCGGTTCCAACCGGGACGAGTTCGTGGTGGTCAGGAAGATGAATCGCGTCAACTGGCTGGAAGGCGATGACGAGAGCATTTATCAGGCGGAGGAGCAGGCATGAAGGTCCGCGCACAAATCGGCAAAGTTTTGAATCTGGACAAATGTATCGGCTGCCACACTTGCTCGGTGACTTGCAAGAATGTCTGGACGTCGCGCGAGGGCATGGAATACGCGTGGTTCAACAACGTGGAATCCAAACCCGGGATCGGTTACCCGAAGGACTGGGAGAACCAGGACCGCTGGAACGGCGGCTGGTCGATGAAAGGCGGAAAACTGCAGCCCAAGGCGGGCGGCAAGTGGCGCTTGCTGGCGAAAATCTTCGCCAATCCGGATCTGCCCGGCATCGACGATTATTACGAGCCGTTCAATTACGACTACCAGCGTCTGCACAACGCGGCGGACTCCAAGCACCAACCGGTTGCCAAGCCCTTCTCGGCGCTGACCGGACGACCGATGGACAAGATCGAATGGGGTCCGAACTGGGAGGAGATTCTGGGCGGCGAGTTCGAAAAGCGCTCGAAGGACTACAACTTCCAGAATATTCAGAAGGAAATGTATGGCCAGTTCGAGAATACATTCCTGATGTATCTGCCCCGACTCTGCGAGCACTGCCTGAACCCGACCTGTGTCGCTTCCTGCCCATCGGGTGCCATCTACAAGCGCGAGGAGGACGGCATTGTCCTGATCGACCAGGACAAGTGCCGGGGCTGGCGCATGTGCATCTCTGGCTGCCCGTACAAGAAGATCTACTACAACTGGCAGGCTGGAAAATCCGAGAAATGCACGTTCTGTTTCCCGCGCATTGAGGTCGGGCAACCGACCGTTTGCTCGGAGACCTGTGTCGGACGGATCCGCTATCTCGGCGTGATCCTCTACGATGCCGACCGGATCAAGGAGGCGGCTTCGTCCGCCTCGGAGCAGGATCTCTACGAGGAGCAACTCAAGGTCTTTCTGGACCCGAATGATCCGGAGGTGCTTGCGGCGGCCAGAAAGGAAGGCATTCCCGAGGATTGGCTCGAGGCGGCCCAGCGCTCGCCGGTCTACAAGATGGCGATGGACTGGAAGGTCGCGTTTCCCCTGCATCCCGAATACCGGACGCTGCCCATGGTGTGGTACATCCCGCCGCTGTCGCCGATTCAGTCGGCCGCCGACGCTGGCGTCCTGGAGACGGACGGGCTGATCCCGAAAGTGGAGAACCTCCGTATTCCGGTGAAATACCTGGCGAATATGCTGACTGCCGGGGACGAGCGGCCGGTTATTCATGCGCTGGAACGGATGCTGGCAATGCGGCATTTCAAGCGCAGCCAGACCGTCGACGGCACACCCAATCACCAGGTGCTCGAGCAGGTGGGGTTGGACGAGGAGACTGTCGAGGACATGTACCAGATCATGGCGATTGCGAATTACGAGCATCGTTTCGATATTCCCACCGCGAAACGCGAACTGTCTCTCGAAGACCCTTACGGTGAGCGCTCCGGCTGCGGGTTCAGCTTCGGCGACGGTTGCCACACAACCAGCGGTGGCACCACCCGCACCGACATTTTCGGTGGCAAGCCGTCGCGCAGGCGTGGCTTCCCGGCCCGGGTCGAATTCCGGACCGGGAGCAACGACAAGGCGGAGGAAAGCTGATGCGCGAGATCAAACTCCTGTCCGCACTGCTGGACTACCCGAGCGGGGAGTTACAGCAACATGCTGGCGAGTTGTTGGATGTGGTCGAGCAGAGTCCGAACCTCTGCAAGAGATCGCGGCATCGGCTTGCCGCGCTGATTGTGTTCATCCGCGATGCGGACCTGATTGAGCTGCAATCGACCTACGTGGGCCTGTTTGATCGAAGTCGCACCCTGTCGCTGCATCTGTTCGAGCATGTTCATGGTGAGGCGCGTGATCGTGGACAGGCGATGGTGGAACTGATGGAGATCTATCAGAACGAGGGATTCGAGATCTCCTCGCGGGAACTGCCCGATTATCTCCCGCTGTTTCTCGAATTCTGCTCACGACAAGCGCCTGATACGGCAATCGACTGGATGCAGCGGTCGGGGCATTTGTTGCAGGAAATGGAGGCCCGCCTCAGTGCCCGCAACAGTCCTTATGCCGCCGCTTTTCAGGCATTGCTCGACTTGACCGGATTACCGGAGGCCGGCAGTGATTTCCACGACAAAATTCATCGAGAGCCTGCTGATGATACGCCGGATGCGCTGGACCGCGCATGGGAGGAGGAGCCTGTGACATTCGGTCCCGGGGCAGCGGCCTGTGGCAGCGTCAAGACCGATTCCGGCCAGGCTGTCCCAGTCGACGTGTCGAATCTGGGCAGACCGGTTTGAACCGCACGGTTTCTGGAGAAAAATGGCAATGTACCAATACCTCAATGAGTTCTTCTTCGGCGTATTCCCTTACATCGCTGGTTCCGTGTTTATTCTTGGAAGCCTGGTCCGCTTTGACAAGAGCCAGTACACCTGGCGGACCGGTTCAAGTCAGATGTTATCCAACGATCGCAAGTTCTTGATCGGAAACAATCTGTTTCACATCGGCGTGATCGCCCTGTTCTTCGGTCATCTGTTCGGCCTGCTGACGCCAACCGCCGTCTACACCAGCCTCGGCATGAGCACAGGCGCCAAGCAGCTGATCGCGATAATCGCCGGGGGTATCTTTGGCCTGATCTGTCTGGCCGGCATCGCTATTCTTGCCCATCGGCGGACGACGGATCCCAGGGTGCGGCGGACCGGAAGTCGCATGGACATGTTCATTCTGTACCTGCTGTTTGCACAGTTGCTCACAGGATTGCTGACGATCCCGGTATCCACCGGCCACCTGGACGGCGAGGTCATGTTGCAGATCACCGCCTGGGCGCAATCGCTGGTGACATTCCGTCCGGATGCGGCAAGCCACATCCTGGACATTCACTGGATCTACAAGCTGCACATGTTCCTCGGCATGATCATGTTCCTGATCTTCCCGTTCACGCGGCTGGTGCACATCTGGAGCGTGCCGTTGGGCTATGCCTTTCGCGCGTACCAGATCGTCCGCCGCCGGCCGGTGGTGTGAGGTTGAAAATGAGCATTCAGGTCAACGACGTCACCATCAGCAGCAAAGCCATCAATGTGGAATCGGCCTATCACCAGGAGCCGGGCGGCGATCCCCGCTATGCACTGCGCCGCGCCGCCATGGCCCTGGCCGTGCGAGAGTTGTTGCGGCAGCGTGCCAGCGAACTCGATTTGCCCATTGATGACGACGAGGATGCGGCCATCGATACCCTGCTGGAGCGCGAGGTGTCGGTGCCGGGTGCCGATGAGGAAACTTGTCGCCGCTGGTACCTGGCCAATCCCGGCCAGTTTCGCAGCCCGGACATGAGCGAGGTCCGGCACATCCTGCTGGCGGCTCCGCCTGATGACCTCCCGGCGCGGGAGGAGGCCCGCCAGACCGCCGAAGCCCTGATCCAGCGGCTGACGGAGGAGCCCGGAGTTTTCCCTGAGTTGGCCAGAACCCACTCCCGTTGTCCTTCCGCGGAAGAGGGTGGGCATCTGGGGCAGATTACCCGAGGCGAGACGGTACCGGAGTTCGAGGACGCCGTGCACCGTCTCCCCAAGGGGCTGGCGGCAACACCGATCAAGACTCGCTATGGCTTCCATGTGGTGGAAATCCTGCAGCGGGTGCCCGGCGAACTGCTTCCCTTTGATGCGGTGAAGGAGCGGGTTGCCGCCTATCTGGAAGAGCAGTCACGCCGGCGTGCCTTGAGCCAGTACATCCGATTATTGGCCGGTGCCGCGGAGATTCGGGGTGTCGACCTGGAACAGGCCGGTTCGCTGCTGGTGCAGTAGGGAGTAGCCGATGGAAATCGAGTCCTTTGACGATCTTCGGGATGCCGCACTGCGCGAGACTTGCCCGCAACGGCTGTTGGTGGTTCTGCTTCGGGCCGAGGAGGATGCCGAGGCGGATATGACGGAAGAGGCGATTCAGGGGCGAGGCACCTTGACGCCGGTGATGGCCACGGATCTTGAGATTACGGAGAATCTTCGGTTGGACGCGCTGGCTGAGGAGGCCGATGGTCTCGGGCATCAATGGGATCTGTTATTGATGTCCGTTCTGCAGGGCAATCCCGGGCAACCGCTTACCAGCGAGCAGGCCGGTCCCTACATCAAGCAAATGGTCGAATCCGTGATGTCCGGAACGGGGCTTGATCGCTACGCGGTGTTCGACCGCGCCGGTTGCCCGGTGCGGCTCAGTCGAAATGTCGCATAGGGTGAATGAAGCCGCGCGCGCCAGTGCCGGCCATGGCGGGACGTCCATGTTGTCGGTGGAACAGGCCCAGGAACTGATTCTTGCGGCCGCTCGAGCCAGTCCAGAAGCCGTGACCGTGCCGTTGGGGGAAGCACTCGGGCGGGTGGCGGCCGAGGGGCTGGCGGCCCGTGTCGCGGTGCCCCCGACGGATAATTCGGCGATGGACGGGTATGCAATCCGCGCCGAGGATGCCATGGCAGGGGGGCGGATCCTGCCGGTCAGTGCCGTGATTCCCGCAGGGACGGCACCGGGAAAACTGGCAGCGGGTACTGCGGCGCGGATTTTCACCGGCGCTCCAGTACCCGATGGTGCGGACACGGTGGTGGTCCAGGAACTCTGCAGGCGCGATGGCGATTCGGTCCAGCTACCGACGGATCTTCATGCAGGCAGCAACATTCGGCGCGCAGGCGAGGATCTCCAGCGCGATGACCTGGTGCTGGCCGCCGGCACGCGGTTGCGACCCCAGCACCTCGCCCTGGCGGCGTCCGCTGGCTACGCTGCCATCGCGGTTCGGCCGCGACTGCGGGTGGCCATACTGGTCACCGGTGATGAACTGGTCGAGCCCGGCAAACCACTGCCACCCGGGAAAATCTACAATTCCAACGGTTTTGCGCTGGCCGGGTTGCTGCAGGCGCTCGGCTGCGAGACGCGGGATTGCCGAATCGTCGCTGATACCCTTTCGGAAACCATGGAGGCCCTGCGCGAGGCAGCTGCACATTCCGATCTGGTCATCACCAGTGGTGGTGTCTCGGTGGGAGACGAGGACCATGTTCGCGAGGCGGTCCAGCGGCTCGGCAGCGTGGACTTCTGGCGTGTCGCATTACGCCCAGGAAAACCGGTGGCGATGGGGCAAATCGGGGGAACACCGTTCTTTGGCCTGCCGGGCAACCCGGTATCCCTGTTCGTGACGTTCTGTCTGTTCGCGCGGCCATTCATCCTCAAGGCCCAGGGGTTGGCGGAGCCGTTGCCAGGGCATCTGCCTGCAACCGCGGACTTCAATCTCCATGCGGAGAGCCGAAGCCGTTATCTGCGCGGTCGACTGGACGTGGATGGGCACCGGCTCCTGGCCACGCTTTTTTCCAACCAGGGATCCGGTGTCATGCGATCGACGACCTGGGCGAATGCACTGGTACGCATTCCACCGGAAACCGCAATATCTCCCGGGGATAGCGTGTCCGCGCTTTACTATCCGGACATCGACGGTTGATATCCCGGCGGCCGAACTGTCGCGTCAAGGGCTTGGCCCATCACCGCATTTGTGTCCCCGGGTTGCTAATGTTCGTTGGTGCCCTCGAAGTGGGGAAACAGGATGGTGTCCTCCAGGTGCGTATGCACGATGAGGTCGTCCATGAACTTCGCCAGCCCCTGATACAGGAGGCGCCAGGAACCGCAAGCGTCTTCGGGCACCTTCAACCCGCCAGTCAGGGTTTCAAGCTCCTGCAGCAGTTCATGATGATCGTCGTGATCTTCACGCATGCACGCGAGCGGGTCCGCCAAGCTTGCCAGGGGCTGTTGCTGCATCATGCGAAAAAGTACCTGCTCTTCCTTGCGCATGTGCGTATCCAGATCCGCGGCCAGCGTTTCCAGAGCAGTGGACAAACCCCTTGGGCACTGCGGATGGTTGCGGTGTGCCTCCTCGACGCGCTCGGCCAGCCGGATCAGGCGCGGCAATTCGTACCGGTGCACGTCGTGATAGCGCGTGATGATGTGCTGGATCAGTTTGCCAGGGTGCTCCGGAATATCCACGGCATGAAAGGGCAGTATCGCTGAAAGTCGGCTCTCAAGTGCCTGAACATCGGCCTGCTGGTTGGCGGCGGCTTGGGCCAGGGTGAGATTGCTGTCACGCCAGATGCTCAGGCCGAAATCCCTCAGGATTGACGTTGCCCCCGGCATGGTCGCACTAATGCGGTGCAGCGTGCAGTGGCGCAGTACGGAAGGTTCATGATGATGTTGCATGGTTCCTGGTCTCCTTGCAGACGGGGATGCACGCCAAAGGAAGGCAATCGACATCCAAAACAAGTATATAAAATAAATGTCATTTGTTTTGATTGATCTGGATCAAGGTGCGGCACCCGTTCGGCTGGGATTCTTTCTCCCGCGTTTGTCGGGCGGTCCCCCGGTTCACCGGAAGGCCCCCCGCGCAGAGGATTGATCGGATCTTACTGGAGGGCTGTCATGGAAAGGTTGGGCCAGGTGTTCGGGGCAGTACTGCTAGGCACGGGTATCGGCAGCAGTGGAGTAGCCCTCGCAGAATCGGTTCGCCTGGACCCGATCACGGTGACCTCACCTCGGGTGGAGCGTGACATCACCGAGACCGCGCAGGCGGTCAGCCTGGTGGAGCCGGAGGACATTCAGGATGGCCGGCAGGCCCTGCAACTCGACGAGTCCTTGAACCGCGTGCCGGGTGTCTTCATGCAGAACCGATACAATTTCGCGCAGAACCTGCGGGTCTCGATCCGGGGTTTTGGCGCGCGGGCACCGTTCGGGATTCGTGGCATTCGTATTCTCGTGGATGGTATTCCGGAGACCCTGCCGGACGGGCAATCGCAGGTGGACGCTATCGACCTGGAGTCGGTTGACCGGATCGAGGTGATTCGGGGTCCGTCTTCGGCGCTCTACGGTAACGCAACCGGGGGGGTGCTCGACATCAGGACAATGGAGGGGCCCGAACAACGGTATGTCGAGCTTCGGGGCACGGCCGGGGCCGACGACTTCCGACGCTACGGGATCCGAGGTGGTGGTCAGGGAGGGGGGCTGAATTACCACTACAGTGCCTGGGAACTGGCCCACGATGGATTTCGTGAGCAGAGCGAGACCCGCAAGCAGATGTTCAATGGCAAGCTGCGCTACGACGTCACCTCGACGCGGAGCCTGACCACGGTATTTACCGCGTATAACCAGCCTTTGG
Source organism: Methylonatrum kenyense (assembly GCF_023195885.1). GTDB lineage: Bacteria > Pseudomonadota > Gammaproteobacteria > Nitrococcales > Aquisalimonadaceae > Methylonatrum > Methylonatrum kenyense. The sequence goes on from NZ_JALPKO010000003.1 coordinate 340,052, forward strand.
GCGAGGATCCGGGCGGCGTCACTCGTGAAGAGGTCCGCGGCAATCGTCGCGCCGCCGCTCCGAACGCGGTCAATCTGGATGCCGGTCAGACCATCCAGCAACGGCGCCTCGGTCTGACATACCGGGACACCGATCTCGGCGGCGGAACACTGCAGACCCGGGTTTTTTACACCACACGGGACTTCGAGCAGCAGCTGCCTTTTCCGGGCGACAGCCTGGTGGGTTTCGAACGCGACTTTTACGGCATTGGGATCGATTACTCCAACCGCCTTTCGATTGCCGGGATGCCGCTGCGCTACATCATCGGTGGTGAGGTGGATGAGCAACGGGATGATCGGTACCGTTTCAACACCTTTTCCGGTAACCAGGTACAGGACGAACGGCAGAAGGCCACGGCGGCAGGGGCGTTTGCCCAGGGCGAACTCGGACTGACCGAACGGCTGGACCTGACACTTGCCTCCAGGCTGGATCGGGTTCGCTTGCGGATCGATGATCGGGGCGATGGACCGGACGTCTCGGGCAGTGAAACCTTCGACGAGGCCAGTGCCTCCGCCGGACTGAGCTTCCAGGCCCTGCCGGAGCACCGGATCTACGCAACGGTGGGTTCCTCGTACCAGACGCCGACGTTTACCGAGTTCGCCCGAATTGACGACAGCGGCAACCTGACCGGTGGTTTCAATCCGGATCTCGATTCGCAGCGCGCGGTGAACTACGAGCTCGGTGCCAAGGGATTCCTGGGTGATCGAACCCGCTATGAACTGGCGGTGTTTCAGGTGCGCACGCGGGACGAGATCGTTAACACCGGTACTGACCCGAACCAGTACGAAAACGCCGGCCGAACCCGTCGGAGCGGAGTCGAGCTCGGGCTCGAACACTTCCTGATGTCGCGTCTGAGTGTCTCCGGTGCGTATACCTATTCGGACTTCAAGTTTCGGGACTTCGAGGCTCAGGGCGAGAATTTCCGGGGAAATCGACTTGGTGGTCTGCCCCGTCATGCCTTTTTCGGTGAGCTGGCCTGGCGCGAACCAGGCGGATCGTATGCGATTCTCGACACGCTGCTGGTCGGTAGGGTGTATGCGGATAATGCCAACAACGAAAAGGTGGCCGGCTACGGGCTGATCAATGCCCGGGTCGGGACGGTGCAGCGTCTCGGTGTTTCCGAGCTTGAAACCTTCGTGGCCGTGAACAATCTGCTGGACAAGGATTACTTCAGTAATGTGCGCGTCGATGCCGCCGGTGGCCGGTTTTTCGAGCCTGCCCCGGGGCGCAACGCCTATGCCGGGGTGCGTGCGCGATTCTGACGGCGTCAATCAACGTCTTCCATCCCTCCCGTGGGACCCCCTTGCGGCACCTTTTCAGGTGCCGCTTTTTTTTGACTTATCGTCCTCGCCGGAAAAGCTGTTCACTGGGGGCGCGACCGCCTGGAATGTGCCGTCATCGCCCGTCGGAATCACCGACCGGCAATGCCCGAAGGAACGCGGTTAGCAGTCGGGGAAGGCGGTCGACCGTTACGGTGTCAAGCAGATTCTTGACCGCCAGCCCGAGTTCCGTATTCCCGGAAAGCCGCAATCGGCGCTGGAAGAACAGCGAGTCGGGGTCGCTGCGCCGAAGCAGGAGCAAAAGCAGATCCTCCGCGGTCGCCGCGATCGTGACGTCCGCCGGGCCGGACGCGGGCAGACCGCGCAGTCGTCCGCGGCGTTGGGTGAAACGCAACTCAAGTCCTGAGTCGAGGACGCATACCGCGAGCACCTGTTCGCATAGCAGATCAAGATCGCCGTCATCCAGAGCATCCCGCAGTACTTGCCCGGCAACGCCGGCCACCAGGTGAGCGGGTAGTGGAGAGGGCAGCAGGGAGGCCAGTTGCGCCAGGCGGCCGGCTGTTGGCATGAGAGAGGAAGTGGGCAAGGCAGTCATCGCCGAGCGTCTCCCATGGTGACCTCGTGATGCCGATGCATACCTGGTTCGCCAAACCAGTAGCCGTCGCAGGTCTCCGCAGTTTCGGCATCGACGCTTGCCAGTGCTTTGCCGTCGCCGGCGAAGGCATTCGCTACTGCATGCAGCAGGGCGGTCGTGCCACGAGGCCGGGGGCTGAGCCGAAGGATGTCGGCGCCCGCGGCCCGGAGATCGCGCCAATGGGGCAGAAGGTTACAGATGCGGCCGGATTGGGTCTGGATGCCATTGATGGTAAGAAAACGGTCGCCTTCCTGCGTTTCCACGGACAGGCCTTCCGGGTGCTCCATGCAGCGAAGGCCGCAGTGATCCTTGGGCAGGTCATGGTAACGCGCGGTGAAGCAGCGAGCCGACCAGGCCAGCGGTAGTCGGCCGTGGGCAAAAATCTCGGTCTCGGGTCGGTTCGGCCCGGTGGCCTCGAGGATGCCGGTCAAAGCCCGGCGGTCGAGTTCCAGAGGCATGACCCAGCGCTGCAAGCCCAGCTGGCGATAAATGCCCAGTGTCGCAGCGTTGTAGATATTCACCGAAGGGCCGGTAACGAACGGAATCCCCAATTGCTGCATCAACTGGATCGCCGCCACGTCATTGGCCTCCACCAGGAACTCGCCGTTCTCGCAAAGCCGCCTTAACATTCCCATTTCCGAGCGTGATTCCAGCAGCGTCAGCGTGGAGAGCACCACTTCCTTACCCGCCGCGCGCAGTTCGCGCCCCAACCCGGCCCAGTCTTCAGGACGAAACTCACGGCGTTTGGCGCAGACTGTCTCGCCCAGGTAGACGATATCTACCGGGCTATCCGCGACATCGGCGTAGAAGCGTTCCAGTTCGGTACGCGGCCAGAAGTACTGGCAGGGGCCAAGCGATAGCCTGAGCTTGTCAAGCATGCGGTCTCCGTTGGTTGCTATCCTCATTGCCAGGGACGATGGTAGGCGCCGAGGGTTGTCTGGCTACCTTCGGATAAATCGGCCAGTGCCTCCTGCCACGACCAGGCCGACCGGTAGCCACGGGGGTTGTCCGTGCAGGCGTTGATGGCGGCACGCCAGACGGCGGTAACCTGGGCCACATAACCGGGACTGCGTTGCCGTCCTTCGAGCTTCACGGCGGTGATCCCGGCGGTGTGCAACTCCGGAAGCAGATCCAGGGTGTTCAGACTGGTGGGCTCTTCAAGAATATGACCCATGCGGCCGCCGACGTGGAAACGCCCCTTGCAAAGCGTGGGATAACCGGCCCGTTCTCCATCCTGGAAACGGTCAATCAGGGCACCATTCAGGCGGGTTTCGAGCGTTCCGTTGCCCTGCTCCTCCCAGCGCACATGGGCGGCGGGGGAGCAGGCACCACAGGTGTTGGGGGACTCACCGGTCACATAGGACGACAAAAAGCAGCGGCCTTCAGCCATGATGCACAGCGAACCGAATCCGAAGACCTCCAGCTCAACCGGGCTGTTTTCTGCCAATTGCGTAACCTGGGCCAGTGACAGGACGCGCGGCAGCACTGCTCGCCGGATCCCGAACTGCTCGCGGTAGAAGGTCAAGGCCTCGACGCTTGTTGCCGAGGCCTGGACGGACAGGTGACGGTCCAGCCGCGGATAGGTTCTGGCGGCGTACTCCAGAACACCTGGATCCGCGACGATTATGCCATTCACCCCGAGGTCGGCCGCCTGGTCGATCGCTGACGTCCATTGGGACCAGCCATGCGGCCCCGGGTAGGTGTTAATGGCCAAAAGCACTCGACGACCCCGGCCATGGGCGTAGGCAATACCCTCCGCCAGGCGTTCGGCGGAGAAGTTCAGTCCGACGAAGTGCCGGGCATTGGTGGCGTTACGCAGTCCCGCGTAGATTGTGTCGGCTCCTGCATCCACGGCCGCACTCAGGGCGGGCAGGCTTCCTGCGGGACAGACCAGTTCCATGGGCGCGTCTCTCTGACGGGTGGCGCCACAGTCTGCTAGGAAGGGCGGGTTTCGGCCTTGACCCCGATCAAGGTCCTCCGGGCGCCTGTTTGGCCCGGGCAGAGGCCGGCCCCGGCCCGCCGGGAAATTCTTGCCGTAGGCGGTGTATTTCAAGCAATTCGATTTTGCGGCCGCGGATTCGGATCAGACCCTTGGCGGCAAGACCATGCAGGATTCTGGACAGTGTTTCCGGGGTAACCGACAGACGAGACGCGAGGACATGCTTTGGCGCCGTTAGCGTAATGGTGGCGTCTTCCGGACGCTCCCGATTTGCCTGGGCCAGCAGGAAATGCACAACCCGTGGAGTCGCCTGTTGCAACGTGAGTTGATCGATGTCGTGAAGGCGCAGGTGGAGGCGCGCACTGAGGTCGGCGAGTAATCGAAAGCAGGCCTGCGGACTGGTGCGAAGCGCTTCCCGATAGGGTGCGCTGGGAATGGCAATCAGTTCGCAGTCGGCGGTCGCCTCCGCCGTCACCGGGTACTGACGCGCCTCCATGAACATGACTGCCTCGGCAAAGGTTTCCCCGGGACCGATCAAGTGGATTACTTTCTCGACCCCGCTTGGGCTGGTGCGGAAGAGTTTGATTAGGCCAGCGAGTACCAGGAAAAAGCGGTCTGCCGGATCGTCCTGGTGGAACAGAATGGTTCCGCTGCTAAGAGTAAGGCGCTTGCACCGCTCGGCGATCGCCCTGCGGTTGCCCGGCTGCAGGCTCGCGAACAATGGTGAGGTCGACAGGGAGTCGGCGATATCTGTTTCGGTCACGACAACCTCCTTCCTTTCGGGCCGACAGTTCCGGAAATGGGCTGGCGAAGGGAGGCCGGGAGCAGGCCGGTCAGATCAGAATGACGCAGCAGCAAGACGAGCAGCAACGTGAACGCAAGGCTCCAGAGCGCAGCCGAGAGCCAGAGCGCGGTGACCGATCCGGGCAGGGCGATGCGCAGCATGGCCGCGCCGGACAGCGCCAGGACCATTATCGGCAGCAACGGCTGGTTGGCCGGTGACCGCTTGCGGCGGTTGAGGCGAACCCGAGCCATGACGGTGGCGGTCAAGGTTCCAAGGCCGCCAATGGTCAGCGCATGCAGTGCCGCACCGGCGGACAGTGCGGCGGTCAGCCAGTGGGTGCCGAGCAGGGCCATTCCAGCGGCCAGCCAGGCGTACCCCAGCAGGAGGCAGAGCAGGTCGGGCCGCTGTCGGTAACGCCAGGGTTGCCAGCGCCAGAGTCGAGCGGCTGCGAGCATCGCAGCGATGAGCAGCAGCACACCCGCCAGCGGCCTGGCGAAGGGCAGGGACTGGACCAGTAGGGTTGCCAGCAAAAGCAGTATCAAGCCACCTTCCATACGCGGCTGAAGCCTTGCTTGGAGGGTGCCACCGGCGCGTTCGGTTGCGTTGGCCACGGCCGGTGCGATGATTCGCCCGCCCATGATCACCAGCAGCAGGGCGAACAACAGCATTCCCTGGTACATCACGGTGCGTTGCCAGTCTGTGCCGAGCGGCTGCAGCAGGTGGAAGGCGGCGACGGCGAGTCCGACGGCGATCAGCAAGGGACCGAAGATTTTGTTGCGTGGCTTTTTTGCTGCTCGCAGAAACGGCGGCGCGGTCAGGCCCACCAGGGCCGCGGCGAACGACAGATTGGCGACCACTGCCGGGAGGCTTCCGGGCATGACCAGAAACAGCCCGCGGGCCAGCAGCCAGAGGCCTGCGAGCAGCATCAGGTAACGGGAATCGATGCGGTTGACCAGATATCCGGTGACCACCGCCAGGGCAAAGCCGAACAGCAGTTCGTGCGCATGAAATAGTGAATGGGCAAAGCCTGGCAGCAGTGGCGCGGCGCCAAGCATGCCATGCAGTGTCAGCGGGACCGTCAGCAGCGAATAGGCCGCAGCCAGCGGGAAGAACAGTTGTTCCGCCGCCACCGTGTGCGCGGCCCTGGTGTGCGCGTTCATACGCGGTGTTATAACATGTAAACAACTTGCATGTTAAACGCGGTATGGCGTAAACCTGTCTGTGTCACGCTTCCGGACGGTGGCCTGCACATTCCTTTGCACGGTAAGAGAGTGATGGGAGACCTTCTGGCGCGTTACTGCTGGTGTCTTTTCGGTACGGCCTGCGTCGGGGTTGGTGCCGTCGGCGTGATTGTGCCGCTTTTGCCGACGACGCCGTTTCTGCTTCTCGCGGCGTGGGCTTATGCCCGTGGTTCGGAGCGGTGGCGGCTGTGGCTGGTCAATCACCCCCGCCTTGGTCCCTGCATCCGGGCTTGGCAGCAATCCCGGGCGATACCGCGGCGGGCCAAGGGCCTTGCCATTGTCTCCCTGCTGTTCAGTCTGGTGGTTGCTCTGTGGCTGGCGTTGCCGCCGGTCGCGCTGGCTGCGCAAGCTGCGGCCTTGCTGGCAGTTGCCATTTTCCTTCTCAGCAGGCCCACCGCATAGCGAAATCCGTCTCCGGTAACGGCTCCGCGGGTCGTAACGCTGCCGAATACCAAATCCGGGGCCGATGGAACCAAAACAAGTAAAAACTTTACTTGTTTTGAGCGACTTCTTGACAGGGATCAAGTCGGCTTTCGCCTGTGCTTCCTAGCATTGCCACCAGGGCCGGCTTCTTTCCCTGTCCGCCGAGTTCGGCAATCACTCACGGAGGCAATACACCATGAACAGCAGATCCTTTGCCCTTACCGCCATGTTGACCCTGGTATTCGGCATGGCCGGCACAGCAACGGCAGGTGACATCTCGCGCGGCGAGGGCATCTCAAGTACCTGCATCGCCTGCCACGGACCGGGAGGCAACAGCACAATGCCGGCCATGTACCCGAGCATCGCCGGTCGTGATGCGGACGAGCTTGCTGCTCTGCTCCACGGCTACCGGGATGGTGATATCCAGGATTCCCAGATGGCGCCGCAGGCCGCCCACCTTACGGACCAGGATATCGAGGATCTGGCAGCCTACTTCGCGGCTCAGGAGGCCAAGTAGTCCGGCATGCGCCAATTGGTCCGGTCACTGCTGTTGGTCCTCCTTGGGCTCGTTCCTGTCGCGGCAGCAGAATCCGCTGGCGCGACATTGGAACGGTTCTTCCCGGAGGCGGATCGGCTGGGCGAGGTCAGGGGTGATCCGCCGGCGGCAATCGCCTACCGGGCTGACGAACCCCTGGGTCTGCTGTTCGAAACCAACGATGTTGCACCGATTCCGGCCTATTCCGGCGAGCCGGTGAACATGCGTGTGGGGCTGGATCAGGCGGGCCGCATCACCGGCGTCCAGGTGCTGGAGCACAGCGAACCGATCATGCTGGTGGGTATTCCGGAATCGAGGCTTGTGGATTTCGTCGAGCAGTACCTGGGCCGCTCCATCCAGGATCGGGTTCGCGTTGGCTTGTCTCCGAGAAAGCGAGAAGGTTACGAGTACGTCGATGCAGTCTCCGGCGCGACGGTGACCGTTGTAGTGATGGCCGAGGCCATCATGCGCGGCGCACGGGAGGTTGCCCTTGCTCATGGCCTGGTGGATGCCGGTTCGTTACAGGTCATGCGGTCGGCGACAGTCCGAGACGAACTGTTCGAGACGAAGGACTGGTCGAGCCTGCGGGAGGTCGGCGCCGTGGGGCATATGCACCTAACGCGAGGAGACGTGGACCAGGCCTTCTCGGGAACGGCAGCAGAGAACGTCGACACGGCCGCTGCCGAGTCGGTAGACGAGACTTTCATTGACTTATATGCCGCGCACCTGAATCCGCCCACTGTCGGCCGAAACCTGTTGGGTGAGGACGCCTATCAGCGGCTGATGGATCGTCTGGATGAAGACGAACACGCACTTCTGCTGATGGCTTCGGGCGTTTACTCCTTCAAGGGATCGGGTTTCGTTCGTGGCGGAATTTTCGATCGCTTCCAGTTGCTTCAGGAAGATCGCTCCATCCAGTTCCTTGATCGCGACCTGGTACGTGCTCCGCCGCTGCAAGTGGAGGGAAGCCCGACTGTCAGCGAGCGCGATATCTTCATTGTCCGCGCAGAACACGGTTTCGATCCCGGTCGTCCCTGGGAGGTTGAGTTGCTGGTCCGTCGGCAGGTGGGTGCGCTGGACTCGGCCTTTGTCAACTTTCACCTCGAGGTCACACCGCCGGAGGCCTTCTTCGACTACCCCGAACAAGGATTCCCGGACGATGACCGCCCCCTTTGGGTGTCGGTCTGGGAGGACAGGGTCGTACACGTGGTCGTGCTCGGTGCGGGACTCGTCGTGCTGACGCTGATTCTGCTGTTTCAGGACGTGCTGGCGCGACGACCGACGCTGCTGCATTGGCTGCGCACGGGCTTTCTGATTTACACGGTGGTGTTTATCGGTTGGTACGCCCTGGCCCAGCTTTCGGTGGTGAACATCTTCACTTTTACCAACGCCATTTTCACCGACTTCCAGTGGTCCACCTTCCTGATGGACCCGATGCTTTTCATCCTCTGGAGTTTCGTTGCGGCAACGCTGCTGCTCTGGGGACGCGGTGTTTACTGCGGCTGGTTGTGTCCGTTCGGAGCCGCCCAGGAGTTGATCAACGAAGTCTCGCGCAAGTTTCGAGTTCCCCAGTTCGAGTTGCCCTGGGCGGTGCATGAGCGGCTCTGGGCCTTGAAGTATCTGATTTTGATTGGGCTTTTCGGTGTTTCCCTGCACAGCCTGTCTACCGCCGAAGTCTACGCCGAGGTCGAGCCATTCAAGACCGCCGTGACCATGCAGTTCCAGCGGGAATGGGGTTTCGTGCTCTATGCCGCAGGCCTGCTGGTCGTCTCGGCATTCAATCGTAAATTCTTCTGCCGCTACGTCTGCCCCCTCGGCGCGGGTCTGGCGATTCCCGCCCGAATCCGTCTGTTCGACTGGCTCAAACGCCACAGAAATGACTGTGGCAGCCCCTGCCAGATCTGCGCCAATGAGTGTGAGGTACGCGCCATTCACCCGGACGGTCGGATCAATGCAAACGAATGCCATCACTGCCTGGACTGCCAGGTGACCTACTGGAACGACAGGAAATGCCCGCCGATGGTCAAGCAGCGCAAACGGCGGGAAAGGTCGGCCCGGACGGCGTCAGGCGCCGGTTCCGGCAATCAATTCCCGGTAATTCGGGTGCAAAAGCGGGTGCCCACTGAAACCGCCGTTTGAGCCGGTGCGGTCCCGTCAGGTTCCTACCCACTGTAGAGGTGATCTCATGAGTGACGACAAAGACGACAACACCCGGGTGGAAAACCCCGGACGCCGCCGATTCCTCGGCACCACGGCCGCTGCCGGCATTGTCGGTGCCGCTGGCGCCACTGGTACGGGGCTGCTGATGCGTAGCGGCAGAAGCCTGGCCGCTTCGGCAGACGGCAACGCACACAAGGTGGGGCCAGGGGAGCTTGACGACTACTACGGCTTCTGGAGCGGAGGCCATTCGGGCGAGGTGCGCATCTTCGGCGTGCCGTCGATGCGCGAACTGGTACGCATTCCGGTTTTCAACTACGACAGCGCGACGGGCTGGGGCCAGACCAACGAAAGCAAGCGGGTGCTGGGCGACAGCGGAGCTTTCCTCAACGGTGACACGCATCACCCCAAGGTGAGTTACACCGACGCCCGCTACGACGGTCGCTGGTGCTTCATCAACGACAAGGCCAATACACGGGTGGCGCGCATCCGGCTCGACATCATGCGCACGGACAAGATCACCACCATTCCCAATGTCCAGTCCATTCATGGCTTGACCCTGCAGCGGGTGCCGTCCACCGAACGCGTATTCGCCGCTGGCGAGATGATCATCCCCACCCCCAACGACGGTCGCAACCTGGACGATCCGTCCGAGTATTGGACACTGATGTCCTGCCTGGATGCCGAGACAATGGAGCTCAAGTGGCAGGTGATCGTTGACGGCAACATGGACAACTGCGACACCGACTACGGTGGAAAATATGTCGGGGCGACCTGCTACAACTCGCCCCGCGGTGTCACGCTGCAGGAGATGATGGGGCCGGAGCGGGACTGGGCGGTGATTTTCAATATCGCCCGGATCGAGGAGGCAGTGGCCGCAGGGAACACCTTCACGATCGGCGATTCTGACGTCCCGGTGGTGGACGGACGCGGCGCGGAACGGCATGGCTCGGAATTCACGGTCTATATCCCCGTGCCACGCAGTCCTCACGGTTTCAACACCAGTCCGCCGGACGGCAAGTATTTCGTCTGCAGTGGCAAGCTGTCGCCCACCTGCACAGTGGTGGAGTGGTCACGGGTTGACGACTGGTTCGACGGCAAGCTGGAGGATCCGCGTGAGACGGTGGTCGCCGAACCGGAGGTGGGTCTCGGCCCGCTGCACACCACCTTCGATGGTCGTGGCAATGCCTATACATCCCTGTTTCTGGACAGTCAGGTGGTGAAGTGGAACCTGGCAGACTCCATCCGCCACTACAACGGCGACGACGTGAATTACATCCGTGACCGGGTGGATGTGCATTACCAGATCGGGCATCTGAAGGCTTCGCTGGCCTGCAGCCGCGACGCCGACGGCAAGTACCTGGCTTCGCTCAGCAAGTTTTCGAAGGATCGGTTCCTCTCGGTGGGGCCGCTGCACCCAGAGAATGACCAGCTGATTGATATCTCCGGCGAGCGCATGGAGTTGGTGCATGATGGTCCCACCTATGCCGAACCCCATGACGCGCTCATGGTGCGCGCTGATCAGCTCAATCCGATCAAGGTCTACGAACGGGACGATCCGTACTTTGCTGAAACGGTGGCAATGGCCAAGGGCGATGGGGTGACGCTGGAGCGGGACAACAAGGTGGTCCGCGATGGCAACAAGGTGCGCGTCTACATGACCTCGGTTGCACCCAACTTCGGCATGACCGAGTTCAAGGTCAAGCAGGGTGACGAGGTCACCGTTGTGGTAACCAACCTGGACAGGATCGAGGACGTTACCCACGGCTTCTCCATCATCAACTACGGCATCAACTTCGAGATCAACCCGCAGCAGACCTCGTCGGTGACATTCGTCGCGAATAAACCGGGCGTGTACTGGTACTACTGCAGCTGGTTCTGCCACGCCCTGCATATGGAAATGGCAGGACGCATGTTGGTTGAAGCGTAGCCGGAGGGGCGGCTCCGGAAGCGGAGCCGCCCATTCCATTCAAGGAGAATCGCGGTGTACCTAGGTCCAATTCGTTGTCTGCTGCTGGCCGTTTTCCTGGCCGGATCGCCGGTACTTGCTGGTCAGGGCATCGACCCGGAACAGGGGCCCCTTCAGGCGCACATCGACGCCGCTTCGGCGGGTAGCACCCTGGTATTGGGGCCGGGTATTCACGCCGGCGGAGTGGTTATTGACAGACCGCTTACCCTGCGTGGCGAACCGGGGGCAGTGATCGATGCTGGAGGCCAGGGCGATGTGATCCGGGTGCAGGCCGAGGACGTCAGCATCCAGGAGGTGATATTGCGCAACTCCGGTTTCGATCTCACGGCCATGAATGCCGCGATCCATGCGGAGCGCGGTGCGCATCGGCTCCACGTCGAGGGCACCGTAATGGAGGACGTCGCTTTCGGATTATGGCTCTGGCATCTGCGGGGGCCTCGGGTGATCGGCAATCGCATCTCCGGCAGCGAGGCGATTCGTTCCCAGGACCGGGGTGACGGTATCCGGCTGTTCAACGTCGAGGACGGCCTGTTCGCTGACAACGAGGTACGGCACACCCGTGACGGCGTGTACATCGATACAAGCAGCGAGGTGGAGTTTCGTGGAAATCGCTTCTCCGATTTACGGTACGGCATCCACTACATGTACTCGCATCACGGGCGAATCATCGATAACCGCACGACGCGGACCCGCAGCGGTTTTGCACTGATGATGTCGAATCATCTGGAGGTGCGTGGCAATCGCTCGGAGCGGGACCGCAACTACGGATTCCTGCTCAATTTCGTGAATTACAGCGAACTCGCTGACAACGTGGTTGACGGTGTTACCGGTTGGGCCGGCGCCGCGAACACCGAGCACGGCGTGACCCTCGGGGCGGAGGGCAAGGGCTTGTTCATCTATAACGCCCAGTCTAATGAGGTCCGGGACAATCGGATTGCCAACAGCGAGATCGGGGTCCACCTCACTGCTGGTTCCGAGGGAAACCGTATCCACGGCAACAGCTTTGTCAATAACCGCACCCAGGCAATGTACGTTTCTACTCGGCCGCAGGAATGGTCACACGAAGGGCGGGGCAACTACTGGAGCGATTACCTGGGCTGGGACCTCGGCGGCGACGGAATCGGTGACCGTCCGCATGAACCCAATGATGCAGTGGACCGGTTGTTGTGGACCTATCCGATGGCGCGGCTGCTGATGAACAGTCCGGCAGTGCAGTTGATTCGCTGGGTGCAGCAGCAGTTTCCGGTGTTTCGGCCGTCCGGACTGCGGGACAGCGCACCGCTGATGCGGCCGGGCCATGCACTGGAGGGAACGGGATGAACCACGCGGTGTTGCTGGAAGGGGTGGGCCGGCGCTTCGGCCAGGTGCACGCCCTTGACGGAATCGATCTGGCCTTGGCCCAGGGGGAGGTTCTTGGCTTGCTGGGCCACAACGGTGCAGGCAAATCCACGCTGATCAAGCTGGTGCTCGGCGTACTGGCTCCCGGATCGGGGCATGTCTCGGTACTGGGTCAGGATCCGCGCGGATCCCGGGCTCGTCACCTGCGGCTACAACTCGGCTATCTGCCGGAAAACGTCAGTTTTTACGACAATCTCAGCGGTCGCGAAGTATTGCGCTATTTCGCCCGCCTCAAGCGGGTTTCAGCCGCCGAGGCAGAGCGCCTGCTGGAGCGGGTGGGGCTGGGGCAAGCTGCGGGGCGGCGGGTGCGCACCTATTCAAAAGGCATGCGTCAGCGTCTCGGGTTGGCCCAGGCATTGCTCGGCCAGCCGCGCTTGCTGTTGCTGGACGAACCGACCGTGGGTCTCGACCCGATGGCGGTACGCGACGTCTACGGAATGATCGACGCCCTGCGTGGAGCAGGCACGAGCGTGATTGTCTGCTCACACGTTCTGCCGGGAGTGGAACCCCACCTGGATCGGGTGGCGATCCTCTCCGCCGGACGCCTGCTCGCCGCAGGCACCATCACTGGTCTTCGACGGGAGGCCGGACTTCCCCTGCGGGTTTACGCCCGGGGTGGAGCGCTCAACGGCGCCCTGCGGCAACGGCTGGGCGGCCTGATCCTCGGTGTTGATGGCGAGGCATCCGGGGGCATTCACTTTACTGCCCCGGCGGACGGGAAGCTTGAGGTGCTGCGCGCCTTGCTCGCCGAGCCCGGCTTGCAAGACGTCTCGATCGAGGCCCCGGGACTCGACGCGCTGTACGCTCACTTCGATGGCAAGGGGCATGATGGCAAGGGGAAGTGCCATGCGTGAACTTCTGGTAGTCGCAGGCAAGGAATTCCGGGATGGATTGCGAAATCGCTGGGTGCTTTCCATCAGCCTAACGTTTGCCGCCCTGGCGGTGGGACTGGCCTGGTTTGGTGCCGCCGCCTCCGGTAGTCCCGGCCTTAGTCCAGTATCCACCACCATCGCCAGTCTGGCCAGCCTGGCCGTGCTGCTGGTTCCGCTGATCGCGTTGATGCTGGCCTATGACAGCATTGTGGGCGAGGAGGAGCAGGGTACGCTGCTGCTATTGTTGAGTTACCCGCTGGGACGCACCGAGTTGATCATCGGCAAGTTTCTGGGACACGGGGCCATCATGGCGCTGTCCACAGGCCTTGGTTTCGGTTCTGCGGGTCTGGTGATCGCCGTGCTGACCGGTCAGGCTGCCGCTATGGCCGCACCGTTCGCGGTGTTCATGCTCAGCGCGACGCTACTGGCTTGGGTGTTTCTGGCCCTGGCGTACCTGATCAGCGTGCTGGTTCGCGAGAAGGCCAGGGCAGCCGGTCTGGCACTACTGGTCTGGTTCCTGTTCGTGTTGGCTTATGATCTGGTTTTGCTGGGTATTCTGGTTGGCAGCGAGGGCCGACTGGACGATGGCCTGTTCCGGAGCCTGCTGCTGCTGAATCCTACCGACGTTTTCCGGTTGGTTAACCTCACCAGCTTCGAGGTAGTCGCCGCCGGCAGCGGTCTGCTCAGCGTGTTCAGTGAGGCTGCCTACCCGGTCCCACTGCTGCTCGGAATCCTCGTCGTCTGGATCGTTCTTCCACTTGGCGCCGCCGCGGGCCTGTTCGCCCGCCGCCGGGCTTGACCACCGGAGCGTATTGCCATGTTCAAACGTCGCCAGCTGCTGCACCTGATGGCTGCCCTGCCGATTCTGGGGCTGGCCGCTTGCCGCGGGGGGCAGGAAACGTCCTCGGATGACTGTTCCCCGCTGCTACTTACGGAGGATCATGATTGCGCCCTGTGCGGCATGAGCGTGACCCACCACACGGGTCCCAAGGGGCAGGCTTGCCTACGTGACGGTCGGGTACTGCCATTTTGTTCCGTCACGGATATGTTGTCCTGGGCTTGGCAGCCGGAATCCGCCAATGCCGTTCGCGGTTTGCGGGTGCATGATTTGTCGCGCACCGACTGGGATCAGCCGTCCGAGGACGCCTGGATGGACGCGGTCGAGGCAGTTTATGTTGTGGGGCATGGGCGCCGCGGCGCGATGGGGCATTCGCCGGCACCGTTCTCGTCCCGCGCCGACGCCGAGCGCTTTGCCTCACGGCATGGTGGCCGGTTACTGGCGTTTGATGAACTGGACTGGGAAATCCACAAAGGTGCCGAGCCGACGGGGTACGAGGCCCATCCGCACGCTCATTGACCCGGGCGTCGCCCGGCCACCTTCTCAGGTGGTGACCCCCAGCATTTGCCGCAGGGACTGCCGGTTATCAAGGATGTCGGCCAATGTGTAACGGTCGAGCACGTCCATGAATGCATCAAGCGCCTCTTTCAGCATTCCTTGCAGGCGGCAATCCGGTGCCAGTCGACAACGGCCCGAACTGCTGAAACATTCGACGATGGCCATATCGGCCTCGGTTTGCCGTACCAGGACGCCGACATTGATGTCCTCGGGCCGCATCTGCATCCGCAGACCACCACCCTTGCCGCGGACGGTCTCGATATAACCCAGCTTGCCGAGCTGATAGACCACCTTCATGACGTGGTTTCGGGAGATCGCGTAGCGCTCGGCGATTTCGGTGATGGTTGCACGTTCCCCGTCGTCGCCACGCACGCCAAGATAGATCAGCACGCGAAGTGCATAGTCGGTATAGAGAGTCAGCCGCATGGCAGAAAGGGACCAGTTGCGTGAGAAACAAAAAGTTTGCCACAGCCGGGCGGAATCCGATATCGGCGACTCAGGGATTTACGCATTCCCCATTCCCATTGTTTCCAATTCCCGATTGGTGTTGGGCCAGATCATGCGATCCAGGTCCGCGTAGGCCTCCTCGGCGCGGCGGCGCGTGCCGTGGTCCGTCACGCGTTCATGGAAGCGACGCAGAGTCTGCCAATCAGCAGTTGTCAGTGCCTTCTCCAGGTGCCGGAAGATATGAAGCTCCTCCAGGTCCATTTGCAGCCGAAAGCGGGAAATGTAGCTGGTTCCAGCCTCGATCAGGGTGGAGCGCCTATGGATTTGGCCGTTGATGATGTCGTCCAGCAATGCGGCGAGTCGCCTGCCGTCGCGATGCAGTTCAGTAAACTCTTGGGCAAGCGCCCGGACGGCCGGTTCGGCTGCCGGCATGCGAATCCGCAGGCGATCGAACAACATGGCTTCGAGCCGGTGATGATAGCCATCCGGAAACGTTGTCAGGAAATTCAGCACGCGCTCCATCAGCGGGTAATCGGCATGCCCGACGCGTTGCGCAGCAACAAGCTGAGTTTCAAGTGCTGATAGTAGCGTTCGCAGCTTCCCGTGATCACGACGGAGTTCTTCAAGCATTCGATTTCCCTCGTCAGAGCCAACCGGCCTGACATGCCGGCAATCAGCAATGAAAGAAGTATAGAAAATAACTGTTAATGATTCCAGAAATCTCGTGCTGATGGCCGACGAACAATGGGAAGACGGAATCGGGCCAGGTCGGGCCGTGCGGGGAAGCGTGATATCCGACGCCGAATCTTGATTTTACAGCGGATGCGAAGCCCGGAGATTTTCCCGCACGAATTCCCGGAACACCCGGACCCGGGCCGGTGCGTCGCGCCCACCGAGGGTGATGGCGTACAGCGTGCCCTCGGCCGCGTGCCACTCGGGGAGCACGCGCCGGACAGCGCCGGTCGCAATGGAGCCGGCAGCGACAAGGTCGGGAACCGGAGCGATGCCTCCCCCGGCCGCGGCGATACGCAGGATGCTGGCATAGTCGTTCGCCTGGACCACCGGCCGCACGGCCACTTCCCGACGCTTTCGCCGATCGCCGGTCAGCGTTAATTGCACGGTGCCGGAAAATTCCCGGGCGACCACCAGATCATGCGCTTTGAGGTCCGCCGGCGTGACTGGAGCACCACCTGCAGCTGCCAGATAGCTCGGCGATGCGTAAAGCCCGATCCTGAACTCGCCCACTGTGGATGCGCGATAGCCCATGTCCGGAAGGTCATCTACCGCAGCCCGAAGGGCCAGATCCACGCGGTGAGCGGCGAGATCGATGGGCGCGTTCGCGAGGACGAGTTCCATGGTGATCTGCGGGTGCCGCGCCCGGAATTGAACCAATAGGTCCGGCAGGGCAGTCATGCCGAAGTCCATCGGCGCGGTGATCCGCAGGTGCCCCCGCGGCACGGTCTTGGACTGACGAGCAGCCTCCGCGGCTTCGTCCAACCAATTAAGGGCCTCTCTGGCCCTTGCGTGAAATGCAAGGCCCTCATCGGTCGGTGTTACCGCCCTGGGCGTGCGCGCCAGCAGCTGTACCCCCAGGCGCCGCTCCAGACGCGACAGACGCCGACTCACGCTGCCTTTGGTCTCGCCGAGTTGCCGGGCCGCCGCGGAGACGGTACCGAATTCCGTGACGGCACAGAAAGCCCGCACATCGTCCAGGGAACCACCGAGAGTTTCCAAAATGTCAACCATGTGTTCCATGTTGGCTGTCTTCCGCCAAAAAGGAAACCTCTCCATCCTGAGGGCGGATGGGCACGACAAATCACCACGACGTCCGATAGTCAGACCGCAGCCGGAGGTTCCCGTAATGACGACACAAGATTTGCCGGTGCTGTTCGTGCCACATGGCGCGGGCCCATGCTTCTTCATGGACTGGGAGCCGCCCGGGACCTGGGCCCGGATGGAACAGTGGCTGCGATCCGTACCGGAGCTTGTCGGTGTCCGGCCGAGGGCGCTGCTGGTGGTTTCCGGACACTGGGAGGCACCCGTGTTCACGTTAAATGCGCAACGGCAACCGCCGTTGCTTTACGACTATGGTGGTTTCCCGCCGCATACCTACGAATTGCAGTACCCGGCCGCCGGATCCCCCGCGCTCGCGGCACGGGTCGAGTCGCTGCTTGGGGAGCCTGGTATGGATGTTGCGCTTGAGCACGAACGGGGGTTGGACCACGGGGTATTCATCCCGCTGAAGGTGATGTATCCGGACGCGGATGTGCCGGTCGTGCAACTGTCCCTGAAACGCGGGCTGGATCCCGCGGACCATCTGGCGATGGGCCGTGCGCTTGCGCCTCTGCGGCGAGAGGGTGTGCTGATTATCGGTAGCGGTATGAGTTATCACAACATGCAGCGGTTTCGCTTCGACGATGCCGAACTCGATCCGGACTCGGTGGCGTTCGACGCCTGGTTGAGAGACACCGTCCCGTTGCCGGCAGCCGAGCGAGAGCAGCGGCTCGCGGCCTGGGTCCGAGCACCCGGCGGCCGCGCTGCGCACCCGAGGGAGGAGCATCTGCTGCCCCTGCATGTGGCCGCCGGGGCCGCCAACCAGGACACCGGCCGCCAGGCGTTTCAGGATCGTGTCCTGGGCAGCGTGCAATCCGCGTACATATTCGGTGGATAAGGAAAGGGGAGGCAATCATGCCGGGACTGGTTAATGGCAAGTGGGTCAAGGGCAGCGTCGCGGAAGGCGAGATCGACGACGGCGCCTTCCGGCGCGAGCCCACTCGATTCCGTGACTGGATCACGCCCGACGGTTCACCCGGGCCGGACGATCGCCGTGCCTTCCCGGCGGAACCCGGCCGATACCAATTGTTCGTCGCGTACCTGTGCCCCTGGGCATCGCGCGCGCTGATCCTGCGCAAGCTCAAGGGGCTGGGGGCATTGATCCCCGTCTCTGTGGCCGACGCCGTACTCGGCGAGGAGGGCTGGACCTATGCCAAGGTGGAGGACGCGGGCCCCAGGCTTGGGGCCATCGATCGCCACTACCAGCTCTACACCGCCACCGATCCGGGCTATAGCGGAAAGGTGTCAGTGCCGGTGCTGTGGGACCGCGAGCAGGGGCGAATCGTGAACAACGAATCCGCCGATATCGTACGCATCCTGAACACGGCGTTTGATCACCTGACCGGCAATGATCTGGACTTCTACCCGGAGCCGCTGCGTCACGAGATCGACGCCTGGAACGCGCTGATCTACGAGACACTCAACAATGGCGTCTACCGCGCGGGCTTTGCGAAATCCCAGGCGCACTACGATGCGGCTGTCAGCGATGTGTTCGAGACGCTGGACCGGCTGGAATGTCAGCTGAACAATCAGCGTTACCTGGCCGGCCATTACCTGACCGAGGCGGACTGGCGGCTGTTCGTGACCCTGGTGCGTTTTGATGCCGCCTATCATGGCGCTTTCAAGTGCAATATCCGGCGTCTCGAGGATTATCCGAATCTCTCCAATTACCTGCGGGAACTCTATCAGTGGCCCGGGGTGCGCGAGACCGTCAATCTGCAGCACATCAAGAAAGGCTACTACTCGATCACTGCCATCAACCCCACGCGGATCGTGCCTAGCGGACCGGTACTCGACTTTGATCGTCCGCATGATCGTGACCGGCTGGAAGGGCAGGGTGTCTGGCGGCGTTCATCGACGTGCGTCCACGGCGCCCGACGTTCATCGTTCAGTCAATGAGCCCATGCACCATCACCGGCAAGCCGAACCCGGGGGCAGGGCGGTGCTGCACCGAAAACCGGCAGCTTGCCGGTGTGCGGTCAGGAACAGGAGGTGCTGGGAGACCGCTCGCCTAACCGGAACTGGCTGGCCTGACGGGTTTTTCAGGCCAATCCGGTTGTTCGCAGCGGCTGTAGAATCCGAATCAAATGAGGCCCAGTGCCACCATGGCATGGCCGACCTTCAGGAATCCCGCGATGTTGGCACCGGTCACATAGTCGCCGGGTGCACCGAATTCCACCGCAGTGTCGTGGCAGTTTCGGTGGATGTTGCAGATGATCTCTTCCAGCCGCTGTTCCGTGTATTGGAATGTCCAGGAATCGCGGCTCGCGTTCTGTTGCATCTCCAGGGCACTTGTAGCCACACCGCCCGCATTGGCCGCCTTGCCCGGGCCATAGGCGATGCCCGCATCCCGGAATAGCCTGATACCCTCCGGCGTTGTGGGCATATTGGCGCCTTCAGCCACTGCAATGCAGCCGTTTTCCACCAGACGCCGGGCATCCTCGCCGTTAAGTTCGTTCTGGGTGGCACAGGGCAGGGCGACTTCGCAGGGCACCGTCCACACGGTGCCACCCTTGATGTAGCGGGCGCGTGACTGTTCCTCTGCGTAGACGTGGATACGTCGGCGTTCGACTTCCTTGATACGACGGATGCGATCAAGCTCCAGGCCATGTTCGTCAACGATCATGCCGCCGGAGTCGGAACAGGCGATCACCCGCGCACCGAGAGCCTGCAATTTCTCGATGGCGTGGATGGCCACGTCACCTGCACCGGACACGACGCAGGTCTTGCCTTCCAGATCCATGTTGCGAGCACGCAGCATCTCGCGCACGAAATACACCGCGCCAAACCCGGTTGCCTCCTTGCGGGCGCGGCTGCCACCCCAGTCGAGGCCCTTCCCGGTGAATACGCCCGACTCATAGCGATTGGTCATGCGTTTGTACTGGCCGAACAGGTATCCCACCTCCCGCTGGCCGACCCCGATGTCACCTGCGGGCACGTCGGTGTACTCGCCAAGGTGGCGGTACATCTCGGTCATGAGGCTCTGGCAAAATCGCATGACCTCGGCGTCCGAACGACCCTTCGGGTTGAAATCACTGCCGCCTTTGCCGCCGCCAATTGGCAGTCCGGTGAGCGCGTTCTTGAAGACCTGCTCGAAACCGAGGAACTTGACGATGCCGAGGTACACGGAAGGGTGAAATCGCATACCTCCCTTGTAGGGACCCAGCGCGCTGTTGAACTGCACGCGAAAGGCGCGGTTGATGTGCGTCTCGCCCTTGTCGTCCTGCCATGGCACGCGAAAGATGATTTGACGCTCCGGTTCGCAGATGCGCTGGATGATCTTGTGTTCGGCGAATTCCGGGTGTTTGACCAGCACCGGGCCCAGTGACTCCAGAACCTCCCGCACTGCCTGATGGAACTCCGCCTCGCCAGGGTTTCGATGCAGGACGTCCTGGAAAATGGGTTCAAGTGTGTCGTCAAGTGTCCGTACCATCGCGATGGCCTCAGTCGATTGGGTGATATGCGCTGTTAAGGAAACACTGAATTATTCCCACGCCTGCGTTGGAGTCCGCATTTTTTCCGAGGCAAGGCGCGCTGTGCCGTGCCGCAGTCGTTCTGCGGTCAAGCAGCGCAACGCAGCAATCGGGAAAAATGCGGCCCAACCGGAGGCAAGCATGCGCCGTCCCACGCCGCCGTGCGATAGTGCATGCTTGCCTAAGCCCCGGCCGGTTTTGGCCCCTGGTGGCGTTGGGTCTCCGGCGCGGTAGCTACGGCTACCGAACCGGCACCGCGCCTTGCCAGATGACCAAACCGGTCGCGGGCGCAGACGCCAGAATCGCTCAGCGTTTGCTAAAGGGTGTCAGGTCTGGCTCCGGAAGGAAATCCGCGTTGCGCTCGAAAGGGAGTGTACCGGATAGCAACTGGATGGACGCATGCCGAGGGCCGGGCCGTCCGGGGAGGCCTTGGTATCGACGCCTAATCAAGTAACGGCAGATCCGCCAGCATGGGTTCCAGCACGGTGCCGATAAGGAAGGCGACAATGGCGGCGCCACCGCCCATGAGCAGTGTTTCGAAACCAGCGCGCCAGCGTTTCATGGACAGAATGACACCCTTCGCGTAGCCGATACCAAACAAGGCCATGGCCGTTATGATCGCGCTTGCCACGAAATACTCGGCGCCGGTGAATACCGGCACCAGGAAGGGGAGCAGCGGGATGGAACCCACCGCCATGAAGGTCGCGAAGGTGGCCAGGCCAGCTTTGCTTGCGGACGGGCCCGTCAAGGCTACACCGTATTCCTCCATCAGCATGGTATCCACCCACAGGCGGCGGTCACTGGTGATGGTCTCGACAATATTCTCCAGCGCCCCGCCCCGGAAACCCTTTGCCTCGAAAATGGCGCGGATCTCCTCCTGTTCACCGTCGGGGTCGACGGCCACATGGTGTATTTCCTGCGCGCGGAGCCGGCGACGTTCATCGTCCGAGGCCTTGACTGCCTGATAGTTACTCACTCCCATGCTGAAGGCGTCGGCGATCAGGCTGGCAACACCAAGTACGAATGCCACCACGCCGGGCAGCCCGGCGCCCGCCACACTGGCAACCACCGCCAGGGTCGTGATGCAGCCGTCAATACCTCCGAGAATGGCATCTGGCAGATAGCTTGGCCGGTTGCCTTCAGCCAGGCGCCGTCGGATGGCAACAGGATCGTGACTGTGGTTTAACTCCGGATTCATGGGTCTGTCCTGATTCAGGTAATCATTGAAGTGCGGATGTTTTTTGCGGAGATGCGGTCAGCATCCCACAATGCACGGCGTGGGTCCGCTAACCGGGTTTGTACGGTCTAGTTGGCCTGTCATATGCCGAACTGTTCGCCAACCAGGAGATCCGTTATGCATCTCGCCATTGCCTCGACCTACGGCCCAACCGACCCGACACGAGCGACCGTCCCGTTTTTGCACGCGCGTGCCGCGCGGGAGCAGGGTGACGCGGTGACCATCATGTTGCTGCACGATGCCGTGCTGCTGGCGCACGGGGATTCGGCCCAGGATATTCGTGCGTTCGGTCCACCGCCGCTCGGAGCTATCTTCGAGGAGCTGGCGGCGGACCCCAACGTAACGTTGCTGGTGTGCAAGCCATGCCATACCGTGCGTCGCCTCGAGGAATCCCGTTTACATGCTGGTGCCCGGTTGGCAACGATGGGGGACTTTCATCGAGCCATACGGGAGAATGGAGCGACCGTGTCTAACTACGGCTAGGACAACGCTGTCCGCGCTTTGGTAAATTCGGGCGTTTCAAGGGACAATCTTCGTAGCGTTGTCATGGACTATCAGGAGGTGGCATGAAGGGTGACAAGAAGGTCATTGAGTATCTCAACCGCGGCGTGCGCAGCGAGCTTACGGCCGTCCACCAATACGTCCTGAATGCGCGACTCCTTGAACACTGGGGCCTGAATAGCCTGGCGAGCAAACAGGAAGAGGAAGCGCGGGAGGAGATGCAGCACGCTGATCGTCTCATCCGCCGCATCCTGTTCCTGGGTGGTAGCCCGAACGTGCAGGACATGGATACGGTTCGTGTCGGCAATGACGTCAGGGAAATCCTGGAGAATGATCTGGCAGCCGAGTCAGAGGCACTGGCCCTTTACCGGGAAGCGATGGAGTACTGCGAGAAAGCGCGGGATTACCAGAGCCGTGACATCTTCGGCGCCTTGTTGGCCGACGAGGAAGGTCACTACGATTTCCTGGAGACTCAGCTGGAACTGATGGAGCGCATCGGCCGGAAGAACTTCGAACAGTCCGGTACGTAAGCGTCCAGCGAGAATGGCCGATGGGAGCGGCTGCGCGTTCTCTGTATTTGTATGTCCTGGCCCGGAAGATTGTCCACGTGATCTCTCGGACGGATGTTGCGTTCCCTCGAACACCCGGGTTCCAGACTGTCGATTCCCTGCAAAATCACGCCGGAGGTCTACATGACGACACCGTCAACTACTCTTCGTACCCTTCTCAGCCTGGGGCAGGCGCCCTCGGCCTTGTCGGATTCGGCGCTGATCCTCATTGATTGCCAGAACACCTACCGTGAAGGCGTCATGAAGCTTGAGGGAGTGGAGGAGGCGCTGACGGAATGTCAAACGCTGCTCGAACGGGCTCGGGGCGCCGGCATCCCGATCTTCCACATTCAACACGACGCGGGGCCCGGGTCACCGTACGACATCCGCGCTGACATTGGGGCGATTGCTGATCCGGTTGCTCCGAAGAACGGCGAACCGGTCATTACCAAGCATTTGCCCAACTCGTTCGTGGATACGGACTTGCATGATTCTCTTCAGCAGGTCGGGGTCCGGAACATCATTCTTGCGGGTTTCATGACCCACATGTGCGTTAACTCCACGGCCCACGGCGGTTTCAATCTCGGATACGCACCGACCGTTGTGGCCAGTGCCACGGCGAGCCGGCCATTGGAAGCGAGGGATGGGCAGGTTCTGTCTGCGGAGGCCGTACGAGACGGTGCCTTGGCCTCCACGCGCGACCTTTATGCGATCATCGTGAACACTGCGGCGGACATTCCGGATTGAGCGCAAACCCACCACGGCCCTTGCGGTAGGTCTGAGCGACGGTTCCCTAGCCTGCGGCAGACGTACTGACTCGAAGGACGGCGCCATTGGCGGATTATACGATCCGAATGAAGCGCGTGTACGACACGCCGGAGCCGGAGGACGGAGCCCGGCTCCTGGTGGATCGGGTCTGGCCTCGTGGTGTGCGGCGCGAGGCGCTTGAGCTCACCGACTGGCCCCGACAGATCACCCCTTCCGCCGCGTTACGCAAGCGCTGGCACGCCGGCGAGCTCGACTACGAAGGCTTTGCTGGTGCCTTCCGGGATGAGCTCACGGAGCGTGCTGATGATCTGATCCCCTTGATGCGCCGCGCCCGTGAGGGCCCCCTCACGTTGCTCAGCGCGGTGCGCCGCATGGAGCGATCCCACGTTCCGGTGCTTCGGGCGGTGCTCCTGGAGCAACTGACCACGGAGGATCGCGAGGCGGGGGATTACGAGACGAGCTCCCCGCCGTGCTACGCGGAAGAGTTTTACGGGCCGGACTACAAACCGCCCTCGTGAAGCCCGTACTACAGTTTGTCGAGCGCTTGCTTGAGGTCGGCCCGTAGATCGTCGACGTCCTCCAGCCCGATGGAGAGCCGGACGAGCTGCTCCCGAATGCCGCGCCGCTCCCGCTCCGCGGGGCTTAGGTCCGTGTGGCTGGTCACCGCTGGTTGCGTTACCAGGCTCTCCACGCCGCCTAGGCTTGGCGCGTTGAGGAACAGTTCCAAGGCGTCCACGAACCGGGTGGCTTCGTCGACACCGCCGTCGATCTCGACGCCCAACATGCCGCCGAAGCCGGTCATCTGGCGCGTGGCCACGGAGTGGCCGGGGCTCGAAGGCAGGCCGGGGTAGTGCACGCGCGCCACGTGCGGGTGCGCCTCCAGGACTTCGGCGAGTTGCGCGGCGCTGGCGTTGTGGCGCTCGACCCGGATGAACAGCGTCTTTAGGCTGCGCGAGAGCAGGGCGGCGGTCTCTGGCGCGGGAGCCTGGCCGAACTGCTTGCGCCAGCCGCGCAACGGAGCCATCCCCTGGGCCGTCCCGAGGGCCACGCCGGCGGTCAGGTCGCTGTGGCCGCCAAGGTACTTGGTGGCGCTGTGCAGCACGATGTCAGCGCCCCACTTCATTGGCTGTTGGTTCACGGGGGTCGCGAAGGTGTTGTCCACCGCGAGCAGGGCGCCGAAGCGGTGTGCGGTCCCGGCCAGGTGCTCCAGGTCGTGGACGGCCAGGTCGGGGTTGCTCGGGGTCTCGGTCAGGACAAGACCGAAACCTTCCGCCAATACGTCGGGCAATTCCGCGACGGCGTCGGAACCGAGCAGACGGGTGGGAATACCGAGCTGTGGGAGCTGTCGTTCCAGTAACTCCTGCGTGCCGCCATACAGGTTGCCGAACCCCGCGACCCCGGCGCGACCGACCCCGAGGCATGCCGCGGTGATGGCTGCCATCCCGGAGCTGAAGACCACGGCCTCTTCAGCGTCCTCCAGCTCCGCCAGCTGCTCCTCCACTGCGAGCAGCGTCGGGTTTTGGCCGTATCGGGTGTAGAGTCCCCGCGCCTCGCCGCTGCCGACCGCTGCAGCGAGCTGGGCGGTCCGCTCGAAGGCGAAGGTAGTCGCGGTGTAGATTGGGCCATGGGCCGCGCCGTGGGGGTCCCTAAGATCGGCACCATGAATGACCCTTGTGGCGCGGCTGCGCCGGGTGGCGTTTGAATCACGCATTGCTTCATTCCCCTTTCAAGACCAGGCACAGCGTGCCTGTCTACCCAACCGATGGAAACGTGGGTTGACGGGGGATCATGCTCGAAAAAAGTACTATCTCCAATATTGCAAAAAGAATTTGTATTGGTTCGTCATGGCTCCGGTCTCTCAGGCCGTGGAGCCTCCTCAAAACCCGGGGGTGGTTCAGCCATCTTTTGGTTGGCAACACACACCGTCCGCGACGTGGAGCCGAATTTCTGGTGGCCGGCTACCGTGAGCCCAGGTAAGGCCCTGCGCTGCCAACTTTCGGGGCACGGGCCGTCGTCCAATTTTTAATCTTCGCCTCGCTGGTTTATTCCGTTAAGAATTCGACAAGAGGGAATATTTTTTGGAAGAATGGACTGCTTTGCCCCGTTATGATTAGCGAATAAAGAAAAAACATGAATTAATATTATCCACCGTTGTTCTTAAAATAATATGTAGCTCCCTGGCGGGTAAAGGGTGAGGACACCTCAGATGATAAAAAGCGGAGTGCAAAGCCCATGTTTAATAAAAACCCTTCTCGCAGCCCACCAAACTGTTTTTGCGCTGAGTCGTCGACCCGATCGCGAAAAAATTTAAACGTAATTTCCCACTTTAATTCCACTCTCCTGCGATCAACAGCCTATAGTCTGCTAACTGCGGCCTTGGTTTCAGGCACCATGGCGGGAGGACTTGCGTGGGCCGACCCGGCAGAGCCCGTTAACCCGCTGGAACGACGATTCCTCTCCGGGCCGCCGCTGAGCATTTGTGATCAGGGGTCGTTTTTTGTCGGTGGCGTCCCCAAGATTACCAATTTCGCTGGCGCGAGTGAGGGGCCACCGCAGCAAATCATTATTGGTCAGGCCTACGTTCAGTTCCAGATCCCGTCCGTAAGACGGCAATGGCCATTAATCATGGTGCATGGGTCAACGCACACCGGCGCCGCGCTGGATTCGACGCCGGACGGAAACGAGGGTTGGTTGCCACAAGCTGTGCGCAACAACCTTGCGACCTTCATCGTTGATCAGCCGGGACGTGGACGCTCCGGCTTTGACCATTCCGTCCTCCACGAAGCGCGGGAGACAGGTAACCTGGATTTAATCCCAACATTCGGCAGGATCACCGATAATCAGGCATGGACAATCTGGTTTGGCCACTTGCTTCCGTCGGGTTCAACGATCCTCGATGGCACGATGATTCCCCATGGCGGGCCAGGTGATCCTGATCCACCAGAAACGGATCCGCCATCCGAGGCCCATGGAGATTATCCACCGGCTTATCCGATTCCACCGGTACCCAGATCAATTGATTCAGACCTTGAAATGCGTGCGGGCGCCATCGGCCCGGCCCCGAATCCCGATAACAACCCCTACCTGGCGCTCAACTACAATAAGCAGCTGGTGCCGAATGCAGAGGCCACTTTGCCGCGGTCCACTTGCGCGGCATGCGATCCCATGGACGTTGCCCCAGACAGCACGTGGTCATCCCGAGCCATGGCGGACCTGGTTGAACATCTTGGTGGCGCGATCGTCTCGCCCCACTCACAGTCCGGCATCCATTTATTGCATATGATCCGGATATTGAAGGAGAGGGGGACGTTACACCTCGTGCAGGGAATAATTATTCCCGAGTCCAATATCGGACTGTCCAACTTGGTGAATGCTGGCATTACACCAGGGGATTTCGATCACATTCCGTTCCTGCTTATGAATGGAGACTACCGCACTGGAGCCGCACGTGATAGGCAACGTGAAATGGTTGCTGCGATAAATGCAAGTCCTACTCGTTCGGTGGGGCCGGCGGTCTATGTGGACCTGGATCACCCGGACTTTGAAGGGCGATTCCACGGCACAACTCACATGATGATGCTGGGTACTAACGCCAGCGACATATTCGATTTTGCCTTGGAGTGGGCAGATGAGAATATACCCAACCCCACGGGGATTCCTTGCCCTGCGGGCCCGGGAGATCGTGGTGCTCCACCGCCCCATGCCGGCACTCAGGGTCCACCGCCTCATGCCGGCACCCAGGGCCCACCTCCCCATGCTCGGGGGCGCCAGGACCGCTAGATCAAACGGCCAGGGCGATTCACCTTCTTAATCACGGCGCCTGCTATCTGCGGGCGCCGTGTTTCTTTTGATCGAACTATATTGACCTTAAGCGGTCGGGCCTGAGACCCAATTACCGTTGGCACCGCGAGCGAGGGTGGAGGAGAGAGGCCGTCAGGAGAGGGCTGAAAGATGAAGCCCTGCGGCCCATTGGGCGCAGGGCTGCAAAAGCCAATGCGTTTAACGATAGTTCAACGATTACGACCGACGCCGCGCCCTCGACGTTCTACATTTTCACTAATCCAGTCGATGATCAGGTCCGCAATCTGATCGCTATTCAAGTCGTTCATTAGCATATGACTGTTACCGAAGATTCCCATCGCTGGTGGGTACAGCATTTCCGCGTTACCACCTGCCGAGTTGACACGCTCGATGAATATATTGCAGTTATCAAATGCAGCTTGCCAGGTTGTACCGGCAAGATGGTCGCCGAAAACGACTTGAATTGGCACTGTTGCGAGTGTCGCAATCTCGTCGTCGGTGTAGATATTGGCGTTACACCCACCTGCGGGTTCAAGCAGCACCGCGCCGCGAATCCCGGCAGGGTCAATAAGTGCGGCTTCAAGTGGAAATCTTCCTGACTGGGAAAATCCGGCAAGTACCGCTCCGTCCAGCTTTGCGGCCAGCTCGGCCATTGCTTGCCAGTTGGGATCCGGGCTGGGCAGGAGTGCGTTCAATGTTGTTGTTTGTTGCTTGGCGAATTCGTCCAAGGCTTCAATTGGAAACTGCGTGTCCGGAAAAGGAATGCCGGGTTGTGGTCCAAATCGAAACGCCGTCCATGCGAACTCATTGCTCGTCCTGTTCATCAGAGGCAACTCGTCTGGAGGAAGCAGGCCTGCGCGGACTTGGTTGAACAACGAAACATCGTGCGTAGAACGACCACGCGCAGCTTGATCAGGAATGTATGTGGGGTAGCCCTCTCGAACAAAGTACTCGAACCAGCCCATGCGACCATCAGGTTGCGTATCGTAGTTTTTCCCGCTTAAGCCTCCGCCGTGAACCAGTACCACAGGGACCTTCTGGCGCCCCTGAGGTACCATGTACTGAACGTACATTTGATTGACCATGGTGTGACCGGTTCGCGAGTCCGTTCCCAGAGCATCTGAGAAGATTAGGTCGCCGCCGACATAGAAGCTGCCAACAGACTCGAGAACTAGTGGTGGTTTGCTTTCTTCAAGGGTTTCGAATTGCTGCGCGCTCGCCACGCCGGCGACGCTCAGGCTCCCGGCCATTGCAAGAGCGATGGCTATTGAGGTTTTTTTGCTTATAGAATCTGTGTTTCCGCTTTTCATAACGACCTCGGCGATTACTGACGATTAGGATGGTTCACTGTTTGGTGCGCAAGCATTTGCTCGCGTCGATCAGAGTGACGCCGAAGTAAAAAAAATTCTATCAGATTAAATTTGACATTTTTCAAAAAAATTTTTCTAAAACACAGGGCTGTGCAATATAGATAAAATATCTTTTTTCGTCGTTCAGTTTGTCCCCGATGCCCTGTATTTTTTTGGTGTAACTCCCGTCATCCTTTTGAAAACAGAGGTGAAGTGACTCTGGCTCGAGAACCCGAGATCTAAGGCAATTTCAACAATGCATGAACTCCTTAACGTCAGGAGGCGTTTGGCTTTCTCAATACGCCTCTGAATGACGTACTGATGAGGTGTTGTGCCAACCGATTCATGGAACATGAGGCAAAAGCGCTGTGCACTCATGTTTTTTAAGGCAGCGATCCTCTTAAGCGATAAATCACCGCCAAGGTTTCGTTCGATGTAATCTAGAATTTCCTTGAGTGCCTGTTGGCATAACTCATTGCGAGAAGGTATCGGCCGTCGATTTTCTCGCCGATATCGATGGATGAGCAAGCATATGAGGGCCGTGGATAACGATTGTCCGTACAGATGGCCCGATAGGCATCCGGTACTGATCTCGGCGGCAATGCTTCGAAGGAGCGTTTCAATACGCTCGTCGTTAAATGCCGGATGATGTTGGAGGTTTACGTTGGCGATGGTCTCATGATTGTCGAGGTGTTCCATTAGCCAAACGTCTTCAAGTTCCACCAGTAAAACCTCGGTGGAACCGACCCATGTTATCGGGGATGCCTCGTAGGCGCGGGGCCAGATGCCAATACATCCAGGTCTGGTCGTGATTTTGTGACTGACTCCTGATGACCGATACCTAAGCGAGACTGTTCCCTGGAGGGTAAGCGCGATGTAAGTCCGGGGCCACCGCAGGTAATCAATCGGCAACGTCGTTGTGAATCGGGCCCAACGGGCAGGCAGTCCACCCCAGCGAAGCCCAGAAGTTGAGACCAATGTCTGACCAAGTTCTACCGGTGACGACAACGCGCCTTTCGAGGCAGGTTGGGCGATCATGGTTTCCCCCAGCTTACATGATCGTTGATTGTTGACCTGCCAGTTGAAGCGCCGTGGCGCGACCGACAGTGGGCACGTCAGTGATTCGGCGTTACTGTCATGCAGAGGATTCCCGGACGGCAATGGGCCGGACAAGCGAATCCCAATTTCCCCGAGTGAGTATAGACAAAAGTCGTAGGGCGATGGTCGACAAAACTTAACATAATATACAATATACGCAGTAACAAAAGCCCTATTCGTTTCAACCACTTATTGGTATTGGTAATTCCAGTTCAAAAGTGAATTTTGACGACAAGTGCCGCAAGAGACTGAAATCGCGGTCACCTTACTAAGAGGTTGCGCCCGCGCGTAGCGCGCCACCCCACCGCGAGGTGTACCAGCAGCCTCGTCTTCATTCACCCGGCTCTCCTAAGAACCAGAAGTCGAGGCCGAACTCCTTTGCTTTTTTTCAGCTTCTCATCGGCGCTCTCGGCGGCGATATCGATTGTGCGCGTATTCTTTTGTGAACGAGCTTGTTCCTTACCTGGACCAACCCCTGCGTCTGGTTCGCAGTTTGAAGTCAGGCAATCTCAATAACACCAACCGAGACATACGCAAGGCAAAACATTCCGGTCACGAACGCAGCTATACCTAGAACACCAAGCCCCCAGATCAAGGTGTCGGCAATGCCTGGTGTCCCCGAGGTGTCTAGATCTTCGCCATCAAGCTTTTTGCGCCATCGTTCGGCGAAGGAGTAATCGCGCCAGATGATGGTGAGAAGGCAGAGCACAAGGGAGATTATTGCTAGAAACAAGGCAACCCATCCCCATTTGAGCACATCCAGAAGTACAGAGGTGAGTGTTGGCGCTGTTTGGCTGGTGAATATGCCGATGGAGACGGTCAATGCCCCACCGCTCAAAACAAAGACGGCTTTTGCTAACGAGTCCGCCCGCTTACGAGTGTCCTCGGTTAGCGCATTGAATAGTTCAAGATCATCTGCCATGAGTTTGTTTACGCTCTTCCTTGCCTCACACCCAGCTTCGGTGGCGTCGCACATCCTGTCGCTGCATGCTGCAGTTATGTCGGGCCATTTCCATCGTTGGCTTCGCCAATCATCTCCCAGGCCCAAGATATTGCCGCACTCACCTCTCCACTTTTGACGGCTTGACTGCCCAATGCTCCTGATATTTTGGGCCATCTGATCTTGGCTTGACGCCGGGCGCACGGATCTGGATCGTCAGCGGGATCGGGAAATCCGTACCGATGATTGCCGCCTCGCCGGGACGGAGATTTGGCAGGAATGCCGAAGCCGCCCGGTCGATCTCACCGCAGGCTCGCTCCACCACTTCACGGTCACGGTCGTTGGTAAGCCGGTGCACGATCAGAGTGCCCATCTGGCTCAGAACGCCTTCGGTGACATCACGCGGCCGTTGGCTGGCCAGACAAATATTCAGGCCGTACTTGCGGCCCTCCTTGGCTATCACTTCGAAGGCATCGAGCCTAGAGGCATAGTCTTCAGCGCCGATCTGACGACCGAGAAAATTATGTGCTTCGTCCACCAGAAGCACCGTTGGGCGATTCTGAAACGATCCAGCGCGAGCCTTGGTCAACAGGTGCCGACCGATGACATTGGCGATTATTTCACGGGCGTGAAATTCATAGGCAATCCCGCTGAGGCAGATTCTGAGTAGGTTGTGGCCCCCATCGATGAAGTCATCGATCTGTTGGGTTAACGCAATTCCCGTGTCCGGCTGGAACACGCACTTGAATGCGGGGGATGCCAAGACCCCGTTGATGCGTGCCACGAGTGACAGGCAGTAGGAAAAATTGCCGTCCTCACGTCCCCATTTTGTGGGATCCTTCTCCCCTTGCCTGGCACCAAAACCTTCCGGATAGACGCACTCCTGCTCTATCTGTTTGACCAGTAATCTCACATCGAAGGGCTGGCGCGGATCGTCCAGCCTGCTCGACACATCTTGCTCCATCTCCGCCGCTTCAATATCCGTCTTCGATTTATTGATCTTCTCGATGACGCCATCCGTTGCAAGACCGGGTCTCAGGTTGGCAAGCCGCAGACTTCTAATCGCCGCTCGGAGTTTCGGCCCCTGAACTTTGCCTGCTGGCTCGAACAGCGCAGTGAAGTCCGACTCCAGAAAAGATGTCGGTGGCAACGAGCAAGAAGTGGATGCAGCCGCCTTCTCTATGGGGTGGCCCAGATGGCAGTGGACGACATTATCTCCTGCGAAGTTCCGGTACTCACCGGTGGCGTCGATCAAAATCAGCTTCGCTTGGGATCGCAGGCATTCCTCGATGATTCGCGCTGTCGTCCAGCTTTTACCGCCTCCGGTTGCGCCGAGAATCGCGCAATGACGGCCGAACAGCCGCTCAGGCTTTACGGTGACAGCACTCCTCTGCGCCACATCGATCGCGCCGAGGTTCAGGACCACGGGCTCCCTGTCATCAGCATCGTGTTCCATCAGGCGGGGCAGCAGTGCGAGAAACCGATGCGGGGCAGCGTAGATCCGATCTCCGAGGCGCGGGTAGGCGTCGACGCCTGCGGTGACTTGCAGGTCATCCATGGCAACACAGCCTAGTAACTGAATCTGGCCCAGTGCGTCCAGATCACTATTTCCTGAGAAGTCGCGCCGGATATTGCGCCGCTCTGGTTCCCGCAGGCGGACTTCAGCGATGCGCCCCAGCAGAAGGCTTTGTTGGCCCTCGATAAGAACAAACTCGCTGACTTCGCCCAGGCCGTAGCGGGCACCGGCAAAATGAGAACCACTCGGATTGCCAGCTACGCTGAGATTGACGCCCACTCTTTGGGCAGTAATCGAGGAGGCCACCCCAAGAAATAGTTCAGGCCGCAGCAATCCGTTTGGGAAGGTCTCATCGATGCACAACTTGCTCACAGCTCTCTCGTCACGCCCTTGATGGCTTTCATTAGGGCGTCCGCCGGCGTCAACGATTTCAGGTCGGGGATCATCTCAGCGAATTCACAAAACGATGCGGTGATAAACCACACATCTTCACCACGATGACTCAGTCGGAACAGCCTTTTCCAGTGCGCATTATCTCCCGTTTCATTCGTGCGAGCCCCGGGATCTACCACGATTAAACGCAAGTGGGGGTTCGACTCTACGGCACCTAGGAGTGGCTCGGCCAGATGATCGTCATTGAAGCCAAAGCCCACGGTCAGTAAACATGTATTCGGTTCGCGCACGGCGGCAAGATACTGAGCCATTGATTCGAGATGGGGTTGGGCGAAGCTCTGCTGGTACTTGCCCCGTGCGGGGTAGATCAGACAAGCCTCGTCAGGGGTCGGCTTGTCTTTCTCGCAAATAGTGCCGTCTTCGCCCTTCGCCCAGTTGACTGATCCGTGGAGCTTGTAGAGCAGGAACACGCCTTCCAGGTACTGGCCAAGGTCGTCGCCGCTTCGCGGTCGCCGGATGATGTCGTAGCCGAAGAACCTAGGGTCATAATGGCGAGGAGCCGTAAACGAGAATCCGTCGAGAGCTACGCCGCCAAGCGCGGCGGCAGCCCGTTCGTAACAGAGGTCATAGTTGGTCGTGAACACCTTCAGGCGTTGATCACGAACGCGCCGACGGGAGAGGCGATGCAGAAAAGTCTTGTGATCGTGTAGGTCCCCGGTGTCCAGGAATGTCGAGCATTCGTTTAGGATCACTTCCTTGCTGAAGTTCAAGAAGTTGCTGACGTGTTCATCCTGGTTCACCAGCAAGAAGGCCTCGACCCTGGATAGGAAGGCCTCAATATCCTTGTTCGCAAGGTCATGATTGACCTTCTCCGCGGTCCGCTTGGCGTCATCCGTCGGTTCTTCACCAACAGCGCGCTCCCAAAGGTCAAGCATGGATGGCCCGCCGGCTGATCGCGAACATCCGGATCCAGCGAGAATCACAAGATGCTGCATTTGTAAGGACGCAAGCAGCGAATTCTTCAGCTCGTCCTTGGCTTTCCGCACCTCCTCTGGCTGATGACTCTCGTCGTGTGAGTTCCCAGCACCCAGCGCCTGCCAATCGTCCGAACCAGGTGTCCGTAAGGCAGGAACGGCTCTCTGCTCGTGCCTGATCATTTGGCCTATGACCTCCTTCTCGGACAGCTAGGTTTCTCCGACGTAGTTAACCCGCGGCGCAGTCTCGACGGCGGGGCTGTCGGTGTCGGATTGAGCGCCCGGTTGGGTTTCCGGGCCAGAATTTACTTTTTGTCCTTCGGACGATGATCTTCACGGACATCTCTGAGCGGCGGTCCTTCTGGTTTTGGCGGGGCAGTCGGTCGCTGCGAAGGAGGGTTTTTCTCTTCAGACATCTACTCATCCTCCTCGAGGTGTTTGGACTGCGTCGTCTCAGCAATGTGTACGAGTACCGGAGCTTGTTCTTGATAGTGGGACGCGTATGCAAACGGAAGAAAGGCAGCTCCGGCGAATACCGCAGCAAAAATCATTGCGCGATGAGCTCTGAACAAATCGGCGGAGCGAGCCTCATTTAGCTGAGCATTATGGTCACCCGCTCTAGCATAGGATTGCTCAAGATAATCATCAAAGTCTTTATCTGCAGCAGCCTTGCCGTCACCGTATTTGGTGTGCCAATTGCCTAGAGCTTGATGATACTCGCGCAGTCTCATCGCGCATTCAATGTGCTTGTATGTGTGCCCGTGAATGGCTCGAGCTAAGAAGAATGCTCCTACGCCTATCGCGAGGCCCGAAGCTAGCGACAGCAGTCCGAAAAACGCACTGCCTAGATCAAGACCAAGCCTGTAATTCTGGAACATAAAGGCAAGAAGCGAGCCCATAAGCGCCAAAATACCTACAGGCGTGTTCACTGCGGCCCGCAGGTCATTTCGACGTGCTAGCTCTCGATGATAGTTGTCTCGATAGTCGTACGGCATCGAGTCGCTTCCTTATGATTAGTGATTCTAGTGTACGGTCGAACTCCTTCTCAGCGACAAAGCGTTGGACATTCGCAGGTTCACGAATCCAGTCTCTCAGGTTGTGGGGCCTCTTCAAAGCTTGCGACTGTTCGCTCCGGTATCCGACTCGTTTTCTCACTAAAGTCATGCGTTCGACCTTCACTGTCTGCGGTCACTAGACTCGGGGGCAGCAAGGGGCGAGGCTTGTCGAAAACCAAGCTGCGGGGTGGGATGGTGTGGAAGCATTAATCGTTCTTCTATTGATCGCTGGGGCGTTGTACGTCGTATTTTCAAGTATTGGCTCCTCCCGCAAGGATAAGAGACGCAGTCGGGCTGATCGCGCTGAACACAATGATGGATTTTCCGTCACGATCAGATCCTCTTTCGATGGCTCACCGAGTGGCGAGCGCCGTAACCCGTCGGTTACAAGTGATGACTGCTGGGTGCCGCAGGGAGAGACTGTTGAGATCAAGGGGCTCACGATACACCGCGGCTTCCTATATGTAGGGCGTGGACTTGGCGGACCGGAGAGCTATCCAGAGATTACCCCTGCTCTGATCAACCCCACTCTGCCGGTTGACTTTGCTAACCCGGACACGGCCGGCGACACCATGGGTTACTGGCCGAGCTATGACACCATCACACCGCAGGCGCGGGCCGCCTATTTGCACTTTCTCGCGGCTGGCGGTTGGCCAGCTCATGCCAATCCTGGCTATGTCTTTCTTTACTTCTACGGACTGGAACGTCGGGTCATGGTTGATGCCTTGGGCGGCGACGAGCGTGCCCGTGCAGAGGGTCCTGCGATTATTGAGGTGGCACGCCAGCTGCGAGATGTTTATGGCAGCGACTCCCAGAGCATCCGGAATTACCTGACTCAGTTCATCGACACTGCCAGCATTCTTCTCAAACTCCCCATTGACCTCGATCAGATCGCCTCAGATCGCACCAGTCCGTCGTTGCAACTTAAGGTTGCCCTTGGCCAGGCCGTATCGGCGGGTAAGCCGATTGACGCGAGGCTCGCACGCGCAATGGTGCGTTCCGACCCATTGATTCGCTCGAAAGTCGCAATGGAACGCTGTTCTGAAGAGTTCGATGCCCTCTTCCCCCTGGTTTTCAAGGAGCTCCATGGCGATGGCATAAAGGCCCGGGTGAACAAGAGCCGCATTCTCATACGGTATCAGCCTGCAGCGCGCGGCACCCCGGGTGTAAACGCACGCCTCGATTTGCCCGATATCACCGCTGTCAGTGGCCCGAGGAACAAGATCCAGAAGGTGGTCGATGACTGCTGTGAGCAGCTTGCCCCACTCTCGCGGCACCGGCTCAACAATCCCGATGACACGGATTCCCCGAAGGCCCGTGCCCTACTTCCTCATGCGCTTGCCAGTAGTGCAGGTTGGAGCGATACGGGGGGCGCGATCGACGCGCTTCGAAGCCGCGTTGAGGCGAGGCTTGAGGAGACGACCTTCGCCCGCTTGCCGGCAAGCGAACTGCTCGAGCTTTTCGGAGCGGAAGCGTCACGTACCGGCAAAGTCAGCGTCGAGACCAGGCGGCTTATCGAGCGGCTCTTCGCAGGTTGGTCGCTTGGCGTTGCCCCTGGTCTTGGTTTTACACGCGGCACACTGAACCGCACTGACAAAGTCGTCATATTCCGTCAGACGGATCCGGGTAGCGATACCGCCGGTATCGCCTTCGAGCGCGCGCTCATCCACATGCGCGTACTAGGGCTCGCCTACGCGCATACCGCCCATGCCATAACGCCTGCGCAGACGGCATTGGTGCGCCGGTATATCAACGGACTTAATGGGCTAAGCAGTGATGAGCGGCTGCGCCTTGAGGGGGTGCTGCACTGGCTGCTTGAGAGTCGCACACGGCATCTTGCGGGCGTGCGGAAAGGGCTCGCGGAGATGACCGCGACCGAGATCAGCGCCTTACGGGAGTTTTTGCTTCGATTTGTGAGTATCGATGGCGCAGTGAGTGCGGACTGCGTCCGCGACCTGAAAGCGTTAATGCCTCTGCTCGGTGCCGAGCCGGAGACACTTTATGAGCGCTTGCATCAATTAATTGCTGAACCGCAGGAGGTGCGCCCTTCCAAGTCTGGAACGCCAGGTGGCCGTATCCCGCCATTCCCCAGCAAGACCGATGCCCCGGAAAACGAGCCGACCGAGGCTCCACCGCTAACTCTCGACCAGGATGCAATCGCCAAGCGAGAGGCCGAAAGTGCCGCTGTCTCAAAGACACTCAAGGAGATTTTCGCCGAGGAGGAAGAGGTTCGCGAAGCCGAAGTGGAGCCAGAGCAGGCCCCATCGGCCTCGGCGGGTCTGCTTCCGGCGCTTGATTCCGCGCACCGCGAGTTTTTGACTGCCCTGCTTGCCCACGACGGGACCTTATCGATGAGTGAGGCGCGCGCCCATGCGGAATCGCATAGTCTTTTGCTCGATGGCGCCATCGACCAGATCAACGAAGCAACGCTCGACATGACGGGGGCTGCACTGCTTGAACCAGACGATGAGGAGCTTCTCATCGACCAGGACATCCTTGAGGAGGTGCGGACATGAGCCGCCTGCGGGAAAAAGAACGCTCAGCGATACTCTCATCGCTACGCGCTGGGGTCGTACCTCGCGTTGGCCAGCATCACATTCAAGTTGGTCGCCAAGGGGAGATTGAGGCGCTCATCCAGGATATCGAAACCATCGCCGACGGCGGTGGCAGCGTCCGCTTCATTATCGGGCAGTACGGCTCTGGCAAGACTTTCTTCCTGAATCTGATTCGCGCAATCGCAATGGAGAAGAAGCTCGTAACGGTCTCGGCCGACCTAAGCCCGGACCGCCGGCTGCACGCGACTGGAGGGCAGGCCCGGTCGCTCTACTCCGAACTGATGCGAAACTTGGCTACACGTGCGAAGCCCGAGGGCGGTGCGGTGGCCTCCGTCACAGAGCGCTTCGTGTCGAGCGCGCTACAGCGCGCCAAGGCAACGGGGATATCCCCCGAGTCAGCGATCCGCGAGGGGTTGGATAGCTTGACCGAGTTGACTGGTGGTTACGCGTTCAGCGAGGTCGTTGAGGCCTATTGGCATGGTCATGACCGTGATGATGTTGCTCTGAAGCAGGCCGCCGTGCGCTGGCTCCGTGGGGAGTACCAGACGCGCACTGATGCGCGCCGCGACCTCGGTGTGCGGGGGATCATTGATGATGAGAATTTCTATGACAGCCTGAAACTAATGGCGCGCTTTACCAGGTTGGCCGGCTTCGAAGGCCTAATGGTCACGCTCGATGAGATGGTTAATCTCTACAAGCTTTCAAGCACGCAGGCGCGTCGCTCGAACTATGAGCAGATCCTTCGGATGGTCAATGACGCGCTACAGGGCAATGCGGTCGGGTTGGGCTTTCTCTTTGGTGGGACGCCGGAGTTTCTCATGAGTGAGCGTCGTGGGCTTTACAGCTACGAGGCGCTACACGGCCGATTAGCCGAGAACCGGTTCGCGGCTGAAGGGCTCCGAGACCTCTCAGGACCGGTCATTCATCTTACGAATCTCCAGCCTGAGGATTTATACGTGCTCCTGAAGAAAATCCGCAGCGTGTATGCAGGCGATGCCGCGGATCCGGTTGAGATGCTTCCCGATGAGGGGATTCAGGCGTTTCTACATCACTGCCATGCCAAGGTCGGTTCGGCATATTTCAAGACTCCGCGGAATGCGATTCGCGAGTTCGTTCATCTGCTGTCCGTCATCGAGCAGAACCCTGGGGTGAATTGGGGGGATCTCGTCGGACGGGTGCGTATCGAGGCTGAGCGTCCTGACCAAATCCCAGAACAAGCAGACGCGCAGGGTGCCGCCCGAGCGGATCGTGATCCTGTTCGCGAGGCCGCTCAGCAGGGGAAGCCCGCTGCGCATCCTCACGCGCACGACAATCCGGACCGCAAGACAGTCGTTGGGGACGAATCCGACGGCGCTGATGATGACGACCTTGAGGACTTTCGTCTCTAGGCGCCGCCGATGAGCGATGAGTCCTATTCAACGGTCTTCGAACGTCTTGCTCCAGCAATGCAGCGCTGGATCTGGCGCCAGGGTTGGGAACAGCTTCGCCCAACGCAGGAAGCGGCCGCTCCGCTGATCCTGGCAGGTGACAGCGATGTGCTGATCAGTGCGGCAACAGCGGCCGGCAAGACCGAAGCGGCTTTTCTCCCTGCGCTCTCGAACGCGGTTTCCGCGCTCGCGCGTGGTGAATCTCCCTTGCTTCTCTATGTCGCACCACTGAAAGCTCTGATCAACGACCAGCGATTCCGCCTCGAGGGCATGCTCGAGGGTGTTGATCTCATGCTGACGCCTTGGCACGGAGACGTAGGCGAAACCGCGCGCAAGCGCTTTCGCGCGCAGCCCGGCGGCGTACTTTTGATTACGCCTGAGTCTCTTGAGGCGTTTTTCGTGCATCAGGGTAACCGCCTCCTCACCTTCTTTGGCGGCGTACAGCATGTCATCGTCGATGAACTTCACGCTTTTCCGGGTAGTGAGCGTGGTCGCCAGCTCCAGTCGCTGTTGGACCGCTTAGAGCTTGTAGTCGGACGGCGCATTCCCCGGATAGGGCTCTCGGCAACCATGGGGAACCTTGAGCTTGCGGCAGAGTATCTGCGCCCGCATGACGGGTCGTCCGTTGCGATCATCAAGGCTGACGAAGGCGAACAGGCGCTGCGCGTGCAACTCCGGGGCTACGAACACACCCCTGCCCGTCTTTCGGAAAAGGAAGCCATAGCGATCGAGGCTACCGGAAGCGAGGTGGCTATCGAGGACGTGACAGACGGCGATACGCTTGCCGTACGTGATGATCTCTTTCGAGTTCTGCGCGGCAGCAACCATTTGGTGTTCGCCAACGCCCGTCACACCGTGGAGCTTTTCGCGGATTTGTTGCGTCGTAAGTGTCAATCCGAAAAGGTGCCTCAGGAGTTTTTCCCGCACCATGGCTCGCTGTCGAAGCAGCTCCGACAGGACACGGAGGCGAGGCTCAAGGAGGGACTAAAGCCGACGACGGCGATTTGTACATCGACGCTTGAGATGGGAATCGACATCGGCTCAGTGGAGAGCATCGCGCAGATCGGTGCACCGTACCAAGTCTCCGCTCTGCGGCAGCGCCTCGGACGGTCGGGTCGCCGCGGTGAGCCTGCAGTCCTTAGAATTTATATCAATGAGGATGCGATTACCCCACAGACGCCCCTACTCGATCGGTTGCGCGGTGAGCTCTTCCAGGCGACAGCTATGGTCGAGCTTCTACTCCAGGGCTGGTGCGAGGCTCCCAGAGCGGGACGTCTGCACCTCTCAACCTGCCTTCAGCAGGTTCTCTCGCTGATTTGCCAATACGGCGGAGTGACGGCTCGTGACCTTTGGCGAGCTCTCGCGGAGCGCGGACCTTTCGGTAGAACGCTGACTAAACCCATGTTGGTCGAGCTATTACGTGTGATGGGCGAGCACGATCTCATCATTCAAGCGGATGACGGGCTGCTCCTGCACGGTGAGCGCGGCGAGCAGATTGTTAATCACTACGATTTTTACGTGACGTTCCCTACCAGCGAGGAATTCACGCTCTACTACAAAGGGCGCCCGATGGGCATGCTGCCCATCGACGGGCCGCTCGCGGTTGGTCAGCTTCTGATTTTTGCTGGCCGGCGTTGGCGGGTTGATGAGATCGACCCAACGGCGAAGGCCATCATGCTCTCGCCCTCCAGTGGAGGCACTCCACCGCTTTTCAGCGGTGCAGGTGGTCAAGTCGACGGTAAGGTGCGCGAAGCGATGCGAACCCTTTACCTATCAGGCATCGCACCGCGCTATCTCAGTCGCGGGGCGAAGCTCCTCTTCGAACAGGGAGTAGCCTCTTTCCGTACCCATGAACTCGGCTCAATACCAGTTATTCTCGATGGCGAGCAGTTGCTTTGCCTTCCCTGGGCCGCCGACAGGGTTATCGACACGCTGGCCCTTGCGCTTCTTCGACAGGGAATTGGTGCGACTCGCGAGCAGTTTGCCTTGGCGATCCAGAGTCGGGATGTAGACCGCGTGCGGGACGCGCTTGTCGCGTTCATTAACGCGCCGCCCGCTAGCGCTGAGGTGCTGGCCGAGCTGGTCCCTACTCAGGTGCAGGAGAAGTACGACCCGTATCTGCCGCCTGAGCTCCTCAATGCCGACTATGCAGCTCGGGCCTTAGATTTACCTGGCGCTTTGCGCATCGCCGAAGAACTCCTCCCAGCGTTCAAGGCTGTTATCCCACAAGCTCAGGGTAAGCCGGAAAACGTGTGACAGAACCAAGGCGCACGCGGCATCGCTCCATGGACACGTTTCCATCTCGTTCGCCTAGGCTACCGATTATTTATACCGATTTGTCATACAGAAGGGTTGATGTGATTAATTGCGTTCTTAAAAACCCGGGTATATTTAATATTAGGTAAATTAAATCAATCACTTAAAAGCCTTTTCTAGCAACTGCTTAGCCCTGCTCTCTCGCGCTGACTCGACGATTTTCGCTGAACGGGTGTTGACACCCTCTTCGAAAGGGTATTAGATACGGCTAATCTGCTGGACTTGCGCTCGCAAAAAAGCTGAGTATGATGCTGGTCTCTACCAAGGAGATCAGTCATGTTGCGTGCGCTCGATCGTTGCTCCCCCATCAAACCCACGATCTCGTACTCGTCCCCCAAGAACGGGCGCTGGCTCTATTGTGAGAGCACATCCGAGCGTGATGCCCTCCTCGGGCATGAGTTCGACCCGACCGTCATTGCCTTCGTCACGCAGCCGGTCACCTACAGCTACGTCATTGGTGGGAAGCCGCGTGTCTACACGCCGGATACCTTGGTCATTCGGCACCCTGATGCAGACGGGCCCAAGGTCTTCTTCGAAGAGATCAAACCCGAGGGTACGCAGGGCGGGCCAGACTTTGACGCCAAGTTCAACCTGCTCGGCCATCTGTTCGTGCATAAAGTGCGCGCGCCGCTGGTGGTCCGCTTCATGCCGCCGGCATGGGCGCCGGCCACGCGTACCAACAACCAGCGCTATCTCTATCCAGCGCTCGGGGCATCCCCGAACATCGATTTGCTCCACCGGCTCCAGGAGACGTCTGATTCCCTGACGTTCGGCGAGGCGAAGTCCATTGCCATGAAGGAATGCGGGACGGCGTCTGCTGTTCTGCCGCTGCTCGCCCATCAGCTGCTCGCCTTCGATTGGGACGCAACGATCAACGACGCCACCCGTCTCGAGGTGTCGCGATGAGCGGTGTGGGATGTCTGGCGCACGCGGGAACGCGAACGCGCTTTTTCAACCAGATGGCGTCGGTGCATAGCGTCGACGGCTTCAACGTGAAGCTCCAGCTCGATGCGCCCGGGGCTTTCCCGATTCCTGAAGAGATTGCCCGATACCAGAATCCGGAAGATCTCGAGGACGGCTTTGTGCGGATCAGCCATAGGCTCGCAAAGCGGTTCCTGCGGCGTGGTGCCATCGAGGTTGTTCCCACCGTCTACGCGCCTGACCAGGACATCAAACTGACACCGACGGCTGGTGAGAAGCAGCGGCTCGACTTTTTCGAACAACTGCTGCAGACGCTGGATCGCTGCGACAGCCCCTGTTCGGTGAAGGCACGCAGGGAGACCATCGCTGCGGTAAGCGACCTCTTCGGCATCCCGGAGATGGATCGGAAATCCGTGACCTGGTTGTACAACAACTACAAGAAATGGGTCGACGACTTCGGACGGGACACCCGGCGAATGCTCGGCGTCTCCGGCCGGCGGCAAGGCGCGAGCCCGATCAGTGATGAGATCCGGGAACTCATCGTCACGATCATGAACGACCACTATCTCGTTCCGGGGAAAGTGACCATTGCCGAGTGCTACCGCCGGTTTCAACAGCAGGTCAAAGACAAGGGCCTCGGTAAATATCGTTTGCCGAGCAAGTCGACGTTCTACGCAATGTTCCACGCCATCGATCCGTACGAACTTGCTCGATTCAGGAAAGGCCCCTGGGCGGCGCGGAACGAGTACGGGACAGTCGGGAAGCGTCACTTTGTCCCGCATGCGTTGGCGCGCGTTGAACTGGACGCCGTCGCGCTCGACGTTGGGATTCTTGATGAGGACGGCGAATATCTCGGGACGGTCCGGCTCTTCCTCCTGATTGACGTCTACACCCGTGCGATTCTCGGGTTCGACTACATCGTCGAGGAAAAGCCTCCCGAGCGGGCCGAGTCCGTGCTGGCCTGCCTGCAGCATGCCTTCCTGCCGAAGGATGCCAGCGTGCGGTATCCCTACCTCACGAATGACTGGGAGATGCACGGGCGCCCGAGCAATCTGGTGCTGGACGCGGGGCCTGGCTGCAACAACGAGCACGTGCAGCAAGCGCTGCAGCATCTTGGGATTACGCGGGAGGTCACGCCGAGCCAAAACCCGAAGTGCAAGCCGTTCATCGAGAGCTTCAACAAGACGCTTCGGAGCCGTTTCGCGTACAAGCTCCCGGGTTATAGCGGATCGAGGAAGGAAAAGAACACCTACGTGAAGCCTGGAACCAGCAAGAAACTCGCAGTGCTCGAACGCCATGAGTTCGAAGAGATGCTGGTGCGGTTCATCGTCGACGACTATCACCAGACCGGACACGCCGGTCTCTCGGGACTCTCGCCGGCCGAAATGTGGCGGAACGCCGTGGCTTCGCATCCGGTGCTTGAGATGGACGAAAACGCCCGAGAATTTCTCAACGCGTTCGGCACCCGACGCATCCGGGACAAACTCGTTCGGAAGGCACGCGGCATTCGCCTGAACGGCGTCCAGTACAACAGCGACGCGCTACAGCGACTCTATCGGCAGGAAGCCGGTCGGAGTGATCGCGAAGTCCGGCTCGACGTGCTCTACAACGAAC
This sequence comes from Methylonatrum kenyense, assembly GCF_023195885.1. Lineage (GTDB taxonomy): Bacteria > Pseudomonadota > Gammaproteobacteria > Nitrococcales > Aquisalimonadaceae > Methylonatrum > Methylonatrum kenyense. The sequence continues at coordinate 383,485 of NZ_JALPKO010000003.1, forward strand.
GGGACATCTCGCGGATTTCAGTCGTCGGACCTGATCGCGAGAGGCTCTACGTCGTCGAGACGATCGATCACATTCCGCCGGGACGCACGCTCAGTGAGCACCAGCGACTTCAGGCCGCGTTGAAGCGGAACGCGACGCCAGAACCGGATCGATCGGCCTACTACGCAGCGCAAGCCGCGACGGTCCGTGAAGCGGAGCGCCGCAAAGCATCCCGAGCGCGGGAGCCTGTGGTCAACAATCGCCCTGCCGTGCCGATGGAACCTCTGTCGGTGGAAGATGCGTTGGAGTACGCAGGCGCGAGTCATTCGATCCGTCCTCCGCGTCGAACCAAAAAGCCGTCGTCTGCCGAGACGAAGCCTGCTGCTGCGCGTGCGCCGCGCAGGAAGAAAAAGAAACGGGCGCGCAGTACGCGCTTCACGAGCGAGGAGACGTCCTGATGGCCAAGTCGTCCAGACCGATGGAAGAGTTTTTGGCCCAGTTCGACGGACGGGAGCGTAGTCCGCTCGACAATCCCCGGCTGAGGCGCGAAACCGACGCGTTCCTGAAGACCTTCATCAAGCACGATCGCCTGGAGGAAATCCTCGAGGCGATTCGGCGCTGCCATAACACTGTCGGCACGAACCCGGAGAGTCTCATCCTCTATGGGGAATCCGGTGTCGGGAAGACTTTCCTCATTCGGTATTACGCGCGTCTCGACGCTGAGAAGCGTGCGCGGGAGCGCGCCGAGGCGGGGCTTGAAGCAGATCCGCGGGATCTCCCGATCGTCTTCTTCGAAATCCCGGCGCAGAGCGATCTCGGCGGCTTTCTGCGCAACATGCTGAAAGCGTTGGGGGCACCAATGGTCGGACCGAACACGCGATTGGCGGTCCTGCAGGAAGGCATCATCGATCTGTTGCGGGCGCGTCGTTGCGAACTGGTCATCGTCGACGAAATCCACGATGTGCTGAGCAAGCGGAACCGAAACGCGAAGCACCTTCAGAAAGTGATCAAACACATCATGAACGAGACGGGGGTTCCCTGGCTTGCCGTCGGCTTGCCCGAGTCCCTGGAACTCATTGAGCTCCAGAACGACGGGCAAATGCGCCGGCGCTTCGCCGCGTGTGCCCATCTCGAGGAATTTGACGTCAGCGCGGGGGACGGCTTCGCCGAGTTCGAGGGGTTCGTCAGGCAGGTCGAGAAGAACCTGAAGGTTGCCGGGCTCAACACCATCCAACTCACATCGAAGGAATTCCTGTACCGGCTGTTCGCCGCATCGCGAGGCCTGCCGGCGTTGATCGCGCGGCTGTGCACACGGGTCATTGAGGAGTTTGCGGGCACGGATGAGAAGCGAATGTCCTACCCCCACTTCGCAATGGCGTACAGCTACGCGCTCGAGGAAGTGGAGGACATCGACGATGGCATGCCGCCATTCAACCCGTTCGATACGTCGATCAAGCTCCCGCAGATCCAGCGCTACATCGTTGGGCTCGCGCGATGATGTCCCCTCCGACTCCCCTCCCGATCACCCTCGCCCCCATCGACGGCGAGGGGCTGGGCGGCTTTGTGCTGCGCCTCGCGAGGCTCACTGTCCGTGGGACGCCCACGGCGTTTTTTCGGGACTTCTGTGACATGCCGGCGACGCAGCCCTTTCGTCCCTGGGAGCGTCGAGCGATTACGACACTGGCGCCGAGGCTTGCCCCCTTTGCCGAGTGCTCGGCCGACGCTCTGGTTGACCGGTGGCAGGTGCTGCGAGAGACACACCATGCCGTGAATCCGCATCGAATCATCGAAAACGGTGAGCTGCCGCGTCCAAAGCTCTGCACGAGTTGCCTGACCGAGGAGTCCTTCCTCCCCTACTCCTGGCAACTCGCACACACCACGCATTGCGCGCGGCATGAGACGGTGTTGAAAACCGCCTGCCCGGCGTGCGGAGCCGCGTTTACCTGGCACTCACTGATTCTGAGTCAGTGTCCGAGGTGTGACGTCGCCTGGCGGGATCTGGATAAAGACCGCGATGACGAAGGCAACATTTGCGAGAGCGTTCTGGAACCGTCCCCGGATGATGTCGACAGGCTTTATCGGGCCTACCTGCACTGTGCCTCTCCTCACGCGCTCCTCCTCTGGGGAAGCGAACATTTCCCGGAAGAGGCAACAACGGTGACGCGCCGGATGTTGGCAGCGCAGGCCGTGGTATTCACCGATGCCGGGAATCAACACCTGCGCGAGCAAGCGAGCCGTGCCTTGCAGACGCATGTCCCGGCATGGGAAGGACTTCGTGAGGATGTGGACGGCAGAATCGTCGCGCTTCGATCGGATCGGACACTGGCGGTCGACCTCGCGCCGCTTGTCGGCCCCGATATTCCAGCGTCCAACAGGATTTTTCCGAAACGGATGCGGACCATATCTCTCCGCGCCGAGTCGCTGCCGTTTGTTGTTGAATCCGGCCCATGCTCGAACCTTCTTGGCCTTCGCGGCGATGCGTCAGCGCAACTCGCAGATCTTGGTGTTTTTGAGCCACTGAACCCCTTGAGCCGGGCTGATCTACGGCTTTTCGACATGGAAGTCGTCTATCAAACGATGGCCGACTGGCACGCCCGCCAAACCGGCCCTCTGCCGGAGGATGCGATCGACCTGGATGAAGCCGCGCGTCTCGGACGGCTGTGGCGCCTCTCCAGGTGCGACATCATCAAGGCCGCCCATGACGGACTCGTCCGGCACCACCTCGGCGACTCACTCGATTTCACGCCCGAGGTGTTCTGCGTGTCTCGGAGTGATGTGATTGCGCATGGACAAGAGGCATTCGAGGCCAACCCAGAGGAAACCCTCCTCCGGGTGAACATCCTCAGGATGCTCGATATCTCGGAGCGCATTCTCGCCGCCCTTTGTCGCGAAGGGTTGCTTCAAAGCGCTCGTCGAGCAGCGCCCGGCGAGGTCGTGACGCATGGGGCAATTACAACGCTGCTCCAGCACGTCAGGTTTGCGAAGCGCGAGGCCGCATTGAATGGGACATCCGTTGAAGAGGCTTGGGATCGAATACTCGCCGATGGCGCGAAGCCACTGGATTTGCCCAGAAACAAAGGTGGCGGGGAGAGGCGTGTCGCAGTTTCCAGTGACTGGTTTGACCAGCCGAAGCGGAGCTGGCGAGATCTGGCGGCGTAATCAGCCAAAGCCACGAACGCCGACGTCTCGTCACCGGTTGTTCCATTGCGTCCGCCAATCACCCGCAAAAACGCGAGGCACCTGACAATGGCAAGAAGTACGGGACGAGACCCGCTCGACGGGCGGCCGACGATCTTCGTTGAGGACGGCGACACCACAGACGATCTGCGCGCCGCAGCGGAGGCCGCCGGGATCTGGAAGGTCTCCTCGGTCGAGGACGAGCCATCCATTCGCGCGACACATTGGAAAATCTACGGCGTCCGCGGCGTTGAGACCGCGATGCTTCTCGCTTGTTACAACCCGGCTGGGCGTGAAGGTCGTGTGTCGACGCGCATCACCGAGATCGACGAGGGACAAATGCGCATCCGGACCAAGAGCGGACGGGTCTATGAGCTTCACGGGCCGCCGGCCGTGCAGCCGCACCCGGATACCGCTTGGGTGCTGGAGGTGTATTTCCGACGACTCGGGATTGATCGAGACAGGATGATTGATGTGACACCCCGGCTCTTTCCGGATCTCTACAGCCCATCCGAGAAGATGTGATCCGTGAACGGATTACGGGTTAGTCATGCCCATCCTCTCCAGCCGTTTGGAGGTGCTCCGTGCGGATCCGGTTCATGAGCGATCTGCATCTCGAATTCCAAGGCCGAGGCACGTTTGAAGTGCCTGCCTTGCCCGGGGACACGGACAGCGTGCTCGTACTCGCTGGGGATATCGATGTCGATACGCTCGCGACCGACCTTGCGCGCCGTACGGCTGACAGGTTTCGGGCGATCATCCAGATTGCCGGCAATCACGAATACTACAAAGGCGGCTCGCCGCAGCGGCTCCCCGCGAAACTTCGGGCTTCGTTCGACGGATACGAGAACCTGCATTTCCTGGACGATTCGGTAGTCGATGTCGACGATGTGCGGTTTATTGGCGGGACCCTCTGGTCCGATTTCAACAAGGGCGACGAAATCGCGATGCAGGAAGCCCAACTGACAATGCGGGATTTCCGTCGGATTCGCGTCGGGACGCCTCGCTCGCCTTACCGACGGAAATTCACGCCCCGCGACGCGATCGCACTGCATACCCGAACCAGGCGCTTTATCGTTACTGAGATCGAGAACGCCCATGCGCTGGGCTTAACGCCGGTGGTCGTCACTCATCATGCGCCCATACTTCCGGAGGGCCAGGACGGTTCGCTGATTTCGTTCGCATACGGCTCTGACCTGACGTCCGAAATGACAACCACGAAGCCGGCGCTGTGGATCCATGGACACGTGCATGAATCGATGGACTGCCAAATCGGTAATACCCGATTGGTTTGTAATCCGCGTGGCTACGTCCCTGAAGAGCCGAACGAGGTCTTCGATCCACTTGCTGTTGTGGACATCTGATTAGGCCGGCTGTCTCGGCCGATCGGTGATCGACGAATGGAGGCATTCCAGGCGCTGCCTGCGGGACGAGTTGTTCACCTAGCCAGGACCGGCATCTTCAAACGCCCTCCCACGGCCAGGAATCATGGATTGGGAAAGCGCTACGATCACCGAGCCGTTCCGCAGGGTGATGTCCACCGGCGGAGCCCCGCGATGCAGACGGAGGGGGTGATGAAAACGTTCTCAGCCAGTGAAGCGAAACAACGGTTTGGTGCGTTGATCGAGGCTGCCAACAGAGAGCCAGTGAAGATCCAAAGGCATCAGCGCGATGTCGCCGTTGTGCTCTCGATGGACGAGTACGAACGCTTGATACGGTTTAACGTCAACGAGTTTCAGCGATTCTGCGATCAGATCGGAACGTCGGCAAGGCGCGCGGGTGTCTCAGAGGAAGAGCTCAACAAGCTGTTGAACGATAGCTGAGGAGCAGGAACGATATGGTGACGAGGGAGGAGCAGGAAAAAGTCGTTCTGGCCAGGATTCAGAACTGGGCAGGATCCCGGGAGGCCGCCGAGGACTGGCTCGTGAATTTTCGAATTACCTCTCTTGGCGGTCTGACTGCTCAGCAGCTGCTCGCAAGTGGGCGAGCGGAGGAACTGCAGCATTTCTTGGATCATATCGAGCTGGGCGGTTTTGCCTGACGGGAGGTGTGTCCCCGGCACCGGGGAAAGTCCAGCTTTTGGGTGTATCGCAAGACGGTAGAGCTTTGAGCGCGCCAACATTCTCAATGACTACTTGCCCTGGTCATTCACTTGAATGAGCTTGGTGACTACGCAGCCTGACTAGGGGGTGCCATGCACAGTGAAGAAGTCTCGAAATCACAATTCAAGGCACGAGCGTTGGAATATTTCCGCGAAATAGAGGCTACAGATCAGGCGATCATTGTGACTGACAATGGGCGCCCTGCTATCGAGGTGCGCCGGTACAAGGCCGATAAGCGCTCTCCGCTTGAGCGCCTCCGCGGCAGCGTCATAGAGCTAACTGATCCCTTCGAGCCAGTGGGCGAGGACGACTGGGCGGCGCGGAGTTGATCGTCATGGAGACCAAGCTCATCTGTGGCGGGTCAACGGTCAATAAGCCGCTGAGAGATGACTGATAACCCCCCTAAGTAGCGAGCATTGTGGATTACCTATTATGCGTGGCGCACTACGCAGCAGCGTCCACTGCACCGGGGGAAGTCCAAATCATAGCGGCGGAGTGTCCACTGCACCGGGGGAAGTCCACGCACTACGCAGGAGTGTCCAGCGCACTGGGGGAAGTCCACCGAATACATATGCGGATTGCACACTGCCCAGGGCGCGATCCCGAAACGCCTTGTAGCCGATGTCCTGGCCGGCAAGTCTTGTCTCGTCATAGCGGGAAGCTCCGGGTGCGGTCCAACTATCGACATCGTGGTGGTTTGTCGTGCCCACCAATCCTCAAGATGGAGACGTTTCCTTTCCGCTGCAAAATCAGGATTCGACATCGGATATCACGCGTCTCGGCACTGCCCGATCTGGCCCCGTGCCGTCTTCCCAACGTTTGTCCACCATCAGAAAGAGATTTCCCGAATCGTTAACAAATAAATGTTATACTTGTTCGAGTGCTGATTGCCGGCAGGTCAGACCGGTTCGCTCTGACGAGGGAAATCAAATGCTTGAAGAACTCCGTCGTGATCACAGGAAGCTGCGAACGCTATTATCAGCACTTGAGACTCAGCTTGTTGCTGCGCAACGCGTCGGGCATGCCGATTACCCGCTGATGGAACGCGTGCTGAATTACCTGACAACGTTTCCGGATGCCTATCACCACAGGGTCGAGGCCATGTTGTTTGACCGCCTACGGATCCGCATGCCTGCAGCCGAACCCGCAGTACGCGCGCTTGCCCAGGAGTTCACCGAACTGCATCACGATGGCAGGCGACTTGCCGCTTTGCTGGACGGCATCATCAACGGGCAGATGCATAGGCGCTTCACCCTGATCGAGGCCGGCACCAGCTACATTTCCCGTTTTCGGCTGCAAATGGACCTGGAGGAGCTTCACATCTTCCGACACCTGGAAAAGTCATTGACAAGTGTCGATTGGCAGAGTCTCCGTTGCTCCTATGAACGTATGACGGACAGCAGCGCACTCGGCCGCGCGAAAGACGCGTACGCGGATCTTGATCGCATGATCTGGCGAAACACCCATCAGGGGGATCGAGCAACCGGGATCGCGGATGTATAAATCATTGAATTTACGTTATCGGATTCCGTCCGGCTGTGGCAAAATTTTCGGCTTCCTCACAACCGGTCCCTTCCTCCCATGCGGCTGACTCTGTATACCGACTACGCACTTCGCGTACTGATCTATCTTGGCGTACGCGGTGGCGATGGGGATCGTGCAACCATCACCGAAATAGCCGAGCGCTACGCGATCTCCCGAAACCACGTCATGAAAGTGGTCTATCAGCTCGGCAAGCTGGGGTATATCGAGACGGTGCGCGGCAAGGGTGGTGGTTTGCGGATGAAAATGCGGCCGGAGAACATCAATGTCGGCGTGCTGGTGCGGCAGACCGAAACCGATATGGCCATCGTCGAATGTTTCGGTAGCTCGGGACGTTGTCGTCTGGCTCCGGACTGTCGGCTGCAAGGCATGCTGAAAGAGGCGCTCGACGCGTTCATGGGCGTGCTGGACCAATACACACTTGCAGACATACTCGACAATCGGCAGTCCCTGCGGCAGATGCTTGGGCTGACCGTTTAAGGAAACGCTGATTTATTCCCGCATCTGCGCCCAAAACCGTCCTTTTTCATCTGGTAAGGCGCGTAATTCGGGATCACGACGCCGTGGGCCTGGTAAGGATAAAGGCCGAGACAGCCAGCAGCGCTGCGGCCTGCGCGCCGAGAACCAGCGGCGGCAACGCCAACCACACAGCAATCACCACGCTTGATAGCAGGGACAGCATGGCGACGCCCTTGGCCCGCCGCGGGATGGCGCGCGATTGCTGCCACGCCCGGATGCAGGGTCCAAGGCGTGGATGATTGACAAGCCACAGCCGCCACCGCTCCGAACCACGCGCATAGGCCCACGCCGCAAGCAAGAGAAATGGTGTTGTCGGCAGTAGCGGCACAAGCACGCCGACCGCCCCAACCCCGACACAAGCCGTGCCGAAAAAACGCCAGCAATAGCGCGTAAGGGGGTCTCCCATCACTCTCCACCTTCCCAGGGCATAAACGCCCAATGGAGCCGGAAAAGCTCCACCGCAGTTCGGCAAAACGCACATAACATGTAAACATAATCCATGTTATAACAATTAATCATGACCGGTCATGCCAGGGTTGTGGAAAGACTGCCGGCGGAACAATTGTTCTTTCCGCTGGCTGCGGCCTATGCGTTGCTGTCAGTCCCGCTGTCATTGCATGGCATGCTTGACGCCTCGCCACTGCTTCCAGGCTTTGCCCATCCACTATTTCATGCGCACGAACTGCTTTTCGGCTTTGCCCTGGCGGTTGTCACAGGGTACCTGGTCAACCGTATCCAATACCGGTACCTGATGCTGCTCGCAGGCGTCTGGCTGCTGGCCCGCGGGCTGTTTTTATTCATGCCCGTGAGCCTCCCGGCAATGGTTGCCAATCTGTCGTTTGCCGCGGCCCTGGTCGGCCTGACAGCACCGCCGTTTTTGCGAGCAGCGAAAAAGCCACGCAATAAACTCTTTGGTCCTCTGCTGATCGCCATCGGGCTGGCCGTCGCCGCCTTCCACCTTCTGCAGCCGCTTGGCGCAGCCTGGCAACGCGCCGCGATTTACCAGGGACTCCTGTTGCTCGCCCTGCTGCTGGTGGTAATGGGGGGACGAATCATCGCGCCGGCCGTGGCAAACGCAACGGAACGCGCCGGTGGCACCCTCGAAGCAAGACTTCAGCCTCGTACGGAAGGTGCCTTGATACTGCTTTTGCTGGCAGCCCTGCTGGTCCAGCCCCTGCCCTTCGCCAGGCCGCTGGCGGGTGTGCTGCTGCTCATCGCCGCGACCCTCGCAGCCGCTCGACTCTGGCGCTGGCAACCCTGGCATTACCGACAGCGGCCCGACCTGCTCTGCCTTCTGTTGGGGTACGCCTGGCTGGTCGCTGGGTTGGCCCTGCTCGGCATCCACTGGCTAACCGCCGTCCTGTCCACCGGTGCGGCACTGCATGCCCTAACCATTGGCGGCCTTGGGACCTTGACCGCGACCGTTATGGCACGGGTTCGCCTCAACCGCCGCAAGCTGTCACCGGCCAACCACCCGTTGCTGCCGATAATGGTGCTGGCGCTGTCCGGCGCGGCCATGCTGCGTATCGCCCTGCCGGGATCGATCACCACACTCTGGCTCTCTGCCGCGCTCTGGAGCCTCGCGTTCACGCTGCTGCTCGTCTTGCTGCTGCGTCATTCTGATCTGCCCGGCCTGCTCCCGTCCTCCCTTCGCCAACGCCTTTCCGAAAATGTCAGCCCGAGAAAAAGGAGGTTGTCATGACCGAAACGGATATTTCCGGGGCCCTGTCGACCTCACCATTGTTCAGGAGTCTGCAGCCGGACAAGCGCAAGGCGATCGCCGAGCGGTGCAAGCGCCTTCCACTTCGCAGCGGAACCATTCTGTTCCACCAAGATGATCCGGCAGACCGCTTTTTCCTGGTGCTCAGTGGCCTGATCAAACTTTTCCGCACGAGCCCAAGCGGCGTCGAGAAAGTAATTCACCTGATCGGTCCCGGGGAAACCTTTGCCGAGGCAGTCATGTTCATGGAGGCGCGTCAGTACCCGGTCACGGCGGAGGCCACCGCCGACTGCGAACTGATTGCCATTCCCAGCGCGCCCTATCGGGAAGCGCTTCGCACCAGTCCACAGGCCTGCTTTCGACTACTCGCCGACCTGAGTGCGCGCCTCCACCTGCGCCTTCACGATATCGATCAACTCACGTTGCAGCAGGCAACTCCCCGGGTTGTGCATTTCCTGCTGGCCCAGGCGGACCGGGAACACCGGGAAGACGCCATCATTACGCTAACGGCGCCCAAGCATGTCCTCGCATCCCGTCTGTCGGTTACCCCGGAGACACTGTCCAGAATCCTGCACGGTCTTGCCGCCCGGGGACTGGTGCGAATCCAGGGCCGGCGGATCGAACTGCTTGAGATTCAGCGCCTGCGGCAGGAGTTTCCCGGCGGAGTCTCGGCGGAGAACCCCAGCCGAGGATGCGACGCGCCTTGATCGAGATCAATCACATGATCGGACATTTATTGTATTTACATGTTTCATGCGTCGGTCGCCACCTTTAACTGTGCATCCGTGCCTGCGAGGAGATCACGTCCCATGCAACATCATCAGGAATCATCCGTACTTCGCCACTGCACGCTTCATCGCATCAGCGCGACGATGCCCGGGGCGACATCAATTCTAAGAGACTTCGGGCTCGACATCTGGCGTGACAGCAATCTCACACTGGCCCAGGCAGCGGAGAATAACCGCGCCGACGTCGAGGCTCTGGAAACTCGGCTGTCGGGACTATTACCGTTCCGTACCAGGGATATTCCGGAGCATCCGGGCAAGCTGATCCAGCACATCATCACGCACTACCATGACGTTCATCGCTACGAGTTGCCGCGGCTTATTCAGCTGGCTGAGCGCGTCGAGCAAACACACCGCCATCATCCGCAGTGCCCGCAGGGCTTGTCGATTGCCCTTGAAACCCTGGGGGTGGATCTCGATACGCACATGCGTCAGGAGGAGCAAGTCCTGTTCCGCATGATGCAGCAACAGCCTCCCCGAAGCCTTGCGGCAGCCATCGCGTGCATGCGCGAGGATCATGACGAGCACAATGAATTGTTGCAGAAACTGGAGACTCTGACCGACGGGTTGCGACTTCCCGAAGACGCGTGTGGTTCCTGGAACCTCCTCTATCGAGGCTTGGCAAAGTTCCTGGACGACCTCATCGTGCACACCCATCTGGAGGAGGCAATCCTGTTTCCGCACTTCGAAGGCGCACCAACGCATTAGGGAAAGGCTGATCTGTGCGAAGGAGCCGCCATGGCAGCCCGCGCAATGGTGTGGGTCGGACCTCGGCCATGGGCTAGCGCTCGCGCGGGCGAGTTCACTGATCCTCTATGTTGGCCCCGAGGACTTTGATCTGCGTGCGTCTGTCCGGGGTCACTAGCCTTTCCCCCCCTGCCCGCCTCGAGCGTTGACCTGCAGGACGTTTTCCCTAAGGGGAGTTAACGGTGTACTGGTTTTTCAAAGGACTGGAGCGTGGAGCACTACGGACTTATAAAATCGATTCATCAGTTATCTGCGGCTCTCAGCCTGTTCCTTTTCATCCTGCGTGGGTCATTAGCAATATTCCAAACCCCTGGTTTTCCCAATAAACACTTGATCCATGTCATACCGCATGTTGTCGACACCATCCTGTTGACCAGCGCCATCGTGCTGGCGGTCATGGCGCGGCAAACGCCGTTCGTCGACCACTGGCTCACAGCCAAGGTCATTGCCCTGCTTGTGTATATCGCATTGGGGAGCCTGGCGCTGAAACGTGCACGGACGCTGGCTGGCCGCCTGGTGTCCCTTAGCCTGGCCCTTGCAACCTTCGGATACATCGTGTGGGTCGCATTCACCAAGAATCCGGCACCATGGCTCTAGCACCATGGCTCTAACTGATCCCTGGCATGCACACTATTAATAAAGTATTCTATATACGGCTTAAAAAGCTAACAGGGGTCGCCGTGACCTTCGTCGTTACCGAGAACTGCATCAAGTGCAAATACACCGATTGCGTGGAAGTCTGCCCGGTGGACTGCTTCCATGAAGGGCCGAACTACCTGGTCATCGACCCGGGTGAATGCATCGATTGCACTCTGTGCGAGCCGGAGTGCCCGGCCGAGGCCATCCTCTCGGAAGACGACCTGCCGGAGGACCAGATGCACTTCCTCGAGCTCAACGCCGAACTCTCCCGGGAATGGCCGGTAATTACCGAGCAGAGAGAACCGGCGGCCGACGCCGAGGAATGGGACGGCAAGCCGAACAAGCTCGAGCTGCTTGAGCGTTGATGGACCACTTGAGATATCCCGTCCCGTCCGTGACCAATCGAAGGCCCGCAATGGCAGGAGCAGTAACGGACCGACTTCTGCCAGCGCGGAGCCGCCGATGCCCCGGCCAACGCTGGATCAGTATCGCCTTTCGCTCGGTCCATCTCGTGGGGGTAGCAGGGCTCGGCGGCACATTCCTTTATGCAAATCCGGCAGAAGGGGCCTGGCTGCCCTATGCCTGGCTTACCCTAATCTCTGGCGGGCTGATGATGGTACTGGCGATCTGGAATCACGGTATCTGGCTGTTTCAGATGCGTGGCCTGGCAGTGCTGCTCAAACTGGGGCTTTTGGCGGTTCTGCTGCTCTTGCCGGCGTTCGCGCCGACAATCTTCCTGCTGATCATCGTCCTGTCCGGCGTGTTCTCCCACGCACCGGCTTATGTGCGCTATTACTCACCGTGGCACCGCCGCGTGGTACACGCGCCGGAATGACCCCCGACCTGGCGCCACGGACTTACGGTCAAGCGTTATTGAAGTATTCGTGAGTTCGGTAATGACAGCTATTGAGCGTCATTTCACAGGTAAAGGAAATGCTTTCACGTTCCGAAATTGCCACGCGATGGGCGGCCACGTTCTCCATCGGTTTCCGTCCGTTCTTCCTGCTGGGTGCCCTGGCCGGAGCAGTGCTGATCCTGGTCTGGATTTTGTTTCTGCGAGGCATGACGGACCTGCCACCACAGATGCATCCCCTGCTCTGGCACGGTCGGGAAATGCTGTTCGGCTTCATCGGTGCGGTCATCGTGGGCTTCGTGTTGACAGCCGCCGGCAACTGGACCGGGCTTGCCACGACCCGTCCCACGCAACTGCTTGGCCTGGTACTGCTCTGGCTGGTCGCACGGCTCGGGTTTCTGTTTCCCCAGGCGATCCCGCTTGTGCTCAGCTCGGTAACGGACCTGCTGCTTTTTCCATTGGTCGCATTGCTTCTCGGCCGCGTTCTGCTTGCCTCGCGGAATCGCCGAAACTATGCGTTCCTGCCGTTTTTCGCCGCGCTTACGCTGCTCAATGCGACAAATCACCTGTCACTGCACGGCCTGATCCCGTTCGCCTGGGGGCTGAGGAGCTTGGACGCCACCGTGCTGCTTGTCACCGTGCTTCTGGTATTCATGGGTGGGCGCGTCATCCCGTTTTTCACCGATCGGCGCCTGCCGGACGTCAAGGTGCGCCAGAGCGTTGTCCTCAACTGGTCGGCGACTCTTGCCACGCTTGCCTGCGCGGTGGTCGTGCTTCTGTTCGGCAGGCACGCGATGGGGGGACCACTACTGCTGCTTGCCTCGGTTCTCAACCTGATCCGATGGGCATGCTGGCAACCGCAAAAAACCCTGGGCGACGCGCTGCTTTGGGTGCTTCACTTTGGCTACCTGTGGATCTGTATCGGTCTCGCCCTGCTCGGCCTTCACCTGTTTGGCGCGCCAATCAACTGGTCAGCTGGCAGCCATGCCCTGACTGTCGGCGCCATGGGCCTTCTCGTGATCGGCATGATGGCGCGGGTCTCGCTCGGCCACACGGGTCGCCCGTTGCAGGCGCCGCCCCTTGGCATCGCCGCCTTCGTCGCGATCAGCGGCGCCGCCGTACTCCGGCTGCTCTGGGGGTTCATACCCCAGGCGCAGGGCCTGCTCGCAGTTGCCGGCATATTCTGGGTACTTGGTTTCGCTCTGTTCCTGCTGGCCTATGCGGATACCTTGACCAGGCCACGACCAGACGAACATGGCACTACGGTGCGGGCCGGAAAATCTGGCTGAACCACTCGAGGCCGCATTGCAGCACGGAAGGTGCCTCAACACAGCTGAATGCGGATCACCGAAACCGCTCACTCAGTCCAGAGACTGCAGCTCAATGATCTCATAGTCAGTCTCCCCAACCTGTTCCAGGGTGAAGCGCACGGCATCGCCGGCCTCGAAACCGCTCGCCAGTTCCGCATCCCGAAGGGACAGATCCATCTCCATGGCCGGCCAGCGCAGTTCGGGGATAGGCTCGTGGCTCAGGGTAACCGTGCTGGCCTCAGTGTCGATCCCCTTCAGAATCCCCTGCCCTTTAGCCGTCATTGCGCCGCCGCCATGGTGGGCTTCATGCGCCATTACCGGCATGACGGCAAACATCAATGCCAACATTAGAAAAAGAACGTAAGTGTATATTCTAAATTTCATTGCAATTACTCCTCTATAGGTCCGATTGAAACACCGGGCGGGCGCTCAAGCACCCACCATTCCCTGATGAGTCGCAGGAAGACGGTAACGGTGCCAGAGCCAGTAGAGCACCGGGATCAGCAGCAGGGAGACCAACGGCGCCGTGATCATTCCGCCGATCATTGGAGCAGCGATACGCTGCATTGCCTCGGAACCGGGGCCGCTGTCCATCAGCAATGGCGACAAGCCCAATACCACGGTCAACGAGGTCATCGCCTTGGGCCGGACGCGCATGACGGCGCCCTCAACGATCGCTTCCTGGAGTTCTTGGCGGTCGCGGGGCTGGCGTTGAACCACCGCGTTCCGCACGTACATCAGCATGACCACCGCGAATTCGGTGGCCAGCCCGATGAGCAGAATGAAGCCGGCCGCCACGGCGACCGACACCTCGTAGCCCAGGCCGTAGAGCAGCCAGACCCCACCCACGGCGGCGAACGGCAGTGCCCCCATAAGCATCAGGGCCTCGGGGCCGCTGCGGAAGCAGAGGTAGAGCAGGATGAAGATCAACACCACGGTGACCGGAATCACGTACGTCAAGCGCTCCTGCGCCCGCTCCATATGCTCATACTGCCCTGACCAGTGGATGGAGTACCCCGGCGGCAGGTCCACTTGTTCGGCCACCACCTGACGGGCCTCGTTCACGTAGGAGCCCAGGTCGCGGTCGCGGATGTCCACCACCACCCAGCCGTTGAGCCGGGCGTTTTCCGTGCGGATCATCGCCGGTCCGTCGACGATCTCCACCGACGCCAGTGACTCGAGCGGTAGGTGGGCGCCGTTGGGGGTGACCACTGGCAGTTCCCGCAGCCGCTCCAGGGAGTCGCGCCAATCCTGGGGATAACGCAGATTCACCGGATAGCGCTCCAGCCCCTCCACCGTATTGGTGACATTCATTCCCCCCACCGCCGCCTGGATAACCGACTGCAGTTCCATCACGCTCACCCCATGGCGTGCCGCCCGCTCGCGGTGAATGTCCACCTCCACGTAACGGCCCGTGGCGGTTCGGTCGGCATAGGCGGAGGCCGTGCCCGGTACGGTTTCCAGTGCTTGCTCCACCTGCTGGCCGACGCGTTCGATTTCGGCGAGGTCGGGCCCGGCGATTTTCACCCCGACCGGGGACCGAATGCCGGTCGCGAGCATATCGATACGGGTCTTGATTGGCGGAACCCAGACGTTGGCCACGCCCGGAAACTGCACCGCTTCATCCAGTTCGCGAATAATGTCCTGCTTGGTCATCCCGTCGCGCCATTCCTCCTGCGGCTTGAAGCGGATGACCGTCTCCAACATGCCAAGCGGTGCAGGGTCTGTGGCGGTGTCGGCCCGTCCGGCCTTGCCGAACACGCGTTCCACCTCGGGTACCGAGGCAATCAGGCGATCGGTCTGCTGCAGGAACTCCCGCACCTTGTCGATGGAGACGCCCGGCTCCAGCGAGGGCATGTACATCAGGTCACCCTCGTCCAACTCGGGCATGAACTCGGTGCCCAGCTTGGAGGCTGGATAGACCATGGTGGCGGCCAGCAGCACGGCCACCCCCACAGTCACCCAGGGGTAGCGCAACAGGCCGCGAAGCACCGGCCGATAGCCGGCAATCAGCAGCCGGCTGATGGGGTGACGGGTCTCCGGGCGGATCCGTCCGCGCACCAGGTAACCCATCAGCACCGGCACCAGTGTAATCCCCAACCCGGCGGCCGCAGCCATGGCATAGGTGCCGGTAAAGGCCAGGGGCTTGAACATCCGCCCCTCCTGCCCCTCCAATGCGAAGAGCGGCAGGAAGCTCACGGTGATGATCAGCAATGCGAAGAACAGGGGCCTCCCCGTTTCTCTGGCAGCCAGGGAGACGGTTTCCCAACGGTCAGCGTTGGGAGACGCACGCTCCAGCCGTTTATGCAGGTTCTCCACCATGACGATGGCCGCATCCACCATTGCCCCGATGGTCACGGCGATACCGCCCAGGGACATGATGTTTGCGTTGATCCCCTGCTGCTGCATGATCAGCAGCGCAGCCAGGATGCCGATGGGCAGGCTGACAATGGCCACAAGCGCCGAGCGCAGATGTAACAGGAAAACCAGGGACACCGCCGCGATGATCAGGAACTCCTGCACCAGCTTGACGGAGAGGTTCCGGACCGATGTCTCGATCAGCGTGGAGCGGTCGTAGGTCTCCACGATTTCCACGCCCTCCGGCAAGCTGCCCCTGAGATCGTCCAGCCGCTCCTTCACCCGCTCGATGGTGGCCAGGGCGTTCTCGCCGTGGCGCATGACCACCAGGGCACCGACCGTCTCGCCCTCGCCGTCCAGTTCGGCGAGCCCGCGTCGGGCCTCCGGGCCTTTGCGGATCTCCGCGACGTCCTCCAGCAGCAGCGGTGTCCCGTCCTCGCTGGCTCCCACCGGGATGTGCCCCAGGTCGTTCAGGCCGGTGAGGTACCCGCGGGAGCGCACCATGTACTCGGCCTCAGCCATCTCCACCACCGAGCCGCCCGCCTCGCGATTGCCGTCCTGAATGGCCTGTCGGATCTCGCTCAGAGTCAGGCCGTAGGCACGTGCACGGTTGGGGTCCAGAACCACCTGGTACTGGTTGACCATGCCGCCAAGCGTGGCCACCTCGGAGACGCCGGAGACCGACTGAAGCTCGAATTTCAGGAACCAGTCCTGAATGGAGCGCAACTGGGCCAGGTCATGCTCCCCGGTGCGGTCGACCAGGGCGTACTGGTAAACCCAGCCCACCCCGGTGGCATCCGGCCCCAGCGCCGGGCGGGCCTCGCTGGGCAGGTCCGGCGCCACCTGGCTGAGGTATTCCAGCACCCGCGAGCGGGCCCAATAGGGG
>NZ_JALPKO010000004.1 GCF_023195885.1 Methylonatrum kenyense
CAGCGAATGCACGCGGTGTGATCCGTTACCATGGCGCCAGCGCGCGCTCGGTCACCGCCGCCGCCAATACCCATCCCGGCCCTGGTTTGTTCGAACACCTTCCTTGTCCGAAAACCTTTGTTCGCCCGCCAACAGATCACACTGCGTGGGTCCGCTTCGCTTGACCCACCCTACGCCTCTACCGAACCGCCACCGCGGCTTGCCAGATGACCAAAACGGGTCTCGGGCGCAGGCGCGCGAATAAAGCAGCGTTTGCTTAAAGGGAATCCTTGAATTCGGCGCTGCTGACGATGCTGCGTTCGCGGATGCTGGCGGTGCGTGACCGCTCGTAATCCAGGGCGGCGCCAGCGACGCTGCCACGCTCGCCAGTACGCAGCCATTGCCTGGCCCGTGATGCATCTCCCAGCGGGGTGCGTGAGCCGAACGAGTCGAGAAACACCATGGCAGTGGGTTCGCCATCGATATTGGCCACCATCACCAGGCAGCGGCCGGCTTCATTGATGTAACCGGTCTTGCTCAGGGTGACGCCCCAACTGCCGGCATGCACCAGGGCGTTGGTGTTGCCGTACTGCAGGTCGTACCGCGGCGAGCGGAAACGGGCCTGGAACCCTGGTGTCGTCGAATATTCACGGATGGTCGGGTATTTGTGCGCCGCTCGCACCATGGCCAGCAGGTCGGCGGCCGAGGCAATGTTTTCCTCGGACAGGCCGTGGGGGTCGACGAAGCGGCTGCTGTGCATGCCCAGTTCCGCGGCCTTCTCGTTCATTGCCGCGACGAAGGCATGGCGACCGCCGGGGTGGTGCATGGCCAACACGTCCGAGGCCAGGTTTTCCGAGGACATCAGCGCGATGCGCAGCAAGTCCCCGCGGGTCAGCTCGGAGCCGATACGCATCCTCGAATAGGCATTGCGGTTGACCGCGTAGTCGCGCTCGCGAATGGTCAACCATTCATCCAGCGGCTCGCCGCTGTCGAGCACGACCATGGCCATCATCAGCTTGGTGATCGACGCAATCGGTACGACCCGGTTGGCATGTTTGCCGAAGCGTATGCCATCGCCATTCAACGGGCCGACCGCCGCGTTCACCGACGCCAGGTTCGGCCCGCGGTCGCCGGCATTCGCGGCGTGAGGCGTGCTGCTGAAGAAAAGGAGCAGCGCGAGTGCGCTGGCGAGGCAGAATCGGACCGGTCTCGACATGGCAGAATTCCGTTCAGGACCGGTTTGGCAGTGCAGCCATCCGGCCGTTTTTTGTCTGCACCGATTACTTCATACTCCGGGGCGGCATTCAAGCCCTTTGCGTCACAAGTCCGCGTCCTGGTTTGTGACCAGAAAACGGCTGCGGCTGCCGCCTTACAAGTCATCAGCAGGGGAGGCGATTCATGCAACGCATCGTGATTACCGGCGCAAACCGCGGCATCGGACTGGAACTGGTGCGCCAACTGCAGGCGAGAGGTGATGAGGTGATTGCCTGCTGTCGTCGGCGCAGCACCGAACTCGAAGCCACCGGTGCGCGGATCGAGGACGGGCTGGACGTCGCCGATCCCGGCTCCATCCGCGGGCTGCGCCGGCGGCTTGATGGACAGAAGGTGGACATGCTGCTGAATGTGGCAGGCATCATGCGGCTGCAGCAGTTCGGCGCAATCGACGATCAGGCGCTGGAGGCCATGCGCGAGCAGTACGATGTCAATGCGCTGGGCCCCCTGCTGATGACGCAGGCGCTGGCGGACCTGATGCCTGACGGTGCCAAGGTCGGTATCGTCACCAGCCGCATGGGCTCGATTGCCGACAACACCTCGGGTGGAAGTTACGGCTACCGGATGTCCAAGGTCGCCGTGAACATGGCCGGCGCCTCACTGGCGCATGATCTGCGGGACCGCGGTATCGCCGTCGCCGTTCTGCACCCGGGCTTTGTTCGCACCGACATGACCGAGGGGCGCGGCATGATAGATCCGCCCGAGTCGGCGGCGGGCCTGATCGCGCGGATGGACGAGTTGACCATGGAGAGTTCCGGCGGCTTCTGGCACACCAACGGCGAACGGCTGCCGTGGTAAGGCCGTCGCGGCCACCGGCCGGCGGTGCGGCATGAACACCATTACCCTCTGGGGCCTGACATTGCCCGGCTGGGCACCCTATCTGCTGGTGTTCGCCGTCGCCGTCGGCATCCTGTTCGCCCTCGCCTGCAGCAGTCGCCACTGAGCGGGCGCCTGCCCAGCATTACTTCACGTCGATCAGTTCGACTTCGAAGATCAGCGTGGCGCCGCCGGGAATGGTCGGCGGCGAACCGCGCTCGCCGTAGCCAAGCTCGGCAGGGATCACCAGTTCGATGCGGCCTCCCGGGGCAATCAGCTGCAGACCTTCTGTCCAGCCGGCAATGACCCGGTTCAACGGGAAGGTGGCCGTTTCGCCACGCTGGTGGGAGGAGTCGAACACGTCGCCGTTGGTCAGGCGCCCCTCGTAGTGCACCTCGACGGTGTCTCTTGAGCCCGGCTTGTCACCTTCCCCTTCCTCGAGAATGCGATAGGCAAGACCGCTGTCGGTGACTTCGCCGCCATCGGCGATATACGCTTCGATGTAGGCCTGTTGTTCCGCATGCTGGTCGGCGTTTTCGGCGCTGGTCGCGGCCTGGCGCTCCTGAACGAAGGCACTGATCAACTGCTGCTGGGTATCCGCATCCACCTGCGGTTCGGCGCCCCGTACCTGGTCACGGGCCCCGGCCAGCACATACTCCATTTCCGAATCGCTGAGTTCCAGCTCGGCCAGCTGCCGGCCAAGGATCTGGCCCAGGCTGTATAGGGCCCGGTCCTCATCCGACGTCAGGCTGACGTCGCCGTCAGCGGTGGCGTTGTCTCCGGTACAGGCGGCCACGGTGGCCAGGCTGCCGGCCAGCAGCAGGGCGAGCGGAAAACGTACTGACATGGTCATGGGCTCCAGACACGGGAAAGTCCGGAGCATAGCGCAAGCGGCATCCGCGGTCAGTCCTTGCCGAGTGTTTCCAGCGCGCGGTCCAGATCCCGTTCGGCATCACTAACGTTGTCGCTTGCCAAGTGCTGCTCGGCCTGCATATGCAGAGTGCGCACTTCCTGCGCTTCCAGCGGCGTCAGGCGCGCCAGTACCTCACGGTCGTCCAATGCGTCCTCGACCGTGGCCAGCTTCGTTTCGGCGTCGACCTCGGCCTGGACCAGCAGCGGCAGGCTCAGCAGCAGGGCAAAAATCAGCGTGCGTAACATCGGCAACCTCCGGTGTCGGCTAATCATGTGGTGGTCTCGACTACGAGCCTTGCCACGAGTTCCTTGTCGCTGATCCGGTCGGGGCGACAGGAATTCCACTACGGAAACGCTGTAAACCCTTCCCTGGGCGCTCGACGGCCGCGTCCATGCGGCCGACGTTCCTCCGTGTAATGCCTGTCACCCCGACCTGGCGGTGGACCGAGCCTAAGGCGTTAATGCGATCGCAGATGCCACCACACGCATGCCTGGGGCGGGAGACGTCGTTGCGGGATGTCGGCCGCAGGGATGCGGCCGTCAAGCCCGCATGGATGCGTTTACGGCGGTCCCGTCACGGTGTCTCCCGTCCTCAGGCTCGGAGCCTCGGTATCTATGGTCTGCTCCGGGTTGGCGGCTAGCCGGACAATCCTGCGCGGGCCTGTTTCATCATGTCGCGCCGTGACATGCGCCAGACCGGGTCCGTTTCCGGGTCGAAGGCCGGATCCAGGGCCTGGATCCGGCGCACCAGTGGCGGGTGCGTCGCTGTCAGGCCGGCGGCCTTCAGGGAGATGCCGTCGGCGAACAGCATGTGGCGCACCTCCTCGCCATGCGGATTGCCGAGACGCTCGCCGCGCTGGAGCGCGCCAATCTTCTTCAGGGCACGCGCCAGGGCTTCCGGATTGCGGGTGAACTGGGCGCCGGTGGCATCCGCAAGGTATTCCCGCCTCCGCGAGACCCCGGCCTGGAGCAGACGGCCCGCGAAAACGCCCAGGCCGCCGAGGACGATCAGGGCCAGGCCGATCGCTATGCCCGCCATCGCCTCACGCTGGTCGCGGTTGCCGCGCAGCATCGTCGCCCGCATGGCCATGCGGCCGGCCACGTACAGCGCCACGAGGCCGAAGATCATTGCCATCATGCGCAGGTTCAGTCGCATGTCGCCATTGGCGATGTGGGCGAATTCGTGCGCCACCACACCGGTCAGTTCATCCCGGTCCAGCGAGGCCAGGGCGCCGTGGGTCATGCCGATGGCGGCCGTCTCCGGACGCAGGCCGGCGGCGAAGGCATTGATGCCCTGTTCATGCTTGATCACGAACACCCGCGGCATCGGCAGATTGGCGGCGATGGCCATCTCCTCGACCACGTTGAAATAACGCCGATGGCTGGGGTTGCTGCTGTCCCGGGTGACCTCCTTGCCGCCCAGGGAACGCGCCACATTGGCGCCATCCGCCCCCAGCATCATGCTGCGGATGCCGGCGGCGAGCAGGATGACGCCGAACACCGCAAGCCCGGCAATGATCGCAATCTCCAGATCCATGGCCTGCAGCATGCCGGCGGCCGAGGTCGAATCGGTGGCGGGTGCCGGGGTCTGCTGCTGTGGCCCGGCCGCACCGGTCTCGGCGGCAAGCATCACGCCGGCGAGGACCCCGATTGCCGCAGCGATCAGGACCGTGATCGCCAGGAAGGCGGCCACCAGCAGCATGGTCTGCCGCCGGGCGCGTCGCTGATGCTCCGCGAAATTGAAGCTGGCCGGTCGACTCATGGCGGTCAGAAGCTGACCTGCGGTGCCTGCTGGATCGCTTCGCGATCCTCGAACTCGAGCATGGTGGCCGGCTGGAAGCCGAACATGCCGGCGATAATGTTGGAGGGCACCGTCTGCACCGCGTTGTTGTAGGTCATGGCGCCGTCATTGTAGGCCTGCCGGGCATAGGCGACCCGGTTCTCGGTGGCGGTCAGCTCTTCCTGCAGGCTCTGGAAGTTTTCACTGGCCTTCAGATCCGGATACGCCTCGGAGAGCGCGAACAACCGGCCCAACACGCCGCCAAGACTGCCCTCGGCGCGCGCCAGCTCAGCCATCGCACCGGCTTCGCCGGCCTGGCCGCTGGCCTGCTGGCGGGCGCTTTCCGCCTGGTTCCGGGCCTCGATCACCGCGGTAAGCGTCTCACGCTCGTGGGTCATGTAGCCGCGGACGGATTCCACCAGGTTGGGAATCAGGTCATGCCGCCGCTTGAGCTGTACGTCGATCTGGGCAAAGGCGTTTTTGTAGGCATTGCGCAGCCGCACCAACCGGTTGTAGAGCATGGCCACGAAGGCGCCCAGTCCGATCAGGACGACCAGTATGATGATCAGTTCCATCGTTCAATCACTCCAGTGATCCAGTGTTTGTCCTGTTGCACGTATGCTGCGGGATGCGGAGTGCGGTTGTCAGTCGTCGTCGCCGAGGCTGGGGTCCCAGCCTGCAGCCCTGGCTCGTTCGATGGCTTGCCGATGAATCCGTTCATGGCGCTCCCGGATCGGCTCGGGCAGGTTGCCGACACGAAACCCGTAGCTTCGCCATTGTTCGTGGACCTGGTCCTGCAGCGCATTCAGCCGATCGAGATCCCAGCCTTCGCCGGTCTCGGTCTCCGGAATCAATTCAAAGATCCAGGCATCCTTGATGATCTGGCCGAGCATGGTCATGCCGCCATGCTGATCGTGGTGAATACCCATGTAGGTTCGCTTCTTCATACGATCCGGTCCTGATTAGCTCCTGCACCATTCGCTGATTCCGTCACGCGCTACCTGCTTGGCGGCGCGCCAGTCCTGCTCGTTGCCATCGATGTCGTCCAGTTCCAGCAGTTGTTCCAGCGCTCCCTGGAAATCGCGGCAACGGATTTCGCGGACGCGTTCCGAGGGCGCAGCGCTGCGGCTGACAGCCGATCCCGGGACCTCCAGCGTGCGGAACGATACACCGTCTGGTGGTCGCTCGTCGCTGTAATGCCGGTTGCCGCGGTCATCGGTCCAGATATAGACCGTGGTGGCCATGGCCAGTGATACCTGCAGCAGCAGGCCTGACGTCAGCAGGGCAAGGAGAATGCGGATCGTCATCGTGCTGCAACGCGTGACCGATTGATGATTTATCGTATCGTGTCGGACAGTAGCTAAGGAAACGCTGATCTATTCGGGCGCAGACGCGCGAATAGATCAGCGTTTCCCTAAACACGGGTTGTGTGGGCGTGACGCGATGCTGAATTTTCTGCAGGGGTTTTCCTATGGACTGTTCCTGTCCTGCATCCCGTGGTTCATCATCGGGCTGCTGAACCCCCGGCTTGCCGTGCCGACCCTGGAGCCCTCGCGCTGGCAAGTGGTGCTGCGCTACTGGTTGCTGTTGCCGGGCGCCGCGTTCCTGCTCTGGCTGACTTCGCTTTGGGGCGGTTTCGGGCCGACCCTGGGCGGTTGGCTTGCCGGCCTCGCGGCGGTAGCGGTGGCCTTGCCGGTGGAGCGCTGGTGGCACCGCTGGCGGGCGCGCCGTGCCGAACGCCGTCGGCAGGCTGCCGCGGCAGCGGCCGACCGTGCCGAATCGGAACGTGGTGTCGCGCGCCTGAATCCGGATGCGCCACCGGCCGATGCGGATGATCTGGTCAAGGCGCTGTGTCGTGCCAAGGGTGTCCTGCTGGCGGCGGAATGCCGGCAGCACGCCGGCCAGGCGGACCGGCTCTACAGTCGTTACCGGCGGCTGCAAGGCTTGCTGGATCGCCGGTTTGGCGAGGGTGAGCTGGCCGCGCAGCGTGGCCATGCGGTGGTTCGGGAAGTGGTGGCCGCGGCCACCGAGCGGCTGCAGGCGATTGCGGCCCAGGCCGAGGGGCTTGCCAGCCTCGATGAGGCCTATGCCCGGCGCCGGCTGGATGCTGCCGAGGATGTCGATCAGACCGAGATTGCAGCCCTGCAGCGCCGGCTGCAGTTGATTGCGGAAACCCGGGCGCGGCTTGATCGAATGGCCTCGCAGAACGAAACCGCGTTGACCGCTCTCGATGAACTCGCCATCGCCTTGGCTCGCCTTGATACCTCGAAACCGCGGCATGCGGTATCCACCGAGCAGGCCTTGCTCGAATTACAGCGGTTTCTGGACCGCACCGATGACTACACGCATTCCGCCCGGCGTGCAGAGGGACAGTGATCATGAGCAAGGATCGGAACCAGTCACCCCCGGACAATCGGCCACTGGCGCTGGAGGTGCCGGATGCCGCCGATGCCCCGGCGGCAGGCGACGAGACGATTTCCGACCCCGAGCTGGAGGCGCGGGCACGGGCCTTCGTTGACGAAATCCTCCGTGGTGTCGATACCCATGCCGGGGCCCGGCAGCGAATCGACGGCATGGGCATCGAGGTCCAGCGGCAGGCAGCCTACCGCAGCGACATGTTGCGCGCACCGATACGCCAGCTGGCCGGCCAGGGCAGTGATCAGGGACCGGTGTCGGATGGGCTGAACACCTTGCGCCAGCAGATGACGCGCCTGGATCCCGCGCGGCAGGCGCCGCAGGGCGGACCGCTGGCACGTCTGCTGGCGCGGATTCCGGGTGTCCCCAGTCCCTTGCAGCGCTATTTCCGGCGTTTCGAAACCGCCCAGGACGCGCTGGATGCGGTGATCCGGGACCTGGAATCGGGTGCGGAACGGCTGCAACGGGATAATCTGACGCTGGCCGATGATCAGCAGGCGTTTCGCAGCATCGGCTCCGACCTGGAGGAACAGATCCGCCTGGGGCGGCTGATCGATGGCCAGCTGGTCGAGGCATCCGATGACGAAGCCGTTGCGCCGGACCAGCGGCGGTTCATTCGCGAGGAATTGCTGTTTCCCTTGCGGCAGCGGATTACCGATCTGCAGCAACAACTGGCAGTGACCCAGCAGGGTGTGCTCGCGCTGGAAGTCCTGATTCGCAATAACCGGGAACTTGTCCGCGGCGTCGAGCGCGCCATCAATGTCACCACGTCGGCGTTGAATGTCGCCGTTACGGTTGCGCTGGCGCTGGCCAACCAGCGCCTGGTGCTGGAGCGGGTGGACGCGGTCAACAGGACCACGTCGGATCTGATTTCCGGCACTGCCACGGCGCTGAAACAGCAGGGTGCGGAGATCCAGAATCGTGCCGGCAGCGCCACGCTGGACATGGAACAACTGGAGCAGTCGTTCCGCCAGGTGCTGGATGCGATCGAGGATGTGTCACGTTACCGGGAGGAGGCACTGCCGGTGTTGGCGCAGCAGATCCAGCGCATGGACGCCATGGCGCGGGAGGGCCAGGCGGCCATCCACCGGCTGGATGAGGGGAGTGCCGCCAATCGCGAAACCCGATCCGGCGAGGACGATTCCGCCCATTGACGGCAATGAGCGGAGCGGCGACACGGTCCGCCTAGGGAAACGCTGACCAGATGACCACAACCGGTCTCGGGCGCAGGCGCGGGAATAATTCAGCGGTTCCCTAAAGGTGCAGGCCGCACTCCGTCTTCGGCTTGCCCTGCCAGCGGCCGCTACGTCCCTCGCCCTTGACGGTGCAGTGCGAGCATCCGATGGAGTGATAGCCCTCGGACACCAGCGGGTGGAACGGCAGGTCGTGTTCGCGGATGTAGGCGTCCCGTTCCTCGCGGGTCACGTCGATCATCGGGTTGAACTTGATGATGCCGCGTCGCTCCTCGAAAACGTCCAGTTCGGCCCGGTGGTCGGTCTGCCAGCGCATCAGGCTAGAGGTCCAGACGTGGTAGTCGCCCTTGACCTCTTCCAGCGGTTGCACCTTGTTTACCGAGCAGCACAGATCCGGGTCGGACTCGTAGAGCTTCTGCCCCTTGGCGAAGCGGAAATGGTGCGAATCCGGACGGATATCCTCGACGGTCAGGCCGAACAGTTTCGCCAGATAATCCCGGTATTCCAGGGTCTCGCGGAAATGAAATCCGGTATTGATGAAGTGGATCACCTGTTCCGGCCGAATCCGCGAAATGATGTGCAGGAAGTAGGCCGATGTCGCCGCGAACGACGAGGTCACCAGCACCTTGTCGGGGTCAAAGTCCTGGTACACGCGCCGGATGCGCGCCTCGAAGTCCAGTGGCGCATATTCCGCGTTGAGGTCGGCTATGGCCTCCGCGGTGAGTCCGGCGGAATTGGTCACCGGCTCGGCTTCTTCGGTTACCGTCTGCAGCGTGCTTTGCATCGTTCCGGGTATCGCTGATGGCTTCTCTGAGACAGGCAAGGATACGGATTAACTCGGCAGGAAAAAGGAATATGTAATTGTATGGATATGCTGCGGCGGCATAATCAGCCCGCCGCCGGGCCGACTGGCGTATCGGTTGACGACCGGAACCCGATTCGGCAGATGCTGTCTCGGGAAGGGCATCGCCCACGCCATCCCATCATTGAAAGGAGTCTCGGTACTATGCGGTATTCCGCAAAGCAAGGATTCACGCATGAGGATACGCCCCGGCTTGGCGTGCTGATTGCCAACCTGGGGACGCCGGACGCGCCCACGCCGAAGGCCTTGCGTCGCTATCTGGGTGAGTTTCTCAGCGACCCTCGGGTGATCGAGGTGCCGCGGATCCTGTGGCGGATCATCCTGCACGGTATCGTGTTGCGCACGCGGCCGGCGAAGTCCGCCAAGGCGTATCAGGAAGTCTGGACCGAGGACGGCTCGCCGTTGCTGCAGATTGCCAGGGCACAGACGCGCGGCATTGCGGAACGGCTAGCAAAGCGGGTCAGTGGGCCGATTGCCGTCGAGCTGGGTATGCGCTACGGCAATCCGTCGATCGCCTCGGCACTGGAGTCGCTGCGCGACCAGGGCGCCGAGCGGCTGATTATGCTGCCGCTGTACCCGCAATATTCCGGTTCGACCACGGCATCGACCTTCGACGCCCTGGCGGACACCATGAAGGGTTGGCGCTGGGTGCCGGAGTTGCGGATCATCAACCAGTATGCGGACGACGAGGCCTATATTGCGGCGCTGGCCAACTCGATTCGCGAGCATTGGGAGCAGCGCGGCCGCGGTGAAAAGCTGCTGTTCTCGTTTCACGGCACACCACGCCGCTACCTGTTGAATGGTGACCCGTACCACTGCCAGTGCCACAAAACGGCGCGGCTGGTGGCTGAAAAGCTGGAGCTTTCCGCCGACAGTTGGCAGGTGTCATTCCAGTCGCGTTTCGGCCGTGAGGTCTGGCTGCAGCCCTACACCGACGAGACGGTGATGGCGCTGGGCAAGCAGGGGCTGAAGACCTTGGACGTGATCTGCCCGGGTTTTTCGGCAGACTGCCTGGAGACAATCGAGGAAATCGAGGGCGAGAATGCCGAATACTTCGAGGAATCCGGCGGCAAGGAGCTACGCTACATCCCGGCGCTGAATGCGCGGGGCGATCATCTCGACATGCTGACCAACCTGATCCTCGATCACGCCCAGGGCTGGCCGGAAACCGGCTCGCGCACCCGCGGCGTTCGTGATGAGGCTGCCACCGGTCGGCGCGCACGCGAGATGGGCGCCGAGGCCTGAGCAAGTGGTTCCCGGGTTCCGCTTTGTCGAAAGCTCCAGTTAGACTGGCGCGCTTTAGGAAACACTGATGCACACAGCAGCGAGGGCATGACATGGCGAAGGCAAGCGCACGACACATTCTGGTGGCTGATGAGGCCCTGTGTCAGGAACTGAAGACCCGTATCCAGAATGGCGAAGGGTTCTCCACCCTGGCGCAGGAATATTCCAGTTGCCCCTCGGGGCGCGCTGGCGGTGATCTGGGAAGCTTTGGCCCGGGTCAGATGGTGCGGGAATTCGACGAGGTTGTGTTCTCGGCGCCGCTGAACCAGGTCCAGGGTCCGGTGAAGACCCAGTTTGGCTATCATCTGCTGGAAGTCACCGAGCGCAGCGACTGAAGGCTTAGGGAAACACTGATTTATTCGCACGCCTGCGTTGGAGTCCGCATTTTTCTCCGAGGCAAGGCGCGGTGCGCCGCGTGAGGGTGATTCCCTCGTCCAGCGCCGCAACGCCGCAGGGCAGTGAATCCGGCGGTCACCCGCGGGGCTCGGGCCGTTCTTCCGCCTGGCGGTGTCGCAGGCCACCCCGGGTAGCACCACTACCCAAGGTGACCTGCTCCTGGCCAGCCGCAAGAACGGCACACGAGCGCGGCAGCGTGCGACGGTGCATGCTTGCCTCTGGTCGGGCCGGTTTTGGCCCCTGGCTGTGTTGCGCTACCGGCCCGGTAGCTACGGCTACCGAACCGGCACCGCGCCTTGCCAGATGCCCAAAACCGGTCTCGGGCGCAGATGCGGGAATAAATCAGCGTTTCCCTAGGCGGGAACCGACCAGTGTCCGCCGATCGGCGGACACTGGTCGGTTCCCGCCTGTTTCAGCCGAAGTAGCCATGCAGAAACCAGCGCCCGGGGTGTCGCCGATCCCGGAAGACCCATAGCCGGCTGCCGTCCGCAGCCTGTGCCTGATAATAGTCGCGGCTGATGTCCTGGCCGTCCCACCAGCCTCCTTCGATGCGCTCCGGTCCCTGGCAGAGCTGCAGCCGGCCACGGTGTTCGGGCAGGCCGTCGCGGCATGCCAGTGGTTTCGGCTCGGGCAACAGCCAGAGTGGTCTGTGCGGGCTGGCGGTCTGCTGTCTGTCGCCGGCGGGTGCCGGCATGTGCCAGGCCCGTTCGGGGCGGTGATCCGGAGCCGTGCCGAGACCACTGATAGCGGTGTCGCCCAGGCGCGCACCCAGACGTTCGGTCAACTGCTGCCACGACATCCGGGCGGCTTGTCCCTGCTGCAGCAAATCGGCGGGCCGTGCGGCCAGTGGCAGCAGATGCCGGGCCTCCAGGATCAGGCCGGTCACCGGGGCCTTTAGCGGCGTGCGCTGCAGCCGCTCGTTTGCCACGGCAAGCAGGCGTTCAACATCACGACTCGGGTCCTGCAGACCAAGCAGCAGCAGGGTTGCGGCATGATCTTCGTGCTGCAATTGCAGGTGCACCCGCTGCACGCCGGCCTGCAGGCTGATCAGCAATGCCCGCAGATCCTGCAGCAGACGTTGCAGGGCGAAGAGCACGGCGGTGCTGTCATGCGCGGCTGCCGGCAGGGCCAGTTCGCCGTGAAAAACCGGTCGTGGGCGGTGACTCGGGCGCGGGTCCGGCCGTTCGCCCAGGGCGCGTTGCAGTTGCTCACTCAGTGTTCCGCCCAGCCGTCGGCCCAGTTCCGCAGACGGCAGTCGCAGGCAGTCACCCAGGGTTTGCAGCCCCAGTCCGCTCAATGCCCTGGTCTGCTCGGGCGTGAGTTCCAGTACCTGGATGGGCAATGCGGCCAGTTGTTCTGCCAGTGCGGCACGTTGTGTCAGCAGGGTGCCGCCCCCGGCCCGGCAGAACAGACCGGCCGCGGCGGCGGTGGGTGCGACTGCGGTTTGCCAGTGCAGCCCAAGTTGCTGCAAATGCGCATTCAGCTGCTGCTGCAGGCCGGTCATGCCACCGAACAGTCGCAAGCTGCCGCCGATCTCCAGCACCAGTTCCAGGGGCGGTTGACGGCTGACCCAGCCGCTGAACTGCAACAGACCGTCGGCCAGCCGGCGCAGACTGTCCTGTTCCAGATGCGGTTTGCGTTGCACCAGTTGCAGCTCCGGGCACAGGCTGCGTGCCTGGGCCGGGCGCATGCCGGGGCATACGCCTTCGGCGGCGGCCGTGCGACTGACGGCGAGCAGGCGCTGTCCGTCGATTACCGCCATCAGGGGCTCGTCGGCACAGCCGCGGCGGAACACGTCCAGCGGCAGCTCGGGAAAGCGCAGTGCCTGCCAGAGCAGGGCCATGACAACACGCCGGCAGCCAGTCAGTGCATATGGTCCAACTGCCGTTCGCCATCCAGCGGCAATTGCAACTGCGGTACACGGCTGTGCGTGCCGCGGGGTTGCGGATACAGTGGCCGGACGATCGCCTTGCGGGCTGGTGTCGCCTCCGGCGCCGGCCCCCGCCGGCGAACAGCAGACGCTGTGCGGGATACCGGCAGGGCCCGCACCCGGGGAGTGCCCAGGTCAAGTTGCAGCGATTGTGGGCCCACGCTGCCGCGGCACTTGATCAGGTCCAGCTGGTTCCCGCCATCCGTCTCGCGTCGCAGCCGGACCCGCAGGGTGGCCGGGGAGGGTTGCGCCGCATCGGCCTCGCTGCGGAACAAAAAGCCCATGCAGTCACCGGTTTCGGCCGCCAGTTGCAGTCGGCGCAGGGCGCTCGCATCCGCCTGGCCGGGCCAGCAGATCACCGCGGCGCAGGTGCCTGCCCGCAAGGCCTGTTCCACGGCCCACAGGATGTCGACATGGCGCTGCGGGCGGACCAGCAGGACCCGGGACAAATCAATGCCGCGTGCCGCCAGTGCCGGCGCATAGGGGATATGCGGCGGCGCAATCAGTGCAATCCAGCGGTTGTTCCGGCTCAGACGGGCCAGCGCCGGCATCAGCAACTGCAGTTCGCCAATGCCCTGTTGTGCATGGATCACCTCGGTCAGTGCCGCCCGGGGCCAACCGCCACCAGGCAGCCGGGTATCCAGCTCGGCAAAGCCGGTGGCGGTGGCCGCAGTGCCGGCGGGTGCCGAGGTGGCGCGCCAGATATGGGGTTCGCGTAGCAGCTCGTGCAGGGCATCAGTCATGGCGACCTCGTCGTGTTGTTCTGGTCTGCGGGAAACGATTACAACGGTGTGCCGTTGCGGATCAGGCCGACGCCCAGTCCCTCGATGTCGAGCGGGTCCCGGCGCAGATCCAGTTCCAGGGTCCGGAACTCCGGGTTCTCCGCCTGCAGCCAGACCCGGTGCCCATCGCGGCGGAAGCGCTTCACGGTGACCTCGTCCTGCAGTCGGGCGACCACGATCTGGCCGTTGCGGGCCTCGCGGGTGCGGTGCACTGCCAGCAGGTCGCCATCGAGGATGCCGGCGTCCCGCATGCTCATGCCGCGTACCGCCAGCAGGTAGTCAGCCCGGGGCGAGAACATGTCGGCGGCGGCATGACAATGTCCGCGCACGTGTTCCTCGGCCAGTATCGGGCTACCGGCCGCGACCTGACCGATAATGGGAAGACCCTGGTGGGATTCTGTCACCGGTTCCTCGTCCAGCAGGCGTATGCCGCGGGAGGAGCCCGGCGTGAGTTGCAATGCGCCCTTGCGCTCCAGGGCACGCAGGTGGCTTTCCGCCGCATTGGGTGAGCGAAACCCCAGTGCCCGGTTGATATCGGCGCGGGTCGGGGGGTAGCCGGTTTCGGTGATGAAACGCCGAATCAGGTCCAGAATTTCCTGCTGGCGTGTCGTCAGCGATTGCATGGCTGGTCTCCATCGGAGGAATGCTGAAGCGCGATGACTGTCACTATAGACAGTGTTTTTTTGTACAGCAATAGTGTTTTTCTTTCGACCGGGCGGCGTAGAATGCCGGCCGCTAGGGAAACACTGATTTATTCGCACGCCTGAGCCGTGACCGGTTCCGCTCATCCGGTGGAATGGTCTGGCGCCGTATGTATCAGGAGCAGCATGGTTAGCGTCACCGATGACCTCAGTGAATTGTTCGCCAGCGGTGAACTGACTCTGGATCGCTGGATGGAGATGATCCTGCCGCAGGCGTCGGCGGATGAGCGCCGCCCGGTGACCGTGGCCTGGGAACTGGCCCAGGTCAGTTACGGCACGACCTGTCGGGCATCCGGTGAGAGCTATTTCGAGCATGCCGTATCGGTGGCCACGATCCTGGCCGGCCTCAAGCTTGACGTGCATACCCTGGTTGCCGGCCTGCTGCACGATGCGCCAACGGTCAGCCCAAGGGTCTGGCATGCCCAGCGGGAACGCTGCGATGCCGAGGCCCTGGTAATGATCGACGGTGTCTCGCGGATGGACCTGATCAGCGAGTTGCATGAATCGCCGGGCAACGACCGCGAGGGGCAGTCCGAGGCCCTGCGCAAGCTGTTGCTGGCCATGGCCCAGGACATCCGAGTGGTGTTCATCAAGCTGGCCGAACGGCTGCATGACCTGCGTACGCTGAAAACCCTGCCCGAGCCGGTACGGCAGCGGGTAGCGCGCGAGGCGGCCGACATTTACGCGCCGCTGGCCAATCGCCTGGGTATCTGGCAGGTGAAGTGGGAGATGGAGGATCTGAGCTTTCGTTACCGGGAGCCGGAGACCTACAAGCGGGTTGCCCGCCTGCTGCGCGAGAAGCGCCAGGACCGTGAGCGTTACATCCAGACAATCACCGGCGAGTTGAAGGCGGCGCTGGAAAGCGCCGGCATCGATGCGGAGGTGCATGGCCGGCCCAAGCATATCTACAGCATCTGGAAGAAAATGCAGCGCAAGGGGCTGGGCTTCCATGAGCTGTTCGACCTGCGTGCCCTGCGCGTCCTGGTGCAGGACGTTGCCGCCTGTTACGCGACCCTGGGCGTGGTGCACAGCCTCTGGAAGCACATCCCGAAGGAATTCGACGACTACATCGCCACGCCCAAGGAAAACGACTACCAGTCATTGCACACGGCGGTGATCGGCCCCGAGGGCAAGACCGTCGAGGTGCAGATCCGCACCCACGAGATGCATGAACAGT
Source organism: Methylonatrum kenyense (assembly GCF_023195885.1). Classification (GTDB taxonomy): domain Bacteria; phylum Pseudomonadota; class Gammaproteobacteria; order Nitrococcales; family Aquisalimonadaceae; genus Methylonatrum; species Methylonatrum kenyense. The sequence goes on from NZ_JALPKO010000004.1 coordinate 15,500, forward strand.
CCGAGCTGGGTGTGGCTGCGCACTGGCGGTACAAGGAGGGCGGTGCCCGCGATGCGCGTTTCGAGCAGCGCATCACCTGGTTGCGGCAGTTGCTGGAGTCCGGCCGCGACGAGTCGGCGCCGGAGGACTTCATCGACCGCTTCAAGGCCGAGGTGTTCGAGGACCGGGTTTACGTGATCAGCCCCCGCGGCGATGTCATGGACCTGCCCCGCGGCGCGACGCCGCTGGATTTCGCCTATTACGTACACAGCGATGTCGGGCATCGCTGCCGTGGCGCCAAGGTCAACGGCCGGATGGTGCCGCTGACCACGACCCTGAAAAACGGTGATCAGGTGGAGATCCTGACCGCGCGCAACTCGGTGCCCGGACGCGACTGGCTGAACCCGGCGCGTGGGTACGTCACCACCAGCCGCGCGCGATCCCGTATCCGGACCTGGTTCCGACAACAGGATCACGAAAAAAACGTTGCAGCCGGCCGCCAGGAACTGGATCGGGAACTGCATCGCCTGGGCTTGCGCGACATCAATCTGGAGAAGCTGGCGCAACGCACCCGGTTCCCGCAGACCGAAGAGTTTCTGGCAGCGCTTGGCCGCGGCGACATCACTGGTGGCCAGATCGCCGGCCTGCTGCGCGATCAGGTGTTGCCACGGGACGAGGAGCAGCCCCGGTCACTGGAGCGCCAGGCCACCTCGGATGGCTCCGGCGACGTTTCGATCTACGGTGTCGGCAATGTGCTGACGCGCCTGGGCCGTTGTTGCCAGCCGGCACCCGGTGATCCGGTGATCGGTTTCATTACCCGGGGCCAGGGGGTGACCATCCATCGCCAGGATTGCCCGAATCTGCGCAAGGCACTGGAAACCGATAGCCACCGCCTGGTGGAGGTGAGCTGGCGAGCCGGCTCGGAGAAGAAGTATCCGGTGGATATCCAGGTGGACGCCTATGACCGGCAGGGACTGTTGCGTGACATTACCGCGATCCTGACCAACGAAAAGCTGAACGTGGTGGGCGTCAATACCAGTACCGGGCGGGACGATCACATGGCACGCATGACCCTGACTGTCGAGATCAACGATGTCGAGCAGATGAGCCGCCTGATGGAGCGTATTGCGGGGCTGCGCAATGTCGTGGATGTCCGCCGCGCGGCGAGTTGACCCGGTTTCCCCGAGGCCTGCCTTGGAGTACACTTCGCAGCGGTTTTGGGGACACTGCTCACGCCTACGGATGACTGACGGGGACTTCATCGAAGCCCCCGGATTTCGTGCGCCCGCATTCAGGAGAAGCTGTTGAACGCACCGGCTGTTCTTGCGCTTGAAGACGGAACCCTGTTCCGCGGCGAATCCATTGGCAGCGCCGGCAGCGCCAGTGGCGAGGTGGTGTTCAACACGGCGATGACCGGTTACCAGGAGATTGCCACCGATCCGTCCTACAGTCGGCAACTGGTGACCCTGACCTATCCGCATATCGGCAACACCGGCGTCAATGCCATCGACCAGGAGGCCGATCGAGTCCAGTTCGGTGGCCTGATCATTCGCGACCTGCCGGTGCGGGCCAGCAACTGGCGCAGCGAAGGCGATCTCTCGGACTATCTGCAACAGCACGGCATTGTCGCCATTGCCGGTGTCGACACCCGGCGGCTGACCCGGCTGTTGCGCGAGCAGGGTGCCCAGAGCGGCTGCATCATGGCCGGCGAGGTGGATCCGGAACAGGCGATTGCGGCCGCGTGTGCTTTCCCCGGCCTCAAGGGTATGGATCTGGCGCAGACCGTCACCACCGAGTCCAGCTACGAATGGCGCCAGGGCAGCTGGAGCCTGGCTGACGGTACCGCCGACACTGCCGAGACCGATGCCGCGGCCCTGCGCTGGCATGTCGTCGCCTGGGACTACGGTATCAAGCGCAACATCCTGCGCATGCTGGTGGATCACGGTTGCCGGGTGACCGTGGTGCCGGCGAAAACACCGGCCGCCGAGGTGCTGGCAATGCGTCCGGACGGCGTGTTCCTGTCCAACGGCCCCGGCGATCCCGAGCCCTGTGATTACGCCATTGCTGCCATACGCGAGGTGGTGGACGCCGGACTGCCCACCTTCGGCATCTGCCTGGGCCATCAGCTGCTGGGGCTGGCCAGCGGTGCGCGCAGCGTGAAAATGAAGTTCGGCCACCATGGCGCCAATCACCCGGTGGTCGATGTCGACAGCGGCCGGGTCATGATTTCCAGTCAGAACCACGGTTTTGCGGTCGACGAGGACAGCCTGCCGGCCACACTACGGACCACGCACCGTTCATTGTTCGACGGCTCCCTGCAGGGCATCCAGCGCACGGACCGGCCGGCCTTCAGTTTCCAGGGTCATCCCGAGGCGAGCCCCGGGCCGCACGATGTGCGGCCGTTGTTTGCCCGCTTCATCGAATTGATGCAGCAGCATCAGGCCTGAATCCGCCTCTGGCAGAAAGCGAGACACCATGCCCAAGCGTACCGACATCCAGAGTGTGCTGATCCTCGGCGCCGGTCCGATCGTGATCGGCCAGGCCTGCGAGTTCGATTACTCCGGCGTGCAGGCCTGCAAGGCCCTTCGTGAGGAGGGTTACCGCGTCATTCTGGTGAATTCCAATCCGGCCACGATCATGACCGATCCGGATACCGCGGATGCGATCTACATCGAGCCGGTGAGCTGGGATGTGGTCGAGCGGATCATCGAGGCCGAACGGCCGGATGCGCTGCTGCCAACCATGGGCGGGCAGACGGCGCTCAACTGCGCGCTGGATCTGGACCGGCATGGCGTGCTGGAAAAGTTCGGCGTGGAAATGATCGGCGCCTCCAAGGATGCCATCGACAAGGCCGAGGACCGGGAACGCTTCCGCCATGCAATGAACGCCATTGGGCTGGACACGCCCACCGCCGAACTGGCGCATTCCATGGACGAGGCGCTGGACGTGCAGAGCCGGATCGGTTTCCCGACCATCATCCGGCCGTCATTCACGCTGGGCGGTTCCGGTGGCGGCATTGCCTACAACCGGCAGGAATTCATCGAGATCTGCGAGCGCGGCCTGGACCTGAGCCCGACCAACGAACTGTTGATCGAGGAATCGGTACTCGGCTGGAAGGAATACGAGATGGAGGTGGTCCGCGACAAGGCGGACAACTGCATTATCATCTGCTCCATCGAAAACCTCGACCCGATGGGCGTGCACACCGGCGATTCCATTACCGTGGCGCCGGCGCAGACGCTGACCGACAAGGAATACCAGATCATGCGCAATGCCTCGCTGGCGGTGTTGCGCGAGATCGGTGTCGAGACCGGCGGCTCGAACGTGCAGTTCGCGATCAACCCGGACAACGGCCGCATGATCATCATCGAGATGAATCCGCGGGTGTCTCGTTCCTCGGCGCTGGCCTCCAAGGCGACAGGCTTCCCGATCGCCAAGGTCGCGGCCAAGCTGGCCGTGGGCTACACGCTGGATGAACTGCGCAACGAGATTACCGGTGGCGCCACGCCGGCCTCATTCGAACCCAGCATCGACTATGTGGTCACCAAGATCCCGCGCTTCACCTTCGAGAAATTCCCGCGCGCCGAGGCGGTACTGACCACGCAGATGAAGTCTGTGGGCGAGGCAATGGCCATCGGCCGCACCTTCCAGGAGTCCTTCCAGAAGGCCCTGCGCAGCATGGAGACCGATCTCGAGGGGCTGGACGAGCGGTTGCTGGCGAATACCGACGAATTGCTGGATCAGTTGCGTGACCGGTTGAAGATGCCGCGACCGGAGCGTGTGCTGTACCTGGCGGATGCCTTCCGCGCGGGACTGGGGGTCGACGAGGTCTACCGCATCACTGCCGTGGATCCCTGGTTCCTGGCGCAGATTGCCGACCTGGTGGCGCATGAAGCCGAGGTCTGCGCCGGCGGCCTGGCCCGGCTGACGGCCGACCGGCTGTGCGGGCTCAAGCGACGCGGTTTTTCCGATGCCCGCCTGGCCCGCCTTCTGGGCAGCAGTGAAGATGCGATTCGGGCGCTGCGCTGGGAGGCCGGCATCCATCCGGTCTACAAGCGCGTCGACACCTGTGCCGCGGAGTTTGCTTCCAGCACCGCCTACATGTACTCCACCTACGAGGAGGAGTGCGAGGCAGAGCCCTCGCAGCGGCGCAAGATCATGGTGCTCGGCGGTGGCCCGAACCGGATCGGCCAGGGCATCGAGTTCGACTACTGCTGCGTGCACGCCGCCTTCGCCCTGCGCGAGGACGGCTTCGAGACCATCATGGTCAACTGCAACCCGGAGACCGTGTCCACCGACTACGACACCTCCGACCGGCTGTATTTCGAGCCGCTGACGCTGGAAGACGTACTCGAGATCATTCACCGCGAGCAGCCAGAGGGCCTCATCGTCCAGTACGGCGGCCAGACGCCGCTGAAGCTGGCGCGGGACCTGGAGGCGGCAAAGGCGCCGATCATCGGCACCACGCCGGATTCGATTGACCTGGCCGAGGATCGGGAGCGCTTTCAGCAGCTGATCGAGCGGCTGGGCATCCAGCAGCCGCCGAACCGGCTGGCACGGGCCGCCGACCAGGCCCTGCAGCTTGCCGCCGAGATCGGCTATCCGCTGGTGGTGCGTCCGTCCTATGTGCTCGGTGGCCGGGCCATGGAAATTGTCTATGGCGAAGGCGAACTGACCCAGTACATGAATGAGGCGGTCAAGGTCTCGCACAATTCGCCGGTGTTGCTCGATCGTTTTCTCGACGATGCCGTGGAAGTCGATGTCGACGCGGTCTGCGACGGCAGCGAGGTGCTGATCGGCGGCATCATGGAACACATCGAGCAGGCGGGCGTGCACTCCGGCGATTCGGCCTGCTCCCTGCCGCCCTACACCCTGTCCCAGGCCATGCAGGATCGCCTGCGTGACCAGGTGGGACAACTGGCGCGGGCACTGGGCGTGGTCGGCCTGATGAACACCCAGTTCGCGATCAAGGGTGAGGAGATCTACATCCTGGAGGTCAATCCCCGGGCCTCCCGCACGGTGCCGTTCGTGTCCAAGGCAACCGGCGTGCCGCTGGCCAAGGTGGCCGCCCGCTGCATGGTTGGCCAGACCCTGGCCGAGCAGGGCCTCACCCGCGAGGTGATACCGGCCTTCTATTCGGTAAAGGAGGCGGTGTTCCCGTTCATCAAATTCCCCGGCGTTGATCCGATCCTGGGTCCGGAGATGAAATCCACCGGTGAGGTCATGGGTGTTGGCTATACTTTTGGTGCCGCTTACGCCAAGGCGCAGCGCGGGGCCGGCGTGAATCTGCCGACCAGCGGCCGGGTTTTCATCAGCGTGCGCGAGGCGGACAAATCCTTGTTGCCGGAGATTGGCCGGGCATTGACCGGCTGGGGTTTCGACTTGATTGCGACCCACGGCACCGCCGATACCCTGAAAGCTGCCGGCGTCGCCTGTGAAACCATCAACAAGGTGCGGGAGGGGCGTCCGCATGTGGTGGACGCAATCAAGAACGAGCAGGTTGACCTGATCATCAATACCACCGAAGGGCGGCAGGCGATCGCGGATTCCTATTCCATCCGCCGCGAGGCCCTGCATCACAAGGTGAGTTACACCACCACGATGGCGGGTGCGCGTGCCATCGTGCTGGCGCTGGACTATCTGAACGAAACCACCGTGAACCGTCTGCAGACATTGCACAAGGAGGCCACGGCATGAGCAGCAAGGTGCCGCTGACCCTGCGGGGTGCCGAAAAGCTTCGCGAGGAACTGAATCGACTGAAGTATGAAGAGCGGCCGCGCATCATCGAGGCCATTGCCGAGGCGCGTGCCCACGGTGATCTTAAGGAAAACGCCGAATACCATGCGGCGCGGGAGCAGCAGAGCTTCGCCGAGGGCCGGATCAGGGACATCGAGGGCAAGCTGTCGAATGCCCAGATCATTGACGTGACCAAGCTGAACGCCAACGGCAAGGTGGTGTTCGGTGCGACGGTGGATCTGGTGGATGAGGACTCCGGCGAGGAATTCACCTACCGCATCGTTGGCGAGGATGAGGCGGACATCAAGCAGGGCCTGATTTCGGTGCAGTCACCGATCGCCCGTGCCCTGATCGGTCACGAGGAAGGGGACATCGCCTCGGTGGATGCGCCGGGCGGCACCCGTGAGTACGAAATTCTGGCGGTGAAGTACATCTGAATGTGGTGTCGCTATGCCGTTGGCCGTTGAACGGGGGTAGGTGACTGCGGGGGTGCCGTGCAGGCGCCGCGGGAAGGTGGCCGGAACGCGGCTCCGGAACCGCCGTAAACCCATCCATGGGGGCTTGACGGCCGCGTCCATGCGGCCGACATTCCTGCGCCGCGTTCCAGCCACCTTCCCACGGCTGTCGGGCGCCGATAGGAATGAAAACTCCGATCAGCGTTTGTTCAGGGCAGCGCGATGCGGCGCTTCTTTTCGATGCGGGAGCGGCGGAACAGCAGGATGATGTTGCCCACGGCCTGGACCAGGGCGGCGTCCTGTTCCCGGCTGATCCGTTCACCGAGTTCGCGGCGCTCGGTACGGTCGTCGGCCACCAGTTTGACCTTGATCAGTTCGTGATCGTCCAGTGCCTGGTCGATTTCGGCCATCACGCCATCGCTCAGGCCACCGGCGCCCATTAGCACTACCGGTTTCAGCGCATGGCCCAATCGGCGCAGGTGCCGTTTCTGGTCTTCGTTGAGGCTTTTCATGATGCAGCAATCAGACTCCGGAAATCACAGGCGCGGGAGTGTAGCACGCGGCGGCGGCGCCACTCAGACGATCCTGCTGCCGGCGGTGAAGCTGGACTTGGGGGTGCTGGTGCTGGCCTTGCTGTGTCTCTGGTTCGGCGTCATGATCGCGCCGCTGAGCCGGCCGCTGGAACTGCTGACGTTGTTCGGCGGTTCGCTGCTGGGTGCCGGCTGGCTGGCCTGGCGTATTCGCCGGGCGCTGGCGCGGGCGCGGCAGGAATTGGCACGGGAGGCGGATGATGGCACGCAGCAAGAGTAGCGGTCGCTGGCTGCGCGAACATTTCAACGATCCGTTCGTCAAGCAGGCGCAGCGCCAGGGATACCGCTCGCGGGCGGTGTTCAAGCTTCAGGAGATCGACGCCAAGGATCGCCTGCTGCGGCCAGGCATGGTGGTGGTCGACCTGGGGGCGGCCCCCGGCGGCTGGAGCCAGTTTGCGGCCGAAAAGGTGGGCAGCGCGGGCCGCGTGGTGGCGCTGGACATTCTGCCCATGGACGCGCTGGCCGACACCACGGTGCTGCAGGCGGATTTTACCGAGGATGAGGCGCTGCAGCAGCTGCGTGATGCGCTTGGCGGTCGACCGGTGGACCTTGTGCTTTCGGACATGGCCCCCAATATCTCGGGAATGAAGGCAGTGGACCAGCCGCGCGCCATGTACCTGGTGGAACTAGCGCTGGATTTCGCCCGCGACGTGTTGAAACCGGGCGGCGATTTTCTGGTCAAGACTTTTCAGGGCGAGGGTTTTGACCCGTTCTTGAAAACACTGCGAAGCGAATTCGACCGGGTCGTCTCACGCAAGCCGGAGGCGTCGCGGGGGCGCAGCCGCGAAATTTACCTGCTGGCCCGGGGCCGGCGGCTGTAGTACCGTCGAAGGTTACCCCGGCGGTCATTGCAGTGACTCCAAATGCTATCGCGTGAGTGGCTTGCGCCGATGGCTTCAACGACCGAGGTGAACCACCTTGAATGATATGGCCAAGAACCTGATTCTGTGGGTGATCATCGCCGTTGTGCTGATGTCGGTCTTCAGTAATTTCCAGGATCGCCAGACGACGACCGACAAGATCACCTACTCCGAATTCCTTGCCGATGTGGAACGCGGCAATGTGAGCGAGGTGACCCTGCAGGGTCAGGAAATCCGCGGCACCACAACCGGTGGCAATAGCTTCCGCACGATGAGTCCGGAGACGGACAACCGTGCCCTGATCGGCACCCTGCTGGATAACAGTGTCAGCATTGATGCGGAGGAGGCCGAGGGCCGCAGCATGCTGCTGCAGATCCTGATCTCCTGGACACCCTTCCTGCTGCTGATTGCCGTCTGGATCTATTTCATGCGCCAGATGCAGGGCGGCGGCGGTGGTCGCGGTGCAATGTCCTTCGGCAAGAGCAAGGCCAAGCTCATGACGGAGGAACAGGTCAAGGTCACGTTCAACGACGTCGCCGGCGTCGAGGAGGCCAAGGAAGAGGTTTCCGAGCTGGTCGATTTCCTGCGCGACCCGACCAAGTTCCAGCGCCTTGGTGGGCATATCCCCCGCGGCGTCTTGATGGTTGGCTCGCCGGGTACCGGCAAAACCTTGCTGGCGAAAGCGATCGCCGGCGAGGCCAAGGTGCCGTTCTTCAGCATCTCGGGTTCCGACTTCGTCGAGATGTTTGTCGGCGTGGGCGCCTCGCGTGTGCGCGACATGTTCGCCCAGGCCAAGAAGCATGCGCCTTGCATCATCTTCATTGACGAGATCGACGCGGTCGGCCGACAGCGCGGCGCGGGCCTGGGTGGCGGCCACGACGAGCGCGAGCAGACCCTGAACCAGCTGCTGGTGGAAATGGACGGCTTCGAGGGCAGCGAGGGCATCATCGTGATCGCCGCCACCAACCGCCCCGACGTGCTGGACCCGGCACTGCTGCGCCCTGGCCGCTTCGACCGTCAGGTGGTGGTGCCGCTGCCGGATGTGCGTGGCCGCGAACAGATTCTCAAGGTACACATGAGCAAGCTGCCGCTGGCCCGGGATGTCGATCCGTTCATTCTTGCCCGCGGCTGCCCCGGTTTCTCGGGTGCCGATCTGGCCAACCTGGCCAACGAGGCCGCCCTATTCGCGGCGCGCAGCAATAAGCGCGAAGTGGATATGGAGGACTTCGAGCGGGCCAAGGACAAGATCATGATGGGCTCCGAGCGCCGTTCCATGGTGATGAACGAGGATGACAAGCGCCTGACCGCCTACCATGAGTCCGGTCACGCGATCGTCGGCCGGATCACTCCGGAGCACGACCCGGTGCACAAGGTCACGATCATCCCGCGCGGGCGGGCCCTTGGTGTCACCATGTTCCTGCCGGAAGAGGACCGGGTCAGCTACTCCAAGCAGCGACTCAACAGCATGATTACCTCGCTGTTCGGTGGCCGTATCGCGGAGGAAGTGATCTACGGCGACGACAAGGTGACCACCGGTGCCTCGAATGACATCGAGCGGGCCACGCAGATTGCCCGCAACATGGTGACCAAGTGGGGGCTTTCCGATCGGATGGGCCCGCTGGCCTACAGCGAGGATGAGGGCGAGGTGTTTCTTGGCCATTCCATGGCCAAGCAGAAACAGATCTCGGATGAGACCGCCCATGCCATCGAGAACGAGATCCGTCGCATCATCGACGACAACTATGCGCGGGCGAAGCAGATCATCACGGACAACATGGACAAAATGCATGCCATGGCCGATGCCCTGATGAAGTACGAGACCATCGACAAGAGCCAGATCGACGACATCATGGCGGGTCGTCCGGTGGGGCCGCCACGCGGCTGGAACGACGGTCAGGGCAGCTCCGGCAGCAGCGGTGATAACCGCGAGGCCAGGCCTGCCGATGACAGGCGGGAAGGCGAGGGTGGCATCGGTTCGCCGGCCGGCGAACACTAGGGAAACGCTGATTTATTCCCGCGTCTGCGCCCGATAGATCAGTGTTTCCTTGACGCCAGTGCCCGCACGGTCCGCCGCGCGGGCACTGTTTTTTAACGGATGCAGGCATGGAACGACAGGACAGGCAGGGGCCGGTGTTGGAGTGCGGGCGGCATCGGCTGGATTTGGCGGCACCGCGGGTGATGGGCATTCTCAACGTGACGCCGGACTCGTTTTCCGACGGTGGCCACTTCATCGATCCCGCGCGCGCGCTGGACCGGGCGCATGCCATGGTCGAGGAGGGCGCGGATCTGATCGACGTCGGTGGCGAATCCACCCGGCCGGGTTCCGAGCCGGTGCCGCTCGACGAGGAGCGCGGTCGCATCATGCCGGTGCTCGAGGCCCTGTGCCCGGCCCTGCCGGTGCCCGTGTCGGTGGATACCAGCAAACCCGAGGTGATGCGCGCGGCGGCCGAAGTGGGTGTCGGATTGCTGAACGACGTGAATGGCCTGCGTGCGGACGGCGCGCTGGAGGCAGCGGCGGAGACCGGTCTGCCGGTTTGCCTGATGCATATGCTGGGCACGCCGCGGACCATGCAGGAGGATCCGCGCTACCGGAATGTCACGCAGGAAATACTCGACTTCCTGCTGCAGCGCGTTGCCGCCTGCGAGGCCGCCGGCCTTCCCAGGCGGCGCCTGCTTCTGGACCCCGGTTTCGGCTTTGGCAAGCGCTCGGCCCATAATTTCCAGCTGCTGCGCGAGCTGGATCAGTTTGTTGCCACCGGGCTGCCGGTGCTGGTTGGCATGTCGCGCAAGGGAATGGTCGGTCAGGCGACCAACAAGCCGCCGCAGGAGAGGCTGCACGGCAGCGTGGCGGCAGCGGTGATGGCGGCGACCCTCGGTGCCCGCATCATCCGCGTGCACGATGTGGCGGCGACCCGTGAAGCCATGGATTTCGTCGCCGCGGTGCTGGGCGGCAAGGCGGCCGGCTGACGCAAGGGGTCAACAGGAAATGGCACGACACTATTTCGGCACGGATGGCATTCGCGGCAGGGTCGGCGAACCGCCGATTACCGCGGATTTCATGCTCAAGCTTGGCTGGGCCCTGGGCCGCGTACTGGGACGCGAGCGCCGGCCACTGGTGATGATCGGCAAGGATACGCGGATCTCCGGCTATATGTTCGAATCGGCCCTGGAGGCCGGTCTGTCCGCCGCTGGTGCGGATATCCGGCTGCTGGGTCCGATGCCGACGCCGGCAATTGCCTACCTGACCAGCACCTTTCATGCGGCCGCCGGCGTGGTGATCAGCGCCTCGCACAACCCGCATGAGGACAACGGCATCAAGTTCTTTTCCGGTCATGGCCACAAGCTGGACGATGCCACCGAGGAGGCAATCGAGCGCGAACTGGAACAGCCGCTGCTGACCGTGCCGTCCGCGGAGCTCGGCAAGGTTGCCCGGCTGGCCGACGCACCCGGGCGGTATATCGAGTTCTGCAAGGGTCGGGTCAGCCGGACAATGCGGTTCGATGATCTGCGGCTGGTCATCGATTGCGCCAATGGCGCCACCTATCAGGTGGGACCGGAGGTGTTCCGCGAACTGGGTGCCGATGTGATTCCCATCGGAGATGAGCCCGACGGCCTGAATATCAATGTCGATTGCGGGTCCACTCATCCGGAACAATTGCAGGCGGCGGTTCGGGAGCACGGCGCCGATCTCGGCATCGCCCTGGACGGTGATGGCGATCGCGTGCTGATGGCGGATGAGCAGGGCGAGTTGGTGGACGGCGACGAATTGCTGTTCATCATTGCCAGCGGCCGGCACGCCGCCGGCAAGCTCCGCGGGCCGGTGGTTGGCACGCTGATGAGCAATCTCGGACTGGAACTCGCGCTAAGCGAGAAAGGTATCGCTTTTCGGCGTGCCAAGGTGGGTGATCGTTACGTCATGGAGCTGCTGCGCCGCGAGAATGGCCTGCTGGGTGGCGAATCCTCGGGTCACCTGGTGTGCCTGGACCGAACCACCACCGGTGACGGCATCATTTCGGCGCTGCAAGTGCTGGAGATCATGAAGCATACCGGGCGCAGTCTTCATGACCTCAAGCAGGGGATGCGGCGTTTGCCGCAAACGATGATCAATGTGCCGGTCGAACGGGGCGTCAACCCGGTACAGGACGCATCGGTCCGGCGCGCGGTTGCCGCGGTGGAGGCAGACCTCGGTGACACCGGGCGCGTCCTGCTACGTCCGTCGGGAACCGAGCCCGTGGTGCGGGTCATGGTCGAGGGGGTTGACCCGGAGCAGGTCAGCCGTTGTGCCAGCCGCATTGCCGAGGCCGTGGGCGCGGCGGCCGGTTAGGCGGCGCCCCGTTCCAGGGTGTTCCCGGTTATCATGCCGGCCACCCGGCCGATCCCGAGTCGTCCTCTCGACAAGACTGGCTGCCTTCCTTACCATTGCCGGCTGATTTTCGGTCGCGCAATGAGGTTTTGTCCTCTGGCGGCCGGCGCGGCCGCCATAAGCATTGCAACGGAATCGGCCGCGACCTGGACGGCTTTCTCGGAGGAGCAAGGGCATGCGCAGGAACTTCGTGGCGGGCAACTGGAAGATGCACGGCAACCGGGCCATGGTCCGCGAACTGCTTGATGGCATCCTGGCCGAGGTCGACCAGATCGAGGCGCCGCCGGCCATGGCGGTGATCCCGCCGGCGATTCTGATTCCGCAGGTGGCCGAGCGAGTGGCCGGCAGCGCGATCGAAGTTGGCGCGCAGAATGTCTGCGACCAGGAGGGCGAGGGCGCCTTCACTGGCGAAATATCCGGTGCCATGTTGCAGGAGGCGGGCTGTCGTTATGCCCTGGTTGGGCATTCCGAACGGCGCGCCCTTTACGGCGAGTCGGATGCGCTGGTCGGCCAGCGCGCTCTGGCTGCGCTGGGAGCTGGTCTGACGCCCATCGTCTGCGTCGGCGAGACGCTGGAGGAGCGCGACGCGGATCAGACTGAAGGCGTGGTGCAGCGGCAGTTGCAGGCCGTGCTGGCAGCGACCGGCGCGGACCGGGCCCGAGACCTGGTCATTGCCTATGAGCCGGTCTGGGCCATTGGCACCGGACGCACGGCGACGCCGGAGCAGGCCCAGGCGGTGCACGCCTTCCTGCGTACCCAGCTTGGATCCGCCGCACCGGACGTGACGATCCTGTATGGCGGCAGTGTCAAGGCCGACAACGCCGACGCATTGTTCGGCATGGACGATATCGATGGCGGTCTAATTGGCGGAGCATCGCTGAAGGCCGATCAGTTTCTGGCAATTTGCCGGGCAGCAGCAGCCTAGGCCCGCGCCCCGGTTCGAGAGAGGTCCTGATGGGACAGATCATTCTGGTCATTCATGTGTTGATTGCGGTGGTGCTGGTGGTGTTGGTCCTGCTGCAGCATGGCAAGGGTGCCGATGCCGGCGCCGCATTCGGCAGTGGCGCATCGGCGACGGTGTTCGGTTCCCGGGGTTCGGCCTCTTTCCTGACCAGGATGACCGCCATGCTGGCGACCGGGTTCTTCCTGACCAGTCTGACGCTTGCAATGATCGCAGCGCGACAGGCGGGACCCGGCAGTGTGGTTGATCGGGTGCCGGACCAGCCGGTCCCGGAAGAGACTGCGCCGGCCGCACCGGAAGACGATGACGCGGCCAACGAACAGGCGCCGCCCGCCCCGGACGAGTAGGCTGCATTGCGCCAGATGCTGGTTGATGGCGGTTTCTCTCTTGCCGCTGCAGGGGGAGGTTGCTAGACTTCGGCCGGCTTTCAGGATCCAACCCTGAACATCAGCGGATGTGGTGGAACTGGTAGACACGCTGTCTTGAGGGGGCAGTGGCGCAAGCCGTGCCGGTTCGAGTCCGGCCATCCGCACCAATTATGCCCGGTCTGTTTCGGGCTTCTTAAGTTTTTGATTTTGTTAAATATTAATCCGTAGTGCTGGTTGACGGAGCGATCCGCGCGACCTTATACTGCACTGCGAAATGCGTCTGCGCGCGTGTCGTCCCGATGCGTGCTCTCGCGGGCGCCGGTCGAGGACGCTCGAATGCTCGAAGCCTACCTGCCAATCCTGTTGTTCATTATCGTCGGTCTGGGCATGGGCGTTGTGCTCATCACCGTGGGTTTCGTGCTGGGCCCGCATCGGCCCAACGACGAGAAGCTGTCTCCCTACGAGTGCGGTTTCGAGGCGTTCGAGGATTCGCGCATGAAATTCGACGTGCGCTACTACCTGGTCGCCATCCTGTTCATCATTTTCGATCTGGAGATAGCCTTCCTGTTCCCCTGGGCGATCGTGCTGGATGAGATCGGCCTGTTCGGCTTCGGTGCAATGGCGGTATTCCTGGGCATTCTGCTGATCGGGTTCCTTTACGAATGGAAGAAGGGAGCGCTGGAATGGGAGTAGAAGGCGTTCTGGAGAAGGGCTTCGTCACCACCTCGGCGGACAAGCTGATCAACTGGGCGCGCACCGGTTCGATGTGGCCGATGACCTTCGGCCTGGCCTGCTGCGCGGTCGAGATGATGCACGCTGGCGCCGCCCGCTACGACATGGACCGCTTCGGCGTCATTTTCCGTCCGAGCCCGCGCCAGTCCGACGTCATGATTGTTGCCGGTACGCTGTGCAACAAGATGGCGCCGGCGCTGCGCAAGGTCTATGACCAGATGTCCGATCCCAAGTGGGTGATTTCCATGGGCTCCTGCGCCAACGGTGGCGGCTACTACCATTACTCCTATTCGGTGGTGCGCGGCTGTGATCGGGTCGTGCCGGTGGACGTGTATGTGCCCGGATGCCCGCCGACCGCCGAGGCGCTGCTGTACGGCATTGTTCAGTTGCAGAACAAGATCCGCCGCACCAACACCATCGCCCGCTAGCTTCTCAGGATAGTGTGACCATGTCTGACGCCCTTGACGGCCTGCTGGAACGCCTGCGCGAGCGCTTTGGAGACCGGATAGTCTCCGCATGCCAGGATGTGGGCGAGTTGACCATCGAGTCGCGTGCCTCCGATCTGCTCGAAATGATGACCGCGCTGCGCGACGAGGAGCCGTTTCGCTTTGAACAGCTCACCGATCTCTGCGGCGTTGACTATGCCGCCTACGGCCAGGGTGAATGGATCACCGAACAGGCCTCCAATGCCGGCTTTTCGCGTGGCGTCCAGGGCAACAACTTCGCCCGACTGGGCCTCACCGGCATTTACGGTACAGATACCATCGAAAGCAATACCGGCCGGCGGTTTGCCGCCGTCTATCACCTGCTGTCGGTGACGCATAACCATCGCCTGCGCGTTCGGGTTTTCTGCGAGGACGACAATTTCCCGGTGGTGCCGTCGGTGATCGACATCTGGGCCGGGGTCAACTGGTTCGAGCGCGAGGCCTTCGATCTCTACGGAATCATTTTCGAAGGGCATCCGGACCTGCGTCGCCTGCTGACCGACTACGGATTTATCGGCCACCCCTTCCGCAAGGATTTCCCGCTGATCGGTAACGTCGAGGTTCGCTACAACGAGGAAAAGGGTCGCGTGGTCTATGAGCCCGTTTCCATCGAACCGCGGGTGCTGGTGCCACGGGTGGTGCGCCAGGACAGTCGTTATGCCGACGACGATCGGCCGCAGGAGGACGCCGGTAATGGCTGACATTCGCTCCTACACAATGAATTTCGGACCGCAGCATCCGGCTGCCCATGGCGTGCTGCGCCTGGTGCTGGAGATGGAAGGCGAGACCATTCGCCGGGCCGATCCGCACGTCGGCCTGCTGCACCGGGCGACCGAAAAGCTGGCTGAAAGCAAGCCCTACAATCAGAGCATCGGTTACATGGACCGTCTCGATTACGTGTCCATGATGTGCAACGAGCACGGTTATGTGCTGGCCATCGAAAAACTGCTCGGCATCACGCCGCCGCGGCGGGCGCAGTACATCCGCGTCATGTTCGACGAGGTCACGCGCATCCTGAATCACCTGATGTGGCTTGGCGCGCATGGCCTGGACGTGGGCGCGATGACGGTGTTCCTGTACTGCTTCCGCGAGCGCGAGGACCTGATGGACGTCTACGAGGCGGTCTCCGGTGCGCGCATGCATGCCACCTACTACAGGCCGGGCGGTGTCTACCGCGATCTGCCGGAGCGCATGCCGCAGTACGAGGCGTCCCGCTTCCGCAGCGACAAGGATCTGAAGGACCTGAATGCCGCCCGCCAGGGATCGCTGCTCGACTTTCTCGAGGATTTCTGCGAGCGCTTCCCGGCCTGCGTCGACGAGTACGAGACGCTGCTCACCGATAACCGGATCTGGAAGCAGCGCCTTGTCGGTATCGGCGTGGTGTCGCCGGAGCGTGCGCTGGAACTGGGCTTCACCGGCCCCATGCTGCGTGGTTCGGGCGTGGAATGGGATCTGCGCCGCAAGCAGCCCTATGAGGTCTATGACGAGCTGGATTTCCGCATTCCGCTGGGCACCAACGGCGACTGCTACGACCGTTACCTGGTGCGGGTCGAGGAAATGCGTCAGTCCTGCCGGATCGTCAAGCAGTGTATCGACTGGCTGCGGCAGCATCCAGGCCCGGTGATGCTGGGTGACCACAAGATCGTGCCGCCCAGCCGGGAAGAGATGAAGGACGACATGGAATCCATGATCCACCACTTCAAGCTCTTCACCGAGGGCTATACGGTGCCCGCCGGCGAAGCCTATGCCGCGGTCGAGGCGCCGAAGGGCGAATTCGGCTGCTACCTGATTTCCGATGGCGCGAACAAGCCTTACCGGCTGAAGGTCCGGGCGCCCGGGTTCACCCATCTGGCGGCGATGGACGAGATGGCCAGCGGTCACATGCTGGCTGATGTGGTAGCGCTGATCGGCACGCAGGACATCGTTTTCGGGGAGATTGACCGATGAGTGCGGTTTCCAACGATGGGCAGCTGCTGTCCGACGACGTGCGCCGTCAGATCGATCACTGGCTGGCCAAGTTTCCGCCGGAAGGCAAGCGCTCGGCGGTGATCCCGGCCCTGCATGTGCTGCAGGATGCCAACGGCGGTTACCTGACCAACGAACTGATGGATGCCCTGGCCGAGTACCTGGATCTGCCGCCGGTGCAGATCTACGAGGTGGCGACCTTCTACACCATGTTCGATACCAAGCCGGTGGGCCGGCACAAGGTCAATATCTGCACCAATATCTCCTGCATGCTGATGGGTTCGGACGAGATCGTCAGTCACTGCGAGAAGAAGCTTGGCATCCGTCTCGGCGAGACCACGCCGGACAACCGCATCACGCTGAAGGTCGAGGAAGAATGCCTGGCGGCCTGCACGGGTGGTCCGATGATGGTGGTCGATGGCCACTACCACACGCATCTGACGCCGGAGACGGTGGACAAGATCCTGGACGAGCTGGAGTAAGCCATGGCGAATGAAGTCTGCTTTCAGACGCTGGCATTCGATCAGCCCTGGAGCCTGGAAAACTATCGCAAGGTCGGTGGCTACCAGGCCTGGGAGAAGATCCTGGCTGAGAAGACGCCACCGGGCGAGATTATCGACACGGTGAAAAAGTCGGCCCTGCGCGGTCGCGGTGGTGCCGGCTTTGCCGCCGGTCTGAAGTGGAGCTTCATGCCGCGTAATGCGCCGGGGCAGAAATACCTGCTGTGCAACTCCGACGAGTCCGAGCCGGGTACCTGCAAGGACCACGACATCCTGCGCTTCAACCCGCATGCGCTGATCGAGGGCATGGCCATCGCCGCCTATGCCATGGACGTTACCGTGGCGTACAACTACATGCGCGGCGAGTTCCATCACCTGCCGTTCGAGCGCATGGAAGGCGCATTGAAGGAAGCCTACGATGCGGGCCTGCTGGGCCGCGATATCCGCGGCTCCGGCATCGACTTCGATCTGCACAACCATTACGGTGCGGGCGCCTACATCTGTGGCGAGGAGTCGGCGCTGATGGAATCGTTGGAAGGCAAGAAGGGTCAGCCCCGGTTCAAGCCGCCGTTTCCGGCCCAGTTCGGGCTGTACGGCCGGCCGACCACGATCAACAACACCGAGACCCTGGCCTCGGTGCCAGCGATCATGCGCGAGGGTGCCGACTGGTTCCTGAATCTGGGCAAGCCCAATAACGGTGGCACCAAGATCTTCTGCATGTCCGGCCACGTGGCCAATCCGGACAACTTCGAGATTGCCCTGGGCACGCCGTTCCGCGAGCTGCTGGAAATGGCCGGCGGGGTGCGTTACGGCCGTGAGCTGAAAGCGGTGATCCCCGGTGGCTCGTCGATGCCAGTGGTTCCCGGTGAGATCATGCTGCAGCTGGACATGGATTACGACAGCCTGGCCGAGGCCGGCTCGGCGCTGGGTTCTGGCGGCGTGATCGTGATGGACGAAGCCACCGACATGGTCAAGGCCATCTGCCGGATCAGCCGGTTCTACTACGCCGAGTCCTGTGGCCAGTGCACACCCTGCCGTGAAGGTACCGGCTGGATGTACCGCGTGCTGCGCCGCATTCTCGACGGCAAGGGCCGGCCGGAAGATCTGGAACTGCTGGATGCCGCGGCCGGCCAGATCGCGGGCCACACCATCTGCGCGTTCGGCGAGGCCGCTGCCTGGCCGGTGCAAAGCTTCCTCAAGCATTTCCGGCACGAATTCGAGTACTACATCGAGCATGGCCGTTCGATGGTGAATGGCGCCGCAGGAGCTGCCGCATGAGCGAACGGGCCGAAGCCAACAATCCGGGTCTGGTCACGATCGAAGTCGATGGCGTCGAAATGCAGGCGCCGAAGGGCTCGATGATCATCGAGGCCACCGACAAGGGCGATGTGGCGGTGCCGCGGTTCTGTTACCACCGCAAGCTGTCGATCGCCGCCAACTGCCGCATGTGTCTGGTGGATGTGGAAAAGGCGCCAAAGCCCCTGCCCGCCTGTGCCACGCCGGTGGCCGATGGCATGAAGATCCGGACCCGCTCCGAGCGTGCGCTGAAGGCGCAGAAAGGGGTCATGGAGTTCCTGCTGATCAACCATCCGCTGGACTGCCCGATCTGCGACCAGGGCGGGGAGTGCGAGTTGCAGGATCTGGCCCTGGGTTACGGGCGCGGCGTGTCCCGCTTCAGCGAGCGCAAGCGCGTGGTCAAGGACGAAAACCTGGGTCCGCTGATTGCCACCGAGATGACCCGCTGTATCCATTGCACGCGCTGCGTGCGCTTCCTCGACGAAGTGGCCGGGACCTCCGAGCTGGGGGGCATGTTCCGCGGCGAGCACACCGAGATTTCGACGTTCGTCGGCAGCGGCGTGCATTCCGAGATGTCCGGCAACATCATCGATCTGTGCCCGGTGGGCGCGCTGACCTCGAAGCCGTACCGCTTCAGCGCCCGCTCCTGGGAGATGTTGAGCCATGCCTCCGTGTCGCCGCACGACAGTGTCGGCAGCAACCTGCAGATCCATCATGTGCGCGGCTCGATCAAGCGGGTGGTGCCGCGTGACAATGAAGCGATCAATGAATGCTGGATCGCTGACCGCGACCGTTTTGCCTACCAGGGGCTCGCCAGTGACGAGCGCCTGAACGAGCCGATGGCCAAGGTTGACGGTCGCTGGCGGACGGTGAGCTGGGACACGGCGCTGGAGCTCACGGTCGACAGTCTGCGGGCAACTGCGGCCGAGCGCATCGGCGTGCTCGCTGGGCCGCAGGCAACGCTGGAGGAGCAATACCTGCTCGGACTGCTGTTGCGCGGCCTCGGTGGCAACAATATCGACAGCCGTCTGCGGCAGAGTGATTTCTCCGACCAGGCCGCGCGGCCGGCATTTCCCTGGCTGGGGCTGCCGCTGGAGTCGCTGGACAACCGCGACGTAACCTTGGTGATCGGCGGGCTGCTGCGCACCGAGCAGCCGATCCTCAATCATCGCCTGCGCAAGGCGGTGAAGGCCGGGGGACGGGTTGCCTATCTGAATCCGTTGGTGCAGGACCTGACCTATCCTGCCGACCAGTTTGCGGTTGCGCCTGAGCGCCTGGTGCCGGCACTGGCGGCGCTGGTGCTGGCCGCAGCCGAGGCGGCCGGCAAGCCCGCGCCCGACGGGGTCGCCGAACTCGCCGATCAACAGGTGATCGGTGAGACCGAGAAGAATCTGGCAGCTGCACTGGTGCAGGCCGAGCGTGGCCTGGTGCTGTTGGGCAGCCTTGCGGAAACCCACCCGCAGGCGGCGACACTGCGTTCACTGGCGGCCCACCTGGCAGGACTCGGCGGCAATGCCCATGGTGTGGTCGCGGAGAACGCGGCCAGCGTCGGTGCATGGCTCGCGGGTGCCGTGCCGCATCGCCGCGCCGGCGGCAAGGATGTGGACTCGACTGGACTTGACGTTGCCGGCATGCTCCGCGCACAGCTCGATACCTTCGTATTGTTCGGCACCGAGCCGGAGCTGGACTGCCAGGATAGTGCGGTGGCCTTGCAGGCCCTGTCCCGGGCCGGGAACGTCATCGCGGTGACGCCGTTTGCCTCCGATGCAATGAAGGAATACGCCAGCATCCTGTTGCCGGCCTCCAGTTTCGGCGAGAGTGCCGGCACGCTGGTCAATGCCGAGGGCCGTTGGCAGCGGTTCCCTGGTGTCGCGGCGCCGCCAGGCGAGGCCCGGCCGGGCTGGAAAATCCTGCGCGTGCTGGGCAACCTGCTGGAGCTCGACGGCTTCGGCTACAATGCCGCCGACGAAATCACTGATGAACTGGAGGCGGTATGCGCTGGCGTGAGTCCGCAGGCGATGGCGCCGGGGCCGCTTGCCGCCAACGCGGCAACGGAATCGGAGGGCCTGCAGCGTATCGGCCTGGTGCCGCTGTATGCCGGTGATTCACTGGTGCGTCGGGCGACCGCGTTGCAACAGACCGATGCGGCCCGGGACTTGAGGGCACGGATGCATCCCGAGGAAGCCGCGGCCCAGGGGCTGGACGGCGAGCACTGGGTTCTGCTGCGCCAGGATGGCGGGGATATCCGCATGCCGCTGGTGCTTGACGATGCGGTGCCACGGGGTGCCGTGGTGGTCCCGGCGGGGGTCCGCGAGACCGCCGGACTGGGGGCGCAGTTTGGGCGCGTCGCGGTACACAAGGCCTGAACACGGGCCTTTCGCCGGCAATCGCCGGTACAACGAAAAACGAGATTCGTGAGGTGCGGGCAGACAGGCGCCTCACGTTGCACGTCCGGTGCACTAATAGCGTGACCGGGACGATGACAGGGGTTGTGAGACACGCATGGCTGAGTTGATAGAACTGGTCTGGATTCTGACCAAGATTGGCGCCATCCTTGGGCCGCTGATCCTGTCGGTCGCCTATCTGACCTATGCCGAGCGCAAGATCATCGGCTGGATCCAGAACCGCAATGGTCCCAACCGCGTCGGCCCGATGGGGCTGCTGCAGCCGTTCGCCGATGTCTTCAAGTTGATGTTCAAGGAAGTGGTATTGCCGTCCAATGCCAACCGCTTCCTGTTCCTGGTTGCGCCGTTATTGTCGTTGATGCCGGCGCTGGCTGCCTGGGCGGTGATCCCGTTTGGTGCGGGCCTTGTCCTGACGGATATCAATGCGGGTCTGCTCTACGTGCTGGCGATGACCTCGCTGGGCGTCTACGGCGTCATCCTTGCCGGCTGGGCCGCCAACTCCAAGTATTCGATGCTCGGCGCCATGCGCTCGGCGGCGCAGATCGTGTCCTACGAGATTGCCATGGGCTTCGCCCTGGTCGGTGTGCTGATGGCCGCGGGCACGATGAACATGAGTGGCATCGTGCAATCGCAGGCCGGACCGATCTGGAACTGGTTCTGGTTGCCGCTGCTGCCGCTGTTCGTTGTCTACTGGATTTCCGGTGTGGCCGAGACCAACCGCGCACCGTTCGACGTGGCCGAGGGCGAGTCGGAGATCGTTGCGGGTTTCCACGTCGAGTATTCCGGCGTCGCCTTCGCGGTCTTTTTCCTGGCCGAATACGCCAACATGATCCTGATTTCCGGTCTGGCCGTGATCCTGTTCATGGGTGGCTGGTATTCGCCGTTCCACGGGCTGCCCGTACTGGGCCCGGTGTTTGACCTGGTGCCGGACCTGGTCTGGTTCGTGATCAAGGTGGCCGGCTTCCTGTACCTGTACCTGTGGTTCCGCGCCACCTTCCCGCGCTACCGCTATGACCAGATCATGCGCCTCGGCTGGAAGGTGCTGATCCCGGTCACCGTGGTCTGGCTGGTGGTCCTGGCGCTGATGATTCTGGCCGGTTTCGGCCCCTGGTTTGACTGATGGCTCGGCGTGATCGCCTGGAGCGTGTGGCATGACAGCGATTCGTGATTTCTTTCGGACCTTTTTCCTCTGGGAATTGTTGCTCGGGCTGCGCCTGACCGGACGCAACCTGTTCCGGCGCAAGGTCACGATCCAGTATCCCGAGGAAAAGGCGCCGCAATCGCCGCGGTTCCGGGGGCTGCATGCGCTCCGACGCTATCCCAACGGCGAGGAGCGCTGCATCGCCTGCAAGCTGTGCGAGGCGGTCTGCCCGGCGCTGGCGATCACCATCGAGTCCGAGGAGCGGGAGGATGGCCAGCGCCGCACCACCCGCTATGACATCGATCTCTTCAAGTGCATCTACTGTGGCTTCTGTGAGGAATCCTGCCCGGTGGATTCCATCGTCGAGACACGGATTCACGAGTACCACATGGAAAACCGTGGCGAGAACATCATGACCAAGGACAAGCTGCTGGCCGTGGGCGACAAGTACGAGAAACAGCTCGCTTCGGACCGCGCCGCTGACGCGCCTTACCGTTAGGGACAGGGGTCGGTATGACGCTTTTTATCTTTTATTGTTTCGCCGCGGTGCTGATCTTCGCCGCCACGATGGTGATCACCGCGCGCAACCCGGTGCATGCCGCCATGTATCTGGTGCTGGCCTTTTTCAACAGCGCCGCGCTGTGGATCATGGCCGGTGCCGAGTTCCTCGGCATCGTGCTGGTGCTGGTCTATGTCGGCGCGGTGATGGTGCTGTTCCTGTTCGTGGTGATGATGCTGGACATTAACCTGGAGAAGCTGCGCGAAGGTTTCGTCCGGCATCTCTATATCGGCCTGCCGATCGCGGTGGTCATGGTCGTGCAGATGCTGCTGGTGGTGGGTTCCGGGATCATGGATCCGGCGACCCTGCCCAGCGGCGACCTGCCGATTCCGGAGGATGCCGGGAATACCGCCCTGCTCGGCTCGGTGCTGTACACGGTGTACGTCTACCCGTTTGAACTGGCAGCCGTGATCCTGCTGGTGGCCATCATCGCCGCGATCATGCTTACCTTGCGCCGGCGCGAGGGCACCAAACACCAGGATCCGGGCCGTCAGGTGAAGGTCCGCAAGGAAGACAGGCTGCGGACCGTGGATCTGCCGCGCAACCAGCAGAGCGGCTCACGCTGAGCGCTAATCGGGCACAGGGATTTCTATGATCGGTTTATCGCATTATCTGGTGCTGGGGGCCTTGCTGTTCGCCCTGGGCATGGCTGGCATTTTCCTCAACCGGAAGAATGCCATCGTGCTGCTCATGTCCATCGAGCTCATCCTGCTGGCGGTGAATTTCAATTTCATCGGCTTCTCCACCTTCATGGGCGATCTGGCCGGGCAGGTCTTCGTGTTCTTCATCCTGACCGTGGCGGCCGCGGAGTCGGCCATCGGTCTGGCCATCATGGTGGCGCTGTTCCGCAACCGGAACTCCATCGATGTGGCCGATCTGGACACCATGAAGGGGTGACGGCACAGCTATGAAGACGATCTATCTGCTCATCGTGCTGTTCCCGCTGGTCGGCGCCCTGATCGCCGGGCTGCTGGGCTCGCGTATTGGCCGCGAAGGCGCGCACTGGGTCACCAGCCTGAGTGTCGGTATCTCCTTCGCGCTGTCGCTGCTCGTGCTGATCGGCCTGATGGCCGGTTGGGTGCAGCCGTTCAACGGCACCGTCTACACCTGGATGGTGTCCGAGGGGATCCGATTCGAGGTCGGTTTCCTGGTCGACAACCTGTCGGCCATGATGATGACCGTGGTGACCTTCGTCTCGCTGATGGTGCACGTCTACACCATCGGCTACATGTCCCACGACGAGGAAAACTGGCCGGCTGGCAGTCTGGCCGGGGTCAATGCCTATCAGCGGTTTTTCAGCTACATCGCGCTGTTTACCTTCGCGATGCTGATGCTGGTCATGTCCAACAACTTCCTGCAGCTGTTCTTCGCCTGGGAAGCCGTTGGCCTGGTCTCGTATCTGCTGATCGGTTTCTGGTTCAACCGGCCCACGGCGGTGTTTGCCAACCTCAAGGCCTTCCTGGTCAACCGGGCCGGCGACTTCGGCCTGCTCCTGGGGATCGGCGCGGTGCTGTTTTATTTCGGCAGCCTCGATTATGTCGAAGTGTTTGCCGCCGCCGAGGCGGACCCGGATCGCACCATGAGCATCTTCGGCGGCGCCGAATGGAAGGTGGTCACGGTGGCCGGCATTCTGCTGTTCATCGGCGCCATGGGTAAATCGGCGCAGGCGCCGCTGCATGTCTGGCTGCCCGACTCCATGGAAGGCCCGACACCCATTTCGGCCCTGATCCACGCCGCCACCATGGTCACCGCCGGCATCTTCCTGGTGGCGCGGATGTCGCCGCTGTACGAGCTGTCCGAGGTGGCGCTGTCGTTCATCCTGGTGATCGGCGCCTTCACCGCGTTCTTCATGGGCCTGATCGGCCTGGTGCAGAACGACATCAAGCGCGTGGTGGCCTATTCGACGCTGTCCCAGCTTGGCTACATGGTCGTCGCACTCGGGGTATCGGCCTATGCCGCCGGCGTGTTCCACCTGATGACCCATGCCTTCTTCAAGGCCCTGCTGTTCCTCGGCGCCGGTTCGGTGATCATCGCCATGCACCACAAGCAGGACATGCGCGAGATGGGCGGTCTCAAGCAGTACATGCCGGTCACCTACTGGACCATGCTGCTCGGCACGCTGGCGTTGATCGGTTTCCCGGGCTTCTCCGGCTTCTTCTCCAAGGACGCGATCATCGAGGCCGTGCATGCCTCGGATCGGGCTGGCGCCGGTTTTGCGTACCTGATGGTGCTGCTCGGGGTGTTTGTCACCGCGCTCTACAGCTTTCGAC
This sequence comes from Methylonatrum kenyense, assembly GCF_023195885.1. GTDB lineage: Bacteria > Pseudomonadota > Gammaproteobacteria > Nitrococcales > Aquisalimonadaceae > Methylonatrum > Methylonatrum kenyense. The sequence continues at coordinate 40,165 of NZ_JALPKO010000004.1, forward strand.
TGTTCTTCATGGTGTTCCACGGCGAGGGCCGCATGGATCACCACACCCGCGAGCACCTGCAGGAAAGCCCGCGGGTGGTGACCGTGCCGTTGATCCTGCTGGCGGTGCCGTCGGTACTGATCGGGCTGTTCACGATCGGACCGATGGTCTTCGGCGGCTTTTTCGATGGCGCCATCTTCGTCCACCGGGCGAATGATGTGCTGGCGTACCTTGGTCAGGATTACACCGGGCCGTTCGGCTTCATCGCCCACGGCTTTGTCACGCCACCGCTTTATCTGGCCGCCGCCGGTGTTGCCACCGCCTGGTTCCTGTATATCAAGCGGCCGGATCTGCCACCGGTGATCCAGTCACGCCTGCGGCCCCTGCATGCGGTGCTCGAGAACAAGTACGGCTTCGATGACCTGTACATCAAGGGCGTTGCCGGCGGTAGCCGCGCGCTGGGTGGCTTTTTCTCCCGGGTGACCGACGCACGCCTGATAGATGGCCTGCTGGTCAACGGCACCGCGCGCTCGATCGGTTGGGCCGCCGGCGTGATGCGGCGGCTGCAGACAGGTTACCTGTATCACTACGCCTTCGTGATGATCATTGGCCTGGTCGTGATGCTGACCTGGTTCGTATTCGGGGCACGTTAGGCAAGCCATTCTGTATCGTCGGCCTCCTGAGGCCGGCGGCACCATTTGACGGAAAGGAACACAGCGGATGTTGGAATCATCCTGGCCATTGCTGAGTTTGCTGATCTGGCTGCCGATCCTCGGCGCCGTGGTCGTGCTGGCGCTTGGCGACGACCGCGAGGAGCAGGGTCGAATCGTGGCCCTTGGCACCGCCGCATTGACGTTCCTGTTCAGCCTCGGGCTGATCACGGGGTTTCAGTCGGGCACCGCGGCGATGCAGTTCGTCGAGCTGCGGTCATGGGTCGAGGCGCTGAACGTCAATTACCACCTGGGTGTGGACGGTATTTCCATGCCGCTGGTGGTGCTGACCACCTTCTCCACCCTGCTGGTCCTGATCGCCTCCTGGCGCCGGATTACCGTCAAGCCGGCACTGTTCCAGGCCTGCTTTCTGATGCTCAATGGCATCATGGTGGGCGTGTTCTCGGCACTGGACGCGATCCTGTTCTACGTGTTCTTCGAAGTGATGCTGGTGCCGATGTTCCTGCTGATCGGTATCTGGGGCGGTGCCAACCGCATCTATGCCACGATCAAGTTCTTTCTCTACACCTTCATCGGCTCGGTGATGATGCTGGTGGCCCTGGTCTACCTGCAGTTCCAGGCCGGCGGTAGTTTCCACATCCTGGATTTCTACGGCCTCGACTTGCCGCTGAATGCGCAGATCTGGCTGTTCATCGCCTTCCTGATGGCCTTTGCCATCAAGGTGCCGATGTGGCCGGTACATACCTGGTTGCCCGATGCGCACGTGCAGGCGCCTACCGGTGGCTCGGTGATCCTGGCTGCGATCATGCTCAAGATCGGTGGTTACGGCTTCGTCCGCTTCAGCCTGCCGGTGGTGCCCGAGGCCAGCATGACGCTGGACTGGCTGATGATTGCGCTGTCGCTGATCGCGGTGGTCTACATCGGCCTGGTGGCGATGATGCAGCAGGACATGAAGAAGCTCATCGCCTATTCATCCATCGCTCACATGGGCTTCGTCACGCTCGGTTTCTTCATTATCTTCGCGATCGCCGATCGTACCGGTGGCAGCGGCATGCTGCTGGCGCTGGAAGGCGGCATGGTGCAGATGATCTCGCACGGCTTCATTTCCGCCGCGATGTTCCTTTGCGTTGGCGTGCTGTATGACCGCATGCACACCCGCGAGATGGCCCATTACGGTGGCGTCGCCCACCGCATGCCGGTTTTCGCCGGCTTCTTCGTGCTGTTTGCGATGGCCAATGCCGGCCTGCCCGGAACGTCCGGCTTCGTCGGCGAGTTCATGGTCATCCTGGCCGCCTTCCAGGCCAATTTCTGGTATGCCTTCGCCGCCGCCACGACCCTCATCCTGGGGGCTGCCTACACGCTCTGGATGGTGCGGCGGGTGATGTATGGCGAGGTGACCAGTGACGATGTGGCCAAGCTCGAGGATGTGGACCGGCGCGAGTTGCTGGTGCTGGCCGTGCTCGCCGCGGCGGTGCTCTGGCTGGGCCTGTACCCGGCACCGCTGATCGAGATCATGGAGCCGTCGCTGGAGAATCTGCTGGAGATCGTGGCCGCCGGCCTCTGATCGTGCCGTACAACTTGGAGCCCGCCGCTGCGGGCCCTGATGCAGGACGAAAGGAAACCTTATGACGACCGCTGACGCGTTCGAGACACCGGACCTGATGCTGGCACTGCCGGAAATCTGGCTGCTGGCGATGGCCTGTCTGGTGCTGGTCGTGGACCTCTTCAGCAAGGATCGGGACCACACGCCGGCTTTCTGGTTGACCCAGTTCGCGCTGGTATCGACCGCCGTGATCACGATCAACCTGCAGTGGGGCGTGGACGCGACCACCTTCAGCGGTACCTATGTCGCCGATGACTTCGGCACCATCCTCAAGGTCGCCGCGCTTGGCCTGGGTTTCCTCGGCTTTGCCTATTCCAGGGATTACATGCGGGACCGCGGGCTGTTGACCGGCGAGTTCTACATGCTGTCGCTGTTCGCGATGCTGGGCATGCTGGTCACCATCTCCGCGCACAATCTGCTGACCCTGTATCTGGGGGTCGAGCTGATGTCACTGTGCTTCTACGCGCTGGTTGCAATGGACCGGGATTCGCCGCGCGCCTCGGAAGCGGCGATGAAGTACTTCGTGCTGGGGGCGCTGGCCTCCGGGATGCTGCTCTACGGCATGTCGATGCTGTATGGCACCACCGGCAGCCTGGATCTGGCGACCATCCGTGAAGCAGCGGCCACGCTGGAAGACAACCGCATCCTGTTCCTGTTCGGCCTGGTGTTCATGGTGGTGGGCGTTGCCTTCAAGTTCGGCGCCGTGCCGTTCCACATGTGGGTGCCGGATGTCTATCACGGGGCACCGACACCGGTGACGCTGATGATCGCGACCGCGTCCAAGGTTGCCGCCGTGGGCCTGTTTCTGCGCCTGATCGGCGAGGGCCTGGAGCCGCTGATAGCGGACTGGCAGCAGATGATCGTCATTCTGGCGGTGCTGTCACTGCTGGTGGGCAACACCGTTGCGCTGGTGCAGACCAACATCAAGCGCATGCTGGCCTATTCCACGTTCAACCATATGGGCTTCATCCTGATGGGCCTCCTCGCCGGAGCGCCTGGCGGCTATGGCGCCGCGGTTTTCTATGCGGTGACCTATGCGATGACGGTTGCCGCGGCCTTTGGTGTCGTCCTGCTGCTCAGCCAGAAGAACTTCGAAGCGGATCAACTGACTGACTTCAAGGGCCTTAACGAGCGCAGTCCACTGTATGCCTTCATCATGCTGCTGCTGATGATCTCCCTGACCGGCATTCCCGGCACGGTGGGTTTTTACGCCAAGTGGCTGGTGCTGAAGGCGACTGTCGAGGCCGGCTTCGTTTGGCTGGCCGTGCTCGCCGTGGCGGGCGCTGTTGTCGGTGCCTTCTACTATTTGCGTATCGTGCGACTGATGTATTTCGACAAGCCCGAGGGTGCCGGTCCGCAGCCCTCCGGCTCGGGCGGCTTCCGTGCCGTGCTCACGCTCAACGGGCTTGCGGTTCTGGCCCTAGGTATCTTCCCGGGGGCGCTGGTCGCCATCTGCATGGCGGCCTTCGCGCCCTGAGCGAGGTCGGCACCCGTGGTGCCGGTGGTGACGCGTAGCTGGCCGTAGGCTGCCAACAGGCGGCGGCTTGGCGACCCGGGCACCCTGAATGGAGACGAGATGACTGAAACCGGAGCCTTTCTGCTGCTGATGCTGGTTGCCGTCGTGGCCGCCAACCTGCCCTGGTTCAGCGAGCGGGTGTTGTTCATTCGCGTGCCGGCCGCCGGCCGCAAGCGGGAATGGATCCGGTTGCTGGAATGGGGCTTCTTCTACGGTGTGGTGGCAGCGGTCGCCGCGGGGCTCGAGTATCGGGTTACCGGTGATATCTATCCGCAGGACTGGGAGTTCTGGGTCACCACCTTGTGCCTGTTCATGGTCTTCGCGCTGCCGGGATTCATCTGGTATCACGACCTGCGCCATCACCTGAAGAAACGTGGCCCGAAAAAGCGTCGCGCCGCCTCCAGCAGCGACTGATCAGGGAACCGCTGACGGCGCGTACCGGGGTGCATCGCGTTTTGGCAGCCTGGCGGGCCGGTGGCATACTCCAGGGAAGCACTGATTTATTCCCGCGTCTGCGCCCGAGACCGGTTTTGGTCATCTGGCAAGGCGCGGTGCCGGTTCGGTAGCCGTAGCTACCGGGCCGGTGGCGCAACGCAGCCAGGGGCCAAAACCGGCCGGGCCACTGGCAAGCATGCGCCGTCGCACGCCGCCGCGCTCTTGTGCCGTTCTTTCGACTGGCCAGGAGCAGGTCGCCTCGGGTAGTGGTGCTACCCGGGGTGGCCTGCGACACCGCCAGGCGGGAGAACGGCTCGAGCCCTGCGGGTGACCGCCGGATTCACCGCCCTGCGGCGTTGCGGCGCTGGACGAGGGAATCACCCTCGCGCGGCGTACCGCGCCTTGCAGGTCAGCGAATCCGACGGTCACGCGGTGGCGTGCGACGGTGCATGCTTGCCTCCGGTTGGGCCGCATTTTTCCCGACTGCTGCGTTGCGCTGCTTGACCGCAGAACGACTGCGGCGCTTCACAGCGCGCCTTGCCTCGGAAAAAATGCGGACTCCAACGCAGGCGTGCGAATAAATCAGTGTTTCCCTAGGGATGCGAATCGTTCTCAAGCAGATCGCCAAGCCTGCGACGAAGGAGTAGCCGTGACCTCTGTCCGCCCGCCCATTCGAGGCCTCTGGGTCCTGTCGTTTTTCCTATTCCCCCTGCTTCTGCTGCTGAACCCGGTTGCACAGGCGGGCGACCGCCTGTCCCTTGAGTTGAACAAACTCGAGGATACCGACGGTGCCTGCCGTGCGTACCTTGTGCTGGACAATGGTACCAATCAGGCGGTTGAATCCCTTCGCCTGCAACTGGTGCTGTTCGATCCGGAGGGTGTGATCAATCGCCGACTGGCGGTACAGGCCGGACCGGTCGGTGCCGGCAAGACCAGCGTCCGGATTTTCGATGTCAGCGGCCAGCAATGCGGGGAAATCGGTCGAATCCTGTTGAACGACATTGCCGAATGCGAAGGCCCCGATGGCGAAATCGCCGATTGTGCCGGGCGGCTTGATATCTCGTCGCGTGCGGACGTGCCGTTTGACGACTGAATTCTACCGGTCGTCCTGTTGCGCGGAAACTAATGCCCCGGCGTTGGTCAACGCCCCTTGAAAGATGGCGGTCAGTTGACTAAGATGCGCAGCGTCGATTGCGGGGTGGAGCAGTCTGGCAGCTCGTCGGGCTCATAACCCGAAGGTCGCAGGTTCAAATCCTGCCCCCGCTACCAGTTACAATAACAACGGGCAGCCCAAGGGCTGCCCGTTGTCGTTTCTGCCGTCGGTTAATGACTGTGGTGCTGCGCAGCGCGCCTTGCTTCGGAAAAAATGCGGACACCAGAGCAGGTGTGCGAGTGGATCAGTGTTTCCTTACCGTTCCGCTTGACGGTTTCGAGCCCGCGAGCGTACCATTTTGCGCTGTTCGCGGCGGAGCGTTGTCCATCGACAGGGCTGCCGTCATAAACGGGGGCCGCTTGCGGCCTTTTTTTATCGCTGGTGGGAGGTCCCTGGCCGGCGATAGCCAGACCGACTGGCGAAATTGCGGTGAGCGAGTCGGATGGGCATGAGCGGTGCTGCAAGGGCGGCATTGTCTCAGGGCCCTTTTTTTGTTTCCGGGATCGCTAATGGACGCATTGACAGAACGCCTGACTCAGCTGTTCGAGCCTGTGGTTGAGGGGCTCGGTTTCGAGCTGATCGGGGTGGAGTATCACCCGGGACGTGGCGAGGGCCTGTTGCGGGTGTACATCGATCATGCGGACGGTATCTCGGTGGACGATTGCGCGCGGGTCAGTCACCAGGTCAGCGGTGTTCTGGATGTCGAGGACCCGGTCAGTGGCCGCTACCGGCTTGAGATTTCCTCGCCGGGATTCGACCGGCCGCTGATCCGGGAACGTGACTATGTTCGCTTTGCCGGGCATGAGGTGAAGCTGAAACTGGCCGGACTCTGGGAGGGCCGCCGCAAACTGCGCGGCATCCTGCAGGGTCTGGAGGGCCAGGACGTGTTGATCGAGGAGGAGGGGCAGTCGTTGCGTGTGCCCCTGGATCGAATCGAAAAAGGCAATCTGGTTTCGGATCTGTGAGATCCACCAACGCCGCCGGCCGAAATCGGGCGGGGCGGCGCGGAGCGTAAGGTATGAGCAAGGAAATCCTGCTGGTCGTCGAAGCCATGTCCAACGAGAAGGGCGTGGACAAAGACGTGATTGTCGAGGCAATCGAGGCGGCCCTGGCCTCGGCGACCAAGAAGCGGTACCCCGAGGAAATCGATGTGCGGGTGGCGGTGGATCGCCAGACGGGCGAGTACTCCACTTTTCGCCGCTGGGAGGTGGTCGAGGACGAGGCACTGGACGAGGTCGAGTTTCCGGGACACGTGATGGCGCTGTCGGAAGCGCGCGGAAGACAGTCGGATGTCCAGGTCGGCGATTTCATCGAGGAACCGATGGAATCCATTGCCTTTGGCCGAATCGCTGCCCAAACCGCGAAGCAGGTCATCGTGCAAAAGGTCCGCGAGGCCGAGCGGGCCAAGGTGCTGGATGCCTACCGGGACCGGGTCGGCGAACTGATCACCGGCATCGTCAAGAAGGTCGAACGGGGCAACGTGATCGTCGATCTGGGTGCCAATGCCGAGGCGATCATTCCGCGGGAATGGGTGATCCCGCGCGAGGCGTTCCGGACCAACGACCGGGTCCGCGGTTACTTGAAGGAAGTGCGACCGGAGGCCAAGGGGCCACAGCTGTTCGTTTCCCGCACGGCGCCGGAATTCCTGATCGAGCTGTTCAAGCTGGAAGTGCCGGAAGTGGGCCAGGAGCTGATCGATATCCTGGGCGCTGCCCGTGACCCGGGATTGCGCGCAAAGATTTCGGTGCGTTCCAATGATCCGCGCATCGACCCGGTCGGCGCCTGCGTCGGTATGCGGGGGTCGCGCGTGCAGGCGGTGTCGAATGAACTCTCCGGCGAGCGGATCGACATCATTCTCTGGAACGATAACCCGGCCCAGTTCGTGATCAATGCGATGGCGCCGGCCGACGTCGAGTCCATTGTCGTCGACGAGGATTCGCACAGCATGGATGTTGCCGTGGTCGAGGATCAGTTGTCGCAGGCCATTGGCCGGGGCGGCCAGAACGTTCGGCTGGCAAGCCAGCTCACCGGCTGGGAACTCAATGTCATGACCTCGGCTGATGCCGAGGCCAAGAGTCAGGAAGAAGCCCAGAAGACCATTGACACCTTCATGAACACGCTGGGCGTGGACGAGGAGGTCGCGTCGATCCTGGTTCAGGAGGGTTTCAGCACCATCGAGGAAGTGGCCTACGTGCCGACATCCGAGATGCTGGAAATCGAGGAGTTCGACGAGGATATCGTCGAGGAATTGCGCTCCCGGGCCCGCGATGCATTGCTGACGCAGATGATTGCCACCGAGGAGCAACTCGGTGATGCCCAGCCGGCTGACGATCTGCTTGCCATGGAAGGCATGGATGAGGGTACGGCCCGTCGGCTTGCAGCCGGCGGGGTCGTGACCATGGAAGACCTGGCCGAGCAGGCGGTGGACGACGTGGTGGAGATCGCCGAGATCGAGGCTGAACGTGCTGCGGCCCTGATCATGAAGGCGCGCGAGCCGTGGTTCGCGGAACAGCAGGAAGAGAAGGAATCCTGATGCGGCACGCCGGGCCTTGACGGCCCGGCCGCACGACCCGTTGCCCAGTCGGGCAAGAGCCAGAGCAGGATTCAGGGAGATTTGCATGTCTGAAGTCACAGTCAAACAGTTCGCGGAAACCGTCGGGACCCCGGTGGATCGCTTGCTCTCGCAGCTGAACGAAGCAGGTGTCGATATCCAGGATGCCGACGCCGTGCTTTCCGACGAGGACAAGGCAACCCTGCTTGCGTACCTGCGCCGGGCCCACGGGCGAGGTGGCGAAGAGGCCGAAGCCGAGGCTGAACCGCGCAAGATCACGCTGCGGCGGAAGAGTACCAGCCAGATCAAGCTGTCCTCCGGCGCCGGTGGGCGCGGTGCCCGTGGTCCGGCGCCCACGCGCACGGTCAACGTCGAGGTGCGGCGCAAGCGCACCTACGTGAAGCGCAGCGTTGTCGAGGCAGAGCGGGAGCGCGAGGAAGAGGCGAAACGCCTGGAACAGGAGGCCGCCGAAGCGGCCAAGCGTGAGGCCGAGGAAGCCGCAGAGCGCGAGCGTGAAGCCGCCCGGCGTGCCGAGGAAGAGGCGGCCGAGGCCGCGCGCAAGGCCGAGGAAGACGCCCGCAAGGCAGAACAGGAGGCCGCCGCGCCGGCAGAGCCGGAACCAGAGGTCGCGGCCGAGCCGGTGGCCGCAGAGAAACCGGCCAAGCCGAGGAAGAAGGCGGAGCCGCCACCGGTGGCCGATCCGGCAACGCTGGAAGCGGAGGCCGAAGCCGAGGCGTCCAAGCGCAAGAAAGCCAAGGACAAGGAGAAGACGGAGGCCGAGGAGCGGGAGCGTCGGCGCAGCAAGCCGAAGCGCGGCCGTGGTGGTCGCGAGGAATTGCGAGTGGCCCCGGGCAAGGGCGGTCGCCGCAAGCGGCGTGATCAAACTGCAGCGAGTGGTGCCGGCCAAGCGCTGCAGCAGGGTTTCGAGAAGCCAACGGCGCCGGTGGTGCGCGAAGTTCAGATTCCGGAAAGCATCAGTGTGGGTGACCTGGCGCAGCGCATGAGTGTCAAGGCCGCCGTGCTGATCAAGGAAATGATGAAGCAGGGCATGATGGCGACGATCAACGAGATCATCGATCAGGACACTGCCGTGCTGCTGGTCGAGGAACTTGGGCACAAGCCGAAGATCGTCAGCGAAAACGCCCTGGAAGAGGAAGTGGCAGCCGAGCTGGAAAGCCCGGAGGGCGAACAGGTCGGCCGGGCCCCGGTGGTGACCATCATGGGTCACGTGGACCACGGCAAGACCTCGCTGCTTGACCATATTCGCCGCGCCAAGGTGGCGGCCGGCGAGGCCGGCGGCATTACCCAGCACATCGGTGCCTACCATGTGGAAACCGAGCGCGGCGTGGTCACCTTCCTGGATACCCCGGGACACCAGGCCTTCACCGCGATGCGTGCACGTGGCGCCAAGATCACCGATGTGGTGGTGCTGGTGGTAGCCGCGGATGACGGCGTGATGCCGCAGACCGAGGAGGCGATCAAGCACGCCAAGGCAGCCGGTGTGCCGCTGGTGGTGGCGGTGAACAAGATCGACAAGCCGGAGGCGGATCCGGACAAGGTCAAGCAGGAACTGACGGCCTATGAAGTCATTCCCGAGGAATGGGGCGGTGATTACCAGTTCGTGCATGTCTCGGCCAAGACCGGCGAAGGCATCGAGGAGCTGCTGGAGGCAATCCTGCTGCAGTCGGAGTTGCTGGAGCTGAAGGCGGTCGCGGATTGCGCGGCCACCGGCGTGGTTGTCGAATCCAGCCTCGACAAGGGGCGTGGTCCGGTTGCCACGGTGCTGGTGCAGAACGGCCAGTTGAAGAAGGGTGACTTCATCCTGTCCGGCGTCGAATACGGCCGTGTCCGGGCCATGCTCAACGAGACCGGTAAGCAGGTGGACAGCGCCGGCCCGTCGATTCCGGTGGTGGTGCTGGGGCTCTCCGGTACGCCCAACGCCGGCGATGACGTCATGGTTGTCAAGGACGAACGGCGCGCCCGCGAACTGGCCGAGCTGCGCAAGGAGCGCCTGCGGGACAAGCGCCTGGCGCAGCAGAAGGCGGCCAAACTGGAGGATATCTTCGGCGAGGCGCAGTCGGACGAACAGGTGGTGGTCAACATCATGCTGAAGGCCGACGTGCAGGGCAGCGCCGAGGCCCTGAGCCAGTCGTTGACCGAGTTGAGCAACGAACACGCCAAGATCAATGTGATCTCGGCGGGCGTTGGCGGCATTAACGAATCGGACATCAACCTGGCACTGGCCTCCAGCGCCATCGTGATCGGCTTCAACGTCCGGGCCGACGCCGCGGCGCGCAAGCTGATCCAGGAAGCGGAAGTGGATGTGCACTATCACAGCATCATCTACGAGGCGCTGGACCAGTTGAAGAACGCCATCAGTGGCATGTTGGAGCCCGAGATCCGCGAAGAGATCATCGGTCTGGCGCGGGTCCAGGACGTGTTTAAGTCCTCCAAGCTGGGCGCCATTGCTGGCTGCCTGGTGGAAGAGGGCGTGGTCAAGCGTGCCAACCCGATCCGGGTGCTGCGTGACGATGTGGTGATCTACCAGGGCGAGCTGGAATCCCTGCGCCGGTTCAAGGACGACGTCAACGAGGTTCGTTCCGGCACCGAATGCGGTATTGGCGTGAAAAACTACAATGACGTCAAAGTGGGTGATCAGATCGAATGCTATGAGCGCGTCGAGGTGGCACGCACCCTGTAGGCGTGCTTGGCAGCAGAGCGATGTATAACCGCGGGCCCGCCGACACCGTCGGCGGGCCCCGTTGTTTCGGCAGCAGCGCCGGAGATCGAGAAAATGGCGAGAGACTATCCACGAACGCGCCGGGTGGCGGACCAGATCCAGCGCGAACTGGCCGGACTGATCCGGGACGCCGTGCGTGATCCGCGGCTGGGCTCGGTGACCGTCTCCGAGGTGAACGTCAGCCGCGACATGGGCCATGCCAAGGTCTACATGACAGTGCTCGGCGCCGATGCGGACACGTCTCGCGAGGCGGTCGAGATCCTGAATGGTGCCGCCGGCTTCCTGCGCCGCGAGCTGGGCCGTTCGATGCGTCTGCGTACGGTGCCGGCACTGCATTTTTTGTACGACGATGTGTTCGATCGCGGCGCCGATCTGAGCCAGCTGATCGACCGTGCGGTGGCTTCGGACCGTGGCGACGATGGCCAGGGTGAAGGATCGGATCAGGATCGGTAGCGGCGGCTGGAACGGATCCTGATGGTCAAGCGAGCGAACCGCCGGCGGGTCGACGGCATCCTGTTGCTGGACAAGGCGGTGGCAGTCAGTTCCAACCGCGCCCTGCAGCAGATGAAGCACCTGTTCCAGGCGCGTAAGGCTGGCCATACCGGAAGCCTGGACCCGCTGGCCAGCGGTCTGCTGCCGATCTGTTTTGGCGAGGCCACGAAAATCTCCGGCTTTCTGCTGAATGCCGACAAGCGTTATCAGGTGGTCTGCCGGCTGGGCGTGACCACCGACAGCGGTGATGCCGATGGCGAAATCCGGCAACGGCGACCGGTGCCGGAGCTCGAGCGCGGGCGAATCGAGCAGGCGTTGGCGGCCCTGCGCGGCCCGATCCTGCAGGTGCCGCCGATGGTTTCCGCGCTGAAGCACCAGGGGCAGCGGCTTTACAAGCTGGCGCGTCAGGGCATCGAGGTCGAGCGGCCACCGAGGGCGGTAACCGTTCACCAATTGCGGCTTGAATCGCGGCCCGAACCAGATTGCCTGGCGCTGTCGGTGCACTGTTCCAAGGGCACCTACGTCAGATCGCTGGTGGAGAGCATCGGCGAGGACCTTGGCTGCGGCGCGCATGTGATCGCGCTGCGTCGGACCGCACTGGGCCCGTTTGCCGGCGAATCCATGGTAACCGCCGACGCAATGCAGGTGCTGGCCGCCCGAGGCGGTCTGGCGGCTCTGGACCGGCAGTTGCTGCCGGTGGAACAGGGTCTTGCCGGATGGCCGGATGTCCATCTGGCCGAGGAGGCCGCGCACTTTCTGGTTCAGGGACAGGCGGTGTGGACGCCGGGCCTGCCGGAGCCAGGCCTGGTGCGGGTTTTCGGGCCGACCGACTTTCTGGGCATGGGCCGGGTTGGCGAGGATGGACGGCTGCAGCCGCATCGGCTGATGCGGACCGACTGAATGACCGGTGTCCGGGCGCCATCGCCGCGTTGCCCCGGATTTCGGAAAAATCATTGAAAACAACGCGGCTTAGCTTGTGACACCGGGGGCGCGTGGCTACAATGTCCGCCCTTGCAAATCCGGCATGGAACCGATCGGGAGCATCTTGATGTCATTGAACGCCGAACAGAAGGCAGAAATCGTGCAGGACTACCGCCGCAGCGAGACCGATACCGGCTCGCCGGAGGTGCAGATTGCACTGCTGTCCAACCGTATTACCCACCTGACCCAGCATTTCGCCGACCACAAGCAGGATCACCATTCCCGGCGTGGTCTGCTGAAGCTGGTCAATCAGCGGCGCAAGCTTCTGGATTACCTGAAGCGCAAGGATCAGAGCCGTTACCAGACCGTCATCGAGCGCCTGGGCATTCGTAAGTAAGAGAGCGACGCGCAGGGGCGCGTCGTTCGTATTTTGGCAGGTGCAAGAGAGGACAATCGCACGTGGAACCTGTTAGCAAGTCTTTCCAGTACGGTGAACACACCGTCACACTCGAAACCGGTGCCATCGCGCGGCAGGCGACCGGGGCCGTCATGGTCAACATGTCCGACACCGTGGTTCTGGTTACCGTGGTCGGCAAGAAGGATGAACCGGGTCAGCGCGACTTCCTCCCCCTGACTGTCAATTACCAGGAACGGACCTACGCGGCGGGCCGCATCCCTGGCGGTTTCTTCAAGCGCGAGGGTCGTCCCTCCGAGAAGGAGACCCTGACCAGCCGCCTGATCGACCGGCCGATTCGTCCGCTGTTCCCGACCGGCTTCTACAACGAAGTGCAGGTGATCGCCACGGTGATCTCGATGAACCCCGACGTGGATCCGGACATCCCGGCGCTGATCGGGGCCTCGGCCGCACTGGCCATCTCGGGGATCCCGTTCGATGGTCCGATCGGCGCTGCCCGGGTCGGATATCGCAACGGCGAATACCTGCTCAACCCGAGCTTCAGCAGCCTGGAGACCTCCGAGCTTGATCTGGTAGTAGCCGGCACCAGTGATGCGGTGCTGATGGTCGAGTCGGAGGCCAGGGAACTGCCCGAGGACGTCATGCTGGGCGCCGTGCTGTTCGGCCACGAACAGATGCAGAAGGCGATCGCGGCGATCAACGAACTGGCGGCCGAGGCCGGCAAGCCGCGCTGGGACTGGCAGCCCGTGGAGAAGGATCAGACCCTGGGCGAGGCGGTGGAATCGATGGTCGGCGACGAGTTGCGCGCCGCCTACAGCATCGCCGACAAGCAGGAACGCAGCGATGCGGTTGCCGCCCTGCGTCAGCGCGTAGTCGAGGAACTGGTGGATGAAGAGGCCGAGGGCCGCACCGCCAACGACGTCGCAGGCGCCTTCAAGACCGCCGAAAAGGAAATCGTGCGCGGCCGTATCCTGGCCGGAGAGCCGCGGATCGATGGCCGTGACCGCAGCACCGTGCGGCCGATTGACATCAAGGTCGGCGCACTGCCGCGCACCCATGGTTCGGCGGTGTTCACCCGTGGCGAGACCCAGGCCGTGGTGGTAACCACGCTGGGCACCGGTCGCGACGCGCAGATCATCGATGCCATCGAAGGGGAGCGCAAGGAACCCTTCATGCTGCATTACAACTTCCCGCCGTACTGTGTCGGCGAGACCGGTTTCATGGGCGGCCCCAAGCGCCGTGAGATCGGGCACGGCAAGCTGGCCAAGCGCGGCGTGATGGCGGTCATGCCGCAGCCGGAAGACTGCCCCTACGTGATTCGCGTGGTCTCCGAGATCACCGAATCGAATGGTTCCAGCTCCATGGCCAGCGTGTGTGGCACGTCCCTGGCCCTGATGGATGCCGGCGTGCCGGTGAAGGCCCCGGTAGCGGGTATTGCCATGGGCCTGATCAAGGACGGTGAGCAGTTCGCCGTGCTGTCGGACATCCTCGGTGACGAGGACCATCTCGGTGACATGGACTTCAAGGTCGCCGGCACCGAGGGCGGCGTGACTGCCCTGCAGATGGACATCAAGATCAACGGCATCACCCGCGAGATCATGGAGCAGGCGCTGGATCAGGCCAAGGCCGGCCGCCTGCATATCCTTGGCGAAATGGGCAAGGCGCTTGCCACGCCACGGACCGAGATGTCGGAATACGCGCCGCGCATGCTGACCATCCGTATCGATCCGGAAAAGATTCGTGATGTGATCGGTAAGGGCGGTGCAACCATCCGTGCCCTGACCGAAGAAACCGGTGCCAGCATCGACATCAAGGATGACGGCACCGTCACCATCGCCTCGGTGGACAAGGCGGCCGGTGAGGAAGCGCGTCGCCGGGTGGAACTGCTGACCGCCGATGTCGAGGTTGGTCGGATCTACGAAGGTCGCGTGGTCAAGCTGATGGACTTCGGCGCCTTTGTCAGCATCCTGCCAGGCAAGGACGGGCTGGTGCACATCTCGCAGATCTCCAATGAGCGGGTCGAGAACGTTGCTGATAAGCTCAGCGAAGGGGATGTGGTGCGCGTCAAGGTGCTGGAGGTTGACCGCCAGGGGCGTGTGCGCCTTAGCATGAAGGCCGTGGAAGAGGCCGAGGCCTGATTCCTTAGCCCGCACGACGCATACCGAAACCCCGCCTGGCGCGGGGTTTTTTTTGGCCGCTGGTGTTGCTGTCAATGGAGGACGCCATGAGTTGGAATCCCGCTGAACCGCCGATCCGCGCCTGTGTATTTGATGCCTACGGCACGCTGTTCGATGTTCATTCGGCGGTCGATCGACATCGCGAGCGTATTGGATCGTCGGCCCAGGCGATGAGCGCGCTATGGCGCCAGAAGCAGCTGGAATACACCTGGTTGCGCAGTCTGATGGGGCGATACGTCGACTTCGACCGCTTGACCGCGGATGCCCTGGCCTATGCCATGGAGACCCATGCAATCGACGATCAGGCCCTGACCCGGGACCTGCTGGAGGCCTATCGGGAATTGTCCTGTTATCCGGAGGTGCCGGCCCTGCTGCGGCGCCTGCGGCAGGCGGGTTTGCCCACGGCGATATTATCCAACGGCACCGAGGCGACCCTGCATCACGCCAGCCGCAGTGCAGGGCTGGACGATGGGCTGGACCGGATCCTGTCGGTAGACACCCTTGGCATCTACAAGCCGGATCCACGGGTCTACCAGCTGGCCGTGGATGCCCTGGAGGTGCCGGCGGACCAGATCCTGTTCCATTCCTCGAATGCCTGGGATGTGGCCGGTGCTGCCAGCTTCGGCATGCGCGTGGCCTGGATCAACCGCTCCGGGGCATGCGCCGAACGCCTGCCGGATGGTCCCGATCTGGAGCTGGCCAATCTGGAGCCGATAGCGGATCTGCTACGGCTTCCCTGACGATTTCAGGCGAGCTGCGGCGATGCCTCGCCGATGCGTACGTCCGAGTGCTCACCCCCAGCCTCGGGCAGCAGGACCACGAATGTCGCGCCTTCACCGGGTGCGCTTTCCAGTGAAATCTTGCCCCAGTGCAGTTCGGCAATGCGCCGGCAAATGGCCAGCCCCAGGCCGCTGCCCTTGGGCTTGCCGGCCTGCTGATCGCTGATCTGGTGGAACTTCTCGAACACCCGGTCCTTCTCTTCCGGTGCCACGCCGGGGCCATGGTCCCTTACCCGCAATTCAATCCCGCGCCGAGTCCGTGACCACGACACCTCGACGTCGCCACTCTCCGGGTCGGTGAATTTCACGGCGTTGGACAGCAGGTTGATGACCAGCTGGATCAGGCGATCGGCATCGCCCTTGATGTTGCAGGGATAGTCCGGCGACCGGATCGCAAGCCCGACCTTGCGATCGCTGAACAGCTGCGAGGTCGCGCGCCGCGCCGAGTCCACGATTTCGCCCAGTTCCAGGTCTCGCAGCCGCCATTCGCCCCAGCCGCTTTCGATCTTGGACAGGTCCAGCACCTGATTGATCAGCCGGGTCAGGCGTTCGCTTTCGGCAACGATAACGCTCAGGAACTCTTCCTGTTGCTGCCGCGGCACCTCGGCGTCGTCCTGCAGGATTTCGGCGAAGGCGCGGATCGAGGTCAACGGTGTGCGCAGTTCATGGCTGACCATGGACACGAACTCGTCCTTCAGTCGATCCAGCTCCTGCAACCGCTCATTGGCCGCACGCAGTTCCGCGGTGGCCTGCTCCAGCTCCCGCGACTTTTCCTCCAGCCGGTGGCTGTACTCGATGGCCTGCGAGGTGGCGTCGAGCAGTTCCATCACCCCCTCGAAGGTCAGGGCCTCGCCCTTGACGATGGACGACACCATGACCCGTGCCGATGCGGAGCCGATGTTGCCGGACAGCAGGCGTTCCGCCTGGTTCAGCAGTTCCGCAGGCACCTCGTCATCGGGGCGCAACGGGTGCTTGCGACGGGCACTGAAGCTGCGAATCGCGCCTGCGGCCTGGTCCGGTCCGATGAAGCGGGCGAGCAGGGCCTCGAGGTCGCCGACGCTGGTGGTGCCCTGCCAGAAACGCGCATCGCGCTCGGAGCGCAGGAACACGTCGACGAACAGGGCAGCCTGGATCCGCTCGATATTGCTTTGCCGGTCGTACAGCGAGATCAGCACCAGGCCCCCGATATTGAACAGCCAGCTCCAGAACAGGGCGTGGGTTATCGGACTCATGCCCTCCACGCCGAACAGGCTGTACGGGGCCAGCCAGGTGATGCCGAACGGACCGTCCTCGACCAGGCTGACCGGTAACCAGCCCGGTTCCACCAGCGACGGCAGGAACAGCGTGTACAGCCAGATCAGGAAGCCCGAACCCAGCCCGAACAGGGCGCCGCGCCGGCTGGCGCCCTTCCAGTACATCCCGATCAGGATCGGAGGCGCGAACTGGGCCACGGCAACGAATGAAATCAGGCCGATGCTGACCAGCGCATAAGCATCGGCGATCAGGCGGAAATAGGCATAGCCCAGGAACAGCAGCGCAACGATGATGACGCGGCGCAGATTGATGATTAGCCGTTGCAGACCGATGCGTTCGATGATCGGCAGGTGCTGCATGCGCAGCAGTGCGGGCATCACCAGGTCATTGCTGACCATGATGGCTAGCGCGATGGTGGCGACGATGACCATGCCGGTGGCGGCGGAGAAACCGCCCAGATAGACGAACAGGGCCAGCAGTTCGCGACCCTCGGCCAGCGGCAGGGCAAGCACGAAGTTGTCCGGATTCACCGAGCCGTCGCCGAAGTAGAGCAGGCCGGCCACCGCGATCGGCAGCACAAACAGGTTGATCAGTAGCAGATACAGCGGGAACAGCCATGCGGCGGTGCGGATATGGTCCTCGTTGACGTTCTCCACCACCGTGACCTGGAATTGCCGTGGCAGGAACATGATGGCCGCCATCGACAGCAGGGTCAGCGCCATCCAGTTGCCATAGCCGCCCGGCAGGCCGGAAAACGACAACAGCTCCTGCAGCGCCGGCACCGCGGAGGCCTGGAAAAACAGGTCCGCCGGGCCGTTGAACAGCATGAAGGTGACGAAAACACCGACCGCGAGGAAGGCCAGCAGCTTGATCACCGACTCGAAGGCCACCGCCACCACCATGCCTTCCAGCCGCTCAGTGGCGTCGATGTGTCGGGTGCCGAACAGGATCGAGAAGGCGGCCAGCACCACCGCGACCCAGAGTGCCTTGTCCTGGACGATGGGCGCGGTGCTCTCGCCCACCGCATTAGCGGCCTCGGGGAAGGTCAGCAGCACGTCGAAACTGGCCGAGACCGCCTTCAACTGCAGTGCGATGTAGGGGGTAATGCCGATCACCGCGATGAAGGTGGCCAGCCCGCCCAGCAGCATGCTCTTGCCGTAGCGCGAGGCAATGAAGTCGGCGATGGAGGTGATCCGGTGCACCTTGCTGATGCGGATCATCTTGCGCAGCACCAGCCACCAGAGTGCCGCCATCAGCGTCGGCCCCAGGTAGATGGTCAGAAAGCTGACGCCGTCCTCGGCGGCCCGCCCGACGCTGCCGTAGAACGTCCAGGCAGTGCAGTAGACCGCGATGGACAGGGTGTAGATGTACGGGTTGCTGACCAGGGAACGCGCCGTGTAGGCGCGCCGATCCGCGTAGTATGCAATTGCGAACAGCAGGCCCAGATAGAGGAACGGCGTCAGCAGGATGGCCCATTGCGGCAGCATGTCAGAGGCGGTCCCTTTGCCGTCCGTTACCGCGATCGTTGCGACCGACGATCCACCAGGTCAGGCCGATGAAGCATGCCCAGGCCAGGAACAGGTAGGCCACCAGCAACGGGATGCCGAACACTTGTCCGTCCACCGCGAACAGCGAGAGCAGCGGGTAGTTGAAGGCCAGCGCACCGAGCACGAACAGCGCGATCACCCGTTCCCGTCGACGTCGTGCTGGATCAGTCATGCTCTGCGGTCCCTCCCGGAGCGCGGTTTTCCACCGGAGGATCGGAGGTCGGTTTCAGAATGCCCCCTGCCGGCGCCGCACCTCCACCATGCGGTCGGCTGCATCAATGGCCTGCTCCAGGGTCAGGATATCCCGAGCCGCCAGCAGTTCAATCATGCGTGTAAAGATGCCGGCCGTGACCAGGGCGTCACCCAGTGCCGTGTGCCGGCCCTCGATGTCGACGCCAAGCCGCCAGGCAATGCTCTCCAGCGTGTGTTCAGGCGTGTGGTCATGCAGGAACACCGAAAGCAGCAGCGTGTCCAGCACCGGGTTGTCAAAGCGGAGGCCGCAGTGCGCTTCCTTCATTCGCAGGAACTTCATGTCGAAGGCAGCGTTGTGCGCAACCAGTACCGCACCGTCGACGAAGGCATGAAATTGCGGCAGCACCTGCTCGATGCCGGCTTGGTCGGCGACCTGTTCGTCGGTAATGCCGTGGAAGCGGGTGGAGTTGCGCGGAATCGGTCGGCCGGGGTTCACCAGTCGATCGAATGTTTCGCCGCGCAGGATGCGACCGTTCATCACCCGCACACCGGCAAGGGAAATGATTTCGTCGCCGCCGGATGGTGACAGGCCCGTGGTTTCGGTATCGAACACGACGAGGTTGAGCCGGTCCAGGCGCTGCTGTGCCAGGACGTCCAGATCGGCCGCCTGGTCCGCCAGCGAGAAATCGTAGAACTCCGGGCGCGCGGGAGGCGTCGGGCTTGGCGTCTGCCACTGGCGCCGCGAGGCCGGCAGGGGCAGACGCAGCACTGCTCGTCCCCGGTCGACCGGGTGCGGACGGCTCCAGGCGGTGCTGCCATGGCGTTCCAGGACCTGTTGCGCGGTGCTCGCGCCGGTCAGCGCCGGCAGCGGTTCGGACAGCCAGTGATCCAACGTCGCGGCGGCCACCGGTGGTCCGTTCCAGAGTATCTCCAGGTAGACGCGCTGATCACCGAGCATGGCTTCGATCAATGCGGCACGCACCCGGTGGTCGCGTCGCAGCCGGCTCAGCAGGTGATCCAGCACCAGGCTCACCGAATGGATCTCGGCGTGCAGCCAGAGGGGGATGCCGCGTTCCCTCAGGCGCGGCAGTTCGGCGCCGCCCCGCAGGCGGACGCTGGTGATCAGGTCGGAGGACTGGATGTCGGCCATGGTCCAGGGGGCCGAGACGAAGCGCTGGCTTTCACTGGCCATGTGGTCAAAACGGCGACTGAGTTCCCGGCTCTCGCGGGCGATCAGTTCCTCGAACATCCGTCGATCGGTCTCGTCCAGATCCGTTTCCAGCACGATGTTCTCGGCCGCGGCGCGCAGATTGGCCAGCGGGGCGCGTAATGATTCCACGGCTTCGCGCAGCATCTGGTCGCGACGGGACAGGGCGTGGACCTTGCGGGTGACATCGTCGAACGACAGCAGGAAGGTCGACCGCAGGGGCGAGTCTGCCGGCAGCAGACTCATCCGGCAGTGCAGCAGCAGGCCGTCGTCGTGCGTGGTGCAGACAAATTCCGCCTCGCGTTCGGCATCGGCGTCGTCCTGGCAGCGCAGGCGCAGGAGCTGCAGGGTCTGTTCCACAGGTGTACGCGCCCAGATTGCATACAGCGAGCGGCCCAGGCCGATGGCCTCGGTACCGTCGAGGATGGCGACTGCGGCCGGGTTGTAGAGCAGGATGCGGCCCTCGTAATCGCAGACCACCACGCCCTCGCGGATGCCGCGCAGCACGGTCTCCAGTCGTGCCTTCTGGTCCTCGGTGTCGGCAGCGCCGGCCGACATCGCCTTGGTGACTTCCCGCCTGCAGGCGTAGAGTTCGGTGCCCAGGCCTTGCAGTTGCTCCGGCAGGTCGCCAAGCAGGTGGTGCTCCGGTATTTCCAGCTCATGTGGCGCACGTGCCTGACGCATGATTCCGGCGCCGCGGGACAGCGCGCCCAGTGGTCTGACAAGACAGTAGTCGATCAAGGCGAAGACGATTGCCAGCAGGGCAATGCCGGCGCAAGCGGCGACGACGGTTAGAAACAGGCCGCGGGTCTGCTGTTGTGCGCTGTCCAGGGAGGGCCAGATCGAGGCCAGCAGTAGTGAGGTCAGCAGCAACAGGGCCAGCGCCAGACAGCCGAACACCAGCCACAGCAGCAGGCGGGCCGAGAGCCTGTGACCGGCAAGGGTCATGCGTCGCCCAGAAGCTGGCGCACCTTGGTCACGACATCCTGGGTGGAAAACGGTTTGGTGATGTAGTCGTCTGCACCAAGCGACAGACCCTTCTCCCGTTCCACGTCACGACCCCGGGCGGTTAGCATGATAATCCGCAGGTCTGCGGTATCGTCCCGCTCCCGCAGTATCTGGCAAACCTGATAGCCGTCCTTGCGCGGCATCATCACGTCCAGCAGCAACAGATCAGGCTTGCGTGCCTCGATGGCTGCCAGCGCTTCCTCGCCGTCGCTGGCGGTGCTCACCTCGTAGCCGCGCCGCCGCATCAGGAATTCCAGCGAGAGCACGATGTTCGGCTCGTCATCGACGATCAGGATATGTTTTGCGGCGTTCTCTGACATCGGCTCTCCCCGTGTGTCGTTGTTGTCGTCTTTGCGGCTATTTCTGTCCTGCCGACGACCAGTCTGCGCCGGCCGTCGGTCCAGTGCTACAGGCCGAAGCGCGCCTGCAGTGCGTTCTGGAACCGTTTGACCGCGTGCATGCTCATGCGCAGGCTTTCCAGTGCCAGCGGATCAAGACTGTCGGTGCGAATTTTCTTGTCGGGCTCCTCGCCGGCCTCCGCCTGACGGATCTGGTGATCCAGTAGCAGGTCCATCAGCTCGGCCTGGGCGGCGATCACGGTATCGACGAAATCCGCGTCCAGCACGCCCTGGCGGACGAGCCCGCGGAGCCGCTCCAGGGTGTTCGTGTCGCTGATGCCGGCACTGACGGCGAAAATCCGCGCGGCGTTGTCGATCAGTCGCAGTCCCTGGCGTTTGACATCGACGCGGCTACCGGTCTTGTCATCGTCGGTGGTCAGCAGGCGCCGGAACAGGCCGATGGCCGGGCTGCCCTCGGCATCGTCCGCGGTCATGAAACCCAGCAGTCGCGGGCGTTTCGCCAGGGTCTTCAGGATGTGGCTCCAGAGCCTGCTGTACAGCCGCGCATCGCCGTAGAGCAGATCGAAATCCAGCATGATATTGGCCCAGCGGGCCACTTTCTCGTTCGGATGACGGGCCACCTGGTCGATCTGCCGACACCAGTCGCCCAGCGTTTTCTGGTAGGCCGGGTTGCGCGCCATGATGTCGCCGGGGCAGAGGATGTAGCCGGCCGTGTCCAGGTTGCGATTGAAGCGATCGGTGAATACCTCGAACCAGCGCCGTTCCTCCGCGGAGAGATTGCCGTCCTCGTCATCCAGGATGATGCCGTTGTCCTGGTCCGGATTGAGCAGCATTTCCCGGCGGCCGCCCGAGCCCATGATAATCAGTGCATAGGCGCGCGGCGCCTCGCCGAGATCCTCGTCCCGCAGTTCCTGCAGGGTCAGTTCCGCGCAACGCCGCTGGATCGCCAGGTGGAAATCACTGAGCAGCAGTACCGCCCGGTTGGCATCGCGGTTCCGCAGCCAGGCGTCGCGTGCGAACGTGGCCACGTCGTCGTAGATTCGACGCAGTGCCGCCGGCGAATCACAGGCCGTGATGTCCTCAAGCAGGGCGTTCTGCTGCGCCAGCAGGGCCTGCAGGATGTTGGTCTGCGACAGCATGCCCACCGGGCGCTGCTCGTCGACCACCACCAGGTACTTGACGCGACGCCGCTTCTGCACGGCCTCCGCCCGCCAGAGCGGTGTTTCCGGCGTGACCGTCTCGGCCTCCTGGCAGGCGACCGCGACGCTGGCATCGGTGGAGGCGCCGTCGACCAGCGTCGCACGGGCCAGACTGGCTAGGGTAACGACACCTTGCAGATGTCCGTCCTCGTCCAGCACCCCGAGGCTGCCGATCTTGCGCTCGTGCATGGCCTGGAAGGCTTCGATAAGGGTCCACTCGGCAGTGCAGCTTGCCAGCGGCGCGTTCATCACGCGGGCCACCGTCTGCGCCAGCGCTCCGCGTGGTCCGCTGTCGTTCTGCAGGCTGTGCGCGCGAATCCGCCCGCTGATAATGCGATTGAGCGTGCCGGCGATTTCGGGGTGATCGGATTCCAGCGCCCGGATGCGTTCGAAGGGCAGGCGCAGCATTACGCCCGGGCGTAGCGCGATGGCGGCCCCGTAGTAGCCTGAATCCTGTTCCAGATAGCGGTCCAGGCCCAGCACCAGCCCGGGACCGGAGCGTGTGCGTCCGCCGTCGGCGGCGTATAGCTCCACGGCCCCGCGCCAGAGAATCAGCAGCTCGTCATTTGCCGGGTCCTGCTCGATGCGTTCGCCGGGTTCCAGCTCGGTTCTCGACGCGGCTGCCAGCAGCGCATTCAACGAGTCCTCCGGCAGATGCTGGAAATCCGCTGGTGCGGTTTCTGCTTCGGCGGAATACATGGCGGAGCGACTCCTTGCCTTATGATTTATTCGCACGCCGGCGCTGGAACAGATCAGCGTTTCCGTATCCGATTCCTGCAAACGGTTTCCAATCTGGTGCCGAAACTCGGGGAACATCTGGCTTTCGCCTCATTATCGCGTAAGTGCCGGCCTTTCCAAGCCGAGTACCGCCGGTGTTACCAATGGCAACGCTTTTGTCGCTATCGGGTAACGTCTGGGACATTTTGTCTGCCTGTTGCCAGGCCGCGACGGGCGAAAAACGGCTTGACAATCAGTTTTCGCCGGAACCGGCATGATATTCGCCTTGCCAACGACTAGCCTTTCAGGAAGTGCGGGGTGATTGCCGCGTTTTCGTCAGGCGTCCGCACCATGGCAAGGCGCGAACGCGGCAACCATCGGCACTTTGCTGAGAAGTGCGGGTGCCGCGGCGGGTCCCATCCGCCCGGACGACGATAAGAATGCCGAGGGGGAGAATGTCATGTCAGCTATGGCCTGGTGGCTACTTATATTTGTAGGGCTTTATTGGTCCTACTGTATTTTCTGGGGCATCAAGGGCGCACTCTGGGCGCGCACCGCGAGTGACTATTTCGTCGCCGGTCGACAGGTCAGCATGTGGGTGTTCATGCTGGCGGCGACGGCCACGTCATTTTCGGGCTGGACGTTTGTCGGCCATCCCGGCCTGATCTACGTTGACGGGTTGCAGTACGCCTACGCGTCCTTCTACGCCATCACCATCCCGTTCACGGGCATGGTGTTCCTCAAGCGCCAATGGATGATCGGTAAACGCTGGGGCTATGTCACGCCCGGCGAGATGTTCTCGGATTATTTCCGGTCCGAGTCCATCCGCATGCTGATCCTGGTGGTCGCGCTGATCTTCGCCGTGCCCTATCTGGGCATTCAGCTCCGAGCCTCGGGCTTCCTGTTCAACGTGCTGACCGATGGCGCCCTGGGTGTCGAGGTCGGCATGTGGCTGCTGTCGGCGGTGGTGCTGTTCTACGTGGCCTCGGGCGGTCTGCGTGCGGTGGCCTACGTGGACGCCATGCAGTGCGTCCTGTTGATGATCGGTATCTCCGCGATCGGCGTGATCGCACTGTATTACGCCGGCGGCTGGGTCGACTTCACCCGGGGTATCGCGGCGGTGGCCGAGTGGGATCTGCTCAATCAGGGCGCGGGGCACCGATCCGGGAGCCTGACGCCTGCCGGCCACAGCGGCTATGTTGCGGTGCCGGGGGTCATACAGTGGGTGCCCGGCGCAGGCGCAGCCGCCGGTGGTGTCTGGACCGGGATGATGAACCTGACCTACATGTTCGCGCTGATGGGTATCATGGCCTCGCCGGCGTTTACCATGTGGGCATTCTCCAACACCAACCCGCGACCGTTCGCGCCTCAGCAGACCTGGATGTCGTCCTTCGGTATCGGCTTCATCCTGTTCGTGTTCACGGCCATCCAGGCCCAGGCCGGGCATATCCTCGGCGCGAACACGGACCTCGCCAAGGACGTGTTCGATCCGCAGTACGAGGAGACCCTGGGGCAGTACCGGGATCTGTTCGAGACGCGGCAAGACGCGGTGCTCCAGCGGGGGCTGATCGCCACGCAGAATCCGGACCTCAGCTTCGAGGAAGTGGACCGGCGGATCGAAGCCGGGCTGCAGGCCTTGCGGGACGGCGAGGATCCGGAGGCGGCCGGCTGGGTCGACCTGGTGCGTGATGGTGGTGGCGATGGTGCCCTGGTGCCGCAGCTGCTCGGCATGCTGCAGGCCACCGCACCGTGGCTGGCGGCACTGCTTGCGGTCTGTGCCCTGGCGGCGATGCAGTCGACCGGCGCGGCCTACATGTCGACGACAAGTGGCATGTTCACCCGTGACCTGTTGAAGCGATACCTGATGCCGAATGTGACGCACAAGGTACAGGTGTTTGCCGGGCGGTTGCTGGTGACGGCACTGGTGATAGCTGCCCTGATGGTGGCGACATTCACCACTGATGCGCTGGTCCTGCTAGGGGGGCTGGCGGTTGCGGTGGGGACGCAGATGTGGGTGCCGCTGGCGGCAATCTGCTTCTTCCCGTGGATCACCAGGGCCGGGGCCGTGCTGGGTCTCGCTGTCGGCGTCATCGCGGTGCTGATGACCGAGAATATCGGGATCAACGTGGTTTCCGGTTTCGGTATCGAAGTGCCGTGGGGTCGCTGGCCATGGACCATCCATGCTGCCGGTTGGGGCATCATCCTCAACATCGGGGTGGCGGTGGCCGTCTCGGCCGTAACCCAGAATCGGGAAGAGTATGAACACCGCATGACCTTCCACAATTTCCTGCGGGAGCATGCGGCCTTGCCGGAATCCAAGCGGCACCTGATCCCGATCGGCTGGATCATCGTGGTCGCCTGGTTCTTCTTCGGCAGCGGTCCCGGCATGGTGATCGGCAACTGGCTGTTCGGCCACCCGAACGATCCGACCACCTGGTGGGTCTTCGGCATGCCGTCCATCTGGGTCTGGCAGCTCATCTTCTGGGTCCTTGGCGTAGCCATGATGTGGTTCTGCTGCTACAAGCTGGAGATGAGCACGGTGCCCGAGAAGGAGATCGAGATCCTCTTCGACGAGGATGCCGGAGTGGATCGGGGAGCCACGGCCCGCAGCTAGTATGGCGGGACGTGTCACTCCTTGATCGGGGACAGACGGCGGGTGGGGCTTGCCCCCTCCCGCCGTCTTCATGTCTGACGGTTGCTACACATGACGCATGGTTTGTTCGTTTTCTACGTGGTTCTGCTTGCGGCGCTGCTGTTCTACCCGGTGAGCCAGTGGATCTGGGTCTTGAGCGTACGCCGACTGCAGCGCAAGCTGGATCGTGAGCTGAGTCAACCGGAGATCGCCGGCCAACGGCGCCGCGCCTGGGTTATTGCGACGGTGATCTGCCCGCTGTTCTCGGTCCTGTTCAATCTGTCGACGGTGGGAATGCCGCAATGATCATCACCGAACGCACGTACCAGGTTCTGAAATACCTTGCCATTGCCGTGGTCATCGCGCCGGTATTCTGGCTGGCCTACGAGGGCTTCGTGCCCGAGCGCGGGCCGGGGGATACCGCCGCCACGGCCGGTGATCGTGCCTTTGCCGACGGCTACTACGACCGCGCCCTGCGCGAGTACCGCACCGCGCTGGAGCGGGATCCGGAAAACCGGCACGCCCTGCTGGGCAAGGCCGGGACCTACGTCCAGATGGAACGGTACGATGAGGCGCTCGCCTCCTACGCCCAGTTCATCGAGCGCTATCCGGACTTTGCCGGCGCCTACGCCAACCGAGGTATCGCGCTGGATCGGATGGGACGCTACGAGGATGCGTTGGAGGACTATGATCGCGCATTGACCCTGGATACCTCGGTGGCCGACGGCCCCGGGTGGCTGACGCGATTCCTGCACATGGGTCCCGAAGGCCAGCCGACCGTGGCGGATCGTGCCGATTACATCCGCGAACAGCTGGCGCTGCCGGAGGATGAGCGGCAACTGTACGATCCGGAGCAGGATCGCGCCCAGCGCGTGTATACCCAGCGCGCCGATTAATCAAGCGGGAACGGAGCCCCTTGCCTGGGGCCCCGTCGGTGTCCGAGCTGGCTCCGAATGTGCGGCGCAGCACGACGCGCAAGGCCGCGGTGCGGCCGGGCCGTGCAAGCCTGCAGTTGCGCTCAGTCCTGGTCCAGCGGCTGGATGCCCCAGACCGGCAGGCCCAGGATGTCCACGAACAGGAAGCGCAGGGCGAAGGTCAGCGCGATGCAGCCGAACAGCAGATGGCCGGGCGTGTGCTCACCATTGGCATCACGGTGGGTGATGCCATGCCAGGCGATTGTGGCTGTAACCAGAAAATAGATCCAGGGCGACATATCCGCAGTTTCCCGCCTGCCGCCGTCGCTGGCAAGTGCTATTCCGAGCCGCAGTGTTCACTGCGGCGGGCATGAAAAAGGCCGCACCCTGTTGCCAGGGACGCGGCCCGTCTCAGCGTTTCCTTAACGGTTGGCGCGGTTCTCGATCAGCTCGTCGACCACCGCCGGGTCAGCCAGGGTACTCGTGTCACCAAGGCTGTCCAGCTCGTTGCAGGCCACCTTGCGCAGGATGCGGCGCATGATCTTGCCCGACCGGGTCTTCGGCAGGCCCGGGGCCCACTGGATGAAGTCCGGTTTGGCGATGGCGCCGATTTCCTTGCGGATGATGGCGATCAGCTCCTTCTTGAGGTCGTCGGACGGTTCCTCGCCTGCCATCAGCGTGACATAGGCGTAGATGCCCTGACCCTTGACGTCGTGGGGGAAGCCGACCACCGCTGCCTCGGACACCTTGGCATGCAGCACCAGCGCGCTCTCGATCTCGGCGGTGCCCATGCGGTGGCCGGAGACGTTGAGCACGTCGTCGACGCGGCCGGTGATCCAGTAATAACCGTCCTCGTCACGACGGGCGCCGTCACCGGTGAAGTATTTGCCCTTGTAGGTGGACAGGTAGGTTTCCATGAACCGCTTGTGATCACCGTAGACGGTGCGCATCATCGACGGCCATGCCCGGGTAATGCACAGATTGCCCTCGGTGGCGCCTTCCAGCACGTTGCCGTCGTTGTCCACCAGTTGCGGTGCCACGCCGAAGAACGGCTTGGTCGTTGACCCCGGCTTGAGGTCGGTGGCGCCCGGCAGCGGCGAGATCAGGATCGAACCGGTTTCGGTCTGCCACCAGGTATCCACGATCTGGCAGCGTTCCTTGCCCACGACCCGGTAGTACCATTCCCAGGCCTCCGGGTTGATCGGCTCGCCAACGGTACCAAGCAGGCGCAGGGAATCGAGCTTCGCGCGATTGACGAACTCGTCGCCCTGACCCATCAGCGCGCGGATCGCGGTCGGTGCGGTGTAGAAGATCGCCACCTGGTGCTTGTCCACCACATCCCAGAAGCGGCCGGCATCAGGATAGGTCGGCACGCCCTCGAACATCAGCGTGGTGGCGCCGTTGGCCAGCGGCCCGTAGACAATGTAGCTGTGCCCGGTGACCCAACCCACATCGGCCGTGCACCAGTACACCTCGCCGTCCTTGTAGTCGAAGATGTAGTGGTGGGTCAGGCTGGCGCCGAGCAGATAGCCGCCGGTGGTGTGTAGCACGCCTTTCGGCTTGCCGGTGGAGCCGGAGGTGTAGAGGATGAACAACGGATCCTCGGCGTCCATTTCCTCGGCCGGACAGTCGGCGGAGACGCTGGCAACGGCCTCGTGGTACCAGACGTCACGCTTGTCGTCCCACGCCACGTTGCCGCCGGTGCGTTTCACCACGAACACCGTGTTGACGTTCGGGCATTCCTCAAGCGCCACATCGGCGTTGGCCTTGAGCGGGAAGGCGCGGCCGCCACGTGCACTCTCGTCGGCCGTGATCAAGACCTGGCAGTCGGCATTCTGCATCCGATCCTGCAGCGCCTGCGGTGAGAAGCCCCCGAAGACAATGGAATGAATGGCACCGATTCGGGCGCAGGCCAGCATGGCGACAGCGGCTTCCGGAATCATCGGCAGGTAGATGCAGACCCGGTCGCCCTTCTTGACGCCGCGCTCCTTCATGGCGTTGGCGAAGCGACAGACCCGCTCATGCAGGTCCCGATATGAGATGTGCTGGGCTTCATCCTTGTTCGGATCGTCCGGTTCCCAGATAATCGCGGTCTGGTCACCACGGGTTTCCAGGTGCCGGTCGAGGCAATTGTCGGCTACGTTCAGCTTGCCGCCCTCGAACCAGCTGATCCGCCCCTCGGCCAGATCCGAGTTGTCGACCTTGTCCCAGCGCTTCATCCAGCGCAGCTGCTCGGCCTGTTCGGCCCAGAAATTGTCCTTGTCTTCGATGGACCGGCGATACATCTCCTCGTAGCCGGCCCGATCAACATGAGCCGCCTTGGCAACAGCCTCCGGAACCGGATAGGTCTTCTCTGCCATGATGTCTTTCCTCCTCTTTTAGAAAGGTAAGGTCGCCGGATACGAACAGCGGTAGCGCCTCGCCGAAATCGTTATCGTGTTCAGCGCCATTCAGCGCTTGCTGGTAGCCTAGCAGGCATGCCGGTCGCAAGCCCGCAGGTGGCAACGCTTTCCTCTGCCATTCCTCACCGTTACCCCCGCTTCCTCCGATTTCCGACCATCTTCGGCGACGGCCCACGTCGGGGGCACTATAAAGAGCAAGCCTCGTGCCGTAAACGGAAAATCCTTTTCCAGCAGCCGCTTGCATGGCTCCGCCTGCGTCTGGAATGGATCAAAGACGATACAGTGTTACCAATGGTGACATCAAATCGGTCCATCCGCGCCAGGCTCGACCCGGGTGCCCGCGGACGGGTCATGATTGCCGGCGGCGCGCGCGCGGGATACCGAGCCGTTGCCGTTTCTCCCACAGGGCCTTGCGGCTAATGCCGAGCCTGCGGGCCAGTTCGGTCTCCGTCAGCACGTCCTCATGCTCGCGCACGTACTGGCAGAAGTAGTCCTCCAGTGACAGATCCGGTGTGCCGCCGGTGTGCCGGCCGGCCGAGGGGCGGTCGCTCATGCCCAGCAGATCCGGCGTCAGCACGGTGCTGTCGCTCAGGATCACCGCCCGTTCGATGGCATTCTCCAGCTCGCGGACATTGCCCGGCCAGCTGTAGGTCCGGATTGCATCCAGCGCGTCATTCGAGAACCGCATGGGTGGTTGATTGAGCCGCTTGCAACCACGCTCCAGAAGAAACCGCGCCAGATCCACCACGTCCTCGCCGCGCTCACGCAACGGTGGCAGGCGAATCTCCATGACGTTGATCCGAAAGTAGAGATCTTCCCGGAACTCGCCGCTTTCCGATAACCGGGCCAGGTCCCTGTGCGTTGCCGCCACCAGGCGCACGTCCACTTGCCGGGAAGCGGCCGAACCGACGCGCCGGATCTCGCCTTCCTGCAGCACCCGCAAAAGCCTCGCCTGCGCTGCTGGCGGCAGTTCGCCGATCTCGTCCAGAAACAGGGTGCCGCCATTGGCTGCTTCCACCAGTCCCTGCCGCACGCCAACGGCACCGGTGAAGGCACCTTTCTCGTGCCCGAACAGTTCGGCCTCGATCAGCGACTCTGGGATGGCGGCGCAGTTGACCGCAATCAGCGGCGCATCGGCACGCCGACTGTTGGCATGCAACGCCCTGGCAACCAGCTCCTTGCCGGTGCCCGATTCACCCAGGATCAGGACCGTGGTGTCGGTCGGCGCCACCTTGCCGATGCGGTCGAACACCTCCTGCATCGGGCCGCAGCGGCCGACGATGCCGGCGACCGGATAACTGCGTTCGATATCCGCACGCAGGGCCGCGTTCTGCCGTTCCAGCCGGTTTTCCTTCAGCGCCCGCTCGACGGTGAGCAGGAGTTCGTCGTTATCGAACGGCTTGGCCACATAGTCCACCGCGCCCTGTTTCATGGCCTCGACGGCGGAGCGCACGCTGGCGTAGCTGGTCATGATGATGCTGGGGACGTCGGGCGCCCGTTGCAGCACATCGGTGCCGGGTCGCCCGGGCAGACGCAGGTCCGCGATGATCAGGTCGAAGCCGTCCAGGTTCCATTGCGATTCGGCCTCTTCCACCGATGCGGTATCGCTGACCTGGTGCCGTTGGCGTTCCAGCAATCGGCGCAGCGAGCGGCGGATGATTTCCTCGTCCTCGATCACCAGAATCCGTGCCATGTTGTCAGGCCTCCTCGATTTGCCGGACGGACGCCGTTTTCAGCGTCAGCGTAACGGCCGTGCCGGCGGTGTCACTGTCGATTTCCAGCGCCCCGCCACAATCGCGAATGATGTTGTATACCAAGGGCAGGCCGAGGCCGGTGCCATGGCCCGGCTGCTTGGTGGTGTAAAACGGTTCCAGCACCCGTGCTATGGACTGTTGCTCGATGCCGCAGCCATTGTCCCGCACCCGGATCCGGACCTGCGCGCCGCGATGTTCTGCGCTGACGCTGACCCGGCCGTCGGTGCGATCCTGACAGGCATCCGCTGCATTGGTGAACAGGTTGACGAAAACCTGGACCAGCGGCTGTGGCTTGGCCTCGACCTCAAGGTCCACCGGCACGCGGTTGTCGAAGCGCAAGTTACGCGCCCGTCGGCTGAGCATCGTTAGCCGGGTCGCCTCGGCCACGGTGTCATGCAGGTTCACCGCTTCCAGCGTGCCGGCTGACATCGGGCTGCCCCCGTGTGCGTAACGCACAAGGCTTTGCACGATGTTATTGATGCGCTGCGCCTGGTGCAGGATGTCCTCGGCGCATTCCTGAACCTGGGCCGGATCCGGCTGGTCGCGCAACTCCTGGGCCAGGCAGGTAATTCCGGTCACCGGATTGCCGATTTCATGGGCCACGCCGGCGGCCAGACGGCCAATCGAGGCGAGTCGTTCGCTGTGGGCCAGCTCCTTCTCCAGCACCTGCAGATCGGTGAAATCCTCGATCAGCAGCACCGTGTCACCGCTGCGGCCGTGTCCCGGTTCCTCGATGCTTGCCTTGTGCAGGCTGTACCAGCGGCTGCGGCCGGATTCCTCGACCTGTTGGCGGTGCCAGTGTGTCTTGCCGTCGTTCAGAAACTCGCTGAGCAGTTTGCCCCAGGGTGGTGGCAGTTCTTCCAGTCGGCGACCGATGACATCGGACAGCGCGATCCCGGTCAACCGCGCGATGGCCGGGTTCCAGCGCACCAGCCGGTTGCCATGGGCCAGCGCGCAGACACCCACCGGCAGGTCCTCGATGATTTGCCGGTGATACCGGCGCAGGCGGTCGAGTTCCGCGGCCAGGCCTCGCAGCCGCGTGCGTGAGGTCTCAAGCCGGTCCTCGACCAGGCGCACGTTCTGCGCTCGCGTCGTCGGATCCTCCTGCTCCAGTTCCAGCCGGTGATCGACGATCATCCGTGCCAGTACCGGTCCCATCATGCCCGACAGATTGCGCTGGATGCGGATTCGCAGGTCGTGCAGTGCACCCGGCCGGTTCTCGTTCCAGTCCATTGCCAGATCGCGCAGCGCGCGTTCAACCTCGGCCGAGGCGGTGTTACGCCCCATCACCGAGGCCAGGCGTTCAACGAACTGGTGTGGTGATGCGGCCCTCAGGTCGCCGACGGGGAAGGCCGGCGTCAGTTCGCGGCAGGCGGATGCGGCGTCTCGCTCGGCGTTGCTCTGGCGGCTGCACAGGGACACCAGAACGAACAGGATCGCATTCACGCTCAACGACCAGAACGTGGCCGACTGGTACATTTCCGGCGAACCCGCTGCCCCCGCCGCGCCCAGGCCGAACCAGGCCGGCCCGCTGTCGCCGGTCAACGGCGGCAGCAATGCGGTCAGGCTCCATACCGTGGCGCCTGCCAGCAGGCCGGCAATGAAGCCGCCGGCCGTGGCGCGGGGCCAGAACAGCAGGCCGAGGATGCCGGGCAGCAGTTGCGCCATGGCAAGGAAGGAGATCAGGCCCCAGCCGACCAGCCCGGTGCCGGCCTCCATCAGCAGGTAGAAGATGTAGCCGGCGGTAATGACCGCGACAATCAGTGCGCGCCGGGTCCAGCGCAACGCGCCGTACAGGTCGTTCTGGGGCTGCACGCCGGCCAGCGGCAGCAGCAGGTGGTTCATGGCCATCGACGAAATGGCCAGGGTCGAGACCACGATCATGGCACTGGCCGCCGAGATGCCGCCCAGGTAGGCAATGATCGCCAGTGTCGGCGAGCCGCTGGCCATGCTCAGGCCCAGCACGTGGTAGTCGGGGGAAGTCGCCGGCTGCAGCACCTGGGCCGACCAGAGAATCGGCGGAATCACCAGCGTCAGTGCCAGCAGGTAGAGGGGGAACGCCCAGCTCGCCGTGTAAAGGTGCCGTGAACGAATGTTCTCGGTGAACAGCATG
Source organism: Methylonatrum kenyense (assembly GCF_023195885.1). GTDB lineage: Bacteria > Pseudomonadota > Gammaproteobacteria > Nitrococcales > Aquisalimonadaceae > Methylonatrum > Methylonatrum kenyense. The sequence goes on from NZ_JALPKO010000004.1 coordinate 72,895, forward strand.
TGGAACTGGCGGGGCAGCAGGAAGCCGGCCGCGAAGGCCAGTACCAGCAGGCTGGGCCAGGCCCCTTGCCGGGCCGGACCGTACAGATCCTCGATCAACTGCGGGTTCTCGACCAGGTGCTGCTGCAAGCCGGCAGGCCCGCCGAAAGCCTGGTAGACGGCCACGCCGGCAACCAGGAGCAGCGCAAAGAGCTTCATCACCGACTCGAAGGCGATGGCAACCACCATGCCCTCGTGCTTCTCCCGCGGCGTGACATGGCGGGCGCCGAAGATGATTGCAAACAGACTGACGATGATGACGAACCAGAGCGCCAGCACCTGCGGCGAGGAATCCTGACTGAGCACCACCGTGGACTCCGTGACCGCGCGGATCTGCAATGCAATGTACGGCAGCACGCCGGCCAGCATCAGCAGCGTGACCAGTATGCCCACCGGCTGGCTGTTGAAGCGAAAGGCGAACAGGTCGGCGACCGAAGACAGCTGATAGGTGCGGGTCAGCCGCAGGATCGGCATCAGCAGGACCGGAGTCAGGACGAAGGCCAGCGTGACGCCGAGATAGATGGTCAGGAACAGCAGTCCCTGCTGCTCGGCAAAGCCGACGCTGCCATAGTAGCTCCAGGAGGTTGCATAGACACCCAGCGACAGCACGTAGACGGCCGGGTGGCGCACCAGCTTGCCCGGTAACCAGCGTTTTTCCGCTGCGTGGGCAATCAGGAACAGCAGCAGCAGGTAGAGGATCGCGCTGATCGATAGGGTCGTGAGATCAAGCTGCATGGCGACGTGCCCGCCTGGCGAGCCAGGCGGTCAGACCGATGATCAGCAGCCACAGCAGGTAGACCACATACCAGGGTGCAGGCAGTTGCATCCACCATCTGGCAAACGGCGACACAAGCAGGAACAGCGAGAACAGGAACAGCAGCACGCTGGCAGCTCCCGGCCCTTGCTCTGTGGGCTGAGCCATCGGTCTTCGCTCCTTCCAAGGCCGACTTCGAGGTCACGCCGGCCGGTCCCGCCTGGGATGGCGCTCACCGGTTCGCGTGTCCTCACCGATCCGATGCGTGTTGCCGCATCGTGAGTGTTTGTTACGGAAGGTAGCATCCGTGCCCTTGCCTGGCCAGGCAATCAGGTTGTCATTCCCCGGTCCCCGTCTCGACGATCCGTTCCAGGCCTCGCAGCCGCTCCGGTTGCCAGTGTGACCTGGCCCACTGCCAGAGCGTAGCGACCGAGGCCCGTCGCAGGGCCGCCGGCGGTGCCTGTCGTAGCCGCTGCAGGGCAAGCCACAGGTTGGCAGCGGGCTTCCGGTCATCCAGTGGCGCGGCTCCCTGTTGCTTGCTCAGCTTGAAGCCGTGCTGGTCGACCAGTACCGGCAGATGGGCGTAAACCGGCGACGACAGCCCAAGGAGCCGCTGGATCAGGCGTTGCGGCGGCGTACACCAAAGCAGATCATGGCCGCGGACCACATGCGTGATGTGGCCGCCGCCGTCATCCACGGCTGCGGCCAGGTGGTAGGCCGGCAGGCCGTCGCTGCGCCGGACGATGAAATCGCCGACGGTCTCTGCCAGACAGGTCCGGATCGGCCCCTGGAGCTGATCGTCGAAACTGTCCCGTTCCTGGTCCACGCGCAGGCGCAGCGTTCGGGCCTCGCGTCCGGCTGGCAGTCCGTGGCGGCAGGTCCCCGGATACAGGGGGCCATTGGGACCGGGGCGGCCATGGCGGCGCAGGTCACGTCGGCTGCAACCACAGTCGAACAGGTGTCCGCGGGAGCGGAGTTCGGCAATCGCCGCCAGGTGCCGGTCTCGACAGGCGCTCTGGAAGCTTACCGCGGCATCCGGCTGCAGGCCGTGGACTTCCAGGCTTCGCCGGATGGCATCGCTTGCCCCTGGCATCTCGCGGGGCGGGTCGATGTCGTCGATACGCACCAGCCAGCGACCGTTATGGCGCCGTGCATCCAGGTAACTGCAAACGGCACTCAGCAGGGAGCCGGCATGCAAGGGGCCGGTCGGGCTCGGTGCGAAGCGCCCGCAATAGGTTGCGGCCGGGGTTTCCGTGTCAGTCATCGACCCAGTATCGCACGTGCCTTTGCATGGGCCGGAGCGGTCAGGATAATGGCCGCTTCGGCCGGCACCAAGTTGCGGCCTATTGGCACCCTCCCAGGCACCGGTGACCCAGCATGCGGCTGAAGACAATTCGACTCGCCGGCTTCAAGTCCTTCGTTGATCCCACTTCCGTGCATCTGCCCGGCCAGCTGGTCGGCATCGTCGGCCCCAACGGCTGTGGCAAATCCAACGTCATCGACGCAGTGCGCTGGGTCATGGGTGAGAGCTCCGCCCGGCATCTGCGCGGCGAGTCCATGACCGATGTCATTTTCAACGGCTCCGGCAGCCGCAAACCCGTCGGACAGGCCTCCATCGAACTGGTGTTCGACAACAGCGAGGGAGCGCTGGGGGGGAAATATGCCAGCTATGCCGAAATCTCCGTCAAGCGGCAGGTCAACCGCGAGGCCCAGTCCCAGTATTTCCTGAACGGTGCGCGCTGCCGGCGGCGCGACGTCACCGATGTATTCCTCGGCACCGGTCTGGGGCCGCGCAGTTACGCCATTATCGAGCAGGGCATGATCTCGCGGATCATCGAGGCCAAGCCCGAGGAGCTGCGCGTTTACCTGGAGGAGGCGGCCGGGATCTCGCTGTACAAGGAGCGCCGGCGCGAGACCGAGCGCCGGATTCGCGATACCCGCGAGAACATGGACCGACTCAACGATGTCCGCGAGGAGGTCGGCCGCCAACTCGAGAAGCTCAGCCGGCAGGCGAAAACCGCTGAGCGCTACCGGACCCTGAAGGCGGACGAGCGGCGTCTGCGGGCCGAGCTGCTGGCGTTGCGCCTGCGCGGCATGAGCGAGCTGGTCGCTAACGGCGAGCAGGACCTGCTGCAGCGGCAGAACGCGCTGGAGTCCGCCATTGCCGGCCAGCGGGCGGCGGAACGCGATATGACGCTGGCGCGGGAGCAGCAGGCCGAGCGGGGCGAGGCACTCAATGCCGCGCAGGGCGAGTATTACCAGCTCGGCAGCGAGATTGCCCGCATCGAGCAGCAGATCAGCCATCACCGGGACCTGCAGCGGCGGCGCAGCGAGGAGCGGGATGCCAACCGCCGTGCACTGGACGAACTGGCGCAGAACCTCGAGCAGGATCTGGAGAAGCAGGCGGCGCTGCAGCAACGGTTGAAGGTCCTGCAGCCCGACACCGAGGCGGCGGTGGAGCAGGAGCAGCAGGCCGCGGCTTCGGTGCAGGCCTGCCGCAGTGATCTGGATGCCTGGCAGAAGGCCTGGGAGCAATTCAACGCACGCGTCGCCGAATCGGTGCGCCAGGCGGAGATCGAGCGGACCCGGATCGAGCAGTTGGAGGAGCAGGATGATCAACTGCGGCGGCGCCTCGACCGCCTGCTGCAGGAACGGGAGGGCCTCGAAACGTCGCCGTTGCAGGATTTGCTGGCGAAGCTCGAGCGGGTCGAAGCCGACCATCTGAGGCAGCGCGATGAGCAGGCGGAGGCCGTGACGCTGCACGAAACCCGCCTGGCCGGGTTACGCACCGCCGAGCAGTCTGCCGCGGAAGAGCTGCAGCGCGCCCAGGGCGCGCTGCAGCAGGCCGAGGCCCGCCGCCAGTCTCTGGAGACCCTGCAGCAGCATGCCCTGGGTGACAGCGACGCCGCCGTGCGCCAGGTGCTGGACCGGCTGGGACTGGACACGGGAGCCCGGCTGGCACGTGAAATACGCGTTGATGCGGGTTGGGAACACGCCGTCGAGCGTGTGCTCGAGGATCGGCTGCAGGCGGTTTGCGGCTCCCTGGATGACGCCGCGCCGGAGGTGCTGGCCGGCCTCGAGAGCGGCAGTCTGACCCTGGTCGACACCGACAAACAGCCGTTGCCGATCAAGCACCGGCCGGACCTGCCCGATCTCGCCTCGCGGGTCGATGCGAGCTGGCCGGTGGCCGAACTGCTGGCGCACGTGTACTGCGCCGATTCGCTGGAGCAGGCCATGCGGCTGCGCGGGCAGCTGGCGGCCGGCGAGTCGCTGGTCTGCGCCGATGGTCACTGGATCGGACCACGCTGGATGCGGTGGACCGCTGCCAGCGCCGGCGGCGATGGGGCCCTGGCCAGGCAGCGGGAGCTGGATGGCCTAAAGCAGACCCTGGCCGAACACGAGGCGCAGGTCGCTGCGGCCAGGCAGCGCTTGCAGGAGCTGCAGGAGCAACGTGACGCCATCGAACAGGCGCTGGGACAGGCCCGGCAGGCACATGCCGAGGCGGCCGAGTCCCTGAGCCGGACGCGAAGTCAACGTCAGTCCGAGGCGCAGCGCCTGGCCGATATGCATCAGCGGCTGGAGCGTCTGGACGGCGAGCGGCAGGATATCGCTGAACAACGGGACGAGGGCCGGGAGCGGCTTGACGCGGCCCGCGGCCGGCTGCAGGAGGCGCTGGATCAGGGGGAGGGGCTGGACCAGGAGCGCGACCGGCTGGAAAACGAGCGCGGCCAGGCCAGCGCGGCGCTGGAGGCAGCCACCCTGCGCCACCAGGAATGCCGCGACAGGCACCACGAGCTGGCCCTGAAGCTGCGCGAGGCCAGGACCGTGACGGCCTCACTGGACGAACAGATCGACCGCCTGCGCAAGCAGCAACAGCGACTGCAGGGGCGCGCCGAGGAACTGGATCAGGCGATCAGCGAGGACGGCGATCCGACGGCGGAACTGGAAACCCGGCGGCAGGGGCTGCTGCAGCAGCGCAGCAAGGCGGAAACCGCGCTTGCCAGCCAGCGCCAGCAGCTCGGTGAGGTGGACGCCCGGCTGCGTGAATTGGATCAACAACGACTTGCCGCGGAAACCCGTGCCGAGGAGCTCCGCTCCGGTCTGGAGGCAGCGCGCCTGCGGCATCAGGAGCAGCGCACGCGGCGGCAAACGCTGCTGGAACAGTTCGAGGAAACCGAACGCGACCTGGAGGCGGTGCAGGCGGAATTGCCCGGGGATGCCAGCGAGGAGGCCTGGCTGAAGCACCTGTCGGACATCGAGAACCGGATCAGCCGGCTGGGCAGCATCAACCTGGCGGCAATCGAGGAACATGCCGCCCTGGACGAGCGCAACAGCTATCTGCAACAGCAGCATGCGGATCTGGAGGAGGCGCTGGAGACGCTGGAGAGCGCCATGCGGCGGATCGACCGCGAGACCCGGGTCCGTTTTCGCGACACCTTCGACCGGGTCAATGCGGGCCTGCGCGACATGTATCCCCGCCTGTTCGGCGGCGGCGAGGCCTATCTGGAACTGACCGGCGAGGATCTGCTGGATACCGGTGTCAGTATTCTTGCGCGGCCGCCGGGCAAGCGGATCAGCACGATTCATCTGTTGTCAGGGGGGGAGAAGGCGCTGACCGCCGTGGCGATGATCTTCGCCATATTCGCGCTCAATCCGGCGCCGTTCTGCATGCTCGACGAGGTCGACGCACCGTTGGACGAGGCCAATGTCGGGCGCTTCTGCCAACTGGTGCAGGAGATGTCGAAACGGGTACAGTTCGTGTTCATCACCCACAACAAGGGCACGATGGAGATCGCGTCGCATCTGATGGGCGTGACCATGTATGAGCCGGGCGTCTCGCGTCTGGTTGCCGTCGATGTGGACGAGGCCGCGGACATGGTCGAGGCCTGATTCCGCGGTAACGTGGCCAGACACCGGTCCGGCCGGGTGCCGTGGCCGCAGGACAATGATCGGAAACTGGGGGGAACGGCAGGCTATATGGATGCGCTGCGCTGGATACTGCTGATCGTCGGGCTGTTGGTGATTGCCGGCCTGTATGCCTATTTCCGCTGGAAGGAGGGGCGGCTGACGCTGCGCATGCCGTCCTGGAAGAAGGCCGGAAGTGGCCGCAAGCCATCCCGAAGTCGCCGCTCCGAGCGCGACGTGGACGTGGCCCTGCGCGAGCTGGACGATCTGGTGATCGATGATCCGGATTCCTCGGTGGAGCCGGATCCGGACCTGGCAATCTCGCCGGACGATGGCCCGTTTCCGGTGGACTGGGACGATCCGGACAACACGGTGTCGGCGCCGCGGGTGAGGCCGGTGGCCGGTCAGCGGGCGCGTGAGGAGTCGGCTTCGGCGCCGAAGGCCGCCGCCGGAGGCCAATCGCCGGAGCAGGATCCGGCCTGGCAGGATGCCGGGGAAAAACTGATCGTGCTGTATGTCACCGCAGGCCAGGGCTACGTGTTCACCGGCCCGCCGCTGATGGATGCGCTGGAGCGGGTCGGGCTGCAGCATGGCATGCATGACGTCTTCCACCACATGATCGATGCGCACAGCGGGCCGACCCCGCTGTTCAGCGCGGCGAACATGCTGGAACCAGGCACCTTTGACTTGCGTACCGTGGATCAGCTGGAGACCCCCGGCGTGGTCCTGTTCCTGCAGTTGCCGGGTCCGTTCGACGGTCTCACGGCCTTTGAAAAGATGCTGGAGACCGCGCGACGGCTGGAGGATCAGCTCGGCGGTCAGCTGCTCGACCGGCAGCGCTGCGACCTGACCGGTCAGGCGGTGGAACACCTGCGCGAGGAACTGCGCGAATACCGGCGACGTGCCAGGCTCGCCGGCAGTCAGCGTCGCTGACCGCCATTCGAGGGGCGTATGACCGGAATCCCGCGTCCGCCGGCTTCGGAGGCAGCCGCTCGTGAGCGGGCCACAAGCCTGCGTGAGCAGATCGAACAGCACGATTACCGCTATTACGTGCTGGACGACCCGCTTGTCTCGGATGCCGATTATGACCGGCTGCTGCGGGAGCTGCGGGCCATTGAGGCGGCTTACCCGGCACTGGTCGACGCGGCATCGCCGAGCCAGCGGGTGGCCGGGACGCCGGCCGGTGGTTTCGCCGAGATGCCGCACCCGGTGCCGATGCTGTCGCTGGACAATGCCTTCGACGCCGATGACCTGCGCGCCTTCGACCGACGCCTGCGGGACCGTCTCGAGACCACCCGAATAAGCTACGTCGGCGAGCCGAAGCTCGATGGCCTGTCGGTCAGCCTGCATTACGAGGATGGCGTACTGGTTCGGGCCGGGACCCGAGGCGATGGCCGCACCGGCGAGGACATCACCGCAAACGTCAGGACCATTCGCAGCGTGCCGCTGCGTCTGCGGGGCGTTGCTTGGCCCGCGGTACTGGATGTGCGTGGCGAGGTGGTGATCCGGCGGCGTGATTTCGACAGCCTGAACGCGCAGCGGCTGGCCGACGGACTGCGTCCGTTCGCCAATCCGCGCAATGCGGCGGCCGGCAGCCTGCGGCAGCTCGACCCACGGGAGACGGCTCGACGGCCGCTGACGTTTTTCACCTTTGGCGTTGCCGAGGGAGCCGAACTGCAGCAGGCAAGCCATCATGCCGTGCTTGAAGCGCTGCGCAGCTGGGGTTTTCGGGTCAATGACCGGGTTCGGACGCTGGCCGATATCGAATCCTGTCTGGATTATGCGGACAGCCTGCTCGAGCAACGCGACAGCCTCGATTACGAGATAGATGGCGTGGTGTTCAAGCTGGATGCGCTGGAAGATCGGCAGCGGCTCGGCTTTACCGCACGGGCCCCGCGCTGGGCCATTGCCTACAAGCTGCCGGCGCGTGAGGCCACCACGCGGGTCCGCGGTATCCTGGCCTCGGTGGGCCGGACCGGCGTGATCACCCCGGTGGCCGATCTGGAGCCGGTGGCTGTCGGCGGTGTTACGGTCAGTCGCGCGACACTGCATAACCTGGATGAACTGCGGCGCAAGGATGTGCGTGTCGGTGACACCGTGATGGTACGTCGCGCCGGCGACGTGATTCCGGAAATCACCAGTGTCGTGGTCGACGCCCGGCCGGCGGATGCGGAGCCCTGGCAGATGCCCGAGCGATGCCCGGTGTGTGATTCCGACGTGCTGCACATCGATGGCGAGGTGGATTACCGTTGCGTCGGCAGTCTCCGCTGCCCCGCGCAACTGAAGGAGAGCATTCGCCACTTTGCTTCGCGCAAGGCCTTCGATATCGAGGGTCTGGGGGAGCGCGTCGCCGAGCAACTGGTCGAGGCCGGACTGGTCACCGAACTGGCCGATATTTTCCACCTGCAACAGCAGGATCTGCTGGGCCTGGAGGGCTTCGCCGAGCTGTCGGCCGCCAATCTCCTAAATGGCATCGCCCGCCGGCGCCGTATCCACCTGTCCCGGCTGCTCTACGGCATCGGGATTCCCGGGGTGGGGGAAGAGACAGCCCGCCTGCTGGCGGAACAGACCGGCAATCTGGACTTCCTGCGTCAGGCACCGGCCCTGCTGTTCTCGCTGATGCCGGCAATCGGCCGGACCATGGCCGAGGAGATTCGGCGTTTCTTCGCCGATCGCGCCAACAGTGAAAGCCTGGACCGGCTGCTCGAACCACTGATCCTGGACGGGCTGGACGGTTTTTCGCCAGATTATGCGGCGCGGCTGCAGCCGGCGGAGCTGATCGCCGGATTCGGCTTCCGCGGGCTGGGGCCGAAACGTGCCGCCCAGTTGGCCGCGAAGCTCGACGCACTGACCGATCTCTCGGATATGCCGCTGCAGCGCTATCCGCTGCCGTCGGCCGAGGCCGAACGCCTGCAGCAGGCGTTCCAGCAGCGGCGGCAGGAGCTTGCTGCCGTGGATGCCTGTCTGCGCCGATTTGGCCTGCACTGGAGCGACAGTTGCGCAGAGGCGACGCTGCGGCGGCCCCGCTCCGAACAGGAGCTGCCGCTGGCGAACAAGACCTTCGTGCTGACGGGCTCGCTGGACGGTATGACCCGGGACGAGGCCGCGGCACTGATCCAGCAACGCGGCGGTAAGGTCACCGGCAGCGTGTCGGGCAAGACCGATTACCTGGTGGCCGGCGAGGCAGCCGGTTCAAAGCTGGAAAAGGCCCGCAAGCTAGGCGTTGCCGTGCTGGACCAGGCGGCGCTGGAGCGCCTGCTGCAGACCGACTAGGCGATCGCTCAGTCTTCCACCTCGGTGCGATAAAGCATCACATCACCCGCATCCCGCAAATCCCGCAGGTAGGCCTTCACCCGCTGGTCCATCAACATGGCCTGCAGGATCCCCCGCACCGCGTCGAACTCGGGCGGGCGCGCCGTGCGTACGTTCTGCAGCTTGACCACGTACCAGCCATGACTGGTTTCCACCGGATCCGTGCTGTACTCGCCGGGAGACAACTCCATGATGCGCTCGGCAACGGCGTCTGCCATCTGGTCCGAGGCCATCCAGCCGGGGTCACCGCCATCGCTGGCGCCTGATCCGGCGGAATAGCGCTGCGCCAGTTCCGCGAAGTCGGCACCGTCGGCCAGCTCCTCGAGTATGGCTTCGGCATCGTCCCGGGATTCCAGCAGGATCTGGCGGATCCGGTACTCCCGATGCGGTCGGTCGGCGAAGCGTTCGCCATACAGGGACTCCAGCATTTCATCGTCGAACGGCTCACGATGCAGGTGCTCGATGCGCTCATGGGCGAGTACCGCGCGCTGCATGTTTTCCACCTGGGCCTTGACCCGGCGATGTTCGTCCATGCCGTGATCGCGGGCATCCTGGGCGATCAGTTCCATTTCAACGAGTTCCAGCAGCAGCGTTTCGCGCTCGTCGTCGGAGAGTCGCGGTGCGCGCGCACCGGCACGTCGCTGGATATGCAGTTCCAGCATATCGGCGGTGATCGGCACGTCGTTTACCGTGGCAACCACGTCGTTACCGGGGTCGGACGCCTCGCTGTTGCCGTTGTCGGCGGGTTCGTTGCAGGCCGCAAGCAGTAGACCGCCGGAAAGCACAAGACTGAGAGCAGGGATCCGCATACGGTCAGGCATCCTGCGCACGCTCGGCCCGTTCCGCGTCGGTCTGCGCGCGGATGCTCAGGGCATGAATATCGGTTTCAAACATGTCACCAACGGCTTCGTTAACCAGCCGGTGCCGTTGCAACGGGGATTTGCCGGCAAAGGCTTCGCTGACGACCAGCAGGTTGAAATGACCACGACCATCGCGTGCACCGGCATGGCCGGCATGCAGATGGCTCTCGTCCTCGATGTCGATGTGGCTCACGGGCAACGCCGCCCGTATCCGCTGCTCAATGCGTTGCATACGATCGGCAGTCACGGCAATACCTTTCGAAACGGTTTAACGAACACTGAAGAATAGACACCGGCATCGACATAAGGGTCCGCATCGGCCCATTGTTCGGCCTCGGCAAGACTGCCGAATTCGGCGACGACCACGCTGCCGAGGAATCCGGCGTTACCCGGATCTTCCGCATCGATTGCCGGCATCGGCCCGGCCAGCAACAGGCGGCCCTCCGCCTTGAGGTCTTCCAGCCGCTTGAGATGCGCCGGGCGGGCGCCCTTGCGCAGCGGCAGACTGTCGGCAACGTCCTCGGAGATGATCACGTAGTACATGGTGGCTGTCGGTCCTCTTGTGAGACACTTCCGCGTCGTATCGAACTGCGCCGGAGCTTAGCACAGGCCCCGTGGCGGCCTGCCCGGTGTGCGCCCGATCCATTGCCCGCGCCACGCCATACGGTGTCGGGCGAGACGTCCCTGGAAGCCTCATGACTCAGTTTTTCGAGATTCATCCGGAAACACCCCAACTGCGCCTGATACGCCAGGCGGTCCGGCTGATTCGCTCGGGGTGTCTGGTGGTCTATCCCACCGATACGACCTATGCCCTCGGCTGTGGTCTCGGCGAGAAGGATGCCCTGGACAGGATCCGGCAACTGCGAAACCTGGACGCCCGGCACAACTTCACGCTCGCCTGCCGGGATCTTTCGGATATCGGCACCTATGCCCGGATCGAGAAGACTGCTTACCGATTGCTCAAGGCATTCACACCTGGCCCCTATACCTTCGTGTTGCGGGCTACCTCGGAAGTTCCAAGGCGCCTGCAGCATGCGAAGAAAAAGACCATCGGCATCCGCGTACCGGATCACGCCATCACCCGGGCACTGCTGGAGGAGCTCGGCGAGCCGTTGATGACCGCCAGCCTGCTGTTGCCGGGTCAGGAGATCCCGATGACCGAGGCCCCCGGTATCGTCGAGGCCATCGGCAAGCAGGTTGACCTGGTAATCGACGGTGGCGCCTGCGGCCTGGAACCGTCCACGGTGGTGGACCTGACGTCCGGTGTTCCCGAGGTGCTGCGGGAGGGTTGCGGCGACATCAGCGTGTTCGGTGAGCAATCGTAGCCGCCGATGCATCGGGTATGATGCGCACAGCAGATCGCAACGAAGCGTAAGGAGTTCGACTTGAGTTCGTTAGGGACATCGCAGAACCGCGTGCTGTCCGGCATGCGTCCGACCGGCAAACTTCACCTCGGCCACTACCATGGTGTCCTCAAGAACTGGCTCAAGCTGCAGCAGGAGCACGAGTGCTTTTTCTTCGTCGCCGACTGGCACGCGCTGACCACGCATTACGACGAGCGCGAGATGATAGCCGATCACGTCTGGGAAATGCTGATCGACTGGCTGGCCTGCGGTATCAACCCCAGCCTGGCGCGCGTGTTCATCCAGTCGCGGGTGCCGGAGCATGCCGAGTTGCATCTGCTGTTGTCGATGATCACGCCTCTGGGCTGGCTCGAGCGTGTGCCCACCTACAAGGATCAGCAGGACAAGCTACGGGAGAAGGATCTCGCCACCTACGGCTTCCTCGGTTATCCGCTGTTGCAGTCGGCGGACATCCTGATCTATCGCGCCGGCGGCGTGCCGGTGGGGGAGGACCAGGTGGCGCACGTGGAGATAACCCGCGAGGTGGCGCGTCGCTTCAACCATATGTTCGGCCGCGAACCGGGTTTCGAGGACAAGGCGATGGAAGCCTCGAAACGCATGGGCAAGAAGAACAACAAGCTCTACCAGCAGCTGCGGCGCAAGTATCAGGAGCAAGGCGACCAGGAGGCACTGGAGGTGGCCCGTGCACTGGTCCAGGGCCAGCAGAACATCACTCTGGCCGACCGGGAGCGCCTGTATGGCTACCTTGATGGCAGCGGCGTGGTGATTCTGCCGGAACCCCAGGCCATGCTGACCCCGGCCTCGAAGATGCCGGGGCTGGATGGGCAGAAGATGTCGAAGTCCTACGGCAACACCATAGCCCTTCGCGACGAGCCGGACGAGGTCGATCGCAAGATTCGCACCATGCCCACGGATCCGGCCCGGGTGCGGCGCAGCGATCCGGGCGAGCCCGAGAAATGCCCCGTCTGGTCGTTCCATGAGGTTTATTCGGACGATGCGACCAAGGACTGGGTGCAGCAGGGCTGCCGTTCGGCCGGTATCGGTTGTCTGGAATGCAAGAAGCCGGTGATCGACGCGGTGCAGGCCGAACTGGCACCGATTCGTGAACGCGCGCGAAAGCTGGAACAGGATCATGATGCGGTGCGCGCGGTGGTGGACAAGGGGGTGGAAGCGGCGCGGGATGCCGCCCGCGACACCATGGAGGAGGTTCGCCGGGTCATGGGGCTGGACTACCGTTGACCGTCGAGCACGGTATCGCCGGGCAGGAAGCCGTGGCGGCGGAGGAATCTCCGTCGGTGGTGCCCGGTGTGCGCGTCGGTAATGAGCCGCTGCGCGAACTGCCCCGGGATCTCTACATTCCGCCCGATGCACTGGAGGTTTTTCTCGAGACCTTCGAGGGACCACTGGACCTGCTGCTGTATCTGATCCGGCGGCAGAACCTGGACATCCTGGATATTCCGATCGCCGCCATTACCCGGCAGTACATGGGTTACGTGGAGGTGATGAAGGAGCTGCGCCTGGAACTGGCGGCGGAGTATCTGGTCATGGCCGCCGTGCTGGCCGAGATCAAGTCGCGCATGCTGTTGCCGCGGCCGGTCAAGGTCGACGAGGAAGAGGCGGATCCACGGGCCGAACTGGTCCGGCGGCTGCAGGAATACGAACGCTACAAGACGGCGGCCGAGGACCTGGACAGCCTGCCCCGGGTGGGGCGGGATCTGCAGCCGGCCACGGCGATGGTGCCGGAGATGCCGCGCGAGGCGCCGGCGCCGGAGGTCAGCCTGGACGACCTGCTGATGGCGCTGGCGGATGTCATGGCGCGGGCCGAGATGTTCAGCCACCATCACGTGCAGCGTGAGGTCCTGTCGGTCCGTGAACGCATGAGCTGGACGCTGCAGCAGCTGGACAGCGAGCAGTTCACCGACTTTCGCAGCCTGCTGCGGCCGGAGGAGGGCAAGCGCGGCGTTGTGGTCGGTTTTCTGGCCATCCTGGAGCTGATCCGCGAGGCGCTGCTGGAACTGGTGCAGGCCGAGCCGTTCGCACCCATCTACGTTCGCGCCCGGGCGTAAAGCTTAGATCTTCCATGTCCAGGCGTGGGTGGTCGACGCCGGCACTGCTCCGCCAGGCCCGCCGTGAACCCATCCGTGGGGGCTTAACGAAACACTGATTGATTTTCGCGTCTGCGTTGGAGTCGCATTTTTTCCGAGGCAAGGCGTGCTGTACCGCGCCGCAGTCATTCTGCGGTCAAGCAGCGCAACAAAGCATTCGGGAAAAATGCGACCCAACCCGAAGGGCCCGGCCGGTTTTGGCCCCTGGCTGTGTTGTGTCACCGGCCCGGTAGCTTTGGCTACCGAACCGGCACCGCGCCTTGCCAGATGACCAAAACCGGTCTCGGGCGTAGACACGAAAATCAATCAGTGTTTCCTTAACGCTCGCGTCCCTGCGACCGACAGCCTGTCGGAGCAGTGCCGGCGCCGCCCTGAAGGCTGGTGTCTTGGTGCTGGTTACTGTCTGAGGCCTGACTACGGATCTTGCGCTGGGATAACTGTCGGGAGACGGAAAACGATGGCCACGCCACCGCTGAAACACATCCTCGAGGCCGCAATGCTGGCGGCCGGCGATGCCCTGTCGCTGGAGCACATGCAGGCCCTGTTTCCGGACACCGACCGGCCGGAAAAGCCACGGCTTCGGGGTGCACTGCTCGAGCTGCAGCAGGATTACGCCGACCGCGGGCTCGATGTGGTGGAGGTGGCCAGCGGCTGGCGGATCCAGGTGGCCAGTGACATGGTGCCCTGGCTGGCGCGGCTGTGGGAGGAAAAGCCGGTGCGCTATTCCCGTGCCCTGCTGGAGACCCTGGCGGTCATCGCCTACCGGCAGCCGGTGACCCGGGGTGAGATTGAGGAGGTGCGCGGTGTCAGCATCAGTACCACCATCATGCGTACGTTGCAGGACCGTGGCTGGGTGCGGGTGATCGGGCATCGGGATGTGCCGGGCCGGCCGGCGATGTTCGGCACCACGCGGGCGTTCCTCGATCATTTCAATCTGAAAAGCCTGGATCAGTTGCCGTCGCTTGGCGAATTGCGTGATCTCAGCGAGCTGCATCCGGAACTGGATCTGGGCTTTCCGGATACCGCTGATCCTGCGGCGGAGGAAGCGGCGGACCGGGGATCAAGCGATGGATGAGAAGCTGCAAAAGGTGCTGGCCCGGGCCGGCTACGGCTCGCGTCGGGAAATCGAGGCCCTGATTGCCGAGGGCCGGGTGCTGGTCAATGGCGAGCCGGCGCGGCTTGGCGACCGCGTGACCGGTGAGGAGCGGATCCGCTGCAACGGCCGCCTGGTTCCGCGCGAGAAGCTGCAAGCCGGCGGGCGCAAGGTGCTGATGTACCACAAACCGGTTGGCGAGGTCTGTACCCGCGACGACCCGGAGGGGCGGCCGACCGTGTTCAGTGCTTTGCCGAAGCTTGGTTCCGGGCGCTGGATCAGTATCGGTCGGCTGGACCTCAACACCCTCGGCCTGCTGCTGTTTACCAACGACGGCGAGCTGGCCAACCGGCTGATGCATCCATCCCATGCGCAGGAGCGCGAGTATGCGGTGCGGGTGTTCGGTGAAGTGGACGAGGCCATGCTCCGGCGCCTGCAACAGGGTGTCGAACTCGATGACGGACCGGCCGCCTTCGAGCAGATTGAGGCCCGGGGCGGCGAAGGCGGCAACCAGTGGTTTCATGTGGTCATTCGCGAGGGCCGCAAGCGGGAGGTGCGCCGGCTCTGGGAGTCCCAGGGTGTGCAGGTCAGTCGCCTGATGCGGGTGCGTTACGGCCCGATCCGGTTGCCCCGGGATCTGCCCCGTGGCAAGTGGCGTTTCCTGCCGGACGACGCGGTCAATGCGCTGGCGGCAGGAGTTGGCCTGGCACCGGCTCCGGCGCGGAAGCCGCCGCCCAGGGGCGCGCGGCAAGGCAGGAAGGCGGGTTCGCCACGCCGTCGCCGGGGTTGACGTGGCAGACGTCGGGCAGACAGGCGCAGCGGGTGTTTACTGGCGGCTCAGGGAGTATTTCGGTCATCGCAATTGGTGGCCTGCGGATGACCCCTTCGAGATCCTGGTTGGCGCAATTCTCACCCAGAATACTGCCTGGACCAATGTCGAGAAGGCCATGGCCCGGTTGCGAGAGCAAGGGAGGCTGAACCCCGGGGCGCTTCTCGACCTGCCGGAACCGCAATTGGCCGAACTCATCCGCTCCTCCGGATACTACAACATCAAGGCGTCGCGCCTGCGTGCATTGCTGAGCGTCCTGCGGGAGGATGGCGGGCTGGACGGCTGGCGAGATCACGAGACGGCAGCGCTGCGGGCTCGCCTGCTGGCGGTCAGGGGGGTTGGCGAGGAGACCGCCGATTCCATCCTGCTGTACGCGCTGGGGCGACCGGTGTTCGTGATCGATGCCTATACCCGGCGTATCTTCAGCCGTCTCGGCCTGGTCTCCGGTGACGAGTCCTATCGCGAGCTTGCAGAATGGTTCGAGCGGCAGCTGACGGCCGATGTGGATTTGTACCAGGATTTTCACGCGCAGATCGTGACTCTTGGCAATGGCATTTGCCGACCGGCGCCACGTTGTGAGCAGTGCCCGCTGGCTGCCGGCTGCCCGCAGCGCGGAATCCAGCCCCGTCCTGCTTCGGCAAGGGGGTGAACGCCAGCGCAGGCGTTGGTGGACTACATCCGCTAGCCGGCTGCCGCCGGGGCGGACTTGTCACCCGCCTGGTGGCGGATGCGAACCACCTGGCCGGCCAGTTTCTCCGGCAGGTGAATCTTCCGGTCCATCATGATCAGCAGCCGGCGGACGCCGTCATCGCGCTGCAGCAGCCGTTCCAGTCCGCGCTGAACGCTGCTGTTCTGCAGCGCCTGGTCCATGTCCTTGAGCACATAGATGCCGTAATGCCGGCTGGCCGCGATGTAATTGATCGCATCGCCGACACTGCGTGTCTGCGGGATGAATATCCGTTCCGAACCCAGCCGAAACAGGCCATTGTCCGGCGACCAGCCGTAGATGGCCCTGCCGCTGGTGAGTGTCAGGCGCTTGAACACATCCAGTATCCGGTCGGGAGACCCGGTTTCCAGGGCCGCGATGCGGAACTCCGAATCGATAACCCGGCTCAGGTTGAAGTTACCACTCATGGCCCCGATTCTCCGTGGGTTCTATGTGTTGCGCTAAGACATACTCCAGTATAGGTTCCGGTGGCAAGGTGTCGTTGATTTCATGACACTTTTCCGCTCGGTGTCACCGACTGGCATGCGACCCGGCCGATATCGACCGGGCCCCTTGTCGGCGTCAAAATCATGACACTGCCGGCGACCACCGCAGGCCCTTGCCGTGGTAGGGCCGTCCCGAAGCGGAGAGCAGATAGACATAGGCGCGCGCCACGTCCTCCACCGACCGCAGTCCTGTCGTCTGTTCGGCGGGGTAGGCCTGCTGGCGCATCGGCGAATCCACCGGTCCCGGATCGAGGCTGCTGACCCGGATTCGACCCTTTCGGGCTACCTCCGCGGCCAGGGTCTGCATCATGCATTCAACACCGGCGTAGGCGACCCCGAAGGCGCCCCAGTAGGCCTGGCCCTGCCGGCCGCTGCGGTCTGAGGTGTGGATGATACGACTGTCTTCAGCGCGATCAAGCAGCGGCAGGCAGACCTGGTTCAGCAGGAACGGTGCATTCAGGTTGACATGCAGCGTCCTGGCCCAGAGCTCCGGATCGTATTGTGACAAGGGCGACAGCTCACCGAGCATGGCGGCGCAGTGCACCAAGCCGTCGAGGCGCCCGAACTGCTGATCGAGGGCTGTGGCCAGCTCCAGGTAGTCGGCCGGTCCGACACCTTCCAGATTCATGCCGTGCAGGATTGGCACCGGGGAGTCGGCGCTGTCTATTTCGTCGGCCAGGGCTTCGAGCTTTTTTACCGCCTTGTCCAGCAGGATCAGCTGCGCGCCTGCCGCGGCACAGTGGCGCGCCACCGCGCTGCCGATGCCGCCCGCGGCACCACTGAGCAGGATCACCCTGTCGCCAAGGGTTTCCGCTGAGGGCCTGAAATCGTCGGGGATTGTCAGTGTCTCAATCATGCGTGCTCTCTTTATGTTATCCAGTGCGCCAGGCCAGCCAGAGGCGGCGCAGCGGCGTGAGGCTGAGTTCTGCCTGCAGCATCGGGTAATCCGCCCTGCGCATCTCCTGCAGGATCGCAGCGGCGAGTCGGACGCGGATCCTGGTGCAGCGGTAACCGGGTGAGTCGGTCAGATCCAGGGCCTCGCTGGCCTTGTGCAACAGCGAGGCCGCGTTGTCCACTTGCGCGACAAGCGCCTGACGCGCCGCATCCGACCCGGCGGAGGCCGGCAGTTGCTCGACCGACAGGCCAGCGGCGCGCAGGTCCGACTCGGGCAGGTAGCAGCGGCCACGATCCAGTGCCGGCCGCAGACGCCGCAACAGCTCCGTCAGCCGCAAACCCATGCCCGCATGATGCGCGGCGCTGTCATTGTCGTCGCGGTACGGGTGGCCAATCTGAAGCTCCAGCGCTGCCAGTGGTATGCCGGTGCGGTGCAGATAGCTGGCCAGGGCATTGCCGTCCGGATAGCTGCCGTATTCCAGATCCATGCGCGCACCGTCGATCAATTGCCGGAATGGGGTCAACGGCAGTCCATGCCGCGTGATCGCCGGGCCCAGTGCCGTGGCCAGCGGGTGTCTGCCCTTGCCGCTGGCGATCCGTTCGATCTCCGCCTGCCACCAGTCCAGCTTGACCTGACCCACCCCCGGATCGGACACCGTCCAGGGCACCGCCAGGATTTCCTCGGCGAAGCCATGCACGGCGCGCAGAGCGGGCTGATGCTGCCGCGGTGCAAAACGCAGCGCATAGTAAAGCGCGGATCCGGGCGGGGCCAGGTCCGGCGCCTCGGCTGCCTTGGCGAACTCAGTCATCCCTGTCGGCTCGCGGGTCCTGATTGACCTCGACCGGGGCGGGTTCGTCTGGCGCGGGTGTGGCATCGCGCCCGCCGCTGCTGCGGCGCGCGCTGCGTTCCACCGGTTCAAGCGAGGCCAGTTCCTTGCGTGGCCGTAATCCGAGATCGGTGAATTTGCGGGCCCCGGGGATGACCTGACGCTCCAGCGAGCCAACCGCCTTGTTGAAGTGATCCACACTGCTGTTCAGGCTGCGACCCAGCCGGTCCAGGTGGGCGGTGAAGGTGACCACCCGGTTGTACAGTGTCTCGCCAAGCTCGCGGATCTTTTCCGCGCTCTCCGCCACCAGGTCCTGCTGCCAGCCGAATGCCACCGCACGCAGCAGCGCAACCAGCGTGGTCGGCGTGGCGATTACCACCCGCTTTGCCAGTGCATCCTCCATCAGGCCGCGGTCCTGGTCCTGGGCAGCGGCCAGGAACTGCTCGCCGGGCAGGAACAGGACCACGAAATCCGGCGAGTTGGCGAACTGTTGCCAATAGGCCTTGCCGGCCAGTTCTCGGACCCGCTCCCGGACCTTGCGGGCGTGGCGGTCCAGGGCCAGGGCACGGGCGGCATCGTCCACCGCCTCCACGGCCTCGATGTACGCGTCCAGCGGCGTTTTCGCGTCGATCACCACCTGCCGGCCATTGGGCATGCGGACTACCATGTCCGGGCGTTGCACCCCATCATCACCGCGCAGACTGGCCTGTTCCTCGAAATCGCAGTACTCCACCATGCCGGCGAGCTCCGCCAGCCGGCGCAGCGTCATCTCGCCCCAGCGGCCGCGGACTTCGGGCCGACGCAGCGCCTTGACCAGATTTCGCGTTTCGGTCTGCAGCGTCGCCTGGTGCTGGGCCATGCTGGTCAGGTGCCGGTCCAGGTCGCCATAGGCCTTCTGCCGTTCCTTCTCGACCTGCCGGATCTGCTCCTCGGTCCGCTTCAGTGCCTCGCCGATCGGCTTGACCAAGGCCTCGACCGCCTTTTCCCGCTGGCTGAGCTCGGCGCTGGCCTGGGACTGCTGCTGTTGCAGGCGTTCCCGCGCCAGTTGCAGGAATTGTTCATTGTTCTTGCGCAGGGCCTCGCCGGACAAGGCCGAGAAACGTTCCGCCAACTGGTCGCGGGCCTCGGCGAAGGCCGCCTGGCGCTCCTCGGCGATACGTTCCTCGGCCAGCAGGCGCCCCTCCAGGCCGGCGATCTCCTGTTCCAGCGCGGCAATCCGGCGTTGCCGGCGTTGCTGCACGATGGCGCCCCCAAGCAGCGCGCCAAGCCCCGCCGCGCCCAGCAGCAATGCGATGATCAGGCCGATCGGCAGGCCGGGATCGCTCATGCCGCCTCCCGCCGTTCCACGTGTTCCAGCCAGCGCAGCAGGTCCAGCGGTTCCTGCAGCAGGCCGTCCGCACCCCAGCGGGTGGGGCGATCCTCGGCGCAGAGGTAACCGAACAGGCAACCCAGCGTCCGCATGCCGGCGGCATGCCCGGCCGTGATGTCGCGCTTCGCGTCACCGACCATGACTGCCTCCGCCGGCGTGACGCCGAGCATGGCACACAGTTCCAGCAGCATCTCCGGATGCGGCTTCGGTCGCTGCACCTGGTCACCGCAGAGCAGCGCATCGGCTCGCTCCAGCAGATCGAATGCGGCCAGCACCGGTTCGCTGAGGTCCTTCGGCTTGTTGGTGGCGACGGCCCAGGCAATGCCACGCGCCTCAAGCGTATCCAGCACCCCGAGCATTCCGGGGAAAGGTCGGGTACGGTCGCTGATCTGTTGCCGGTACAGTCGCAGGAAACGCGCATGCAGCGGCGCCATGTCGGGATGCCCCGGCGGCAGGTGAAAGGCGCGCTGCAGCAGACCGGCGCTCCCCAGCGAGGGGCTGTGGCCGTAGCTGCCGGGCCGCTTCTCGGCCAGTCCCTGTTCGCGCAGCAGCTGGTTGGCACAGGCGATCAGGTCCGGCGCCGTGTCCAGCAGCGTGCCGTCCAGGTCCAGCAGCACCGCCCGCACCGGTTTGCCCTCACGGTGCATCGGTGCCCCCGGCCCGCTGATAGGCTGCCATGTAATTGACCGAGACATCGCGGTTCGCATGGAATTGCCGGGCCAGCGGGTCGTACTGAATGCCGCGCAGCGCCGCCAGTTGCAGGTCGGCCTCACGGGCCCAGCGGGACAGTTCTGACGGGCGAATGAACCGGGCGTAGTCGTGGGTGCCCCGCGGCAGCATGCGGAGCAGGTATTCGGCGGCAACGATGGCCAGCAGATAGGCCTTCGGGTTGCGATTCAGGGTGGAGAAAACCACCGTACCCCCGGGCCTCACCAGTTGCGCACAGGCACGAACCACCGAGGCCGGGTCCGGCACGTGCTCCAGCAGTTCCATGCAGGTCACCAGCTCATACTGCCCGGCATGATCGGCGACCAGCGATTCCACGCTGCGCAGTTGATAATCGATCTCCAGCCCCGATTCGAGCGCATGCAGACGCGCCACCTCGATGGCGCCGGGGCTCAGGTCGATGGCCGTCGTGCGGGCACCCTCCCGCGCCAGGCTCTCGCTTAGAATGCCGCCACCACAGCCCACGTCCAGTACCCGGCAGCCGGCGAGGGCGACCTGTTCCCTGATGAAGGCCAGGCGCAACGGGTTGATCTGGTGGAGGGGCTTGAACTCGCCCTCCTGGTCCCACCAGCGGCTGGCGACGGCGTCGAACTTGTCGATCTCATCGCGGCTGGCATTGACGCGCTCTGGCTCGGTCATGATTCCTCGTCTTGTTCCTGGCGTCCTGGCTTGGCGGCTCAGGCCTGCGCCTGCAGGCGCTGCTGCCAACCGCGCATGCGTTGCATGAGTTCATCCGGATTGATCGTGGTCAGGGCGCGTTCGCGCACCAGCTGACGGCCGGCAACCCAGACATCGGATACGCGGTCCCGGTTGACCACATAGACCAGTTGCGACAGCGGGTGATACAGCGGCTCAGTATCGATGCCGGCAAGATCAACGGCAATGACGTCGGCGAATTTGCCGATTTCCAGCGAGCCGATGTCGCGCTCCAGGCCCAGCGCCCGCGCCCCATTCAGCGTGGCCATGCGCAGCGCCTGGTGGGCGGGCAGGGCGGCCGCGTCCCCGGCAACCCCCTTGGCCAGCAAGGCCGCGGTGCGCATTTCGCCGAACATGTCCAGGTCGTTGTTGCTGGCCGCGCCGTCGGTGCCCAAGGCGACATTGATGCCTGCATCCAGCAGTTTCTGCACCGGGCAGAAGCCGCTGGCCAGCTTGAGGTTCGATTCCGGGCAATGCACGACGTTGCTGTTGGACTCGGCCAGCAGGGCGATCTCTTCATCCAGCAACTGGGTCATGTGGACCGCCATCAGCGAGGGGCCGAGCAGGCCGTGCTCGGCCAGTCGCGCCAGCGGACGTTTGCCGTGCTGTTGTTCCGCGTCGGCCACCTCGAATGCGGTTTCGTGCACATGCATGTGTACCGGTGCATCCAGCTCGCCGGCCAGGGTCGCGATCCGTTGCAGCGCCTCGTCACCCACCGTGTAGGGCGCGTGCGGTGCGAACACCGTGCTGATCAACGGGTCGCTGCGGCGCTCGTCGCGCAGCGCCAGCCCCTTGTCCAGGTACTCGCGGGGGTTGTCGGCGTAGGCGCTGGGGAAATCGATGACAATCATGCCGACCGAGGCACGCATGCCCACCTGGCTGGCGGTGCGTGCGGTGACCTCGGGGAAGAAGTACATGTCGTTGAAGCAGGTGACCCCGCCGAGCAGCATCTCGGCGCAGGCCGACAATGTGCCGTCATGCACGAATTCCGGCCCAACATGGGTCTGCTCGGCGGGCCAGATGTGCTCCTTTAGCCAGCGCATCAGCGGCAGGTCATCGGCAAGCCCGCGCATCAGGTTCATCGCGGCGTGGGTATGGGCATTGATCAGGCCGGGCAGGATGGCCTGTTGCCCGCGATCCACCACGGTATCCGCCTGATAGCGCTCGCGGGCCGCTTCGGTGGGCAGGATGTCGAGGATCCGACCGTCGTTCACGGCAACACTGTGATCGGTGAGCACCGAGTCGTCCGGATCCACTGGAATGACCCAGCGGCCGTGAATCAGCGTGTCGATGCGCTCCATAGCCCCTCCCGCGATAACTGGGCGCCGAGTATAACGTGCACGGCGGGGCCTTGTGGCACGGACGGGCTGTGCAACAATACGAGCCCGCCACGAGTGCAGACTGGAGTGTGCATGCCGGAATTCGACCAGGTCAGACCCCTGCGCTGGCAGGGCGACAGGCTTGAACTGCTGGACCAACGCCTGTTGCCCGAGCGCGAGCACTGGATCTGCTGTCGGGATCACCGGGCGGTGGCTCAGGCCATCCACGACATGGTGGTGCGTGGCGCGCCGGCCATCGGCGTCACCGCGGCCTATGGTGTCGTGCTGGCGGCCATGGAGCAGCCGGAACCGGAGTCTTTGCGCACCGGGCTGCTGCAGCCGGCGCTGGATCTGCTGGCCGCGGCGCGTCCGACGGCGGTCAACCTGCACTGGGCGGTGACACGCATGCGGGACTGCCTGGAAGGCGGCGGCAACTCGGTTGACCGCCTGCTGCAGGAAGCGGATCTGATCCATGACGAGGATCTTGCCGCGAACCGGCGCATGGGCGAGTTGGGTGCCGCCCTACTGGAACCAGGGACGCGGGTGCTGACCCATTGCAACACGGGCTCACTGGCCACCTCCGGATTCGGCACCGCCCTGGGCGTGATCCGGGAAGCCTGGCGTCAGCAGCGCATCAGCGAGATTTACGCGGGCGAGACCCGCCCCTGGTTGCAGGGTGCGCGGCTCACCGCCTGGGAATTGGGTCGCGATGGTCTGCCGGTGACCCTGGTGGCAGACGGCGCTACAGCATTGCTGATGTCCAGCGGCCTGGTGGACTGGGTCATTGTGGGTGCCGACCGGATTGCGGCGAACGGCGACGTGGCCAACAAGGTGGGAACCTACAGCCTGGCGCTGCATGCCCGTTCCCACGGTGCCCGCTTCATGGTGGTGGCGCCGGCCTCGACGGTGGACATGACGCTGGCCGATGGTGGAGCGATTCCGATAGAACACCGTGATGGCGATGAACTGCTGAGCATCGGCGGTCAGCGAATCGCCGCCGCCGGGGCGAGAGCCTGGAACCCGGTGTTCGATGTGACGCCGGCGCGGCTCGTGGATGCGCTGGTCACCGAGCGTGGCGTGTTGGATCAGCCCGATGCGGCGGCCATGGACACGCTGTTTGGCCAGGTGGTGGCGGGGCGGGACGAGCATGGTGAT
Organism: Methylonatrum kenyense; assembly: GCF_023195885.1. Taxonomy (GTDB): domain Bacteria; phylum Pseudomonadota; class Gammaproteobacteria; order Nitrococcales; family Aquisalimonadaceae; genus Methylonatrum; species Methylonatrum kenyense. The sequence continues at coordinate 96,353 of NZ_JALPKO010000004.1, forward strand.
TGATAACTCAATCGTGATAGGCGCCCTGCTGCTTGGGCTGGCGGCGCTGGTCTGGCGCTCGTCAATGGCGGCGCTTGAACGCGCCCGGGAGGCGGGCAAACGGGCCTGCCGCCAGGCCGGAGTCCAGTTCCTGGACGATACCGTGGTGCTGCGCGGTATCCGGTTGCAGCGATCACCCGGTGGCGTTCCCGCCTTCGAGCGCCGGTATCGCTTCGAATTCGCGACCCGGGGAGATCGCCGTTACCGGGGCACCGTGACGGTGTTTCCACGGCGGCCGACCCGGGTTGAAATGGAAGCCTACGAACCCCTGGGTGCGGAACGTGTCGATTGACAAAATGCTGTCGTCAGGGCGCGGTTGGCCCTGCGGCGGCGTGGCGGAGACGAGCACAGGGGTGACTTGATGCAGTGGTTAACTGGAACCGGAAGCCGGCTTGCAGCCGTTTTTTTCATGCTGACGCTGGCAGCGGGGTCGCTGGCCGGAGAAACGACGGAAGAGGACGTGCCGATGGTGGTATTCGAGACGAATTTCGGCGATATCACGCTGGAGCTGAAGCCCGACGAGGCGCCGGTGACGGTGGAGAATTTCCTGCAGTACGTGGACGACGGATTCTACGACGGCACGATATTCCATCGCGTTGTCCCGGGGTTCGTCATCCAGGGTGGTGGCTTCGACCAGGACATGAAGCAGAAGGAGACCCGTGAGCCGATCAGGAACGAAGCGGACAATGGGCTCAAGAATACCCGTGGCAGCCTGTCCATGGCGCGCACCCAGCAGGTTGACAGCGCCACCTCACAGTTCTTCATCAATCTCAATGACAACGCCTTCCTCGACCATGGCGGCCGCGACTTCGGTTACGCGGTATTTGCCCATGTGGTCAATGGCATGGACGTGGTCGACCGGATTGCCGAGGTCAGCACCGGCAATCATGGCATGCACCAGGATGTGCCGCAGGAACCGGTGATCATCGAGCGGGCCAGGCGCCAGTAATCGAGGCCCACGCTGATTGATCGCGCGCCGGCGCCGGAATTCGCATTCGGCCCGGGTGCGATCGCGCGTATTGGTCAGTGTTTTTCCTTGCTGTCTCCGTGCCCGCTGGACGGCGCACGGAGGCTACTCAATAGCCGGACCGCCCGGGCCCGGCTGTGCTATCCTCCCGGACTTTTCCAGGCAGCGCCACGTGCAAACCGCGAAGACGGTTCTGCGTGCTGTGATCACTCGCTATTCGGGAACGCTTGATGGCAAACGTCGCGAAAGAAATCCTTCCGGTCAATCTCGAAGACGAAATGCGGCAGTCCTACCTGGATTATGCGATGAGCGTAATCGTGGGGCGGGCGTTGCCGGACGTGCGCGACGGCCTCAAGCCGGTCCACCGGCGCGTGTTGCACGCCATGCGCGAGCTGGGCAACGACTGGAATCGACCGTACAAGAAATCGGCGCGTGTGGTGGGTGACGTCATCGGTAAGTACCATCCACATGGCGACTCTGCGGTCTACGACACCATTGTCCGGATGGCGCAGCCATTCTCGCTGCGCTACATGCTGGTGGACGGCCAGGGCAACTTTGGCTCCGTGGATGGCGATGCCCCGGCTGCCATGCGTTATACCGAGGTACGCATGGCCAAGATTGCGGCCGAGCTGCTGGCGGATATCGACAAGGAGACCGTTGATTTCGTCGATAACTACGACGGCTCCGAATCCGAGCCGTCCGTGCTGCCGACCAGGATCCCGAACCTCCTGGTCAACGGCGGCTCCGGCATCGCCGTCGGCATGGCGACCAATATCCCGCCGCACAACCTGGGCGAGGTCATTGACGCCTGCATTGCGCTGATCGACGACGACGGCCTGGGCATCGACGACCTGATCGAGCTGGTGCCCGGCCCGGATCTCCCCACCGCCGGCATCATCAATGGCACGACCGGCATTCACGAGGCCTACCGCACCGGGCGTGGCCGCCTGCTGATGCGTGCCCGCAGCCATATCGAGGATGACGAGCGCAGCGGCAAGCAGCGCATCGTCGTCACCGAGTTGCCGTACCAGGTGAACAAGGCCCGGTTGCTGGAGAAGATCGCCGAGCTGGTCAAGGAAAAGCGGATCGATGGCATCACCGAGCTGCGCGACGAGTCCGACAAGGACGGCATGCGCATGGTGGTCGAGCTGCGCCGCGGCGAAGTCGCCGAGGTGGTGCTCAATAACCTGTTCCAGCATACCCAGCTGCAGACCGTGTTCGGCATCAACATGGTGGCGCTGGTGGACGGCCAGCCGCGGCTGCTGAACCTGCGCCAGGTGCTGGATGCTTTCATCCGTCACCGCCGCGAGGTGGTTACCCGGCGCACCGTTTACGAGCTGCGCAAGGCGCGCGAACGTGCCCATGTGCTGGAAGGCCTGGCGGTCGCACTGGCCAACATCGACCCGGTCATCGAGCTGATCAAGGCCTCGCCGGGCCCGGCAGAGGCCAAGGCCGCACTGGTCGGACGTGCCTGGCAGCCGGGCGCCGTCGCCGACATGCTGGAGCGCGCCGGTTCCGATGCCTCGCGGTTGCAGGGGCTTGATCCGGCGCTGGGTCTGGTCGATGGCATGTATCACCTCAGCGAGGCGCAGGCCCAGGCCATACTCGACCTGCGACTGCACCGCCTGACCGGTCTGGAACAGGACAAGATCCTGGGCGAGTTCCGCGAACTGCTGGACCGGATCGTCGACCTGATCGATATCCTGGACAGCACCGAGCGGCTGATGCAGGTCATCCGCGACGAACTGATCCGCATCCGGGAACAGTTCGCCGACGCGCGGCGTTCCGAGATCGTGCAGGACCAGATCGACCTGACCATGGAAGATCTGATCACACCGCAGGATGTGGTGGTGACGCTGTCGCATCACGGCTATGCCAAGTACCAGCCACTGGACACCTACCAGGCCCAGCGCCGTGGTGGCCGTGGCAAGAGCGCCACCAGCATGAAGGACGAGGACTTCGTGGATCAGCTCTGGGTGGCCAACACCCACGACACGCTGCTCTGCTTCTCCAGCAACGGCAAGTGTTACTGGCTGAAGGTCTACAACCTGCCGCAGGGCAGTCGCGCCGCCCGTGGCAAACCGATCGTCAACCTGCTGCCGCTGGAAGACGACGAACGGATCAATGCGGTCCTGCCTGTGCGCGAGTTCGACGACGAGCACTTCGTGTTCATGGCGACCCGCGCCGGCACCGTGAAGAAGACCCCGCTATCGCATTTCTCGCGCCCGCGCAGCAACGGCATCATCGCTGTCGACCTGCGGGGCGAGGATTACCTGGTCAATGTCGGCATCACCGATGGCCAGCGTGACGTGATGCTGGTCAGCGATGCAGGCAAGGCGATCCGCTTCAGTGAATCCGACGTGCGGCCAATGGGGCGGGTCGCCGCCGGTGTCCGCGGCATGCGGCTGGATGCCGGGCAGTCCGTGATTGCGCTGCTGATCCTGGGGCAGGGTGATGTCCTGACCGCCACCGAGCACGGTTACGGCAAGCGCACGCCGCTGGATGATTACCCTTTGCGTGGTCGGGGCGGCATGGGCGTGATTGCAATCCGTACCGGCGGTCGCAACGGCGACGTAGTCGGTGCGGTCCAGGTCCAGGAGTGTGACGAGGTGATGCTGATCACCCGTGGCGGCACGCTGATCCGTACGCCGGTCGAGGGCATCTCCAGCATGAGTCGTGCAACCCAGGGTGTGAAGCTCATTGCGCTGGATGACAAGGAACCCCTGGTGGGCCTGCAACGGCTGGAGCAGCTTGACGATGACTCCGATGACGACGAGACGTCGCCATCGGAGCCGGATTGAGGCCGACCGACCGGGCCTGATCATCGGCCCGGTTGGAAGCTCAAACGCGAACCCTTTCGTTTGATTCCGGGAGTGCAAGGCATGGCACGTGTTTTCAATTTCAGTGCGGGTCCGGCGGCGTTGCCGGAGCCGGTATTGCAGCGCGCCGCGGAAGAGATGCTCGACTGGCGCGGCTGCGGCATGTCGGTGATGGAGATGAGCCATCGCGGCAAGCAGTTCGTGGAGATCGCGGGGCGCGCCGAGCAGACCCTGCGTGAGCTGCTGCAGGTGCCGGACAACTATCGGGTGTTGTTCCTGCAGGGTGGCGCCAGCGGCATGTTTGCCGCGGCGCCGATGAACCTGCTGCGGGGGGCCTCGCGCGCCGACTATGTCAATACCGGTGCCTGGTCCAAGAAGGCGATCGCCGAGGCCAGGAAGTACTGCGAGGTCAACGTGGCGGCGGCCAGCCGGGACGGTGAACTGCGCATCCCGCCGCAGGCCGATTGGCAGCTGTCGGGTGATGCCGCCTACCTGCATTACACGCCCAACGAGACCATCAGCGGTGTCGAGTTTCACTGGGTGCCGGAGGCGGACGCACCGCTGGTGGTGGACATGTCCTCGACCATCCTGTCACGCCCGGTCAATGTCGCCGACTACGGCATGATCTACGCCGGCGCGCAGAAGAATATCGGCCCGGCAGGCATTACCGTGGTCATCGTGCGTGACGATCTGATCGGCGATGTCCTGCCCGGGACCCCCGCCGTCTGGGATTTCAAGGCGCAGGCCGAGGCCGATTCCATGCTCAACACCCCACCCACCTACGCGTGGTATGTCGCCGGTCTGGTGTTTGAATGGATCCGCGACAATGGCGGATTGCAGGCCATGGGTGAGCGCAACCGGCGCAAGGCGGAGACCCTGTATCAGGCCATTGATGGCTCCGACTTCTACCGCAACCCGGTGGATCCGGCCTGCCGGTCGTGGATGAACGTGCCGTTCATCCTGGCCGATTCCGGGCTGGACAAGACCTTCCTTGCCGAGGCGGCGGAGCAGGGCCTGCAGACCCTTTCCGGCCATCGTTCGGTGGGCGGCATGCGGGCCTCGATCTACAACGCGATGCCGCAGGAAGGCGTCGATGCGCTGGTGGCCTTCATGCAGGAGTTCGAGCGCCGCCACGGTTGATTGTCATGGAGACCCCGATGTTCAAGATACTGACCCTGAACAACATTTCGGCCAAGGGCCTGGACCGTTTGCCGCGCGATCAATACGAGGTGGCATCCGAGATCGGGCATCCCGACGCGATCATGCTGCGCTCCCACAAGATGCACGGCATGAGCCTGCCGGAGACGGTGTTGGCAATCGGCCGGGCCGGCGCGGGGGTCAACAATATCCCGGTCGAGGCCTGCAGCGGGCAGGGAATCGTCGTGTTCAATGCACCGGGTGCCAATGCCAATGCGGTCAAGGAGCTGGTGCTCGCGGGCCTGTTGCTGGGTATGCGCAACCTCGCCCAGGGCTGGGATTTCGCGCGCAAGCTGGACGGCGACGATGCCGAAATCAATCGTCAGGTCGAGGCCGGGAAGAAGCACTTCGTCGGCGGCGAACTGCCGGGCCGGACGCTCGGAGTGATCGGCCTCGGCGCGATCGGCGTCAAGGTCGCGAACGCGGCCCGCGCGCTGGGCATGAACGTGGTCGGTTTCGATCCCGGCATCACGGTCAATCGGGCCTGGGAGCTGGAATCCGGTGTCCGCCAGGCACACAGCATCGAGGAAGTGGTCAGCCGCTCCGACGCGATCAGCCTACATGTGCCGTTTACCGACAGCACCGCCAACACGATCAACGCGGCACGCCTCAAGCTGATGCGCCCCGGCGGCGTGCTGCTGAATTTCTCCCGCGCCGGTATTGTGGATGATGCGGCCGTGATCGAGGCGCTGGATGCCGGGCACCTCAGCGCCTATATCAACGACTTTCCGACCAATCTTACCCGCCGGCACCCGCGCTGCGTGACCCTGCCGCACCTCGGCGCCTCCACCGTCGAGGCCGAGGAGAACTGTGCCGTCATGGTGGCTGACCAGCTGCGGGACTATCTGGAAAACGGCAATATCCGCAACTCGGTGAACTTTCCGGAAATCTCCATGCCGCGCGGCGACAAGGGTGATCGGATTTCGGTGATCAATGCCAATGTGCCGAACATGCTCGGCCAGATTTCCACCACCCTCGCCAACGCCGGTCTGAATATCGACGACATGTATAACAAGTCGCGGGGTGATGTGGCCTACACCCTGGTGGACGTCGAGGGCACGATTGGTGACGCGGTGGTCGCCCGGCTAGCGGCGATGGAGGGCGTGCTGCGGGTCCGCGTGATTCGTTGATGGGTCAGGTCGGTCGCGGCATGATGCCGGGCACGTTGGGGCCGGAGAGCATTAGCATGGTGGACGAGGACAAGCTCAAGCAGGTGCGTGCACGGATCGATGCGCTGGACGGCGAGATCCTGCGGCTGGTCAGCGAACGCGGCAGGCTTGCCGGCGAAGTGGCCCGGATCAAGCGCGAAGCCGGCGAGACCTGCGATTTCTACCGCCCTGAGCGTGAGCAGCAGATCCTGCGACGCATGCTGAAAGAGAATCCCGGGCCGCTGCCCGACGCCGCCATCAGCCGGCTGTATCGCGAAATCATGTCGGCTTGCCTGGCCCTGCAGATGCCGCTGACCGTGGCCTATCTGGGCCCGGAGGGCACCTTTACCCAGGCCGCCGCGCTGACCCAGTTTGGCCATGATGCCCGGCTGCGCCCGGCCAGCTCCATTGATGCCATTTTTCGGGCCGTGGAATCCGGTGAGATGCACTACGGCGTGGTGCCGGTGGAAAACTCCACCGAGGGCGTGGTCAACCACACGCTGGATTGTTTCATGAGCTCGCCGTTGCAGATTGTCGGCGAGGTCGAACTGCGTATTCAGCACAACCTGGTCAGCCGCGAGAGCGAAATCGGCGATGTTCGCTGTGTCTACTCGCATCAGCAGGGGCTGGCCCAGTGCCGCGGCTGGCTGGACAGCCACCTGCCCGGGGTCGAGCGGATCACGGTCAGCAGCACGGCCGAGGCGGCCCGGCTGGCCACCGCCGAGCCCGGCTCGGCGGCGATAGCAAGCAGCGCTGCGGCAGAGATGTACGGGCTCGGCCCGCTGGCCGAGGGCATCGAGGATATCTCGGGCAACACCACCCGGTTTCTGGTCATTGGCCAGCAGTCGCCGCCGCCGACCGGGGATGACAAGACGTCCTTGCTGATATCGCGCAACGACCAGCCCGGTGGCCTGTGCCGGCTACTGGAGCCGCTGGGCCGTCACGGCATCAACATGACCCGGCTGGACGCCAGGCCCTCGCGGCAGGGCGTCTGGGAATACGCCTTTTTTATCGATTTTCTCGGCCATGCTGAGGAATCCCCGGCCCGGGAAGCGCTGCAGGAGATGCGGGAAGAGTCCTCGCTGCTGCGCGTGCTGGGCTCATACCCTCGTGTCGCGCGCTAGGGAGCACCACAAGCATGCTGCACAAGACCATTGATTTTTCGAGCCTTGCGGTGTCCGGAGTCCGCGCCCTGCAGCCCTATCAGCCGGGCAAGCCGGAATCGGCATTGAAGCGGGAATACGGCCTCGACGACGTCATCAAGCTGGCCTCCAACGAGAATCCGATGGGGCCCGGCACCAGGGCCATCGAGGCGGCCGGCGCGGAGTTGCAGGGCGCTCATCGCTACCCGGATGGTGCGGGCTTTGCGTTGCGGCATGCCCTGGCCGAGCGGCACGCGGTCGACCCCATGCAGGTGACGCTGGGCAATGGCTCCAACGACGTGCTGGCGCTGGTCGCCAACGCATTTCTCGAGCCCGGCCGTGAGGCCGTTTTCTCGGCCCATGCCTTCGCCGTATATCCCATTGTCACGCAGGCGGCCGGTGCCAGTGCCGTGGTGGTGCCGGCCAACGCCCCCGATCACGCAATGCCGTTCGGCCACGACCTGGAGGCAATGGCGGCGGCGGTCAGCGAGCGTACCCGGGTGGTCTTCGTTGCCAACCCGAACAATCCCACCGGGACCTGGTTGCAGGCCGATCCGCTGCGCGCCTTTCTGCAGGGCCTGCCGGCCGAGGTGATCGCGGTGGTCGACGAGGCGTATTTCGAGTATGCCGATGACCCGGATTATCCGGATGCGTCGCTCTGGCTACAGGAGTTTCCCAACCTGGTCGTCACCCGGACCTTCTCCAAGGCCCACGGCCTGGCTGCGTTGCGGGTCGGTTACGGGCTGTCACATCCAGCGGTGGCGGACCTGCTCAACCGTGTGCGCCAGCCGTTCAATGTCAGCAGCGTGGCGCAGGCGGCGGCGCTGGCATCGCTGGCGGACCAGGACTATATCGCCCAGTCCGTGGCGCTGAACCGCGAGCAGCGGGACTGGTTGCGGCAGGCCCTGCAATCCATGGGTCTGCAGGTGTTGCCCTCGGCCGGAAACTTCCTGTGTTTCCGGGTCGGTGAGCGGGCCGATGCGATTTACGAAGGACTGCTGCGGCGCGGCGTGATCCTGCGCCCGGTCGCCAACTATGCGCTGCCCGGGTTCCTGCGGGTTACCGTGGGCCTGCCTGCCGAGAACGCCCGCTTTGTCGAGGCCCTGCAGGCGGAGTTGCGGGCTTGAGCAGCGCTGCAGTACCAGTTCGTCGCCTTTGCGTCATCGGTGTTGGCCTGATTGGCGGTTCCCTGGCCCGGGCCCTGCGTCTGGCCGGCCAGGCCGAGGAGGTTGTCGGCTGTGGACGTGGCCTGGCGAACCTGGAACGGGCCCGGGAGCTGGGCGTCATCGATCGTTTCGAGACCGATCCGGGTCGCGCGGTGGTCGGCGCCGACATGGTGCTGCTGGCCGTGCCACTCAGCGCCATGGATCCGGTCATGACCGCCATTGCGCCGACGCTGGAGCCGGATTGCGTGGTCACCGATGGCGGCAGTGCCAAGGCCAGCGTGGTGGAGGCCGCGCGGGCAACGCTCGGGCCGGCCCTGCCGCGTTTCGTCCCCGGTCACCCGATTGCCGGCACCGAGAACAGCGGGGTTGAGGCCTCCTTCCCGGAGCTCTACCGGGGCCGCAAGGTCATTCTCACGCCACTGGAGGAGACGGCGGTCGAGGCGGTGGCCACCGTGAAGAACATGTGGGAGGCCTGTGGCGCCCGCGTCTCCTGCATGAGTGTCGCGCACCACGACGAGGTGCTGGCCGCCACCTCGCACATGCCTCATGTGCTGGCCTTTGCCCTGGTGGATGCGCTGTCGCGCTGGGGTGATCGCGACGAGATTTTCGCCTATGCCGCCGGCGGGTTTCGGGACTTCACGCGGATTGCCTCCAGTGACCCGTTGATGTGGCGTGATATCTGCCTCGCCAACCACGAAGCGGTGGTGGCGGCGCTGGAGCGCTACACCGGGGATCTGACGCGAATGACCGAGGCCGTTCGCCGGCAGGACGGCGAGGCGCTGGAGCGGGCCTTCCGCAATGCGCGGGATGCCCGCGAGCGGTTTCTGGCCATGCTGGAAAGCTGAACCGATGACATCAAAGGAAACGCTGTGACGCAGGCAGTCATGGAAGAACGGAATTTTGTGGTCGATCCTGGCGGTGCGCTGCACGGGCGTTTCCGCGTGCCGGGTGATAAATCCATTTCCCATCGCTCGATTATGCTGGGTTCACTGGCCGAGGGTGAGACCCGGGTCAGTGGTTTCCTGGAGGGTGCGGATGCGCTGGCCACGCTGGCCACGTTTCGTGCCATGGGCGTTGTCATCTCGGGGCCCGATCACGGTCGCCTGCGAATCAGCGGGGTTGGCCTGCATGGCCTGCAGCCACCGGCCGAACCGCTGTACCTGGGCAATTCCGGTACATCGATGCGCCTGTTGTGCGGCCTGCTGGCGGGACAGTCCTTCGATTCCGTGCTGCAAGGTGACGAGTCGCTGTCGCGGCGACCGATGAAGCGCGTGACCGAGCCGCTGGCCGCCATGGGCGCCCGGATCGAAGCCGCCGAGGGCGGCACCGCGCCGTTGACCATCCGCGGCGGCCATCCGCTGACCGGGTTCCGCTACGACATGCCGGTGGCAAGTGCCCAGGTCAAGTCCTGCCTGTTGCTGGCCGGCCTGTTTGCCGAGGGCGAGACCTGGGTGAGGGAGCCGGCGCCGACCCGCGACCACACCGAACGCATGCTTGAGGGCTTCGGTTATCCGGTGCTTCGGGACCAGGGCTGGGTCGGCGTTGCCGGCGGCGGCCGCCTGCGTGCCGGCGATATCGATGTGCCGGCCGATATCTCCTCGGCGGCGTTCTTCATTCTGGGGGCCTGTATCGCCCCGGGTTCCGAAGTGGTGCTGGAGCACGTCGGCATCAATCCGACGCGCACCGGCGTCATCGATATTCTCAACCTGATGGGGGCGGATATCGAACTGCGCCATCGGCGCGAGGTGGGTGGCGAGCCGGTGGCGGACGTCCACGTCCGCTCGGCGCAGTTGCACGGGATCAGGATCCCGGAGCATCTGGTGCCATTGGCGATCGATGAATTCCCGGCAATTTTCGTGGCGGCAGCCTGTGCCAGGGGCACCACGGTGCTGACCGGTGCGGAGGAACTGCGGGTCAAGGAAAGCGACCGGATCGCAGTCATGGCGGAGGGCCTGCGGGCCCTGGGGATCGATGCGCGGCCGACGCCGGATGGCATGGAAATTACCGGCGGCGAGTTGGCCGGCGGCCGGGTGGACAGCCATGGCGATCACCGCATTGCCATGTGCTTCGCGATGGCCGGTTTGCGCTCCGGCGGCCCCATTGAAATTGCCCGCTGTGCCAATGTCGAGACCTCGTTTCCCGGCTTTGCCGACCTGGCCTCGGCGCATGGTCTGGCGATCCGTGCAGAGCCCGTCTGATGATGGACGCCAGTGTTCCGGTTGTTGCCGTTGACGGGCCCGGGGGCTCGGGCAAGGGTACGGTCTGCCGCCTGCTTGCCCGGGAACTGGGGTGGCATCTGCTTGATAGCGGCGCCATCTATCGTGCGACGGCCATTGCCGCAGCCCGACGTGGTATCGATGCCGGTGATGGTGCTGCGCTGGCTCCGCTGGCCGCTGCACTGGACCTGGTGTTCGAGGCGCCACTGGATCCGGCCGACGAATCGCTCGTGCGCCTGGATGGCGTTGATGTCACCGGTGAACTGAGGCAGGAGACCACCGGTGAGCAGGCGTCCAGGCTGGCAGCGATTGCCGAAGTCCGCGAGGCGCTGTTGCAGCGGCAGCGGGATTTCCGACAGCCTCCCGGGTTGGTGGCGGACGGTCGCGACATGGGCACCGTCGTGTTTCCGGATGCGGCAGTCAAGGTGTTCCTGACGGCGAGCGCCGAGGAGCGGGCTCGAAGGCGTCATAAACAGTTGAAGGAACAGGGGGTCAGTGGTAGCCTCACTGCCCTTTTAGAGGAGATCACCGCGCGCGATGCCCGCGATCAGGGGCGTGCGGTGGCTCCGTTGGTTCCGGCCCGGGATGCAGTGGTGATCGATACCACCGGCCTGTCCGTGAACCAGGTTGCGGACAGACTCCGGGAGTTGCTCGAGCGCTCCACAGTCTACGCTGATAAGGATTGATCGGTACCCGGGATTGCCGGTGACCGATTCTCGTGGCGTACCGGCCTGCCGTAGCAGGGCGGTATTGTTGTTTTTTAACCGTCAACCACCGATAGCGGCATCCCGCTGCTGTCCAGGAACTACTGACCCATGAGCGAAAGCTTTGCAGAACTGTTTGAACAGAGCCTGGCCCAGACCGATATGCGTCCCGGCTCCATCGTCATCGGCCATGTCGTCGCCATCCAGGGCGACCACGTGGTGGTCAATGCCGGCCTGAAATCCGAGGCCGTCATCCCCGTCAACGAATTCTACGGGGATTCCGGCGAGCTGGAAGTGGCCGTCGGTGATGACGTTGAAGTGTCTCTCGACGCGGTCGAGGATGGCTTCGGGGAAACCCGGTTGTCCCGCGAAAAGGCCAAGCGTGCGCATGCCTGGAAGTTCCTGGAGAAGGCCTACGAGGCCAGCGAGACTGTCACCGGGATCATCAGTGGCAAGGTCAAGGGCGGTTTCACCGTCGATCTCAAGCACATTCGCGCATTCCTGCCCGGGTCGCTGGTGGATATCCGGCCGGTTCGTGACACCACCTACCTGGAAGGTCGGGATCTCGAGTTCAAGGTCATCAAGCTGGACGAGCGGCGCAACAACGTGGTCGTGTCCCGCCGTGCGGTGGTTGAAGAAGAGTACAGCGCAGAGCGTGAAGCCCTGCTGGAACGCCTGCAGGAAGGTCAGCAGCTCAAGGGCATCGTCAAGAACCTCACCGATTACGGTGCGTTCGTCGACCTGGGCGGTATCGATGGTCTGCTGCACATCACCGACATGGCCTGGCGCCGGGTCAAGCACCCGTCGGAAGTGGTGGAAGTCGGTCAGGAAATCGAAGTCAAGGTTCTCAAGTTCGACCGCGAGCGCAACCGCGTGTCACTCGGCCTGAAGCAGCTGGGCGAGGATCCGTGGGAAAACATTGCCCGCCGTTATCCGGAGAACACCCGCGTCTTCGGCAAGGTCACCAACATCACCGACTACGGCTGCTTCGTGGAGATCGAGGAAGGCGTGGAAGGCTTGGTGCACGTGTCCGAAATGGACTGGACCAACAAGAACGTGAATCCGGCCAAGGTGGTCGCCATCGGCGACGAGGTCGAGGTCATGGTGCTCGATATCGACGAGGAGCGCCGTCGTATCTCGCTGGGCATCAAGCAGTGCCAGTCCAACCCGTGGGAAGAGTTTGGTACCCAGTACAACAAGGGTGACCGGGTCTCCGGTGCGATCAAGTCGATCACCGACTTCGGTATCTTCGTCGGTCTGGACGGCGGTATCGACGGGCTGGTGCATCTCTCCGACCTGTCCTGGGACGATGTCGGTGAAGAGGCCGTGCGCGACTTCAAGAAGGGTGATGAAGTTGAAGCAGTCGTGCTGTCCGTGGATCCGGAGCGTGAGCGTATCTCCCTCGGCATCAAGCAGCTGGAGCAGGATCCGTTCTCCTCGTGGATGGCCGAGCATCCGAAGGGTTCTCTGGTCACCGGCACGGTCAAGGAAGTGGACGCCAAGCTCGCGGTCATCGACCTGGGCGATGGCATCGAAGGCCACATCCGCGCCGCCGACGTGGCCCGGGAGCGGGTCGACGATGTCCGCAGTCACCTGAAGGAAGGTGATTCGGTCGAGGCCAAGTTTGTTGCTGTCGATCGCAAGAACCGCGCGATCAGCCTGTCCATCAAGGCCAAGGACTTCCAGGAGGAGGCCAAGGCCGTGCAGGATTACAGCCGCAGTGGGGCCACCGGCACCACGACGCTCGGCGATCTGCTCAAGGAGCAGATGGACGGCAATCAGAAGGACTGATCTGCCTGACCGTTGCGGTCCGGGCGGCGATGACGACCGCCCGGGCCCGTTTTCATGCCTCGCTCCGGGCCGCGTAAGGGACCGGAGACCCATCGGACATTCTTCGGGACGTTCAGGACGATGACCAAATCCGAGCTGATCGAATTGATCGCGGTGAAGCAGCAGCACCTTGTCTATCGGGACGTCGAACTGGCGGTCAAGACCATTCTCGAGCACATGAGTGAGGCCCTGTCCTCGGGTGAGCGCATCGAGATTCGTGGTTTCGGCAGTTTTTCCCTTCACCACCGACCGCCGCGCATCGGTCGTAATCCGAAGACCGGTGAGCCGGTCGCGCTTCCCGGCAAGCATGTGCCACACTTCAAGCCTGGAAAGCAGCTTCGGCATCGGGTGAACGGGGACTAGGGCAAGCCCCCGATCCCATGTCCCGGCCGCCCGGCAGGCGCCGGGGTCGCCGTCCGATCTCTCGTTGCTGGCTGCACTTCTGCCTCATGTCTGATTCGGGAGTGAACGGATGCGCCGTATTCTCGGTTTGATTGCATTGCTGGTGGTCATTCTGTTTGGCCTGAGTTTCGCCTTGCTCAATGCGCACACCGTCAGCGTTGATTACTACTTCGGCGAACTGTCACTGCCGCTGTCGTTGCTGCTGGTGTTCATGCTGATTATCGGCGCCGCCGTTGGCATTCTTGCCAGTCTGTCGATGGTCCTGTCCCGTGCCAACCAGGCGCGGAAACTCCGGAAACAACTCTTCAATACCGAACGCGAGGTCAACCAGCTGCGCCGTCTGCCGCTGAAAGACAAGCTCTGACATGGTTGAACTCTTCTGGCTGCTATTGCCCGTTGCAGCCTTGTCCGGCTGGTGGATAGGTCGCCGCGGCACGGGGCGACACCGGGCCAACGGCGGGCCGCTGCGGCAGGATTATTTCCAGGGCCTGAACTACCTGTTAAACGAACAGCCCGACAAGGCCATCGAGGTGTTCACCCGCATGGTGCAGGTGGACTCCGACACGGTGGAGACTCACCTCGCGCTGGGCAATCTTTTCCGCCGCCGCGGCGAAGTGGACCGCGCGATCCGCATTCATCAGAACCTGATCGCTCGCCCGACCCTCAGCCGCGACCAGCGAACCTATGCGCTACTGGCCCTGGGTGAGGATTATCTGCGGGCCGGACTGCTGGACCGGGCGGAGAGCCTGTTCCAGGAAGTGGTGGACCTGAACGCCCATGTCGAGGCTGCATTGCGCAGCCTGCTGGAGATCTACCAGCAGGAGAAGGAGTGGGACCGGGCTATCGATGTGGCCGAGCGGCTGGAGGCGCGCACCGGCCAGCTGATGCGCCGGCAGGTCGCCCAGTTTCATTGTGAGTTGGCGGAGCGGGAACGTGATCGCGGCGAAATCAACAACGCACGGCAATGCCTGCGCCGGGCGTTGAAGGCGGACCCGAACTGCGTCCGTGCCAGTGTCCTGGTCGGCGAACTGGAACGCAGCCTGGGGAATCATGAGGGCGCGGTGGAGGCCCTGACCCGCATCGTCCAGCAGGACGCGGAGTTCCTGCCGGTGGTGCTTGATGATCTGGGCGAGAGCTACGCGGTGCTGGATGCGGAAGACCGTTTCCAGCGATTTCTCGCGGCGGTTCCGGAACAGGCCCGTGGTGCCTCGGTCATCCTGCGACAGACCGAGCTGGTAAGGAAACGCGAGGGTGATGAGGCCGCGCAGCGGTTCCTTGTCGAGACCCTGCGTCGGCACCCGTCGGTGCGCGGCCTGGACCAGTTGATCCAGTTCAACCTCAACGCCGATGGTGACGCGGACTCGACAGAACTATCGGTGCTGCACGACCTGTTTTCCCGTTTGCTGCAGGACAAGCCCATGTATGCCTGTCACCAGTGCGGTTTTTCCGCGCGGGCCTTGCACTGGCAGTGCCCCGGTTGCCGTTCCTGGGCGAGCATCCGGCCGATCCGGGGCGTGGAAGGAGAATGATGCACAGGGACGAGACGCGATCGGTGATTATTGTTGCGCTGGATTACGCCACCGCCGACGAGGCCCTGGCGCTGGCCGGCCAGTTGCGGCCCGCGCAATGCCGGTTGAAGGTTGGCAAGGAACTGTTCTGTCGAGGCGGTCCGGACCTCGTCAGGGAGCTGGTCGACCAGGGTTTCGACGTCTTTCTTGACCTGAAATTTCACGATATCCCCAATACCGTCGCCGCAGCCTGTCGGGCCGCTGCCGAGCTGGGCGTCTGGATGCTGAACGTGCATGCCCTGGGTGGACGCCGGATGATGGAGGCCGCCCGAGAGGCACTGGCGGCACGGCCGACACCGCCGCTGCTGACAGCCGTGACGGTGTTGACCAGTCATACGGCGGAGACCCTGGCCGAAGTCGGGCTTGTTGCCGATCCGCGGCTGCAGGTGCAGCGGCTGAGTGACCTGGCCCGGGATTGCGGCATGGACGGCGTCGTCTGTTCGGCGCAGGAGGCCCGGATGTTGCGGGCCGGCTGGGGGACCGATGGCGTGCTGGTGACGCCGGGGATTCGGCCGGCGGAGAGCAGTGCCGACGATCAGAAACGGGTTCTGACGCCGCAGCAGGCGGTGGCCGCTGGCAGCGACTATCTGGTCATCGGTAGGCCGATCACCCGCGCCGCCGATCCGGCGGCGGCACTGGAGGCGATTCGGCAGCAACTCGCTTGATCCATCCGGATGCTGCCTGAAAAGGTCCCGGCCCCGTGCCGTGTGAGGACAAGAATTTTCTCCGGACTGACGTACCTTCGGTCCAACAGGTCCGGAGAAAATCTTGTCCTCCCCCGGCACTACGTGGAGGCCGGCACCCATTGCCAGGACCTTCGATCCGCGGCGTCTCTGCCCCGTTGAAGCAACCGCACTGTCAGCCTGGCAGGGCCGGTGGACGTTATCGTCTGGCGTCGTTGGACCAAAGGTACGTCGCGCCAGACGATAACGTCCACCGGCCTATATGTTACCGGTAAGGCTCTCGCTCGACGTTGTCGGAAACGCAAGGATGACAAGCTGCTGCCGCTCAGGAATTCGGATCGGTCCGAGGGCCGGATCTTTGACAGGGGTGTGAAGGCGATCTAACTTTTCATTGGTGCCGCCGGGAACGGATGGCACGGGGCCGCGAAGGAATCGTGGTCTTTTCATGGATGAAATGACAAGGAGTGTTGCGCATGAACGCGTTTCTGAAGGGGGCCGCACTGGCCTTGGGGATTGTATTTTCAGCCGTCGCCTCGGCCGAGGTGGAAGTCAATATCAATGAAGCAGACGCCGACACCCTGGCCTCGCAGCTCACCGGTGTCGGCCAGAGCCGGGCGATGGCGATCATCGAGCATCGCGAGACGCACGGTCCGTTCCAGGCGGTGGATGAGCTGACCGCGGTAAGCGGTATCGGCAATTCCACGCTGGATGCAAACAGGGATCGCCTGGCGGTGGATTGAGCCGTGCGCTGGCGGGGACCGCAGGGTCCCCGCCAGTGAGTTGATATGGCGCATGTGTCATATTGACACCATCTTTGTCGTTGTTTTCCTTCTCCTGCTGCACCGGTTGGCCCGCTCCGGAGCTTACCGGACAAAGCTTTGCACTTCTTTACATCACACCACGAACACCATGACATGCATCCGGTCTACCCTGTGCCAACACAGGAAGGGTGGATTGGGTTGCCTGAAAGGGATTTCCGAACAACCGGGTTAGTGGTAATATCACCGCTTTGTCTTTCGGCGGGCAGACCCTAAGTCAATGATTTTTAATGGAAAGGGTCGGTCTGTGTCGATTTTTAAATAGCCGACAGGCGACTATAAAAGAGGAGAAGGAGAATGCTCTCGATGCGTAGCGTGTTTGGTGTGATCGGCGGTGCGATGCTGGCCATGGGCGCCGCCCAGGCCGAGTACGACATCCCCAAGGTCACCGAGATCGACGAAGTGACGCGTGGTGAAGGTCAGTCCATCGTGGAAAGCGCCTGCGTGCGCTGTCATGGTGCCGGCGTCATGGGTGCCCAGGGTCCTGGCGCACCGGGCTGGCAGCATCTCGTCGATGCCCGGGGTTTTGAAGCCCTAACCCGGAACGTGATCCGCGGTCGTGGTGCGATGCCGGCCCGTGGTGGCGCGAGCGATGCCAGCGATGCCCAGATCGCTGCCGCGGTGCGTTATTTCCTGGAGTCCTCCGACGTCGATCTGGAGGCCGTGGAACACTAAGTTCCTCGTCATCAGGACCTGAAAAGCCTGCCCGGCATCGCCGGGCAGGCTTTTTTTTGGCATACCGCTTGCTACTAAACGTTTTGAACTACGCTTAGTAGGTGGTTTGGCTCTGTCTGAGCCAGAACGAGAACGGTTATCCAAAGTAGTGAGGAGGAGTGCATGCGAAGCCTCAAGGTTCTTAGTGGAACGATCGCCGGGATGGCCCTTGGTTTGAGTGCGGCCCATGCGGATGCGCCGGACCCGGACGGTATCTTTGACGAGGTCAGCCGGGGTGATGCGGGCAGCATTGTCGAGAGCAACTGCATGCAATGTCACGGTGCTGGGGTCATGGGTGCTGCAGGTGTGGGCGAGGATTACAAGGAAACCTGGCAGGGGCTGGTTGAGGCGCGTGGCTATGATGGACTGTATGACAGCGTGCTTAACGGTCGTGGTGCCATGCCGGCACGCGGTGGTCAGGATATCAGCGACGAGGAAGTCGCGGCGGCCCTCGTCTACATGCTGACTGAGTCGGGTGTCGGAAAGGATGACATCAAATAGCGCGCGATTCCGAGATCCAGCTAAAAAGCCCGCTTCGTTGCGGGCTTTTTAGTGGCGGGGCGTTTCATTTTTGCATCATTGTTGTGTTATCTGTCCTAATAAAGCCATAAAAAACAACTGGTTGTTTTCATGGGGCAGATCTTGCCTCCCCCTTACGCGCCGGGCGCTTCGCATTGGTCGCGGGAGAAATCCAATGAAGCTTTTCTATTCTCCGTTTCACACCTTTATTCACAAGGTTCTTGTAACCCTGCATGAGACGGGCAACTGGGATGCGGTCACGTTCGTTCCCACCTTTCCGTTCAAGGATAACGACGGCGAGGATGTGGCCGGGCAATACAGCATTGCCGCTCTGAATCCGCTGGATAAGGTTCCAACGCTGGCCCTGGAATCGGGGCAGATGATCTATGGCAGCCAGGCCATTTGCGAATACCTCGACAGCATCAGCATTGCCAATCGCCTCTACCCGGAGCCCGGCCCCGAGCGCTGGGACGCGATCACCCGATTGGCATTGTGTGACACGATGTTTGAATTGACCGTGCAGATGGTGATGGAGGGTTGGCACCCCGAGGTGAACCGGCGGCGCGGGCTCTATGAATGGATCTGGCCCAAGCTTGAGCGCGGCCTCGTTACTCTGGAAAACAGTGTCACGGCGGGCGGGGATCGTTTCGATATAGGCCACGCCGCAGCATTACACATGCTCAGCTACACGGAGTTCCGCTTTAATTTCTACGGTGACAAGGATCCCGTTCGACCCAATTTTGACTGGCGGGAGGATCATCCTAATCTGCAGGCCTGGTACGAAAAGTCGGTTCAACGGCCGTCAGTCACGGCCCACTACAATGTTGATTTTGCCGGTGAAAAAAGCGCCGCCTTTCATCAGGCGATGGTGGCAGAGGTGCTCGAAGCACAAAAGAGGAATGGCACCAGATGATCGATCTTTACTACTGGCCCACGCCCAATGGCCACAAAGCTTCCATAATGCTGGAGGAAAGCGGACTCGATTACCGGGTACATCCGATCAACATACTCAAAGGCGATCAGTTTTCCCCGGAGTTCCTCGAGATAAGTCCGAACAACCGGATTCCGGCCATCGTCGATCAAACTGGTCCGAACGGCGACGCCTTTCCGATCTTTGAATCAGGTGCGATTCTGATGTATCTGGCCGAGAAAAGTGGATGCTTGCTGCCGGAAACCCCGGCAGAACGCTTTCAGGTTCTGCAGTGGCTGTTTTTTCAGGTTGGCAACGTTGGTCCGATGTTCGGACAGTGCGGCCATTTTCTCGGCTACGCACCGGAACCGGTGCCCTATGCGATGAAACGCTACCAGGACGAGACCCGCAGGCTTTACGGAGTAATGGATGGGGTACTGGGCGAGCGCCCTTATCTCGCCGGTGACAGTTATTCGATCGCTGACGTTGCGACCTATCCTTGGTTAATGCCCAGGGTGCGGCAACTCCATGAAATGACGATTGAAGACTTTCCGCGCTTGCACGACTGGGTCACGCGTATTGCGGCCCGGCCGGCAGTTCAGCGAGGCTCTGCTGTGCTGGCGGACGTGATGAAGATCGGTGATCCGACTGACGAAGCGCGGGAGGCGCTTTTCGGCCAACGGCAGATGGATCGTCGCTGACACGGAGCAGAACCTGAAACGTCGAAGGCCTGATCACTTGGCGCGATCAGGCCTTCGATAAACTGGCTCCCCGGGACGGGCTCGAACCGCCGACCCAGTGATTAACAGTCACTTGCTCTACCAACTGAGCTACCGGGGAAGTAGGCCGGTATTCTACAGTTTCGCCGGAGACCGTCAACCGACCTCCGGCGTCGGCTGTGGCTATCCGTTAACCACCTTCGCAAGGCGCTCCATGGCCCGCCGCAGGTTCTCCATGCTTGTTGCATAGGAGATGCGTGCGCAGCCGGGAAGGCCGAACGCGGAGCCCGGAACAAGCGCGACTCCCGCCTCATTGATCAGGTGCTCGGCGAATGCCATGTCATCGCTCATGCCCAGTTTGCGCATGGCGCCAGCCACAGACGGGAATGCGTAGAACGTGCCGTCGCCCCGCAGGCATTCGATGCCGTCCATTGCGTTCAACGCCTCGACCACATAGTCGTGCCGTTCCCGGAAAGCCTTCAGCATCGGGGTCATGCAACCCTGGTCGCCGGTCAGCGCGGCCACCGAGGCAGCCTGGGCGATGGAGGTCGGGTTGGACGTGCTCTGCGACTGGATCTTCTTCATTGCGCCGATCAGCGGGGCAGGGCCCGCGGCATAGCCAATGCGCCAGCCGGTCATTGCGTAGGCCTTCGAGACACCGTTGATGACTACGGTGCGGTCCTGCAGGTCCGGGCAGGCATTGACGATGTTGCAGAATCCCTCATCGGTCCAGAGGATGTGCTCGTAAATGTCGTCGGTGAACACAACCACATCCGGGTACTTGCGGATCACTTCACCCAGGGCCTGGAGCTCCGCCTTGCTGTAGGCGACGCCGGTGGGGTTGGAGGGGCTGTTCAGCACCACCAGGCGCGTCTTGTCGGTGATCGCCGCATCGAGCTGGTCGGGTGTCATCTTGAAGCGCTGGTCCTTGCCTGCTTCGACGATGACCGGTACCGCCTCGCAGAGCAGGGCCATGTCCGGGTAGGACACCCAGTAAGGGGCCGGGACGACGACCTCGTCGCCGGCATTCAACAGGGCACACATCAGGTTGTAGATGCTGTGCTTGGCACCCGAGGACACCAGGATCTGGTTCAGCTCGTAGTCCAGCCCGTTCTCGCTGGAAAACTTGCGCTGGATGGCCTGCTTCAGTTCGGGCGTGCCGTCCACCGGCGTGTACTTGGTCTTGCCGGCGCGGATCGCCTCGATGGCCGCTTCCTTGATATGCTCCGGTGTGTCGAAATCGGGTTCCCCCGCTCCGAGGCCGATGATGTCCTTGCCCGCGGCCCGCAGCTCCGCCGCACGCGCGGTGACGGCCAGTGTGGGGGAGGGCTTGACGCGTTGAACCCGGTTCGCAAGTCGAATGTCCAAAATGACCTCCAGTCGGCAGTTTCCTGGTTGGCACCGCTCCAGTCTGGCGCGCCTCGCGCCCGGCGGTCCGATGAAAAATAAGCCGCACATCATAGAGTAATTTCAGGCAGGTATAAACGTGACAGGCAAACGCTTTGCCATGGAGTCGGCGTATCAGCCGGCCGGAGACCAGCCGCGTGCAATCGAGGGATTGGTGCAGGGGCTGCACCGGGGGTATCGCCATCAGACGCTGCTCGGCGTCACCGGTTCGGGCAAGACCTTCACCATGGCCAACGTTATCCAGACCCTGCAACGGCCGGCCCTGGTGATGGCACCGAACAAGACACTCGCCGCCCAGCTGTATGGCGAGATGCGCGAGTTCTTCCCGCACAACGCGGTCGAATATTTCGTTTCCTACTACGACTATTACCAGCCCGAGGCCTACGTGCCGTCGTCCGATACCTTCATCGAGAAGGACGCATCGGTAAACGACCACATCGAGCAGATGCGCCTGTCCGCGACCCGGGCGCTGGTGGAGCGTCGGGACACGATTCTGGTTGCTTCGGTGTCCTCGATCTACGGTCTCGGCGACCCCGATGCCTACCTGAACATGGTGCTGCACCTGGTGCGCGGTGACGTGGTGGACCAGCGACAGATCCTGCGGCGGCTGGCCGAGCTGCAATACACCCGGAACGATCTCGATCTCAAGCGAGGCACCTACCGGGTGCGCGGAGAGGTGATTGACGTGTTTCCGGCCGAAGAGGAAACCGAGGCGGTCCGGATCGAGCTGTTCGACGACGAAGTGGAGAAACTCAGCCGCTTTGATCCGCTGACCGGCGAGATGTCGGAAGTGCTGCCGCGGCTGACCATTTATCCGAAAACCCATTACGTGACCCCGCGAGTCACGATTCTCGACGCGATCGAACACATCAAGCTGGAGTTGCGCGAGCGACTGGAGGAGTTGCGTGGCGCCGGCAAGCTGCTGGAGGCACAGCGGCTGGAGCAGCGCACCCAGTTCGATATCGAGATGATGCAGGAGCTGGGCTACTGCAATGGCATCGAGAACTACTCGCGCTATCTGTCCGGTCGTAAGCCCGGAGAACCGCCGCCAACGCTGTTCGATTACCTGCCGAAGGACACGCTGCTGTTCATCGATGAATCCCATGTCACGGTGCCGCAGATCGGTGGCATGTACCGGGGTGATCGCGCGCGCAAGACCACCCTGGTGGAATACGGGTTTCGCTTGCCTTCGGCGCTGGACAACCGGCCCATGCGGTTCGATGAATGGGAGGCAGTGGCACCGCAAATGGTATTCGTGTCGGCCACTCCCGGCCCCTACGAAGCGCAGCATGCGGCTGCCGTGGTCGAGCAGGTGGTACGTCCCACCGGGCTGGTGGATCCGCAGATCGAGGTGCGGCCCGCAACGACCCAGGTCGATGACCTGTTGTCGGAGGTCAACGACCGGGTCATGCGTGAGGAGCGGGTGCTGGTGACCACGCTGACCAAGCGCATGGCCGAGGATCTCACCGAATACCTGGGCGAGAACGGGGTGCGCGTGCGGTACCTGCATTCCGACGTGGATACCGTGGAACGCATGGAGATCATCCGCGATCTGCGGCTGGGCGAGTTCGACGTGCTCGTGGGCATCAACCTGCTGCGCGAGGGCCTGGATATCCCCGAGGTGTCACTGGTCGCGATACTCGACGCCGACAAGGAGGGCTTCCTGCGCTCGGAGCGGTCGCTGATCCAGACCATTGGCCGCGCCGCACGGAACCTCAATGGCCGCGCGATTCTCTACGCCGATGCGGTAACCGCCTCCATGCGCGCGGCAATCGATGAAACCGAGCGGCGCCGCGACAAGCAGCTTGCCTTCAACGCCGAGCATGGCATTACGCCGCAGGGTATTCGCAAGGCGGTGGCGGATGTGATGGAGCGTGGCGGCGTCCCGGGTGGCGGCAAGGACCGCAAGCAGGAGCAGGCGGTGGCCGACGAGGCGGCCCGCTACGCAGCGATGACACCGAATCAGGTGGTCAAGGCGATCCGCGAACTGGAGGAACAGATGTACGCCCATGCGCGCAATCTGGAGTTCGAGGAGGCCGGGCGGATCCGTGACCGGATCCGTGCGCTGGAGCAGCATGGTCTCGGCCGCCCGGATGTGGCGCAGGCCTGAGCGCCAGCGAACGCCTGTTTCAGCCTACTGCCCGGTTGCCATCGCCACCACCTGTCGGTGGCGGTTCCCAGCCGTTGCGCAGGCGCTGATGCAGTCGTTCCGGAATGCGGTCGGAGAAGCGCAGTGCCGGTCCGCCTTCTGTGTCAACGCAGCGGATCCATCCCTGGTCCAGTCCGGTGACGCGCTGGATATCCTCGCAGGCGCCGACGAAGCTGCTCGGCGGCTTGCCCTTGGTCACGACCGTACGCCGCGGCCGGAACCGGATTTCGAAGCGAATCCGGTGGCGCAGCAGCAGCACGACAATCGCGATAGCTGCCAGGGCGACCAGCAGGAGCACAATCAGGGCCGGGTTCTGGCTCATTCCAGTGCCCGGGAGATCGAAAAGGCGCCGCGCAGATCTCCTGCCCTGTAATCGACCGCCTGGTCGTGGGGATACAATTCACCCAGTACCTTGAAGGTGTCGGCGTGCCGGTCTTGCCGTTCGCCATGACAGGCCAGACAAGCGTCCTGCGTGCCGATGCCGCGCATGAAACGGAAGACCTCGCCGTCCGGTTCGGCAACGCGTTCGGCATGCCGCAGCTCGGTCATGGCCCGACCCTCGTCAAGCTGTTGCTGGAAATCGGACAGCACGGTCTGCTCCCAGGCATCAGGCCGTCCGAGCAGCGGATTGCGCACCCGGGTGCCGACGCGGGTCACGCGCCAGCCGGTGCTGCGTGACAGCTCGGCCTTGAGTTGCGGTGCCAGGTCGCGACAGACGCTGATGGCCTCTGGCGGCCCGCCGCGTTGCATGGCCTCCTGCAGCGCGTCGGTCAATTGTTCCGCCAGCTGGCCACTGATCGTCATGGCTTCGGCTTCCAGTTCGTCCATCGCCGTGTCGGCGAGGACGAGATTGGCGGCGAATGGCAGCAGGGCAAGTGCCAGCAGGCCGTGTGCCAGCGGTCGACCGCGCGTCCGTCGTGACGTTGTCCGGTGTTCCCCAACGTGGCGCATCAGCTCCCCCTCCCGACCTGCTGCATCAGCTGCTCCATTTCGTCCAGTGACTGCTCGCGCGCGCTGTCGATCAGTGGCTGCAGGCCTTCGCTTTCCGCCAGCTCGCGAACGACGGCACGGCAATCGTTCAGCACGGTATCGAGGGTTTCGTAGACGTTGTCGCCGCGCTCGTTCGAGGCACTTGCGATCGGGCTGGCCAGCTCGACCAGTTCCATCAGTTCCCCGTCGTCCCCGCCACCGAAGCGTTGCAGGGCAACGGCGATGTAGGCGTAGCGGTTCTGCAGGTTCATCGCCGCAAAGGCCGCATCCGCCGCCTGTTGCTGCACCGCATAGTCACTGAAGGCCATGGTAAAGCGTGCGGCTACTGCATAGCGCGCGGCACAGGCCTGGACGTTCGAGTACGGATCGCCCGGATGGACATCCAGGCGTGATTCGGCATGCGCTGCGGCAAATGCCTGTAGAAGGAGCAGGGCAGGGAGGTATCGTGTGATGGACCTGAGCATGGTCTGGGTGCGTCCGGTAACCGAGTACCTGCTGATTTCATCCCCTGTCCCGCACCGCGTCAACCATCCTCTTGCCCGATCGTTGCCGGGTGGGGATCATCAGCGAATGAAGTCGCGCTGTTCACGCCTGAATGGATTCCTGCTGCCGCCCCTGGACTGGCTGGTGCCGAACTGGTCCCAGGCGGTCATGCTGGATCATTTCCAGTCCGACAGTGGGGAGTATCGCGGGCCGGTCTTTCTCGCGCTGACCGGGCATGATGCTGTCGGGCTGATCCGTAACGGCCCGGTGGATGAGCCGGGAGCCGTCGCTATCGTGACCCGGTTTCCACTTGCTGCCGGTATCCGGGTGGCCAGCGGGAAAGGCGAGGTGCGGCCGGCGACCGCGGCGGAACAGGCCGCTGCGATGCGCGCCTGCTCCAGCGGCTCGGTGTCACGACTGGACCCGACCTGGCTGTTCGGCCAGTTGGGTTTCTGCCTGCACGGGGAGCCCTGGCTGATCAGCGTTTTCCAGTTTCGGGATGGGGATTGCGTTGCCAGTTGTTCATCGACAGTAGATCAGCGGATCGTGCCCTTGGCCGAGGAGTAGTCGACCGGCTCAATATTCCTCGCACAACGCTTACCTTGGGGGTGATCTCAAGCACTGGTTCGGCCTGGAAGCACCTGATTCGCGGACTATCGCAAGGTATCCGCTCGATCCGCTTTACACAGTGGGGCCCGGAAATCAGACTCGATGACGGTTGTCGCCATCTGCACGCCATGGAGCCAGTTTATGCGGGGCAGCGCAGAAGTCCGGGAGATTCGACAGCATCTCGGCAACTACCCGCCGTTTGACGGCTTGTCGGACGAGTTGCTGGATGCCGTGGCCGATTCGGTCGATGTCGCCTATTTCAAGAGCGGCAGCAGCATCCTTGACCGAAACGACGGCATCGACAGCCTGTACTACGTCCGCAGCGGCGCGGTCGATATCTACCGGCGCAACGGCGCACTCTACAATCGTCTCGGCGAGGGCGATATTTTTGGCCATTTCAGCCTGTTGCGGCATCGCAAGGTGCACTTTCCGGCCAAGGCGATAGAGGACACGTTGATCTATCTGGTTCCGGTCGCCGTGTTCAGCGATCTCTGCGAGCAGGACGAGCAGTTCGCGGACTTTGTCGAGCTGGAACGCCCCCGCCTGAAGTCATCGGTGGAGAAGCAGTTCAACGAAAGCAGCATGCTGACCACCCGGGTGCGGCGGCTGATTTCCCGCCCGCCGCTGATCCTCGATGCCGCAACCACCGCCCGCGAGGCGGCCGCGCGCATTGGTGCCGAGAACATCTCCGGTGTCCTGGTCACCGGGCCGGCCGGCGAGCGACCGGACCGTACCTACCAGGATGCCGATGGCGAAGCCCGTGAACTGCTCGGGATTCTCACCGACAGCGATTTCCGCGAGCGGGTGATCGCACAGGGGCGCTCTGTCGATACGCCGTTGTCGGAGCTGGTCGAGCCAAACCTGATCAGTGTGCAATCGGATTCCACCGCCTATGATGCGATGCTGACCATGCTGCGCAGCAATGTGCAGCACCTGCCGGTCTTGCATCGACGCGAGCCGGTGGCCTTGCTGCACCTGACCGACCTGATTCGTTTCCAGACCAACAGCAGCCTGTACCTGGTCAGCACGATCTTCAATCAGGGCAGCGTGGCTGGGCTGGAGCGCCTGAAGCCGGATGTCGAGGCCGCCTTCCTGCGCATGGTGGAGGAAGGCAACAGTTCGCAGATGATCGGCAGCGCGCTGGCCACCATCGGCAGGGCCTTCAGCCGCCGCCTGCTGGAACTGGCCGAGCAGGAGCTTGGCCCGCCGCCTGTGCCGTACTGCTTTATCGCCCTGGGCTCGATGGCACGCAATGAGCAGACCATCGTCACCGATCAGGACAATGCCCTGGTGCTGGATGACAGCTTCGATCCGGCGCAGCACGACGCCTACTTCAAGCAGTTGGCGAAGCGGGTCAGCGACGGACTTGCGGCCTGTGGCTACAGCTATTGCACCGGGGGCATCATGGCGACCACCGACGCCTGGCGTCAGCCGCTGTGCGTCTGGAAATCCTACTTCGGTGACTGGATCGACAAGCCGGATCCGAAGCGGCTGTTGCACAGTTCCATTTTCTTCGACCTGGACAGCGTCTACGGCGAGGAGTCCTTCGCCCTGGCGTTGCAGGACCTGGTTGCGGATAAGGCCGCGCAAAGCCCGCTGTTCCTGGCAGCCATGGCGCGTAACGCCCTGAACCGTACCCCGCCCATCGGTTTTTTCCGTAACTTCGTCATGGAAAAGGACGGTCGGCAGAACAATACGATTGATGCCAAGCGTCGCGGAACTGCGCCGATGACGGACCTCATTCGGGTGCATGCCCTGGCCTGTGGCTCGCGCGCACAGAACTCCTTCGAACGCCTCAATGCGATTGGCCGGACCCAGCTGCTGCCGTCCGGGGTCGGTGAACGGTTGCGCTATGCGTTCGAGTTCATCGCCATGCTGCGCATCCGGCAGCAGGCTTTGGATCTGCGCCACGAGCAGCCACCCGACAACAAGGTCGATCCCGAAACCATATCCTCCAGCGAGCGGCACCATCTGAAGGATGCTTTCCAGGTGTTGAGCGACGCACAGAAATTCCTTCGCTTCCGGTATCCCATGCCATGAGGCTGGTGTCTCGCCGCGCAGACCCCAATACCTCCTGGCCAGCGTATCTGGCAGATCGTGCCGCACGCACCCGCCACCCGGAGCTCGCGGCGCTGTACGCCAGCTGGTCCGGCCTGCAAGCTGACATGCCGATTGCCGACGTGCCCCTGCTGGCGATGGATCTGGAAACCACAGGGCTCGACGAACAGCGCCACGCCATCATCAGCATCGGGTTGGTGCCGTTTGATTTGCGCCGCATCCTGTTCTCGGCGCACAGCCACTGGCTGGTCCGGCCGCCGCGGCCGCTGGAGGCGAAGTCGGTGACGCTGCATGGCCTGACCCATGATGCCCTGGCCAGGGCTCCCGACCTGTCTGACATCCTGCCCGAGGTCTTCCGAGCCATGCAGGGTCGGCTGCCGGTGGTGCATTTTCGTCAGATCGAGCGCCCATTCCTTGACGCGGCCGTCCAGGCTCGTCTGGGGGAAAATCTGCTTTTCCCGGTCATTGACACCATGACCATCGAGGGCCGTTGGCACCGCCAGACCGTGTGGGCGCGACTCCGGGCTGCTTTCGGTGCGCCGGAGGTGTCGCTGCGCCTGCATGAGAGCAGGCTGCGCTATGGCCTGCCCGCCTACCAGCCACACCATGCCGCGGTGGATGCCCTGGCAACCGCCGAACTGTTTCAGGCTCAGGTTGCCCGGCGCCTGGCGCCGGATACGCCCGTTGGCCGACTCTGGACATAAACTGGACATAAAAAAGGGCGCCCGCGGGCGCCCTTGTCGTTTCTTGCGGATTTTCCTCAGCCGCGCGGCTCGCTCATCAGTCCCTTGATGATTGCGTAGCAGCCCACCAGTAGCACCAGGGTAAACGGCAAGCCGGTGGAAACGGCCATTGCCTGCAAGGCAACCAGGCCGCCGCCAAGCAGCAGCGCTGCCGCAATCACGCCCTCGATGATGGCCCAGAACACGCGCTGCGGTTTGGGGGCATCGACCTTGCCGCCGGCGGTGATGGTGTCGATCACCAACGAGCCGGAGTCCGAGGAGGTGATGAAGAACACCACCACAAGGACGATGCCGACGAACGAGGTGATCTCGGTCAGCGGCAATTCGCCGAGCATCACGAACAGCTGCAGCTCCAGATCGGCGTCACGGGCACCTTCGAAGCCGGCGGACACGAGCTGGTCGATCGCGGTGCCGCCGAAGGCGGTCATCCACAGCACCGAGACGGTCGACGGCACCAGCAGCACGGCAATCAGGAATTCGCGCACGCTGCGGCCCCGACTCACCCTGGCAATGAACATGCCGACGAACGGTGACCAGGAAATCCACCAGGCCCAGTAGAACGCGGTCCAGCCCTGGCTGAAGTTTGCGTCCTCGCGGCCGAACGGATTGGACAGCGCCGGCAAGTGGGTGACATAGGCGAACAGGTTCTGGAAGAAGCCGGTGGCAATCAGCAGTGTCGGTCCGACGATGATGACGAACAGCATCAACAGGAAAGCCAGCACCATGTTGATCTCGGACAGCCGCCGTACACCCTTGTCCACGCCTGCCAGGATCGAGACGATCGCGATCGCGGTGATGCCGAAGATCAGCAGCACCATGGTCACGTTGCCTTCAGGTGCTCCGAACAGGTGACTGAGGCCGGCCGCGGCCTGCGAGGCGCCGATCCCGAGTGACGTCGCCAGCCCGAACAGCGTCGCGAACACCGCAAGCATGTCGATGATGTGCCCGGGCCATCCCCAGACGCGCTCTCCGAGCAGGGGATAGAAGATCGAGCGGACCGTCAGTGGCAAGCCCTTGTTGAACGAGAAAAGTGCCAGCGCCAGCGCGACAACCGCGTAGATTGCCCAGGGATGCAGTCCCCAGTGGAAGATCGTGGCCGCCATGCCCAGCGTCGATGCTGCGGCTTCGTCGCCGGCCGCGCCACCAAGCGGCGCCCAGTCCGTTCGCGCACCGTTCTCGGTCTCGGTGCCGCCGAGCGCCGCGCTGAAGTGCGACATCGGTTCGGAAACGCCGTAGAACATCAGCCCGATGCCCATGCCCGCGGCGAACAGCATCGCGAACCAGCCCAGGTAGCTGAAATCCGGGGTTGCCTCGGTGCCGCCGATCCGGACCTTGCCGAGCGGCGAGACGATCAGGGCGAGGCACAGCAACACAAAGATGTTGCCAGCGAGCAGGAAGAACCAGGCCATGTTGCCGGTCAGCCAGTCACGCAGACCGTTGAACAGCGGCTCCACTTCACTCTGCAGTGCCAGGGTGAGCACCACGAAGAAGATGGTGACCGCCGAGGAGATCAGGAATACGGCTCCGTGGATATCCAGATTGATACCCAGCGGCCTCGCCGTGTAGTTGTCCTGTCCAACGACGTAATCGGTGTCGATCGGATTGGCGGCACCTTCCGGTGCCGGAACGCCCTCGCCCTCTGGAATGTCGGACGATGAATCATTGGGATTTTGAGCCATCGAATCCGTCCTCTTGCGTTTTTCTGTAATGAATGGAAAAAGCCTGGTTTCCGCACGCCAGTGCCCCAGCGTGACTTGTTACACTCGAATAGCTGGTTTCCGGCAGAGGCAGGCCCGAATCGCTTACAGGGGCAGCAATTTCGGCTTGCCCGGTGTCCACCCTACACAATGATCGAAGAGCCGCCTATGGCTCTCGCAGATTGAGGACGACGACCATGGCAAACGGTTGGGCACGTGAAGGTGCCGTTCAGGAACAAATCGACAGTACGGTGGAGGACGCCGTGCTGCGCGCACGCAGTCAGCTGCCGCGCGGAGAAAGCGCCGAATTCTGTGATGCCTGCGATGCGCCGATTCCGCAGGCCCGTCGCGAGGCGGTGCCGGGCGTGCGATTCTGCGTTGGCTGCCAGAGTGAGCGTGATCAGGAGCAGCAGCGCTTCACCGGCTACAACCGTCGGGGCAGCAAGGACAGTCAGTTACGTTGACCGGGTCGGCCTGCATCGCGGCGGATACCATCGCGCGGAACGCCGCCCGCCATCGCCTGGCCGATGACGAGCCGGTCTGGCTGTTTGGCTACGGTTCCCTGATCTACAAGGTCGACTTTCCGTACCTGCAACGTTGCCCGGCATCGGTAACAGGCTACCAACGGCGTTTCTGGCAGGGGTCGGAGGATCATCGGGGCACGCCCGGGCGGCCCGGGCGTGTGGTAACCCTCGTGGAAGAACCCGGTACGCGCTGCGGCGGCATGGCCTATCAGGTCGCCGCGCGGGTCTTCCGGGCGCTGGATGTGCGCGAGAAGAACGGGTATCTGCGCCTGTGGACCCGGCTTTGGTTGGCCGGGCAGAAGGAGGTGGACGGCTTGATCTATATTGCCGGGCCCGACAACCCGGCCTTTCTCGGCCCGGCGCCGGATGCCGAGTTGGCCCGGCAGATAGGGGTCGCTTGTGGTCCGAGCGGCAGCAATTCCGATTACCTGTTGCACCTCGCCAGGGCCCTGCGAGATCTGGATGAGTATGACCCGCACGTGTTCGCGCTGGAGAAGGCACTGCTGCGGGCGCGGAAGTCTGGGATCGCGGCTCCGGAAGCGAATCCGTTAGAGGCGGAAATTTCGGATCTGGAGTTTTTTTGACGTCAAACACGCCGTAGTGTTGTCGGCGTGACAGATCGCTGTGTTGTCGATGGAGTCGCCCTGCGGACTCCGACAACCGCCGGGCGAGAAAAATCATCGGATTCACGAACAGGAAACGGCGGTGACGCCGCCGTTCCAGTCCCGCCTTTTTGCGGAGGAGTCGATTTGGGAAAGGTGCTGCTCGGGACTGCGCTGATGCTTGTCGTGCTGATCGTTGCTGCGACATTCCTCGGCACGGAGCGGACATCGTCGCAGGGCGCGGCCGGTGCCACCCCTGGTGATCCGGCCGAGCGCAGCGGCGCGCTAGTGGATCAGGTGGTATTCACCCAGGAATCGGACATGGGCAAGGTCAGCGGCTTGATCGAGGGCGGCGCCCATCAGGTCTTTGCCCAGGGCATTACCAGCGCCTCCGTGTTTCACCGCATACGCGATTCTCAACGGGTCGTCAGCGACCTGTCCTATGGTTCCTCGGTCGAACTGTCTCTGAATCCGTCGGGTCCGGAATTCGATGACGGCAGCCTCAACCCCTTTCATGTGCCGGCCATGCGTGAGGCCCTGAACCGGTTGGTCAACCGGAGCTACATCGCCGAAGAGATCTACGGTGGGCTCGCCGTACCGCGGTACCTGCCGATCAACACGGCGTTCCCCGATTTTGCCCGGCTGGCCGATGTGGCCCGCGCGCTGGAACTCGAGTACCAGCATGACCCGCGGGCGGCGGCGGATGCGATCAGCGAAACCATGCGTGACCTGGGCGCGGTCAAGCAGGCCGATATCTGGCATTACGAGGGCCGCCCGGTAAGGCTGATCGTGCTCATCCGTACCGAGGACGAGCGTCGCCGGGTTGGCGACTACGTGGCCAATCTGCTCGAAGACCAGGGGTTCCGTGTGGAACGGCGCTACCGCACCGCGGAGGAGGCCTCGCGCATCTGGATTGCCGCCGATCCGGCGTCGGGCCAGTGGCACGTCTACACAGGAGGCTGGATTTCGCCATCCATCAACCGCGATGTGGCGGCCGACCTTGCCTATTACTACACCCCGCGCGGTCGCGCCGAGGCGCTCTGGCAGGCCTATGAGCCGGACCCGGAATTCGACGCCCTGGCCGATCGTCTGCAGCGCCGCGACTATCGCAGCTGGAGCGAGCGGCAGGCGCTGATGGCGCGGGGCCTCGAACTGGCGATGAAGGATTCCTCGCGGGTCTGGCTGGTCGACCAGTTGAACGCCTGGCCGCGGGCGGAAAACGTCGAGCTGGCCGCCGATCTGGCCGGTGGTACCGCGGGTTCTGCGCTCTGGCCCTATACCTTGCGTTACCGGGACCGGGTCGGCGGCAATATGGTGATGGCGGCGCCGAGCCTGCTCACCGAGCCCTGGAATCCGGTCTCCGGCAGCGGCTGGATCTTTGACCGAATGGTGCTGAACGCGATCGAGGATTCGGCGGTCATGCCGGACCCATTCACCGGTCTCTACTGGCCGCAGCGGCTGGCCGAGGCGGAGGTCACGGTGGAAGAGGGCGTGCCGGTCAATCGCACGCTGGACTGGGTCAGTCTCGACTCCGCCGCCGAGATCACCGTACCCGGCGACGCCTGGATCGACTGGGACAGCTCGGAGGGGCGTTTTGTTACCGTCGACGAAGCCCATGGCGACGAGCCACCCACTGCTCGCAGCCGGATTCGGATCCGCTACGAGGACGGTTACTTCGATCGCTACTGGCATGACGGCAGCCGGGTCTCGCTGGCCGATATCCTGCTGCCCTGGATTCTCAGCTACGAACGGGCCGATGAGGACAGTCCGCTGTTCGATCCGGCCCATGTGCCGACCTTCGAAGTGCATCGGCAGCATTTTCGCGGATGGCGCATCGTCTCCGAATCGCCGCTGACGGTGGAGATCTACAGTGATCAGATCTACCCGGATGCGGAGAACATGGTGGGCGCCCGGGCGCCCTCGGCACAGCCATGGCACATGCTGGCGCTGGGCATTCGCGCCGAGCGTGCGGGCGATCTCGCGTTCTCCTCCAACAAGGCGGACCGCATGCAGGTGGACTGGCTGAACCTGGTTGGCGGCCCGAGCCTGAGTATCCTGAATCGTCACCTGGAGCGCTCGCGCAATGAGAACTATGTCCCGTTTGCCGGGGTGCTCGCGGATGTGCTGGGTGAGGATGAGGCGCGGCAACGGTATGCCGCGATCAGTGACTGGTATGCGGACAGGGGTCACTTCCTGGTTGGCGATGGGCCGTTCTACCTGCATTCGGTGCATGCGGTGGAGCGCAGTCTGGTGCTGCGACGGTTCGAGGATTTTCCCGATCCTTCCGACAAGTGGCTGCGCTTCACCCGGGCCGAGATCCCGGAACTCAGCCTGGACGGGCCGCTGGTGGTCGAGCAGGGCGAAGAGGCGGAGTTCCGGCTCAGCATCACCTTCGAGGGCGAACCCTATGCCAGCGAGGACATCGAGGCAGTGCGCTACCTGCTATTCGATGGCAGTGGTGAGCTGGCGGTGCGCGGTGATGCCTCGCAGAACGACGACGGCGACTGGACCGTGACCCTGAGCCGCGGTCAGATCGAGGCCCTGGGGGCGGGCGCCAATAGCCTGGAATTCGCGGTCACCAGCCACCGCGTGGCACTGCCCAGCTTTGCCACCCATGGCTTCGCCACTGTGCCCGCGCGGCGAGCCGCGCAGAGCGGGGGGGGCGAATGACTGCGGCGGTCGGCATGCAACGGGATTTTCGCCGCCTGGGCCTGTTCACCGGCAAGCGCCTGCTGGCCTTGTTCCTGACCATTCTGGTCGGTGTCTATCTCACCATCCTGATCGCCAATATGGGCGGCCGGGTGGATGACCTGCGCATGGTCCAGATTCAGGGCGAGGTCTCCGAGATGGTGCGCGGCGATCCGGCGTTCCAGGACATGTCCAGCGAGGAACGCAACGCCCTGATCCAGCGGCAGGTGGACCTGGAGGTCGAGCGGCTGCGGCTTGACCAGCCGTTCATCCTGCGCAGCTTCGACTATCTGTACCGGGCCATGCTGCTGGACCTCGGCCGCGCCGAGCAGATGCACAGCGATACCGGCTCGCGGCAGGTCTACAACATCATCGTCGAGCGCCTGCCGGCGACCCTGTTGCTGTTCGGTACCGCCAACCTGCTGGTGTTTTTCTTCTCGGTCTATATCGCGCTCTCGCTGTCGCGGCGCTACGGCAGTGCCATGGATCGCAGTGTCATCGCGCTGGCGCCGAGTTCCGCCGCGCCTGCCTGGTTCTACGGCATTTTCCTGATCCTGCTGTTTGCCTTCGTCGTGCCGATCCTGCCGTCCGGCGGCATGGTGCAGGCGCCGCCACCAGAGAATCCGCTGCACTACGGGCTGGACGTGCTGCGGCACATGCTGCTGCCGGTGCTGGCCATGTTCTTGTCGCAGATCTTCATCTCGATCTATTCCTGGCGCACCTTCTTCCTGATCCATTCCAGCGAGGACTACGTCGAGATGGCCCGTGCCAAGGGGCTGCCGGACAAGCTGATCGAACGGCGCTACATCCTGCGGCCGACGCTGTCGCCGATTGTCACCAGCTTCCTGCTGATGCTGATCGGCCTGTGGAGCGGGGCGATCATTCTGGAACAGGTGTTCAACTGGCCGGGGTTGGGCACCCTGCTGTTCCAGGCCATTGGTCACCGGGATACGCCGGTGATCATCGGCTCGGTGGTGATCTTCGCCTACCTGCTGGCACTGACCGTGTTCCTGCTTGACATCCTCTACGCGATCCTGGATCCGCGCATCCGCCTTGGAGGCGACTGATGGGACGGTTGTCCTCCGCCCTGGCCGAACTGCGCAATTACCCGTCCGCCATCATCGGCCTGGGAATCATCGCCTTCCTGGTCGGCCTCGCGGTCTATACCGTGGTCGTCATTCCCTACGACGATGCGCTGGACAAGTGGCGGGGCGGCGATCAGTGGCGGCTGTATCCGGTGAACGCGAGCCCGGTCTGGTCGGATCGCCTGCTCGGTGGCCAGGCGCCGGAGACCAAGGTGGTGTCGAGCCGCGACGCGGAGATCGAACGCGAGGCCTTCGAGGGTGGCGAGCGGCTGTCGATTCCGCTGCGGGTGGATTTTCAGGCCGGTGATTTTCCATCGGAAATGACGGTGTTCTTCGATGCCGACGGCCATGAGCGCGAGCCGTTTGCGCGCCTGGTCTGGCGTACGCCGGATGGTCGCGAGATGCCGCTGGGCGGCAGCCGTATCTCGCGCCAGGATCGCATGTCGATATCCCAGGACCGGGCGCTGGAACAGCGGCTTGGCCTGGTGCCGCATATCGGCCTGCTGGCAACCCCCGATTCCGAACCGGGGGATGCACGGGTACAGACCGGCGAGTACGAGCTGACCCTGGATGTCATCGTGTTCGAGGAGAATGCCGATTTCGAGGCCGAGCTCGTACTCTACGGCCGGGTCCACGGGCTGGCCGGAACCGATCACCAGCGCCGGGACCTGATGGTGGCCCTGATGTGGGGCACGCCGGTGGCCCTCGCCTTCGGCCTGCTGGCGGCGGTGGGAACCACCATCACCACGTTGATAATCGCTGCCACCGGAGTCTGGTTCGGCGGTTGGGTCGACGCCACCATCCAGCGGCTGACCGAGGTCAACATGATCCTGCCCCTGCTGCCGATCCTGGTCATGGTCGGGACGCTGTATTCCACCAGTATCTGGCTAATGCTCGGGGTGGTGGTGGCGCTCGGCATATTCAGTGCCGGTATCAAGATGTACCGGGCCATGCTGTTGCCGATCCGTCAGGCGCCCTACATCGAGGCTGCCCGCGCCTATGGCGCCGGCAACACCCGGATCATCCTGCGCTACATGATTCCGCGCATCCTGCCGGTGCTGATCCCGACCTTCGTTACGCTGATCCCGACCTTCGTTTTCCTCGAGGCCTCGCTGGCGGTGCTCGGACTCGGTGATCCGGTGCTGCCCACCTGGGGCAAGGTGCTGAACGACGCGCAGAGCGAGAGTGCGTTGTACAGCCAGTACTACTACTGGGTGCTGTCGCCGGCCTTCCTGCTGATGCTGACCGGGCTCGGTTTCGCGATGCTCGGCTTCGCCCTGGACCGCATTTTCAATCCGCGACTGAGGACCTTGTAGATGGCCGTGCCGCTGCTCAGCGTCGAAAACCTGCGCCTGAACTACCACACCAGGCAGGGCCTGGTGCAGGCGGTGGCGGGCGTGGATTTCGAGATCCGTCATCGGGAAGCCCTGGTGGTGCTCGGCGAGAGCGGCTGCGGCAAGAGTTCGCTGGCCAAGGCCCTGATGCGAACCCTGCCGCGCAATGCCGGCGAGCCGCAGGGCCGGGTCCTGCTGGAGGGCGAGGACATCATGGCGCTGGACGAGGAACGCTTCCGGCGCGAGGTGCGCTGGTTGCGCATGGCGCTGGTCATGCAGGCCTCGATGAATGCGCTCAATCCGGTGGTGAAAGTGGGCGAACAGGTGGCGGAGCCGCTGCGGGTGTTGCGAGGCTGGTCCGGAGGTCGGGCCCGTGAGCGCGCCGCCGAGGTATTCGACCTGGTCGGCGTGTCGACGGATTTTCTCAACCGCTATCCGTTTGAACTCTCCGGCGGCATGCGTCAGCGGGTGGTGCTGGCGATGGCGCTGGTCACCGATCCGCAGTTGATCATCCTTGATGAGCCAACCTCGGCCCTGGATGTGCTGACCCAGGCGAGCATCATGAACGTGCTGAAGCGCATCAAGCGGGAGCAGGGCACCAGCTTCATTCTGATCACTCACGATGTTGCCACCTCCAGCGAACTGGCCGACCGGGTGGCATTGATGTACGCCGGACAGATTGTCGAGACCAGCAGTGCCGCCGAGTTCTTTCGCGAGCCGGCCCATCCCTATGCGCAGATGCTGATGGACAGCGTGCCGCGCCTGCGTCAGGACACCCGCCCGACACACATTCCCGGGCAGCCACCGAGCCTGCTCGACCCGCCGTCGGGCTGTCGTTTCGCGGACCGCTGCCCATCCCGTTTCGACCGCTGCGAGCGGGATCCCGGCGCATTTCGCAAGGGCGACCGGCGCCGGGTCCGTTGCTGGCTGCATGCCGGCGGGAGTCAGTTGTCATGAGTCAGGCTGCGTCCACCGCAACGGCGGCTGCCGGCCAGTCCCTGGTCGAGGTGCGGGACCTGCGTACCTGGTTCGAGCTGCGCCAGTGGGGCTTCATGCGCCTGGGTTCGGTGAAGGCGGTCGACGGGGTCAGCTTTGCCCTGCAACGCGGTGAATCGGTGGCCTTTGTCGGCGAAAGTGGCTGCGGCAAAAGCTCGCTGGCGCGGACCCTGCTGGGCCTGCATCAGCCCACCGAGGGCGACGTCGTCTTCGAGGGTCAGTCGATGGCGCGACTCGGGCGCCGGGCCATGCGTGATTACCGTGCACGCGTCGGTTATGTGCAGCAGGATCCGTTTGGCGCCTTGCCGCCGTTTCTCGATGTGCGCCGCATCCTTGCCGAGCCGCTCAAGGTGCACGGTATCGGCCGCAGCGAGCGCGAGCGTCGTATCCGCGCCGTGCTGGAAGAGGTCCGGCTGTCACCGGCGGATGATTACCTGCGCAAGTTCCCGCATATGCTTTCCGGTGGTCAGCAACAGCGTGTGGTGATCGCCCGGGCGCTGATTCTTGAGCCATCGCTGTTGATCGCCGACGAGCCGGTGTCGATGCTGGATGCCTCGGTGCGG
Source organism: Methylonatrum kenyense (assembly GCF_023195885.1). Lineage (GTDB taxonomy): Bacteria > Pseudomonadota > Gammaproteobacteria > Nitrococcales > Aquisalimonadaceae > Methylonatrum > Methylonatrum kenyense. The sequence continues at coordinate 133,842 of NZ_JALPKO010000004.1, forward strand.
GTTGAGATCCTCAATCTGCTGCGCGGCATACAGCAGCGCCGCGAGTTGACGCTGGCGTTCATCACCCACGACCTGTCCACGGTGCGGCATTTCGCCGACCGGATATTCGTCATGTACGCGGGCCGGATCGTCGAGACCGCGGCTGTGCAAGAGTTGCTGGATCACCCGCAGCATCCCTACACCCAGGCACTGCTGGCGGCATTGGCCGATCCCGATCCGGATAACGCCCTCGACCTGCGCGAGGTGCCTGGCGGCGAGGCCCCGAGCCTGCTCAATCCGCCACCGGGTTGCCGCTTCCATCCCCGCTGTCCCAAACACATGCCCGGTGTCTGCGATATCGAGGATCCGCCGGATTTCGAGCCGCGGCCCGGACATCTGTCTGCCTGTCTGCTGCATCGTTGACGCCATGCGCCTGATCGTCTACGGCATCCTGCTGATGCTGCTCAGCCTGAGCCTGTTGATGGCCATGGTGACACCGCTGCTGCCGCCGTCGCTGGGCCTGTCCCTGCTGGCCTATGGCGGTTGCCTGACCGGTTTCCTGCTGGCCCTTGCCGGTGCCTTGTCCCGACTCCGCTGAACCGTCGGCGCTGCGATTGGTCCCATCGCAGGCACAGACTACATCCTGCTGGCGAAGGGCACCCATCAATGGCGGCGCTTCCCGAACCCGTAGCAGTGGCGGACATGCTGGCGAAGGATGGTCTCGAGGTAATCCGCCAGGTTGGTGTCAAGGTCAATCCATTGAGCCGCCGCATGTGGCTGTCACGCTCGATGAGTGACAACGACATGCTGATGGCGCGGAAGGACGATGCGGATGCATGACAACAAGCGCCCTGTGGTCTTTTTCGATGGTGGCTGTCCGGTCTGCCGCCGGGAGATCGGTTTTTACCAGCGCCTGGATCGCCGGCATGCCATCGACTGGCGGGACATCGCCGCCGAGCCTGAGTTGCTCGACGGCAGCGGCGTCGACTGGCGCACGGCGATGCGTCGTTTCCATGCCCGCGATGCGGACGGTCGGATGCGCCAGGGCGTCGATGCCTTCGCCATGGTCTGGGAGTACTTGCCGTACTGGCACTGGCTGGCCCGGCTGGTGCGTGGCCTGCGCCTGGTCGGGCCGCTGGAGCGGCTGTATGGCTGGTATGCCGATCGGCGATTCCGACGCCGCTGTCAGACAAGCCGGTGTTCGGCAGACGACGGCAATGCAGACAACTAGGGAAACGCTAGCAGCACCGTGGCCGTAGGCGCTTTCAGACCGGGTCCGGACGCACCCGGCTGCCGTCGCTGATGCGATCGCTGGGGTGAATGATGACCTCCTCGCCGGGCTCCAGGCCCGAGATTATTTGCACCTGGCCGCCGCTGCGCTGGCCGATCTCCACGTCACGGCGCTGGGCGCGATCGTCACGAACCGCGAACACCTGCCATTGCCGGCCACTGCGGAACAGGGCGCTTGAGGGCAGTTGCAGCACGTCCTCCTCCTCCCAGATCACGAAACGGGCCTCGATCCGATAGCCGTCCCCGAGCCGCTGCCAGGCAACGCGTTCGGTATCAATGCGGATCAGCACCGGCACCCGGTGTTCCTCCACGCCGAGCGCCGAGGTGCGTTCGAAACCGCGTGGCTCGACCCGCCGCACCGTGCCCTGCAGCGGCTCGTCCCGACCCCAGCGCTCGATACGTACCGGCGTCCCCGGTTCGACCTGCACGGCATCCATCGACAGCAGGTCCACGCGGGCCTCGAGTTGCTCCAGATCGCCGATCTCGAGGACCAGGTCGCCGGCATTGATCGGCCCCTCGCAGCAACGGGGGCGGGCAACGATGGTGCCGCTGATCGGTGCACGCACGGTCAGCGTCGGTTGTGTCTCCGGTGCGCGCTCGCCGTCCTGGATGGCCAGTGCGATGCGCGCGGCCTCCAGCTCGAAGCTCGCGATCTCGATCGCATGCCGCGCACTGCGCTCGGCGGCGCGGCTGGCGTCGCGCTGACTCCGGCTGCGTTCCAGTTGCTCGGTGGACAGGAACTGCTGGTCGTGCAGGGTCTCGTGCCGTTGAAGCTCCGACTCCGCAAGCTGTCGCTGGGTGCGGCGGATGTCGAGTTCGGATTGGGCTAGCTCGAGCCTGGCCTGGGCCGCGGAAACGGCCTCCCGCGCCTGTTCGCGGGCGCGGGGATCCAGTGACGGTGATGGCATGGCCTCCAGCTCGAACAGGGCGTCGCCGGCGTTGACCGTGTCGCCGGGTTCCAGCACGACCCGGCGCAGGAAGCCGCTGATCGGCGCGGACACGCGATGCGGATCGCGCAACTGCATCCGGCCTTCCTCCTCGATCACTACCGAAAAGGGCCCGCGTTCCGCGATCACCGTGCTGACGGGCAGCGGCGCGGGCAGCAGAAGGACGATGATGCCCCCGACGAGGGCAAGCCCAAGCAGGGTGTAGAGCGCTTTTCGGGTCAGTGACATCGCTGCCTACTCCGCGGCCTTCAGGGCCGTCACCATGTCCAGTCTGCGCAAGCGGCGCTGAATCAGCAAAACCGAGAGCGCGGTGGCGAGCAGAATGCCGGCACCGGACAGGCCATAGGCCTGCGCGGTGACCACGAAGGGCAGGCGCAGCAGGTCCATGCTCAGGGCCTCGGTCAGTAGCCAGGCGAAGCCGGTGCCGATCAGCCAGCCCAGCGGGATCGCGATCAGGGTCAGCAGCAGCAACTCGCCGATCAGCACCCAGGCCACCTCGCCGCGACCGAAGCCCAGCACCCGCAGGGTCGCCAGTTCACGCTGCCGCTCGGCAAAGGCGATGCGCGCATTGTTGTAGACCACGGCAAAGGCAATGCTGCCGGCGAGCACCAGCAGGATTCCCATCAGGACCAGCATGGTCTCGTCGATGTAGGCGCGAATCGCGGTCTCGGACTCTCCGATAACGCCGATTCCGGCGACCACCGCCAGTTGGTCGAGTCGCTGGAACAGCTCGTCGCGGGATGCCGGATCGATCGCCAGCCAAGCACCGTTGATGGCCGGACCCTCGCCGAGCAGCCGATTCAGCGCCCGCCGTTCCAGGTAAGCACCGACGCCGATCGGCTCGGCGACAACGGCCGCCAGCGGCAGGTCGAGGATCCGACGCTCGCCATCCAGCACCTCGACCTGCACCGGGTCACCGGTGCGCAGCCCGAGCCGTTCGGCCAGGAAATCGGTCAGTACGAGCCCGTCCTCCGGCAGTGAGCGGCGGCGGTGATCCGCGTCGATCAGGCGTCTTAACTGCGGTTCACGCTCCATGCCGAGCAGCAGCGTGCGTTCACTACGATGGCCGTGGGAGAGGCGCACCGGGACCTGCCTGTAGCCCTCCGCCTGCAATACGCCGGGCAGATGACGGAGCTCGCCGATGGCGCGCTCGGGGGTTGCTTCGGTCAGGGTCAGATGCAGGTCGGCCTGCTCCACCAGCCGGTACTGAATGTCCAGCAGGCGGTCCACGGCCTGGAATTGATAGCTGCCGACCAGGATCAGGCTGGTTGAAAGGGCGATGCCAAGCATCGACAGCGCTGACTTGAGCGGATGCCGGCCCAGGTTGCGCAGGATCATGCGCGCCGGCTGGTCAAGACGGCGCCAGAATGCCGTGTCGGCCAGCCGGCCCCGGCGATAGCGCGCCGGCAGCGGTGGCCGCATGGCCTGGGCTGGTGTCAACCGGGCCGCGCGGGCCACGGCACGGCCGGTGCCGATGCCACCGGCCAGGATGGCCACCGCCACCGCCAGCAGCACTACGTCGGGCTGCAGGCGGAAATACAGTTCCGGGAATCGGAAGTACTCGATGTAGAGCCGCGCATAGGCTTCCGCGGCCCAGGCGCCGAAACCCAGGCCCAGCAGCAGGCCGAGGCCGACGATCAGGGCGGTCAGGGCCAGATAGTGTCGCGCGATCTGGCCGATACCGTAGCCGAAGGCCTTGAGCACCGCGATTTCCTGGATCTGCTGGCGGATGATGCGCTCCAGGAGCACGCTGAGCAGGAAGGCGGCGACACCGAGGAAGATCATCGGAAAGGCAACCGCCATGACCCGCAACTGGTTCAGTTCCTCACTGATGAACCGGTGCGAGGCCTGTTCGTCCCGATCGTAGCTGCCCTGGCCGCCATAGCGTTGCAGCTGGCGGTCGAGGGCCTGGCGTACATCTTCCGTGCGGGCACCGGCTTGCAGGGTGGCCACCAGGCTGTTGAAGGCGCCGTCCAGGTCGGTGGCCCGGGCCAGAGCGCTGCGGTTCATCCACAGGGTGGCGTAACGGCGGTAATCCGGTAACAGGTCACCGGGTCCGGTCTGGTAGACGAATTCCGGCGAGAGCGCGATGCCGCTGATTCGCAGGCGCTGTTCGCGCCCGTGAATGATCGCGGTCAACTGGTCGCCGGGCAGCAGGCCATGGGCTTCGGCGAAGGGTTCACTGACCACCACTTCATCCTGTCGCTCCGGCTGCGGCAGCTGCCCCATGCGCAGGTGCAGGCGGTTGATGTCCGGCTGGCGGCCATCCGGAATCGACAGCACCAGGCCCCGGACCGGATCGTCGAAGTCGTCGACGCGCAGTCGGACGCCACTGCGGACGCGGCTCTCGATCCGGTCGATGCCGGGTATTTCGGCCAGCCGCGGCAACAGGCTCTCCGGCGCCCGGGTCAGGTCGGCGAACACCTCGGCGAAGCCACGCTCCTGGTAGAACCGCTCCTGGGTCAGGCTGAGTGCGCTCAGAGTGGTGACGCCGAGGATCAGAGTCATGACGCCGGCGCCGATGACCACGGCGATCGCCAGGATCTGGCCCCGCAGTGTCAGCAGGTCCCGCAACAGCTTGCGGCGCAGCGTGCGCATGCGGGCTACCAGGCCAGCTCGTCCGGCGAACGGGGGCTGGGGTTGTCGGCGATGTCGGCAATGCGGCCATCGCGTAGCCGGATGACCCGATGCGCCATCTCGGCGATGACTGCATTGTGGGTGATGATCGCGGTGGTGGTGCCGAGCCTGCGGTTGATGTCGAGCAACGCGTTCAGTACCTGACGCCCGGTCTGCGAATCCAGCGCCCCGGTGGGCTCGTCGCAGAGCAGCACGGCGGGCTGCTTGGCAATCGCGCGGGCGATTGCCACCCGTTGCTGTTCACCGCCGGAGAGCTGCGCCGGGAAGTGATCCAGCCGCTCGCCAAGGCCAACCAGTGCCAGTGCGTCCTCAGGTGGCATCGGCCGTTCGCAGATGTCGGTGACGATGGCCACGTTTTCGCGCGCGGTCAGGCTCGAGATCAGGTTGTAGAACTGGAACACGAAGCCGACATGGTCGCGGCGGAACCGCGTCAGTTGTCGTTCACTGACGCGGGACAGGTCCTGCTCGCCATAGAACACCTCGCCGCTGCTGGCCGCGTCGAGTCCGCCGAGCAGGTTCAGCAGTGTGGACTTGCCGGAGCCGGAGGCGCCGAGCATGACCACGAGTTCTCCGGCGTAAAGGTCGAGATCGACGCCACGCAGCGCGTGTACCTCGGTTTCACCCAGCCGATAGGTCCGGCACAGGCCGCGGGTGCGAAAGACGACACGGCGCTGGCCGTCCGGCGTCGTTTTCTCCGGCGCGTTCATCGCAAGGCAAACAGCACCATGGCCAGCAGCAGCGCGCCGGCGGTCAGCAGGCAGGCCTTGAGCAGGCGGCCGGTGCTGCCCCGGCGGTTACCCAGCGTGTAGCGGAAGCGCTCGCAGATCACGCGCTCCGGCGCGATGCCGAACCGGTTCAGCAGGGTGTCCTCGACGGCATCGATCATGGCCGGCGGACCACAGACGTAGAACACGCCATTGTCGCGCTCCGATTCGGAGATACAGCGGGTGAGGAGCGCGCCGTCGGGGAAGCCGCTTTCACCCTGCCAGCCTGCCGGCGGTTCGGCCAGCACCTGATGGACCTGCGCGCGGCCCTGGGCCTCGCTATCGGCCAGCTCCTCCCGATACAGGATTTCCTGCTCGGTGTTGTTGCCCTGGATGACGCGCATGTGCCGCGAGACACCGCGCGCCACCACGTCGCGCAACAAGGCCATCAGCGGTGCCATGCCGACGCCGCCGCCGATCAGAACCAGCGGGCGAATGTCTCCTGGTTGCAGCGTGAAATTGCCGTAGGGACCATCCAGATAGACGCGGCTGCCGATCAGGATATCGCGGATGCCATTGGTGAAGTCGCCGGCCTCCTTGATCGTGACGCGCAGCTGCAGTCCCTCGCTCGGCGCCGAGCTGAGCGAGAACGGATGCTCGGTAATGCGGAACAGGGCGCGCTGGAAGCGCAGCCAGACGAATTGTCCGGCCAGATAGGGAAACGGCGTACCCGGATGTCCGGCCTCGCGGTCCGGTTCCAGCATCAGGGTCCAGGTTCGATCCGCCTCCTTTTCGACGGCGCCGACGCGGTAAGGGTGCCGGCGCTGCCCCAACGGGATCAGCAGATGCACGTGAATCAGCGAGGCGATGGCGATCAGGACGGCCAGCGACCAGACCGTGGCCAGCAGCGGATCGCCGCTGTAGTGACCGGCTTCCAGCGTGTGATGCAGACCGAGCAGCGCGATCAGCACGGCACCGATGCCGTGGCTGGCGCGCCAGGTTTCGTAGCGTATTCCCAGGTCGTCGCGGACCGCAGCGGTAAACACCAGAAGCAGCAGCAGGAACCAGGCGATCCAGCCCGTGAGGCTGGGCAGGAAGTCGATGTCGCCACCCTCGGTGGCCGGTCCCTGCATCGGCCCGGCAGTGGCACCGGTCGGAAGGTAGTAGAGGAACGGGTGGATCACCAGCAGGGCCACCAGGATCCAGGCCATCAGTTGATGAAACTGCATCACCCGGTCCATGCCAACCAGGGCCGACAGTCCCTTGAAGCGGCCCGAGAGCAGGAACTCAAGCAACAGCATGGAGAACCCGACCAGGGCCAGGCCGCTGGCCAGGTCATCCAGGAACGGTCGTGGCGGCAGTCCCTGGAGCGTTGCCAGTAGCAACGGCAACAGGGCGATAAGGCCGTACGCGCAGACCAACAACCAGGCCAGCCGTGTTTCCGTCATGGTATCCCCCTGTTGTGCCATCCCACGGGTTGGTCGGAATTTACTTGAGCGTTGGTTATCGACGGTATGGCGGTCAAGCCGGTGGAACCTCTTCGGTGCTCTCGGTTTTCTCGTCGGGTCGGATTGTCCGCAGTGTATGCAGCCCCTTTGTCAGTTGATCGAGTGCGCGCCGTAGCGTGCTGAGTTCATCCAGCAGGTTGACCATGCGCCGCACCGGCAGGCTGCCCTGGCTTCCCTCGCGCAACAGCTTCTCCTTGATGTGCTGGTAATCGTTCAGCAGGGGGTTGGCCCAGTCACTGACGCCGGTCTCGGCCCCGACACCCCAGTCCCCGTGTTCGCCGATGGCAACGGCAAGACGTTCGCACCATTGCCAGGCGTCACGTGTTCCGCTGGTGTCTGCGCCGGCCGTGCGGCCGCGTCGCTGGCGCCGGTAATCCAGCGCGCGTTCTGCGATATCGGCCTGATACTGTCCGGTGCGCAGAGTCAGGGGCAGGGCCTCCCGCAGTGCCTCCGGCAAGTCGGTGTCGTGCAGGCGGTTGACGAACTCGGCGATGTAGTCGAGCCGCTGTTCCAGCGCATCGCGTCGTGGCATCAACGCGGCATCGCGACCAGCCAGGCTGTCCAGCAGCAGGGCATTGGCCATGTTTCCGGTGCGCTGCAGTTCAAGCGCCACGGCGTCCAATGCCAGGGCCGGACTCCGCAACACGTTCCGGTCAAGGAACTCTGGTTTCGCCAGATCTTCCTCGGTTGTTCGAAAACGCCGGTGCAGCCAGCTGACAAGGCGGTCCGTCAGGGGCCAGATGACGGCCAGGCCGGCAAGTTTCGTCTGCGTGTGGAACACCGCCAGCGTGGTGGCAATCCCTGCCGGGCCGGGCAGCAGGCCGCCGGCCCGGGACGCAAGCCAGAGCTGCAACGGCAGCGTCGCCAGCGCCACGATGGCCGTCACAGCATTGAAAACGACATGGGACAGGGCGATTCGGCGGGCGTTGACGGTGGCGCCGATGGCCGCGAAGACCGCCGTCGACGTGGTACCCAGGTTGGCGCCGATAACCATGGCAGCGGCGGCGGGAAGCGGAACCAGGCCGCCGGCGGCGGCGGTCAGTGTCAGCGCCAGCGCGGCGCTGGAGGACTGCATCAGTACGGTCAGGATGATCCCGATCAGCAGCATGATCAGGACGCCGGCGATGCCCGGCAGGGCGAGGGCGCCAAGGTCGACACTGCCGCCCAGGTCCTGGAATGCCAGCCGCAGGATATCGATACCGATGAAGAACAGGCCGAAGCCGGCAAGCGCGTCGCCGAGTGGGCCGCGGCGTCGACTGCTTGCTCCGATGCGCAGTGCGGCACCGACGGCGATGGCCGGCAGTGCGAGTATCTGCAGATTGACATTGAAGCCAAGTAGCGCCACCAGCCAGCTGGTCAGCGTGGTGCCCACGTTGGCGCCGTAGATGATGCTGATCGCCTGTGCCACGGATAACAGCCCGGCGTTGACGAAGCCGACCGTCGCAAAGGTCACGGCGCTGGATGATTGGACCAGGGCCGTGATCATGACCCCCGAGCCGAGGCCACGCCAACGGCTGCCGGTACATGCCGCGAGAATCTGGCGCAGGGCATCGCCGGCGGAGACTCGCAGCCCCTCGCTCATCAAACGCATGCCGAGCAACAGCAGGCCAAGCCCCCCGGCGAACTGCATCAGGCCAAGCCAGTGCACCGCAGTGTCTTCCCCATCCGTCGAAAATGCGAACCGCACACGTACATCAGACGACTCTCCCGGATAGCAAGGAAATTTCGTTCGTGTCGGTTCGTGCCCGTTTAACAGCTGTCGCCATTCTGCGACGATACCTCAGCCTGACCGATCCGCGCTTCCTTGTTGGCGCGAGCCGTTTCGGAAAGTATCTCTCAGGGAGGTGACGTGGTGCGCCCGGATAGCCTGACCGCAGACCAGACAGCAGACCTGCTGCGGGCACTCTGGAACGAGAGCGGTGCCCATTATGCGCTGTTGCAGATCAATGATCTGGGGGCGGTGGAATCCCTCGTGGTCAGCCCGGCGCTCTGTCGGCTGCTCGGGTTGCCCGAGGATGCAGTCGAGGTCGAGTTGCTGGACACGGCAGCGCGCGCCCGGTTGCGGGACTGGCTTGCCGGCGCAGGAGGGCCACGCGGCGACGCCTGCCTCGCGCTGAGTCTGGTGCCCGGGCTTGCCCTGAGCGAACTGGACGTGGTCCTCCGGCAACTGCCGGAATCGCCGGGTCTGATACTGTTGACGGCGCTTGCCCGCCCGCCGGCAACACTGCCGGACGCGCTGGCAGCTGTCGACCGTCACATGCCGGGATTCATCTATGAACTGGAAATGTCGCCGGACGAAGTCCTGCGCGTTCGTTTCGTGTCCCGTGCCGTCGAACCTGTCCTCGGCATTGCGGCCGATGCGCTAAGCCGCGATGCGCATTGCCTGTTGGACCTGATCCATCCGGAGGATCGCGACCGGTTCATGCGGCAGTTGCAGGAGCAGGTGGAGACACTGCGGGCCGGCGAGCTTTGTTTTCGCGTGTATCACGCCCAAAGCGGCGGGCTTCGCTGGATCGAGTGGATCGGCGAGCCACAGCGTCGGATAGACGGCACGGTCAGCTGGGTCGGCTTTGCCAATGACGTGACCGATCGCGTCGAGATGCAGTCACGCCTGCGGCAGCTGGCGCATTACGACCGCCTCACCGCATTGCCCAATCGCCGTCTGTCACTGGAACTGACCCAGCAGGCGCTGGAGCTGGCGCAACGTGAAAATCGGTCGCTGCCGTTGCTTTACCTGGATCTGGAGGGCTTCAAAGCCATCAGTGATCGCTTCGGGCAGGCGGCCGGCGACGAATTGCTGCGCGAGCTGGCCCGCCGGATGATGACGGTGCTGCGAGCCTCGGATGTATTGGGGCGGGTCGGGACCGATGAATTCGTCATTCTCCTGCCGAACACGGACGCGCCGGCGGATGCGCAGCGGGTGGCCGACAAACTGCGTGCGGCCATTGCCGAGCCCATGCGGCTGTCCGTTGCCGGTGTGCTGGAGGTGTCGGTCAGCATCGGTATTGCCTGGTTCCCGGAGCAGGCCAAGGACCTGACCGAATTGGTGCGCCAGGCTGATCGCGGCCGGTTTCAGGACAGGCGTCGTCACGATAGGCTTGCGGCCCGGCCATCAGACGGAGATGAAAGAACCCATGGGGGCTGAGTCGAAGCCGCGAGAGCTGATCAATACCGACCCATTCTACGGCCAGGCTGAAAGCGGTCCGCTGAAAGGCATGAACCCGCGGGTGACCATCATTTCGATGGTCGTGGTGCTCGCGGCGGTGATTGCCGGTGCTGCTTACACGACGCAAAGCGCGCAGGCGGTGGGTGCGATGCGCGGTTTCCTGACGCCGTTCCTGGAATGGTACTACGTGTTGCTGGTCGGCTTTCTGCTGTTCTTCATGGCCTGGCTCGGCACCGGGCGCTACAAGAACGTGCGTCTGGGTGGCGACGACGAGCGGCCGGAGTTTACCTATTTTTCGTGGATCAGCATGCTGTTCGCGGCAGGCACCGGGGTTGGCATCCTGTTCTGGGCCGTGGCGCAGCCCATCCTCCAGTTCCAGTCCAACCCGTTCGTCGAGGACGGCCAGAGCGCCGAGGCGGCGACGGTGGCCATGCGCCTCAGTTTCTTTCACTGGGGTCTGAACGGCTGGGCAATCTTTTCCTTTGTTGGCCTGGTCCTCGGTTATTTCGCGTTTCGCCACGGACTGCCGTTGACCATCCGTTCGGCCCTGTTTCCGTTCCTTGGCGAACGCTTCCGCGGCCGCTGGGGCGACTGCGTGGACGTGCTCGCCGTGTTCGGCACGGTGTTCGGGGTGGCGACGACCCTGGGCCTGGGCGTGCAGCAGATGAATGCCGGCCTGGGCCAGGTTTTCGGCATCGAGACCTCGGTAACGCTGCAACTCACCGTTACCGCCGTCATCATGGGTATCGCGACCATCTCGGTGATGTCCGGCGTCCAGCGTGGTGTCCGCCTGCTGTCCGAATTCAACGTCTGGCTTAGCATTGGAGTGGTTGTTTTCCTGCTAGTTTTCGGTCCGACCCAGTACCTGATCGGTCTGACCATCGAGGCCACCGGCGACTACATCCAGAATCTGCTGGCACTGACCTTCCACACCAACGTGACGCGTGGCAGTGACTGGCAGGCGGAATGGACGGTCTTCTTCTGGGGTTGGTGGCTCGCCTGGTCGCCGTTCGTGGGGATGTTCATTGCCCGGGTCTCCCGCGGCAGGACGTTCCGGGAATTCGTGATGGGCGTGCTGCTGGTGCCGACCGCGATAACCATCATCTGGATCGGACTGCTCGGCGGCACCGCGCTGCACCATGAGTTGTTCGGTGACGGCGGAATCGTCGAGGCGGTGTCCCGGGACGAGGCCGTGGCCCTGTTCGTGACGATCCAGGCGCTGGATATCGGCGTGCTGGGAGTGGTCGCCAGCGCCGCGATGGTTGTTCTGATTGCCACTTACCTGATCACGTCGGCCAATGCCGGAACGCTGGTCATCAACACCATACTGGCCGGCGGTGATCCCGAGCCGCCGACGGTGCATCGCCTGCTCTGGGGTGTGATCCTCGCGCTTTTGACCGCGACGCTGCTGCTGGCAGGCGGCCTGGAGACCCTGCAGAACGCGGTCATCACCGCCGCGCTGCCGTTTTCACTGGTGGTGGTCTTGATGATGGCGGGCCTGCTGCGGGCGCTGAACGGCGAACGCTTTGCCGCGCGCCGCGGGCAGCGCTCCGCACTGCCGCACGAACCGTGGGTTGAATCAGGCCATGAGGCCAAGGAACCGGACGATAACGTGGAGATTCACACCGTCGTCGAGGCTCCTTCGGACGAGGCCGCCGAATCCAGGGACTGAGGTTGCCGCGGGCCACCAAGGCCAGCCGGCCATGGGCGGATCAGCGTGCAAGATCCGCCATTGCCGGCCGTTCCGGAGTTGCCGAGGGTCGGGCGAAGTAGAAGCCCTGGACATAGTCCACGCCCTGCTCCTGCAACCATTCCCAGTCTTCCCGGTTTTCAATACCTTCGGCGATCAGTTGCACGTCCAGTTCCCTGGCCATGCTGATCAGCCTCGAGGTGATCGAGGCCAGGTAACGACTGCCCGACACGCCATCGACCATCTCCCGGTCGAGCTTGACGAAATCGGGCCGAATTCCCTGCAGCAGATTCAGTGAGCTGTAGCCCGCGCCAAGGTCATCCAACGCGATGCGGAAGCCATGGTTGCGGTATTCGGCAAGGATGTTCTTCAGGTGTCCATGATCCGAAATGTGGTCCGTCTCGACGACTTCAAACACGTAATTCGCGGGGCAGGTGCCAATTGCATTGACCGCATCGAAAGTCGTCTTCAGGCAGAACGACGGTTCATAAACCGACGTCGGATTGAAATTGATGAACAGTGTTTCATCGATTTGCGCACCGTGCGCCTGACGGATCGCCGCGACGCGCGCAGCCCGGTCCAGATGGAACAACAGGTCCGCCTCCCGTGCCGCGCCGAACAGATCGTTCGGCGGGATACGCTTGCCGTCGGCGCCAATTCCACGGACGAGGGATTCGAATGCGAATACGCCGCCGCCATCGGCGTGGAGGATTGGCTGGAAATGCATCTCCAGACGCTCGTCGGTAAGCAGCTCACTGAGCCAGGCCGACTTTTGTCGTGCGATCAACACGCGCAGCGGCGTCGTGTCTGCCAACTGACGGATCCCGAACGGCTGGCCGGGATCAAGCATGACCGCCGGGCAATTCGACTGCTCGGGCGAGGTCATGACCTGATCCAGATCGTCCAGCAATGTCGCCGATTGTCCGTCGGCCACCTTGACCACCAACACGGCGCCGTCGATGTCCTCAACGATCCAGCCTGCGTCTCGTAATCCGCGTGCGGCCACTGCCCGGGTGTGTGCAAGCTTTGGTGCCAGGTACAGTCTGATATCTCCCTGCGGTAGGGACGGAACAACTTCACAACCGATGCAGGCCATTCGATAACTCCGTCCGTACAACTTCCAGGACCGGGTTTACACCATGGCCCCGATCAGAAATCAAATGGCGCGGCGGCGCAACAGTCCACCTGTCGTCAAAAGCGTGCAGAACACGTGACTCATGCCGCCGCTGCCGCTAGCCTGAGGGCAGTTCATTGGAGTTCAAGGAGTTTGGCCCATGGGAAGGCATACCATGCCAGCACGTTTCGTTCGCGCGTCCGTCGTAATTGCCGTCATCGGCCTGTGCGGTGCGGTCCTGGCCGCCTGTGCCAGTAGCCCGCGGTCGCCGGCGCCCGATGCGCAGCGACAGACGGTCTGGGCCAGTGACAACGGTTATGTCTGGTTGGTGCCGAGCGAGACCGGCGCGGAGCCAAACGCACACCCTGCCTCGTTGGAGACTTCGGAAATTAAGGGGTTGCTCGCTGCACTGCGTGCCGCCAATGCCGAAGGCCGGGGCCTGGAGGCGGCGACCGGGGGTGACCACGACGGTCCCGTGTTTACCGAGGACATGCGTGAGCGGCTGGCGGAACCACTGAGGCAGGCCCTCGCCGACGCCGGACCGGATCAGGACGTGATCCTGAGTGTACGTGGTTTTCGCGCCCTGCCAGGCTCATCGCGTATCGGCAACACCGTGGTGACCTCAGCCCGGGTTTTCTACAAGGACGATGCCCTGCACGTCATGGTGGGTGAGTTGAATCGCCGGATCGAGCGCGAGTTTCCGTTCCAGTACACCGGGCCAACGGACTTGTCCCGGCGCGGCGGGGATGCGCGCTTCGGCAGTCGCCAGCCGGACGGCGAACGCCGCGGATGGAACCTGGTGGGCATGGAGCCAGGTGTCACGCTTGCGGAACACGACGGGGTGGCGCGCAGCGACTACGTGTTGGCTGCACTGGATGTTGATCGCGATCCGGCGGAACCGGAGACCGAGCCGCGGTTGCCCGCCGCCGATACCGCACCGGAGCCGCCGCGGGAAGAAGCGGTCGGCGTGTCGCAGCCGTCGGACCCCACCGCGGCCGCGGACTCGGACGAGTTGCCGGTGGCGGACCAGCCCGAGGTGGACACGCTGCCGGACTCGCGCCGCGAGGAATTGCGCGAATTGCGTGACCTGTACGACGAGGGCCTGATCCCCGAGTCGATTTATCACGAGCGGGTGCGCGAACTGCTGGACCGCTGACCGGTCCTCGATTGATTCCCGCGGGGCGGCATTCAGGTGCCCGTGCTGCCGCTGTCATTGTGCAGGGCGGGGTGGGTGCGCGCCTTGTCGTAGCAGAGGCCATCAATGCCCGTGGACCGCATCGACAGCTCCAGCGAGCGACTCAGGGCATAGGCATAGACCCGGCGGTAGAAGCCAAGATCCTCGCGGTGATGGGGCAGGGCGCTACGCAGCGTCTCCGCGCCTGCCAGCTCCTGCTCGAACCGGTGCTGCCGTTCCCGAAGGCTTGCCTGTAACGCGGCATTGCTCGCTGCATTCGTGTCCAGCTGCAGCGTCCAGCTCAAGTCCCCATGCAACCAGCATTCGCCGATATAATCGCCGGCAATCGCCGGGTGCCAGCCGTCGGGCGGCGTCAGGCGTAGCCGAAAACGACCCTGTTTCCGATACAGCCAGTGCGGACGGCCGATGGTGGGCTGAAAGTCGAAATCGCTCTCCAGAATGAAAACCGAGGTGAACAGCTCGGAGGCGATCCGCGCGGCATCCTTGGGCTCGCTGACCGTCAGGCCTCGATCCTGCTGCGCGATCACGGCAAGCAGCGGCGAAACACCCTTGCCCTGCGGATTCGGTTTTCTGTTCATGCTCGGGCAGACCAGGCCGGTCGGTGGTGGTTCAGCTGTTATCAACTCTGCCGTCGATCTGTTGTCATAAGTCCCGCGGCTGGGCAAAGGGCTGTCGCCTGCGTGGCGGCCGCCGGGATCGGGAGACGGGTATGGATCGGCGACGTTTTGTTGGTGGCTTGCTTGCCGTCGGTGGGCTGGCGGTGCTGCCATCGGGCCTGCTCAAGGCCGGTCAGCGGGGCGATGGTCATTCGCTGTCGGTGCCCTCGGAGAAGCTGGAGCGCCTGCAGCGTGATCCGGAATTCTGGCGTGACTTGGTGGATGAAGAGGCCTGGCGCATCCTGTTTCAGGAACGCACCGAGCCGGCATTTTCCAGTCCCCTGGACCAGTTCTACGAAGATGGGACCTACGTCTGCGCCGCCTGTCACCTGCCATTGTTCAGTTCGGAAACCAAGTACGATAGCGGCACCGGTTGGCCCAGCTTCTATGATGTGATCGACGGTCATGTCGACACCAAGCCGGATTTTCTGTTGATCTTCCGGCGAACGGAATACCACTGTATTCGTTGTGGTGGTCATCAGGGCCATGTGTTCAATGACGGTCCGGAGCCGACCGGCAAGCGTTGGTGCAATAATGGGCTTGCGCTTCGCTTTGTGCCGGCCGAGGAGTCTTTGCCGGCCTTGCGGGGCTGAGTGTTTTTGCTGTGTCTCACGCCGATCACGGCGCTCGTGATCGTTAATGCAGATGGAGTGACATGCGCAGGGAATGCCCGCCCGTGAGAAGGGAACGCGATGCCATCAGCGATGCCGACGAGGCAGCCGCGGCCGACACCAGGCCTCCGGTTATGGTGGATGTGCAGGGTCTGCGCAAGCAGTATCACGGTGGCTTCCTGGCATTGCGGGACGTCAGTCTCCGGATTCGCCGCGGCGAGATATTCGGGCTACTCGGGCCCAATGGCGCGGGCAAGACCACGCTGATTCACATCATCTGCGGCATCGTGACCTTGTCCGCGGGCACGGTGCGCGTCGCCGGTTACGATATTCACCGCCAGTACCGCGAGACGCGGCGTCGCATCGGGCTGGTGCCGCAGGAACTCACCAACGAAGCATTCGAGACCGTCTGGACAACGCTCACCTACAGTCGCGGCCTGTTCGGCAAAGCGGCCGACCCCGTTTATCTGGAGCGGCTGTTGAAGGATCTGTCGCTGTGGGACAAGCGGCACAGCCCCATGATGCAGCTTTCCGGCGGCATGAAACGTCGGGTATTGATCGCCAAGGCCCTGTCCCATGAGCCGGAAATCCTGTTCCTGGATGAACCCACGGCGGGCGTCGATGTGGATCTGCGGCGTGACATGTGGAAGCTGGTGCGGGGCCTTCGGCGCCGTGGTGTCACCATCATACTGACCACGCACTACATCGAGGAGGCCGAGGAAATGGCCGATCGCATCGGCGTGATCCGTGATGGTGAGTTGATTCTGGTTCAAGACAAACACGAGCTGATGCGATCGCTGGGCAGCAAGGTCGTGACCCTGGAACTGGCTCAGCCACTGGCGCATCTGCCGGAAGCACTGGCCAGGCTAGGCGTGGAATGCGAGCAGGGTGGGCGCACCCTGCGCTACCGCTATTCCGCGGAGGGGGGTGAGGCCGGCGTTGACGCCGTATTGCGGGCGGTGCAGCAGGCAGGGCTTACAGTGCATGATCTGCACACCCGGGAAAGCAGTCTGGAGCAGATCTTCGTGCGCCTGGTTGGCGAGCAGCCGGAGGAGGCGCAATGAACTGGCACGGCATTGCCGCCATTTACAGGTATGAAATGGAGCGCACGCGGCGTACCCTGCTGCAAGGCATCGTCTCGCCTGTCATTATCACCTGCCTGTATTTCATTGTTTTTGGCGCGGCCATCGGGTCCCGCATCGACGAGGTGCAGGGCGTCAGCTATGGTGCCTTTCTGGTGCCCGGGCTGACCATGTTCATGGTGCTGACCCAGAGCGTTTCCTACGCGTCGTTCGGGATCTATTTCAAACGCTTTACCGGTACCATCTACGAGTTGCTGTCGGCACCCATGTCTGCCATCGAGATTGTCATCGGGCATGTCGGTGCGGCGGCCAGCAAGTCATTCGTGCTGGGCTGCATCATCCTGGCCACGGCGGGCGTTTTCGTGCCGCTGGAGATCCAGCATCCGGGCTGGATGCTGCTGTTCCTGGTACTGACCTGCATCACTTTCAGCCTGCTCGGTTTCATTATCGGTATATGGGCGGATGGCTTTGACAAGCTGCAGTTCGTGCCGTTGCTGGTGATCACTCCGCTCGTCTTCCTCGGCGGTACCTTTTATGCCATCGACATGTTGCCGCCGTTCTGGCAGACGGTGACCCTGTTCAACCCCGTGCTCTACCTGATCAGCGGCTTTCGCTGGAGCTTCTACGGCACCGGTGATGTCAGCCTCTGGGCCAGCCTGGGGATGATCGCCGTTTTTCTCGGCCTGGCACTGGTGCTGATATCGTGGATATTCCATACCGGCTACCGACTCAAGGATTGACCGTGGCAAACCGCTCCAGATCAACGGATATCGCTGCAGACCGGGCAACGGAATCGCTGAAAACCATCACCCAGGTGGTTTACGGACTGCAGGCTGCATCGTTCCTGATCGGCATCAGTTTTCTGGTCGCAGTGATCATCAACTACGTCAAACGGGACGAGGTGCGCGGCACCTGGCTGGAATCGCATTTCCGTTGGCAGGTCAGGACCTTCTGGTTTGCCCTGTTGTGGTTCGTGATCGGCTTCCTGACGACGGTGATTGGCATCGGATTCCTGATCCTGCTGGCCACTACGATCTGGATCATTTATCGCATCGTACGTGGATGGCTGCGTCTGCTGGACGGTCAGACGATGGATTTCTGACCGCCCAGGGCCTTCCGGCGCAACATGGGCGAGCGTTTCGTGCTGACCATGGACGCCTCGGCGCCGATCCGTTTTGGCGGTCGGCACCGGCACAGTCTGCGCCTCATCTACCTGCCATGATCGCGTATCATGTGGCCAAAACGGTTATCGGAGGAGACGATTTTGGCAGACGAGAGTGATCTGATGGAGGCGCGTATTGCCGCGCTTGGCCTGCCCGAGGGCACCAGCTTCCGTGGCTATGTGGTGCACCTGCCGGAGGCGGAGCAATACCTGTCGCATGTCGAACAGCGCGGGCCGAACCAGACCAACCGCATGTTTGTCCGTACCCCGGACCAGGCCCAGTTGCATGCAGACCCCGATGCAGCCCGACACGCCGCCGCGGATTGCCGCTCGGCCGGGCATGTCGCCGAAGCCTGGCAACTGTTCTCTGACGGTACGCGATTTTACGCGGCACCGCTGCCGGTCAACGGCGTAACCCCTGACGGTTCCGCGTAAGGGAAACACTGGTCTATTCTCGCGCCTGCGTTGGATTCCGCGTTAGCGCGAAGGCCCAGCCACCGAGAACGCCGCTGATGGACAGGGCGAGCAGGCCCACCGGCTCGGCAGTCATTTGCACGGCGGTCATCGGCAGCAACTGGTTCATGATCAGGAAGGCGGCAAGCACGGCGGTGCCGCCTGCCAGGGCATATAACCAGCCCGGCCTGGCTGATCGCCGGCGAGCCAGCCAACCGGCCAGGCAGAATGCAGGCAGGAAAGCGACGACCAGCAGCAGTGCGAAAATCGGGGCGAAATGCAGCAGGTCGCCGGCAGTCATCGCCAGCCGTTCCCGTATGCCGACATCCACCTGAAGCCGGGCAAGGGCGGCGACGTTGAACTGCGTCTGGATCAGTGATCCGCTCGCGGCGGCAACAACGGCACCCAGCAACAGGGCAACGAGTCGGCGAAGCAGGAACATGCTGGTCCTCATGGAAACGGCGTGATTACCATCCCGGGGCATGGCTTGGCCCCGGCATCCTTGCTGCATACCTTGCCTCGGAAGCGGGGCA
This sequence comes from Methylonatrum kenyense, assembly GCF_023195885.1. GTDB lineage: Bacteria > Pseudomonadota > Gammaproteobacteria > Nitrococcales > Aquisalimonadaceae > Methylonatrum > Methylonatrum kenyense. Next base: position 152,569 of record NZ_JALPKO010000004.1, read on the forward strand.
GACGCCATGGATAATCGGGAAAAACGGGAAACTGGCCATGACACTCCTGCGTAATCTTGCCGGTAGCCTGGCGTGTTGCCTTGCGGTGTTTCTGCTTGCCGGAGGCGTCGCTGCGGAAACCCAGGGATCGGAGTACGAAGTCGAGACGCTGGCCGATGGCCTGGAGCATCCCTGGGCGCTGGCCTTCCTGCCTGATGGCCGCATGCTTGTTACCGAGAGAGCCGGCCGGCTGCGCCTGGTGGACGAGGACGGACTGCATCCGGATCCGATCGCCGGCCTGCCGGATGTGCATGTGCACTCCCAGGCGGGCCTGTTCCACGTCCTGCCCGACCGCGAGGCGGCGAATGTCCTGTACCTGACGCTGGTGGAAGGCGACCGTCGCGAGAATACGCTGACGCTGGTCCGTGGCCGCCTGGAGGAGCATGCGCTGGAAGATCTCGAGGTGCTGTTCAGGGCCGCCCCGTGGCGCGATACCAGCGTGCATTACGGCGGACGGATGCTCTGGCTCGACGATGGCAGTCTGCTCCTGACCACTGGGGACGGCTTTGATTACCGTTACCGGGCGCAGCAGCCGGAGGATCATTTCGGCAGCGTGCTGCGCATGGACGCTGACGGCAAGGCAATGCTGGACAATCCCTTTGCCGCGCTGGAGGACGCGCGGCAGCCGGAAACCTGGACCATCGGCCATCGCAACGTGCAGGGCGTGGCGCTGGATCCGGACACGGGTGAGATCTGGGTCAGCGAGCACGGGCCGCGGGGCGGCGACCGCCTGCATCGCCTGCAGGCCGGTGCCAACTACGGCTGGCCGATCACCGCCCATGCGCGCGACTACAGCGGGGCGCAGATCACGCCGTACCGGAGTTACCCGGGCATGCAGGATCCGCTGTACGTCTGGGACAGTGCCATCGCGCCGGGCGGGCTGGCCGTGTATCGCGGAGAGACGTTCCCCCAGTGGAACGGTGATCTGCTGGTGCCGGGGCTGGTGAGTCGTGCCGTACACCGCCTGCGTGTGGATGGTGATCGTGTTTCCGAGGAGGAACGGCTGTTTACCTCGCTCGACCGACGCATCCGTGCGATCGAGGTGGGGCCGGATGGCGTCCTGTATTTATTGACCGATCACTCCAACGGCGAGCTGCTGCGCATTGTCCCGTCTTCCTGATCGGCGTCGTCTTCGTCCTCTTCCGTCGCTTCCTCGCTTTCGTCATCGCCCGTGCCCGGCAAGCTGACATCCGTCTCCAGCTCGGCGAGCGGGCCATGCAGACGAACCGGCACATCGATATCCCGGAGCAGGGAGAGCAAACGCTCGCTGTCGGTTTCGAAGGTCTCGACCATGCGCAGTAACAGGCGGTAATCGAGTTCCAGCGTGTCCAGCGCGAGCACGCCCTCACCCTGGGCTTCGAAATGGCGCGAGCGTGCGCTCGCCGAGGGGTTTTCCAGGCGTCCGTCGCGAATTCGCAGCTCGCCCTCGAGTTGGCTGATCTCCGTGGTCGCGTCGTCGCCAAATGTGTCCCGGCTGGCGCCGCCCAACGAGCTCGGCACGCTGTCCTCGACCTGTCGTTTCAGGCTGAAGCCCCGGATCTCGGCTGCGGACAGAAATACAGTTCCTTCTGCATCAAGGCTGTCGCGGATTGCAGGCCATTCCTGGCCGTGGAAGCGGCCGCTAAGATCCAGATCCAGGTCTCCGCTGAGGAAGTCGCCCTCAAACAGGGTGGACAGCGGTATCGCCGGATCGATGCCGAACGTGCTGAGTCGTACGTCGTAGGCGCGCGGGTCAGACTCAAGGTCGATGGTCACCGCGCCGTCGAGCTCGCCGTCCCAGGCTGCAGCGGTCACCGGGCTCAGTGACAGGTTTCGCCGGTCACCCTGCAAATCAGTGCGGAACCGTTCGAAGGCCAGGTCCAGCGTCTCCAGTCGATCCCACTGCAGATAGCCGCTGATCTCGTGCCGTGATGCCAGCGTGGCAAGCAGCTCGATCACTGCGCGAACCATCTCGGGATCCGGCTCGGGCGGTGTGTAACGGTCCAGATCGAGTTCGCCGAAATCCAGCTGCAGGCGCAGTTCGGCGGGCTCATTGTTCCAGTCCAGGTTGCCGCTGATACCAGTCTGATCCAGGGCTCCTTCCAGCTCTGCGATACTGATTCGCCGGTCGTCCAGCCGCAGCCGACCGGCCAGCGCCAGCTCACGAAAGGCCGCGTCGTCCTCCATTTCGAGTTTCGCGTTGCTGATCCTTTCGACGCTTCGACGCAGATCCGAGGCAGCCAACTCGAAGTCGCCAACGGCGTAGGGTCGGCCATCCCTCAGAACCAGGGTCCCGGACAGGTCGAGACGGTTGCCATCATCGGCCAGGTGCGCATCGCGCAGCTGCAGCCCGGGTCGTTCCAGATCGACCAGCAGTCGGCCTTCTCCGGTGATGCCAATCGGCTGGTCTGATATCCGGCCATCCATTGAAAAGCTCTCGATGCCCAGGCCCAGGCCCCAACCGCCCTCGCGCAACCGCAGGCGGCTCTCCATGGCGCCTGACAGATCCAGGCCGTTGGCACCTTGCACTTGCCAGTCGCTGCGCAGATGTCCCCTGGCGCCGGCTTCCAGATCGTCCAGTTCCAGGTCTGTCAGCAGCAATTGGTAGTGGGCTTCCGTGTCCGCCTCATGGTAGCGGATGCGGAGCCTGTCCGCGGTGATCTGGCGGGCGCGGTGCAGGGACAGCGTGACCGGAGGGCCTTCGTCGCCTTGTGGCTGGATTTGCAGTGATTCCCAGTTGCCGGTTGCGTCAGTGTCGCGGGCCAGGTTCACGCTGCCGTCATCGATATGGAGCTGGTCCACCACCAGTTGCCCACGTAGCAGGGCAGGCAGCGACAATGTGACGCGCACACCCTCCAGCGTTGCAAGGGATCCGTCGGGAAATTCCTCCGGGTTGGCAAGTTCCGCGGCGGCGAAGCGGAAGCCCGGGCGCGGAAACAGCAACAGGCTTGCGTCGCCATCGAATTCGACGGCGAGGCCAAGCATTTCTTCTGCCTGGCGTTCGATCTGGGCACGGGGCTCGACCCGGTCCAGCACCAGCGCCAGCCCGAGGTACAGCGTCAGGAGAATTCCGGCAGTGATCAGCAGCCAGCGCATGGCGAATCCGTCGCTTGGTCAACAGAGCGCGGCAGCATGACCTGATTGGCGGCACGGAGACAAGTTGGCCAGGACTTTGGAATCGCGGCGGGTGGACCGGACCGGGGCCATCCGCCGATGTCCGGTCCACCGCCGCGTCATCTTGTGTCCGATGGGGCCTGCGGACAGGCGCCATCGGTCACGCCTTAGCGGCCACCGCCGCCCGCCGCGCGGCGTGGCTGGCCCGAATTGTTTCGGGCCGATGGCTTGGCGCGCCGGGGTGCGCCGTTGCCGGAGGGGCGCGGTTGCCGGGTTCTGGATGGTGCTGGCTGGCGTTTCTTGAAAAGGGGCTGCGGCCGCTCATTCGGATCCGGCTCGAATCCAGGTACCACCTGACGGTCCAGTTTCTGGCCGATAAGCTTTTCGATGCCGCCGAGCAGTTTCAGCTCATCGACGCAGACCAGCGACAGGGCGGCCCCGTCATGCCCGGCGCGACCGGTGCGACCGATGCGGTGGACGTAGTCCTCTGGCACGTTCGGCAGCTCGAAATTGACCACATGGGGCAATTGGTCGATATCCAGGCCGCGGGCCGCAATATCGGTGGCGACCAGCACCCGCACGCTGCCCTTCTTGAAGTCTGCAAGTGCACGGGTACGGGCGGTCTGGCTCTTGTTGCCGTGGATCGCGGTGGCAGTGATGTTGTCGACGGCCAGCTGCTTGGCCAGACGGTCGGCACCGTGCTTGGTACGGGTGAAAACCAGCACCTGGCGCCAGTCGCCATTGCGGATCAGCTGCGACAGCAGGGCGCGCTTGCCGCCCCGGTCCACCGGGTGCACATGCTGCTGGATGGTCTCCACCGCGGTATTCCGCGGTGCAACCTCGATCCGCACGGGTTCCCTGAGCATGCCCAGGGCCAGCTTCTGGATATCGTTCGAGAACGTGGCCGAGAACAGCAGGGTCTGCCGCTGCTTCGGCAGTTCGGCGATGACCTTGCGGATATCGTGAATAAAGCCCATGTCGAGCATGCGATCGGCTTCGTCCAGCACCAGTGTCTCCAGCCGGGAGAGGTCGATGCTGCGCTGACGGATATGGTCCAGCAACCGACCCGGGGTCGCGACCACGATGTCCACGCCCCGACGCAGGCGGTCGACCTGCGGTGACATGCCGACTCCACCGAAAATGACCGTCGACCGAAGGCCCGCATGGCGGCCATAGGTGGTGACGCTCTCCTGCACCTGTGCGGTCAGTTCCCGCGTCGGCGTCAGAATCAGGGCGCGAACCGGACGGAATTTGCCGCGCGCGGCGGTGGGCTCAGCCAGTCGAGCCAGCAGTGGCAACGTGAAGCCGGCGGTCTTGCCGGTGCCCGTCTGGGCCGCGGCCATCACGTCGTGACCGGCGAGAATCGCCGGAATGGCCTCGGCCTGGATGGCCGTCGGTTCGGTATAGCCCTGCTCGCGCACGGCGCGTACCAGGCTATCGGGAAGTCCTAATTGATCGAATTGCATTGTTCTAAAAAGTCTCCTGGGCGTCTTCCGTTCCGGTCATCAGGCTACGGTCGGATCCGATCCAGACAGATTGAGATGTACCGCTCGTCGGCGAGGTCCAGGGAAAGCGTAGGCTTCAACACGTCGGGGACGGGCAGGGAAAGCACGATTGGGCGCCGCTGCTGGGGCGGGCCATTCTGGTCGTGTTCCGTTCGAAGACACTTCCGGCGGGAAAACACCCGGGGGTAGCGGCATGGATCGGTACATGCCGCCGGCGCACTATACCAGAGCAGCGTTCGAGCGCCAGCTTTTTCGCGCACTCCCGCTCCGGTGAAGGCTGCGGCGACGTCCGATGCATCGTGGCTCCGAAGCAGACGGCTGCAAACGCAAAGGAGCCGCCAACCAACGGCCGGCGGCTCAATCTGACCAGAGGGGTTGGTCGGTCTTACCAACCGTACTCATCCTCCTCGTCCCATTCGTCCAGGTCGTCCTCTTCATCACCATCCTTTTCGACCACGTAATCGTCAACGGCATTCGATGAAGCTTCACCATCTGCCGCGATGGCCGGCGCCATTCCGCCGAGAGTCAGCCCCAGGGCGAGGAGCAACGTCATCAGCAAGCTCTTCAGATTGGAGAACCACATACCAGCCTCCTGCGTTTGCTTCCGACGCCCAGAGTGCTGCATCGCCCATGCCAGAGAGAGAAGACAATAAAAACAGTAACATAGATAATTTCATGGCGCAGAAATGTGTGTCAATACGACGCATGAGTCAGGAAGACTCACAGAATGCCCGGCAACGCGCGGGTTATCGCGATCAGGGCCGCTGCGGTCGACAGGGACAGGATCGCAGGTCTCAGCCAGCGACGGTCAAGCCAGCCCGCGAATCGCCCTGAGAGGATGAAGCCCAGGCCGATGGCAGGCAGCAGGGCAATGCCCATCATCAGTTCGCCGGCACCGAACCGGCCGGCCCAATAAAGGCTGGCAAGTGCCAGCACGCCACCGGGAAAAAAGATCGCGGACAGCGTGCCACGCAGTCGTGGTCCGCGGAGATGCTGGAAGATCAACGCCAGGGGAGGACCACCGATTGCGGTGGTTGTCGCCATGAAGCCGGATAGCCCACCACCGGTCAGGATCACGCCTGGCGTCGGTCTCGGGGTCAGGCCGACCAGGCTGATGGCTACCGCCAGCAGTACCAGGCCACCGAACAGCAGGGCCAGGCCATCGGTGGACAGGACGCCGATGACGAGGCCACCCAGGAGTGTCCCGAACAGCGTTCCGGGCAGGGCCCAGGCGACATCGCTGCCGTGGACGTGCCGCCAGTCCCGCAGCACGATCAGCGCCGGCAGGACCATGCCGACAATGATTACCGGCGCCGGTACCAGTGCCGGGTTGATCAGATAGAGCAGCGGGGCGCCCAGCAAACCCACGCCGAAGCCGATGGCGCCCTGGATCACGGCGCAGACCAGCAGGACCATGCTGGCCAGAAGCCAGTCCAGTGCCGACATGTCAGACCTCGCGCCAGGCGCCGGGCTGCAGGCCGTCCAGTGTCCAGGAGCCGATCCGATAGCGGATCAGTCGCAGGGTCGGATGACCAACCGCTGCGGTCATGCGCCGGACCTGTCGGTTGCGTCCCTCATTGATGATGAGCCGCAGCCACTGGGTCGGAATGCTTGCCCGGTAACGAATGGGCGGCTCGCGGTCGGGGACGTCCGGTGGATCCATCAGGGCGGCACGTGCCGGGCGGGTCAGGCCATCCTTCAGCGAAACACCGTGCCGCAGGGTATCCAGTGCCTGCTGATCGGGAATGTTCTCCACCTGGACCCAGTACTCCTTGTCCATCGCCTTGCCCGGATGGGTGATCCGCGCGTTCAACTTGCCATCGTTGGTCAGGACCAGCAGACCCTCGCTGTCGCGGTCAAGCCGGCCCGCCGGATAGACATTCCTGATCGGTACATGGTCCGCCAGGGTTGCCCGCCCGAGTTCGTCGGTGAACTGGCACAGCACACCGAAAGGCTTGTGGAGTAGCACAATTTTCCGCATTCGTCCGGTATGGGGATTGTCGGCATGACCCACCGATTAGAGTCAGCTTCGTTCAGCTCATGGATACGCTGGAGGTCAAAGCCTGGCCAGGATTGCGATTACCTCGGACGGAGTCTGTAGCGGTCCAGCATTCGATACAAGGTGAGGCGCGAGATGCCAAGGAGCCGTGCGGTCCGCGAGACATTGTTCTGCGTGTAACTCAGGGTAAGGCGAATCGCGTCTCGCTCCGCTTTTTCGCGCACTTGTTGAAGCGTTGGCATCTCGTCATAACCGTCATCGTCCAGGCCAAGGTCTATCGGCTGCAGTACGCGGTTCTCCGACATTACGATGGCCCGTCGGATTCGGTTTAGCAGTTCGCGGACATTACCCGGCCAGTCATGCGAGAGCATGGCTTCCTCGGCACGCGCGCTGAATCCCCGGAGGGGACGATCGGCATCACAGCGAAATCGCCGAAAGAAATAATGCGCCAGCAACAGGATATCCGTATTCCGTTCCCGCAGCGCAGGAAGAGTGAGTTCCAGCACATTCAGGCGATAGAAGAGATCCTCCCTGAAGCGCCCCGCCTCGACTGCCGCGGTCAGATCGACATGTGTGGCAGCGATGATACGTGTGTCCACGCGTATTGATCGGGTGGAGCCAAGTCGTTGCACAGAGGACGTTTCGAGAAACCGTAGCAGATTGACCTGCTGATCCAGAGGAAGATCGCCGATCTCGTCGAGAAACAGAGTCCCTCCGTCGGCTGCCTCGATACGGCCGATGTTCCTGCGGTCGGCACCTGTAAAGGCGCCACGCTCGTGGCCAAACAGTTCAGACTGTACAAGTCCGGAGGGTAATGCCCCGCAGTTGACGACCACGAGTGGCTCGCGCGCGCGATCAGATTCTGCATGTATCGCCTGCGCGGCCAACTCCTTGCCAGTGCCGCTTTCCCCGCGAACGAGCACCGGGGCTCCGTTATTGGCTGCTTTGTGGATCTGCTTGTTGAGCTCCCGCATGCGGCGGCTACGGCCAACCAGCGTGAGCGTCTTGGGTTCCCTTCTGCTCTCGCCGCGTCGTAGTTTGATCATTCCGTCGGCCCGCCCGAGAGCGACGGCGAGTCGATCAGCATCGACGGGGAGGGTATGGAAGTCGTAGAACGACTTGCTGATCAACCGGCGGACCTGTGGATCATCGAGCTCCTCCGGCAAGACGAGGGCAATCCACTCGATTTCATCCGTCAGAAACGCGCCGCGGTCGAGAGCATCCAGGATTGAGGGATCGCTGCGAAAGGGTTCGACCAGGCCCACCGAGACATCGGAGTTGTTGAGCTTTTCCCTGAGTACGGACTCGGTTGTTGCACTCTGGATGGTCCAGCCGTTCGACAGTATCGATTGCAATCGAGCGGCCGCGCGCTCATCGCCGCCAACGTACAGTGCGGTTCTCGTTGCGACAGATGAATCGTGGCCGGCGGAATCTGGCGACATACTGCCTCTCTTGTCGCTTTTTGGCGACATTTGATTGTTCTCTAGCCTCAGGATTTCTCTCGCCGATTTCAAGCGCCTGACGAACAGCGAGTCCACGGGGCAGCGTTGCCGAGCACTGTCAGTACAGAGCGCGGACGCTGACTTCTACGGTGTCTCGGTATTGACCGGCGAAGACATTGCCGACCTGACCGATCTCGAAAACCAGCGGAGTAGATGTGCCGCGAATGCTGCTGGGTCGGGGCATTTGTTTCTGACCCGGCGCGGCCAGGTCAAACCGCTGTCGGCCGAGCTGCACTGTGTAGGGAATCGAGGGAAGCTGTGGATCGTCCTCATGTACCAGGCGACCGTTGTTCTCTGATCGCATCGAAACCTGATACTCACTGTTTGATCGCACCTGGACCACAACATCCCGCCGAAGCCCCGATTGCAGGGTGCCGAAGTCGATCTGGTTTACGCTGCCCCGCTCGCCGAATGGCCCGGAGCTGCCGGCAATATTGATCTGTGCCCGGGCGGGGACGAATGTTGCAATACGCAGCGGCAATTCCTCGCTGAGAAAGCGGTTTGATTCGGCATCACGCAGCTGGAAGCGCACGGTGTCCTGGTAGTTGCCCGGGCGTGGGTAGGCACCAGCGGCTACAAGCACCTCAAGTTCGACCTCGGTGCTGTCCGCTGCAGGCACGTCGAATGCGATGCCGCGGCCGCTGCCGCGCATGCCGTCGCTAGTGCCGGCCATGACGATTTCGGCTTGTGTGCCGAGGTTGTCCAGGCGCGCGACTCGACTCCGGTCACCTCCAGTGATCAATTCCAGTACCACGGGACAGGTCTGGTCGGAATTGTTGCTGATCGTGATACGCGTAGTACCGAGGGCGCGTTCCAGATCGAAGGGGTCGTATTCCAGTTCGACGTCTTCGGGTTCCTCGGCGGTCAGCGCGATGTCACAAGGGGTTGCGGCAGCGGCTGAACCGGAATGGGCCAGGTACGCCAGGGCCACGCCGGTCAGAAAAAAGACTTTCCCATCAAGGCATTTGCAATGTGCCGACATCGATTAAACCCTCCGCGTCCTCGGGGATATCGATTTCGATTTCCCCATCGTATCCATCCATTGTCAGGATGAAGGTGCCAGCAGGCAGGCGTTCACCGACAAAACGGCCGGTGCGGTTCGTGAAAATGGAGCGAATGCGGTCGTCCTCCTGATCGATTCTGGTCAACCGCCCGGTGGCGAGGCTGAACGGTTCGCCGTCGCTGTCCTTGATGAAACCGAGCAGGGTGCGTGACTCGTCGGATCCGATAACGAAATGGTGGCCGCTGAATCCACCTGGGAGCACGCCGATTCGACCCTCACCGATGTCATAGCCAAGCGGCAGGTCCTCGACGTCTACGTCAAGTCGCAGGGGAATGTATGGTCGGCGCACCGGCGCCACCGCTGGGCCCATGCGGCTGCTGTGTGCTGTCGTTCCGAAAACGCCACGGTCCAGCGTCGTGCGGCGGCCATCGAGGCTGTCATGGGGCTCAGTCATGACGAAGCCACGTGCGGCCCGGCGGCCGACACCGACACCGCTTGGTGTCACGGCGAGACCACTGCTGGCCGTCAATCGTGATTCGTGGGTTGTGCCCCCGCCGTCGCGACCCCGGGTCTGCCGGGTGAGTGCTTCTGCTTCGAATCGGTTTCCGGTGTATCGGCCGCGCGCCTCCCCGAGGTCTCGCCGGTCGGAACGACTTGACAGAACCCGACCGCTGACGTCATTGACGACGTCCCGTCGAGTCCGATCGAGCTGCACGCGGGTTTCGCTATTTCGTGTGTTGTGGGTGGTTCGCGCATTGAAACGGTTCCCGAAACGGTAGGAAATCCCGACAAACGCGGTATAGGTGTCATCTTCGAATTCGCTGTCGACATAGGCCATGTTCAGAAACAGGCTCAGGCCTCCGTCAAAGAAGCGGGAAATGCCGACATCGACACGGCGGTCAATGATTCCGTCAGGCCGCAGCTTCTGCTGCTGCGCGCCGACGGTCACGCCGACGTTGGCCGGCAAGGTGGTCTGCACCCGCGCCAGCACCGAGTAATCTCGGGTATCGCCGAATTGCAGGTCACTGAGCGTCCGGTAGCCATCGGAAAACCGCTCTGCCACCAGGTTGATGCTGGTAGGCAAGCTTGCTGCTACCGTCTGCCAGGCGTAGACGATCCCGAGAGCATGGCCGCTTTCCGAATCGAAACCATCGGGGTCGGCCCGACTCCATGCTGCATCGAACTGAAAACTGCCAAAGCGCGTACTGGTGGTGGCGTTCAGACCGGTATTGACCAGGCCGTCGGTGAACTGGCTGTTTGCTCCGAGGCTAATGGTGTCGGTGAACCCGTGCTCGATGAACCCGGTGAAGGCGAGGTCGTCCTCGTACTCGATATCGCCGATGCCGGCGGGGTCCTCCAGCAAGCCGACATTGGCGCTGAAAAGCGTCACACCCTGGCGCAAAGAAACCGGGTCAAAGAATAGGGAGAAGCTGGCTGCTTCACGTCGCCCGGCATCATCCTCGACAAACAGGCGCACGTCATTGGCGCCAAGTGCCAGGGGAAAATCACTCAGATTGTAACGGCCGGCAGGTAGCACCAGCGTATCCACGATGACGCCGTTGACTTCGACATCCACGCGGGACGTGCTGTCCAAGACAACTTCCTGCCTGCCTCCGGGGCGAATATTCTGGAACGGGCGAATGTCACCAAACTGCCGAGCGATGCTGACGCCGCCCAGGCGTGGACTGCTTTGCAGCCCCTGAGTCAGCGGGAAGATGTCACCGGCGCTGTAGCGAATGGCGTTATCGTAGTCATCGTGGAACAGCAGCATGTCCCGGCGTTGCATGCGATCGCTGCTGTTGGCGACGCGTCCGTCGTAAAGCATGCTGCCGATAAAATTCAAACCGCCAAACCCGCCGACGTTGGCGCCAATGTCGAGCCCAACCACGGGATCAACGGCGCCGGTCTCCCGACTGTCAGAGCGGTGGACGTAGTCCTGCGCGTAGCTCAGGTCGATTCCCAGGCTTGCCGGCTCGGGGCGGGGGAATTCCTCGCGGTCGGGCTGATCGAGGGCTGACAGCCGACGTTCCCCCGCTCGCAGGCGCCCGGTATCGATCCGACCCTGGACTTCCAGCGCTGACTGGCTAAACCGGATGTTGAAGGAGTCGGTCTCCAACTGGTCGAGCGGTACCAGTTCGCGATCATCCGCTTGTTGCCGCAATTCCGACATTTCGTTCCGATCCAGACGCCCCTCTAGCAGTTCCATCAGGCGGGCCGTCTCAACGCTGGCGTCGTAAGCAGCGTCGATTTCCACGAGCACTTCGCCGACTAGGGCGTCGTTCAGCGTAAGCGGAACGTTTATCCGGTAAAGCTGCTCGTCATCCGCCGGTGCCACATTCATACCGAGCAGAGAGGCCGCGACCAGAAGCAACAGCTTCCGGCCAGGCCAGGTGGGCGCCTTTGCTGCAAGCCGATCCATTGGTGGCTCACTCGATGGCGGTCAGCTGCAGCTCGGCGTTCCGCTCCCAGTCTTCCTCGATCGGGATTCGGAGGTAGCGGGTGGTTTCCGGGTAGATGGCCGGATTGCCGATGATGGCCTCGATTTCCTCTTCGTCCTCGAAGCTCCGTGTCTCGCCGTTGGGACCGGCGAGTTCGAGGCGGTAGTCGATCAGCAATGCGAACAGATTGCCGCGGTTTTCCAGGCGGGCAGTGAGTACACTGTCATCCGCGTCGGACACGGAGGTACCGGCGACGACTAGATCGCTCTCCGCCCCGGGTGGCACGACGTGGGCTGCGGTGCCAACATCGAAAATGACCTGCACGCCGGTCGAACCCCCGGGGCGTTCCACCGGTAGTTGGGTAATCGCGACGGTATAGCTCTTCGACTGCTCCAGGTCCGGCGGCCCGATATACTGCACGCGAAAGTTCTGAGTCTCGCCGGGCTGGATTTCGGCCTGCGGCGGGAAGACCAGGAAGTCGTCTTCGCCCGAGCGCTCTCGCGGGTTGCCGTGTTCGTCGGCGCTGCGCTCGCGCACCGTGATTTCCAGTGGTAGCGGGTTTCGGGTCGGGTTACGGACGCGAACTGTTTCCTGCGCGTCGGAACCGGAAGGCGCGAGGATGTAGCGCATGGGCTGCACCTCAAATGCCTGGCTCGTGGCGATCGGCAACAGCACGGCCGCCGCGATAATCGCGGTGATCAATGGATTAGTGATGCGCATGACCCACCCCTGGATGTTTTTCGATATCTTCGAGTTTTCGAAAAAAAGGGGTGGCCGTGAAACGCCACCCCTTAATCAACCGCCAATTACAGGCGTGCGTTACTTCCTGATCAGTTGGCGTTCACGGACACGGTGATGGTGTCGGAATACTCGCCGGCCCAGGCCTGGGAATCGTCGCTCGGCGGGTTGGTCATCCGCAGGCTCAGGTCACCGCTGCGCTGCTGCGGTCCCGATGCGAAATCGCCCTGTGGATTCCAGGGGCTGCCAGGGTTGTAGGAAAGCACGCTTCGCGTGTTGGGCGTGGAGAGCGACGTGAAACCGAATCCGGTACCGACGCCCTCGCCGGTATGCCGCACCTGATACGGCAAGCCGCTGGAAAATCCGAAACCGAAATCATTGACCATGCTGCCGTCGTTCTGCGAACTGATAGTCCGCGTGAAGCCGGCCTTGACGTTGCAGTTGTAAGTCAACGTGCCGAGATTCTGGGTGCTTGAATCGAGCAACTCGACATCGACATTGTTGTCGCCGTCCAGGGAAACCGTGCATACCTCCTCGATTTCCCCAGTGAGGTCGATGGTGACCTCGTCGTCGCCCGCCATGGCGGAACCGGCGAGCAGCAACGCGGAAGCGGAAAGGCCTGCGATGATTTGCTTGTTCATGATTGTTACCTCTTTCTTAACATTGAGAGCCCGGTACTGGCTGTTGGGCAGCGAGTCCGGCCCGGCTGGCTTTCTCTGAAACAGGACGCTGTCGGCCCTGATCCCACCCGTCGCAGGGAAGCCTGAACCTGTATCTCGGCACTCCCACGGCGGCCCCGAGCCGTTTCTGCTCGGGTTGCCAAGCCCGTATCAAGCTCTGTGCCATGGTAAAAAAAATTTGATATGTCAATGAATTAAGGGGGTGTCCTACGGTTTTTTCTTCGCGGACGTCGGTGAAGAGCAGTTGACCTGTTTCATCAGCGAAACAAGTGACGAAAGCTGTCAGGTTTCGGAGCGGATGCCGGCGAAGCGTGGATCGGTCGCCGGCAGTCCGTTCCCGGCGAGGCGTGAACCGGCTTGGTAGGAAATATTGCTTGAATTGAAGCGGATTAGGGCGCCGCATGCGGCAGAACGTTGGCGGGAGCCTTGCTCAAAGCGCCTGTTTCCATCTTGAGACAGTCTGCGGGCTAGCACCGAGATGGCGGCCCTGAAACTGTAAACAACAGTTTACAGGTGACGGAATTTGTCACCTCCGGTTTACGAATCGACCGCGTGTGGATTGGACGAGAGGCGTGGGTCCAAAGGATCCGATCGACGGCACGCTCAGGTGGAATGTGGTGGGCTGATGGCCGCCCCCGCGCCGGAGGGCGGCCGACTCTGTCGCTGCCAATGTCGGACAGACGGAATACTTCGGCTGGAATTACTGGGCACCCAGCGATGGCAACCAGAGCGAGATCTGCGGGAACATGATCAGCAGAACCGTGGCCGTCAGCAGGATCAGAATGAACGGTGGTGTGCCGCGAATCACATCGAAGTAGGGCCTTCGGAACACGGCCATCGCGGTGAATATGTCGCAGCCAAAGGGTGGTGTTGCCGAGCCGATCGCGGCCTGCAGGGTAACGATCACGCCGACATGGATCGGATCCAGGCCGGCCGCACTGACGGCGGGCGCGAAAAGTGGGGTGAGGATCAGGATTACGACGATCGGATCGACGAACATGCAGCCGATGAAGAAACTGATCGCAATCAATGCCAGCACTGCCGTCGGGTTGTCTGCCAGATTGGCTATCACCGGTTGCAACAGCGCATCCGGGATGCCGGCGAACGATATCGTGTAGGTAAAGGCGTTGCCGGCGGCAACAAGGATGAACACCACGGCGGTGATCAGGCCGGTGGACAGGGCGATGCCCCAGAGGTCCCGAATCCGCACTGCGCGCAGGATGATCACTTCCAGGATCAGCGCGTAGAGCACGGCAATTGCAGCGGCCTCGGTGGGGCTGAAGAAACCGCCGTAGATGCCCCCAACCACCACCAACGGAAAGCCTAGCGGCAGCAGGGCGCGTCGGAACGCCTGCCAGCGCATCAGCCAGCCGACCCGCTCTTCCGGTTCGATACCCTGGATCCGGGAGGCGATGTAACAGTAGATCGAGATCATCACCAGGATCATCAGGCCCGGCACGATGCCGGCGATGAACAGGTCACCGATCGAGGCGCCGGCAACCACGCCGTAGATGATCATGCCGATACTGGGCGGGATGAGCAGCGCGATATCGCTGGCATTGATGATCAGCGCCAGCGAGAACTTGTCGCTGTAGCCTTTCTCCAGCAGCTTCGGCCGCATCGGCCCACCCATGGCGACCACGGTGGCCTGGGTCGATCCGGATACGGCACCGAACAGCGTGCAACTGACCGCGGTGGTGATTGGCAGGCCGCCACGCATGTGGCCGACGAAACTCTGTACCAGGTCCAGCAGGCGGTTGGCGGTATGGCCCTTGGTCATGATGTCGGCGGCGAGGATGAACAGGGGTACCGCGGCCAGCGCCCAGGACTGCACGCCGCTCATCAACTGGCCGATCAACAGGCTGACGTTGGTCGAGCCGATCTCGAAAACCAGTATCAGCAGGGCCGCGCTCAGCAGGGGAACCATCATCGGGAACCCGAGCAGCAGCAGGATGACCATGACGATGAAAATGAATGTCAGCATGACTGGCGCGCCTTTTTTATACGGTTCGTCTTTTATACGGTTCGTCGTTGGGCCGGCTCAGACAGAGTCTTCAGGCACTTCGTCGTACTGTTCCTTGTCCTGGAAGGAACGGTAGATTCCCGGCGTCGTGAGGTTGCGTATTGCGGTCAACCAGTACTGGATCCCCGCCATGGCCAGGCCAATCGGTGCCACGGCGTAGGGAATCCAGAGCGGGATGGAGAGGGCCGAGGAGGTGCGCCCACGACGGTAGGTGCCTTCGACGTAGCCGAAGGCGTGCCAGGCCAGATAGAACATCAGGGCGCCGGTAAGCAGGCTGATGCTCACCAATACCGCCTTCCGCGGTGTGCCGGTGAGCTGATCGTAGAATGCCGACATGCTGATGTGGCGCGCCTTGCGCACACCGTAGCCAATGCCGGCGAAGGTGATGATCACCATGGACAGGCGGGTCAGTTCGACCTGGCCCGGGATGCCGACGCCGAACAACTGGCGCCCGAGGACATGCAGGATCAGCAAACCGGCCAGGAAAAGTATCGTTCCGCCGACCAGGAATTCCTCGATATGCTCCGTGCCCCTGTCCAGCCAGCCGAGTATCTTCCCGCCCATGGCCATCTCCGCCCTCTGAACCGTTCGAAAATGATGCCGCAGCCCAACGCGACACGATTCGTTTGTAAGAAAACGCTGACTCAAGCCCGCATCTGCACCCGAGACAGGTTTCGGTTATCTGGCAAGGCGCAGTGTCGATTCGGTAGCTACCGGGCCGGTGGCGCAACGCCGACAGGGACCAAAACGGCCGTGCCCTTCGGGTTGTGCCGGGATTTTCCCGACAGCTGTATTGCGCTGCTCGACCGTAGAATGACCGCGGCGCCGCGCAGCACCCCTTGCCCCGGAAAAGTTCGGGTTCCCACGCAGGCGTGCGACGAAATATTAGCGTTTCCTTGATTTGACAGTACCGTACTTTTTCCGGGCTGAACACCGCGTAGACAGGGCGGAAGCCTGTGTTAAGGTTGAATTGAGATCGTCATGTGGCGGTTGCAGATGGCGCTTAATCAGGGCCATGCGCGGGCGCTGGCGGTGGGCAAGAATCAACCGTCTCTCAATTCGGTTTCCTGCCACCCGGAAGCGCAGTGCGAAAGCATCGTCATACATCAAAAGACACACTCCAGGAGGTTCTCATGCAGTGGCGTTATGGCGTAATCGCAGCATCCCTTTTTGCTCTGGCAGCCTGTTCCGATGCCCCGGATGACGGGACGCAGACCTGGGACTTCGGCCTGGAGGAAATCGAAGGCAGTGTGCAGCATGAATATGCGGTTCGGTTTGCCGAATTGGTGGAGGATCGGACCGACGGCGCGGTCAACGTTCGCATTTATCCTTATGGACGTCTCGGTGATCTGACCGACATCTACGATCAGGTGCAGGACGGCGCCATCCAGCTTGCGTTTGGCTCGGGTTTCCTCGGCGGCACCGTGCCGGAGAGCCAGCTGTTCAGCCTTAACTTCATTCTCAGTGAAGACGAGCACCTCAACACCCGGGTGTTGAACTCCGATGCGTTTCTGAAGAGCGAGGATTTCCAGGATTCGTTCCGTGACCGTGATCTGCATCCGATCGCGGTTGTGCCCGAGGGCTGGCAGGTCTGGACTGCGAACAAGGAGATCCGCACGCCCGAGGACTTCAGCGGCGTCGCAATCCGTACCATGGACAATCGGCTGCTGCGTGAAACCTACCGGGCCTACGGTGCCGACCCCACCACGATGGAATACGGCGAGATCTACAGCGGGCTTCAGCTCGGCCAGATCGATGGCAACATCCAGCCGGTGTTTGCCCACGAGGAAATGGATTTCTATCAGGTGCAGGACTACATGATCTTCGCCAACCAGGCGCAGTTCATTGCCACCTTCATGGCTAATCGCGACTGGTACGACGGTCTGTCCGACGAGCACAAGCAGATGCTCGACGAGGTCGCGGCCGAAATGGTGGATTACATCCATGATGTTCAGGTGCGCCTGAATGAGGAGCGCATGGAGACAATTACCGGTAACAGCGACATCGAGGTGATCGAGCTGACCTCGGACGAACGCGAGGCGTTCCGCGAGCTGAGTATTCCGGTGCGCGATGTATTCGTGGACATGACCGGGGATCGCGGCGATCGCCTGCTGAATCTGCTGCTCGAGGAAATCGAGAGCGCTCGGGAGGGTTGATAAATTTCCCGGCTTGAGCCGTAACGATAAGTATTTGCCGGGACGCTGCGAGAGCAGCGTCCCGGCTTTTTCCGGAGAAGAAGAAGCATGCCGACAATCGCTGAATCAACGGTGTTGGTGACCGGGTCGGTTGCCCCCGATTTCCGGCTCAGGGAGGCCGAGGGTGGACTCGTCGCACGGGACGATTTCGCCGATTCCGATGCACTGCTTGTCGCCTTTATCTGCAACCATTGCCCCTACGTTGTTCATATTAGTTCGGCCCTGGCGAGCTTCGCGCGCGAATTCATGCCCCGGGGACTTTCCATTGTCGCAATCAACTCGAACGATGCGGTGCGTTATCCGGCCGACAGTTTCGAGGCGATGGTCGAGGAAAAGCGGCGCGCGGGTTATCCGTTTCCCTACCTGCATGACGAGACCCAGCAGGTGGCCAAGGCCTACGGGGCGGTCTGCACGCCGGATCTTTTCCTGTTCGATGGCGAGATGAAACTTGCTTACCGGGGACGATTCGACGAAAGCACACCCGGCAACGACAAGCCTGTGAGCGGTGATGACCTGCGTGATGCCGTGACTGCCCTGTTGACGGGCAAGCCACTGCCCGAAAACCCGTCTCCAAGCATGGGCTGCAGCATCAAGTGGAAAGAGGGGTGATACAGGACTGTTTCCGGTTTGGGGCGGAGGCCTGTTCACGCCGTCACGTCTGCGTGACAGAGATATCAGATAAACCGGCCTTCAGGGTCGGTGGAACGGCTCGGGGAAGATGGCATTTAAATTGCTTGACCAGAGATTGAAGGCACCGCGGGTCCTCCTGTCGGAGGCTTCCGGAGGATGGTCCGGTGGCTGTTTTCTTCAAGCTTCTTCTGAGCCGGCAAACGGCTTTTCGAGGGGATGATCTTTCATCCCCTCTTTTTTTGCATGTCAGTACCGAAATGATGGGCAAGCTCCCGTTTCCGGCAAGGCGTCGCCAGTTGGGCTATTATCGATAAATCGCTCTTTGGAATCACTGCAAAAAGCGAGGCGGTCGAGCCGTTACGTGAGTGCCACTGCGGATGCATTGGCCGTTTTCGGGCTCCTGGTGGTGTTCCCGCGGTGTGATTGCTGCGATCCGGGGCAGGCGACACACACCGCCCGATAATCGTTGTTTGTCGGCTCGCAAGGCGCCGACAGGTCGTCCGGATTTTCCGCCGGAAGTCCGCAATACAAGAAAGCTAATACAAGAAAGCGAAGGAGAAGCTTCCCGATGTGTCTCTATCCTCGAACCCTCTCGGCAGTTGCCGTCGTTTTGATTGCAGGTGCAGTGGGTACCGCAGCCGCAGAATCAGTCCGCCTGGAACCCATCACCGTGACCTCGCCCCGTGTCGAGCGGGATATCACCGAAACGCCGCAGGCCGTAAGCGTGATCGAACCGGAGGACATCCAGCAGGGCCGGCAGGGCCTGCAACTGGACGAGTCGATCAACCGTGTGCCCGGCGTGTTTACCCAGAACCGCTACAATTTCGCGCAGAACCTGCGGGTTTCCATCCGCGGTTTCGGTGCCCGGGCGCCGTTCGGGATTCGCGGTATCCGCGTGCTGGTGGACGGCATCCCGGAAACCCTGCCCGACGGCCAGTCCCAGGTGGACGCCATTGATCTCGAATCCGTGGACCGTATCGAGGTAATACGGGGGCCGTCATCGGCCATCTATGGCAACGCCGCCGGCGGGGTCATCGACATCACGACCATGGAAGGGCCGGATGAGCCCTACGCCGAGATTCGTACCACCTTCGGCAGCGACAATTTCCAGCGCTACGGCGTGCGCGGCGGCGGCCGGGTCGGCGACTGGGCCGGCCATATCAGCGCGTGGGAGCTCTCCTATGACGGTTATCGGGAGCAGAGCGAGACGCGCAAGCGACTGGTGAACACCAAGGGTTCCTACGATATCGACGAACAACGTCGACTCACTGCGGTGTTCACGGCACTGGATCAGCCAAAAGGTGAGGATCCAGCGGGGCTGAGCCGTGAACAGGTCCGTGACGACCGGAGGCAGGCTTCCGGCCCGGCGGAGACGCTTGATGCAGGGCAACGGGTTCGTCAGCAACGGTTAGGTGTCATTTACGAGGATGCCGGAAGTTTGCCGGGTACCGTTACGGTCCGCGCTTTCTACACCAATCGCGATTTCAGGCAACAATTGCCATTCCCGCCGGCCATCGTGACTCCTGGGGGGCCTGTTTCGGCGCCGAGCCTCATTCGCTTCGACCGAGATTTTTACGGTGTCGGCGTCGAGTATTCGGACGCGGATAATCTCGGAGCGATCCCGATCCGTTACACCGCGGGCGTCGAGGCAAATTTTCAACGTGATTCTCGCCGAAGATGGAACGTTTTCGGTACCGACGGCACTCGTGATGACCAGACTCAGCAAGCTCTAGAGAGTGCGGAGACTGTTGGTGTATTCGCGCAGAACGATTTCCTGCTGACGGACCGCCTGACCGTCACGCTTGGCGGCCGCTTCGATCGGCTGCGGCTGAAGATCGATGATCGGCTTGGTGATGGTGCGGCTTCCGGACGGGAGTCCTTCAGTGAGTTGAGCGGAACGGCGGGCCTGTCTTACAGGTTCCTGCCACAGCACACGTTTTACGCCAGCGTCGGAACGGCCTTCGAAAGTCCTTCATTCACCGAATTCTACGACCCCACCGAACCGGGCGAGGGATTTGATCCCGGACTTGATCCGCAAAAGGCGTTGAACTACGAAGTCGGGCTCAAGGGTTTCCTCGGCGAGAATGCGCGATACGAGTTGACTGCGTTCACTGTGGAAACACGGGATGAGATCGTGCAGGTAATGAGTGAGCCGGATCGATTCGATAACGCCGGGCGCACACGGCGTTACGGGGTCGAGGCGGGGTTGGAATATTTCTTTACCCCCCGCCTCAGCGCGTCCGGTTCTTACACGTGGTCTGATTTCCGTTTCCGCAGTCTGGAGAATGCGGACGGAGACAGCTTCAGGGGTAAGCGTCTTCCGGGGCTGCCGCGACACGCCTTCTTCGGCGAGTTGGCCTGGCGCGAGCCAACCGGTTTCTATGCCGTTGCCGACACACTGTTGGTCAGTCATGTGTATGGCGACAACGCCAACGATGATCGCGTCGCCGGTTACGGCGTCGTCAATGCACGCGTGGGCACGACGCAGCAGGTCGGTGCAGTGGAGTTCGAAACCTTTATTGCAGTGAATAACATCCTGAACAAAGAATACATTGAGAATGTGCGTGTGAATTCAGCGCCGAATTTCCTTGAGCCCGCCCCGGAACGCAACATGTTCGGCGGCGTACGCGCCCGCTTCTGACCCGGGTAAAGCTTCGCCTGCGTCGTCACGGCCCCGCCACTGGCGGGGCTTTTTTGTGCCGTATCGGTTTTGTCACAACCACGGTGTTACGCCCGACGAAAGCTGCCCCGGTGGCGTGACAGTTGCCGTGTCGCCCGTTTCCCAAGCCGAAAAAAACGAGGAGGGGCGCGGTTTTCAATGAGTGGCATAGACCTTGCCTATTGCTCGTCGTGGCTCTTCATGGCCCGCGGCGGCCTACTACCGCCTTCACCACTATAAAGACAGAGGTTGGGAGGATACTCCAATGCGTTTTACCCGAACCCGCAGCATGATGGCTGCCGGCGCGTCGTCCGCGCTGATGGCCGCCGCGCTGACATCCGGCACTGTTGTCGCATCTGATAACAACGTCGTCACGCAGCAGATGATCAACGAAGATGCCATGCATACGGACCGTGTCACGTCCTATGGCATGGGTCCCCATCACCAGCGTTACAGTTCGCTGGATCAGATCAACCACGACACCGTGAGTGGCCTGGTTCCGGCCTGGGCCTTCTCCTTCGGCGGTGAGCAGCAGCGTGGCCAGGAAACCCAGGCGCTGATCCACGAAGGGGTGATGTACATTACCGGCTCCTATTCCCGGATGTGGGCGCTGGACGCCAAGAGCGGCGAGATGCTCTGGTCGTACGAGCATCGTCTGCCAGACGGCATCTCGCCGTGCTGCGACGTGGTCAATCGCGGCGCTGCCATTTATGACGATCTGGTGATCTTCGGCACGCTGGACGCCATGATGGTCGCCGTGGACCGGGAAACCGGCCGTGTCCGCTGGCGTGAAAAAATCGCCGATTACCAGGCCGGCTACTCCTACACCGCTGCGCCGCTGATCGCCAACGACCTGCTGATCCACGGTAACTCCGGTGGTGAGTTCGGTGCTGTCGGCATGGTCACTGCCCGTGATCCGCGCACCGGCGAGATGGTCTGGGAACGTCCGGTGGTCGAAGGCCATGTGGGCACCCTGCCCGACGGTTCGGAATCCATGACCGGCGAACTGAACGCCACTTGGGAAGGCGAGACCTGGAAACAGGGCGGCGGCGCGCCGTGGCTCGGCGGCAGCTATGATCCGGAGCTGAACCTGATCTACATCGGTACCGGCAACCCGGCACCGTGGAACGCCCACGCCCGGCCGGGTGACAACCTGTACACCTCCACCCGGCTTGCGCTGGATGCCGACACCGGCGAAATCGTCTGGCATTACCAGCCGACCCCGAACGATCACTGGGACTATGACGGCGTCAACGAAATGGTCCTGTTCGACCTGGACTATGACGGTGAGACCGTGAAGGCCGCGGCTACCGCCGATCGCAACGGCTTCTTCTACGTGCTGGACCGGGAAAACGGTGCCCTGCTCAGCGCCACGAAGTTCGTCAACGAAGTCAGCTGGGCCGAGGGCGTCGACCTGGAAACCGGTCGTCCGATCGAAACCGGCAACCGTCCGGGCAACCCGGCGGACACCGAGGGTGACGAAGGCGAGTCCGTGGTCGCGCGTCCGGCCTTCCTCGGCGGCAAGAACTGGAACCACATGTCCTACAGTCAGCGGACCGGGCTGTTCTACATCCCGTCCAATGAGTGGGAAATGGAAATCTGGAACGAGCCTGTCACCTACCGTCGTGGTGCCGCGTTCCTGGGCGCCGGCTTCACCATCAAGCCCGTCTATGACGACAAGGTGGGTGTGATGCGGGCCATGGATCCGAAGACCGGGGAAATCAAGTTCGAGGTTCCGAACCGTACGCCGCTCTGGTCCAGCGTGCTGACGACCGCCGGTGGCCTGGTGTTCTACGGTACCCCGGAGGGTTACCTGAAGGCCATTTGTGACGAAACCGGTGAGGAAATGTGGAAGTTCCAGACCGGTTCCGGTGTCGTGGGCCAGCCCGTGACCTGGGAAATGGACGGTGAGCAGTACATCACCGTTGCATCCGGCTGGGGCGGTGCGGTGCCGCTGTGGGGTGGCGAGATCGGTCCGCTGGTCAGCCACATCACTCAGGGCGGCATGATGTGGACCTTCAAGCTGGCCGATATCCAAACGGCAGCAGCTCGCTGATCGCGAGAACCAGGAACCGGGCAGCGGGTCTGAACGTTGCCCGGTTTCTGATCGCCAGAAACCTATTGAACTACAGGTAGAAAAGCATGATTCATCACCTCAAGCGTGTTTCCGTGGCTGCCCTGGTGTTGGGTGGTTTTCTCTTCTCGGCAGGGACGCTGCATGCTCATGGGGATGTGAACCCGCAGCCCGTGGAAACCGACGGACTGCCCGAACTCGGTGAATGGAAGGACGAGAACCCCTATCGCGATCTGGAGGGGGACGAATACGAACGCGCCATTACGATCGGTCGGCGCGGCTACCAGGCCAACTGTGCGGCCTGTCATGGACTGGGCGGTGTCTCCGGCGGTATTGCCCCGGACCTGCGCCTGCTCGAGCCCGGATTTGACGATGCGTTCTATGTCGAAAAGGTGCGAAAAGGCGCCCGCGGCATGCCGGCGTTTGATGGCGTGCTTGACCAGGAAGCACTGTGGGCGATCAAAACCTGGCTGGAAACCATGCATGAGGAAGCGATGGAGCAGCGTTATGGGCGTTAAGGGCGCGGTAATCGGTGCGCTCGCTGGCGCAGCGCTGCTCGGGTCGGCAACTGCATCGGCGGACCGTATGGATGAGATCCGCGACGGTGGCACGCTGAAGATCGCCGTGTACAACGACTTCGCGCCTTATTCCTGTGTCGGACTGGAACGCGATCTGACCGGAGTGGATGTTGAACTGGCGAACGCACTGGGCGAATCGCTTGGCGTCAACGTGGAATTGTTCGGTTTCAGTGCTGCGGATTCCATGGATGCGGACCTGGAGCGGCTGATGGACGAGGAGCGGGACGACAGCTGGCGTGACGACTATTTTCCGGATCGTGCCCCGGACCTGATGATGCATGTGCCCATCGACCCGGTGTTTGCGGCGCGCAATCCGGAGTACGAGTTCACTGCCGGTTATTTCCACGAGGCCATGGCCGTTCTCTACGACAGGGAACAGCTTGGCGAACTGCCGGCGGTGGTGAACACCCCGGATCCGTTCATCGGTGAACGCATCGGCGTGGAAATGTACACCCTGAGCTACGTGTTCCTGACCAACGGCTTCGACGGACGCCTGCGCGAGACGACGGTGAACCACAAAAGCGTCGTCGAGGCTGTCGAATCGCTTCTGAAGGGCGATGTGTCTGCCGTAATGGCGCCCCGCGGCGAGTTGCATGCGGCGCTGGCAACGTTTCCGGAGGTCGAGGGCAGCTTTGGCATGAGCGGGCTTGACGATCTTTTCCGCACGGACCGGGTGCGCAGCGCCTGGGACGTGGGTGTGGCGCTACAGAGCGGCAATCCCGCCTTGCAGGAGGCGGTGGAGCAGGCCATGGCCGACTTGATCGAGGACGGAACCGTTGCCGAAATCTTCGGGTATTACGGGATCGCATGGACTGCAGCGCGCGGCGAAACCTCCGCCAATGGTGCCATGCCTGCCGGTGATGGTCCGGCTGGTGTTGCCCGCCAGGGCCTCGACCGCAGCCGGGTCTGTCGTGCGACCGTGCCTGCGGGGCTGTACTAGGTCCCACGGCGGTGAAGGTATTGCAGCAAAGCCGCCGTGGGACCGTCCCTGGCGGCTTGTTTATTTTTGGTGGGATGGCGCTGCTCGTGCGGCCTTTGAACCACCGGCATGACAGGACGGGGCGATACAGGTCCCGCTGGGAGCAGGCATGAACAAGCTGATCTGTTTGATGGCCGGGGTCTGCCTTTGTCTCGTCGGCGTGGCGCATGCGGCGACCGAGGACCCGATGCGATCGCCGGGTTGGCGAATCATCGAGCAGCGATTCTTTGCCGATCAGACCGTGGTGTTCGATGACAGGGTCCAGGTTCTGGCACCACAGAGTGCCGAGGATACCTTTGCCGTGCCCGGCTTCGTCCGGGTCGATGGCATCGAGGACATCGAGCGGCTGGTCGTGATTACCGATCTCAACCCCATCCAGCGGGTGCTTGAGATGGACATCAACGACGCAGTCAAGCCTGCGGTCGGATTCCGCTTCAAGGTTCAGCAGCGCACACCCGTGAGGGCTGCGGTGCAGACCAGCGACGGCACATGGTACCTGGGTGGTACCTGGGTGGATGCCGCTGGCGGCGGCTGTACCGCGCCGAGCACGGCCAGCGCCGATCCGGACTGGGCCAACCGGCTAGGCGAAGTCGACGCGGCGTTATGGGCCCGTGACGACGGAATCCAGAGGCTGAAGACCCGATTGGTTCACCCTATGGATACCGGGCTGGTGGACAATATCCCGGCCTTTTACCTGGAGACGCTGGAATTGCTGGACGAGAAGGGCGATGTGCTGACCAGTCTCAGCATCCAGGCCGCCATGTCGGAGAATCCGGTGCTCAGTTTCGACCTCGCCGTGGACGGCCCTGTCCGACTGCAGGGCAGGGACAATCAGGGCAATCGCATCCGCGGGATGGTGGAGCCGTGATCCGTCTGCTGTTGCTCGGCTTTCTGCTGTTGCCGGCGTCGGTGCAGGGGTACAGTCTGTCGCCGCAGCAGATTGCGCCCGGCGTCTATATGTTCGAGGGCGCCACCGAGCACTTCACCCGCGACAACAAGGGCGATATCGCCAATACGGGGTTCATCGTCGGCGAAGACGGCGTGCTGGTGTTCGATACCGGGCCGTCCCGCAACTACGGGCAAAGCATGCGCCTCGCCATTGCCACGGTAACCGACAAGCCGGTCGTGGCGGTCTACGTCAGCCACCATCATCCGGATCATTTCCTTGGCAATCAGGCCTTCGGGGACGTCCCGATCCATGCCCTGGAGCACACCATCGAGACGATCCGTCGCGATGGCGATGCGGTTACCGACAGTCTGTATCGCCTGGTGGGTACACCAATGGCCGGCACGGAACCGGTTGAACCCGGCGAGCTTGTCACGCTCGGGCGCCAGACCGTTGCCGGCCGGGATATCGAGCTGATTGCCGCCGGCGGGCATGGTGGCGACGGGCATGCCGACCTGATGCTCCTGGATCACGCCAGCGGCGTGCTGTTCGCCGGCGATCTGGTGTTTCATGAGCGGGCACCGACCACGCCCAATGCCGAACTAGGCCAGTGGCACGATGCCCTGGACCGGATCGAGGAGCTTGACTTCCGGGTTCTGGTGCCGGGACACGGTCCTCCGGCGCGTGGTCCCGAGCCGGTGCAGCAGACCCGGGATTACCTCCGCTGGCTGGAGGAGCACCTGCATGAGGCTGCTGCGGCCGGGTTGGATGCCGCCGAGGTCATGTACCTGGATCTGCCCGACCGGTTCCAGCACATGGGTGTCCTGGAGCAGGAGTATCGCCGCTCGGTGGCGCATCTTTACCCGGATATCGAACGCGCCACGCTGCGTGATGTTCGGGAGCCATGATTCTTCGGCAACTGCTCTGTTGCGGTCTGCTGATCGTTGCCGCGCAGTCACTGCATGCTGAGCCGGACAACGACAGCGAGGCGTGCAGCGCAGGGTTTCGTCATATCAATGACGAGGGTTACCGCGAAGATTACTACATGGCCCGCACCCCCGATTGCGTTCCCGGTGGGGTGCGCCTGGACACCGGGGGGTTGCGTGAACTGATCAGCAACCGTCCGGAAGCGGTATTGATCGATGTCATGGCGGTCCAGGATCACATTCTCCCGGATCTGGAACGGGGCTGGATCCAGGGCGAGGAACGGGTTTCGATTCGCGATAGCCTTTGGTTGCCCAACGTCGGACTGGGCTGGATCGACGACGAGATCCGGCAATGGTTTGCCGAACGACTGCGCGCCTACAGCGGCGGCGATTCCGCCCATCCGCTGGTCTTCTACTGTTTGCAGGACTGCTGGATGGCGTGGAATGCGGCGCGTCGGGCGGCGCGCATGGGATACACCGCCGTCTACTGGTACGCCGACGGCATTGATGTCTGGGCCGAAAAGGGGTTGCCCACCGAGAGGGCGGAACCGGTGCCATTGCGGGGGAATCTTGATGACAAGTGACGCCGACTCTGAATCCGAGGATAATGGGACTTTGTCATCAAACAGCGCTGCTGCCGGATGCGTCTGGCGCGGTGGCGCCGGGCGCCGCAAGCATGATTATCGGGGCGCTGTGAGTGACAATCAGCCGACGGCCCGCGAAGAACGGGCTGCAGGAGGAGCCATGGCCCGCACTGACGGAGCCGGACAACTCGAAGCGCCGTTAAACCGCGCCGCTGCGCCGAACCAACGGCGCGAGGACGGCCTCAGAATCATTCGCCGCTCCTGGGAGCGCTGCAATGCCGAGTACGGCATCGACCGGGTCGCCAATCACCCGCCGGCAGTTGTCGACAGCCCGCATCTGGTGGAGTCCAAGGACCAGTACGGTGAACTGGTGCAGGTGGCGCGGACCGAGATGCAGAGCCTGTACCAGCAGATTGCCGGTTCGGGCTATGCGCTGCTGCTGACCGACGCCTGCGGGATGATCCTGGAATACGTCGGCGAGGACAACCTGAAGGGCATGTTCCGTGATGCCGGCCTGCTGCATGGCGCGATCTGGGACGAGGCCCATGAGGGCACCAACGGCATCGGTACCTGCATCGCCGAGAGTCGACCCGTCAATGTCTTTCGCGACCAGCATTTCCGTGCCCGGCACCAGCCACTGAGTTGCTCCGGTGCCCCGATCTGGGATCCCGAGGGCAAGCTGCTGGCGGTGCTGGATGCGTCGACGGTCAGTGCCTCCGATACGCCCCAGAGCCAGTTGCACACACTGGCGCTGGTGACGATGTCCGCCCAGCTGATCTCCAAAACGCGTTTTACCAGCAGTTTCAGGGATGCGCTGATCCTGCGCTTTCACAGCCGCCCGGAATATGTCGGTCTGATCAATGACGGCGCCCTCGCCGTCTCGGGCGACGGGCGAATCATCGCCGCGGATCACAACGCCGTCGGCTATCTCGGGGCGCGTGACAGGGTCGAGATTGTCGGCCGGCGGATCAGCGATGTGCTGGATATCCAGCCGACAACACTGCGCGAACGCGCCAGTCGGCCGTCGATGCCGTACTGGCCGGTGTACGGGAAGGGTGGCGGTGCCCGGTTCTATGCCACGGTGCTGAGTCCGGCGCGCGATGGTCTTCCCGGCGACCGCCTGCTCGCTCGCGAGCAGCGGCCGGTTTCGCGGGCGCAGCAGCGCCGCTTTCCGGCGGACCTGTCCTGCCTGGCGGGGCAGGATCCAACCATGCAGGAGAACATCGATTGCGCCCAGCGGGTCATGGACCGGGACATTCCGATCCTGCTCATCGGCGAGACAGGCACCGGCAAGGAATTGTTCGCTCGTGCGGTGCATGAGGCCAGCAGCAGATCGCAACGGCGCTTCGTGGCGGTCAACTGTGCCGCCATCCCGGAAAGCCTGATCGAAAGCGAGTTGTTCGGTTACAAGCCCGGCGCATTTACCGGGGCCCAGCGGGGCGGCAACAAGGGCCGCGTGCTGGAGGCCGATGGCGGCACGCTGTTCCTTGACGAGATCGGCGACATGCCGCTGGAACTCCAGACGCGGCTGTTGCGCGTGCTGGAGGAGCAGGAGGTCGTACCCCTGGGTGGTGGTGAGCCGCTGCCGGTGGAGATCAGCCTGGTCAGCGCCACCAACTCCGACCTGGAAGGTAAGGTGGCCAGCGGCGCATTCCGCGAGGACCTGTACTACCGCCTGAACGGCATCTGCCTGCAGCTGCCGGCGCTGCGCGAGCGGCATGACATGGCGGAAATCATCCATAACGTACTCGAGCATGAACTCGACAGCCGCGAGATCACGATCAGCCCGGAGGCCTTCAGTTGTCTGATGGCCTATCACTGGCCCGGCAACCTGCGGCAATTGCGCAACGTGCTGCGCACGGCACTTGCCCTGTGTCGTGATGGCGTGATTCGTCGCGAGCAGCTAAGCCGCGAACTGCGGGCGCTGCAAGTCGATGCGCGGCCGGAGGCCGACAACGCCGATGGCGCCACTTCGACGCCGGGCAGGCTGGACGCGGCCGAACGTGCAGCATTGCTGGCGGAGCTCAATCGCCAGGACTGGAATGTCACGCGCACGGCCGCCGAACTCGACATGAGCCGCAACACCCTGTACCGCAAGATGCGCAAGCACGGCATATCGCCGCCGGCCTGAAGCGCGGGGATCGATCAGCGTCTTTCCAGGGGGGTTCCTAAATCTTCAGCCGCCGTCCCACGGCGTCGTTCTCGCGCAGCCGTGCAACTGATTCGTCATCCGGAATCTGTGGCCGGTCACGCTCCCGATCGACAATGCACAGAAACCCCAGCGGTTCATCGCCCAGCGGGTGAAACTGGTGCACGGTGTGCGAGGAGATATAGACGCAGTCGTGTAGCTCGATGGGTTCCACGCGGTCCTGCAGGATGACTTCGCCGCGGCCCCGGATCACCACCACCGCGTGGGGGTGTTCGTGGTGTTCCAGCGAGGAATAGCCGCCGGGCTGCACCTCGAAATAGCGCGTGATGAAATTCAGGCGCGACTCGTCTGAGCCCTCGCCCAGCAGGGTCTGGCGCGTGATATCCCGAAAGCCGGTGCCCTCGGTCTTGTATTGCTTCAGGTCCACCGAATCCCAGCGGTAGTCCCGCGCCCGAATCACCTTTGCCATGCAATACACCTTCCTGCCGTCGTGTCAGCGCCCAAGGGTTGCGAGCAGCCGCCGTGTGGCGCCACGCAGGTCATCCTGCTGGTACAGGCTGCCGCCGATCAGCACCATGGTATCGACCCCGTACTGGTCGATCCAATGCGCTGCCCGGGCCATGTCCATGCCGCCGCCGGGTGCGGGCATCGCGCCACACAAACGGCCCAGCGGCCGCCGCAGGGCATGGTTGATGGCTTCACAGGTGGCGAGACTGAAACCGAAGCGACCGCCGGTATTCGGATAGATCACCGCATCGGCACCGGCGACACGAAACAGGTCGCCCAGCAGTACCTCCGGCTGCAGCCCGTGGTCTGTCCCGAAGTAACTGCCCGTCATCGCCGGATGCGCCAGCACGGCCAGGCCGAATTCATCGCGGGCAAGACGCATGCTGTCCAGCCCGCACAGCCAGGGTGACAGCAGCACGCCGCGGCAGCCGGCATTGCGGGCCATCGCCATGCGTTCCAGCAACTCGCCGGGTCCGGCGGTGACGTTCGGAAAATACAGGCTGCGGCCGGCCTGCTGCGCGTTCATCTGCTCGACGGCCCGCTGGCAGGCAAGCATCCGGTCACGAAAGCGCGCCGAGGGCTGGTTTGCCAGACCGTGATCATCCTTGATGATATCGACGCCGCCGGCGGCAAAGGCACGGGTGATTTCCGCCAGGGTGCTCGCATCGGAGCCCATCGGTTTCAGCGCGGTACAACTCAGCGGCTGGTCCGGCGACAATTGCAACAGGGCGCGCAGGCCGGCGATGCCGTGGCCGGGGCCACCAAAATGATCCAGCAGCGTCTCCGGCCAGTCGATACCGGTGATCAGGATGCCGGCCTTCATCGAGATATTGCCGAACAGCATGTTGAGCAACTGGGTCAGCTCACCACCGCACAGCTCGGCGGCGTAGGCGATGGATGCATTCCAGGTGTGTTCGCCGGTCTGCCGCAGGTCGACCACCTGGCCGACGTGGCGTTCCAGCAAGGGCTCCGGGATGCAGCGCGCCGGAAGCTCGGCGGTCTGTTCCAGGGCGATGCCGCGGGCCTTGTCCGCGCCGTTTTCGCCGGCGGCCAGGGTCAACCGGTAATGAACCCGCAGGGCATTGTCCATGGTTGCGGCGCTCCAGGGCCTGTGTTCAGAGGTGGTGAACGGCGCGCAGCGCGGCAATGGGGGAACCGATCACCAGGATGGCCAGCAGCAGGAAGGCGAGAAACATCGCCCACGGCGGCAGTTGCGGCCAGATGTGCGTGAAAAACCAGTAAAGCGCGGCAATATAGCCGCCAACGACCGCGCTGCCTACCAGCACGGCAATGATCAGCCGTCGTCGCAGGTCGCTGTTCGGCGCGTCAGACATGGTTTTGCACCGCATCGGCTTGTAACGTTACGTCAACGCGGATCGTTTCCCACACGGCTGACAGGGCCGCGCGGCACGACAGCTGATTTGGCATTCCGCATCGTCCTGGAGGAAGGTTCATGCCCGAGTTGCGTACAACGGATCTGTGTGACGCTCATGGTAATGCGGTTCGCATTATCGCGCCCATGTTTCAGGATTATGGTGGCCGGCGCCTGTTCAACGGTCCGGTGAGTACCGTGCAGACCTTCGAGGACAATTCCCGCGTCCGCGAGGCGCTGTCCGAGCCTGGTGACGGGCGGGTGCTGGTTGTGGACGGCGGTGGTTCCATGCGCTGCGCGCTGCTGGGTGACAACCTCGCCCGCATGGGACATGACAATGGCTGGGCCGGAGTCGTGGTCTACGGCTGCGTGCGGGATGCCGCCGAACTGGCTGCCATTCCATTGCCGGTCAAGGGCCTGAATACCCATCCACGGCGTAGCGAGAAGCGGGGTGAGGGTGAGCGCGATGTGCCGGTGAGCTTCGGCGGTATCAGCATTCGGCCGGGCGAATATCTCTATGCGGATGAGGATGGCGTCATCGTTGCGGCCGAGCCTCTGGATCTGCCCGGCTGAGTGGGGTGGACGCCGTGGAATGACGTGGTTGGGTGGTGAGCAGGCGGATATGAGCGAGACAGGCGTACGTGTGGATCGCTGGCTGTGGGCGGCGCGGTTCTTCAAGACCCGGCGGCTTGCGGTTGAAGCGATCAACGGCGGCAAGGTGGAGTTGAACGACGCGCGGGCCAAGCCCGCGAAGACGGTGCGTCCCGGGGATGAGCTGCGCATCCGCAAGGATGCCTTCGAATTCCATGTGCAGGTGCTGGATGTGGCCGAGCAGCGCGGCCCGGCAAAGATCGCGCAGACACTGTACGAGGAGTTCGCCGACAGCATCGAGCGGCGTGAAGCACTGCGCGTGCAGCTCCGCACCCAGTCCGCCGCCTTTCCACAGCCCAGGGGTCGCCCCGACAAGCACAGCCGACGTGAACTGGCACGGTTCAAGAAGGGAGAGGTCTGAGGGAAAAGTGAGAAGTGTTCAGTGTTCAGTTTTCCGACAGACATCCGGCTTCCGGATAGGCATTGCAGATCTGCACCGTCTGAACACTGAAAACTGAACCACTGAACACTTCCCCTACCTGAAATCCCTCGACCGGGTCTGCAGTCGCCCGAGCAGTTCCGAATGATCCTCCAGTTTTCCCGCCACCAGATGACAGACCTCGCCGCGGCGTTCCCAGGTGCCGCTGACACCCAGCAGGCTGGCGCCGAGCAGGATGCGGCGCTGGGCCTCGGCGGTGCGTTTCCAGACCACCAGATTGATGTGCCCGGTTTCGTCCTCCAGGGTGACGAAGGTCACGCCGCCGGCGGATCCCGGGCGTTGCCGGTTGATCACCAGGCCGGCGGTGCGCACCAGCCGGCCATGTTCCATGGCCTGCAGATCGCTCGCACAGAGTAGCCGCCGGCGGCGCAATGTCCGCCGCAGCAGGGCCAGCGGGTGTGCCTCCAGGCTGAGGCCCAGGCTGGCATAGTCGGCCACCACGTTATCGCCGGTACTCGGCGGCGCCAGGGCCGGCTCATGCACCTGCTGGCTGCTTGCGGCCAGCAACGGCAGATCCGGTTCGATGGCCAGTACCTGCCAGCAGGACTGCCGCCGATCCGCTGCCAGGGAGTGCAGCGCGCCAGCCTCGCTCAGTGCCTGCAGATCGCGTCGCGACAGTTGGCTGCGGTGTGCCAGATCGCCGATGCCGTAAAATGTTGCCTGTTCGCGCGCATCGATCAGCGCCCGGATGCCCTCGGCGGACAGTCCCTTGACCCTGTTCAGTCCGAGCCTGAGCGCCGGATTGCGGTTGTTGTCGCCGGCCTGTTCCAGGCTGCAGTCGGCCCGGCTGTGCAACACATCCACCGGCAGCACGGTGACGCCATGCTGGCGCGCGTCCCGCACCAGTTGCGCCGGGGCGTAGAAGCCCATCGGCTGGCTGTTGAGCAGGGCGCAGCAGAAGGCCGCCGGGTAGTGGTGCTTGAGCCAGGCGGAAACCCAGACCAGCTTGGCGAAACTGGCGGCATGGGACTCGGGAAAGCCGTAACTGCCGAAACCGCGGATCTGGCGGAAGATCTGATCGGCAAAGGCCCGGCTGTATCCACGCTCGGCCATGCCCTGGCGCAGACGTTGTTCGAAGTGCTCCAGCCCGCCCTTCATTTTCCAGGCCGCCATGGAGCGGCGCAGGTGATCCGCCTCGTCGGCGCTGAAGCCGGCGGCGGCCTGGGCCAGTTGCATCACCTGTTCCTGGAAGATCGGTACGCCCAGGGTTCGCTTGAGGACATGCTGCACCTCGTCGCTGGGGTAACTGATCGGTTCGAGTCCATCCCGTCGCCGCAGATAGGGATGCACCATGTCGCCCTGGATCGGGCCGGGACGCACGATGGCAACCTGGATCACCAGGTCATAGAAACGGCAGGGCCTGAGTCGTGGCAGCATGGCCATCTGGGCGCGGGACTCCACCTGGAATACACCCATGGAATCGCCGCGCTGGAGCATGCGGTAGACGGCCTCGTCCTGTTGCGGGATGTCGGCTATTGTCAGGTGTCGACCGTGGTGTTCCGCCAGCAGGTCCAGGGTCCGGTGGATGGCGCTCAGCATGCCCAGCGCCAGTACATCCACCTTGAGCAGCCCGAGCGCCTCCAGGTCATCCTTGTCCCACTGGATTACCGTGCGCTTGGCCATGCCGGCGTTTTCCACCGGCACCAGTTCGCTTAGCGGGCCGCGGGAGATCACGAAGCCGCCGACATGCTGGGACAGGTGGCGAGGGAAGCCGACCAGCTCACGCACCAGGGTTAGCAGGCGATGCACCACCGGGGCTTGCGGATCGAGGCCGGCTTCGCGCACCCGCTCCGGATCGATGCCCTTGTCATCCCACCAGTTCAGGTTGCCGCTCAGGCGTTCGATCTGGTCCTCCGCCAGGTCCAACGCCCGCCCCATGTCGCGGATCGCGCTGCGCGGCCGGTAGCTGATCACGGTGGCGGCCAGGGCGGCGCGCTGGCGGCCGTACTTGCGATAGATGTACTGGATGACCTCTTCACGCCGCTGGTGTTCGAAATCGACATCGATGTCCGGCGGTTCGTCGCGTGCACGGGAGATGAAGCGCTCGAACAGCAACTGGCTGGTGGCCGGGTCGACCTCGGTAATGCCAAGGCAGTAGCAGACTGCCGAGTTGGCGGCGGAACCGCGTCCCTGGCAGAGGATGTCCCTGCTGCGGGCATAGCGAACAATGTCGTGCACGGTCAGGAAGTAGGCCTCGTAACGCAGTTCCGCGATCAGGTTCAGTTCCCGCGCGAGTTGCTGCCGGACCACTGCAGGCGCGCCTTCCGGCCAGCGCCAGCGTGCCCCCGCCTGCACCAGGCAACGCAGATGGGCGTCGGCGGTCATGCCGGCGGGGACCAGTTCCTCGGGATACTCGTAGCGCAGTTCGTCCAGCCGGAACCGGCAGCGCTCGGCGATCCGCAAGGTCTCCTGCAGCAGGCTGGCGGGATAGAGGCCGCGCAGGTGCCTCAGGCTGCGCAGGTGGCGTTCACCATTGGACTGCAATTGCAGGCCCAACGCCGTCAGTGGCTTGCGCAGGCGGACGGCGCTCAGGCTGTCCTGCAGGGCGCGTCGTCCGCGACGGTGCATGTGGACATCGCCGGCAGCAACCAGCGGCAAGTCCAGTTCTTCGGCCAGTTGCTGCAGATGTTGCAAGTGGCCCGCGTCGTCAGGGCCATGAAAGCATTCGACGGCGATCCAGCCACGACCGCGAAAATGCCGCGCGAACCAGTCGGCGCTCGCGTGATCGGGTGTCGACCCCGGAACCAGCAGTGCCAGGCAGGCGGGTACCGCCTGTTCCAGATCATCCCGGAACACGCGGTAGCGCCCCTTGTCGGCGCGGGTGCGTGCCCGGGTGATCAGCGCACAAAGCTGACCGTAGGCGGCCCGGTCCGGCGCCAGCAGGACCAGGGTCGGTCCGTCGGTCAGCCGCAACTCGCTGCCGACAATCAGTTTCAGCCCGGTTTCCCGTGCCGCCCGCCAGGCCCGTACGACCCCGGCCAGCGAACATTCGTCGGTCAGCGCCAGGGCCTGATAGCCCAGGGCATGGGCCCGCCTGACCAGCTCACCCGGATGGGAGGCGCCGCGCAGGAAGGTGAAGTTGCTCAGGCAATGGAGTTCCGCATAGGACATGCGAATACTGTACAAATAAACAGTATTCCTGCACAGGGCTGGCAGCCTGGCAGGGCCAGTGGAAGCTTTCGGCCGGCCCTGTTGAACCGGAGGTTCGTCAGGCCGGGCGAAACCTTGCATTGGCCCAACACTCCGGAGATGGCAACGGCGGCCCGTGCCGGGTGAGGACAAGTTTTTCCCCGGACTGACGTGCCTTCGGCCCAACAGGTCCGGGTAAAAATTCTCCTCCCCCGGCACTCAGCGGCGACCGGCATGGTGGTGGTCGTCCGCAAAGCCATCGGCCGGGCGGTTTGGCGCGAGCGAAGCAACACAGTCTGCAGCCTGGTAGGGACAGTGGAAGCTTTCGGCTGGCCCTGTTGAACCGGAGGTTCGTCAGGCCAGGCGAAACCTTGCGCTGGCCCAACCCACTCGGGATGGCACCAGGCCCCGTCCAGATTACCCTTGTAAGCCCGCCGCCTCGCCCGCATGGTATGAGGCACACCAAACACCGTGGACGCTCCGCCATGCCCCTGCTGATCCTGCTAACCGTGCTGGTCGTCGTGCCGCTGACCGAGATCTACATCCTGATCGCGGTGGGCACGCAGATCGGCGCTCTCAGTACCATTGCCCTGTGTCTGTTGACTGCCGCCATCGGAGCTGCGCTGCTGCAGCGTCAGGGCCTGCAGACGATGCAACGGGCGCGGGACAATCTTGATCGCGGGCGTGTGCCGGCGATGGAGATGCTGGAAGGCGTGGCCCTGGCCATCGGTGGCGTGTTGCTGCTGACCCCGGGCTTCGTGACCGACGCCATCGGCCTTGCCTGCCTGATTCCGTTCACCCGCAGACTGATGGTGCTGGGCCTGATGCAGCGGGTGCGCGTGGTGCATGGTCCGATTCAGGGTCAGTCACGGCCGGGAGCGGGTCAGGGGTCCGAGGCGGAGGGTCGGCAGACCATCGAGGGCGAGTTCAAGCGGCGCGATCCTTAAGCCGCCGGATCAGTCCAGATCGTCCGCGTGCTGTGTCTTGCGGAGGTCGTTCAGCATATGATTCAGCCGCCGCTCCTGGGTGGCGCGCCGCTTGGCACTGCTGATCCACCAGATGTAGTCCCGCTGCTGTTCCAGCGAGCAGGCACGGTAGGCGTCCATCAGTTTTTGCCGCTCCAGCGCGGTACGCACGAAGTTCGGCATCGATTGCCGCTGCTGCCTGTCCAGTTCGTCAGAGCCGGATACCATGCCAACCCCTCCCCCAGCGACACGCGCTCCGGGCGTTCGGCAGGATGGATCTGCCGCCAGACCGATTTCTTCCAGGCGCCCTGACTCGATCCCGCAGCGGGACGCCTGGCCACAAGTATAGGAAATCAGGGATAGCTGATGCCGCCGCCCGGCCCCAGCGGCAGACCCGTCGCCGCCCAAACCGCCAGCAGCAGGCTCCAGAACACGGCGAAGCCGATGGCGTAGGGCAGCATCAGGGCCAGCAGGGTGCCGATTCCGGCATTGCGCTGCCAGCGCTGGGCAAAGGCGAGAATGATGACCCAGTACGGATTCAGCGGCGTGATCACGTTGCTGACCGAGTCTCCCACCCGGTAGGCAGCCTGGGTCAGTTCCGGGCTCAGGCCGGCCTGCATCAGCATGGGCACGAACACCGGCGCCAGCAGCGCGTACTTGGCCGAGGCGGACCCCATCAGCAGATTGGCCAGGATCACCAGGGTGATGAAGGCGGTCACCAGGACCGGCGCGGGTGCCGCGAGGGCGGCCAGCAGTTCACCACCGTGGATCGCCAGTAGGAGTCCGAGTTGACTGTAGCGGAAGGCCTCGATGAATTGCGCGGCAACGAAGGCCAGGACGATGTACGGGGCCAGCCCGCGCACCGTGTCACTGAGCATCTCGGCGATGTCGCGGTCGTTGCGAACGGTGCCCGCCCCGATACCGTAGGCCAGGCCGGTTCCGAGAAAGGTCAGGAACAGGATCGGTACCATGACCTCGATCCAGCGGGCGAACTGTTCACCATCACCGTGCAGTGGTGCGCCGGGGACCAGGATCAGCAGTGCCAGGACGAACAGCGTGACCAGTAGCGTCAGTCCGGCGGCGCGCAGGCCGCGGACCGGCTTGTCGCCGGTGCCGGATGTCTGTTCTGCGGGTGCGGCCTGGTCGTTCACGGTGTGTTGCTGGCGCGGTTCGACGAAACGCGCGGTGAGCCACCAGCCAACCAGGGTCAGCACGACCGCCGAGACGGCGGCGAAATACCAGTTCGCGGTGACGGCCACCTGCCATTCGGGGGCAATGATCCGGGCGGCACTCTGGCTCAGGCCGGCCAGCAACGGATCCAGCGCGGTGAGGACGATATTGGCGCTGTAGCCCGCCGAAACCCCGGCAAAGGCGGCGGCAAGCCCCACCAGGGGCGGCCGGCCCGCCATGTAGTACAGGGCCGCGGCCAGCGGCGGCAGGACCACGTATCCGGCATCCACGGTCAGCGAGGAACAGATGCCGAGAAACAGCACGGTGGGCGTCAGCAGTCGCTGTGGAGCACCGCGCAGACCGCGTTCGAGGACTGCTGCCAGCAGCCCGGAGCGTTCGGCCAGGCCGATGCCGAACATCGCCACCAGCACGATGCCGAGCGGCGGGAAGAGGACGAAATTCTCCACCATGTGCCGCAACAGCCACCAGCTGCCATCGGCCGAGAGCAGGCTCTGCACCTGCATGGTTTCGCCTTCCGGTGTGAGCGCAGACCAGTGCAGCCAGGCACCGATCTGTGACAGCAGCATCACCAGCAGCAGGGCGATCGCGAACAGGCTGACCGGTTCCGGCAGGCGGTTTCCCAGTCTTTCCAGGGTATCCAGCCAGCGATTTCCATGGTGCGGTATGTGGGTCATCGGCTTCATCACTGCATGTGCGAGGCGCGCCAGCCGCGCCGCCGCCATTCTGGTGTCAGGCGGCGCTCCGCCGCAATCGGGTTGATG
This sequence comes from Methylonatrum kenyense, assembly GCF_023195885.1. GTDB lineage: Bacteria > Pseudomonadota > Gammaproteobacteria > Nitrococcales > Aquisalimonadaceae > Methylonatrum > Methylonatrum kenyense. Next base: position 190,264 of record NZ_JALPKO010000004.1, read on the forward strand.
GCCCCGCTGGTCGGGGCCGGGGTTGCGTGCTGCCTGTGAACCCGGGCCCGGAAACGCTGTCCGCAAGACACAGGCAAGGGCCGGCTGATTTGTCTTTGAGTCAGCGCCGTCCTGCCGGGAGGCATCGCCTGGTTTCGGCCCCGGATGGGGTTGCGATGACAGTCCGGTCGCTTAAGCTACCGAACCGGCAACGCGCCGTACCCGTGGAACAGACGGGCTCCGGGCGCCGACGTGGAAAGCGTCAGGATCTCCCTGGCCCGCCTACATTTTATTCAGCGACCAAAACGGGGTGACACCGTGCAGAATTCCAAGAGCTCACGCATGCGGACACTGATCTGCAGCATGACCGCCGCTCTCGCGATGGCCGTCCTGCCTTTGCAGGCGGACTGGCCGGAGCAGGTTCCGGAGGACGCCGACGGCCTGGAGGAGTTTATCAACGCCCGTTACGACGTGCTCGATGCCGAACTTGAAGCGGCAATGAACGTGGCGCGCGAGGACGGCAAGATCGACGTTTATGCGCTGGACGAAGTGCTTGTTTACAGCATGTCGTCTGACAGCAGCGACCAGACGTATGCCCAGTTCAACCAGCGGCTGCGCCAGGCTGCCGGCAACGACGAAATCGACAACGACACGCTTCAACGCCTTGAAGAACTGGCGTCCGAGCGCAAGGCGCAGCACGAGGAGATCGGCAACGATCTGGTGGCGGCCTTGATGCAGAAGATGGCGGAAACCGGTGCCGGTGAGAACCAGCAGGCGCAGGCCTGGCTGACGGTGTTCGCGCTGTTTGCGCTGGACTTCACCGAGGCGATGAAGGCACTGGACGAAACGGCGGTCCGTGCGGCAGTGACCGGAATCGAGGGCGATTTGCCGCCGCAGGTGCTTTCCGCAGCCCGTTCCGCGCCGGAAGACGAGACCCGCGAGACGGCTTTCCTGGAAGTCATGCAATCCAGTGCCGAGGCCGCCGATGAGGTCTGCATGCTGCCGGCGCAGGAAACCGTACCGTCCGGGCGCGAGGACACCGATCATCTGCGCGGCATGCTGGCCGAGCACTGCAAGATCATCATTGCCGGCATTGCCGTGGGTGACATGCCCAATGCCATGTTGAGCCTCTACCAGGCAGCAGGCTGGGACGAGACCATGGGTCCTGTCATGGACGAGTGGGTGGCCCGCCTCAACGACAATTAGTACCAGGCGAGCGCGGTCTCGATCCCGCGCCTGCTGTTTAGCGAAAACCGGCTGTCATCGTGGCAGCCGGTTTTTTTGACGGACGGTTTCCGGTTCAGTCGCCGTTCAGTTGCCCTCCGGCAAGCTCGATCCCGAGTCATGATTAACAGGCGCAAGGAGGGAAGAACCATGTTCCGCAATATGCTTCTTGGAATGATGCTGACGGCCTCTCTGGTGGCTCCGATGACGGCGAGCGCCTACGACCAGAGCACCCGGGCCGCGATCGGTGGCGGCATTGGCGGTGCACTGGGCGGCTATCTGGGTTCGGAACTTGGTGGTCGCGAGGGAGCGATTCTTGGTGGCGGCCTGGGCGGTGCCACCGGCTCGGCAATCAGTACGCGTGACGCCCGGGATCGGCGTTACCAGGAGCGCCGTTACGATGACCGCTATCATCGCGGTGGCCGTTACCAGGAAAACCATCATCATTACTATCAGCAGGGGCCGCGTGGCCGCTCGGGTTTCTGCCCGCCGGGACAGGCAAAGAAAGGTCGTTGCTGAGCAGGGGTTTTCGGAAGGCGAAAAAAGCCGGGCATCAGGCCCGGCTTTTTCTTTCAACGACTCTCTTGTCTCAATTACAAACCCGGCGGTGCGCCATGGCCCCCTTCCCCGGGAGTGCCACCCGCCCCGGGCGTACGTCCGGGATTCTGGCCGGGCAGCGGCTGAGCACCCTGTTGGCCGCCCTGGCCACCCGGTTGCTGTGGCTGCTGCTGTTCATCCGACGGCTGGTTCGGCATGACACTCGGTCCCGCCTGGTCGCCGCGCAACTGTTCGCCCGGCATCGGCTGCCGACCACGGCCTTCCCCGGTGGCGGTTTCCGGCCGTGACGGCGCCAATTGCGAATCATCCGGTCCCATTTCCGGCAACTGCTGTTCATCAGCAGCGGGGGCCCGTTCCTCGGCCGAGGCCGGCGGCCCTGCCGGCGCCTGCGGGCTCGGTTGAGCCGGTTCGCCAGGCTGTGCCGGCTGCGCCGGTTGATCCTGCCCCGGCACGGGCTGTGCGGGTTCCGCCGGCTGCGCCGGCTGCTGACCTGCCTGACCCGCCGCCGGCGGTTCCTGCGGAACGCCTGCTTCGGGCTGCTGGGGCTGGGCTTCGGGTTGCCGGCCCTGCGGTGGCGGGGCGGGCTGTGCCTCGCCGCCCGGTGCCGCCTCACCCGGTGTAGCCGGCGGCTCGGCCTGTGGCTGCATTTCCTGGCTGGTGCCCTGAGCCACTGGAAGCATTAGTAATGCCAGTCCCAGGGCGCCTGTGCGAAGTCGAATCATTCTGCGTCCCTCCTGGTAGGCCCGTGTATCGCGGCCAATCCCGGATTGCGTGTGGCACCATGCTACGGCATCGAGTTGTTATGAAAAACCGTTGCCGAACATGGCATGCGGTCAATGGGGGATTGCAAGTCGGTGATGGGTCGCAGGGTGTCACCATGGTAAACGCCGTGGCGTTTCAGGCGGATCATCGCCTTGGAACGGCGCACGCGAATAGTGCGTAGGCACCAGGGTGGGGCGGTTTAGAATTCCACCAGCAGGTCCCGCGGTTGGCCATTGCGCAGGATTTCCATGGCAAGCGCGCTGCCGGGGCGTTGCTGATCGAGTAGCGCCAGCAGGTCGTCGCGACTTGCCAGCGTTCGTCCACCGGCCTTCACCAGAATATCGTCCGCCCGGAGCCCGGCACGGTCCGCCGGGCCGTCGCTGCTGACTTCGGTCACCAGCAGGCCTTCGGCTTCCGCGCTGACAGAGGCCCCCAGCCGCGGTGGCGAGACCCTGCCGTCGTGACTACCGGTCGCGATGCCGAACAGGGCGTCGGCCGGGTACGGTGATTCCGCCAGACAGGCCTGGCCCTGCCGATGGGGTAGCAGGACCACAACCTGATCGATACCCAGGTCCTCGAGCTGATGCGGGATGCCATGCCCGTATTCGGCGTGGCCGCGACCGACGATACCGATCGCTGGCCCGTCGTGGCGTTTTGTGGCCTCGGCAAGCTTCTCGGCCATGGCGCGGTCCCAGACCGTCTGCGAGCGCACGAATTGATCCAGAAAGTCTTCCGGTTCGGCATCGTCGGGCAGGGGATGACTGGCAAGCACCTCCCGCATTTCATCGACATAGTCTGCTGGCGGCTCTGCCGCCGGACCGACGTGCTCGCGCTCGTCATCCGGCAAGGCCTCCCAGCCGCTGCGGCCGATTCGGCTGACAGTGTCCCGGTCCACGTTCAGCGCATAGCTCGGGATCCGGTGCATGCGGGCGAACTGGAACAGCGGCATGTAGAGGGACGAGGCGTGTCCCCAGACTTCGAACCAGTTGCTCTCCTTTAGCAGTTCCTCCTCGTCGAGTTCGCCGCGGATCCAGGCATCCAGGCTCGCCTGACTGCGTCGCGGCAACATCTCGAAACCAATGCTCATCTCCGGGTGGCGGCCATGCAGGGCCGCCAGCAGGTGCAACTGCCAGCGATGATCCTGGATCCGGTCATGCGTTTCACCGAGCAGAATCACCTGCGCCGAATGGTAACGGTCCAGCAAGTCGCTGGTGCTGAACTGGCCGTTCTCGCCGGCCACCGCCCAGGTACCCGGATCCGGGCAGACCCCCTCGGTGCCTGTCCAGGCGGGAAATACGACAAGCAACAGGCAGAGCAGCAGGGGGCGGGCAGGGTGAACGGAGCATTGCATCGTCATGGGCAGGTTCCCGTGTTGTTCCTGCTTGTCCTTTGCGACCGCTGGGTGCCGTCGACGTGCTTGTGGGGGTCGGCGGAAACATGCTGCTATGATTCGCCGCCATAAAAATGCTTTTGGGTGTCCGCGCCTGCGCCGGAGTCGCCACGCCCCCGGTTCAATTACACGCTTCCTGGAACAAGAATGAAAATCCGTCCGCTTTTGTCTTCTCTGTTGTTGGGCATTGCCCTGGTCCTGCCGACCCAGTCCGCCATAGCCGATTCCGGTTCGTCCCACGAATGGGCCGGGCCGGATCGCGAGCGCTGGGTGTTCGCCTATGCCGGTCGGCTGAGCCGCGACCGCATGGTGCGTATCCTGACCCGGCTTGAAGCCTCGTTCGAGGACTCGGAATACTATTCCGGTGGTTTCGGCTGGCATCTTGGCACCAGTTGGGAGCACCTGCGCTGGGAGGCGGAGGTGCAGGCCGGGCGCCACAGCGGTGACCAGGATCACTGGGAATTCGTCGGTGTCATCGTCGCCCGCTGGACCAGATTCCCCTGGGACAACTACCTGGACACCAGTTTCGCCTTCGGTGAGGGCCAGTCCTATGCCACCAATTCACCGGTTTCCGAGCAGCGCAAGGGCACCCAGCGGCTGCTGAACTACCTGCTGGTCGAGGTCAGCGTCACCGTGCCCGGGACGCAGAATTTCGATGTGTTCACACGGCTGCATCACCGCTCCGCGGTGTTTGGCCTGTACGGCGGGGCCAGTGGCGGCTCCAATGTTGTCGGCATAGGCACGCGTTACCGATTCTGATTCTGGGGCGCCCTGGTTCGCGGATTAAAAAAAGGCGCCCGAAGGCGCCTTTTTCATGCGCTTCTGAAACCCGAGATCAGAAGCTGTACTTGGCCGAGACCTGCACCCGGTTCATGTCACCGGAGCCGACCCTGCCGGAGCGACCATCCGCACGGGCCACGCGGCCTTCGATGTTGCGCTCGGCCCAGAGATACTCGATGCCCACGTCCAGGTTCGAGATCGGCGAATGGATCAGGTTCACGTGTACCGACTGGATCGACTTGTTCGCCGCGTCAGGCGCGCTGCTCGGGTTGTCCGCCTCGACATAGCTGTAGATCAGGCTGCTACGGGTGCGGTCGGTCCACCAGCGCTGGTAACCAACGAAGCCGCCGGTGACGGTGACCAGATCCAGCCGGCCGTTCTCATCGACGAAGGCGTCGGGGAAGGCATTCAGCGAGATGTAACGGCCCAGGGCGTTGCCGACGTTGAACTGGAACTTGAGGGTGTCCTTGCCCACGGTCTTGACGTTGGCGCTCAGGCTGGCCGCGGCACCCCACTTGTCGTCGTCGATGTCGGCACCGGCGTCGGTGGAGCTGCTGCGATCGGCCCGGATGTTCCGCGCCATCACCGCCAGCGAGCCGTTGCCCCAGTCGCCGCTGGTGTTATAGCGGGCGACGATGTCCGGGAAGCGGTCATCACGGCCGGAGCGCAACGCGCCGCCTTCTGCAATCACAGCAGATTCCGTCACGATGGGGTTGCCGTCCTCGTCAATTCCGACAGAAGTTTGTGTTCCGAGGGCGTCTTCGGCAACGAGAGTCGTGAACGGCTGCTCGAGGGCAAACATCATGTTGTTGCCCATACCCATGTCGTGGGTGTAGCGCACCTGCAGGTTGCGGTTGAAGACGGTGCCCACCGGGCCAATGAAGTCCAGTGCCTCGGGCAGCGAGGACACATCGTAGAAGGTGCCCCAGGTCTGACCCACCAGCCAGGGGCCGACGGAGACAAACGCGTGGCGCAGGCGCGGCGTGGTGTTGCCGACCAGCCGCGAGCGGGCCAGGTCGCGTTCTTCGAGGAAATCCATCTCGATGAAGGTGCGCACCTCGCCTAGCCGGCTTGGAGTGCTGGTGCCGAAGTTGATGCGCGACTCGCGGACGCTGTAGCGGGTCACGTTGTCTGCGTCCTGTGCGCCTTCCAGCGGAATCAGCGCCGGCACGAGGAAGGACTCATTGGCGTCGTTCAGCGCGCGGTTGGTGCGGTCGGTGAACATGGCGTCGGCCTTGACGTAGCCACCTATGGAGAAGGTGGTGTCGTTGAACGTGCCGAGTTCCACTGCGGCCGCGTTCTGCGCCATCATCAAGCCTGCCACCAGGCCGAGTGCGGTCCCGGCAGTTTTTCCAGTCAGGATTTTTCTGCTCACGGTTCTTCCTCCGTTATCTGAAATCGCGTGCCCGGGCGGCGAGGGGTAGCCGCGCAAGCTTCTTCTTGGTGCATCGCTGGCCTCGTTCCGTCGAATCCCTTGGTCTTCTGGTGTCTGCCCTGAGTGGCGACGGAGGAGGCCGTGACGGGACCTTTGATCAGGCACGGTCCCACGTACGCATTGCATTTCGCTTGTTCCGGCGTTGCCTCCAATCGTTTGTTGGAGTTTCGCGACACCTGCGTCAGTGTCGGCCGGGTTTGTTGGTGAAATGCAACGACACTGGAAAGATCGCCGCTATCCGGCATTTTGTCAATTTTTCGAAGATGTTTTTCTCGGCTGTATGCCGCGTCAAATAAGGAAAAATGCCTATTTGTTATGAAAGGAAAAATTAAAAATTAACAGAACAAATGAAAGCCGTTGGGGGTTTTTCGTTGTTTTTTCACAACGCATATGAGGCCGTGCGGGTCTTTGCGGACCGGGCAGGCAAGCAGCCTCGCTGCTTTCCGAGGCATTTCCTGGCGGTGTCCCGGAGCGGTGCAGCCCGATGCCGGGATTTACTGAGGAATGGCTCCAATCAGGCGTAGGAACCGTGATCGGGGCGGGTGTTACCAAATAACCCAGGCTTCCGGGGTGATTGTTTTCCTGGCGGGAACCGACAAAAAAGCCGGCCCGCGGGCCGGCTTCGGATTTCCTGGGGGTCGGATCAGGCAGCGCGGTCGATGGCCTTGCTGACCGTCTCGATCTGTTCGCGGCTCAGCTTGCTGGTCTGTTCCGCGTAGTCACGGCCGAAGCCCAGCAGGGTCTGGACGTCGTCGCCAACCCGCTTGCCAACGGTCTGCACGGCATCGCCGCGCCCACCCAACCACTTCTGCAGGCTCTGCGGGCTGTCGATGGCAGCCGCTTCCTTGGCATAACCGACGCCCATCAGGATGTAGTCCCGGGCCACTTCGGTCTGGAAGGCCGATACTTTCTGGGCGTGATCCAGTGCCAGTTCGGCAAACTTGCGGGCCGGGCCGGTCAACTGCTCGAGCTGCTGTTCAAACATCTTGTTCACATCGGTGCTCATCTGATACCTCCTTGCGGTATCGGTGAATGATGCGTTGCAGCATAGCGCATCGATTGCTGCGATGCAACATTTCTTTTCGTCGAGCGGCGGGCGGCGCATACTGCGGTTGCGTCCTCATGGAATCTCCGGCCCATGCGATTGTTTCGAACCTCGGTTGCCGCCATCTGCCTGTCGCTGTTCGCCACCGTGATCACGGCGGAAGAGACACTGACCGTACCCCTGGACCTGAGCCCGCCGATGCTGGAGAAACTGCTGGCGCGGGATCTGGGCATGGATGCGTCCGGCCAGGTAACGCTGCGCCAGGACGGCTGCAACTGGACCCGGCTCTCCGACATGCAACTGACGCCGGGGGAAGGCGGTTTGCAGGCCAGCTTCGCGACCCGGGCGCGGATCGGAACCGAGGTCTTCGGACGCTGCATCGGCAACGGCGAGTGGCATGGCCGGGTGCAGGTCGACCTGGAACCGGCGGTTGTCGAGGCCGGACTCGCGGTTGCCTTCCGGCCCAGTCGCACCGAGCTCCGGCGCCCGGACGGTACCGACACCTTACTGACCCGGACAGCGAGTTATCTGGTGGACTCGCTGGTGGTGCCAAGACTTGGCCAGCTGCGTATCGACCTGCGTCCATCACTGGACGCGCTGGACCGCTTGCTGGCCGACCTCAGCGCCGGCGTTGATCAGGAGTCGCTTGTCGATCGTGCCCGTCTGGCGGATGTCCAGCTCCATGACGACGGGCTAGAGGCTTCGCTGGCACTGCGCGTTCGGCCGCCTGCCGGGGCCATCGCCGAACCGCCGCTGGATGAAGAGGAGTTGCTCGAATGGCAGCGGCTCGAAGACGAGCTGGATGGATTCCTCACGGTGGTGATCCTGTATTTCGCCTCGTTCGTCGAGCAGCCCGCCATGCAACGGGATCTGTTCGCGGTGCTGCTGGATTCCCGCCACGCCATCGCCGAGGCCCTGGTCGGCGAGGATGACGGGTCGGAACCGGATCCGGTCCGCAATTTGTTCGTCGGCAGCTGGGATCGCCTGCGTCCCCATCTGCTGGCGATGGAAGACGCGGGTCTGCTACCCGACGACGAGTTGCGCATTGCCGCGTTCATGGCCGGCAGTGACGCCATCCGGGCGCTGGATGCGCTGGGTCCGGAGTATGGCTTCGAAATCACTCGCGACGGATTGCGGCGCCTGGCGCGACTGCTGCTGGCCGACGAGGCGCCGGCACGATTCACGCCGCTTCCGCTGGACGTCGACCCGCAGATGCGACGGCTGTTTCCGCCGCTCCGCGATATTCCTCTGGATGACGAGTCCGCTTCGTCCTCATGGCCACGCCTGCAGCTGATTCGCACCGCTGTCGCGGCGGACCGCTCGGCCGCCGAGGCCCTGCGTGGCCGCGTGGCAAGGCTCTCGGAACTGGATGAGTACCTGGGTCTGGTGGCGACGTTGCTGGATGAAGAGGCCCAGCGTCGGATCGGCGGCGGCAGCCGCATCCCGCCGGTGTTCCGTCACATGATCGATCCGTTGATACGGGCCACGGCCTGGAAGGAGTCCTGCTGGCGGCAGTACACCGGCTCACCGGAAAACCCACGGGTGATGACTTCCCCGGTGGGCGCACTGGGCATGATGCAGGTCCATGCCCGGGTCTGGCGGGGCCTTTACGACGTGAATCGCCTGGCGAACGATGTTGCCTACAACGTCAGCGCCGGAGCCGACATCCTGGATTATTACTTCGTCGATTACGCCCTGCGCCGGGAAGAGCATCTGCAGCCCGGCGGCATGACCAACCTGGTGCGTGCCACCTACGCTGCCTACAACGGCGGCCCCGGACATCTCGGTCGGTATCGCCGGGAGGGTACGGCGGCCAGCCTGCGGGCCATCGACCGGGATTTCTGGCACCACTACCAGGTGATGCGCCGTGACAAGTGGCCCGATGTGGCAAGCTGTTACGCGGTTAACTAAGCGAGGAATCCCATGCGTTATTCGGACCGCCCGGCCTGGCGCGGGCAATGGATGCTGATGATCGTCGTCGCCTTCCTGCTGCTGCTGGCCCTGGCGACGACTCCCGGATTTGGCGGCGAACCGGGGGAGCGGATTCTGGCGGCCGGCCTCTGGCTGGCCATGCTGGGCAGCCTGCTGCTGTTGTTGTATCGCCACTACGCCTGGAAGTACGAGATCGACGACAGCCGCGTGTCCCGGCATTACGGGATTGTCTCGCGGAATCAGCAAAGCGTCCGCATTCGGGATATCCGCAGCGTCGAACTGAATCAGACCCTGTTCCAGCGGATCTTCAATATCGGCGATTTGCTGTTCTACTCGGCCGGGTCGGCGGCGGCAGAGGTTGAATTCCGCGGCGTGCGCGACCCGTCCGGCGTACGTGACCAGGTGGATCGTGCCATGGACAGCCAGACCGGCGAGGCCTGACGCCGCCGGGAACGATGTATTTCGCACATTTCGACCCGTTCAGCCTCTGCGGGTATCATTGCCGGCTGGCCGCGGCGTAGCGCCGCAATTCAGTGACGAGAGCAGCACATCATGGGTAACGACAAGAAACGGCAGTACTCCAGTCAACTGGTGGATGGACCGCGCAAGGCCCCGGGGCGGGCCATGTTGCGTGCCGTCGGTTTCGGCGATGACGACTTCAAGAAGATGCAGGTGGGTATTGCCTCCACCTGGAGCATGGTCACGCCGTGCAATATGCACATCAACAAACTGGCGGATATTGCCGCGGCCGGCGTCGATGAAGCCGGCGGCAAGGGCGTGATCTTCAACACCATCACTATCTCGGACGGCATTTCCAATGGCGCCGAGGCGATGAAGTATTCGCTGGTCTCGCGCGAGGTGATTGCCGACTCCATCGAGACCGTGGCCGGTTGCCAGGGTTTCGATGGGCTGGTGGCCATCGGTGGCTGCGACAAGAACATGCCTGGTTGCCTGATCGCCCTGGCACGGCTGAACCGGCCTGCGGTGTTCGTCTACGGTGGCACGATTCGCCCGGGTGCGAATCGCACCGACATCGTCTCGGTGTTCGAGGCGGTGGGCGCGCATGCCAAGGGCAGCATCTCCGAGGTGCAACTTGGCGAGGTGGAGCGCACGGCGATCCCGGGGCCGGGTTCCTGTGGCGGTATGTACACGGCCAACACCATGGCCTCGGCCATCGAGGCGCTGGGCATGAGCCTGCCCGGCAGCTCGGCCCAGGATGCGATCAGCGAGGCCAAGGCCGAGGATTGCCGGCGCGCCGGCGCAGCGGTACTTGCGCTGGCCGACAAGGGCATCCTGCCGCGCGACATCATGACCCGCGAGGCCTTCGAGAACGCCATTACCGTGGTCATCGCGCTGGGCGGCTCGACCAATGCCGTACTGCATCTGCTGGCCATGGCGGACACCGCTGGCGTGCCGCTGTCGCTGAATGATTTCGTGGAAATCGGCAAGCGCGTGCCGGTCCTCGCGGACCTGCGGCCGAGCGGCCGCTACATGATGTCGGAGCTGGTGGCCATTGGCGGCATTCAGCCGATGATGAAGATGCTGCTCGACGCCGGCCTGCTGCACGGCAGCTGCATGACCGTGACCGGTGCAACCCTGGCCGAGAACCTGGCCGCCGTCGCGCCCTATGGCCCCGATCAGGACATCATTCGCCCCCTGGACAAGCCGATCAAGGCGGAAAGCCATCTGCGCATCCTGCGCGGCAATCTGGCGCCGGACGGCGCGGTGGCCAAGATCACCGGCAAGGAGGGCACGCAATTCTCGGGCAGTGCCCGGGTGTTCCATTCCGAGGAGCAGGCACTGGATGCCATCCTCGATGGCACCGTGGTTGCGGGCGATGTGATCGTGATTCGTTACGAAGGACCGAAGGGCGGTCCCGGCATGCGCGAGATGCTGGCGCCAACCTCCGCGATCATGGGCCGTGGTCTGGGCCAGGATGTGGCTTTGATCACCGACGGTCGCTTCTCAGGCGGCAGCCACGGTTTCGTGGTCGGTCATATCAGCCCGGAGGCGATGGACGGCGGCCCGCTGGCGCTGGTGGAAGACGGCGACCGGATCACCATCGATGCCGAGCAGGACCAGATCGTGTTGCATGTCGATGATGCGGAGCTGCAGCGCCGCCGCGACGCCTGGGTTGCGCCGGAGCCGCGCTACCCTCGTGGCGTGCTGGCCAAGTATGCCCGCACGGTTACGTCCGCCTCGCTTGGGGCGATCACCGACGCGCCCGACGATTGATCGTCCGGGGGCGGCGTACTGATCCATGCATAGTGGCGACCACAGAGTGCTGGGAGCGTCCGCTTTCCTTTGTCGCCATATTGTAGAAATCTACAAATACGCCGAAATCGGAAAAACGGGAGGTTAAGCGATTACGTGGCCCAAGACTTTCATGAGGTTTTTGAGCACATGGAAGGATGTTCGACCCGGGCGCCCGCCCGGCCGCGTTCTGCGGCAACGCCTTGCGCTTGTTCCGCGACGTGCATCGGCAACATTCTGGCCAGTCAGATCGGTGGGCGGCCACGCCCTTCGCCACTGGGGTAGGAACAGTTGAGTTCCGTGAGCAGTGCATCCCACGGTGTCACCGCTCCGGGCCGGATATTCCACTAAATCGGAGACGCTCAATTGCATAGGTGGAACGCTCTCGGTTTTCTGTCATAGTCATGATATCTCAACTCGGGACAGGAAGTTCAACCGCAAGGCCGAAATAAATCAGCATTTCCCTAATGGCGAGCCTTATGCTAGATAATGCCAAAGGAGATTAGTCGATGGGCGAATTGTTCGTGATTGCATTTGTCCTCGGTATGTTAGTGCTTGCCGTTTTGGGACTTGTTGGGCTAGCGAACCCAGGTTGGGTAGGTCTGAAGGGGCGCCTGCAATCTTCTCTAGTGTACTTCGGTTCAGCGATTTTTTGTTTTTTTTTCGCCGTCACCTTGATTCCAGATTCTTCCAAAGAATTACACAGTGCGGAAAGTCTGGCACAAGAGAGTTCTAATGATGGGGAAGTGGCAGACGATACCGAAAATGTCGAGTACGTCGCACTTAGGAAACTAATCTCAAATTTTTCTGACTTAACAGAGGCGCAGAGGGGTCGTTGGAGGGAAGGTAATGATTGGGGGCATTGGGTTTATGGGGTATGCGTTATTTCGGAAGTCTCCAACACCAGCTGGGTGTCCGAGATATCAGACGCCGCTTTTGAGGTTACATGTGAATTGCCTGACGGTAATCGCGCAATTCTTTTCTATGATGACGCAAGAGAAGAGAAGGTTATGGGTTTCAGTCGGGGAGATGTTTTAGATTTTCGCGGAAGACTGAAAACAATAAGGTATTGGGGGTTTTGGTCCAGCGGTTACGTTCAAGTCGATTGACACCGTTTCGAAAATAAGGAGTAATAAAATGAGAAAGGCAGGCGGAATTATCGCTCTCATAGCTGGTATTTTTGGAATATTTGCAGCATTTACAACGCTCTTCGTTGGAGGCATGGGTAGCGCTTTTGAGGCTGAAGGTGCCGCCACTGTGGTTGGGTTGGGATGGGGCGGGGTTATCTTCTCGTTTCTGGTCGTTATACTCGGTGCTGTTTGTATGGGCGCGAAGTCAAAGGCGCCTGGAGTGCTGCTGATTATTGCATCAATATTCGGTGCTGTACTCGGGGGCACATTGGTAGCGCTTTTCATGGTGCTTGCCCTTATTGGAGGCATCCTCGCGCTCTTTGAAAAGGGTCAAGAACAAACGAGTCCGGCGGCAGATTAGTCTAGCTACCGGGTCTCGTGTGATTGCGCACATGTCTGACGGGGAGATATGGATGGTTTTCTACCATAATTTCATGGCCTGCAGTCGTGTTGGCTGGTGTAGTGCTATCGGGTTCGCCCCCAGTTTTACGGACGCTTCCAAGAAGCCTTGGACTTCCCCCGGTGCAGAGGACACTCCGGCACTATGATTCGAGCATAGTAGGAAGTCCATGAGCACCCAACGTTACAGCCCCGAATTCAAGGAAGAGGCAGTCCGTCAGATTGTCGATCGCGGTTATTCCGTGGCCGACGTCTCCGAGCGGCTCGGTGTCTCGGCCCACAGCCTTTACAAGTGGGTCAGCGGTCAAGCCGGACCGCAGTGACCAACACGCGGCGGAGCTGATGGTGGCGAAGAGCGAGATCCTCAAGTTGTGCGCCCAGCTGCGGCGTACCGAGGAGGAGCGCGACATCCTAAAAAAGGCCGCTCGGTACTTTGCCAGGGACCCCGAGTAAAGTACCGGTTCATCAACGATCATCGTCATGAGCGCAAGGTCGCCACGATGATGCCGAAAAACCCCGTTTCAATTCCCATTCCCTGACTCCCTGATCCGTGCATTTTCGCTCCGGAACGATAGGTGACCCTTGAACAGCCCGCAAGGCGACGCCACCTCCCGACACTAGGAGTTGGAACGTTTTGTGCTCCTGCTCGTTGGACCGAATACCATGCGCAACTGCAAAGAGGTTATTGATGCGCCGAATCTATTTTCTGCTGCCCGGAATCGACGATGCCCGTGAACTGGTCGACGCGTTCCGTCGCAACGGCTACCAGGACCGGGATCTGCATCTGGTCGCGCGTCAGGATGTGCCGATGGAGGATTTGCCCGAGGCCAGCCTGACCGAGCAGTCAGACTTGTTGCCGGCGCTGAAACGTGGCACGGCGGTTGGCGGTACGGTGGGCTTGCTCGCTGGCCTGGGTGCCGTTGCCCTGCCGGGCGTCGGTGTGGCGGTCGGCGGTGGTGCCGTGGCCGCGATGACGGCCGCCGGTGCGACCTTCGGCGGCTGGTCAGCCACCCTTGTGGGTGCCGGCATGGACCGCAAGCAGATTGCCGACTGCGAGCAGGCGTTGCAGGAGGGCAAGGTGCTGATGCTGGTCGATGTCGAGGCGCACCAGGTGGACGCCGTACGCGAGACGGTGACCAGCCACTACCCGGACGTGGAGGTCGAAGATATCGAGCGGGTCATGCCGGCACCTGACGTGCTCGCCGAAAAGGGTTGATCTGGGCGCTACGTCGTCACCGAAACCGTTCCTGTTTGAACAGGCCCATCCATCGCGGTTGAGCCTGTTTCAAGTCAGTCCCGCGCTGGCCAGCGCATCGGCCAGTTCGTCGAGTTGTTCCAGCCCGCCGATATCCGTTTCCAGCATTGGCAGGTGAATCGCGTCCAGCCCGCGTAGGTCATCCGCGATGGCCTGCAGGTAAACCGCTTCCTGCTGTTTGCGTCGACGCAGAAAGTCGCCGTCAGCGGCCTCGGGCAGGACCCGGTTGACGATTGCCCCCAGCACCGGAATATCGAACTGCCGCAAGGCATCGACTGCGCGCCGTGTCTCGACGATGGGAAGCCGCTCCGGGGTCAGCACGAACACGAACGCGGTTTCGGCCGGATTGGTCAGCAGGCGACGCGTGCGATGAAACAGGCGGCGCCGTTCCAGCAGGGTTTCGGCAATGCGACGGGTCCGGGTTTCCATGCCGGCGAACGGATCGGTGTCGGGTTCGTCGAACGGCGTTGGCACCTCGGCGCGCATGCCTTCGGGCGTCAGGTGCTTCAGCACCTTGCCCAGTTGTTCCGAGCGGCGATTGTGCGAAATCAGACCGTCGGTCCAGGCGGCCATGGCCTCCGGCAGGGACAGTAACCGCAGCGTGTGGCCGGTTGGCGCGGTATCGAAAATCAGCAGGTCGTAGTTGTCCCGCTGCTCCAGGATCAGGCGGGCGACCCGTTCCAGCAGTGCGGCCTCGGCGGCACCGGGCGAATGCGCTGCCAGTGCCATCTGCCGATCCAGTTCGGCATGCATGTCGGGCGCCGCCAGTTGCTTCATGTGCTCACTGACCGCACGAATGTGATCGCGGGCCTGTTCATCCGGATCGATTTCCAGGCCCCAGACACCGGCGGTTATCCCGGTAATGCGGTTGCCGATCGGCCGGTCCACCGCGTCACCCAGGGAATGTGCGGGGTCGGTGGAGATGACCAGCACGCGCAGGCCGCGCCGCGCCGCGAGCACCGCGAGTGCGCTGGCGACCGAGGTCTTGCCGACCCCGCCCTTGCCGCCAACGAAGACGATCCGGCGTTCCAGCAGCTTCTGCAGCGTGCCCGGGCCCACTTCAGCAGCAGCGGAAGTGATCCAGCGGTGAGCGCTCCATGCCCATCCGCCGATGCCAGTCATGGAAGCGTTCCAGCAACAGCGGCTGCAGTTCCATCGTGTAGTAGCTGGCCGGATTCGGCACGCCCATCATCTCCGAGTAGACCAGCAGCATGAACAGGTCTTCCTCGTCGCGGCGGGCCCGTGCAATGGTCGAGCGATAGCGTCCGAAATACAGCTCTTCCGCATAGTAGCTGGCACGACGAAGCCATTGGCGCCAGCCATCGGATTCACCATGTCGCTCATCGGACGCCATCGCGCAAGCCTCAGGATGTTGCCGCGGCGTTGCGCAGGTGCTTGCGAAGGACGCCAACGGCTTCCAGCAGGACCATGACCGCGGCAACCAGGATCAGGATATCCAGGAAGAACAGGAACCAGTTGCCCGCGTCGTAGAACGTCTTCAACTGCACCAGCAGGGCCAGTGTGGTCATGAACAGCAGGAACGACAGCGGAATCAGCGTGAACCACATGCTGCGGCCCAGGCGCACGATGATCACGGTCATGACCAGCAGGGTCAGCCCGGCCAGGAGCTGGTTGGTGGTGCCGAACAGCGGCCACAGCAGCATGCCGCCCGTGCCATCCACGCCACCGGCACCGAAAGCCAGCGCCAGGCAGGCGCCGACGGCAAGCACCGTGGCGAAAGGCAGGTTCTTCAGGATCGGCAGATTATAGATGGTGCCCCACTCCTGCATGATGTAGCGCTGCAGGCGCACACCAGTGTCCATCGTGGTGCCGGCGAACAGCACGGCCATGACGGTCAGCAGGGTGACGGCAACCGCCTCGGAGAGTCCGGTTCCGGCGGCGACGATGTTGGCACCACCGGTTACAAAGGCATTGACGCCACCGTCACCGAAGGCGCCGTAGATTTCCCGCCATTCACCCAGCGTCGCGAAGCCGGCCGTGGTCACGAGAATGGCAGCAAGGGCCAGGCAGCCCTCGCCGACGGCACCGAAGTAACCGACGAAGCGGACGTCCTTCTCGTTACTGATCTGCTTCGAGGTGGTGCCCGACGAAACCAGTCCGTGGAAGCCTGAGATGGCACCGCAGGCAATGGTCACGAACAACAGCGGGATCAACGATGGGGTGCCTGCCGGTACATCGGTATTGAAGGCCGGTGCGACGATGCTCGGATTGGACAGCAGGATCGCGGCATAGACCAGGCCGAGGCCGATGAACAGCTGCAGGCCGTTGATGTAGTCCCGTGGTTGCAGCAGTACCCAGACCGGCAGCAGCGAGGCGATGGCCGCGTACAGGAATAGCAGGATGATCCACTGGCTGTTAGCCGGCAGGCCAAGCACGGATTCCGGCAGTTCCACCGGTACGCTCGGACCGATACCGATCAGCGCATAGAGCGCCACCACGCCGATGATCGAGACGGCCAACAGATTGATGCGGAAACGGTAGATCATCTGGCCGATGATCAGCGCCACCACAATCGCGCCCCATGCCGGGACGACCGCCGACGGATTGTTGACCAGCAGGCCGGAGATGGCGACGGCAAACACCGCATTGACCATCAGCAGCACCAGGAAGATCACGATCATGAACAGCGCCCGGGCACGGGGCCCGACGACGTCGCCGGTGACGGCACCGATGGAGCGCGCCTTGTGTCGGACGCTGGCCCAGATGGCACCCGCGTCATGCACGCCGGCAAAGAAGATGGTGCCGAGGATGACCCAGGCGAAGGCCGGTCCCCAGCCCCAGATGACGGCGATCGCCGGCCCGATGATCGGGGCCGCACCGGCCACCGAGGTGAAATGGTGTCCCCAGAGAATGAACTTGTTGGTCGGCACATAATCGACGCCGTCCTCGAGTTCGTGGGCCGGCGTACGAAAATCCGGGTCCAGCTGAAAGATGCGCTCGGCAATGAACTTGGAGTAGACGAAGTAGCCCAGAGCCATGGCCGCGAGGCCGGACAGCAATACGAAAATGGCACTCATGCCACATCTCCTCTTCTGCTTTTCTCTGGTTGACACCGCACGTGCGGGGGTGCGGCGTGCCGTTATTGCGCGGACCTCGCGGCCTTTACTGCTGTCCTAGTCTGGAAGTCCGGAGCCGGGAACACAAGGCAGAGGGCGAGAATCCGGGTCCATCGATCCATCAGCGCATCAGTTTCAATAGCTGGTCCAGCCCGGCGCGATGGACGTGATGGATTCTCTGTCGGTGCAGGTCCATCAGGCGCAGCCAGATGCGTTCATGCCCGGCCTCGATGGGGGCACCCAGGGGCGGGGCCTGGTCCACCTGAATCAGGCAGAAGGTCTGCCGGTAACGCCAGTACTGCCGATGGCCCGTGGCGTAATAGTGGCTCTGGAACTGAATTCGGTCGGCACCGTTCAACGAGGTCGCCGGCAGGTCCACGCCAGCTTCTTCACGCAGCTCCCGTTGCAGCGCTGCCTCGGTTGTCTCGCCTCGCTCGATGCCGCCGCCGGGAAGTTCCAGCCAGTTGGCACGGGGCGCGCGGACCAGCAACACGGCATCGTCATGCCAGAGCGCGCAGTGCACGCCATGGCGATCGGTGATCGGCTGATCGTCGGGCCGATGTACCAGTTCCCCGTAATGGTTGACGAAGTAACGACTCAGAACGGTTCCTCACGGCAAGGGCGGACGCGATGGCCGGCGATTGCCGGCACTGCCTGAATAAGGGCCAGAGTGTAACCCCTGTGTTGCCGTGTCGGCACCCTTGCCGCGGGCGGCGGCGGCTGTTAATTAAGGGAACGCTGGTTTATTCCGCCTCCGGAGCTGCGCGTCCTCATGAGTCGTTCACTGATCCTTTTGCTGGTCCTTCTGATGTTGCCGTCATGGCTGGCGGCGGCAATGCCGGAATCGGTGCAACAGGTGTTGAACCGCCATCAGCTGGGTGCCGGACAGGTCAGCGTGCTGGTACAGCGCGCCAGTGACGGCGAGACCGTTCTTGAGCTGGCGCCGGACCGTCCAAGGAACCCGGCCTCGGTCACCAAGCTGCCGGTGACCTTCGCGGCACTCGAAATCCTCGGCCCGACGCACACCTGGCGGACCGATGTGTTCGCCGAGGACGAGCCCCGGGACGGCGTGCTGGACGGCAATATCTGGCTGCGGGGGACTGGTGATCCGTACCTGGTGACCGAGGAATTCTGGAAGCTGCTCGGCGGAATTCGCAGGGCCGGTGTCGAGCGGATCACCGGTGATCTGATCCTGGATACCAGTCATTTCGCGCTCGAGCCGGAAGACCCCGGGGCCTTCGATGACCGACCGGACCGGGCGTACAACCAGACACCCCATGCCCTGCTGGTGAATTTCAACGTGGTCCGTTTCCAGATCGATGGCCAGGCAAATGGCCAGGCCCGGGTGTCAACCGATCCGCCCCTGCCGGAGCTTCGGATCAACAATCGCCTGCGTCCGGCATCCGGCGGATGTGGTGCGCACCAGGGCATGTCCTATCGCAGGTCCGGTGACCTGGAAGTCAGCCTGGATGGGCAGCATCCCGGAGGCTGTCGCGGCTTTGATCTGCTGCGGGTTGCGATGGAGCCGGAGGATTTCACCCACCAGGTCTTCTCCGGACTGTGGCGCCAGTGGGGCGGTGAGTTCCGCGGTGGCTGGCGGCGGGATATCTGGTCAGGCAGTCAGCGCCCGCTCTATACCCACCGCTCACCCCCGCTGGCCGAACTGATTCGGCCTGCCAACAAGTTCAGCAACAATGTCATGACCCGTCACTTCAAGTTGGCGGTTGCGGCCAAGGTGCATGGTGAGCCGGCGACCGTTGACGGCGGTAACCAGGCGATCATCGATTTCTTCGCCGACAAGGGGGTCAGCACCGAGGGCATGGTGATGGACAATGCCGCCGGCTTGTCCCGTAATAACCGCTTCACTGCACGCCAGGTCGCGCAGATCCTGCGCGTGGCCCAGAGCAGCCCGTTCAGCGCGGAATTCCGCTCGTCGCTGGCCTTGTCCGGACTTGATGGCACCATGCGGCGGCGGTTCAGTGATGGACCGGAGCGAGGTCGCATGCATCTGAAAACCGGCTCGCTGAATCACGTCTCGGCGGTGGCCGGCTATGTGCGCAGCCGCAGCGACGAAGACTACACCGTGGTCGTGCTGGTGAATGGCGAGAACGTGCACTGGGGGCCGGGTAGGGCGGTGCAGGATGCGGTCCTGGCCTGGGTCTATCGCCAGTGATTCAGTGTCTGCCCGCAAGCCAGCGCATGGCATGCTGATAAAGCAGCCAGGCGCTGATGCCCGCAGCGATGTTGCCCAGCATGGCGCCGGTCAGCAGACCGGTCATGCCGGCAAGGTGGCTGAACAGCCAGAGCGCCGGAAGATAGAACAGGAACAGACGCAGCAGCGAGATCAGCAGGGCCTGCAAGGGCATGCCCAGGGCATTGCAGACCGAGACCATCAGCATGCACACGCCCAGGGCCGCATAGCTGAGAGGCACCCGCAGCAGATAGTCCCGCAGGATGTCGCTGACCGCCCCATCGCTGCTGAGAAACCCGGACAGGAACCCGGAACCGAGGAACAGCAGCAGCCCCACGGCGAGTTGCCAGGCAAGGACGAAACCGACCGCCAGGCGTACGACCTGCCTTATCCGTGTGATCTCCCCGGCGCCGTAGAAGCGACTGACGATCGGCGGCAAGGACATCGTCAGGGCCAGCACCACCACCATGGAAAAGAACTCCAGACGGGTGCCGACCCCCCAGGCCGCAACGGCGGCACCGCCGTGATAGGCCACCAGGCCGGTCGCCAGCGCGGCGGCCAGTCCGGGGGCCAACTGGCCGAGGGTTGCCGGGCCGGTGATCGCGCCCAGATCCCGCAACGCCCGGGTTAGCGGGAACGAGCTGAAATCCCGACTCAGCCAGTGGCGCAACCAGACATGCCAGTAGACGCAGACGGTTCCACTGGCGAAGGCCGCCACCGTGGCCCAGGCGGCACCCGGCAGGCCCCAGCCGAAGGAGAAGATAAACAGCGGGTCGAGCACCAGGTTGATCAGGCTGGTCACGACCATCAGCAATCCTGGCAGGCCGCTTTCGCCGCGGGCCCGGCATAGTGAGTAACCGAAATACAGCAGTCCGCCAAACCAGGCGCTCAACAGCCACGGTGCCCAATAGGCGCGAATCAGCGGCAGCAGCTCGGCTTCGGCGCCCATCGCGGTGAGCAGCAGGGCCTGACTCAGCCAGAGCAGAATGCAGACCGCTGCGATGAAGGCGGCCCCAAGCAACACCACCAGCAGGCTGATGCAGCGGGCATCCTGATGCCGACCGGCACCCAGGGCCCGGCCGACCAGGGCCGTGGTGGCGATGCCCAGGCCAACCTGCGCGCCGATCAACAGCTGCTGGATCGGCTGGGTGAAACCGAAGGCGGCAAGCGGCTCCACACCCAGGCGGGCGATGAAGGCTGCGTCCACCAGTTGCACGCCGAGCAAGGCAACGACGCCGAACAGCATGGGCCAGGTCATGCGAAACAGCGTTGCTGCCAGGTTGTTCCGGCTCAGCTCTTCGGTGGTCGCGGAGCCAGTGCGGCTCATGTCCGGGCAGCACCGATCAGCATGGCAAGCAGGCCGGCAATCGGTGCCAGGATCAGGCAGGCCAACAAGCGGATTCCGGTCAGGCGCCAGCCCAGTGCCGGAAGCTCGAAGGCAATGACCCGATGCAGGGCCAATACCGACCAGGCCGTGATCAGGGTCACCATCTGTGCAGTCCCGGTGCCAGCGCTGATCAGGGCCAGCGCAATCGGGAAGGTGATCATCGGGCCGCCAGGCATCACCGCGCCCAGCAGCGTGGCCAGCAGGATACCCTGCAGCCCGGAGCCGTCGCCCAGGGAGCTCGCCACCAGTTCCCTGGGCACCAGCATGGCGAGGAAGCTGCCGGCGATCAGCGCGATCGGGATACGCACCAGCAGCGGCCGCATCTGGCGCCAGCCGCCAGCGGCGATCTGTCGATGACCGGGGTCGGGCTGGGTCTGGCGCCACAGCGCCAGACCCAGCAACAGCACGGCCAGGGTGACGTAGGCGCTGATCACGTCACGGTCCTGGAAAAGCGGTGCAGCAGACCGCGGGTCAGCAGTCCGGCGATCAACGGCAGCGGCAACGACACCAGCAATCGGGTCAGCGTGAATTCCGGGCCCAGTAGCGGCAGTTCCCAGACCAGGGCGCGGTTGATTCCCAGCACCGACCAGGAGGTGAGGTAGGTGACGCAGACCGGAACCGCCGCTCCAGAACGGTACAGGGCCAGCACCAGCGGAAAGGCCGCGAACGGACCGCCGGGGGTCAGCGAACCGGCTGCGGTGGCCAAAAGCAGGCCGCGCATGCCGCTGCTTCCGCCCAGCCAGCGCTCCATGGCCTCGCGTGGCACCATGGCCTGGACATAGGCGCCAACCAGGACCGCCGCGACCACGATGGGCATGATCAGCAGCAACAGGCCCAGCCCATCGGCCAATGCCGTATTGAACGCATCAGCGCCGCGCAACAGCAGCACGGCGAGACCCGCACCCAGGGCCAGCAGGACGAAAAAGACGGTGCTACCGTCCAGCAACGGCGGACCGTTGCGCGCAGGCTTGCCTCCGGTCTGTCCGGCCATGAGCGACCTCGTTTGCGGGATGGGGAGTCGGAAGCGCGCATGGTAACGCATCGGCCGTTGAGCCGAGTCGTCGGCAAGGAGCCCGAACATGCATCACTGGAGCGCCACGCGATTGCTGCAGGGACTGGAATCCCGGCTGTTCAGTTCCCGTGAACTGGTGCAGCAGCTGCTGGCAAGGATCGAGGAGCGCAACCCGGCACTGAATGCCGTGGTCACGCTGGATGCGGAGCGGGCGTTTGCCCGGGCGGGGGCAGCCGACGCGGACCGCGCCCGCGGCCGCCGCTGGGGCGCGCTGCATGGCCTGCCCATCACCATCAAGGACACCTTCGCCACCGCCGGGCTGCGGACGACGGCCGGGAGCCCCGATTACGCGGATTACATGCCGGCAGAGGATGCGGTCGCCGTGGCCAGGCTGCGTGCGGCCGGCGCGATTGTTCTGGGCAAGACCAACACCGCCGAGCTGGCCGGCGACCTGCAGTGTGACAATCCGCTGTTCGGCCGCACCAACAACCCCTGGGATATGGAGCGCACCAGCGGCGGCTCATCCGGTGGTTCGGCGGCGGCCCTGGCCGCCGCCCTGACACCGTTGGAGCTGGGCAGCGATATCGGTGGTTCGATACGGTTGCCGGCGCATTTCTGCGGTGTTTGTGGGCACAAGCCGACCCATGGCCTGGTGCCGATGCGCGGCCATATACCCGGGCCGCCCGGGACCCTGGCGCGAACGGACCTTGCCGTCGCCGGTCCGATGGCGCGTTCGGTGGAAGACCTGGCGCTGGCGCTCGAGCTGTTGGCAGGCCCGGACGAGCCGGAATGCCGAGCCTGGTCATTGACGCTGCCGCAACCCGAGGCCCGTCGCGCCGGCGACTGGCGAATCGCGGTCTGGTCCGAGCAGGCCGGCTTTCCGCTGGCAGCCGGGGTGCGTGAGGGCCTTGACCGGGTGGTAAGCAGCTTGCTTGAAGCCGGGGCCAGGGTGGATTCGGCGGCGCGGCCGGCCAGTGTCGATCTCAGCGCCGCGCATGAGTTGTTCTACAGTCTGCTGGCTGCGGCCATGAGTGGTGGGTTGACCCAGGCCGAGATTCGCGAAGGGCGGCAACTGCCCGGCAGCGGAGCCGATGATTCGGACCGGGTCCGGTTCTATCGCAGTGCCGCCATGAGCCATCGTCGCTGGCAACGGCTGCATGAGCAGCGTCTGCAACTCGCGGCGCGCTGGCAGGCATTCTTCGACGAGTGGGATGTGTTGCTGTGTCCGGTGGCGCCGGTGCCGGCGTTCGCCCATGACCTCGACCGTCCGCCCCTGGATCGGCTGGTGTCCGTTGCTGGTGTGGAACGGCCTTATTCTGACCTATCGTTATGGTGTGGGCTTGCCGGCCTGCCCTACCTGCCCGCCACCGTGGTGCCGGCAGGTCAGGACGGGAACGGCTTGCCGGTGGGCATCCAGGTCGTGGGGCCGCGATTCGGTGACAGGCTGACGCTGGCCGCGGCGGCGCTGGTCGAGGAGGTTTGCGGTGGCTTCGCGGCACCGGGTGAACCGATCTCACGGATGTGAGGTCCCCCGGACTGTGGCACCCTTTTCTGAAGGGAACACTGATTGACGATTGGGAGAGTACGCGAATGACTAGCAAGGATGATCGTCCGGATATCCCCCTGACGCGGGCGGAGGCAGAGGAATTCGAGCGTCCGATCCGGCGGAGTATGTGGATTGGTATCGGCGTGGCGGTGGCGGTGCTGATCGTACTGATCGTGCTGGTCATGGAGTCGCGGTACCGCGCCGGGCTCGCGCAGCCCCACCCCAGTGCCGTCTTCGATGGAGGCCTGCAGGAAATCGTCGATACCTATCGGCCGTTGCCGGATGCCGAAATCAGCCTGGAATTGCGGACGGATCGTTCCGGTGACCGGGACCAGTACACGGTCAGGATTCTCGACCAGGACGGTGAAACCTTGTATCAGGCAGCCCATGATGCCGCGTACATCTACACGGTCGGGCACGGCAGCCGCGAGGGCGATTCCATCCGCTTCGAGGTGAATCTGGAGCTCGATTACGACGGCTCGCTCAGCGGCCGCTACCGGCAGGATCGGGGGGTCGCGGTGGCCGCGTATCAGGCGGCATTGCAGCGGCTGGTCAACCAGTCGCTGGCGGCGTACGTTGCGGGATCGGGTGCCGCCGTCTACCAGGATGATCCGGATGTGGAGCCCGATGCAGCCAGCATCCGGCGGGACTGGGATGCGGTCATGGATCCGAGATAGCCTGCCCGACAGCATGATTCTCCAGCGCGGCCGGTCACTGCCGACGACCGGCCGTTTTACTTACGGAATCGCGAGCCATTGCACGCAAGCCATGAAATTTTTGTCACGGCCCCGGCAGGACTGGAGCCGTTGCTGTCTGACGAGCTGCGCCAGCTCGGTATCGCCGAGCCCCGGCAGCAACGCGGCGGTGTCAGCTGTTCCCTGACGCTGGAGCAGGCCTACCGGGTTTGCCTCTGGTCGCGTATCGGCAATCGTGTGCTGTTGCCCCTGGCAACCTTTCCCGCGCCGGATCCGGAGGCCCTGTACCAGGGGCTCCGGACGGTGACCTGGCTCGAGCATCTGGCGGCCGACGGCAGTCTGGCGATTGACGTTACCGGCGTTCGCCCGGCCATCGGTCATAGCCGCTTTGCGGCGCAGAAGGCAAAGGACGCCATCGTCGACCAGATACGCGAGGCTGCCGGTTCCCGGCCGACCGTGAACCTGGAGACGCCGGACTGCCGCCTGCACCTGCACCTGGCCGGTGAGCAGGGCACCATCTCACTGGATTTGTCGGGTGACAGCCTGCACCGGCGGGGATACCGCGAACCGGGGACGGCGGCGCCGCTCAAGGAGAATCTGGCAGCGGCCGTATTGGTGCGCGGCGACTGGCCGGCGATCGCCGCGGCGGGAGGCAGTTTCTACGATCCGTTTTGCGGCTCCGGGACGCTGGCCATCGAAGCGGCCTGGATGGCGGCCGATGTGGCCCCGGGCCTGCTGCGGGTGCGTTACGGCCTGCATGGCTGGCGTCAGCACGACGACACCTGCTGGAAGGGCCTGCTGGACGAGGCCCTGGAGCGCCAGGAACAGGGCATGCAGCGGCTGCCGGTGCTGGTTGCCACGGATCACGATCCGCGCGCGGTGCGGCAGGCGCTGGACAATGTGCGCCGGGCGGGACTCGCCGGTCATGTGCATGTGGAGCGCCGGGAGTTGGATGAACTGGCACCGTCCGAACGGCATCGCCCCGGTCTGGTCGCGATGAATCCGCCCTACGGCGAGCGTCTGGCGCAGAACCGCGAACTGGTGCCCCTGTACGCCCGTATCGGCGACGTACTGCGCAGCCGTTTTGCTGGTTGGCAGGCGGTGTTGCTGACTGGTGCCGAGGCGGAGATCGGCCTGCGGCCGGATCGCTCCTGGAAGGTCTTCAACGGGCCGATCCGCTGTCGTCTGGAACGGTTCCTGATCGCGGACGAGGGCGGCTCGGAGCAGAACGCCGCCGCTGAACCGCTGGTCAACCGCCTGCGCAAGAATCGCCGACAATTGTCCAGCTGGTTGAAGCGGCATGGAGTGACCAACTACCGGCTCTACGATGCCGATATCCCGGAATTCGCGCTGGCGGTGGATGTGTACGGCAGCCGTGGCGGCGACTGGTTGCACGTGCAGGAATACCAGGCACCATCGACCGTGGACGCGCGCCAGTCGCAGACCCGTTTGCGGGCGGCACTGGCCGCGTTACCCGGCGCGCTTGATGTGCCGGCCCAGCGTCTGGTCTACAAGGTTCGCAGCCGGCAGCGCGGTGACAGCCAGTATCGGCGCCAGGCCAGTGAAGGGCGCTGGCTCGAGGTCACCGAAGGCAACTGCCGCCTGCTGGTGAACCTGACCGACTACCTGGATACCGGCCTGTTCCTGGACCACCGCCCGGTCAGGCACTGGCTGGGTGGGCAGGCCAATGGCAAGCGCCTGCTGAACCTGTTCTGTTACACCGGCGCCGCGACGGTACACGCTGCAGTTGGCGGCGCCAGCCGCAGCGTCAGCGTGGACATGTCGCGGACCTACCTGGACTGGTTGCAGCGCAACCTGGAACTGAACGGCATGGCGACGCCGGCGCACGAGATCATTCGTGCCGACTGTCGGGACTGGCTGCAACAGGATCAGGGTGAATACGACCTGATTTTCCTGGACCCGCCCAGCTTCTCCAACTCCAAGCGTATGGACGGGACGCTGGACATCCAGCGCGACCATGTGGACCTGATCCGGGCTGCGATGGCACGCCTGGCCACCGACGGCACGCTGATCTTTTCCACCAATCGTCGCCGCTTCCGACTGGATCGGGAGGCGTTGTCAGGACTGACCGTCGAGGATCGCACGGCCTGGTCGATCCCGAAGGATTTCGCCCGTAACCAGCGCATCCACCAGTGTTATTTCATTCGTCGAGCAGAGTGATCTCACCGCGTGCGGCGGCCGTTCGCAGCCGCTGCACCCGTTCCTCCCAGCGCTCGAGTTGCTCGTCATGAAGTTCCAGGATGCAGGGATCGCAGCCGCCGCCGCAGCAGTCCGCGGGGTCCGGCGGTTCGGGTTTGGGCGGTAGTCGTTTTCGCGGCGGTGTCTCGGCCATCGACGGCTCGCCTCCCTGGGGATGCCGACCCCCCCATCATAACGTGACCTGGATGGCGGAGACTGCCGCGCAGGCCTTGCTCCGTGCGGCATCGACGCTGTCGTCGCGGGCAATGACAACGCCCATGCGTCGGCGCCCGCGGACCTCGGGCTTGCCGAACAGGCGCAGTTCCGTGTCGGGCGCCTGCAGGGCCTGCTCCAGCCCGGAAAATACGGCGCTGTCGGAATCCCCCTCGACCAGAATCACGCAGGACGCGCTGGCACCGTGCTGGCGGATGACCGGCACCGGCAACCCGAGTATCGCGCGGGCATGCAGGGCGAATTCCGAAAGATCCTGTGACAGCAGGGTAACCAGTCCCGTGTCATGCGGCCGTGGCGAGACTTCGCTGAACCAGACCTGGTCTCCCTTGATGAACAGCTCGACACCGAACAGGCCGTAGCCGCCGAGGTTGTCGGTCACGGCGCGGGCGATCCGTTCCGCTTCGCGGCGTGCACCGTCGCTCATTGCCTGGGGCTGCCAGGACTCGCGGTAATCGCCGTCCTCCTGTCGATGCCCGATCGGCTCGCAGAAGCTGGTGCCACCGACATGACGCACGGTCAGCAGCGTGATTTCATAGTCGAAATCCACGAAACCCTCGACGATGACGCGGCCGGCACCACTGCGACCGCCTTCCTGCGCATAGCGCCAGGCCGGCTCGATATCTTCGGGGTCCCGGACCAGCGACTGGCCCTTGCCCGAGGAACTCATCACCGGTTTGACCAGGCAGGGCAGGCCGATCTCGCTCACCGCCGCCTCATAGTCGGTCACGGTTTCGGCAAAGCGATACGGCGAGGTCGGCAAGCCGAGCTCCTCGGCGGCCAGTCGCCGGATCCCTTCCCGGTCCATGGTCAGCCGTGTCGCCCGCGCCGTCGGGATAACGCGGTATCCCTCGGCTTCAAGCTCGATCAGCGTTGCCGTGGCGATGGCCTCCACCTCGGGCACGATCAGGTGCGGCCGCTCCTGTTCGACCACGCGTCGCAGCGCCTCGCCGTCCAGCATCGAGACCACATGGCAGCGGTGCGAGACTTGCATGGCCGGCGCGTCCGCGTAGCGGTCGGCAGCGATGACCTCGACGCCGAGCCGCTGCAGTTCGATGGCCACTTCCTTGCCCAGCTCGCCGCTGCCAAGAAGCAGCACTCGGGTCGCGGTGTCGGTCATTGGGGTGCCGATCTGGCTCATGGCGGGGACCTCGATCGATTGCTGCCGTCGTGTGCGCGGGATGCGGTCGGCTATCGTGCCGCGTGCCATGGCGGGCCGTCCAGCCCGGGGCGGACCTGCGGCGGGAGAAACCGTCGATCAGGCTGTGTATTGCGCTGATTGGTCTGTAGAATCCCGGCTTTTCGGCGAACAACGCAGGGGTGGACCGGGGCAGATGAGCATCAAATCGGATCGCTGGATTCGCCGCATGGCGGAGCAGGAAGGCATGATCGAGCCGTTCGAACCCGGACAGGTCCGGGAGACCGACCAGGGCCGGATCATTTCCTACGGTACGTCGAGCTATGGCTACGATGTGCGCTGCTCTCGGGAGTTCAAGATCTTCACCAATATCAATTCGGCGGTGGTGGATCCGAAGAACTTCGACGAGAACAGTTTCGTCGACGTGCAGAATGACGTCTGCATCATCCCGCCCAATTCCTTCGCGCTGGCCAGCACCGTGGAGTACTTCCGGATTCCGCGCAGCGTGCTGACGGTCTGCCTGGGCAAGTCCACCTACGCCCGATGTGGAATCATCGTCAACGTCACGCCGCTGGAGCCGGAATGGGAAGGCCATGTGACGCTGGAGTTCTCCAACACCACGCCGTTGCCGGCAAAGATCTACGCCAACGAGGGTGTTGCCCAGATGCTGTTCTTCGAGTCCGACGAGGTCTGTGAAACGTCCTACAAGGACCGGGCCGGGAAGTACATGGGCCAGCGCGGGGTGACATTGCCCCGCTCCTGAGACCGTTTCAGTCGGGCAGTGGGTCCCCGGCGCGAACCTGGAGCGGCCTGGCCAATGGTTTGCCGTCCAGGATCACCGAATCGGGATTCAGTTGCAGCCGGCCGTCGGCGAACCAGCGCACCACATGGGGGTAGATCCGGTGTTCCTGGCGTAGCACCCGCTCCGCCAGCGTCTGTTCGTCATCTTCGGCCCGCACCGCCACCCGCGCCTGCAGAATGACCGGCCCGCCATCGAGTTCCGGCGTTACCGCATGCACACTGCAGCCGTGTTCCGTGTGGCCTTCGGCGATTGCCCGTCGGTGTGTGTGCAGGCCGCGCAGTGCCGGCAGCAGTGAGGGATGAATGTTCAGCATGCGGTTCTGATAGCGGATCACGAAATCATCGGTGAAGATCCGCAGAAACCCGGCGAGCAGCACCAGGTCGGCCTGCCAGGCGTCGATCTGTTCGCTCAGTGCGGCATCGAACGCCGCGCGGCCCGGATAACGGGTGGCGTCGACCACGGCGACCCGGCAACCGGCGGCCGCAGCACGGCGCAGACCAGGGGCGTCATCGCGGCTGCTGATCACGCCGACGATCTTGACGCCGAGTTCGCCGCCGCGCTGGGCGGCAAGCAGGGCCTGCAGGTTGCTGCCGCGGCCCGAAATCAGGACGACTGCACGCATCGCTGCGTCGGCTTCAGTCCGCGCTCAGCATGCGGACGCGCGGTTGCCGGTCCTGCGCCTTGACGATGCGGCCGATCTGCCAGGCCGACTCGCCGGATTCGTGCAGGCTGCGAATGGCGGCGTCGACTTCATCCTGCGACACGCAGAGCACCATGCCGACACCGCAGTTGAAGGTGCGCAGCATCTCCGCATCGCTGATGTTGCCGGCCGCCTGCAGCCACCGGAACACGGCCGGCTGATGCCAGCTGCTGAGGTGGAGCTCCGCCGCCATGTTCTCAGGTAGCACGCGCGGCAGGTTCTCGGGCAGACCGCCGCCGGTGATGTGCGCCATCGCGTTTACGCTGACGCGGTCCAGCAGTGTCTGCACCGCGCGCACGTAAATGCGGGTTGGCGCCATCAGGGCATCGGCCAGTGGCCGATCATCCACATGCTGATCCAGAGACGCGCCGCTATGGTCGAGCACGCGACGAATCAGTGAATACCCATTGGAGTGGGGGCCGCTGGATGCAATGCCGATCAGGGCGTCGCCGGCGCTGACCCGCGAGCCGTCAATCAGATCGTCCTCATCGACCACGCCGACGCAGAAGCCGGCCAGGTCGTAATGGCCCTCGCTGTACATGCCGGGCATCTCAGCGGTTTCACCGCCGATCAGTGCGGCGCCGGCCTGCTCGCAGCCGCGGGCAATGCCCTGCACGACGCTGGCGGCGACGTCCACGTCCAGCTGGCCGGTGGCGTAGTAGTCCAGGAAAAACAGCGGTTCGGCGCCGCAAACCAGAATATCGTTGACGCACATGGCGACCAGGTCGACGCCGATGCCATCGTGCCGGCCGGTTTCGATCGCCAGTTTGAGTTTGGTGCCAACCCCGTCGGTACCGGACACCAGTATCGGGCTGCGGTAGCGGCCTACGGGCAGCCGGAACAGGCCGCCGAAGCCGCCTAGCCCGCCCATCACCTCCGGGCGGTGGGTGCGTTTGACGAACGGCTTGATGCGCTCGACCAGGGCGTTGCCGGCGTCGATGTCGACACCGGCGCCGCGATAGGTCAGACCGCCGTTGCGGGACTGGCTTGAATCGCTCAACGGAACCCCCGTGTGCTGGCGGAGCACAGCATGGCTGTGTGAGTATCCGGGTGATGGAGCGCCGGTCCGCCAGGCCGGGCGCTTCCCCCCGCCGCGGCGCGCGAGCGGGCACGTATAGTACCGGACAGGGCGGCATTCCCGAAAGCGGCCTTGCTGCACACGGCGGAGGGTAGTGTAAATGCGGAAGATCAGGGTCTGGCTGGGGCTCATTGCCCTGGCCGTTTTGGCGCCCACCGCGATGGCAAACGGCCTGTATCAGGTGGAAGTTCTGGTCGAGGACCAGTCCGAGGAAGCCCGCCAGCAGGGGGTCCGGCAGGGCCTGGCCGAGTTGATGGAACGGTTGTCCGGACGCGAGGATGCCGCCTCCGCCTCGGGTGCGTCCTCGATCATCGGTGAGTCCTCCCGTTACCTGCAGCAGTTCGATTATGGCGAGCCGGTGGAGCGCGACGGCGAGCAGCGCGAGCGGCTGCGGCTGCGCTTTGACGGCGAGATGCTGGAAGAGGCGATGCAGGAGGCTGGCATTCCCGTCTGGGCCGGCGCTGATCGGCGACCCGCCGTCAGCTGGCTGGTGGTCGAGCATCGGGGAGAACGCCAGATTGCCGGCGGTGATGTGCTGGTGGATGGACAGCAGGCCCTGCGTCGGGCCGGCGAACGTCACGGCCTGCCGTTGACGCTGCCGCTGATGGATCTTGAAGACCAGCGGGCCATGGATTCCTCCGACCTCTGGGGAGGGTTCCGCGAGCCCATCCTGGAGGCCTCGGCCCGCTACGAGGCGGACACGGTCATCGTTGGCCGGCTGGACCAGCGCGGCAGTGCCTGGCAGGGACGGTGGATCCTGTTTCGCAACGGCGATACGCAGGAACTCAGCGTCCAGGGAGAGACGCCGGCCGAGGTCGTGGATTCAGGCATTGCCGCTATGGCTCGTCGGATGACCCGTGAGCTGGCCGCCGTCGGTGTTGGTGCGGAGGCGGATATCTACCGGGTTCAGGTGCGGGGAATAGGAAGCCTCAGCGATTATGCCTGGGTCCAGCGCGCCATCGAGGGTCGTCGCGGTGTCGGTCGCGTCGAGCCGGATCAGGTGAATGCGGACAGCGTGGAGTTCCGGGTCAGCACCAGCCTTGACCGTGACGGTCTGGCGCGGGAGCTGGCCGATGTCCGGCGGCTGGAGCGCGAAGAGGTGGCCGAGGACCGGATGCCGGCGGAGCGCGAGCAGCGCCCAGATCTGCGGTTCAGGCTCCGGTGACGGCCGCGCCGCAGCCGCGGTGCGGCCCGTTTTCAACCCCTAATAAGCCCCGGCCGTGTTTGATGGCCGGGGCTTTATCGCGCGACCTACCAGCTGTAGCCAACGGTCAACAGATAGGCGGTGTCGGTGGTGGTGTTGCCGGCCGGTGGATCCCGGTCGTAATCGACATTGACCTGGGCGGTGCCGGTCATCCCCAGCACCAGCGGAAAGCGCAGCCCGGTACGGGTCAGGACCAGCAGATCCCGCGACTCTTCCAGCCCCTGGAAACCTTCCTGATTGTGGAAGAAGCGCAGTCGGCTACCGAGCAGGCGTTCCTGGTAGTCCACTGCCCAGCGGCCTGCGGCGCGACTCTCGTTGCTGGCCTCGCGAAACTCCTCGTTGACGTAGGAGAGGCCGAGTTCGGCGGACAGCACCCGTTGCGGCGTGTCGAAGAACTGATAACCGAGACCGGCACCGACGATGGTCCGCAGTTTCAGATCACGAAAGCGATCGGTGGCCAGGCTCAGGTTGCTGTTGAGGTATAGCCGTTTGCTGACGAAGTGGTCGTACCGCATGCCGCCGCGCGCGCTTTCGCGCGACAGATCGCCATCTTCCTTGGCGCGGGCGCCCTCGGCGAACAGGCGCAGACGATTGACATCGGTGCGTGCCTCGAAATCAGCGTTGATGTTGTAGGCCTCGGTGCGCGTGTTGCCGCGGGTCAGGCTGCCGCCGAACGCGATATTGCCGCTGGTGCGCACGGCCGGTGTCGGACTGGTATTGGCGCCCTCGATGGCGCTGAATTCGACGCTGGCGGGTTCTGCCAATTGGCCACTCATGAGTCGCAGCCGGCCGTCATCGCTTTCCACCGCCTGGCCCACGAGCTTGCTGCCGTCCTCAAGCCGGACGTAAAGGGTGCGGTCGGTTTCCAGGCCGACCACGCGATCCCAGCGGATATTCACCGAGTCGCTTGCCTGCTCCGGGCGAAATTCCACGGTGCTGCCATCGGCCTTGATGAACGTGCCGGTGATCCGGTCGCCGTTGTCCAGGACAAGGACATCGGCCGAGACCTTGCCTACCGATGCCAGCAAGAGCAGCAGCATCAGGCTCTGCAGAATGTGGCGTTGCTTCATGCGGTTTCCTCGTTTTGTCGATGGTTTATGGTCAGACGCGCATGGCCGAGATGACAATTTCGAAAGCAAATCGTTTGCTATGCCGCGCGAAATTCGGCGGAGGAGGGTAGCAGATTTGGCCTGCGCCGGGCATGACGGCCGCCGGCGCGCCGGTTACACTCCGACGCAACGCCCCCGCCCGGATACCCTGCATGCCCTCGTCCAACGCGGATCAACTACGCCAACTTGCCCTCAGAATCGGCTGGGAGCCGGAAGCCACGCTTGAGCAGTTCGTTGCTGGCGCGAATTCGGATGCGCTGGCCGCGTTGCGGGGTGAACTTGGTTCGGACAGCGAGTCGCTGGTGATCTATGGCGCCGCCGGCACCGGCAAGACGCACCTTCTGCAGGCCGCTTGCCGGGAACTGGCCGGCGGCACCAGCAGCTATGTGCCGCTCGCTGCGGCCAGCGAACTGTCGCCGGCGTTGCTGGAGGGACTGGATGCCATGACGCTGGTCGCGCTGGATGATCTGCAGGCAATCGCCGGCCACGGTGCTTGGGAAGAGGCGGTATTCCACCTGTTTAACGGCATCAGGGCGCGCGGCGGTCGCCTGGTGTTGGCCGCCCGGCAAGCACCTTCGGCGCTCGGTCTGCTGATGCCGGATCTGACGTCCCGCCTGCAATGGGGGCTGGTCTACCGGCTGCAGCCTCTTGATGAAGACGCCCTGCTTGCGGCCCTGCAGAACCGGGCGCGGCAGCGTGGCCTGGAGTTGCCGAGCGAAGTCGGCCGCTTCCTGTTGAACCGGTTTCCACGTGATTGTCACAGCCTGTTCGGCCTCCTGGAGACGCTGGATCGGGCCGCACTCGCAGCGCAGAGGCGGCTGACCATTCCGTTTGTCCGTCAGGTGCTGGGCCTGTCCTGAACCCGGGACCGCGTGGCGCGCACATACAACAGGCAGCTGGCGAACAGCAGCAGGCTCAGGAGTACCTCGATCCCACCCAACATGCGCAGTGTTCCCGGTGTGCCCATCGCGGCGACGCCATGGGCGAAATACAGCAAGGCCAGCAGGCTGCACCAGGCTGCGGTGTAACGCCTTGCCGCCAGCAGACCGCGTAGCGGCAGCAGTAGTGGTCCACCGAGCAGCAGCAACATGGGTGCGGTCAGGCCTTCCGGGGGGGGCGCCAGCCATGTGAGCCAGGCCGTCTGCAGGGACAGCAGGCCGAGCAGGCCGAGCAGCATCATTCCATGCAAGAGCCGGGTCATTGGCGAACCGCCTTCAGCGCGCAGGCCACCTCGGCCAGGCGTCGCCCCAGTGCACGGCAGAGTGCGTCCTCGTGTTCGGTATGGGGTTCCTTGCCCTCGCTGCCCGCGAAATGGCTTGCTCCGTACGGCGTACCGCCACTGCGGGTGGCGGCCAGGGCCGGTTCCGAGTAGGGCAGCCCCAGCACCAGCATGCCGTGGTGCAGCAGCGGCAGTTGCATGCTCAGCAGGGTGCTTTCCTGGCCGCCGTGCAGGGATCCCGTGGAGGTGAAGGCACAGGCCGGCCGGCCGGCCAGTCCCGCGGACAGCCACAGGCTGCCGGTTTGGTCGAGGAAGTGCTTGACCGGTGCCGCCATATTGCCGAACCGGGTCGGGCTACCCAGCGCGAGACCGTCGCAGGCGGCCAGTTCGTCAATTGCCGCGTACGGTGCCCCGTCATCCGGCACTGCCGGCGCGGTTGCTTCGCAGACGGTGGAAACCGGTGGCAGCGAGCGCAAGATGGCCTGGGCCGCGTCGACCGTTTCCACACCGCGGGCGATCTGTTCCGCCAGATGCCGGGTGGCGCCGGTCCGACTGTAATACAGCACCAGGATTCGACAACTCACGATTCCGCCTCCAGCAGGGACTGCAGTGCTTCCGGTGGGCGGGCGACCACGGCACGCTGACCATGGACCACGATCGGACGTTGCAGCAGCCGTGGTTCGCGGCTTACCGCCTCGGCAAGCGCTGCGGTATCCGCGGAATCCGGGTCAATGCCCGATTCCCGGAATGCGGTGTCGCCGGTGCGCAGCAGGTCCCTTGTCGGCCCGGGGACCTTGCCCATCAGCTCAAGCACCTCGGTGGCACTCGGAGGGTTCTTCAGGTACTCGATGATCTGCGGCTCGATGCCGCGGTCGCGCAGGATCTGCAACGCCTGGCGGGATTTCGAGCAGCGTGGGTTGTGGTAGATTTTCCATTGCATCATTGCACCTCGGCTTACGGAAACGCTGAATTATTCGCACGCCTGCGTAGGAGTCCGCATTTTTTCCGAGGCAAGGCGCGCTGCGCAGCGCCGCAGTCATTCTGCGGTCAAGCAGCGCAACGCAGCAATCGGGAAAAATGCGGCCCTACCGGAGGCAAGCATGCGCCGTCGCACGCCGCCGCGTGACCGTCGGATTCGCTTGCCTGTGGCCCGGCCGGTTTTGGCCCCTGGCTGTGTTGCGTCACCGGCCCGGTAGCTCAAACTACCGAACCGGCACCGCGCCTTGCCAGATGACCAAAACCGGCCTCGGGCGCAGACGCGGGAATAAATCAGCGTTTTCTTAGAAGCCGCCATTCTGAAGTTTTTTGTCGCCGGGTCCAGATCGATGCGTGTTCAATGCCGCCGATTCCTCATTTCAGGCCGCGTCCAGGGCGTCTGGTTCCGAGCCGGCACCCGCGAGCAGGCTGTGTCGCTGGGGCTTGATGGTGTGGCCCGCAACCTGGATGACGGCCGCGTGGAAGTGACGGCTTTCGGACCGGCCGAGGCGCTGGAGCAATTACACGACTGGTTGCAGCGTGGAACATCCCAGGCCCGGGTCGAGGAGGTTCGTGAGGTTTCGGCACCATCGCAACCTGAAAAGGGCTTTCGGATCGCCTGACAGGCCAACCGGGGTAACCGGGACGGTATGGTCTTTACCGGCGTGGCGATCCGTGGAACCATAACGCCCTGAAAATTTCGTATCGACTTGCTCCCAAGGCTTGCGAGTCAATAAGCCGGTCTAGGCCAGTGCTGCGGCCTGACTCGGCCTGATACCAACGCAGCAGCGAGAGAACGTGATGAGACTGAAGAGTATCGTATTGGCGTCAATCTCAGGCGCTCTACTGGCTTCCGGTGCACTCCAGGCCGAGGAGGGAGATGCGGTCCGTGGCGAAAGCCTCGCCTGGTCCTGCATGGGCTGTCATGCCGTGGAGTCGGCGCGCAACAGCTACCCGTCCTACCGCGTGCCGATGCTCGGCGGTCAGAACGAGCTGTATCTGTACCAGTCATTGGTGGCCTACAGGGAAGGCCAGCGCGAACACGCGACGATGCAGGCGCAGGTTCGCAGCCTCTCCGATCAGGATCTGCGCGATCTTGCCGCCTACTTTGCCGGCGACGACGACTGATCGGGCCGCTTAGCCGAGAGATTGATCATGATGAAACTTTCTACTGCAATGTTGGCGCTGGCCGGCCTGTGCATGGCCGGGAGCGCGGCCGCGATCGAGCGCGGCGATATCGAACGTGGTGAAGACCTGTCGCTGGCCTGCATGGCCTGCCACTCGGCGGATGCCACCAACAACAACCCGGAATGGCCCCGGCTCTACGGCCAGCATGGTGAATACCTGCTGCAGGCGCTCCGCGACTACAAGACCGGGAGCCGTGACAACGCGATCATGCAGCAGCAGGTGGACCACCTGTCGGACCAGGATCTGAGGGATCTCGCTGCCTACTTCTCGAAGCGGGAAGGGCAGCTTTATACCAACCGTCCGCCTCGCCGGTAATCAACGCTGTCCAGTTCACAGATTGGGGCCGGCGTGGCCCTGGTCTAGCATGGCCCGGTAGCCGGCGCGAAAATCCGGATAGCGGAAGCTGAACCCGGAGCCTCGCAGGCGGCGATTGCAGCAACGCTTGTTGCTGCCCCTTTGATCGCCGGGTGCTCCGCACTGTCGCGGCAGGCGCGGGAGCCCCATCTCGTCCGCAAGCCAATCCAGCACTTCATGCATCGGTGACGGCCTGTCGTCGACACCAAGGTAGATCGGCGCCGCTTGGGGCAGTGTGAGCAGATGGTCCAGCACCGCGATGCAATCGCTCTGGTGAATGCGGTTGGTGTACGTGGGGGGGTCGGCCACTACCGGCCGGCCTTCGCGTACGCGTTTCAGCAGCCGTTCCCGCCCCAGCCCGTAAATCCCGCCCAGCCGCAGGATCACGCCCCGGTCTCCCAGGGGACGCAACAATGACTCTGCCTGCAGCAGCCGTCGGCCGGAAAAGGCCTGCGGTTGCGTCGCGCTGGTCTCGTCCACCCACGCCCCGCCGGTATCCCCATAGACCGAGGTGCTGGACACGAATATCACCCGGGCCGGGCTTTGACCGGCGTTTTCCAGCGACTGCAGCAGATTGCCGAATCCACGGACGTAGGCCTGTTCATAGGCGGCATCGGTAAAGGTGCCGGGCGTTGCCGTAAACACCACCGCGTCCAGATCCGCCGGCAGCGAAGCGCGCAGGGATGCCGGGTCCGCCAGATCCGCGCTCAGCGGTTCAATCGGCTCAGGCAACAACGATGCCTGCCGCCGCAGGCCGAAAACCCGGTCGCCAGCGGCGGCCCGACGAAGTCCGAGTTGGGTGGCAAGCTTGCCGCAGCCGGCAAGCAGAAGTCGCTGTATCATGCGTGTCGCGTCTCAATTGCGGGAAGGTGGGATGGTGAGTCGGGAACGACTGTGCAGGATGCAGGCGGTGCTGGATCACCGTCAGCCCGACATGACCGTGATCATGGCGGGGGTCCACAAGGAACACAATGTTTCCGCGGTGCTGCGTACCGCTGATGCGGTCGGTGTGTTGGAGGTCCATGGCTTCGGCACGCAGTCGGTACCGGCACTCAAGCGCACGGCGCATGCCGGCGTCGGGCAGCGGGTCCGGCTGCATCACAACCCGCGGATTGCAGACGGTTGCCGCAGCCTTCGGCAGGCAGGCCTGCGCATCGTCGCCACGGCGCTGGCGCCCGGGGCCCGGGATTTCCGCGAACTCGACTACACGCGGCCGTTCGCCTTGATGCTCGGGGCCGAGCTGGAGGGGGTCCCGGACGAAGGCCTGGCGCAGGCGGACGAGGTGGTCACCATTCCGATGCTGGGCCTGACCGACTCGCTGAATGTCTCGGTGGCGGCCGCAGTCATTCTTTACGAGGCACAGCGTCAGCGGCTTCAGGCCGGGCTGTTTGATTGCCGACGGCTGGATTCGGCGACCTGCGAGCGCCTGTTGTTCGAATGGCTGCACCCGCGCATGGCGCGGCTCTGTCTGCGGCGCGGGTACTCCTATCCAGCACTGGATGCCGATGGCGATTTGCTGCATGCGCCCGGGCAGCCGGCGCCGCAGGAATAGGCGACAGCCTGGCGTCGGCTGATCAGGGATGCCAGCGTTCGGCCAGGGACTGGTACACCCGATCTGGATACCAGGTTTGCCCCAGGCTGCCGTTATAGCGGGCGAGGGCGCGGGTCAGGTTGCCGTTTTCCAGGTCCAGGTAATGTCGGAGGATGGTGCAACCGAAGCGTAGATTGGTGCGCACACGGAACAGGTTGTCGGTGCCATTGCCCAGAGTTTCCAGCCAGAAGGGCATCACCTGCATCAGCCCCCTGGCGCCGGCATGGGATAACGCGAAGCGGTCGAAATTGCTTTCCACCTCGATTACCGCGAGTACCAGCTCCGGTTCCAGGTTCGCCAATCGCGCCTCCTGGTAGAGCGCCTGCAGCATGGCTTCGCGGTAATCGGACTCGGGGACCCTGTTGCGCAGACGCTCCGACATCTCGGCCAGCCATTCGGCATCGGGCTGCCGGTGATCGCCGCCGTCGCGACTGGCCGCAATGATATCCCGCATCGCCTGGTAGAGACGCTCGCTGGTCTGCTGCTGCGCCGAATAGGCCGTCGCCGACCCCGGGAGCAGGATGCCGAGCAGCAGAACGACCAGGCAGATTCGGGGATTCATCGCGCAAGTCGCTCCTGAAGGCGATCCAGAACGCGTTCCAGCGGCCAGTCCTCGGATGTCTCGGCCTGACGTTGGCGATATTCAACATGGCCGTTTTCGAGGCCGCGGTCGCCGATCACGATGCGATGCGGGATGCCGATCAGCTCGATATCGGCGAATTTGACGCCGGGACGCAGGTCGCGATCATCCCAGCATGCATCAATGCCGGCCTCGCGCAATACATGGTAGAGCGTCTCCGAAGCGTCTCGTACCGCGTCCGATTTCTGCAGGTTGATTGACACGATGGCGACCTCGAACGGCGCGATCGGCGCGGGCCAGGCAATCCCCTTCTGGTCGTGATTCTGTTCGATGGCCGCAGCCACGATCCGGGACACGCCGATACCGTAGCAGCCCATCGGCATGGCCACGCTGCGACCATTTTCGTCCAGCACCGTGGCCCCCATCGCCTCGCTGTACTTGCTGCCAAGCTGGAACACATGACCCACCTCGATGCCGCGCGCGATAGCAAGCTGGCCTGTTCCATCCGGGCTGGGGTCACCGGCGACGACGTCCCGCAGGTCAGCGATTTCCGGCAGCGGCACATCGCGATCCCAGTTGATGCCGAACAGATGCTGTTCATCCTGGTTGGCGCCTGCGGCGAAATCGGCAAGTACGGCAACGCTGCGATCCACGACGCACGGCAGCGGCAGCGCAACAGGCCCCAGCGAGCCGGCGCCGGCGCCGATGGCGGCGCGGATTTCCGCGTCTTCCGCCATGGTCAGCGGTGCGGCCACCAATGGCAGTTTCTCCGCCTTCAGCGCGTTCAGGCCGTGGTCGCCGCGCACGATCAGCGCCACCAGCGGCTGTTCACTGCCGTGTACGATCAGCGTTTTCACGGTCCGTTCGATCGGCAGGTCGTGGTCCCGCACCAGATCATCGATGGTCTTCACGCCAGGTGTGTCGACCCGGCGCATCTCCTCTGCCGGCGCCGGCCGCGCCAGCTGCGGCGCGGCGGCTTCCGCCAACTCGACATTGGCCGCGTAGTCGCCGCTGTCGGAGAATGCGATCGCGTCCTCACCCGAATCCGCCAGCACATGGAATTCATGCGAGGCGGTGCCGCCGATGCTGCCGGTATCGGCATGCACGGCGCGGAAGTGCAGTCCGGTCCGCTCGAAAATGCGGGTGTAGGTATCGAACATCACCTGATAGGTCCGCGCCAGGCAATCCGCATCCAGATGGAACGAGTAGGCGTCCTTCATCAGGAATTCGCGGGCGCGCATGACGCCAAACCGCGGTCGTACCTCGTCCCGGAACTTGGTCTGAATCTGGTAGAAATTGACCGGCAGCTGCTTGTAGCTGCGCAGTTCGCGTCGTGCCAGATCGGTGATCACCTCTTCATGGGTGGGGCCAAGGCAGAAATCCCGCTCGTGCCGGTCCTGCATTCGCAGCAACTCGGGACCGAACTGCTCCCAGCGCCCTGACTCCTGCCACAGTTCCGCGGGTTGCACCCCGGGCATCAGCAATTCCACCGCACCGCTGCGATCCATCTCCTCGCGGACGATGGCCTCGACCTTGCGCAATACCCGCAGCCCCAGCGGCATCCAGGTGTAAAGGCCCGATGCGAGGCGCCGGATCATACCGGCCCGCAGCATGAGTTGGTGGCTGATGATCTCTGCGTCGGCGGGTGTCTCCTTGGTCGTGGCGAGCGGGAAACGGGACAATCGCATGGTTTCGGTTTTCCTTGTTGTTGCTTCTGCGCCGGGCTGAGCCTACCCGAACTGCCCGGTCATTCGCACCAGTCATCAATGAATGCGCGGGTCTCGGCGATCCGGCGGCTGCGCTCTTCCTCATCCAGCACGACGACTTCATCGTCTCCCACCTGAATGCGACGCACCGCAGGGTCCTCCAGGACCGCAAGGTTTTCCTGGTAGGCCACGCAGGCTTCATCAATCTGCTGGCGGCTGGTCTGCCCGGCATCGTCAGCGGTCTCTTCCTCGGCCGCTGGCTCGGTCTCGGCTGCCTGTTCATCCGCTGCGTCATCCGGCTCGGGCTGCTCGACGGGCCCGTCACGGGCGGGCCCGGATTCCGTTTCCAGGGGCACCGCCTCCACGCCCTCGGGCGGCAACTGGCCGTAATGCGTGCTGCCGTCGCTACCGGTCCACTTGTAAATGGTGGCGGCGTTGACGCTCCCGCTGACCAACAGGAGCAGAGCGGCAAGAATTGTCAGACACCTTTGCATACGGTGTTCCCCGGCGGTTGTGAGGT
Source organism: Methylonatrum kenyense (assembly GCF_023195885.1). Lineage (GTDB taxonomy): Bacteria > Pseudomonadota > Gammaproteobacteria > Nitrococcales > Aquisalimonadaceae > Methylonatrum > Methylonatrum kenyense. The sequence continues at coordinate 230,908 of NZ_JALPKO010000004.1, forward strand.
CGTTGTCGGCTATGGCCTGATTCTTGACCTCGTGGGTATTCCTGAGTAGTTTTGCAGCCTTTCGGCGATCCGTAGCACAGCATAACTCCGATGGCCGCGACGCTCGATGGCATCACGAAATCGGCACGCGCGCGCCCGGGTTGCTGATTGGGTCGCGATTCCACTGGCCCCTGGCGGGGCACCGGACGGTCTTCTCGCTATGCGGCATATCATTTCCATACTCGTCGAGAACGAGTTCGGCGCGCTCTCCCGTATCGCCGGGCTGTTCACGGCCCGTGGCTACAATATCGAATCCCTGACCGTCGCACCCACCGACGATCCGACCCTGTCGCGGATGACCCTGGTGACGGTCGGCAATGATCGGATCATCGAGCAGATCATCAAGCAACTGAACAAGCTGCTGGACGTGGTCAAGGTCATGGACATGACCGAGGGTGCGCACATCGAGCGCGAGATGATGCTGGTGAAGGTGTCGGCCGCCACTGGCGACATGCGGGAAGAGATCAAGCGGCTGAGCGACATCTTCCGTGGCCGCATCCTCGATGTCACCGATCGGATCTATACCATCGAACTGACCGGTATCAGTAGCAAGCTGGATGCTTTTCTCGAGGCGCTGGGCCAGACCGCGATTCTCGAGGTCGTGCGCTCCGGGGTGATCGGCATCACCCGTGGCGAAAAGCACATGCGGATCTGAGCGAAGGCTCGACGCCGTAGCGACCGCGGGCGGATCGACGCGGTCGGCAATCGTTTCATCTTTAAGGACATCGGGGCGCGCTGCGTTTCCCGGGTCATCCATTGAACGGGGGCAACATGAAAGTCTATTACGATAAGGACGCGGATCTCTCCATTATCCAGCAGCGCAAGGTGGCGATCCTCGGTTACGGATCCCAGGGGCACGCCCATGCCAACAACCTGAAGGAATCTGGCGCCTCGGTGGTGGTCGGGCTGCGCGAGGGTTCGGCATCGGCCGACAAGGCGCGCAATGCCGGTCTCGAGGTCGCGACCGTCGAGGATGCTGTGGCCCAGGCCGACCTGGTCATGATCCTGACGCCGGATGAGCATCAGGCGCGGATGTACCGTGACCAGATCGAACCGAACCTGAAGCAGGGCGCGACCATCGCCTTCGCCCACGGCTTCAACATTCACTACGGCCAGATCGAGCCGCGTGCGGACCTGGACGTGATCATGATTGCGCCCAAGGGCCCGGGGCATCTGGTTCGCTCCACCTACACCGAGGGTGGCGGTGTGCCGACCCTGATCGCCATCCACCAGAACAGCTCCGGTCAGGCCAAGGAAGTGGCGCTGTCCTACGCCTCGGCCAACGGTGGTGGCCGTGCAGGCATCATCGAGACCACGTTCCGTGAAGAGACCGAAACCGATCTGTTCGGTGAGCAGGCGGTTCTCTGCGGTGGCATCACCTCGCTGATCCAGGCCGGGTTCGAGACCCTGACCGAAGCCGGTTACAGCCCGGAGATGGCCTATTTCGAGTGCCTGCATGAGGTCAAGCTGATCGTCGACCTGATCTACGAGGGCGGCATCGCCAACATGCGTTATTCGGTGTCGAACACCGCCGAGTACGGTGATTTCGTCAGCGGCCCCCGGGTCATCAACGAGCAGTCCCGCGAAGCCATGAAGGGCATCCTCGAAGATGTCCAGAACGGCACCTTCGCGCGCAACTTCATCCTTGAGAATGCCGCCGGCGCCCCTACGCTGAAGGCGCGTCGTCGCCTCAGCAGCGAACATGACATCGAGGTCGTTGGCGAGAAGCTGCGCGACATGATGCCGTGGATCCGCAAGAAGCAGCTGGTCGACAAGAGCCGCAACTGAGTTAGCGCGGCTTCAACCAGTGTTTTCTGGAAGCCGCTGGCCTCTCGGCCAGCGGCTTTTTTCATGGAGAACGACATGCCGTGGGCCGGGCTGCTGTGCTACTTTGTGCAGCCACTAGGGCAGCCTTGAAGATTGCGACAGCCATGCAAGATGATGCGTCGCCCACGGGGCGAAAGCCGCGCCGTGGGATCTACCTGCTACCGAATCTGCTGACCACGCTGGGCCTGTTCTTCGGTTTCTACGCAATGATCGCGGGCATCAACCAGGATTTCCGTCTTGCCGCCATCGCCATTTTCATTGCCATGGTGATGGACAGCCTGGATGGGCGTGTCGCGCGCCTGACGAACACCCAGAGTGACTTCGGCGTGCAGTACGACAGCCTGTCCGACATGGTCTGTTTCGGCCTGGCACCGGCGCTGGTGGTGCACCAGTGGATGTTGGGCGACATGGACAGCCTGGGCGGCATCTGGAATCAGCTGGGCTGGATTGCGGCATTCACCTTCGCTGCCTGCGCAGCACTGCGCCTGGCCCGCTTCAACACCCAGGCGGGCGTGGCGGACAAACGCTATTTCCAGGGCTTGCCGAGCCCGGCTGCAGCGGCGGGGCTCGCCAGCCTGGTCTGGCTGGGCGAGCATCTCGGCGTCAGCGCCGGATACAGTGCCAGCGCCTTCGTCATCCTGGTGACCCTGTGCACCGGGCTGCTGATGGTCAGTAATGTCCGGTACTACAGCTTCAAGGAGTTCGATTTCCGCTACCGGGTGCCGTTCGTCGTGATCGTCGCGCTGGTGCTGGCCGTGGCCTTCCTGTCGCTTTACCCGCCGGTGGTGTTGTTCGCCGCGTTTCTTGTTTACGCGGTCTCCGGACCGGCCATGACCATTGCCAGCCGGCGTCGGCATCGGCTGGCGCTGCGTCGGCGGCGGGCACAGCAATAGGTTTCCGGATGGCGGATTTCATCCCGACCTGGTGGCAGGGGGCAGGCTGGCAGGCATGACCGTGTCCGCGCGACAGGCCCTGTATCTACGGCGTATGGGCATCGACCTGTGGCGCCAACGTGATCCGGCTGCGGCGCCCGCTGCCCCGGGCGCTCGGGTGGTAGCCGGGGAACCGGATCGTGGGCTGCCCGACGAGCAGGCCGATGACTGGACCGCCCTGCAGCAGCGCGTCAGCGGCTGCCGACTCTGCGATCTGTGCGAGAGCCGCCGGCAGACGGTGTTCGGTGTCGGTTCACCGAGCGCGGATCTGTTGCTAATCGGCGAGGCGCCGGGAGCCGAGGAAGATCGGCGGGGCGAGCCTTTCGTCGGCGCCGCCGGGAAGCTGCTGGACAACATGCTGCGGGCCATCGACCTGGACCGGCAGCGCGTGTTCATTGCCAACGTGCTGAAGTGCCGGCCGCCGAACAACCGCGATCCCAAGCCCGAGGAAGTCCGTTCCTGCATGCCGTATCTCGAGGCCCAGATCCGGCACCTGCAGCCGCGGGTCATCCTGGCGCTGGGCAAGGTTGCTGCCCAGTCCCTGCTGGAATCCGGTGCGCCGCTGAAGGCCATGCGCGAGCGCTGGCACCAACTGGGGCCGTTACAGGTGCCGCTGCTGGTAACCTACCACCCGGCCTATCTGCTGCGGCGCCCCGAAGACAAGGCGAAGGCCTGGCGCGACCTTTGCCGGATCCGCGACCGCCTGGGTGAGCGGACATGAGTGCGGTATCGCGCGAACCGGACATGATAGATGTCCGCCTGATGACCGATTCGGACCTTGCGGCAGTCCTGCGGATCGAGCAGGAAAGTTATGGCTTTCCGTGGTCCGAGTCGATTTTCCGGGATTGCCTGGGTGCCGGCTATGCCTGCTGGGTAGCGGAACGGGACGCACGTCTGCGGGGGTTTCTGATCATGTCCACGGCGGCTGGCGAGGCGCATATTCTCAATCTGTGTGTCGGTGCCGATGTGCGTCGCTCGGGCGTCGGACGACGTCTGCTGGTTCATGCGCTATCCGTGGCCGTGCGCTGCGGTGTCGACAGCCTGTTTCTCGAGGTGCGGCCATCGAATGTGGCGGCGGTGCGGTTATACACGGAGAACGGCTTCCATGAAGTCGGTCTAAGACCCGGCTACTACCCGCTGCCCGGCGGTCGTCGCGAGGACGGGCTGATCATGGCCCGCACACTGCGGCAGCCCGGCTCCGAGTCCCGGGGCCACCGTGGATCGTGAGCATCGCCGGTAGGCTGACTATTCCGATGAGTGGGGATTCCGAGATGTTTGCGAAGATATCGAAGGGGCGGGGGGACGGACCGCGGCAGGACCAGGACGAGACGAAACGTCCGGGTGTTCTTGCCGTTATCCAAAGCACACTCGCTGCTGCCTTCGGCGTCCAAAGCCAGAAGGCGCGGGAGCGCGACTTCAAGTACGGCCGGCCGCTGCCCTACATCATTGCCGGCACGATCTTCACCGTGGCGTTCATTCTGCTCCTGGTGCTGATCGTCCGGCTGGTCCTGAGCAGTGCAGGCCTGGACTAGGAATACGCAGAAGGCTGCGAGTGGTTTTCGGCTGGGTGGCCATGAGGCTCCGAGAACGATTCAGTCTTACAGCCGCTCAATCTTTTCGTACTGGGCCTGCAGCTTTTCCAGTGTGGCCTTGAACTCACCGAGGCGGGCCCGTTCCTTGTCGACCACCGCGGCGGGCGCCTTGTCGATGAAGTTCTGGTTCGCCAGCTTTTGTTTGGCCCGCTGCAGGTCACCGCTGGCGCGCTCCAGATCCTTGCCCAGGCGCTTGAGTTCGGCCTCCTTGTCGATCAGGCCCGCCATCGGCAGCAGCAGTTGCATCTCGCCGACCAGGGCGATGGCCGATTCCGGCGCCTCGTCCTTCGGCTCCAGCCAGGTGATGGACTCAAGGCGCGCCAGTCGTTCCAGGAACAGCCGGTACCGGGACAGACGCTGGCGATCGCTGTCGTCGCCGTTCTGCAGCAGCACCGGCAGCGGCTTGCCCGGGGCGATGTCCATCTCGCCGCGAATCCGGCGCAGGCCGAGGATGAAGGTCTGGATCCAGGCCACGTCGGCCTCGGCCTCCGCATCCTGTCGTGAAGCCTCGGCCTGCGGAAACGGTTGCAGGCTGATGCTGCTGCCGCGGACCCCGGCCAGTGGTGCGATCCGTTGCCAGATTTCCTCGGTGATGAACGGCATGAACGGATGCGCCAGGCGCAGAATCGTCTCCAGCACCCGCACCAGCGTGCGCCGCGTGCCGCGCAGTGCTGCGGCGTCGTCGGCACCGTTGAGCACCGGCTTGGCCAGTTCCAGGTACCAGTCGCAGTACTCGCTCCAGACGAAGTCGTACAGGGCCTGCGAGGCCAGGTCGAAGCGGTAGCCGTTAATCTGTCGTTCGACGGTTTCCTCGACGGCCTGCAGCCTGGAGATGATCCAGCGGTCGGCGACGCTCAGCGCGCAGTCGTCCCCATCCTGGCCGCAGTCCTCGCCTTCGGTGTTCATCAGCACGAAGCGCGAGGCGTTCCACAGCTTGTTGCAGAAGTTGCGGTAGCCGTCGACGCGGCCCATGTCCAGCACCACGTCGCGGCCGGTGGTGGCCAGCGACGCGAAGGTGAAACGCAGGGCATCGGTGCCGTGCGCGGCGATGCCGTCCGGGAAATGCTTGCGCGTGGCCTGCTCGATGCGTTTTGCCATCCGCGGCTGCATCAGACCGGCGGTGCGTTTCTGTACCAGGGTTTCCAGGTCGATGCCGTCGATGATGTCGATCGGGTCCAGCACATTGCCCTTGGACTTGGACATCTTCTGGCCATCGCCGTCACGCACCAAGCCGTGGATATAGATCTCGCGGAACGGCACCTCGCCATCCATGAAGTGCATGCCCATCATGATCATCCGCGCGACCCAGAAGAAAATGATGTCGAAGCCGGTGACCAGCACGCTGGTCGGATAGAAGGTGCGCAGCGCCTCGGTATCCTCGGGCCAGCCCAGGGTCGAGAAGGGCCATAGGGCGGAGGAGAACCAGGTGTCCAGCACATCGGCATCCTGCTGCAGCGGCACATCGCGGCCATGGTGCTCGCGTGCCTGGGCGAGGGCTTCCGCCTCGCTGCGGGCGACGAAGATGTTGCCCTCGGTGTCATACCAGGCCGGGATGCGGTGACCCCACCAGATCTGGCGTGAGATGCACCAGTCCTCGATCCTGCGCATCCAGTCGAAGTAGGTGTTCTTCCAGTTGTCCGGCACGAAGCGGACGTGGCCATCTTCCACCGCGCGAATTGCCGGCTCGGCCAGCGGCGCGGTGCGCACGAACCACTGATCGGTCAGGTATGGCTCGACCACGGCGCCCGAGCGATCGCCGCGGGGCACCATGAGCTTGTGGTCGTCAATCCGCTCCAGCAGGCCCTGGGATTCCAGTTCGGCGACAATCCGCTTGCGTGCCTCGTAACGGTCCAGGCCACGGTAGGCCGCGGGCACCGCGTCATTGAGCGCGGCGTCCACGGTCAGGATATTGATCATCGGCAGATCGTGGCGCTGACCCATCGCGTAGTCATTGAAGTCATGCGCCGGGGTGATCTTGACGCAGCCGGAGCCGAACTCGGGATCGACGTAGTCATCGGCGATCACCGGGATCTCGCGGTCGGTCAGCGGCAGCCGCAGCGTCTTGCCGACCAGCTCCCGATACCGCGCATCCTCCGGGTGCACCGCCACCGCGGTGTCGCCGAGCATGGTCTCCGGGCGGGTCGTGGCCACCACCAGGTGGCCGCTGCCGTCGGTCAGCGGGTAGCGCATGTGCCAGAGGTGGCCGTATTCCTCCTCCGACACCACCTCCAGGTCGGAGACAGCGGTGTGCAGCACCGGATCCCAGTTGACTAGGCGCTTGCCGCGGTAGATCAGTCCCTCCTCATGCAGGCGTACGAAGGTCTCGCGCACCGCCTCGGACAGGCCATCGTCCATCGTGAAGCGTTCCCGCGACCAGTCCACCGAGGCGCCCATGCGGCGAAGCTGATTCTGGATCGTGCCGCCGGATTCGGCCTTCCATTGCCAGACCCGGTCGATGAACGCCTCGCGTCCCAGGTCATGCCGGGTCTTGCCCTCGGCATTGAGCTGCCGCTCGACCACCATCTGTGTGGCGATGCCGGCGTGATCGGTGCCGGGCTGCCACAGGGTGTTGTCACCCCGCATCCGGTGATACCGGCTCAGGATGTCCATGATGGTGTCCTGGAACGCATGTCCCATGTGCAGCGTGCCCGTGACATTGGGCGGCGGGATCATGATGCAGAACGGTTCGCCGGCGCCGCTGGGAGCGAAGCAGCCATCGGCTTCCCATTGCCGGTACCAGTGCTGTTCGATACTGCCGGGGTTGTAGGTCTTCTCCATGAACTGCCTGTTCCGATCCGGGCGTCATCCTCCGGCGCCGGGGCGCGGGTTGAACGCAATGCCAATAAAAAAGGGCCGCAAAGTATACAACTCAGCGCCCCGGCGGTGAGAACGGTGGCCGGAACGCTCCGGACGCTGCGTCAGTATCGACGTGGTCGCGGGTTTTTACGGGTTTCGAAAAACGTCTTCAGGGCCTGGTCAATCCGTGCCTGCACCCGATCACGCAGCGCCGCCGAGCGATGGTGCAATTCATACGGCATGGCTCGGGACCAGTCCGGATTCCGTGCCTGCCCGTCAGCGGATTCGCCCGGGGCATCCCGCAGTGGCAACCAGAGCCCGTGGTCACGCAGTTCCTCGCCGGGGCAGGCGATCCGGGTCAGGGTCGGGACATCCGTCTGGCGCCTGCTCATGCCGGCGACTGCACCTTGTGGTTGGCCGGCTCGACGCCCTGGCTACGGTAATGCCGAAACCGATCCCGGGTTCGCGCCAGGCGCTGCGGTTCACGGCTGCTGATCTCGGCGATACGCTTCCAGCTGGCGAGATCCGCGGCTGGTGCATCGTCGAGATTGACCAGCACCTCGAAGCCGGTGGTCACCGTGTCCTCGGCGCCGGCGATCAGGATGGGCGCATCGATGCCGGAGGTGGCCGTGGCATGGGGCAGGAAGCTTTCCTGGCGAAAGGTCCACAGCAGGCGATCGAGACGGGCCTGCTGTGCATCGTCCCGACTGCGTACAAGCACCCGATGGCCGCGCGACCAGGCCTTGTCGATCAGGCTGCAGGCCACCGCCTCGGCGGCCTGCTCCGCCTGGCTGTCGACAATATAGAAGTCGATTCGGCAGTCCGCTGTCATGATCCGTTCAGGCTCCGGCCCGATCTTTCAGGTACTGCACCAGCAGCGGCACCGGGCGACCGGTGGCGCCTTTCTGATCACCGGATTTCCAGGCCGTGCCGGCGATATCCAGATGCGCCCATTTGTACTTGCCGGTGAAACGCGCGAGGAACTGGGCGGCGGTGATGGTGCCCGCCGAGCGGCCGCCGATATTCGCCATGTCGGCAAAGTTGCTCTTCAGCTGCTCGTCGTATTCCTCACCCAGCGGCAGTTGCCAGGCCTCGTCGGCTGCGGCCTTGCCAGCCGCCAGCAGTTTGTTGGCAACAGCCGTGTTGTTGCTCATTAGGCCGTGCTTGTGATGGCCCAGGGCGATGATGCAGGCACCGGTGAGGGTCGCGATATCCACCACACTGACAGGTTTGAAGCGTTCGGCGTAGGTCAGCGCATCACACAGGACCAGGCGGCCCTCGGCGTCGGTGTTCAGCACCTCAATGGTCTGCCCGGACATGCTGGTAATGATGTCGCCGGGTTTGGTGGCGATGCCGTCCGGCATGTTCTCCGCAGACGGTACAATGCCCACCAGGTTGATCGGCAGTTCCAGCTCCGCCACAGCCTGCACGGTGCCGAACACGCTGGCCGCACCGCACATGTCGAATTTCATCTCGTCCATGGCTGCGCCGGGCTTGAGCGAAATCCCGCCGGTGTCGAAGGTGATGCCCTTGCCGACCAGAACATGGGTGTCTGCATTCTTGCCGCCGCCCTTGTACTGCATGACGATCAGTCGGGACTCCTGGCGGCTGCCGTGCCCCACGGAAAGCAGCGAGCCCATGCCGAGCTTTTCCATTGCCTTTTCATCCAGGGCCTCGACACTCAGCGTCTTGAAACGCTTGCCCAGCTTTTTCGCCTGCTCGGCCAGGTAGACCGGGGTGCAGATATTGCCGGGCAGGTCGCCCAGCTCGCGCGCCAGATTCATGCCCCGGCCCGTGGCCAGGCCGAACTTGCAGGCATCGCGTGCCGGCGCAACATCCGCGGTGCCGGGAACCAGGAAGGTGATCTTCTTCGCATTCGGCAGCGAATTGCCTTTCTTGCTCTTGCAGGTGTCAAAGCGGTACAGCAGCGTTTCCACCTGCTGCACGGCGTCGCGGATCGCCCAGTTCCGGTCGCGGCCCTTGGGCGCAGTTTCTCCGAGGGCGCACAGGACATCGCGGGCACCGCTGGCCGACAGTACCCGGAACATGGTCTGCAGGGCCTGGCGGTAGGCGCGCTCGGTGAGTTCCTTCTCCTTGCCGAGCCCCAGCAACAGGACGCGTTCGGCGCTCACGCCCGGGATCCCGTGCAGCAGCAGGCTCTGGCCGGCAGCACCGTCCATGTCACCCTTGCCCAGAATGGCAGTGAGTTGCCCCTGGCTCGCGGCATCGACTTGGCTGGCGGCCTCGCTGAGGCGGCGCTTGTCGAACACACCGAGTACCAGGCAACCGGTGCGCTGGCCTTCCGGCTTGCCACTCTTGACCAGATACTCCATGACAATCTCCTCGTTGCGTGATGCGTACCGCCCGACGTGGCGGCCGACTGGTATGCTGTGGCCGCGCGGTGGATACCCCGAGGTATTCCGCAGCGGCCGGCGCCAGGCCGAAGTGTAAAGTATTCCCGCCGCAAGGGGCGAAACAGGCGCCCCTTGCGCCCCGATACTGCAGTGCAGACAGTATTGACCCAGAGCCGATTCAGTCCGAGGTCCGTGCCTTGCCGGAAAGCCTGAAGCTGTCGATCGTCAGCCGTTACCTGATCCGCGAGATTGGCCTGGCCTGGCTCGCGGTCACCGCGGTGCTGGTGGTCGTGTTGTTCGTCAACCGGCTGGTCCGTTATCTCGGTGAGGCGGCCGCGGGTAACCTGCCTGGCGACATGGTGCTGGTGCTGATGGGCTACAAGGCGCTGAGTTACACGGCGCTGGTGCTACCCGGCAGCTTCTTCCTCGGCGTCATCCTGGCACTAGGTCGCCTCAACCGGGATAGCGAGATGGCTGCATTGGGGGCTTGCGGTATCGGGCCGCGGGAGCTCTACAAGGCGCTGATCCTGTTGCTGATTCCGCTGACCCTGCTGGTGTCCTGGCTGGCCTTCGACGTCCAGCCCTGGGCCGCACGGGAGGGGCGGGTCGCCGAGCAAACGGCCCGTGAAGCGGTGGAGGTGCAGGCGATTCGCCCTGGTCGCTTCCTGCAGTCCTCGCGCGGCGACGGCATGATCTACATCGAGGGATTCAGCAGCGATGGCGAGGAGATGCGTGACGTTTTCCTTTCCATCGACGGCGAACGTGAGCAGACCCTGATTCGATCCGAACGTGGGCGCATCGAGGTGGACGCCGAGAGTGGCGACCAGATCCTGGTGCTGAAGGACGGTTACCGCTACGACGGCATCCCCGGCCAGTCCGACTGGCGACTCACCAGCTTCGGCCGCCATGGCGCGAGAATCAGTGAAGGCGAACCGCCCGACGTCAGTACCCGGCGTGACGGCATGGCCACCCGCGAACTGATCGGTGCCAGTGATCCGCGGGAGCATGCCGAGTTGCACTGGCGGCTGGCGATGCCGGTGATGGCGCTGGTGCTCGGCTTCATCGCCATTCCCCTGAGTCGAGGGTCGCCGCGCGACGGCCGGTATGGCCGCCTGTTGCTGGCTGTGCTGATCTATGCGGTTTATTCCAACGGGCTCACGGTCACGCAGGGCTGGCTCGAGGATGGCGCATTGCCGCGCCAGGCCGGGCTCTGGCCTGCTCATCTGCTTGCGGTCGGTGTTGGTCTGGCGATGCTCTGGCACCAGGCGGGTGGTTTCCGCCGACGGAGGCGATCGTGAGGCTTTGGCCGGGAATCCTTGACCGTTACATCGCCCGGGCGGTGATCGCCGGTTCTCTGGTGGTGCTGGTGATCTTTGTCTCGCTGGAACTGGTTTTCTCCTTTGTCGAGGAAAGCGCTGACATCAGCGACGATTATTCTGCCTTGCAGGCCCTGGTGTATGTGGCCCTGAGTGCGCCGCAGCGGGCTTACGAGGCGTTTCCGGTGGCGACCCTGATCGGCAGCCTGATGACCCTTGGCGGCATGGCGGCACGCAGCGAGCTTGTGGTCATGCGGGCTGCAGGTGTCTCGGTGCTTGGAATCGGGCGCGCAGTTGCCTTGGCCGGTCTGATGCTGGCCCTGCTGGCCGCACTGTTGGGTGAACTGGTGGCGCCGCCGGCGGAACGCATGGCGAGTGATATTCGTGCCCAGGCCCGCGGCGGTGACGTCGCAATGCTCAGTGACGAGGGCTTCTGGGTAAGGGACGGTCGCCGTTTCGTGCAGGTGGGGCGGGCCGGCAGCGCCACCGAATTGCAGGATCTCAGCATCTATGAGTTCGATGGCGAGCACCGCCTGAGCAAGGTGACGTCGGCGGCGCAGGCGCGGCACCTGGAGGCTGGCGACTGGGCGCTGCGTGATGTGCGTATCGAGTCGTTCAGAGAGCGCGGTGTAGAGAGCCAGCGCGAGGATGAGGCAGTCTGGTCCGGCGGATTGACCCCGGACATTCTCGACGTGGTGGTGGTGGACCCGACCACGCTGTCGGTGCGCGATCTACTGACCTACATCGCCTACCTGGATGCCAATGAGCTGGAGAGCGAACAGTATCGGCTGGCGTTCTGGCTCAAGCTGGTGACGCCGATCGCCACGCTGACCATGCTCCTGCTGACAATCCCGCTGGTGTTCGGCTCATTGCGTTCGGTGGGTGCCGGACAGCGGATTTTCGTCGGCATCATGCTGGGCATTGCCTTCTACCTGGCGAATCGCTTGCTGAACCATATCGGGCTGGTCTACGGTCTGCCGCCGTCGCTCAGCGCCCTGCTGCCGACCCTGCTGTTTCTCGTTGTCGCCCTGGTGGCGACGGCACGGGTTCGCTGAGCTGGCAACTGCAGGCCTCAGCGGGCCGGTATCAGGACCACTTCGGTGCTGCTCAGCCGGTCATGCAGGGCCAGCCGGTCGCGGTCGAACAGCAGCCAGAACAGACCGATGCCGCCGAGCAGCACGGCGGGAATTGCAAACAGGAAGCGGCGCAGTGCATCCGTCAGCGTCAGGCCGGTACCATCCGGCCGCTGCACGCGGAGCCGCCAGGCCTTCATCCCCAGGGTCTGACCACCGCGGACCCAGAACAGGGCGAAGAAGCCGAAGCTCAGGCCGGCGAGATACAGCTGAAACAGGGGACGCCAAACACCCTCGATGGCTTCGCCGCCGGTTAACGGTAACAATACCGCCGTCCCGATCATCCAGACCGAGGCCAGCAGCAGCGTGTCGTAGATCAGGGCACCGAGACGGCGCAACAGGCCACCGCGGGGAAAACCGGTTACCGGGGCTGTATCAGGCATGGTATTTCAAGGTTCTGGCAGGAGAGCAGTTTGATTTCACAGGGAAGCGCGCGCCGGTTGTCCGCAAGGGGCCTGAAAAGCCTGACCCACCTGGTCTGCAGGGCCTTCAGGCGAATGGTATTATACGGTCAGTCAAAGACCTCTCAAGCATGGATCCCCGTGACGCAAGAACAGCTTCCAACGCCGCTGCCGAAGGCTCGCGTCATCCCCCGGTCGGATCATCCAGTTTCCCGTGCCAGCATCAGTGACAACGCCCTGAAGGTTCTCTACCGGCTGAAGAACGCGGGCTACCAGGCGTATCTGGTCGGCGGCGGTGTGCGCGACCTCTATCTGGGGCGGGAGCCGAAGGATTTCGATGTTGCCACCGATGCGCACCCGGAGGATGTCCGCGAGTTGTTCCGCAACTGTCGCCTGATCGGCCGTCGCTTTCGCCTGGCGCATGTGCATTTTGGCCGCGAGATTATCGAGGTCGCGACGTTCCGGGCTCTGCACGACGGCAACGGCGACGATGTCGATGGTGACGTCAAGATCGAGGACGGCCGCGTGCTGCGGGACAATGTCTACGGCACCGTCGAAGAAGACGCCATGCGGCGGGATTTCACGATCAATTCGCTCTACTACAACATCGCCGACTTCTCGATTGTGGATTTTGCCGATGGCATGCCGGACCTGGACGCCGGCGTGCTGCGGCTGATCGGCGACCCGGAGGCGCGTTATCGCGAGGACGCGGTGCGCATGCTGCGCGCGGTGCGTTTCGCCGCCAAGCTGGGCTTTCGCCTTGACGAGGCTACCGCCGCGCCGATCCCGGAAATGGCCGGCATGCTCGAACATATTCCGCAGGCGCGCTTGTTCGAGGAGGTGTTGAAGCTGTTGATGGGCGGGCATGGTGTCGCGACCTACCAGTTGCTCCGCCGCTATCAGTTGCTCGGGTACCTGTTCCCCGAGACCGAGGCCGCGTTGACCTCGGAGGCCTCAATGGTTCCCATCTGGGAACGCTTCGTGATGCGTGCAATTGAGAATACCGACCAGCGTATTGCCGAGGACAAGCCGGTGACGCCGGCCTTCCTGTTTGCAGCGCTGTTGTGGCCCGCCATCATGCGGCGGATGGATCGTGGTGACGATGTCACAGAGCCGCTGGCCGCCGACGAGCTGCAGGAGGCCTCCAGCGATGCCCTGGTGCAGCAGTTGCAACGCGTCTCGCTGCCCAAGCGGTTCAGTATCCCGATGCGGGAAATGCTGTTGTTGCAGGCGCGCCTGGAGCGCCCCAGGGGCAAGCGTGCAATGCGGCTGTTGTCGCATCCCCGGTTTCGCGCTGCCTACGACTTCCTGTTGCTGCGTGCCGAGGCCGGCGAGGTCGAGACTGGGCTTGCCCAGATCTGGACGGATCGCCAAACCTCGGCCGGCGGTCCGGTTGCCGAAGGCAAGCTGGAAGAGCCGCCGGTCAGGCGCCGCCGGCGTCGGCGGCGGCCGCGCACCAGGCCCCAGGCATGAGCGATCGGCTGGTGGCCTTTATCGGCCTGGGCAGCAATCTGGATGATCCTCACCGGCAGTTGTCACGCGCCCGTCTGTCGCTGGCCAGCCTGCCGGGCAGCCGCCTGCGTGACAGCTCACCGATTTATCGCAGCGCGCCCATGGGGCCGCGCGACCAGCCCGACTACCTGAACGCCGTTGTTGTCCTGGAGACGGTGCTGGGGCCACATGAGCTGCTGCGTGAATTGCAGTCCATTGAACAGCAGCACGGGCGGGTACGGCGGCGGCACTGGGGTGAGCGCACCCTTGATCTGGATATTCTGTTGTATGGTTCGGAGCAGATCGGCGATCCGGTGCTGACAGTGCCGCACCCCGGGATCGGGCAGCGGGAGTTCGTGCTTTACCCATTGGCGGATCTGGCGCCGGATCTCGACATTCCCGGCCTGGGCGCCGTTCAATCATTGCGGGACCGGGTCGAGGCCCAGGGGCTGCAGCGAACGGACCTGGTTTGGCTGGACGCAGGATGACAGGAATGGAAGACCGCAACCTGGCTGCATCGTACATCGTCGTTGAAGGCCCGATCGGCGTCGGCAAGACCAGCCTCGCGCGCCGCCTGGCCGAGAGCTTCGCCAGCGACCTGCTGCTGGAGGGTGCTGACGAGAATCCGTTTCTCGAACGCTATTACCAGAATCCGCGCGATGCCGCGTTTGCCACCCAGATGTATTTCCTGATGCAGCGTGCCGAGCAACTGGGCCGCTTGCGTCAAAGCGACCTGTTCTCGGCCACGCGCGTCGCGGATTTCCTGTTCGAAAAGGATCGCTTGTTCGCCCAGTTGACGCTGCGGTCGGAGGAATACCACCTGTATCGCAAGGTCCATGACGCCCTGGCCGTGGACCTGGTGACGCCGGACCTGGTGATCTACCTTCAGGCCCCGGTGGAAGTGCTGCTGGAGCGCATCCGGCACCGCGGTATCAGCTATGAGCAACGCATCAGCGTGGACTATCTGTCTCGCCTGTGTGATGCCTACGTTGAATTTTTCTATCATTACGAGCAGGCGCCGCTGCTGATCGTCAACGCCGCCGAGATCGATCTGGTGGGCAATGATGCCGATTACCGGCAGTTGCTGGAGCGGGTGCTGGATCTGCAGCCCGGGCGCCACTTCTTCAATCCGTCACCGATTGCGTTGTGATGAGACGCTGAAATCCGGATCTCCCGACAGGATCTGTAACCGCCCCGAGGAACCGGAAACGCTTTCGGCCTCTGGCACGGCCTTGAGTCGGCGTTTCCCGCGGCACCCGGACATCGCTTGAAAAACCCTATAACCGCATCCACTATGCGCTTCCGCCGGCCGAGCCCCGGCCTGGTCCAGGGTCTGACACGGAGTCCCGCATGACACAGTCGTCGCCCCGTCGCCCACTCACCGTTGCCTCGCTTGCTGCGATGAAGCAGCGAGCGGAACCCATCGTGGCGCTGACCGCCTACGATTTCAGTTTCGCGCGCGCTTTGGATGAGGCAGGCGTGGACCTGGTTCTGGTCGGTGATTCCCTGGGCATGGTGGTGCAAGGGCACGACACGACTCTGCCGGTGACCATGGACGAGATGATCTACCATTCCCGGTGCACCGCGGCGGGACTGGAGCGTGCCGTGTTGATGGTGGACATGCCGTTCATGAGCCATATCAGTCCGGACGAGGCGCTGCGCAATGCCGGCCGGCTGATGAAGGAGGGCGGCGCGCAGATGGTCAAGCTCGAGGGTGGCCAGGAACAGGCGGAGGTCGTGCGTCGGCTTGCGGAGAACGGCATACCCGTGTGCGCCCATCTCGGTCTGCGGCCACAGTCGGTGCACAAGCTTGGCGGCTATCGGGTGCAGGGGCGCGAGGCCGGAACGGCGGAACGCATGTGCCAGGATGCCCTGGCGCTGCAGCAGGCAGGGGCCGACCTGCTGCTGCTCGAATGCGTGCCGGTGGAACTTGCCGGCCGCATTCGCCGCGAAATCCGCTTGCCGGTGATCGGCATTGGCGCCGGTCCGGATATCGATGGCCAGATTCTTGTACTGCACGACATGCTTGGTTTGACACCCGGCCGGGCACCGCGATTCGTGCGTAATTTCATGCTGGATGCCAGTAGTATTCAGGAGGCTCTTGCGCGCTATGCCGATGCCGTTCGCAACGCCGAGTTCCCGGCAGCCGAGCACTGCTTCCAGTAAGCCGCTGGTGCTGCGTGATGCGGACTCGCTGCGCGCGGCATTGCGTCGCCTGCGTCGCGGTGGCGCTCGCCTTGCCCTGGTGCCGACCATGGGCAACCTTCATGCCGGGCACCTGGAGCTGGTCCGGCTGGCCGCACAATGTGCCGACGAAGTCGTGGTCAGCATTTTCGTCAATCCGCTGCAGTTCGGGCCGGGCGAGGATTTCGACCGCTATCCGCGCACGCTGGACGCCGACCTGGAAGCGCTGGCGGGTCTGGGTCGGCCCCTGCAGGTTTTCGCGCCGGGTACCGCCGTGCTGTATCCGGATGGTCCGGAGCTGGCCTCACAGGTCCAGGTCGGCGGGCTGTCGGATATTCTCTGCGGCGCCAGCCGGCCCGGGCATTTCACCGGCGTTGCCACCGTGGTCCTGAAGCTGCTGAATCTGGTGCAGCCCGAGGTGGCCGTGTTCGGGCGCAAGGATTACCAGCAGTTGCAGGTGATCCGGCGCATGGTCCGTGACCTGGATGTGCCGGTCGCGATCGAGGCCGGCGCGACCGTGCGTGAGGCAGACGGATTGGCCTTGAGTTCGCGCAATCGCTACCTGAATCAGGCCGAGCGGCGACAAGCACCCCGCCTTTACCGGGTGCTCGGCGAGCTGGCAGCTGCGATGAAAGCCGGAGAAGGCGATCTGGCGGCGCTGGAACAGCGTGGTCGCGAGACCTTGATTGCTGCCGGAATGCGCCCGGATTACGTCAGCATCCGTTGCCAGCGGGATCTGCGGGTGCCGGGGGCCGAAGACCGGGATCTGGTCGTGCTTGCCGCGGCCCGGCTGGGCGAAACCCGCCTGATCGACAATCTCGAGTTCCAGCGGCCACGCTGAACGAGGGTCCCTGCGCTGTTGCTTCCCAACGACGGCAGGGCATACCATGCCGCACTGCAGAAAAGATCGAGGATAGTCCCATGCAGTTGACCATGCTCAAAGGTAAGCTCCATCAGGCCTGTGTGACCCAGACAGAACTGGATTACGAGGGTTCCTGTGCGATTGATGCCGAGCTGATGGATACCGCCGGACTGCTGGAGTATGAACAGATCCAAGTCTACAATCTGACCAACGGCGAGCGTTTCACGACCTATGCGATCCGTGGCGAAACAGGCTCCCGCATGATCTCGATGAACGGTGCCGCGGCCCATAAGGCCAGTGCCGGCGACCGGGTCATCATTTGCGCCTACGCTCAGGTGGACGAAACCGAACTGGCCGATTTCCGGCCGCGTCTGGTGTATTGCGATGGCGATAACCGGATCACCGGTACCCGTAGCGAGATCCCGCTGCAGGTTGCCTGAAACCCTCCCGCTTCAATCCGATGGTGTTGCCGCCGCTCGGCCGCCGCGCCGGGCGGCAATCAGTTCCCGTACCAGCGGTTTCATGAAATAGCTCTGTTCGGGTTGCAGGTCGGCGCTGATCCCGTGCCGCGCCAGGGCATCGGTGACCACCGGCCCGATCGAGGCCAGCAGCACGCGGGACAATGCCTGGCGCAGTTCCCCGACTCGGCCCGCATGCTCCGCCACCGTGAACAGGCGGCTGACCTGCGATTTGCTGGTGAAGGCGATGCAGTCCACCTCGCCGTCGCGCAGCCGATCCAGCAGGGTCAACACCGCCGGATCGTCCAGATCGTCCGTGTAGATGTAAGGTGACACCGGGTCCGCCTCGGCGCCGGCGTCCAGCAGCGCCTGCATCAGGGCGGGATTCGGCTCCTGACCGTACAATTGCACGGCAACCCGCGCTCCATCGAGTTCCAGTGTCTGCAGAGAGCGAATCACGCCGGCCGTGGTCGGTGATTCAGCCAGCAGATGGGGTTTCAGGTCCAGGGGCCGGAGGGCCCGGCCGGGTTTCGGCCCGCGCGTCAGCGTTGGCGTAGTGGCCAGTGCCTCATGAAAGGCGTCCAGCAAGCCGGCCCGCTCGGCGAAGCCGTTCAACCGTCTGAGCCCCTCGCCGGTGAGCAGAATCAGCCAGTCCGGGCGTTGCTGGATGAAACGCTGCAACCAGGCCTCGACCGCAGCCCTGTCCGGTGTGTCGCGAATCGTCACCAACGGGCACCGCAGTGTCTCTGCGCCCCGGCACCTGAGCATGTCCGCAAACAGGTCCAGCTCACGGCTTTCGGCCAGTGCCACACGGAGGCCGGTCAAGGGTGCATCTGCTTGCGTCATTGCTCGCTTCCCATCTGTTGATCAAGGCCCCAGCGCACATGCTCCCGGACCATTTCCGAGGGGTGGTCCAGCCGCTGGCGCAGCGCCTCGCGAACTGCCTCGCTGGGCGCCGCGTTACCCAGTGCCACTGCCAGGTTGCGCAACCAGCGCACATGTCCAAGCCGGCGAATGGCCGACCCCTCCGTGCGCGCCAGGAAGGTGTCCTCGGTCCAGCCGAACAGGCGCCTCAGGCTCGCCGTATCCAGGCCATGCCGTGGTGCGAAATCCGGCTCAGCGGAGAATTGCGCGTAGCGGTTCCACGGACAGACCATCTGGCAATCATCGCAGCCGAACACCCGGTTGCCCATTGCCGGGCGCAGCTCCGGCGGGATCGCCTCGTGGGATTCGATGGTGAAATAGGCGATGCAGCGTCGGGCATCCAGCACGTATGGCGCGATGATCGCTTGCGTGGGGCAGATCTGCATGCAGGCGCTGCAGCTGCCGCAATGATTGCTGACCGGCGCGTCCACCGGTAGCGGCAGATCGGTCAGCAATTCGCCCAGGAAGAACCAGGATCCGGCATGCCGGTTGAGCAGCAGCGTGTGCTTGCCAATCCAGCCCAGTCCGGCCTTTGCCGCCAGGGGTTTTTCCATGGCCGGCGCGCTGTCGACGATTGCGCGATAGCCGAATGCGCCATGCGTTTCGCGGATTCGGTCTGCCAGCCGTTGCAACCGCTTGCGCATCAGTTTGTGGTAATCCCGGCCCAGCGCGTAACGGGCGATGAAGGCGCGCTCGGGATTCGCCAGGGTCTCGCCGGGGTCGGCCGCCGGCGCCGGCAGGTAGTCCATGCGCACGGAGATGACGCGCCGGGTTCCTGGAACCAGTTCGGTCACCCGGCTGCGTTTGCTGCCGTGATGCCGCATGTAGTCCATGTCGCCGTGGTAACCGGCGTCCAGCCAGTCAGCCAGATGCCGTTCTGCCTCCGGCAGGGCGCCGTCGCTGATGCCGACCTGCTGAAACCCGAGTTCGCGGGCCCAGGTCCGGATCTGCCGGGTCAGATCCCGCATCGCGGCTGGAGATGTGTCGCTGAGATCCGTCATGGACCACAGCTTACGGAAACACGCATTCCTTCACACGCGCCGGTTCGTCATACTGCGGCCCATGACCGCACTGCCAGATGCACTGTTCCGTCCGGATCAGGTCGCCGACATGGATCGCCGGGCGATCCAGGATCACGGCGTGTCCGGCCTCGAGTTGATGCGCAACGCGGGCCGCTGTGCGTACCGCGAATTGCGCCGGCAGTGGCCGGATGCCCGTCGGCTTCGCGTCTATTGCGGCACCGGAAACAACGGCGGGGATGGTTACGTGATTGCCCGTGCCGCGCTGGCTGACGGGCTCGCGGTGACGCTGCACCAGCTCGGCGATCTGTCCCGGCTGCAGGGTGATGCGGCCACGGTTGCCGAGGAATATCTGGCGGCAGGTGGCCAGCGTTCGGAACCAGAACCAAACCCGCCGGCGGACGACGGCGTGATTGTCGATGCACTGTTCGGTACCGGGCTGGATCGCCCGCTGGGCGGTGCATGGCTGCAGGCGGTGGAAGCCATCAATGCCTCCGGGCAGCCTGTCCTGTCCGTGGATATACCCTCGGGCCTGCATGGCGGCAGTGGCCAGGTGCTGGGTGCCGCCGTGCGTGCCGACATGACCGTGACCTTCATTGCACTGAAGGCCGGTCTGTTTACCGGTGATGGCCCGGCCTGTCGCGGCTGGCTGCGGTTTCACGATCTGGCACTGCCGGAATCGCTGCGCACCGCAGACAATCCGGTCGCCCGACGATACCGCCATGGCGATGGCGCACCGACAGTGCCGGAGCGATCGACGGGGGCCCACAAGGGTGACAGCGGCCGCCTGCTGATCATCGGCGGCAATCACGGAATGGGTGGGGCAGCGCTGCTGGCCGGCAAGGGTGCGCTGCGCGCAGGTGCCGGCCTGGTTTCGGTGCTGACACGTGGCGCACATGTGCCGGCGCTGCTCGCCGCCCAGCCGGAATTGATGGCGCATGCGCTGGAAACCGGTGGCGTGCCCGAATCCCTGCTGCAGCGGACCGACGTAGTCCTGGCAGGCCCCGGCCTGGGCCAGGATACGTGGGCCCGGGAATTGCTCGCGTCGCTTGCCGGGCACGATGTTTCGCTGGTGCTGGATGCCGATGCGCTGAACCTGCTGGCGGCGGAGCCGGGGTTGCTGCGACCCACCGTGATGACGCCGCACCCCGGGGAGGCAGCGCGCCTGCTGGGCTGCACGACGGCGGAGATCCAGCGCGACCGGCTGGCGGCTGCGGCGCGTCTGACCGAGCGCTGGCAGTCGGTGGTGGTGCTGAAAGGGGCCGGTACCATAGTGCAAAGCCCCGGTGAGTTGCCCTGCATCTGTGATGGTGGCAGCCCGGCGTTGGCAACGGGAGGCACCGGCGACGTGCTGGGCGGCGTCGTCGGCGCCTTGCTGGCCGCCGGTATGGCGCCCGGGGCGGCGGCCCGGGCGGCAGTGGCAGCGCATGCCGAGGCCGGTGAGCAACTTGCCGCTCGTGACGGAGTGCGCGGGATGGTGGCGTCGGATCTGCCGGCCGCCATCCGGGGCCTGCTTCAGACATGAGTGCCTCGTCGCTGGAACGGCTGCTGCCGGACCCCGCCGCGACCGAGCGCCTCGGTGCGGACCTCGCCAGGGCGTTGGGCCAGCGGCCGATTGTGATCCACCTGCAGGGCGATCTCGGCGCCGGCAAGACCACCCTGGCGCGCGGTCTGTTGCGCGCGTTGGACCATGCCGGACCGGTGCGCAGTCCCACCTACACGCTGATGGAGCCCTACAGCCTGGGCTGCAGGCGGGTGCTGCACCTGGACCTTTACCGGATGGCCGACCCAGAGGAACTGGAGTACCTCGGCCTGCGCGAGGAGGTCGGCAAGGCCAACCTGATCCTGGTGGAGTGGCCCGAGCAGGGCGGTGAGCTGCTGCCGGCTGCGGATCTGCTTGTTGCGCTGCGTGACCAGGATGAAGGCCGCATGGCCTCGGTGCAGGCGCTGACTCGGGAGGGACTGAATCTCCTCGCGCGGCTGGCTGGCACTTCAGCTGACGTTCAGTAAATTCTGGAGTTTTTTTCTATCCTCTTGCCAATCATCGTTTTTCTTGCTTTTTCGGGCTGACGCGGTATACCGTAAGAAGCATCTTGTCCCGAGGAGCGCTCGTCGTGTCCATCCTGGCTCGCAATCTGTTTGTTGTGCTCGGTCTGTGCTGTGGTGTCATCGCCACGGCATCGGCTGCCGTCACGGTCGACAATGTGAGGGTCTGGTCGGAAGACGATCAGACACGGGTTGTGCTCGACCTCTCGGCCGAGGCGGAGCATCGGCTGTTCACCCTGGATGATCCGGATCGCGTCGTCATCGATCTGAGCGACACCCGGCTTGCCGACGGGGTGCGGGCCCCGCAGCGTGGGGTGCTCGGCGGCATGCGCAGTGCCAATCGGGATGGCGGCGAGCTGCGCCTGGTGTTCGACCTGAAGCAAGCCAGCCGCGCCCAGAGTTTCCTGGTCAAGCCGAATGGAGACCAGGGGCACCGCCTGGTTATCGACCTGCGCCATCAGGAAGGCAGGAGCCAGCCGCAGCAGACCGTACGCTCGGCAGCGTCGGCCGAGCGGCGCGAGTTCGTTGTTGCGATCGATCCCGGACATGGCGGCCGCGACCCTGGTGCGATCGGGCCCAGCGGCACCCAGGAAAAGGATGTGGTGCTGGAGGTGGGCAAGAAGCTGGCCTACCTGCTGGAAAAGGAGGAGGGTGTGCGGCCGTTGCTGATCCGGGACAGCGATACCTTCGTGCCGCTTGCCGAACGCCGCGAGCGGGCGCGTTCCAACCAGGCCGATATCTTCATTTCGCTGCATGCCGATGCGGTGGCCAATGGCGGCCCGCGCGGGTCTTCCGTCTACACGCTGTCGCAGTCCGGTGCCAGTTCCCAGGCGGCCCGCCTCGTCGCACAGCGGGAGAACGCCGCAGACCTGATCGGCGGTGTGTCGCTTTCCGACAAGGATGATCTGGTGCGATCCGTGCTGGTGGACCTGTCACGCGCCTCGACCCAGGAATCTAGTATCGAACTGGCGGCCGAGGTGTTGACCGGCCTGGCCGATGTGGGGCCGATTCACAAGCGGGACGTGGAACGGGCCGGTTTCGTGGTCCTGCAGTCGCTGGATATGCCGTCGGTGCTGGTGGAACTGGCCTTCATTTCCAATCCGGTGGAGGAGCGCCAGCTGCGCAGCCCCGATCACCAGTGGAATCTGGCCCGCGCCGTGGCCGACGGCGTGGTTCGCTATCGCGAGCGGCATCAGCCCGCGGTACGGGTGGCATCCAATTCCTCGGCGGACAGCGAGGCGCGTGAACACGTGGTTCGCAGCGGCGAGACGCTGAGCGGCATTGCCCGCCGCCATTCGGTCAGCGTGCAGAAGTTGCGCAGCGCCAACGACCTGAATGGCGACCGCATCATGGTGGGCACCACGCTGCGCATCCCGCAGTAGGGTTCGGTCCCTGGGGAAACACGGATCTATTCTCGCGCCTGCGCCCGAGACCGGTTTTGGTCATCTGGCAAGGCGCGGTGCCGGTTCGGTAGCCAGAGCTACCGGGCCGGTGACGCAACACAGCCAGGGGCCAAAACCGGCCGGGCCCTTCGGGTTGGGCCGCATTTTTCCCGATTGCTGCGTTGCGCTGCTTGACCGCAGAATGACTGCGGCGCTGCGCAGCGCGCCTTGCCTCGGAGAAAATGCGGACTCCAACGCAGGCGTGCGAATAAATCAGTGTTTCCCTGGGGGCATTACACGGATCGACGGCCGGTTTCTGATCGAGCCGCCGTGTGCTGGCCGGCGGCACCCCCGATAACGCATACTCTGCGTCAATCCGATGTTCCTCACGCTCGTTCGCAGCCCTGGCGCGCCGATGTCCCGAATCCGTTTGTTGCCCGATCAACTGGTCAATCAGATCGCCGCCGGCGAGGTCGTCGAGCGGCCCGCGTCGGTGGTCAAGGAACTGGTGGAGAACAGCCTGGATTCCGGTGCGGCACGCATACAGCTGGATCTCGACGCGGGAGGGCGCAACCGGATACAGGTGCGGGACGACGGTGCCGGCATGGGCCGCGACGAACTCGCGCTGGCGCTGCAACGTCACGCCACCAGCAAGATCGCCTCGCTGCATGACCTCGAACGGGTCGCAAGTCTCGGCTTTCGCGGCGAAGCCCTGCCCAGTATCGCCTCGGTATCACGGCTCAGCCTGACCTCGCGCGAGGCTGCAGCGGATGCCGGTTGGTGCTTGCATTGCGACGGCGGCAAGCCGGACGGCGAGGTGGCGCCGGCGGCACATCCGGTGGGTACCACCGTGGAGGTGCGGGATCTGTTCTACAACACGCCGGCACGCCGCCGCTTCCTACGCACCGATCGCACCGAGTTCGGGCATGTGCAGGAGTTGCTGCGGAAACTGGCGATGGCGCGTTTCGATGTGGCGCTGCAGTTCCGGCATAACCAGCGACAGGTGCTGGATCTGCCGGCGGCGCAGGATCAATCGGCACGGGAACAACGACTCGCCCGCCTGCTGGGCAGCAATTTTGTCGAGCAGGCCCTGTATCTGGAGCGTGAAGCGACCGACCTCCGTCTGACCGGCTGGATCGGCCTGCCGACTGCCTCCCGTGGCCAGCCCGATATGCAATACCTGTTCGTCAACGGCCGCGCCGTGCGTGATCGCAGCGCGGCGCATGCGGTGCGCCGGGCCTATCAGGACGTGCTGTTCAAGGAGCGCCACCCGACCTACGTCCTGTACCTGCAGGTCGATCCCGGACAGGTGGATGTCAATGTGCATCCGGCCAAATCCGAGGTCCGGTTCCGGGATGGACGTCTGATCTACGATTTCGTGTTCCGTACCGTGTCCGAGGCGCTGGCCGGCGTGCGCCCGCAGGCCGTGGCCGAGGACAGCCCGGCGGTTCCGTCCGCTGTGGAACACGACTGGCCCCGGCAGGCGCCGGTGCGCGACCCGGCCCCGCTACCAAGGGCCTCTGGGCTGGCCCTTGGCGAGCCCGATGCGCGTTACGCCCCGGCCACGCTGCCGCCCCGCCCGGTATCGGCCGGTCGGCAGCCGGAGAGCAACGGGCACGCAGTGCCCCGGACGGATTCCCCGGTGCCGGCTCTGGGCTATGCCCTGGCCCAGATCCATGGTGTCTATATTCTGGCCGAGAACCCGGCCGGACTGGTGCTGGTGGACATGCATGCCGCCCACGAACGGATTGTCTATGAGCGGATGAAGCAGCAGTACGCGGCCCAGGGCGTGCAGGTGCAGAACCTGCTGACGCCGGTCAGTCTTGCGGTCTCGCAGGCCGAGGCCGATCTGGCCGAAGCGCAATGCGAGAGTTTCGCCGCCGTCGGCCTGGAAGTGGATCGCAGCGGGCCGGAGACCCTGGTGGTGCGGGGACTTCCGGCGCTATTGCGCGGGGCGGATGCGGCCCAGCTTGTGCGTGATGTGCTGGCGGATATCCTGGCCGAAGGCGACTCCCGGCGACTGACCGAGCGATTGAACTACATCCTGGCGACCATGGCCTGTCATGGATCGGTGCGTGCCAATCGGCAGCTGGAACTGGCTGAAATGAATGCCCTGCTACGGGATATGGAAAACACGCCGAATGCGGGCCAGTGCAATCACGGACGGCCGACCTGGACCCAGCTCGACATGCAGGCGCTGGATCGCCTGTTCCTGCGTGGTCAGTAAGGTATAGGCGGTCGTGAGCGAGGCGTGGAAACCGGTTATCTGCCTGATGGGGCCAACCGCCAGTGGCAAGACCGATCTGGCGGTGGCGCTGGCAGCGCTGCGGCCGCTGGATCTGATCAGTGTCGATTCGGCCATGGTGTTCCGTGGCATGGATATCGGAACCGCCAAGCCCGAGGCATCTGTCCTGGCGCGGGCACCGCATCAACTGATCGATATCCGTGATCCGCTGGAATCCTACTCGGCGGCCCGCTTTCGGGAGGACGCCCTGGAGGCCATCCGGCGCAGCCATTCCAGCGACCGTATTCCATTGCTGGTGGGCGGAACGATGTTGTATTTCCGCGCCCTGCGAAGCGGGCTGTCGGATGTGCCCGCCGCCGATCCGGACGTCCGCCGCGCGCTGCTCGAGGAGGCGGCGCGTCGTGGTTGGGAAGACCTGCATCGTGAACTGGCCGGGGTCGATCCCGCGGCGGCGGCACGGATTCACCCGAACGACAGCCAACGTATCCAGCGTGCCCTCGAGGTGTTCCGGATCAGCGGACAGCCGTTGTCGAAATTGCAGACCCGCCGGCAGCCGCCGCGCGGGCTGCGGTTCCTCAACCTGGCGCTGATGCCGCCGGACCGGGACATATTGCACCGGCGTATCGAGCAGCGGTTTCGGGCCATGCTGGCGGCCGGCTTCGTTGACGAAGTACGTGCTCTTCGCAACATTCCGGGGCTTGGACTGGACCATCCCTCGATGCGGGCGGTCGGCTATCGGCAGGTCTGGGATTACCTGGACGGCAAGCAGGATGTGGAGGCGATGACCTGGCGCGGCATTTATGCGAGCCGGCAGTTTGCCAAGCGCCAATTGACCTGGCTTCGAGGTGAACCCGAACTGCGTAGCTTGTCGGCCGATGGCAGTGATTTGACCACGCAGGCGCTATCGCGGATCGATCGGTTTCTCGAGGCGGCTTGAAACCGGCAGCCCCCGCCCGCATGTCCGCTTCACGTCGGTGGCCGAGGCCTATGCTAGACTCATTTTCTCGGTGGCGGATGTTCCGCGGGCAGGTTTTCCCGGTCTGTTTCAGGTCGCCATTGACAACAACAAATGATCGGTATTTCAAGGGGTCACACACAATGTCCAAGGGGCAGTCGCTGCAAGAACCGTTTTTGAATGCCTTGCGCAAGGAGCGTATTCCGGTGGCCATCTACCTGGTCAACGGCATCAAGCTGCAGGGCCAGATCGAATCCTTTGATCAGTTTGTCGTGCTGTTGAAGAACACCGTCAGCCAGATGGTTTACAAGCACGCCATCTCGACCGTCGTCCCGGCGCGCAACGTCAAGCTGGCGCCCGCCGAACCGGAGAAGGCCGGTAACGACCTTGGTAATAGCTGACAAGCGGACATCGGGAGCCTCCGAGCTCCAGTTTTTTGACCGCCCGACGGGCGGAGAGGGCGCCCTGCTGGTCCATCTGGACAACGGTGCGCCGGATGATGATCTGGCACGTCAGGAGATCGTGTCGCTGGCGCAGTCGGCCGGGGCGGAAGTCCTCGAGCTGATCAGCGTGCGACGTCAGCGGCCGGATCCCCGGACCTTCATCGGCCGGGGCAAGGTGGAAGAACTGGCCGCGTTGGTGCAGAGCCACGAGGCCGCCCTGGTCATCGTCAACCAGGCCCTGTCGCCCAGTCAGGAACGAAACCTGGAGCGGGCCTTGGGCTGCCAGGTGCTTGATCGGACTGGCCTCATTCTCGATATCTTCGCGCAGCGCGCACGCACCCACGAAGGCAAATTGCAGGTGGAACTTGCCCAGTTGCGCCATGTGGCGACGCGGCTGGTGCGCGGCTGGACCCACCTGGAGCGTCAGAAGGGCGGTATCGGCATGCGGGGGCCCGGTGAAACCCAGCTGGAGACCGACCGCCGTCTGCTCGGTATCCGTATCAAGCAGTTGGAGCGGCGGCTGGCCAAGGTTCGGCAGCAACGCGCTCAGGGCCGCCAGGCACGGCGGCGCCGTGAACTCCCGACCGTTTCCCTGGTGGGCTACACCAACGCCGGCAAGTCCACGCTGTTCAACCGTTTGACCGAGGCACGCGTCTACGCCGACGATCGCCTGTTCGCGACCCTGGACACGACGCTTCGACGACTCGAGCTGGGTGGCGACGAGGCGGTGATACTTGCCGATACCGTGGGCTTTATCCGGGACCTGCCGCACCAGTTGGTCGCGGCCTTTCGTTCGACCCTGGAAGAAGCCAGCGAGTCGGATCTGCTGTTGCATGTGATTGACGCCGGGGACGAGCAGTGGCAGGAAAGCGTGGCGCAGGTGGAATCCGTGCTTGCCGAGATCGGCGCAGCGGATTTGCCGCGCGTGCTGGTGTTCAACAAGATCGACCAGGTTGGGGCCACCGCCGCACGGCGGCAGGTGGAACCCGGCGCCATCGAAGAGGTCTTTGTCTCTGCAGTGCGTGGCGACGGCATGGATCTATTGCGTGACGTCATCCGGGACAAAGTGGGCGACGACAGGCTCTACGGTGAGCTGGTACTGGGGCCCGAGCAGGGGCGCCTGCGGGCCAGGCTGTATGATCTGGGCGCAGTCCTGGACGAATATTCCAGGGAAGACGGACGGATGGCGCTGAAACTGGCGGTCAAGCGGCGCGACTACCAGCAATTGAGTCGCCAGGAAGGCTTCTCGGCGCAGCTCGATTCGGGATCCCCGGCTTGAACGGGTATCCTGCCTTGTCCTGGTCTCCGCGCACTGGGTAGAATTACTGGAGGGTGAGAGGCCTTGTGCCTCGTTTTCATGCGATCCCGGTCGCAGGAGTCAGCAGGTTGATCCGGTCCCACCAGACGAATGCAGCCCCGGCAGGGGCGTAGCCGCGCGTCGAGGTGCCCACCACATTCAGTTTGCGACAGCCGCCCTCTCGGGTCGCGGCCGCCATGATCGGCTCGCCGAGAAATCGATAACGGAGAACATTTATGTCCTGGAATGAACCCGGTCGCGGCAACCGCGATCCGTGGGGGGGCTCCGGCAACCAGGGTCCGCCGGATCTCGACGAGGTCGTGAAGAAGCTGCGCGGCAAATTCGGCGGTCTGTTCGGTGGTCGCGGGAGCGGTTCCGGTGGTGACGAGGAATCCGGCTCCGGCGGCGGTATGGGCTCCGCCGGCATCGGCATCATCGTCGGTATCGTCGGCCTGGTCTGGCTGGCATCGGGCATTTACATCATCGACGAAGGCTTCCGCGGCGTTGAATTGCGTTTCGGTGCCTACACACGGACCACGACGCCCGGCCCGCACTGGCACCCGCCGTATCCCATCGGTTCGGTCGAGCGGGTAAACGTCGAACAGCGGCGTGTGGCCGAGATCGGTTACCAGAGCACCTCCGGCGACCGGACCCAGAAGGTGGCCCGGGAAGCCCTGATGCTGACCCAGGACGAGAACATTGTCGATGTCCGCTTGGCGGTTCAGTACCAGGTCAGCGATCCACGCCAGTTCCGCTTCAATTTTCGCGACCCCGACGACACCCTGAAGGACGTTGCAGAGAGTGCGTTGCGTGAAGTGGTGGGCAAGCGTCGACTGGATTTCGTACTCACCGAAGGCCGTACCGAAGTGGCCCAGGAAACGCGGCGAGTGCTGACCGAGACCCTTGACCGGTACGAGGCCGGGCTGGAGGTGGTCAGCGTGGACATCCAGGACGTGCAGCCGCCGGAGCAGGTCCAGGGGGCCTTCGAAGACGCCATCATGGCGCGCGAGGACGAGCAGCGGAAGATTAACCAGGCCAATGCCTACCGCAACGAAGTTCTTCCCCGGGCCCACGGTGAGGCAGCACGGATTCGCGAGGAAGCCGAGGGTTACAGGCAGCAGGTGGTGGCGCTTGCCGAGGGTGAAAGCGCCCGCTTCATGGCACTGTTGCAGGAATACGACCGGGCACCGGAAGTCACCCGCGAGCGACTGTACCTGGACGCCATGGCTGAAATCATGGGTCGCAGCAGCAAGGTGATGATCGATTCCGCCTCGGGTGACCCGTTGCTGTACCTGCCGCTCGACCGTCTGCGTGGCGGCGCGGAGCAGCGCCGCAGTAACGAGGGTGCCAGCAACGATCTTGACAGCGACGTCCTGAACCGTCGTCTCGGCACCGGCATGGATCAGCCGTCCCGCAGGTCGGCCGACCGCAGCCGTGGTGATCTGCGCAGCAGGGGAGGCAACTGATGTCGCCGTTCAAGTCTGTTATCTCAATGGTCATCGTCGGCGCGTTGGTGCTGGCCTATTTCTCGATGTTCCAGGTCCACGAGGCGGAACGCGCAATCAAGTTCCGGCTTGGTGAAATCGTGCGCGCGGACTACGAGCCCGGGCTGCACTTCAAGCTGCCGTTCGTGAACAACGTGCGCAAGTTCGACGGCCGGGTGCAGACCCTTGACGCTGAGCCCGAGCGCTACCTGACCGGGGAGCTGAAAAACCTGATTGTCGACGCCTTCGTCAAATGGCGGGTCAGTGATGTGCGTCAGTACTACACCACGGTGCGGGGTGATACCCGGCAGGCGAACATGCGTCTGAATGAACACATCAAGGACACGCTGCGCAGCGAGTTTGGCCGCCGCGACATGCAGGACGTGATTTCGGGAGAGCGCACGCAGATCATGGATATACTGCGCGAGCGGGGTAACGAGTATGCCGAGTCCATTGGGGTCGAGGTGGTTGATGTGCGGCTGAAGCGGGTTGACCTGCCGCCGAACGTCAGCGAATCGGTGTTCGCCCGGATGGTCGCCGAGCGTGAGCGTGTAGCCCGCGACATACGGGCACGTGGTGACGAGGCATCCGAACGTATCCGTGCGGATGCCGATCGCCAGCGGACGATCGTCGTCGCCGAGGCCAACCGTGACAGCGAAGAGCTGCGTGGTGAGGGTGACGCCAGGGCCACCGAGATCTACGCGTCGGCCTTTGACCGTGACCGGGAGTTCTTTGGATTCGTCCGTAGCCTGCGTTCCTACGAGAATGCGTTCCGCGGCGAGGATGATGTGCTGGTGCTGTCGCCGGATTCGCACTTCTTCCGCTACTTCGAGCGCAGCGAACTGGACGATTGACGAGTTGGCGGGGGCGCGCGGCAAGTGCCCCCGCCCGACAGGCTGATTCAGGCCGGGCGGGGACGACCGCCCGGCTTTTTTGTGGAGGCGGAATGGGTGCCTGGGAACTTCTCCTGACAGCGCTGGGATTGATGCTGGTGCTGGAAGGCATCAGTCCGTTCCTGGCCCCGGGCCGCTTTCGTGGCATGTTGCAGCACGTGGCGCGGCTGGATGACCGCACACTGCGGATCGCGGGATTCTGTGCCATGCTCGGCGGCCTTTTCTTGTTGTATCTTGGGAAACACTGATTTATTCGCACGCCTGGGTTGGAGTCCGCATTTTCCCCGAGGCAAGGCGCGCTGCGCAGCGCCGCAGTCGCTCTGCGGTCAAACGCCGCAACGCCGCAGGGCGGTGAATCCGGCGGTCACCCGCAGGGCTCGGGCCGTTCTTCCGCCTGGCGGTGTCGCAGGCCACCCCGGGTAGCACCACTACCCGAGGCGATCTGCTCCTGGCCAGCCGCAAGAACGGCACACGAGCGCGGCAGCGTGCGACGGTGCATGCTTGCCTAAGGCCCGGCCGGTTTTGGCCCCTGGCGGCGTTGCGTCGCCGGCCCGGTAGCTCTGGCTACCGAACCGGCACCGCGCCTTGCCAGATGACCAAAACCGGTCTCGGGCGCAGACGCGAGAATAGATCAGTGTTTCCCTAAGCGGGGCATGAGGATTTGGCATGAAGGAAGTGGATTTCTCCAGGGATGATCGCTGGTTGCTGCCCGAGGCAGTGGACGAGGTGCTGCCGCCGGACGCCGCTGCGCTGGAGGGCTTGCGGCGGCGGATCCTGGATACCTGCAAATCCTGGGGCTACGAGCTGGTCATGCCGCCGCTGATCGAGTTTGTTGATTCGCTGCTGGTCGGCATGGCCGATGACCTTGATCTGCAGACGTTCCGGGTTACCGACCAGTTGAGTGGCCGGATGATGGGCGTTCGCGCGGACATGACGCCGCAGGCCGCGCGCATTGACGCGCATCAGTTGCGGCGCGATGCGGTCACACGCCTTTGCTACCTGGGCACGGTGCTGAATACCCGGCCGGAAGGCCCCGGTCACTCCCGCAACCCGGTGCAGCTCGGCGCCGAGATCTATGGTCACGACGGGGTCGAAAGTGACGTCGAGATCATCGCCCTGATGCTTGAGACGCTGGCTCTGGTTGGCCTGCAGGATCCGATTCTGGATCTTGGGCATGTGGGTATCCTCCACGGCCTCGCGCAGGAGGCGAAGCTGGATCCCGCACAGGAGACCCAGTTGTTCGACAGCCTGCAGCGCAAGGCCACCGGTGAGTTGCGGGAGTTGCTGCAGGACATTTCCGATGCGGAAGCCCGTCAGCGGCTGGCTGCCCTGGTCAATCTCAACGGTGACATTCAGGTTCTGGACGAGGCGGCGGAGCACTTTGCCGGTGCCGGTGAACCGGTCCTGGCAGCCCTGGCGCGGCTGCGGGATCTCGCGGCGGCATTGCGGCGGCAGGTGCCGGATGTGCGCCTGCATTTCGATCTGGCGGAACTCAGCGGCTACCGTTTTCACAACGGGGTCGTGTTCGCGGCCTTCATGCCCGGGCATGGCAAGGCGCTGGCCCGTGGTGGACGGTACGACGGCATCGGTGCGGTGTTTGGCCGCTCGCGGCCCGCCACCGGGTTCAGCGCCGATTTGAAGGCGCTGGTCCGGGCGTCGCGGGGCGTCGGGGCCGCACCGGTGCGCGGCATACTGGCGCCATGGTCGGACGATGCCGATTTGTTGACCCGGGTGCGGCAATTGCGGCAGGCCGGCGAGCGTGTGGTCATGGCCATGCCCGGGCGGAATGACAGCCCCCGGTCGCTGGGTTGTGACCGGCACTTGCTGGCGCGCGACGGCCGCTGGCAGGTCGAGGCGATCGACTGACGGGGCATGCGGTGCCGGGGAACGGCGCCGCAATCGGGGAGAGGCCGCGGTCGCGGCAAGCAATCAGTGTTTCCTTAAGGACAGGTGGAACATCGCGCATGGCGAAGAATGTAGTGATCATCGGCACCCAATGGGGTGACGAGGGCAAGGGGAAAGTCGTCGATCTGCTGACCGAGCAGGCCCAGGCAGTGGCTCGATTCCAGGGTGGGCACAATGCAGGCCATACACTGGTTATCGATGGCGAAAAGACGGTCCTTCACCTGATCCCTTCCGGCATCCTCCGGGAAGGGGTGCATTGCCTGATCGGCAACGGCGTGGTGGTCGAGCCGGAATCGCTGCTGAAGGAAATCCGGCAGCTGGAGGGGAAGGGGATTCCGGCGCGGGAACGGCTGCGAATCAGTCCGGCCTGCCCGGTCATACTGCCGACCCATATCGCGCTGGATGTCGCCCGTGAGGCGGCGCGGGGGGCCGCCAAGATCGGAACCACCGGCCGGGGAATCGGGCCCTGTTACGAGGACAAGGTCAGCCGCCGGGGGCTGCGCATCGCGGATCTGCTGGACAAGCGCCTGCTGGAGCCGAAACTGCGCGAGCTGGTCGGGTTTCACAATTTCGTCCTGGCCGAATACTACAAGGCCGCGCCCTGCGACCTCGACAGCGTGATGCAGGCCTGCCTGGACCACGCCGAGGAACTGCGGCCGATGGTGGAGGATGTGGTCAGCATCCTGCACGGTCACCTGCAGGCCGGTAATCGCGTTCTGTACGAGGGTGCCCAGGGCGCCCTGCTGGATATCGACCACGGCACCTATCCCTACGTGACCTCGTCGAATACCACCGCCGGCGGCGCCTCCTCCGGTACCGGTATGGGGCCGCGGCACATCGACTATGTGCTGGGTATTACCAAGGCCTATACGACGCGGGTTGGTGGCGGTCCGTTTCCGACCGAACTGGATTGCGAGATCGGCCAGGGCCTGGCGAA
Source organism: Methylonatrum kenyense (assembly GCF_023195885.1). Taxonomy (GTDB): domain Bacteria; phylum Pseudomonadota; class Gammaproteobacteria; order Nitrococcales; family Aquisalimonadaceae; genus Methylonatrum; species Methylonatrum kenyense. The sequence goes on from NZ_JALPKO010000004.1 coordinate 263,823, forward strand.
GCGCGGTAACGAGTTCGGTTCCACCACCGGCCGGCCGCGGCGCTGTGGCTGGTTCGACGCCGTTGCCATGCGTCGCGCCGCGCAGGTCAACAGCCTCTCCGGCCTGTGTATCACCAAGCTGGATGTGCTGGACGGTATGGACGAGGTGCGAATCTGTGTCGGCTATGAATGCGAGGGTCGCTGGTTTGATGTGCCACCCAACGGCGCCGAGGCGCTGGCCTGTTGTACCCCCGAATACATCGAGATGCCGGGCTGGTCCGGCTCCACGGCCGGGATCACCGATCGCGAGGCATTGCCGGCCGAGGCGCTCGCCTACCTGGGCAAGCTGGAGGAATTGGTCGGTGTGCCGGTGGACATCATCTCCACCGGGCCGGACCGCAACGAAACCATCATTCTGCGGCATCCGTTCGAGGACTGATCCGGACATAAAAAAGGCGAGCCGATGGCTCGCCTTTTCCATTCGATGTGGTGCCCAGGAGAGGACTTGAACCTCCACGGGGTTGCCCCCACTAGCACCTGAAGCTAGCGCGTCTACCAATTCCGCCACCTGGGCTCAGGATCAGTCGACCCCGACAGGCGGCGAACTTTACCGACGCCCCCGGGGGCTGTCAACAATCCTGCGCGAGGCCGCGCGTTGCATGCCTTCGGCATTCGCGTATCCTCCGGCGACAACACAATTTTCTGCCCATACAGGAGTTTCTCCGCACTCATGGCAAAGACTGGCAAACGGCCTGCCGCAAAGGACGATCCCTACCTCGCCCGCGAGGCGAAGAAATACGACCGCCCGGTGCCAAGTCGTGAATTCATCCTGCAGCGGCTCGAGGAACTGGCACAGCCGTTGAGCCGCGAAGACCTGGCGGCGCACTTCGAGCTGACCGACGAGGAAGGGCTCGAGGGTCTGCGCCGCCGCTTGATCGCAATGGAGCGCGACGGCCAGCTGGTGCGCAACCGGCGGGGTGGTTACATCCCGGTGGATCACGAGGAGCTCATCCGCGGACGGATCATCGGTCACGGCGAGGGCTACGGCTGGTTGGTGCCGGATGTCGGCGGCGAACGAATCTTCCTGTCGCCGCGGGACATGCGCCGCGTCCTGAACGGCGACCGCGCAGTGGTGCAGCTGGTCGGCCTGGATCAGAAGGGGCAACCCGAGGGCAAGCTGGTCGAGGTCCTGAGCCGCGCCAACCGGACCCTGGTGGGACGCTATTTCATGGAAAGCGGGGTTGGTTTCGTGGTGCCCCAGAACCGGCGCCTGCACCTAGACGTGATCGTCCCCGAACAGGACGCGGGCGGTGCCCGCTCGAATGAGCTGGTGCTGGTCGAGCTGCAGCAACAGCCCAGCCAGCGTTCGCAGCCCGTGGGCCGGGTCATGCAGGTACTGGGCGAGCATATCCGGCCCGGCGACGAGATCATGACCGCCGCGCTGACCCACGATATACCCACCGAATGGCCGGAGGTGGTCCTGCATGAAGTGGCCGGGATTCCGGACACGGTGCAGGCCAGCGCGCTTGGCGACCGGGTTGACCTGCGTGAGGTACCGCTGGTGACCATCGACGGTGCCGACGCCCGCGATTTCGACGATGCCCTGTATTGCGAGCCGACAGCCACCGGCTGGCGCTTGCTGGTGGCGATCGCCGATGTCTCCCATTACGTCAGGCCCGGGTCAGCGCTGGACCAGGAGGCGCGCAACCGGGGGAATTCGGTCTACTTCCCTGGCCAGGTGGTGCCGATGCTGCCGGAGAAACTGTCCAACGGCCTGTGTTCACTGAACCCGGACGTGGACCGACTGTGCATGGTCTGCGAAATGCTGATCAGCAAGTCCGGCGAGATCCGCCGGTCACGTTTCTTCCGCGGCGTCATGCGCTCCCACGCGCGCACGCTGTATGACGTGGTCGCGCGCGTTGTGGCGGATCGGGACGAGGAAATGCGTTCCCGCTACAAGGCACTGCTGCCGCAACTCGATAACCTGTACCAGTTGTTCCTTGCCTTGCGAAAGGCCCGCGAACGCCGCGGGGCCATCGATTTCGACAGTACCGAGACCCAGATCCTGTTCGATCCCGAGGGCGGTATCGAGGACATCGTCCCGACCGAGCGCAATGATGCGCACAAGCTGGTCGAGGAATGCATGCTGGCGGCCAACATGGCCACCGCGCGCTTCCTGCGCCGGCACCGGATACCGACGCTGTTCCGGATCCACGAAGGGCCTGACGGCGACCGCCTCGACAACCTGCGCCTGTTCCTCTCCGGCGTCGGCCTGTCGCTGGGCGGCGGTGACACGCCGCAGGCGGCCGATTACGCCCGCCTGATGGAGCAGATCAAATCGCGTCCCGACCGGGCGCTGATCCAGACCATTATGCTGCGGTCCCTGCAGCAGGCGGTTTATCATCCGGACAACGCCGGTCATTTCGGGCTGGCGATGCAGGAATACGCGCACTTCACCTCACCCATCCGGCGCTATCCCGACCTGCTGGTCCACCGCGCCATCGGCCATGTGCTGGACGGCGGCAAGGCCTCGGACTTCCCGATCCTCAAGGACGAGATGCTGAGCCTTGGTGAACATTGCTCAATGACCGAGCGCCGGGCCGACGAGGCCACCCGCGATGCGGTGATGATCATGAAGTGTCATTACATGCGCAACCAGGTGGGCGAGGCCTTCGACGGCGTTGTCACCGGTGTCACCGGCTTCGGCATCTTCGTCGAGCTGGATGACGTCTATGTCGACGGGCTGGTGCATGTGACATCGCTGGATAACGACTTCTTCCATTTCGATCCGGTCAATCACCGGCTCAGTGGCGAGCGCAGTGGCATTACCTACAGCCTGACGGATCGGGTCCGCGTGCAACTGGCAAAGGTTGACCCGGATGAGCGCAAGATCGATCTGGAGCTCATCGGCCGTTACGACCGTGCCGGCAGCTTGCAGCAGGTCCAGCAGGGCCACGATGGCGACGGTCGCAAGCCCAGGCGTGGCCCGCGCAAGGGCGCTGGTCGGAAACCCGGCCGGCGGCGATGACCGGAAGCCAGCATCTGGTGCATGGTCTGCATGCGGTGCAGGCGGCCCTGAATCGGCCCGAACTCACGATTCGCGGGGTCTGGGTAGAGCAGGGGCGCCGGGATCGACGTATGGCAGCGGTGCTGGCCGCCTGCGCCGAGCGGGGCCTGACCGTGCAGCGCGTCGACCGTCGGGAGCTGGACCGGCTCAGTGGCGGGGCGGCGCATCAGGGGGTGGTGATTGACTGCCCGCCGATGCCGGCCGGGGACGAGGTCGGCCTGGAGCGGCTTCTGGACGGATTGCACGGCGACCCGTTCCTGCTCGTGCTGGATCAGGTGCAGGATCCGCACAACCTGGGTGCCTGCCTGCGGACCGCCGATGCGGCCGGCGTACAGGCGGTGATCACGACCCGGGATCGTGCCGCCGGACTGACGCCCGTGGTGCACAAGGTGGCCAGCGGTGCGACCCGCAGCGTGCCATTCATCCAGGTCACGAACCTGGCGCGCACTTTGGACCGGCTGCGGCAGCGGGGCATCTGGCTGGTCGGTGCGGCGGGCGATGCGCCGACCCTGGTGCATGCGCTGGATCTCAAGGGGCCGCTGGCCGTGGTGATGGGCGCCGAGGGTGGGGGCCTGAGGCGGTTGACCCGCGAGCGGTGTGATCACCTGGCGAAGATACCGATGGTGGGCACGGTGGAGAGCCTCAACGTCTCGGTGGCGACCGGTGTAATGCTGTTCGAGGCGCTGCGCCAACGTCTCGTCTGAGGTTCCACTTTTTCTTGCCGGCTCCATGCCTTATACTGCCGCGCTTCCCGCGGCCACGGCGCGGGAAGCCCTGCCTCACGGCGCTGATGCCGGAGGCTTCATCGGGGTGCGTGCCCCGGGTATCCGAAGGGAGTAACAATGCGACACTACGAAATCGTTTTCCTGGTTCATCCGGACCAGAGCGAACAGGTTCCGGCCATGATCGAGCGCTACCGCGCCACGGTCGAGGCCAACGGCGGCAAGACGCATCGGCTGGAAGACTGGGGCCGCCGGCAGCTTGCCTATCCGATCAGGAAGATTATCAAGGCGCATTACGTGATGATGAACGTGGAATGCGGCAAGACCGAGCTCGACGAGCTGGTTTCCGCTTTCCGCTTCAACGATGCCGTGATCCGGCATGCCGTGTTGTCCCGTGACGAGGCTGTCACCGAGGCCTCGCCGATGATGAAGGATAAGGAAAAGGAAGAGAGTGGCCGTGGTCGACGGGATGAGTCCCGTGACGAGCGCCCGGCGCGCCGTTCCCGCGAGGACGACGACAGCGCCTCCGATTCCGAATCCAGTTCCGACACGGAATCCCGGGCTGAAGCCTGAGCATCCAGCACAGATTAGGAGACACGCGTCATGGCACGGTTCTTCCGCCGCAGAAAGTATTGCCGATTCACCGCTGAAGGCGTCAAGGAGATCGATTACAAGGATCTCAACACGCTGCGCAACTACGTCACCGAAACGGGCAAGATCGTCCCCAGCCGGATTACCGGTACCAGTGCCCGCTACCAGCGCCAGCTCGCCGCGGCGATCAAGCGTGCACGGTACCTGGCCCTGCTGCCCTACACCGACCGGCACTGAGCTGGAGCGGCGCCGTCAGGTGCTGGCGGCGTAAATCGCAATGAAGGGGCTTGCCAGCTTCATCATGCGCAGCCGCGTAACGGCTGCGTTGTTCGTCGCCGGAACCTCGCTGGTTCCGTTTATGGCTTGGTTGGCCAATGCGGCGCTGGCACTGGTCAGCCTGCGGCGTGGCGCGCTCGAGGGTCTGATCGTTGTCGGCGGCGCGGTAGCGGTGCTGGCGGTGATCGAGTTGATCCTGACCGGGCAGCCCGGCGGTGTTGTGGCACTGCTGTTTCTGGTCTGGTTACCGATCCTGCTGGTGACGGCGGTCTTGCGCAGCACCGTATCCCTACCGCTGGCGCTGACGGTTGCCAGCGGCATGGCGGTGATCCTGTTGCTTGGCTGGTCCTTGACGGTAGCCGATCCGGAGGCGTTCTGGCAGGCCCAGCTTGCCGAGCTGGGCGCGGAAATGGAGCCGGAGCAGCGTGAGGAGATCATGCAGTTCTTCGGCCGCCACCTGGCTGCGTTCCTGGTGATCGGCTTGTGGCTGAACATACTGATCGGGCTGCTGCTGGGGCGGTACTGGCAAGCGCTGCTGTACAATCCGGGCGGTTTCCGCGAGGAGTTCCACGGCTTCCGGCTTGATTGGCGACTTGGCCTGGTGGGGATCGCGGTGTTTCTCGCCAGCCTGGTGGCCGGTGAAACCGGCGGCTTGCTGAGCGGGCTGACGCTGGTGTTCGGCGCGTTGTTTCTGGTGCAGACGGTGGCCGTTGCCCATGCGCTGGTTGTGGCGCGCGGCTGGGGCTGGTGGCCGCTACTGGTGGTCTACGCTCTGATGCCGTTTGCGGCAATGCCGATGGCCCTGCTTGGCATGCTGGACACACTGATGGATTTCCGGCGGCGGCTTGCTCCTGCAAGCGACGAGTCGTCGTAACATGGGCACTGACTGGGCCCGAACTCGTTGAATACAGAACAACCCTGAGGTTGAAACGATGGACGTTATTCTTCTTGAAAAAGTGGACAACCTGGGCGACCTGGGTGACCAGGTGAAGGTCAGAGCCGGCTACGGCCGCAATTACCTGCTGCCCCAGGGCAAGGCCAAGCCGGCCACCGCCGAGAACATCAAGTATTTCGAGGAGCGCCGTGCCGAGCTGGAACGCCAGGCCGCCGAGGTGCTGGCGGCTGCGGAAGCCCGCAAGGCCAAGCTGGACGGACTGACCCTGACCATTCCGGCCAAGGCCGGGGACGAGGGCAAGCTGTTCGGCTCCGTGGGAACGGCCGATATCGCCGAGGCCGCTGCCGCGGCCGGCGTCGAGCTGGATCGCGCCGAGGTGCGTATGCCGGAAGGGCCACTACGGGTCGTTGGCAGTTACGAGATTGACGTGCATCTGCACAGCGACGTGGATACCGTGATCTCGGTGGTGGTCGAGGCCGCAGCCGAGTAACGCGGGCGCAGGTCTGCATCCGACGGCCCGCGTTGCCCTGCAGCGCGGGCCGTTTTCGTTTCGCGTTAATGCAGGGGGCGCGGTACCGGTCTGCATCGCCAGCACGGGTCTGGCGTTGCCGCCCATCGACGTGTTTTGCTAGATGTTTCGCGCCCGACTCGGGCAAACAGGCAGGGGCCACATGGCAGAGACTGGATCCGCACTGGGTGATACCGCCGCGCTGCGCGTGCCTCCGCACTCGCTGGAGGCGGAACAGGCCGTGCTTGGCGGCCTGATGCTGGATAACGAGGCCTGGGACAGGGTTGCCGATCGGGTTCAGGAGTCGGATTTCTATCGCAAGGACCACCGCTTGATCTTCCGCGGGCTCGCCGCCCTGGCCGAGGATCAGAAGCCGATGGACGTGGTCACCCTGTCGGAATGGCTGCGTTCCGCCGGCGAGCTGGAGGGTGCCGGGGGGCTGGCCTATCTCGGCGCGCTGGCCAAGGACACGCCGAGCGCCGCCAACATCGCCGCCTATGCCGATATCGTGCGCGAGCGCTCGGTGCTCCGCCAGATGATCCGTGTCGGCACCCAGGTGGTCGGCGATGCCTTCGAGACCGACGGCCGTGACAGCAAGGAATTGCTGGATGCCGCCGAGCGGCTGATTTTCGAGATCGCCGAGAACAGTGGCCGTTTCCGCAAGGGCTTTGTCGGCATGCAGGACATCCTGCCGACCGTGGTGGAACGCATCGATACGCTGTACCAGCAGGACGGCACGGTCACCGGGCTCGCCAGCGGATTCAGCGATTTCGATGACCGCACCTCGGGCCTGCAGCGTGGCGATCTGGTGATCGTGGCGGCGCGGCCGTCGATGGGCAAGACCACCTTCGCGATGAACATCGCCGAACATGCGGCGCTGAAAAGCGGCGAGCCGGTGGCAGTGTTCAGCATGGAGATGCCTGCGGATGCACTGGCCATGCGCATGCTCGCCTCGCTGGGCCGGGTCGAACTCCAGCGCATCCGCACCGGCAGCCTGGATGACGATGACTGGCCGCGGCTGACCTCGACCATGAGCCTGTTGAACGAGGCAACGCTGTTCATTGACGACTCGCCCGGCCTGTCACCGCAGGAAATGCGGGCTCGCGCGCGCCGGCTGAAGCGCGAACGCGGACTCGGCCTGGTGGTGGTGGATTACCTGCAGTTGATGCAGATTCCCGGTTTCAAGGAGAACCGGACCGGCGAGATTTCCGAGATTTCTCGCTCGCTGAAATCCATGGCCAAGGAACTGGACGTACCGGTGGTGGCCCTGTCGCAGCTCAACCGCAGCCTGGAACAGCGGCCGAACAAGCGACCGGTGATGTCCGACCTGCGGGAGTCCGGTGCCATCGAGCAGGACGCCGACGTGATCGTGTTCATCTATCGGGACGAGGTCTACAACGAGGACAGCCCCGACAAGGGCATGGCCGAGATCATCATCGGCAAGCAGCGTAACGGCCCCATCGGCACCTGCCGCCTGACCTTCCTGGGCAAATACACGCGCTTCGAGAACTACATCCACGATGTCTACCGTGACGAGGGTTACGGGTGACGCGGCGCACACGCGCCGTGATCCATGTTGAGGCCCTGCAGCATAATCTGGCGCAGGCTCGGCAGGCGGCTCCCGACAGCCGCGTCATGGCCGTGATCAAGGCCGATGGCTACGGCCATGGACTGCTCCGCGTGGCGGCCGCCCTGCGTCACGCCGACGCCTTCGCGGTAACCTGCCTGGAGGAGGCGATCCCGCTGCGCGAGGCCGGTTACGCGCATCCGATCCTTTTGCTCGCCGGGCCGTTCGAGCCGGTGGAGCTGGAGGCCTGCCGCCGTTATCGGCTGGATATCGTGGTGCATGCGCCCTGGCAGGTGGCCCTGCTGGAGTCGGCGCCGGCTGGCCGGGCGCTCACGGTCTGGCTCAAGATCGACAGCGGCATGCACCGCCTGGGCCTGATGCCGGAGCAGGTGCCGGAGATGCATCGCAGGCTGACACGCTGCGCCGCGGTGAACCCGCATATTCGGCTGCTGACCCATATGGCCTGCGCCGATGACCGTGAAGACCCGCGCAGCACACCCGACCAGATGCAGCGATTCATGGCCGTGGCCGAGGGGCTCGGCGGCGAGCACAGCCTCGCCAATTCGGCCGCCGTGCTCGGCTGGCCGCAGACCCACGCCGACTGGGTCCGCCCCGGGGTCATGCTCTACGGCGTCGATCCGTTCTGTGACCAGCGTGCCGAGCGCCCGACGTTGCGCCCTGCAATGACGCTGTGCAGTCCGCTGATTGCGATCCGCCACGTGGCTGCCGGTGAACGGATCGGCTACGGCGGCACCTGGACCTGTTCCGAGGACACGACCGTTGGCGTGGTTGCCATCGGCTACGGCGACGGCTATCCGCGCCATGCACCGTCCGGCACGCCGGTGCTGGTGGCCGGTCAGGCAAGCCAACTGCTGGGTCGGGTGTCGATGGACCTGATCTGTATCGATCTGACCGGTCTGGAGCAGCAGGTGCAGATCGGTGACGACGTGGTTCTCTGGGGCAGGGGCCTGCCGGTCGAGCAGATCGCCGCTCGCTGCGGCACCATTGCCTATGAATTGTTGTGCGGGGTCAGCCCCCGCGTGCACCGCGAGCTGGAGACCGGCCATGGCCCGGGCACGCAGTGAATTTGCCTGCACCGCCTGTGGCGCGGTCACGCCCAAATGGGCGGGCCAATGCCCGGATTGTGGTGCCTGGAACAGTCTTGAGGAGAGGCGCGCCGTTGTCTCCAGCGGCAAGGCGGGGGCCGCGCCACGGGGACAATATGCCGGCGACCAGGGGGTGCAGCCGCTGGCCGACGTGCCGCTGGGCGAAGAGGCACGCTTTGCCACCGGCGTCGGCGAACTCGATCGGGTGCTGGGTGGCGGCCTGGTGGCTGGCGGTGTGGTGCTGCTCGGCGGCGATCCGGGAATCGGCAAGTCGACGCTGCTGCTGCAGACCACGGCGGTGCTGGCGGCCGAGTCGCCCGCGCTGTACGTCACCGGCGAGGAATCACTGCGCCAGGTTGCCTTGCGGGCCTCCCGCCTCGGACTGGCAACACCCGGATTGGAGGTGCTGGCCGAGACCTGTGTCGAACTGATCGTCGAGCAGGCCCGGCAACGCCGGCCCCGCGTCCTGGTGATCGATTCGATCCAGACCATCTTCACCGAGGCGCTGCAATCCGCACCCGGCTCGGTGGCACAGGTACGGGATGCGGCGGCGCAACTGGTCCGCTTTGCCAAGCAGACCGGCACCGCGGTGTTCCTGGTCGGCCACGTCACCAAGGACGGGCAGCTGGCCGGACCGCGGGTGCTCGAGCACATGGTCGATACGGTGCTCTATTTCGAGAGTGACGGCAGCAGCCGCTTTCGTCTGCTGCGGGCAGTGAAGAACCGTTTCGGTGCCGCCAACGAGCTGGGCGTGTTCGCGATGGATGACGCCGGACTGAAGCCGGTGCGCAACCCCTCGGCGATCTTTCTGTCGCGGCACGAGGAGGCGGTCAACGGCAGCACGATTCTTGTCACCCGTGAAGGAACGCGGCCACTGCTGCTCGAGGTTCAGTCGCTGGTTGCCGAAAGCCCGCTGAGTCATCCACGGCGCGTGGCCGTTGGGCTTGATCCGAACCGGCTGGCGATGCTGCTGGCGGTGCTGCACCGCCATGGCGGCGTATTCACCGCCGACCAGGATGTGTTCATCAATGTTGTGGGCGGCGTCCGTGTCGCCGAGACGGCCAGTGATCTGGCGGTGCTGCTGGCGGTGCTATCAAGCTTCCGCGACCGGCCGGTCCCCCTGGGCACGGTGGTCTTCGGCGAGATCGGGCTGGCCGGTGAAATCCGTCCGGTGCCGAATGGCGAGGAACGCTTGCGGGAGGCTGCCAAGCACGGCTTTCGGCGCGCCATCGTACCGGCAAAAAATGCACCGCGCGGCAAATCGGCGATCGAGGGCATGGATGTGGTCGGGGTGTCCCGCCTGGGCGATGCCCTGGAAGCCGCGTTCGAGAACTGAGCCGCAACGTGTGCCTGCACAAGGTTGCCCTGGTGAACGGGCCGCCTAGGGAAACACTGATCTATTCGCACGCCTGCGTTGGTGTCCGCATTTTTTCCGAGGCAAGGCGCGCTGTGCAGCGCCGCAGTCATTCTGCGGTCAAGCAGCGCAACGCCGCAGTCGGGAAAAATGCGGCCCAAGTCGAAGACCCCGGCCGGGTTTTGGCCCAGGCGGCGGTGCGCCCCCGGCCCGGTAGCGACGGCTACCGAACCCGCCCCCCCC
>NZ_JALPKO010000005.1 GCF_023195885.1 Methylonatrum kenyense
AAAACGTTAAACTTCCAAATCAGGTAATAACCGTTTCAGCAGTCGCAGGCGTTCCATCGGGTCGTGGGTCTCGAGTAACTGCTGTCGTTCGGGTAGTTCCAGCGGCATGACCTCGGCCAGCCGGCAGCCCAGCCAGTGGGCGCGGTCGCGCTGGTCCTCGATCAGGTGATAACCCAGGTCGCGGATCTGCATGACGCGGTCGAGAAGTTTGTCGATGGCCTCGGGCTGGCGGGGGGCGGGCAGGTCCAGGGGGTCATCCAGGCGCTCAATGTGCCCGGTCAGCAGGCCGGAATCGCTGACCGAGGTGTCCAGCAGGCGGAAACGCTGTTCGCCGACCACGGTAATCCCCAGCAGCCCGTCCTGGCGTTTCTCCCAGTCGATGATCCGCGCCATTGTGCCGATCTGGAACGGAATGGCCGGCTTGCCGGCCTCCTGCCCATCGCGAATCAGGCAGACCCCGAAACAGGCATTCTCCCGCAGACAATAGCTGACCAACTCCAGGTAACGTGTCTCGAAGATTCTGAGTTGCAGCGGGCCGCCGGGAAACAGCACTGTTCGCAGCGGGAAAAGCCTGATTCGCTCGACCACCGCAATCACTCCGGCTGTGCGCCCCAACGGGGCAGCATACTGTGTTCGATATCCAAATGATCGAGTATGCGTGCCACCACGAAATCCACCAATGCCTCGACCGACTGGGGACGATGATAGAAGCCGGGGTTCGGTGGCAGGATCACCGCGCCACAACGGCTCAGTCGCAGCATGTTCTCCAGGTGCAGGGTCGACAGCGGTGTCTCTCGGGGCACAAGGATCAGCCGTCCCCGTTCCTTCAGGATCACGTCTGCGGCGCGCTCGATCAGGTTGTTGCTGGTGCCGGCAGCAATACTGCCCAGGGTGCCCGTGGTGCAGGGACAGATCACCATGCGCGAGGGTGCGCCCGAGCCGGAGGCCACGGCTGCGGTCCATTCGCTGGGACCGAACAAACGCAGCTGCTCATCGCGGGCATCGAACTGCTGGCACAGGTGGCGTGCCGCCTCGCGGTTGCGGGCGGGCAGGCGCAGGTCGGTCTCGGTGCCAATGACCACCCGTGCCGGATCGGAGATCAGCAGGGCCACCTGCCGGTCGAGCTGCAGCAGGCATTGCAGTAGACGCAGGCCGTACTGCATTCCGGAGGCGCCGGTAAACGCAAGCGTGATGCCGTCGTTGCGCCAGTTCATGCCTCGGTTTCCTGACGGCTTTCCAGCGCTTGCAGCAGCTTCTGGTGAATGCCGCCGAACCCGCCGTTACTCATGATCACGATGCGGTCCCCCCAGCGGCTTTCACGAGCCAGGTCGCTCACCAGCCGGTCCAGGTCGTCCCGGCACTGGCCACGACCGTCGGAGATTGCCATTGCCAGATCGTCCACCGGCCAGTCCACTTCGGGGCCCTGATACAGCCAGACGCGATCCGCTTGGTCGAGACTGGCCGGCAGCTGCTGCCGGTGCGTGCCCAGGCGCATGGTATTGGAGCGCGGTTCCAGCACCGCGATCAGGCGGCCGGCATCATCCGTCTGCCGCATTGCCTCCAGGGTGGCAGCGATGGCGGTCGGGTGGTGAGCGAAATCGTCATAGACCCGCACGCCAGCGGTTTCGCCACGCAGTTCCTGCCGGCGCCGCATGCCACGAAACTCGCGCAGCGAGCGCAGGCCGTCCTTCAGGGGCACGCCGACATGGCGGGCGGCGAGCAGGGCGGCCGCGGCGTTTGCCGCGTTGTGCGCGCCCGGCATGCCCGAGTCGAGTACCGCCTGGTGCAGGCCGAAGCCGCTCAAATGATGCGCGGTTCCCGTCGAACCCAGGCGCAGCGCGTTGTCGGCGTGCTGGCCGACATGCTGCACCGGCGTCCAGCAGCCCATGGCCAGGGTTTCGGCAATACTCGCCTGGTCGCCGTTGGCGATGATCAGGCCGTCGCCCGGTACGGTACGGACCAGATGGTGGAACTGGCGCTGGATTGCGGCAAGGTCCGGGAAGATGTCGGCATGATCATGCTCGAGGTTGTTGATGATCAGCGTCCGCGGCCGGAAGTGCACGAACTTGGAGCGCTTGTCGAAGAAGGCGGTGTCGTACTCATCGGCCTCGATCACGAAAAAGCGGGTACCACCAAGTCTTGCCGATACCGGAAAGTTGCCGGGTGCGCCGCCAATCAGGAATCCCGGTTGCAGTCCGGCCGACTCCATCAGCCAGGCAAGCATTCCCGCGGTGGTGGTCTTGCCATGGGTGCCGCTGACCGCCAGCACCCAGCGATCATGCAGCACGTTCTCGGCCAGCCATTGCGGCCCCGAGGTGTAGGGCAGACCGCGGTTCAGTACCGTCTCCACCAGCGGGTTGCCACGGCTCATGGCGTTGCCGACCACAACCATGTCCGGGGCCGGATCAAGTTGGGCGGGGTCGAAGCCCTCGGTGATGCGGATGCCGCCGGCGCGCAGCAAATCGCTCATCGGCGGGTACACGTTGGCATCGCAGCCGCTGACCGTATGCCCGGCCTCGCGGGCTAGCAGCGCAAGGCTGCCCATGAAGGTGCCGCAGATGCCGAGGATGTGGATGTGCATCGGGGGTGGTTCTCCTGCATTCGACCTGCGACGCAAAATCCGCTTCAGGCGATCATCGCCGTAACGTTGACCGAAAGGAACAGGTACAGCATCGCAGCCAGCACGCCGCCGACCAGCGGCAGATCCAGCGCATTGCGCAGGATGTGACCGACCACGACCAGCGTCCAGAGCAGTACGCCCAGGAGCCAGACGGCAGCCACGGGCGAGATCTCCTCCGCCGCCCGGTCCAGGCCAGCGGTGGCGGGCAGCGCGATCAGGGTCAGCAGGGCGTCGGTACCGAAGAAGGCGGTCGCGGTCTGGATGAACCGGTTGCCGAGCCCGCGCAACTGCAACGCGACGGCAACGAACAACAATGTGAAGCCGGCGGCGGCGGCGATCTGCAGGGCCGGGTTGTCGTTGCCCATGATGCCGAGCGCAATCAGTGACAGGGCGCAACTTACGGCAATGGTTGCCGCCAACGCACTACTCGTGCCCGGCAGATCCTGAGGACCGTTCTGCAAGCGCAGGATACCCAGCAGCCCCATCAGCAATCGCATGTCCACCTGCAGCCGTCCTCCCGATCCGTCACGCACGCCATGGCAAGGATACCTGTCTGGCAAGTGACTGCCACCGCCAGAAATTCCGCAGTGCGACATAAGCCGTTGTTATCGGTATAATCGCGACCCCTTTTTCAATGAGCAGTGTCGTGGAGGCCGCATGAACATCGACCAGATTGACGTCGGCAAGAATGTTCCGGAGGACGTGAACGTCATCATCGAGATCCCGCAGTTTGCCGATCCGGTGAAGTACGAAGTGGACAAGGACAGTGGCGCGCTGATGGTGGATCGGTTCATGGCCACTGCCATGCACTACCCCTGTAACTACGGCTACATCCCGCACACCCTGTGTGGCGACGGTGACCCGGCCGATGTGCTGGTGGTCGCGCCGTTTCCGCTGATCCCCGGCTCGGTGATCAGCTGCCGGCCTGTTGGTGTGCTGAAGATGACCGACGAGTCCGGCGAGGATGCCAAGCTGCTGGCGGTACCGGTGGCAAAGCTCAGCCCGCTGTATGCCAACGTCAAGGAGCCGCAGGACCTGCCCCAGCTCCTGCTGGATCAGGTCAGCCACTTCTTCGAGCACTACAAGGATCTCGAGAAGGGCAAGTGGGTTCGCGTCGATGGCTGGGAAGGAAGTGACGCTGCGCGTCAGGAGATTGTCGAAGCGGTGGAGCGCCACAACAAGGGATAAACCATCGGAACGGCCTCCTGGATGGCGCCAGGCCGCAGTTTGCGTGGCCTGGCGCCATTGTCGTTTCAGGATTCGCGGCGAGGGAACGTTTTTTGCAAGTTGCAAGTCAATTGTTGAGGCGCAGGATTTTGGGGACAAATACTGTGGACACGCAGAATATGGGCCCTATAATCCGCGCATTCGGCAGGTGTCGGGCTTCGGTGCCGTGAACCTGCCCAGGCGGAATTGCATCAGTGGCCTGGAACGTTGGTTGCCATGCAACGTTCACTGACGTCGCGGCGTCCGGCCCCTGGCCACGCGGCAGAGCATCGGGAGGATCGGCCCGGGAGGGGCTGATTCGGGATATCTCGTACGGATGCAGCAGCCGAAATCGGAGATGGTGCCCATGACGCGGGTCCTCACCAAGCAGCGCCTGGAACGGGAGAACCTGGCCTATCGCTTCACCGGCGGTGTCAGTCAGGAAAACCGCGGCTTCGGCTTCCGTCCCGCCTTCCGTGACACCGATGATCGTTCGGTGTATCTGTCACTGCGGGCCTGCGGCAGCCCCGCCCCATTCCATTGCCTCGAGGGCCTTCCCTCGAACTTGATAGTCGGTCGGGACGCGGCTGGCGTGCCCATCCTGAAACCTTCCCTGGAGGCGGGGTTTGTTCGCGACGGCGTTTTCTACACCCGCGACGAAGCGGCTGCATCAATGGCTGCCAGTGACGGCTGAGCAGCAATCCGTCTACCCTGCCTGAATGGCTTACACCCAGGTTTTTCTCGAACTCGACGCTGAAGATACCCAGGCGGCGGAAGACCTGCTGATGGAATCCGGTGCTCTTGCCGTGACCCTGCGTGACCCGGGCGGCGAACCAGTGCTGGAACCCGCTCCGGGCGATGTTCCGCTCTGGCCCAGCCTGACCCTCTGTGCCCTGTTCCCCGACGGTATGGACCTGGTGGCCCTGCGCCGACAGGCAGCGCTCGCGCTTGGCGAAACCACGATAGCGAGCTGGCGGCAGGAAACGCTGCAGGACCGGGTGTGGGAGCGCGTCTGGATGGACGATTTCACGCCCATGCGCTTCGGCCGCCGCCTGTGGATCTGCCCCAGCACGCACCAGGTGGACGCCACCGATGCGGTGGTCGTGAAACTTGATCCGGGCCTGGCATTCGGCACCGGCACCCATCCGACAACGGCGCTTTGCCTGCGCTGGCTGGATGCTCAGGACCTGCGCGGGCAATCGGTCATCGACCTGGGCTGCGGCTCAGGCGTGCTGGGAGTTGCGGCACTTCTGCTCGGCGCGGGTCGCTGCGTTGGCATCGACAACGACCCACAGGCGTTGATCGCAAGCCGGGATAACGCGATACGCAACGACGTCTCCGCGCGATTGCGCTTGCTCGATGCGGGGGACCCGGACCCGGAGCCGGCCGATGTGCTGGTGGCCAACATCCTGTCCAGTATCCTGATTCGCCTGCAGCCGCAGGCGGCACGGCTGCTGCGGCCGGGTGGCCGGCTGGCGCTGTCCGGCATCCTCGACACCCAGGTGGATGCCGTCACCGAGGCCTATGCCGGCAGCTTCGCCCTCGACCCACCCCAGCAGGACGGCGACTGGATGCTCCTCAGCGGGCGGAAGCGCTGAAGCTGGGGCTGGGTTCCAATCTCTACGTGTGGCTTCGCGTTCCATCGACTGTTTCCTTTACTCCGGACGACCGTGGCCGAAAAATGCCCGGCATGACCACTGCGTCTCAGCCGTATTACACCCAGTGTCCGGAATGCGCCACGCTGTTTCGTGTCGACGTGCTGCCGAAGCAGGCGCGCTGCGGTGCGTGCGGGAATTGTTTCAATCCGGCGCGCCGCCACGCCCAGCATCTGCCCCTGGTATTCAAGCCGTTCGTCCCGGAAGCCTTTCGCCTGACGGCCCTGCCTGCCGTGATGCCCGCGCCGGAAGCGCCGACCACGGTTACGCCGTCGCCCGGCCGGGCCGCAGGGCATCCGGCCGCCGACGGGGCCGCGGCGCCTGTTCGCCGCCGCCGGCCGACGGGTCGGGTCGCCGGCGCGTCCTGGCTGGTGGCCAGCCTGCTGTTGTCGATCGGGTTACTGGCGCAGGGGCTTTTGCTGCAGCGGGATAACCTGGCCGACCACCGGCCGCTGCGCCCGTTGCTGGCTGCGCTGTGCGATATTGCGGGCTGCACGCTGCGGCCGCTGCGAGAGCTTGACGCATGGCAGTTGAGCGACGCGGAGTTGATGCCGGATTCAGGGCAGCCCGGCACGCTACTGGCGACGGGGCGGTTGCGGCACGACGCGGACCAGCGGCTGGAATTGCCGCTTTTGCAGATCGAGCTGCTCGACGCCGGCGGCAGAGTTGCGCATCAGGGCGTGTTCTCTGCCGATACCTATCTGGACGCCGAGATGGCGGCGCAGGACTGGACAAGGGGGCTGGCCCCCGGTGAGTCCCTCGCCATCGAATTTCGGCTGGAGGGCGCGGGCATGGCGCCGGATCAGTTCCGGTTCCGCTTAAGGAAGCGCTGAGGCGAACGGTAAGGGGGCACACATCGACGCCACCTTGAGGTATGATCGCTAACTGTTCGTTTCTCAGCTCCGAGGAGACGCAAACGCTTTCGTCACCGGCAGGCCGGCATGGCACTGATCATGTCCGTTCATCGGTCGAGCGCGGGCTTGCGTGGAGCAAAGGGCACAGCAGACAAGAAAGCCATGACTGAGCAAAGCAGCGCGCAAAAGAAAGAGACTGTCTGCGGCAAGGATGCCGACTCCGACACCAATGTTGGAGCGATCCGGGCCTGCGTCGCCGACTCCCTGGAAACCTATCTGCATCAACTCAACGGCCACGACTGCGCCAATCTCCACAGCCTGGTGCTGGCGGAGGTGGAACCGCCTTTGTTGGCCACGGTGCTGGCGCATTGCAACGGTAACCAGACCAAGGCGGCCCAACTACTCGGCCTGAACCGGGGGACCCTTCGCAAGAAGCTGGTTCAGTACGGCATCGATCATTAGGGAAACACCGGATCGGTTGGGTTCGCGGCCGACTGCTTGAACTAAAGGATTCGCCATGACTGCCATTCCCGGTCTTCGCCCAGTGCGGCGCGCCCTCCTCAGTGTGTCCGACAAGACGGGCGTCACCGATTTCGCCCGGGCGCTGGCTGCCGCCGGGGTCGAGCTGCTGTCCACCGGCGGCACGGCAAAGGCCCTGCGCGAGGCGGGACTCGAGGTCAAGGATGTGTCCGAACACACCGGCTTTCCCGAGATGATGGATGGCCGCGTCAAGACGCTGCATCCAATGGTCCACGGCGGCTTGCTGGGGCGGCGCGGCATTGATGACGCGGTGATGCAGGAACACGGCATTGCGCCCATCGACCTGCTGGCGGTCAATCTGTACCCCTTCCGCGAAACCGTGGCGAAACCGGGTTGCACCTTCGAGGATGCGGTGGAGAACATCGATATTGGCGGACCAGCCATGGTTCGCGCGGCGGCCAAGAATCATGAGGGTGTCGCCGTCGTGACCGACCCCAAGGATTACGCTGCGGTGATCGCCGAGATGGAGGCGCATCAGGGGCTCGGATTCGAGCGTCGCCTGGCGCTTGCGGTAAAGGCATTCGAACATACAGCGGCCTATGATGGCGCGATTGCCAACCATTTCGGCCGTCTCAATGCCAGGCGCCGGCCGGAAGGTTATGCGCGAACGCTGAACCTTCAGTTTCACAAGGTGCAGGACATGCGCTACGGCGAGAATCCTCACCAGTCCGCAGCCTTCTATCGCGAGGCCGATAGCGCCGAACCGTCGGTGGCCAGAGCGCGCCAGGTCCAGGGCAAGGCCTTGTCCTACAACAACGTGGCCGACACCGATGCGGCCCTGGAGTGCGTCAAGGCGTTCAGCGCCCCCGCCTGCGTCATCGTCAAGCATGCCAACCCCTGTGGCGTGGCCGTCGCGGACAGCCAGATCGAGGCCTACGAGCGGGCCTTCGCCTGTGATCCCACATCGGCATTTGGCGGCATCATCGCATTCAACGAGCCGCTGGATGCGGTGACGGCGCGGGCGATTGTCGAGCGGCAGTTTGTCGAGGTGATCATTGCGCCGGGCGCCGAGGAAGCGGCGCAGGAACTGGTTGCCACCAAGAAGAACGTGCGTCTGCTGGTGTGCGATGGGTGGACCGCCAGTCGCGCGGGGCGGCTGGATTTCAAACGCGTCACCGGTGGTCTGCTGGTGCAGGATGCGGATATCGCCCTGGTGTCCGACGGCGAGCTGCGCGTTGTCAGCAAGCGGCAGCCGACCTCGCAGGAGTTGCGTGATCTGCGCTTTGTCTGGGACGTGGCGCGCTTCGTCAAGTCCAATGCCATCGTCTACGGTCACCACGGCCAGACCGTCGGCATCGGCGCCGGCCAGATGTCCCGTGTCTGGAGTGCACGCATCGCCCGCGAGAAGGCCATCGATGCCGGACTGAAAGTGGAGGGCGCGGTGATGGCCTCCGATGCATTCTTCCCGTTCCGCGACGGTATCGACCAGGCCGCCGAGGCCGGCATCGCCGCAGTGATCCAGCCCGGCGGTTCAATCCGCGACCAGGAAGTGATCGCCGCCGCCGACGAACACGACATGGCGATGGTGTTTACCGGGATGAGGCATTTTCGCCATTAGCAGGCTGCGTTTTACGTTTAAGGTTTTAGGTTTTAGGACCTAAAACGTTAAACCTTAAAACTTTAAAACAACGATTCCGGAATCGACTGTATGAACGTTCTGATAATCGGCAACGGTGGCCGGGAGCATGCGCTGGCCTGGTCCTGTGCGCGTGCGGATCGCGTTGAACAGGTGTTCGTGGCGCCGGGCAATGCCGGTACCGCGCAGGAGCCCAAGTGCCGCAACGTCAATGTCGGCGTGACCGATATTCCGGCGCTGGTCTCTTTCGCCCGGGACAATGCCGTGGATCTGACCATCGTCGGGCCGGAGACGCCGCTGGTGATGGGCGTCGTGGACGCCTTTCGCGAGGCCGGCCTGCGTTGTTTCGGTCCGGATGCCGGCGCGGCGCAACTGGAGGGGTCGAAGTCGTTTAGCAAGGACTTTCTGGCCCGGCACGGCATTCCGACCGCCGAGTATGCAAGCTTTACCGACCCGGCCGAGGCGCGCGCCTACGTGATGGAGCGCGGCGCGCCGATCGTGGTCAAGGCGGACGGGCTTGCGGCGGGCAAGGGCGTGGTCGTGGCACGCACCGTCGACGATGCATTGGCTGCGGTCGACAGCATGTTGGAGGACAACGCCTTCGGCGATGCCGGTGCCCGGGTCGTGGTCGAGGAGTTCCTGGACGGCGAGGAGGCGAGCTTCATCGTCATGGTGGACGGCGAACATATCCTGCCCCTGGCCAGCTCCCAGGACCACAAGGCCCGTGACGAGGGCGACACCGGCCCCAACACCGGGGGCATGGGCGCCTATTCCCCGGCACCGGTCATCAGCCCGGCCATCCACACCCGCGCGCTGCGCGAAGTGATCGAACCAACGGTCCGCGGCATGGCAGCCGAGGGTCACCCCTACACGGGTTTTCTCTATGCCGGTCTGATGATCTCCGGCGACGGCACCCCCAAGGTGCTGGAGTTCAACTGCCGCATGGGCGACCCGGAGACCCAGCCGATCCTGCTGCGCCTGCGTTCCGATCTCACGGCGTTGTGCGAGGCGGCGCTGGATGGCCGGCTGGACCAGGTGGACTGTGACTGGGAGCCCCGTGCAAGCCTCGGCGTGGTCATGGCAGCCGGCGGCTATCCTGGCAGCTACCGCAAGGGCGATGCAATCGAGGGCCTGCCCGCGCCGGATGCCGAGTCGGACCGCAAGGTGTTCCATGCCGGTACCGCACAGGACGAACAGGGCCGCACCGTGACCGCCGGTGGCCGGGTGCTGTGCGTCTGCGCGCTGGGTGAAAGCGTCAGCATCGCCCGTGACCGGGCCTACCAGTGGGTCGATGCCATCCACTGGAACGACGCCTTCCACCGCCGCGACATCGGCCACCGCGCAATTGCCCGGGAATGAAGGTGGGCGGGCACCGAGGCTCCCGCCCGGCGTAGGGCGGATCAAGCGCAGCGGATCCGCGCGGTGTGATTCGTTGGCGGGACAAAAAAGGTTTTCGGACAAGGAAGGTGTTCGGACCAGACAAGGCCGGGGCGGGCCATGGCCGGGGTGGTCACCGCAAGATCGGTGCCGCGGTCTGTGGTCTGACACCGCGTGGATTCGCTGCCGCTTAATCCACCCTACGAAAACTGACACAGCACGCACGCTGCAGAGCCACCGACGTGTCCGAACACCGAAAACCTTCTTTGTCCGAAAACCCTTTCCCTATATCCATGCCCCGGCCAGCGCAAGCATCAACGCCGTGATCACCCCCGCCATGCTCAGGCCCAGGCCGGCAAAGGCGCCGGCCGTGGCGCTGATGCCGAAGGCCTGGGCCGTACCGAAACCGTGAGCGGCGAGCCCCATCGCGAAGCCCTTCACCTTGTCGTCCCGGATGCCCAGCAGGCGGATCAACGGGGGCGCCAGCATGCAGCCAAGGCTGCCGGTGATCAGAACCAGTGCGGCCGTCAGCGATGGCAGGCCGCCGAGCTTCTCGGTAACGCCCATGGCGATGGGTGATGTGACGGATTTCGGGGCCAGCGACAGCAGCGTCAGGCGATCGGCACCAAGCAGCCAGGCAACGCCGACCGCGCTCAATGCCGCGGTGCCGGCACCGACCACGCCGGACAGGATCAGCGGCAGGATCAGCCGGCGAATCGCGTGGCGATGATCGTAAAGCGGTATTGCCAGTGCCACGGTGGCTGGGCCGAGCATGAAGTGGATGAACTGTGCACCCTCGAAGTAGGTGTCGTAGTCGGTGCCCGTGAGCAGAAGAATCAGCATCAGTCCGGCCATGGCCAGCAGCACCGGATGCAACACGGGGTTGGAGCCCAGGCGGGCGTTCAGCCAGATCGCTCCCTGGAAGACGATGAAGGTTGCCGCCAGCCAGAGCAGCGGTGTGGCAGACAGGTAGACCCAGATGTCGACGATCTCATCCGCCACGCCGTTCTCCTTCCGCCGAGTTGTTGCTCTTCAGCAACAGATTGAACAGCAACAGCGTGACCGCGATGGCCAGCCCGGTGCTGATAAGCAACGCCAGGCCGATGGCCAGCCAGTCCCTGCCGATCAGATCGAAATGCACCATCAGCCCCACGCCGGCCGGCACGAACAGCAGGGCCAGGTAGCGCAGCAGGGTGTCCGCGACCAGACGCAGCGAATGCGGCACCGCACCATGCCAGACAAGGCCGGCCAGCATGATCAGCATGCCTACCACCGGGCCGGGTATCGGCAGTTCCAGCAGTTGCACGAAGGTCTCTCCGGCCAGCTGGCAGAGCAGGATCAGGCTGATGCCCGGCAGCGCATGCATGGTGTAGACTCCGTGTGTGGCTTATGAACAACAGCGTTGTTGTTTTTTGCTTGCATTAGTGTTGCACAGGTGTCACAGTTCGTTGCGAGTGACACAGTTCACTGTCCTGATCTTTGATCAGGTGCTTTATGCAGAAAACCGGCTAACAGGCTGTTAAACAACAAAAACAGCGTTTGGCACGGCTTCTGCTTAGGTCAGTGCACCGTTCAGTGACGAACGGGCATGAACAATCGTACATGGGGAGGAAAATTCCATGCGCATCAAGAACACTGCATTGGCGGGTGCCGCTGTCACCGCCCTGGCCCTGGCCGCTCCGGCCCAGGCCGACCTCAGCTTCCAGGCCGGCGACTGGACCGTTGGCTTTGACGGTAACGTCAACGCCTTCTACACGGTCACCGATTCCGAGTCTGATCCGAATGACGTTGACGGCGGTCTGGCCTCTGTCGATGATCGCGGTTCCAAGACCCACAACATCCGTACTGGTCTGCTGCCGTCCAAGCTGGGCTTCAGCGCCTCCACCCGTCAGAACGGTTTTGACGTCGAGGCGTATGTTTCCTATTGGCCTGGTGTTGATGGCAGCCCGGTAACCGGCGCCGATCGCTCCGCGGCCCTCGGCTTCGGCGGTGCCAACTTCCGTCAGGTCTACCTGGCGTTCGGTAACGAAACCATGGGTACGATCAAGATGGGTCGTGACCTGGGCGTTTTCGGCTCTGACGCCATCCTGAATGATATGACCATCATGGGCGTCGGGACCGTTGGTCCGACCCTGAATGGCGGCAACACGACCCTGGGCCGCATCGGTACCGGCTATGTCTATGCCGACTTCAAGGCGCAGTTCCAGTATCAGACGCCTGACTACAATGGTCTTCAGGCAACTGTTGCCATTTCCGAGCCGCTGGCGGCCGGTTCGCTTGCGAATGTTCCCGGCGACCCGGATCGCACCTACAGCTTCGCGGATGGTGTGAACGGCAACCAGAACAATGATCGGCCGGCTTTCGAAGGCAAGATCACTTACGACTTTGCCCTGCCGGACGGTCTGGAAGGCCGTTTCTGGGTTGGTGGTATCCAGCAGCGTGTCCGTGGTGAACTGGCCAATGAAAACAGCGCAAGCCACAACGCCTATGCGGGTGAAGTCGGTATTTCTGCCGGTGTCGGTCCGATCTCGGGCGTGGCCTACTACTATCGGGGTAAGGGTATCGGCACGACTGCGCAGCTGCTGGATGGCTATTCCATCAACAGCGAGTCGGCTCGCAAATCCGATGGTTTCTACCTCCAGGGCATGTATGAAGTCCCGGTCATCGGCTCCAAGCTGGGCGTGAGCTACGGTGAGTCCCGTCTGGACGATAACAGCGGCGACGAAGGAACTCTGTTGGACAACAACAGTTCCTGGATCGGTGGTATCTATCATCCGCTGACCCCGAACCTGACCTTGGTGGCCGAGTACACCCGTACCGTTGCCGAAAACCATGACAGCGAAAAGAACCGTGAGCACAACGTCGCCGTCGGCGGCATCCTGTTCTTCTAAGGTTCGAATCGGGTAGTAACGCTTAAAAGAAAGGGGGCCGGGACGGCTCCGATAATCACACAAGGCTGTGTGACCCATGTATGACCTCAAGGGCCGCTGACGCGGCCCTTTTTTTATGAGCACGCGCTTTGCGCGTGGGTTTACGGACAAGGAAGGTTTTCGGTTTTCGGACGGAGGGCCGCTTTAGGTCCTAGCGGTTTCCGAGTTTTTTGTAGGGTGGATTAAGCGCAGCGAATCCACGCGGTGTGATTCGTTGGCGGGACAACAAAGGTTTTCGGACAAGGAAGGTGTTCGGACCAGACACGCCTGGGGTAGACGTTGGCCGGAGCGGTCGCCGCCAAATCGGTACCGTGGTCGATGGGCCTGACACCGCGTGGATTCGCTGCGCTTAATCCACCCTACGAGGCGCGGGCGATGCCAATGAGGTTTAGGCCCGCGGCAGCGGGCCATGTCTCGTCCGAAAACCGAAAACCTTCCTTGTCCGGAAGCCCGCCGTCAGGCGGGCGGTCCCAGGACCGGCTCTCCGGTCCGCAAATCTGTCACCGCCGGCCCGCGCAGGCTCAGGATCGGCCAGTTGCGGGCTTCGGCTTCGGCCTGGAGGGTGTCGTCCGGATCCACGGCAAAGGGGCGATCGACCCGTTCCAGCAGCGGCAGATCGTTCAGGGAATCGCTGTAGAACCAGGTTTCGGTAACCGGTTTGTTCTGCTCCACCAGCCAGCCGTCCAGCGCCGTGATCTTGCCCTCGCGAAAGGTCGGCGTGTCGATGACCCGGCCGGTATACCAGCCATCCCTTATTTCAGGCGTCGTTGCCAGCAGGGCATCAACCCCGAACAGCTCGGCAATGGGCGCGGTGATAAAGCGATTGGTGGCGGTCAGGATCAGGGTCCGGTGACCGCTGTCCCGGTGATTCGAAACCAGCGCCTGCGCGGCCTCCGTGATGATCGGACGGATCGCCTGGTCGACGAATTCCGTGCGCAATCGGTGCAATGCTTCCGCAGGGTGTTCGGTCAGGGGCCTCAGCGAGAAACGCAGAAACTCGTGTATGTCCAGCGTGCCGGCCTTGTACTGGGCATAGAAGTCGCGGTTTGCCCGATCGTAGGCCTCGGCGTCCACCAGGCCGCGCTCGACGAGGAACCGGCCCCACAGGTAGTCGCTGTCGCCGGCAAGAAGCGTGTTATCAAGGTCAAAGATCGCAAGTTTCATGGTTGGGAAGAGTCGGGGCTAGTGGACCGGGGTTCAAGTCCTGGTGCGGGTTTGAGTGCTTTTCTGCGGCTAGACATCATCGATTCAATTTGCCGCAAGTGCCGGAAATGTGGAAGAATCAAGGCATCTTTCAAGGCTAGGGTGAAGCGCCAAGTGATTGATTCCGACGGCTTTCGGCCAAATGTGGGGATCATCCTGACGGATGGCGCGGGGCGTGTTTTCTGGGCGCGGCGCATCGGGCAGGATGCCTGGCAGTTTCCGCAGGGCGGCATTGATGCCGACGAAACGCCGGAACAGGCCCTCTACCGGGAACTCATGGAGGAGGTGGGTCTCGGCCCCTCGCAGGTCGAGTTGGTCGGCTCCACGACCCGCTGGCTCCGCTACCATCTTCCCCGCCACCTGATCCGCCGCCACCGGCGGCCGTTGTGTATCGGCCAGAAACAGCGCTGGTTCATGCTGCGCCTGGTTGGTGATGAATCGGATGTGCGGCTCGACGCCGCCGACAAGCCGGAGTTCGACCACTGGCAGTGGGTGGATTACTGGCGTCCGGTGCGCGAGGTGGTGTTCTTCAAGCGCCATGTCTACCGGCGTGCGCTTGGCGAGCTGGCACCCTTGGCGTTCCCGGAAGGCGAGGTGCCCGAGCCCCCGGCGCGAGAGCGGCGTGGCCGGCGGGCTGGAGTCAACGGCTCCCGCCGGCGGCGCGACAAGGCCAACCGACCGGCCTGAGCGGCTTTCTCCGTATCGGTTTCCCGATGATTTTGGCCCGCAGGCGGGCAAGGCGAGTTCATGCTTCAGACATTGCACAGCATCATCCAGGAGGTGAACGCCGCTCGCGGGCTGGATCATGCGCTGAAGATCATTGCCAAGCGCGTGGCGGATTCCACGCATGTGGATGTCTGCTCCGTCTACCTGGTCGACCCGGATAGTCAGGAGTACGTGCTGATGGCGACGCGGGGCCTGAATCCGGAGTCGGTTGGCCGGGTGCGGCTGCGCTTCGACGAGGGTCTGGTCGGCCTGGTGGGCGAGCGCAAGGAAGTGCTGAACCTGGAGGATGCCGAGGCCCATCCCCGGTTCCGCTATTTCCCTGAAACCGGCGAGGAACGTTTCCACTCCTTCCTCGGTGCGCCGATTATCCATTTCCGCCGTCTGCTCGGCGTGCTGGTGGTGCAGCAGACCGAGCGTCGCCGCTTCGATGAGGAAGAGGTCGCCTTCATCGTCACCATGGCATCCCAGCTCTCCGGTGCCATCGCCCACAGCGAGGCCAGCGGTGACGCCCAGGGCGGTGCCCTGCCCTCCAGCCATTCCCTGCGCCGCCGTGCCCTGACTGGCGTGCCGGGCAGCCCCGGTGTCGCGATGGGAACTGCCATGGTGGCCTATTCTCCGGCGGATCTTTACGCGGTACCGGACCGCCCGGTCAAAGATGTCGGGCGCGAGATCGAGCTGTTTACCTCGGCGCTGGAGGGGGTAAAGGAAGAAGTCAGGGAACTGGCAGATCGACTGGCCGATGCCGTGCCGTCGGATGAGCACCGTCTGTTCGAGGTGTATCTGCGCATGCTGGAAAGTGAAAGCCTGACCGAGGGCACCATCGAGCGGATTCGTGGCGGCAACTGGGCCAGCGGCGCCCTGCGCGAGAGTATTTCCCAGTACGTCAGCGTGTTCGACGAAATGGAAGACCCGTACCTGCGCGAGCGGGCCAGCGATATCCGCGATATTGGCCGGCGTATTCTGATGCGGCTGCAGCTCGACACCGGCGACAGCCGCGCCATTCCCGAGGGTACGGTGCTGGTGGGTGAGGAGATCAGTGCCTCGCAGCTTGCCGAGATTCCGACGGACCGGCTGGCCGGTGTCGTGACCGCTCGCGGGTCGGGCAATTCGCATGTGGCCATCCTGGCGCGGGCGCTGAATATTCCGGCGGTCATGGGGGTGAGCGAGTTGCCCGTGGGCCGGCTGGAAGGCAAGGAAATGATCGTCGATGGCTACGCCGGGCGCATCCATGTCGAGCCGGGACAGGACGTCCGCAAGGAATACCGACGCCTGCTGCGCGAGGATTCCGAACTGGCCGCCGGACTGGAGCCGCTGCGTGACGAAGTGGCGCAGACCCCGTGCGGATTCCGTATGGGCCTGTACGCCAATACCGGCCTGATGTCCGACATCAACGCCTCGATTGGCAGCGGCTGCGACGGTATCGGCCTGCACCGCACCGAGTTTCCGTTCATGGTGCGGGAACGGTTCCCCGGTGAGGACGAGCAGACCCTGGTTTACCGCCAGGTCCTGGAACCGTTCGCACCCCGACCGGTGGTGTTGCGCACGCTGGACGTGGGCGGAGACAAGCCGTTGCCGTATTTTCCGGTGCGGGAGGAGAACCCGTTTCTCGGCTGGCGCGGCATCCGCCTGACACTGGACCACCCCGAAATCTTCCTGACCCAGTTGCGCGCCATGCTGCGGGCTAACAGTGGCTGCGGCAATCTGCGCCTGCTGTTGCCCATGGTCAGCCGCATGTCGGAGCTGGACGAGACCCGCGCCCTGCTCGAGCGGGCCCGCGAGGAGCTGGAGGAGGAGGGTGTTGCCGTCGACATGCCCGAGGTCGGCGTCATGGTCGAGGTCCCGTCGGCCGTTTATCAGGCCGAGCGCCTGGCGGAGTCGGCCGATTTCATTTCCATTGGCTCGAATGACCTGACCCAGTATCTGCTGGCGGTGGACCGCAACAACGCCCGTGTCGCCGATTTGTATGACGAGTTGCACCCGGCGGTGCTGGAGGCCCTGCGTCAAACCGTCGATGCCGCCTGCCGCCATGACAAGTCGGTGACCGTCTGCGGTGCCATGGCCGGCGATCCGGCCGCGGCGATCCTGCTGCTGGGCATGGGCGTCACCGGACTGAGTATGAGTGTCTCCAGCCTGCTGAAGGTGAAATGGGTGATCCGCAGCTTCAGTTGCGACGATGCCAGCGAATTGCTGGAGCGCGCCTTGCTGATGGACGATCCGGCCGAGATCCGCAAGATGTTGAACCAGGCCCTGGACCAAGCGGGCCTCGGCGGCCTGATTCGCGCCGGGAAGTAGAGGCACCCGGCGACCGCCGGGTGGGTTTTCGGAGAAGGAAGGTGTTCGGTTTTCGGACTGGACCAAGGCCGGGGCGCGGATTGGCCGGGGTGGTCACCGAACGACTTGTGCCGCGATCATGGTGGAGCACACTGCGCACATTCGCTGCGTTCAATTCACCCTATACGACCTCCAGGCGGCGTAGGGCGGATCAAGCGAAGTGGATCCGCGCGGTGTGATCCGTCGAAGGGACAAGGAACGTTTTCAGACATGGAAGGTGTTCGGACCAGGCGAAGCCGGGGCGCGAGTTGGCTGTTGCGGTCACCTGAGGGATTTTTTGCCGTGATCGGTGCGCCTGACACCGCGTGCATTCGCGTCGCTTAATGCACACTACGACAAAATACGAAAACCTCCTTGTCCGAGCACCCTCATTTGTAATTGACAATCACTCTCATTTGCATTCATGCTTTGGCTAACGCAGCCGAGGTCTTGCCATGTACGTCTGTCTCTGTAACGGCATTACCGATCGCCAGATCCGCCAGGCGGTGGAAGATGGCGCGTCGTCCATGCGCGAGCTGCGCCGGCAACTCGGCGTTTGCGGGAACTGCGGCCGTTGCGGCCCGGAGGCGCGGGAAATTCTCTGCCAGACGCAATGCCGGGTCGCCGCCGAAAAGGTGACCATCGATCTGCCGCCGGTGCCCGCCCTGACCCAGCCCGCCTGGGCTGCCGGCTAGGGAAACACGGATTTATTCGTACGCCCGCGTTTTCGGCCGCGGTTGTCCTTGCCCTTCCCCGGCGCGCTCGCGCTACACTCGGGTTATATACCTTGAAACCGTTTCAATGGAGGCTTGCCATGAAGGGCGACCCGAAGGTCATCGAGCACCTGAACACGATCCTCTTCAACGAACTCACGGCGATCAATCAGTACTTCCTGCATTCCCGCATGCTGAAGGACTGGGGGCTGACCAAGCTGGCCGACCACGAATACCAGGAATCCATCGAGGAGATGCAGCACGCCGACAAGCTGATTGATCGCATCCTGTTCCTGGGCGGGCTGCCCAACCTGCAGGATCTCGGCAAGCTACTGATCGGTGAAGACGTTCGGGAGATTCTGGAATGCGATCTGCGGCTTGAGGAAAAAGGCATCCCGGACCTGCGTGAGGCTATCGCCTACGCCGAATCCATCCGGGATTACGTTAGCCGCGACCTGTTCCAGACCATCCTCGCCGATGAGGAGGAACACGTGGATCACCTGGAAACCCAACTCGGACTGATCGAGCGTCTGGGGCTGGAGAACTATCAGCAGTCGCAGGTTTAATTTATCGTCCGGCGCTTGCCGGACGAAGTTTTCAGTGTTCAGTGATTCAGTTTTCAGACGGGCAATCCCAACCTTAGTCGCGCCGCCGCGGAATTTGTCTGAAAACTGAACACTGAAACCTGAAATCTCCGCTTTTTTCAAAAGCGGTAAGACAACGACACACTGCCGAAATTGGTCTTGCCCTTCTGCGCGCTGAATTCACGGGTGGAGAACACGTGGGTGTAGGTGATGCGGGTGCGGAGGCCGATGTTCATCGCGCCGCCAACCTGCAGCTCGCCCACGAGATAGCGTTTGTCGTTTACGCTGCGGCTGTTCTGATAGGTGTTGCCGTCAAGGAAGATGTTGTGCAACACGATTCGGCTGTCGAGGCTGCCGAACAGGTACCAGCCGAACTGGCTGGTGGGACGGAATACGCCGGAGCCGGGCAGGGTGGGGCTGATTCTCGGCGGCCCCCAGTCGTTGGGCAGGTTCTTGCCCACCCGGACCGTGAAGCCGCCATTGAGCTGGGTGAAGACGTTGCCCACCGAGCCACCCCAGAACGGCGTGCCATCCCAGGCCCAGCCATCCTCGCCCTGACCAATCCAGGCGCGGTTCTGGCGCTGGTAGGCCAGTAACAGGGCGGGTTCGTTGCGCAGCTGCTTGCGCCAACCCCTCGGCTGCGGTGAGCCGGTGAAGCGGTGGACCTCCTTCTGAATCTTGTCGGCGCCCGAGGCCGGCCCGACCACGCCGACGCTGAGCTGCAGCCGGTCCAGCCGATTCTCCGTTTCCGAGCCGAGACCGACAGTGGCGTACAGCCAGCCGGCATAGGGCCGATCATCCTTCGGCGGGTCGACCAGCGTAATGTCATCGGGCGTGTACATGTTCTGGCCCAGCGAGTAGCTGACCTTCAGTTCGCCACGCTGGGAGAAAAACGGCAGTTGATCCGCCCCGCGCCGAACCAGGTCGGGGACGTGATCGTCGGGCGACAGCCAGGTGGCGCGGATGCCGTTGGTGTAGTAGCGGTCTTCGCCACCGAACAGGTCATTTTCGTACTCCAGCACCAGGGTGCCCCATTCCATGCGTCCGTCATCCGCCTGCGTAACCGCGGCCATGGCAAGGCCGGTCAGGAGCAGGAGGCATCTCATGGCCGTTGCTCCCGGCGTTGCCTTGGTAGTCGCCGCTCGTCGGCGGTTGCCCGCATCAACACGGCATCCATCGCCCGGCTCGGCAGCAGACGGCGCAGATAACCGAACAGGTAGGTCGGCACGGTGACGTAATAGCGTGCCCGGGGCCGGCGGCTTTCCAGCGCATGCACGAGCCGTTTGAGTACCGCCTCGGGTGGCAGCGTGAAGGGTCCGGAGGCGGGTTCGTCGTCTTTTGCCAGGCGGTACTCAACCGCGCGGTAGGCGTCCCGGTGCGGGCTGTCCTCGGTTTGGATGTGCTGGCGGAAGCGTGCGTAGGCGTTGGCCCGGAAACGGCTGCTGATGGGGCCGGGTTCGATCAGGCTGACCTGGATGCTGCTACTGCGCAGTTCCATGCGCAGGGTGTCGGCCATGCCTTCCAGCGCAAACTTCGATGCCGTGTAGGCACCGCGGTAGGGCAGTGCCGCGAAACCCAGAACTGAGCTGTTGAACACGATGCGGCCATGGCCATGCCTGCGCATTGCCGGCAGCACGCTCGCCGTCAGCTCCATTGCACCGAACACATTGGTCTCGAACTGCTCGCGTAACGCTTTGCGGGGCACGTCCTCCAGGGCCCCGGGCTGGCCGAAGCCCGCATTGTTGAACAGCGCGTCGAGGCGCCCGTCGGTGGCGGCAAGCACGGTTTCCACCGCCGCGTGAATGCTGGCGGAGTCGTCCACGTCCAGCAGGACCGCATCAAGGCCGCGTTCGTGCAGGTCGGTGATCTGTGCATCACGCCGGACGCCGGCAAAGACCCGCCAGCCGCGTTTCTGCATGGCATGCGCGCAGCACAGGCCGATACCACTGGAGCATCCGGAGATGAGCAGGGCGGGTCGGCGGTGGTCATGCGGGTCAGTCATGCCGGCATGCTACACCGGTCGGGTGGCAGACCGAACCCTTCCCGGGACCTGCCGAAGAACCGGAACCCGGCGGGTGCGGACAGAAATAAATCACTGTCTCACTTGTTTCTGCCGACGCATGCCCGTATATAAATGGCGTTTCCATTCAACCCCGGAATCTGTGTTGTTTTGCCGGGCTTCGAGGATGCGTGCGATGCCGATTTACGAATACCAATGCGAGTCATGTCAGCATGAGCTGGAGGCGATCCAGCGCATGAGCGATGCACCGCTGACGGATTGCCCCGAATGCAGCCGTGCCTCGTTGCGGCGCAAGATTTCTGCTGCCGGGTTTCGGCTGGCGGGAGGCGGTTGGTACGAAACGGATTTCAAGTCCGCCAACAAGCGGAATCTGGCCGGCGACCAAAAGGCCGGTGAGTCGAAGTCGAAGCAGGCGGACTCCGGTGCCGGATCCAGTTCCGGCAAGAGCGATGCCGGCAAGGCGGCGAGCAGCTCCGCGGCCGTCTAAGCCGGGGCCTGAGCCCGGCCGCCCGCCTTGCGCCCCCTTGGGGCACCCCGTACCATTCCACGCCTTGGAAAAGCCCCGTTCCGGCGGGGCCTGAGGCGGTACCGAACGTACTTCCCAGCTGCGTCCGATAGCGATTTCCCTTCGCAGACGGAGCGCCGGGGACGCGCGGTATCGCCGTTTTCGGTCGATTCGCCGTCGCGGGTGGCCGTCGTTTTCGCGAATTCTACTCAGGTATCGGGGACTGGCTATGCGCACGCATTACTGCGGACAGGTGACGGAACAGCATCTGGATTCCACCGTTTCACTCTGCGGCTGGGTGCACCGTCGGCGCGATCATGGCGGTGTGATCTTCATTGATCTGCGCGACCGTGATGGCCTGGTCCAGGTGGTGTTCGATCCGGACAACCCGGACGTGTTTGCGTTGGCCGAGAGCGTGCGCAGCGAGTTCGTGCTGCATGTCAGCGGACGGGTGCGGCGGCGGCCGGCGGGCACCGAGAACGCCGGCATGAAGACCGGACAGATCGAAGTCTTCGGTCAGCAGCTGGAAATCCTGAATACCGCGAAGACCCCGCCGTTCCAGCTCGACGACGAGGATGTTGGCGAGGACGT
The DNA here is from genome assembly GCF_023195885.1 of Methylonatrum kenyense. GTDB lineage: Bacteria > Pseudomonadota > Gammaproteobacteria > Nitrococcales > Aquisalimonadaceae > Methylonatrum > Methylonatrum kenyense. Next base: position 21,411 of record NZ_JALPKO010000005.1, read on the forward strand.
GCGCCTGCGGCACCGCTATGTGGACCTGCGGCGACCCGAGATGCAGGAACGCATGCGCACCCGCGCTCGGGTGACCACGGCCCTGCGAGGGTTCCTGGATGCCGAGGGCTTTCTCGATATCGAGACCCCGATGTTGACCCGGGCAACCCCGGAAGGGGCCCGGGATTACCTGGTGCCTAGCCGCGTGCATCCGGGCAGCTTCTATGCCCTGCCGCAGTCGCCCCAGCTGTTCAAGCAGCTGCTGATGATGTCCGGCATGGACCGCTACTACCAGGTGGTGCGTTGTTTCCGTGACGAGGATCTGCGCGCCGATCGTCAACCGGAGTTCACCCAGCTCGATATCGAGACCTCGTTCATGGATGAAGAGGGGATCATGTCGCTGATGGAGCGCATGATTCGCGAGCTGTTCCGCGAGGTGCTGGGCGAGGAAATTCCGAACCCGTTCCCGCGCATGAGCTGGCAGGAGGCCGTGGACCGGTTCGGCATCGACCGGCCCGATCTGCGTATCCCGCTGGAACTGGTGGATGTCTCCGAGTTGATGGCCGATGTGGACTTCAAGGTCTTCGCCGGTCCCGCGGCCGACCCCAAGGGTCGCGTCGCGGCCCTGCGCCTGCCGGCCGGTGGCGATCTGAGTCGAAAGGAAATCGACGACTACACGAAGTTCGTCGGCCGTTACGGGGCCAAGGGCCTGGCCTACATCAAGGTGAATGAACCGGCCCAGGGTCGTGAGGGCCTGCAGTCGCCGATCATCAAGTTCCTGCCCGACGCCACGGTCAGCGGCATACTCGAGCGTACCGGTGCCGAGGCCGGCGACCTGATCTTCTTCGGCGCCGACAAGACGACCGTGGTCAACGAGTCACTGGGCGCGCTGCGGGTCAGGCTGGGCCATGACCGCGGTCTGGTGGAGGCGGGCTGGCGGCCGCTGTGGGTGGTCGATTTCCCGATGTTCGAGTACGACGACAAGGACGGCCGCTTGTATTCGCTGCACCATCCCTTTACCGCGCCCAGTGTCGACAGCATCGAAGCACTGCGGCAGGGCGACCCGGAGCGGATCCTGTCCCGCGCCTACGACATGGTGCTCAATGGCACCGAGGTCGGCGGCGGCTCGATCCGTATCCATCGGCCCGACATGCAGATGGCGGTGCTGAAGATGCTCGGTATCGGCGAACAGGAAGCGCGGGAGAAATTCGGCTTCCTGCTGGATGCGCTGGAGTACGGCGCGCCGCCGCACGGGGGGCTCGCCTTCGGCCTGGACCGCCTGGTCATGCTGATGACCGGTGCCGGTTCAATCCGCGACGTCATGGCCTTCCCCAAGACCCAGACGGCGAGCTGCCTGCTGACCGAGGCGCCGTCCACCGTGGCCGAGGAGCAGTTGCGCGAACTCCACATCCGGCTGCGTCGGACCGCCACTGTCGAGACGGAGCCCGCGACCCAGTAAAACTTGACCGCGGTGCCGTTGTCTTAGCCGGTACCTTGTAGTGAAGAGACGGGGTTCGGATGTCGCAGCTTGCGGATGAGTTGGAAGTCATCACCCTGGGTGGCGGCTGTTTCTGGTGCCTGGAAGCCGTGATGCAGCAGCTGGACGGCGTGCACGACGCCATCCCCGGCTATGCGGGCGGCCGGCGTGCTGACCCCACTTACCAGCAGGTTTGCACCGGCGCCACCGGTCATGCCGAGGTGGTGCAGGTCCGTTTCGATCCGCAGCGCCTGCCACTGGCGGATCTGCTCGCGGTTTTCTTCGCTGCCCATGACCCCACCCAGCTCAATCGGCAGGGCAACGACGTCGGTACCCAGTACCGCTCGGTGATCTTCTGGCACGACGAAGCCCAGCGCGACGTTGCCCGAGACGTCATTGATGCGCTCGAGGCCTCGGGTCGGCTGAGCGGTCCGGTGGTCACCGAATTGTCCCCCGCGCCGACCTTCTATCCCGCGGAGCGCTACCACCACGACTATTTCAGCAACAATGCCATGCAGCCCTACTGTCAGCTGGTGGTCGAACCCAAGGTCATGGGCACCCGGCGCAACTTCCCGCAGCTCGTGCGGCGCTCCTGAACGAAAAAAGCCCCGGCCGACTGGCCGGGGCTTTTGCTGATTGCATTGCAATGACCGATCGCTCAGGCAGCAGCCAGCTTCCTGCGGGGGAAGAGCTGGCGCACTGCGCGGACCGCTCGGGTAATCACCGCCGCGGCCAGTTCGCCACGCAGCATATCAGCCTCGAGCCGGATTTCGTGCAGCGGCCGGATGCCGGTGACGACAGGGGCGGTATTACGGGTCGTTTCATGCATGTCGACACCTCCTTCTGATGGTTGGATGGCCACCGCGGCCATCACTGACAATGTCGCATTTTCTTCGTGAAACCCGATATTTGCGGGCTTCCTTCACCTGACTGAGAGTCTACCCTTTCTAATGCGCCCTGCATAGTGGTGCAGTGCAAAAAAAACGGAACCCGCAAGGGGTTCCGTCAAAGCTTCGTTGAAGTCCACGAAGAAGGAGGAGAATACATCCAACAACGAGTCTGTGAGCTTCGTCATTGAATGTTTGCAGATGATAGGGATGCTCAGCTTGTCCGACAAGTTGAATATAGGAATAGGATCTGTTCCTATGTGGAATAAAGTTCTGCCGGGAGTATGCCTATGGATCGAGCCTCCGAAATGATGATCTTTATACGCTGCGTCGAGGACGGGAGTTTCTCGGCGGCGGCCCGCTCGCTGGCCATGACGCCGTCGGCAATCAGTAAACAAATCCGCCGATTGGAGGATCGCTTGGGTGCCCGCTTGTTCAACCGTACTACGCGGCAGATCAATGTCACCGAGGTCGGACGGAATTTCTACGAACGCTGCTCGAGGATCATGGCGGATATTGAGGCTGCGGAGGAGTCCGTCAGCTCTCTGCAGGACCGTGTCCACGGTATGCTGAGGGTCTGCGCAACAGTGGCTTTCGCCCGCGGGGAAGTCCTGCCAAGAATTCAAGAGTTTCTCGGCCGCTATCCGGAAATCCGGCTGGAACTGGAGCTGACCGACCGAGCCGTCGATCTGGTGGACGAGGGTGTCGACTGCGCCATCATGCTTCAGGAACAGGTGGATGATCCGTCTCTGGTGGCTCGGAAGCTCGCCGTGAACAGGCGTATCATCGTTGCCGCGCCGTCCTACCTGGAGCGTCAGGGTGAGCCGAAGACGCCGGAGGATCTGCTCAACCACAACTGCCTGGTCATGTACAACGTCAGCCGGTTCAACGATTGGGAGTTTAAGTTGTCGGGCGGCGATAGCCGGGTAATCCAGGTGAATGGCAACCTGCGATCGAATACGGCGGGCGCACTCTACGATGCGTGTCTTGGGGGCGTCGGGCTTGCTCGCCTACCGACGTGGCTCGTTGCGCCGGCGATCCGGGATGGACGTCTGGTACAAGTTTTACCGGAGTACGCGCATGAGGGATCAGCATACTACGTGCTTTTCCCGCAGGGCCGTTTCCTGTCCCGCAAGGTGCGGGCCTTTGTCGACTTCCTCGTGGAGAAGTTCACGCCGGTGCCGCCGTGGGAGCGGGATGACCGCGAACTGGTGCGCCGAACCCACACTGCCTGATTCCACCCTGGCCGGGGGGCGCCGACGGTTTGCGCCTGTCGACGCGTTTCAAGCGGAGATGGTTGCATGGCGAGAGTGCATCGCGGTTTCTCGACGCTTGGTCTGGATCCGGCCGAACCTCAGGAGACCGTGCGTCCGGATGTCGCCGCGCTGGACGCCCTGAGCGATCATCTGGAGCAGTGCCGGCACGTCCTCGTCCTTAGCGGCGCCGGTTGCAGCACCGAATCCGGCATACCGGACTACCGGGCCACCGACGGGACCTGGCGGGGGCGGCGGCCCATCCAGTTTGCCGATTTCCTGCGCCGCGAGGCCATGCGTCGTCGGTACTGGGCCCGAAGCATGGTGGGCTGGCCGGTGGTTGCCGCGGCGCAGCCGAATCCGGCGCATCGGGCCCTGGCCCGCCTGCAATGCGACGGGCCGGTTATGCGCCTGGTCAGCCAGAATGTGGATGGCCTGCATTCACGGGCGGGCAGCAGCGGCGTAATCGATCTGCATGGCCGCCTGGATCGCGTGGTCTGCCTGGACTGTGCGGCGCTCGGTGATCGCCGCTTATTCCAGCAGCGCTTGCAGGAACTCAATCCGGGCTGGCAAGCGACAGGGGCGGCGGCGCCGGACGGCGATGCGGATCTGGCCGATGATGCCTATCAGGCGTTTCGAGTGCCGGACTGTGAGCGTTGCGGCGGCCTGATGAAGCCGGATGTCGTGTTCTTCGGCGAAAACGTGCCCAAGCCGCTGGTTGCCGAAGCCTTTCAGTCCCTGGACCGGGCGGATGCCTTGTTGGTGGTCGGCAGTTCCCTGATGGTCTGGTCCGGTTACCGGTTCGTGCGCCGAGCGGTGCAGCAGGGGGTGCCAGTGTACATTCTCGGTCTTGGCAGAACGCGGGGCGATGACGAGGCGGCCCTGCGGGTCCGTGGCAGTTGTGGCGATCTGCTCTCGCGTCTTGCTGATCGGCTCACGGCCGGACGGTGACACCTGTCCGGTTGTTGGCCCGACGCGGCAGCTTGCATCCCGTGCGGTCTGCGGTAACCATGCCGCAACCTCACACGGATACCGGGAATGGGCGGAACGGAAACTCCTGAAAGCAGGGCAGCGCTGCCGGTTGGTGTCTTCGACTCCGGCGTGGGTGGATTGTCGGTGTTGCGGGATATCCGCGCGCTGTTGCCGCATGAATCGCTGACCTATGTTGCCGATGCGGGGTGTGTGCCCTATGGCGGCCGGCCCGCGGCGATGATTCGCGAGCGATCGGAAGCGCTTGTGCGGTTTTTCCGGGAGCTCCCGGTCAAGGCGGTGGTGGTCGCCTGCAACACGGCAACGGCGGCCGCAGCGCCTGCATTGCGCGCGCGTTGGCCCGAGTTGCCGATCATCGCGATGGAGCCGGCGGTCAAGCCCGCCGTGGCAGTCAGCCGCACTGGCATCATCGGTGTGCTGGCCACCGAGGGCACCCTGGCCAGCGATCGTTTCAGCGGGCTGGTGTCCCAGTATGCCGGTTCGGTCAGGGTGCTGACCCAGCCCTGTCCCGGCCTGGTGGAGCGGGTGGAGCAGGGGGATACCGAGAGCCCGCTGCTGGATCGCCTGCTACGGTCGTACCTGCAACCGCTGCTGGACGCCGGCGTCGATACCCTGATCCTGGGCTGCACCCATTACCCGTTCCTGCGGCATCGGATCCAGGCCCTGGCCGGGCCGGCGCTGCACCTGATCGAGACGGGCCCGGCGGTCGCCCGGCAACTGCAGCGCCGACTGGATCGGGCCGGGTTGCTGGCGCCAGCGGCTGCGGATCGCAATATTGCATTCTTCACCACCGGCGAACCCGAGGCGCTGCAAACCTTCCTGCAACGGCAGTGGCCCGAAGCCACGGGTGCCGTGGGCAGGCTGGACTTCAGCAACGAGCAGGCCCAGCAATAGCGCAGCGTTTCCCCGGTTTCCCTATTTCGATGACCAACAGGGATGATGGCATGGCATTACAGGCATTGCTTTTCGATGTGGACGGTACGCTGGCGGAAACCGAGGAGGTCCACCGCCAGGCCTTCAACGAGGCGTTTCGGGCCTTCGGGCTTGACTGGGTCTGGGATCGCGCGCTGTACGGTGAATTGCTGAAGGTCACCGGCGGGCGCGAGCGCATGCGGCATTACGCGCAGTCGCGGGAACTGGCGATCGCAGCCGATCCGGAATTTCCGCACCTGGTCGGGCGTATACACCAGCACAAGACGCGGCTTTACGGCGAGATCCTGGCCGGTGGCGAGGTCAGCCTGAATCCCGGTGTGGCCCGGCTGCTGGGCGACGCGCGGGAAGCGGGTCTGCGCCTGGCCATCGCCACCACGACGACCCCGGAAAATGTCGAGGCCCTGCTGGCGCCGACCCTGGGAACGGATGCCATGGGCTGGTTCGACGCCATCGGTGCCGGCGACTGCGTGCCGGAGAAGAAGCCGGCGCCGGACATCTATGACTGGGTGATGCGGGAGCTGGCGCTGCCGCCGCAATCCTGTATCGCCTTCGAGGATTCCGCCAATGGCGTGCGCTCGTCACGTGCCGCCGAGTTACCGGTGCTGGTCACGCCCGGTTTGTATACGCGCGATGACGATTTCGCCGGTGCCACCGCGGTGATCAGTCATCTGGGCGAGCCTGGCTTGCCGTTCGACGTGCTGGCCGGAGAGCTGCCCGATGGACGGTATGTGGATGTGGATTGGCTGCAGAGGCTGGTGGGGCGCTGAAGCAAAGCCTCCTCTGATCCCCCGGTTCCAGTCAGACTTTGTGCCGGGGGAGGACAAGCTTTTTCCGTGGTGACGACGCTCCGCGTCAACAGCGCCGGAAAAAACTTTCTCCTCCCCCGGCAGTCAGCGGCGACCGGTATGGCAGTGGTCGTCCCAAGTGCGTCGGAATCCCGCGCCCCCGTTCCGGTCGGAGCAGCCGCATTTGCTGCCTGGTAGGGGCAGTGGAAGCTCTCGTAAAAGCACCAGATGCCCCCGGCCGCGGTGGGATTTTTTCCTCGGGCTGACGACGCTTCGCGCCAACAGGCCCGAGGAAAAACTCCCACCACAGCCTGTCATGCCATCCGGCGTTTGTGATCCTGTTGGTTGATTGATTCGCGGGTGCCACGCTAAGCCGTTGCAATTACCGCGGGGTGGGGCGGCCTCCGCGGAGGAACGTCGGCCGCAGGGATGCGGCCGTCGAGCCCCCAGGGACGGGTTCACGGCGTTTCCGTAGCGGAGGACGGTCCACCCCCGCCGGGGCATGTCGAAGCCCCGGCGTATCAGCGCCTGGCCTTGCCCAGTTCGCTGCGCATCTCGTCGATGACGGCCTTGTAGTCGTCCTTGTTGAAGATCGCCGAGCCGGCGACGAAGGTGTCGGCGCCCGCTTCGGCAATCTCGCGGATGTTGTCCGGCTTGACGCCGCCGTCCACCTGCAGCCGGATGTCGCGACCACTGCGCTCGATGATTGCCTTGGCGTCGCGCAGCTTCTGCAGCGAGGCCGGGATGAAGCTCTGGCCACCGAAGCCCGGGTTCACCGACATGATCAGCACCATGTCCACCAGGTCGGTCAGGTATTCCAGGTGGTCCAGCGGCGTGCTCGGGTTGAACACCAGCCCGGTCCTGCAGCCCTTGTCGCGGATCAGTTGCAGGCTGCGGTGAACATGCTTGCTGGCTTCAGGGTGGAACGAGATCCAGTCGCAGCCGGCGTCGGCGAACATGCCGATCAGGTCGTCCACCGGCTCCACCATCAGGTGCACGTCGATGATGTCCTTGATGCCGTAGTTGCGCAGCGCGGTGCAGATCACCGGGCCGAAGGTCAGGTTCGGCACATAGTGATTGTCCATGACGTCGAAATGAATGATGTCCGCGCCTGCCTCGAGCACGTTCTCCACTTCCTCGCCCAGGCGGGCCATGTCGGCAGACAGGATGGACGGGGCAATCAGTAGATCGGAAGCCATAGGTTTTCTCCGCATTGGGATAGGTTGCCGCCGGGCCTCGACGGCTCCGGCTCATGGTGTTCAGGGGACAAACTGACCGATTCCCGCACGCTGTTGGATGGCCGGGACGAGTCCCGGAGGCAGCGGTGGAAATGAATCAGTGTTTCCCTAGTCTAAATGACGCGTATTATAAGTATTACGTTATGGATTCGCGGCTGATCCGCTTTTGCCCGTCGCGCCGGACACAAGCGCTGATGCTGCCGCGTCCCGCGCCAGGGATCAATGCCCGTCGGGAGTTGTGCATGCACGTCACGCTGCGCCAGTTGGCCATTTTCAACATGGTTGCCGAGAAACTTAGCTACACCCAGGCCGCATCCGAGTTGCATCTCACCCAACCGGCGGTTTCCCTGCAGGTGCGCAAGCTCGAGGACTCGGTCGGACTGCCCCTGTTCGAGCAGTTGGGCAAGCAGATCTACCTGACCCAGGCCGGCAAGGAACTGCTGCGCTACAGCCGCGAGATTTTCGGTCAGCTTGGCGAGGCGCGGGAAATGCTGGCGCAGATGAAGGATATCTCGCGCGGCACGCTGCTGCTGTCGGTCGCCACCACGGCCAGCAGCTTCACCTCCCGGCTGGTAGCGGCGTTCCTCGACCAGATGCCCGGGGCCACGGTGCGGCTCGATGTCAGCAACCGCGGAACCCTGTTGCGCCAATTGCGGGACAACGAGAAGGATCTCGTGATCATGGGCCAGCCACCATCCGATATGGACCTGGTCGTGGAACCGTTCATGACCAACCCGCTGGTGGTCATCGCGCCGTCGAGTCACCCCCTTGCCGGACGCGAGCGGATCAGTCTGCAGCAGCTGGCTCGGGAGCCGTTCGTACTGCGCGAACCTGATTCCGGTACCCGTGCCGCCATGGAACGCCTGTTCCAGGAGCACGGCCTAAAGCCGCTCATTCAGGCCGAGATCGCCGATAACGAATCGCTAAAGGAAGCGGTGGCCGCCGGCCTGGGGCTGGGTGTCGTCTCGCTGCACACGGTCGATCTGCATTTGCAGAGTGGCCGCCTGATGGTGCTGGACGTGGAGCATTTCCCGATCCAGCGGAAATGGTACCTGGTCTATCGTGAAGGCAAGCGCCTGTCGCCCATCGCCCTCGCTTTCAAGTCCTTCGTGTTCAGTCAGATTCCGGCGCAGTCGCGGCCCTGAACGCCGCAGTTCCGGCAAGTCACGGTGAGCGGCGGCGCCCACCAGGCAACCGCCGCCTCGGCAGCCGGAATCAGCCGCGCAGTTCGCGCCCTTCCATGACCAGCTTCTCGATGATCGGCTGCAGCACCAACTCGAGCGCCATGCCCATCTTGCCACCGGGCGTCACGATGGTGTTGCGCCGGCTCATGTGCGAGTCGTGCAGCATGGTCAGCAGGTGCGGGAAATCCACATTGAATTTCTTCGGGTTGCGGAAGCGGATCACGGTCATGCTCTCGTCCAGGGATGGCACTTCGCGGGCGATGAACGGGTTGGAGGTATCCACCGTCGGCACGCGCTGGAAGTTGATATCGGTCTGCGAGAACTGCGGCACGATGTGGTTCACGTAGTCCGGCATGCGTCGCAGGATGGTGTTGGTCACCACTTCCCGGTCGTGGCCGCGTTCGGAGGTGTCCCGATGCAACTTCTGGATCCACTCCAGGTTGACGATCGGCACCACGCCGACCAGCAGGTCCACATGCTGGGCCACGTTGACGGTATCCGTTTTCACACCACCATGCAGGCCCTCATAGAACAGCAGGTCGGCACCCTTGGGGATGTCCTGCCAATCGGTGAAGGTGCCGGGCGCGGTGCCGTGAAGTTCCGCCTCCTCATCGTTGTGCACGTAAAAGCGCCGCTTGCCGGTACCGCTCTCGCCGTATTCCCGGAACAGTGCCTCGAGGTCCTCGAACAGATTGCCTTCCGGCCCGAAATGGCTGAGGTTCCGGCCTTCCTTGGCCGCCGCGGCCAGTTCGGCCTTCATCTGCTGGCGGTCGTAACGATGAAAGCTGTCCCCTTCGACAATCGCGGCCTTGAAGCCGTCGCGACGCAGGATGTGCTGCATCGCGGTCTTGACCGTCGAGGTGCCGGCACCGGATGAGCCGGTCACGGCGATGATCGGAAATTTCTTGGACATGGAAAACTCCTCCGCTGGTCGCGGTTGCAATATCGATTGCGCTTCGCTGGCCCCTCTGCACAACAATGCCCTGCACGCCGGAAACGTACAGGGCAGGAGCCGTCATTCGGCCGCCCCGGGCAGGGATCCCGGGCGGTTGTCGTCAGCGCATGCGCGTTCAGGCGGCCTTTTCGCTGGCTTCGGTGTAGTCGCCAGTCGAGGCCAGCGAGTTCATCTTGGCCCGGGTCAGGAAGGCCTGTTGCGCCTCCTTCACCTTGCTGTTGTCCGGACCCCAAATGTCCAGCGCCGGCTGCTGCAGCGCGCGAGCATAGGAGAAGGTCATGTTCCACGGGGTCTTGTCACCCCAACGCTGGTTCATAGCGCTCAGATGTGCGCTGGACTCGACATGGCCCTGGCCGCCGGACAGGAACACCACGCCGCCCAGCGCCGGCGGAACGGTCCGCATCAGGGTTTCGACCGTGCGGTCGGCGACTTCGGTGACGCCGGCGCGGTTCGGCGCCTTCAGGCCGGAAATGACCATCGAAGTCTTCAGGATAGTGCCTTCCAGCATGACTTCCTGTTCGGCCAGTTCCTGGAACACGATGCGCAGGTTCTGCTCGGTGACTTCCTGGCAGCGTTCGATGCTGTGATCGCCGGAGATCAGCACTTCCGGCTCGATCATCGGCACGATTCCGGCTTCCTGGCAGAGTGCGGCATAACGGGCCAGGGCGTGGGCGTTGGCCTTGTAGCAGCCGATGGTCGGCATGCCGTCTCCAATGGTGATCACCGCACGCCACTTGGCGAAGCGGGCGCCGAGATCGTAGTACTCGGCAAGACGATCACGCAGGCCATCCAGGCCCTCGGTCATCTTTTCGCCACGGCCGCCGGGCAGGTCCTTGGCGCCGGTGTCGACCTTGATGCCCGGGATCTGGCCGCGATCCTTCAGTACCTTGACGAACGGGGTGCCGTCGTCGGTGGCCTGGCGGATGGTTTCGTCGAACAGGATCGCGCCACTGATGTACTTCTGCGCCTCCGGCGCGGTGATCAGCAGCTGCCGATACTGGCGACGGGTTTCTTCGCTGGACTGGGCGCCGACATCCTCGAACCGCTTGGTGCAGGTGGCATTGCTCTCGTCGAGCGCGACGACGCCCTTGCCCGGCTCGACCATGGCCTTGGCCGTGGCGCGCAATTCATCAGCATGTTTCGGTACATAACGCATGTCAGACTACCTCCAGTTGAATAAATAAAGGCAGTCGGGCCGACCAGCGGGGTCGACCCGACGTCGCCGGCCCGGGTCGATTACCCGGCCGGTGAAAATCATGTTGTGATCCTTCGCGGCGGCGCTGATCAACCTCGCACCCCCGCAGTGCTTCCGGCGGTCGCGCCCCGACCGGTGCGGGCTCTTGTGGGGCCCGATCACCGTCTTTGTGCCCGGCGTCGCCCGAAAAGGCGGCCATGCCGTCCCTCTTTCCCGAATATACGCCGGTCGCGGCAGCCATGTCGCCGCGACCGTAAAACCTGCAGCCTAATCGTTCAGCAGCCGGTCCGTCGTCAACCAGCGTAGCATCTGGTTGCCGCCGCCGATCAGCAGTGTCTCGGTCCTCGTGCGGCCATTGACCTTGCGAACGCCACCCAGCATGTCGTCTCCGGTGATACCGGTGGCGGCGAAGATCACTTCATCGGAGGACACCAGCTCGTCGCGAGTCAGGATCTGCCCGGGCTTGAGCCCGAACTCCTCGACCTTGGCCTTCTCCTCGTCGCTCTGGGGGGCCATCATGCCGAACATGTCGCCACCAAGCGCGCGGGCGACACAGGCGGAGATCACGCCTTCCGGGGTACCGCCAACGCCCATCAGTGCGTCAACCCGGTCACCCAGCACCGCGAACAGACTGCCCAGCACATCGCCGTCACTGACCAGTCGGCAGGATGCACCAGCGGCACGAATATCGGCAATCAACTTCTCGTGCCGGGGGCGTTCAAGAACGAACACGCGCAGCTGCGAAACCGGCTTGCCAACGGCCTTGCCCAGTGCCTTGAGCTGTGCCTCCACCGGGGCATTCGGGTCGATCGCACCGCGTGCCGCTGGCGGCACGACCAGCTTGTTCATGTAGAAGGCGGGACCGGGACGGAACATGGTATTCGCTGGCGCCGCCGCCAGTACGGCAATCGCGCCCGGCATACCCTTGGCCAGCAGTGTGGTGCCCTCGACGGGGTCGATCGCGATGTCCACCGCCGGGCCGCCCAGGCCGAGGCGCTCTCCGCTGTATAGCATCGGCGCCTCGTCCTTCTCGCCTTCGCCGATGACAATGGTGGCGTCGATGGCCTGTTCGTTGAAGGCGGCGCGCATGGCTTCCACGGCAGCGCCATCACCATCTTCCTTGCGGCCAAGGCCGATCCAGCGGGATGCAGAGATCGCGGCAGCTTCGGTAACTGCGGTCATTGCCGTGGCGATATCCGCCAGGCGAGTGGTCTTCGTGTCCTGACTCGACATAGTTGTAGATATCCAAGGGTTTGAAAAACGGACAGGCCGCAAAGGGTCGCAGCGGACGACCCATTAAGTAAAATAAACGTTCGTGCGCTTTTTGATAATCTTATGTTTATTTGTTGCCTCACCGGCAATGGTAGTCAGCGTTGGTTGAAAACGCTATCCCCGGGGCATCTCTCCTTAAAGCAGCGGGAGTCCGATTGCTGTTCCGGGGTGGGACCAATGCCGTGATGCGGCCTTGGTACAGGGGGGGGCAGGCCGTGGTACGACCGATCGGTGAGGCGGGAGTGTGTGCGGGGCGAGTACCCTTCCTGATGATCTGTAACCCATGTGTCCGGTACAGACCCTAGAGGAAATGGTGGGCCGTGTAGGATTCGAACCTACGACCAGCGGATTAAAAGTCCGATGCTCTACCACCTGAGCTAACGGCCCGACCGGCGCGAAATAATACTGGATGTTCCCGGAGTGTCAACGACCCTCGTCGCGCATGCGATTGAGCCGGTTCTCGGCCAGGGTGGCGACCGTGGTCCCGGAGAATTCGTCGCGCACCGTTTCGAGGATTTCACGCGCGTCGGCGTAGTCGCCCTCCTCATAATGGATGTAGCCCAGTTTCAGCATCGCGTCGGGGCGCTTGTTGTTGTCGATGTCCTCGGCGACCTCGGTGAAATAGCCCTTGGCCTCCTCGAAGGTTCGAACCACGTAGTAGGATTCAGCCAGCCAGTAGAGTGCATTGTCCGCCTCGGTGGTATCGGGATGGTCCTCGATAACCTGGCGGAAGCCATCGCCGGCCTGCGCATAGCGCCCGTCGCGTAGCAGGTTGAAGGCCTCGCGGTAGGCTTCGCCGGCATCGCCGGTGGGTTCACGGCGGGTTTCGGTCTCGGCCTCTTCCGCCTGGTCCAGCATCTCTTCCGCTTCGGCCAGGGCGTCGCGTTCATCTTCGGGCGCGGTGGTTTCGGGCTCGGCGACCTCGTCGGCCTCGGTGTCCGGCACCTCCACGTCACCTTCCACAGCGTCATCCAGCCGCGGCGTCTCGGCGACCACGGGTGCTTCCTCGTCGGCCTCGGCGATCTCCTCGTCAGGCATGTCAACGCCTTCCGCGCCCAGTGCCTGCAGGCGCTGGTCGAGATCCTGATACAGGCTGCGTTGTTGCCGCCGCGTACCCTCGATTTCCCGCTCCAGCTCGTCGATACGTCCGGTCAGCCGCTGGATTTCCCGGCGCAACTGCTCGTTCTGGTTACTGAGTTCCAGCAGCGCGCTGCTCTCCAGCCGCCGTTCCAGGCGATCCAGCCGTTCCTCGGTGGACTGTGCGTGCACCGATCCGGTGACCAGCAGGGCGGAAATGGCAATGGCGGCGAAGGCTGTTTTCAACATGATTGGCATCAACCGAGCGAGAGGGGTGTATAGAATGCGATTCAGTCTGTCACAGGCACAGGCGGTTCGCCACGCGGGTCAGACCCGCGTGGCGATGCCTGAGGGCGACTAGCGGTAGACCAGCTCGCCGCGACGGTTGCGCGACCAGCTTTCCTCGTCGCTGCCCAGTGCGGCGGGGTTTTCCTCGCCGTAGCTGGTGACGCGGATCTGGTCGTCCGAGGCCCCATACAGGACCAGCGCCCGCTTGACCGCGATCGCCCGACGTTCACCGAGCGCCAGGTTGTATTCCGGCGAGCCGCGCTCGTCAGTATGGCCTTCTACGGCAATGCGCTGGTCCGGATGATCCGACAGGAACGCGGCGTGGGCCTCCAGGATGCTGACATCCCGCTCCCGGATCTCACTGCTGTCGAACTCGAAATAGACAGTGCGTCGGGACAACGGGCTGTTCGGATCGTTGAGAAGCTCCTCGAGCTCCGATCCTTCCAGCGAACGGCGGCCTTCAACGCCGCGGGCTTCGGAAGCGCGATCACGTTCGAGCTCAGCCAGTTCCTCATCGGTCAGGCCTTCATCGTCGTCGACGCGTTCCTCGTCGGTGGTGGCACAGGCGGCGAGTACCAATGCCATCAGGGCAATCAGCAGCCAGCGGTAAAAACTCTTGCGGTTCATCGTGTTCTCCGGTGTATGAACGGGCAACGGTTCGTCGTGTGTCGACGTCTTCAGGGTGACCAGGCCGGTTCGCGAATGCGCTCGCCGGCCGTGGACATGGTTTGCCTGGCGTCCCCGAACAGGGAGACGGTTCCCAGGACGCTGCGTCCATCGGCGCGGGTGGCGTACAGCACCATGGCACCATTGGGCGCGAAACTCGGGCTTTCGTCATGACCACCCGGGGTCAGGACACGGAAATTCTCGCCATCGACATCCTGCACCGCGATGGCGAAACGGCCGTTGGAGCGGCGGTGGACCATGGCCACGTGGCGGCCGTCCGGTGAAACGGTTGGGGAGGCGTTGTAGTTGCCTTCGTAACTGATCCGGCGGGTGCCGGAACCATCGGCGTTGACGCGATAGATCTGGGGTCCTCCGGCACGGTCCGAGGTGAACAGCAGGCTGCGGCCGTCGGGCATCCACACGGCCTCGGTGTCGATGGACATGCTGTCGGTGACCTGGCGGGTTTCCCGGCTGTTGAGGTTCAGGACGTAGACATCCGTCTGCCCGCCGCGGGAGCGGGTGATGCTCAGGCGCCTGCTGTCCGGCGACCAGGCCGGCGCGCTGTTGATGCCCTCGAAGCTCGCGACCTTGTCGCGGTCGCCGCTGCCGACGTTCTGCACGAACACCTCCGAGCGGCGCCCCTCGAACGACACATACGCCAGTTTCTCGCCATCCGGCGACCAGGCGGGCGACATCAGTGGTTCGGACGAGGTCAGGATGGTTTGCGGCTCGTGTCCGTCGGCATCGGCAACCAGCAGCCGCCAGCGGCGCTCGCCGTCGCGATCTTCCATGGTTACGTAGGCGATGCGGGAATTGAATGCCCCGGGGCGGCCCAGCAGGATCTCGTAGATCTCGTCGCTGATCACGTGAGCCAGGGTGCGCAGGGCGTCATCCGCCACACGGAAGTTCTTGCCTTCCTGGCGCTGGCCGGTGAACACGTCGAGCAACTCGTAACGCACGCGGTAGCTGTTGCCGTCGCGTTCCACCGCGCCCACGACCAGGTTGTCGATGCCAAGCGCGCGCCAGTTGGGGAAGCGCACGTCCTCGCGGCGGGCCGGCGTTTCGATGAATTCGCTGCGGGCCAGTGGCTCGAACTGGCCGGAGCGTGCCAGGTTGGCGTCGATGACGCGGGCCATGTCCTCCGGCAGTTCACCGTCACCGTCCCAGGCGAAGGGGACGACGGCGATTGGAATGGCTGCCTCTGCTCCGCCGGTGATCTCGATGACGAGTTCGGCGCGGGCCAGCACCGGCAGCAGCAACAGGCCGAAAAGCAGGGGGCGAAGTCGGGCGAATGTCTTGCGCATGATCATTGATCCGGGTTGAACCTGAAGGTGATGTTATCGAGCCCGGCGCGGCGGAATGCAGCCGCATCATCGGGCACCGGCAGCGGCGATGCACGTCGAATTGCAGACTCCACCGAGCGATCGAAAACGGCGTCGCCGCTACTGCGCACGATCTCCACGCTGGTGACCTCTCCATCCGGCATGACGCGAACCCGTACATCGGCAGTCAGCCCGGATTCCGACCCCGGTGGCCGGGTCCAGGCGCGGCGCACGGCCTGTCCCCAGGCATCCACGAACCGGGTGCGGGCCCGCTCCGCCGCCTGCTGCGCCGCCTCTTCCTCGAGCTGACGTTGCAGTTCCGCCTCGCGTTCGCGTTGTGCCTCTTCCTCGGCGCGGCGCCGTTCCTCTTCTTCGCGCTGCCGCCGGGCCTCTTCCTCCTGCCGGCGACGCTCCTCTTCCTCGGCCTGTCGCCGTTCCTCCTCTTCGGCGCGACGCCGTTCTTCCTCCTCCCTGCGACGCTGCTCCTCGGCCTCGCGTTGGCGGCGTTCCTCTTTCTCCGCCTGGCGCTGTGCTTCCGCTTCTTCCTGGCGCCGTTGCTCCTCTTCGGCCTCCCGCTGGCGTTGAGCTTCTTCCTCGCGGCGTTGCTGCGCCTCCTGCTCGCGCCGTTCCTGTTCCCTGGCGGCGGCCTCCTGGCGTTCCTGCTCCGCCTGTTCCTGGCGTTGCCGCTCCTCGGCCTCCTGCTGTTCGCGCTCGCGCTGCTCCTGTTCGACCTGGCGCTGGCGTTCCTCCTCCGCCCGGCGCTGTTCCTCTTCGGCCTGCCGCTGCCGTTCTGCAGCCTCTTCGGCGCGACGCTGTTCGACCTCGCGTTGTTCGCGTTCCTGCTGGACCTGCGCCAGGCTCTCTTCATCCACGGTGATGGCGTGGATGATCTCCGGCGGCTGTGCCTGCTGCACGCTGGTGATCGGGCTCAGGTTGATCAGCAGAATAGCGAGCAGCCCGGCATGAACCAGCAGGGAGTAGAGCAGATAGCGGCCTTCGCTGGGGCGAAATGCCTTGTGCGGCACTACTGCTGCTCCCGGGGCGGTTCCGTCATCAGCCCCACCTGTGGCACTCCTGCGCCACGTAGTGTCGACATGACCTGCAGCACGTGTCCGTAGGCGACGTTGCGGTCTCCGCGTACCAGCACCGGTGTTTCCGGGCTGTTGCGCATGACCCGGCTGACCAGATCCATGATCTCGTCCATGCCCAGCGGTGCATCCGGATCATCACCGATGCTCAGTGTGTATTCACCGTCACGGCTCACCGTGACGACCACCGGATCCCTCTCGTCCTGCGGCAGAGGTTCGGCGGCCTCCTGCGGCAGATCCACGGCTACACCCTGATACAACAGGGGCGCGGTCACCATGAAAATGACCAGCAGCACCAGCATCACATCAATGTAGGGTACGACATTGATCTCCGACATCGGTTTGCGGCGACCGCGTCGTGCGCTGCGTGGTGGGCTCACGGTTGCCATCAGTCGCTCCGTCGCTCCGTGCTGCGTTCCGGCATGGCCGGTGTGCTATGGGAGTGCCGTTGCAGGATACTGATGAACTCCTCCATGAACGTCTCGTAGCGGCCTGCGGTGCGCTCTGCTGCGTTGGCGTAGCGGTTGTAGCCGATCACGGCCGGAATCGCGGCGAACAGCCCCAGTGCGGTCGCAATCAGGGCTTCGGCGATGCCCGGTGCCACGGTGGCCAGGGTCGCCTGTTGCTGCATACCCAGTGCGCGGAAGGAATTCATGATCCCCCAGACGGTACCGAACAGGCCGATGTAGGGGCTCACCGAACCCACCGTCGCCAGAAACGGCAGGTGCTGCTCCAAGTCGTCCTCTTCCCGCGCCAGGGCAATCCGCATGGCGCGCTGTGCCGCCTCCACCTGCGCCTCACCGGGAACACCCGTCTGTTTGCGCATGCGGGAAAATTCTCGGAAGCCGGCCCGGAAGATGCGCTCCATGGCGCCGTCGACCTCCTCGGTTGGCTCGATCCGCGCGTAGATCTCGGCCAGGTTGCCGCCGGACCAGAAGCGGTCCTCGAATTCCTCGGCCTCCTCGACGGCCTGGCGCAACTGCGCCCGCTTGCGGAACATCATGGCCCAGGACGCCACCGAGGCCAGGACCAGGATCAGCATGACCAACTGAACCAGAAGGCTGGCATCCAGAATCAGACGCAGGATAGACATCTCGTCATGCATGGGCGATCTCCGCGGACAGGTCGTCGGGCAGGGGGGTGGGGACGAAGCGGTCCGCGTCGACGCAAACCACACGCACGGTGGCCAGGCAGAACATGGTTTCCATGTCCTCGCTCAGGATCCGCTGATCCAGATTCAGGCTGGTCCGCCGCTGCTCCAGCAATTCGGTGGTGACGTTGACAAGGGCGTTGAAACGGATCGGCTTCAGGTAACGCACCTCCATGGAATGTACCGCGAACACCAGGCGCCGCTCTTGCAGCAACTCGTCCTGCTCAAAGCCGAGCTGGCGCAGCCACTCGGTGCGGCTGCGCTCGAAAAAGCGGATGTGATTGGCGTGATAGACCACACCTCCGCTATCGGTATCCTCGTAGTAAATCCGGATTGGAAGTCGAAACACGTTCCCCTCAGTGGAGCTGTGTGGCCCTCGAACGAAATGCGGTGCCTGCTTTCATCGTTGTGCCGCACGCCGGCTGAACGATTGATTTCGTTGACCAGTGTGTTTGCGGCCATAACGCAATTTAACTCATAACCTTAGCTTTACATCCCAATAATGTACATGAAGAACTCGTTTGCTAGTTTGCAGGACAGGTCGCCGGCACGCCAGTGCTATTTCGACGGATGGTAATGCGGCAGCTCGCGAGCTGAAACGCGTTGCCTAAAGGAAACACTGAATTATTCGCGCGCCTGCGTTGGAGTCCGCGGCCGGTTGGTCCGCTGACCGGTAGGGAATGGAGCTTTCGGGTGGCTTGTGACCCCGGTGCGTGCCCGCGACGGCGCGCACCGGGATCAGCCAGGCTCAGGCGCGGTCCACGTTCTTGAACTGCGATGGGTTGATCTTGTGCCGGTGCAACAGCTTGTAGAATTCCGTGCGGTTTCGCTTGGCCAGCCGCGCGGCCTGGCTGACGTTGCCGCCGGTGGTCTGCAGCAGCCGGGCCAGGTAATCCTTCTCGAAGTGCTTGCGCGCATCGGCAAATGCCAGGATGTCCGCCGGCTGGTCGTGCAGGGCGCTTTGCACGAGCTTGTCGCTGACCATTGGCGTGGTGCTCAGGGTGACGCACTGTTCCACGACGTTGTACAGCTCGCGGACATTGCCCGGCCATGGCGCACTCACCAGCCGTTCCATCGCGTCCGGGGCAAAACCACGCACCGATCGCTTGTACTTGCTGTTGAGCTCTCCCAGGAACCGTGCGGCCAGCAGCGGGATGTCCTCGCGGCGCTCACTTAATGGCGGCACCTCCAGCGACACGACATTCAGCCGATAGTAGAGATCCTCCCGGAAACGGCCCTCGTTCATGTCCTCTTCCAGGTCACGGTTGGTGGCCGAGATGATCCGCACGTCCACCGGCACCGCATGACGGCCCCCGAGCGCCCGGACCTCCCTGTCCTGCAGCACACGCAGCAGCTTGACCTGCAGCGGCAACGGCAATTCGCCGACCTCGTCCAGCAGCAGGGTGCCCTTGTCGGCGGCTGCGAACAGACCTGGCTTGTCTTCGGTCGCGTCGGGGAAGGCATCCCTGGCGTAACCGAACAGTTCCGCTTCCAGCAGATCTTCCGGAATGGCGGCGCAGTTGAGCGCGATGAACGGCCCCTCGTGTCGGCCGCTGGCACGGTGCACCGCCTGTGCCAACAGTTCCTTGCCGGTGCCGCTGTCGCCGCGAATGAACACGCTTGCGTCGGAGTCGGCAACCTTGCGCGCCTTGCTCAGCACATCCTTCATCAGGGCGCTGCGCGTGATTACGTCCCGCGCCCAGTCCACGGTGTCGGACACCGTGCCGGTGCTGCCGCCGGCCGCCTCGATGGCGTTGGCGACGTGTTCCAGCAGGTTCTGGCTCTCGAACGGTTTGGTCAGGAAGCTGAAAACACCGTTGCGGGTCGCCTCGACGGCGTCCGGGATCGAGCCATGGGCAGTGAGGATGATGACCGGCAGCGTCGGATGCTGGCGGTGCACCGTATCAAACAGGGCCAGACCGTCCATGCCGTCCATGCGCAGGTCGGTGATGATGACGTCCGGACGCCAGGTTGCGAGGATCGCAAGCGCCCGCTCGCCGCTCTCGGCGGCGGTGACCTCGTAACCCGCGGATTTCAGGCGCAGTGACAGCAGCCGCAGCAATCCCGGATCATCGTCAACCAGTAGAATTGAACCGTGTTTCATCGCTTCACCTCGCTTGGATGGACTGACGGCTCCGCAGGCTCGCGGGCGCCGGCAGCGTCTCCTCAGTCGTTGGAATTGCCGCGTTCGCGCAGACTCCGTTCGATTTCTCGTAGCTCCTGCAGCTGCCGTGAGGTGGTCTCCTCCCGCTGTTGCAGGGCATTCAACTCCTGGCGCAACTCGGCCCGCCGCTGGCGCTCCGATTCTCGGACCTGCAACTGGTTGAGAAGCGTTGCGGCCATGCCGCCCGGCACCGCGCGGCGCTCGTCATCCAGACAATGCTCCATCGCACGGATCAGGTCAGGTCGGTCCTCCACCGGCACCGGGTCCCGGCCGGACTGGACCAGGGCCATCACCAGGCTTTCCTGGCCGCAGCGATCAAACCGGCCGGTCCGCTGCATGGATTCGTAACGGGCCAGGCGGGCGTCCAGGTCCGCCTGATGGAACCAGTCCAGTTCGCTGCGCAGCAACACCTCGGCTGGCGTGGCCGCAATCGGTGCCGTTTCCGCCGGCCGCTCGCGAACCTTGTCCTCAACCTGCGGCAGATGCTCGCAACCGAACAGGACCAGGGCGGACAATAGTGCTACCGCTGCGCCGCGGGTCAACACGACGTAAAATCCCGACACATCTGCTCAAGCCTGGCCCAGCGGCAGAATGACGCGCATTCTTGTGCCGCCGCCTTCGCCCGGCAAGGCTTCGATGCTGCCATCGTGGGCATCCACATACTCCTTCGCTATGGACAGCCCCAGCCCTGAACCCTTGACGTAGCCGCTGGCCCGGTGACTGCCCTGAAAGAAGGCGCCAAAGACCGATTCCCGCTCGCTGTCCGGTATTCCGGGTCCCTGGTCACTGACCTCGATGACAACAGTGTTTCCATGGCGTTCGGTCAGGACGCGAATCACGCCCTCCGAGGGCGAGAATTTCACCGCGTTCGACAATAGATTATCAACGATAGTCCGCAGTTTTTCCTCGTCGGCCTCCAGGCGAACGTCCCGCAGGTCGGTCTGCAGGTGAAGAGAACGGTTGATCATTACCGGCTTGTGATTACGACAGACCGCGTCGATCAGCGGCGCCAGCTGTACATGCGCCAGGTGCAGGCTTCGGCGCTCGCCCCTGGAGGTTCCGAAATTGAGCATGTCCTCGATCAGGCGCTGCAGGGCCAGCGTGTTGCTCTGCAGGATCAGGGCGACCTCCTGCTGCTCGGCATTCAGTGGCCCGACCACCTTGTCCTGCAGTAATTCGGCCCCTTCGCGGATCGCCGTCAGCGGTGTTTTCAGCTCATGCGACATGTGCTGCAGAAAACGGCTCTTCTGTTCTTCCAGGTCCTTCAGCCGCAACCGCATCCAGTCCAGCCGCCGTCCCAGGTCTTGCAGGTCCTGCGGGCCGCCGACCGCGACCTCGTGACCAAAGCGGCCGTCGCCGAGTTGATGGATTGCCTGGTCAAGTTGCTTGACCGGCCGGGTAATCAGCACGGCGAAAAGGATTGCCAACAGCACGGTGAGCGGCGGCAATGTGGCCGCGGTCAGCAGCAGCATGCGCCGCGCGTCTGCGGCAGTCTCGCGCATGGCGTCCGCCTCGCGGTCGACCAGGCGATTGCTGCTGGCGAGAAGCCGGCGGGCCAGCAGGTTCAGGTTCTGGAACGTCTGCACCAGGTCTTCCTGGCTGCCGACCTCGCCGTCCTGGAGTTGCTGGTAAAGTTCCAGTTCCGTCACCGAAAAGCTGTTCAGTTGCTGCCGGTGGCCGTCTTCCAGCGGCAGCCGCTGCAGGCGGCGGAGGATCTCGGCGGTTTCCACGTGGGTTTCCGCATAGTCTTCCAGCAGCGCCTCGTCCTCGAGGATCAGGAACTGCCGGGCAGTCCGCTCCATGTCGGTCAGCCGGTCCAGTAACTGATGGCTGCTGGTGGTGGCCTGCACCGCCTGATAGACGGCATGCTGGCTTTTCTGTGCGACTCGGTCCATGTGCACCACGGCATAGGCCAGTGCCAGCAGCAACGGCAGCGAGACGATGCCGAAACCGTAAAGGATGAGCTTGCGCAGTGATTTCGGCTGGTAGGCCACGTTGCGTTCTCTGTCGGCTCAGTCGCGCGGATCGCCGTTCGGCGCGAACAGGTCCACCTCGGGGCGCTGCGGCAGGACCCGGCCGAAATGCTGATAGGCGGTTCGCGTTGCGATGCGGCCGCGGGGCGTGCGCATCATGAAGCCCTGCTGAATCAGGAACGGCTCGACCACTTCCTCGATGGTGTGACGTTCCTCGCCGATGGCGGCCGCCAGGTTGTCGAGGCCCACGGGGCCGCCATCGAACTTGTCCATGATTGCCAGCAGCAGGCGCCGGTCCTGGGTGTCGAATCCGTTGTCGTCCACTTTCAGCAGACGCATGGCTTCATCGGCGATTGCCGCGGTGACCCGGCCATCGGCGCGAATCTCGGCCACGTCCCTGACCCGCCGCAGCAGCCGATTGGCGATCCGCGGTGTGCCACGTGATCGCCGGGCCACCTCGCGTGCGCCGTCCTGCTCGATGGGCAGATTCATCAGCCCGGCCGAGCGCAGCACAATGGTGGTCAGGTCTGTTTCATCGTAGTACTCCAGCCGTTGCACGATGCCGAAGCGGTCGCGCAACGGTGAGGTCAGCAGGCCGGCACGTGTGGTCGCCCCGACCAGCGTGAACGGCGGCAGGTCAATGCGGATGGAGCGTGCCGTCGGTCCCTCGCCGATCAGGATGTCGATGGTCTGGTCTTCCATCGCCGGATACAGCACTTCCTCGACCGGCGCGCTGAGCCGGTGGATCTCGTCGACGAACAGCACGTCGCCCGGTTCCAGGTTGGTCAGCAGCGCGGCCAGGTCGCCGGCCTTCTCCAGCACCGGTCCGGAGGTCTGGCGCAGATTGACGCCCATTTCATTGGCCACGATATGCGCCAGGGTGGTCTTGCCCAGGCCGGGGGGGCCGAAGATCAGCAGGTGGTCCAGCGCCTCGCCGCGCCGCCGCGCCGCCGGGATGAAGATTTCGAGCTGTTCGCGAACCGCAGGCTGGCCAACGTATTCGGCCAGTGATTTCGGCCGAATGGCGCGGTCCAGCTCGGCCTCCTCCGGGGCGCTTTCGCCGGTGACGAGACGGTCGGATTCGATCATGGGGGAGGACCCTTCCTTAGCGGACCGATTTCTGCAAAGCCTGCCGGATCAACTCATCGCTGGCGAGCCCGTCACTCGGCAAGTCCCTTAACAGGCGGCTGGCCTCGGCCGGCTTGTAGCCAAGCGCCACCAGGCCACTGACCGCGTCAGCGCGCGCGTCACCGTCCTTCGGCCGTGACCCTTGGCCAATCGATGTCGCCCGCGCCGGCAGTGTGCTGACCCGGTCACGCAGTTCGATGACCAGCCGCTCGGCGGTTTTCTTGCCGATGCCGGGCAGGCGGGTCAGCAGGGCCGCGTCCTGGTTTTCGACACAGCGGATCAGATCCTCCGCCGACATGCCGGAGAGCAGCGCCAGGGCCATCTTCGGGCCGACGCCGCTGATCCGGATCAGGCTGCGGAAAAGGTTGCGTTCGGTCAGGCTCAGAAAGCCGAACAGGCTCTGCGCGTCCTCGCGTACCACCAGATGCGTATGCAGCGTCACCTCGGCACCGGTGGTCGGCAGATCGATGACGGTCGACATCGGCGCGTCCAGCTCGTAGCCGACGCCCTGGACATCGATCAGCAGGTGTGGCGGATCCTTTTCCAGCAATACGCCGTGCAGCCGTCCAATCATCGTGCTGCTCCTGATCGCAGGCTGCGGACTCGCTCGCTGAGCCGTGCCTGCTGGGCGTGGCACAGCGCCACCGCAAGCGCATCCGAGGCGTCCTCCTGCAGCGTACCGCGCAGCGACAGCAACTGCCTGACCATCTGCTGCACCTGGTCCTTGGTCGCGCCGCCGGAGCCGGTTAGTGCCTGCTTGATGGTGCGCGGTGCGTATTCGGCCATCGGCAGGTCGAGTACCGCGGCGGCGCAGATTGCCGCGCCACGCGCCTGGCCCAGTTTGAGGGCGCTGGCCACATTGCGCTGCACGAAGACCTGCTCGATTGCAACCGCGTCCGGACTGTGTGCCGCGATCAGTTGCTGCAGCTCCAGGAAAATGGTGCGGAGGCGGGGCGCAAAATCGCCGCTGGTGCGGATCACGCCACTGCTGAGGTAGCTGGCCCCGGCGCCGTCGCCCTCGATCAGGCCGAAGCCGGTTGCCCGGGAGCCGGGGTCAATGCCGAGTATGCGTGGCATGCGCCTGCCCCGGTAAGGCTTGCTCAGGCATAGGCCTCTTCGTCGATGTCCGCATTGCTGTATACCTGCTGCACATCGTCCAGATCTTCCAGCGCCTCCAGCATCTTGACCATGCCCGCGGCCTCGTCACCGCCTACCGCCACCGTGGTCGCCGGCCGCATCGTGACTTCGGCATCTGCCGGCTCAAGCCCGGCCGCCATCAGGCCATCCTTGACGGTGATGAACTCGTCCGGTTCGGTCAGCACTTCGAAGGAGCCGTCCTCATGGCTCAGAACGTCCTCGGCGCCGGCCTCCAGGGCCGCTTCCATCAGGCGGTCTTCATCGGTGTCCGGACCGTAGCTGAGTACCCCGGCCTTGCTGAACAGGAACGCCACCGAGCCGTCCGTGCCCAGGTTGCCACCATGCTTGGTGAACGCATGGCGTACCTCGGCCACGGTTCGGTTGCGGTTGTCGGTCATCACGTCAACCATGACCGCAACGCCGTTGGGGCCATAACCCTCGTAGCGGATTTCCTCGTAGACAACACCTTCCTCCTGGCCCGAGGCACGCTTGATCGCACGTTCGATGTTGTCCTTCGGCATGTTGACCGACAGCGCCCGGTCAACCGCGAGTCGCAGTCGGGGATTGCTTGCCGGATCCGGGTCGCCCATGCGCGCGGCGACGGTTATTTCACGGATCATGCGGGTGAAGATCTTGCCGCGCTTGGCATCCTGGGCCTTCTTGCGATGCTGGATGTTGGCCCACTTGCTATGGCCTGCCATGGGTCTGAGTCCTCGTTCACTGTCGTGGGACGCGTTCGATAAACCGCGCAAGAGTACCATGAGGCGGGGCCTCACGGCCCCTCGCCGGCCTGTCCCTGCAGCCAGTTGTCCATGTGCTGCCTGCCCAGGTCGCGCAGATGACAGAGGAAGGCCCATTCGGTGTTCAGGCGACTGGAGCTGCCGAGCCCCTGCATGCTTTCGCCGGACTCGATGCGATGCAGGCGTGGCCGCCAACGGCGCAAGCCGAACCAGCCCGGTCCCTGCTGCTGCAGCATTTCGACAAACGCCCGTTCCCGGGACAGATTGGCGTGGAATGCGATTTCCCGGGCCCGGGCGACAATATCATTGACACGTCGCGGTGCCTGCTGGCAATCGGCGGGGGTAAACTGAACCAGGTAGATGTCGCGGGCCCGGCATTCAAACAACAGGGGGTAGAGCGCCGGGTTGCCGGTGTAGCCACCGTCCCAGTAAGGCCGCCCATCGATTTCCACGGCCTGAAACAGCAGCGGCAGGCAGGCGGAGGCGGCCAGGACATCGGCATTGATTGCGCCGTTCCGTCGCAGCGCCAGTTCGCCACTGCGCACATCGGTCATCGAGACGAACAGCCGGATACCGTCGCTTCGGTTCAGGCGCTCCATGTCGAAGACGTCCTCCGCGATGTCGGTGATCGGGTTGTAGCCGGAGGGGTTCAGCGCGTAGGGGGAGGCCAGATGCGTCAGCCGGTTGAGGAATAGAAAGCCCGGAGACAGATCCCGGTTCCAGCCGGACAACAGGTAATCCAGCGGGGTGCTGCGGGCGGGCGTGCCCTGCAGCGTGCGGCTGATCGTCTGCCAGAGCCGTTCCAGGGCCTCGCGCGCGCCCTCCCGGCCGTTGCGTGACCAACCATCCACCAGCGCTGCTGCGTTCAGCGCCCCGGCACTGGCACCGCTGACGCCATCGACGAGGATGTCCTCTTCCAGCAGTCGGTCGAGCACACCCCAGGTAAACGCCCCATGGCTGCCGCCGCCCTGCAGCGCCAGCGACAGTTTTCGCGGCCGTGATCGCAGGATGCGCAGCAGGGGGCGCAACAACGAGCGCTGCATCAGTCTGCGCTCACCTCGTCGCGCAGCGTCTTGCGCAGCACCTTGCCCACCGAGGTTTTCGGGAGCTCATCGCGGAACACGACGTGCCGTGGCCGCTTGTAGCCGGTCAGGTTGTCCTTCGCATGCCGGTTGACCGCATCCTCGTCCAGCGTTGCATCGTTGCGCACGACAAAGGCAAGCACGCTTTCATTGCCTTCCTCGTCGCGATGGCCAATCACGGCCGCCTCGTCGATGCCCGGGTGCCGCTCCAGGGCCTGCTCAACCTCGTTCGGGTAAACGTTGAAGCCGCCGACGTCGATCATGTCCTTCTTTCGGTCGACGATGCGCAGGAAGCCATCCTCGCCCATGCAGGCCATGTCGCCGGTCAGGAACCAGCCATCGCGGATGGCGTTGCGGGTCTCTTCCTCCTGCTGCCAGTAGCCGGAGAACAACTGCGGCCCGCGTACCGCCAGTTCGCCTTCCTCGCCAAGCGGGACCGGGGAGCCGTCATCGCCCAGGATCAGCACCTCCGTACCGGGCACCGGCAGGCCGATCGTGCCGAGCCGGATTTCGCCGCTGGGCTGGTTGACGCTGACCACCGGACTGCTTTCCGACAGGCCGTAGCCCTCGCAGATCGGGCTGCCCACCAGTTCCTGCCATTCCTCGGCCACCGCCTCGTGCAGTGCGGTGCCGCCGGCAATGCTCATGTCGATGGCTGGCGGATTGCTGCGAAACCAGTCCTCCTTCAGCAGGCCGCGAAACAGCAGGTTGACGCCGGAGAACTTGGTGACCGGATACTTCTCGAATGCCTTGCGCAGCTTGGACGGCGGTCGCGGCGACGGGCACAGGATGTTGTGCGCGCCATTCATGTAGAAGGTCATCAGGTTAAAGCTGAAGGCAAAGATGTGATAAAGCGGCAGCGCGGTGAGAACGGTCTCACCTTCCTCGCGCAGGGCCGGGCGGGCAATCGCCTGGATCTGGGCAAGATTGGCCAGCAGGTTGGCCTGGCTCAGCATCGCGCCTTTCGGTACGCCGGTGGTGCCACCGGTATACTGCAGCGCCGCCAGGTCCTTCTGGTTCGGCTCCGGCAATTGTTGCCCGGCGTGAGTCCGGCCAAGTTCCAGTGCACGGGTGAAACGGGTCACCGGTCGGGCGGGGCGCGGCAGTTCCCTTTTCAGGGTCAGTACGGCGCGGATCAGGGCCCGCGACAGCAGCGGAAAGAAATCGGCCACGCCGGCAAGGATTACCTGCTCCACGTCGGTATCCTGCAATCCCGTTTCCAGCTTGTCTGCGAACAGGTCGATCAGGACCAACGCGCGGGCGCCACTGTCCTTCAACTGCTGTTGCATCTCCGGCGCCGTGTAGAGGGGGTTCACGTTGACCAGCACCAGTCCGGCCTTGAACACGCCGAAGGCGGTCACCGGATAGGCAAGGCAGTTGGGCATCTGGATCGCGACCCGGTCACCCGGGCTCAGCCCCAGTTCGCCGAGCAGGAAGCGTGCGAACTGGTCTGACAGGCGCTCGACCTCGGCAAAACGCAGCGAGCCGTTGAGCCCGTTGTCCAGGCAGGTGGTGAACGCCGTGCGATCGGCAAAGCGTTCGCTGCTTCGCCGGATCAGCGCGCCCAGGTTGGTATCGGCAAGCGGTTCGAAATCCGGCGAGATATCGCTGGCGTAGGCTTGCCGCCAGGGTTGTCGGGCGTAGGCTGTCTTGGCATCTGCAGCGTTGTCGGCCATGCTCTGCTACCTCCTGTCGGCCGGCGCATCAGGCTGTAGCCCGGGCGATGGGCTAATGGCCGGCACGGGTTTAGACGGTTCTCCGCGGTGCCGGGCACCGCTGGCGCGTTGTCTGTAACGGGGCGCCGCGCCGGCGCGGATGCAAGCCTCCAGATCCGAGGAACGATGTCAGCTTTTTCCTATCATGCCTTGCCCTACCAGCCTGATCCGGTCCGCGCCTTTCGGCAACTGGCAGGTCTGCGGCGCCTGCAATGGCTGGATTCCGGTCGCCCGGCCATCGAACTCGGCCGCTACGATGTGTTCGTTGCGGAACCGGCCGAGGTGCTGGTGGCTTCCCATGGTGAGGTTCGCCTGAAGCAGCGCGATGGCCAAAAGTCCGTGCTGCGCGGAGACCCGTTCCGGCTGCTGCAGCAGCGGCTGGCCCGATGGCCGGCGCAGGCCGTGCGCGGACCCTTCGCCGGCGGCGCGGTCGGTTATTTCGGCTACGAACTTGGTTACGCCTGCCAGCAGCTGGCACGTCAGCCGCGTGGCAGTGCCGGCGTGCCGGATATGGTGGTGGGGCTGCACGACTGGGCCCTGGTGCTGGATCATGCCGAGCAGCGAACCTGGCTTGCGCATCTGCCGCAGGCGCCGATGACGCCGCATCGCATCGAGGCGCTGCTGGCGGTGGAACCGCCGGCGCTGGCCGGTTACGGCCTGGCCGCCGTGACACCGGAACAGGATCGGGCGGGTTACGAACGTGCCTTCCAGCGGGTCAGCAGCTACATCCACGACGGTGATTGCTACCAGGTCAATCTGGCGCGTCCGCTGCGCGCTGCATGCAGTGGCGACCCGGCGAATGCCTACCTGAATTTGCGTGCCCTGTCGCCGGCGGCGCATGGGGCGTGTCTGCTGTTGCCGGAGGCGGCGGTCCTCAGCATTTCGCCGGAGCGCTTCCTGTTGCTGCGCAACGGCGATGTGGAGACACGGCCAATCAAGGGGACCCGGCCACGGGGCGAGGACGAGGCGGTCGACCGGGCCCTGGTGCAGTCTCTGCGCGACAGTCCGAAGGATCGCTCCGAAAATGTCATGATTGTCGATCTGCTGCGCAACGATCTCGGCCAGATCTGCGAGACCGGCTCGGTCTCGGTGCCTGAACTGTTCCGGGTCGAGAGTCACGCCACGGTGCACCATCTGGTGAGCACGGTAACCGGTCGTCTGCGCGCTGACGCCGATGCCTGTGACCTGCTGCGGGCCTGTTTTCCCGGCGGTTCGATCACCGGAGCGCCCAAGCGGCGGGCCATGGAGATCATTGCCGAGCTCGAGCCGCGCGAGCGCGGCCCCTATTGCGGAGCGATCGGTTATATCGGTCTGGACGGGGCAATGGACACCAGCATCGCGATACGTACCGCGGTCTGGCACAACGGTGTGGCCCGCTACTGGGCCGGTGGCGGGCTGGTTGCCGAGTCGCGGGCGGACGAGGAATTCCAGGAAACGGTGGACAAGGCTCGCGCTTTCTACGCACTGGCGGAAGGTGCCGACGACGTGGCGTGAATGCTGCTGTTTGCGACGTCTGCACGGCCCGTTTCGCTTGACACCCAGGCCGCCCCACACCTATCTTCTGGCCTGGGATGCTGCGCCGCGTCAACGCAGCTTGCTGCGCAACATCCGGTCGACAAGACCCGTCATCCTGACTCGGGGACCGCCAAACGTGCGAGTCTGCCGTCCCCGGAGCCGTTCCCAAGACGCAGACGGCGGGTGGGCAAGCGTATGTCGTCACGTGATGTCGAACCTGTAATCGCCGGACAGTGCGCTCCGAACCGCCGCAAACTGGAGAGATGAACATGCAAGATGTCGTCATTGTCGCCGCCGGCCGCAGTCCGGTTGGGAGTTTCAACGGAGCGCTGGCATCGCTCAGCGGCGCCCAGATCGGGGCCCAGGTTCTCAAGGCCGTGCTGGAGCGTACCGGCGTGCAGCCCGATCAGGTCGATGAAGTCATTCTCGGGCAGGTCCTGACCGCGGGTGTCGGCCAAAATCCCGCGCGGCAGACGACCCTGCTCGCCGGTTTGCCGGACACCACGCCGGCAATGACCGTCAACAAGGTTTGCGGCAGCGGTTTGAAGACCGTGCAGTTGGCCGCCCAGGCCATCGCCACCGGTGATGCCGAGGTGGTGGTGGCCGGCGGCCAGGAGAGCATGTCGCAGTCGGCGCACGTCTTGCCGCGGTCGCGCACCGGGCAGCGAATGGGCGACTGGAAGCTCGAAGACACCATGATCAAGGACGGTCTGTGGGACGCCTTCAACCAGTATCACATGGGTGTCACGGCCGAGAACCTGGCCGAGAAATACCAGATCTCGCGGGAAGAGCAGGACGAACTGGCGGCGACGTCGCAGCAGCGCGCCGAGGCCGCTATCGGCGCCGGCCATTTCGAGGCCGAGATCGTTCCGATCAGCGTGCCTCAGCGCAAGGGTGATCCGGTGGTCGTCGACAAGGATGAATACCCAAAAAGCGGCGTGACGGCGGAAGGACTTGCCAAGCTGCCGCCAGCTTTCAAACGCGATGGTGGCAGCGTGACCGCGGGCAATGCCTCCGGGATCAACGATGGCGCGGCAATCCTGCTGGTGATGTCGGCGAGCAAGGCGGAGTCTCTCGGGCTGAAGCCGATCGCCCGCATCAAGGCCTTCGCCAGTGCCGGCGTCGACCCGGCTATCATGGGTTCCGGCCCGGTGCCGGCCACCCGCCGCTGCCTCGAGCGCGCAGGCTGGACCGTTGACGAACTGGATCTGGTGGAAGCCAACGAGGCGTTCGCCGCTCAGGCCCTGGCCGTGGCGCGCGAAATGAAGTGGGACATGGCCAAGGTCAACGTCAATGGCGGCGCAATCGCACTGGGTCACCCGATCGGGGCCTCCGGTGCCCGCGTGCTGGTCACGCTGTTGCACGAGATGACGCGCCGGGACGTTAACAAGGGCCTGGCCACACTGTGCATCGGTGGCGGCCAGGGTGTTGCGTTGGCGGTGGAACGATAAAACCGACTGCCTGGCCCGGATCGCGTCATGACGACGCGATCCGTTATTGAACACTGCGAGAGTGAATGGGTATGACGGACGTCCGTATCATCAAGAAGTATCCGAACCGCCGCCTCTACGACACCGCGATCAGCAGCTACATCACGCTGGCGGATGTCAAGCGGTTGGTCATCGACGGTGTCGATTTTCAGGTCATCGATGCCAAGAGCAAGGACGACCTTACGCGCACCATCCTGCTGCAGATCATCAGCGAGGAGGAGGAGGGCGGCGAGCCCATTTTCAGCAGTGAGTTGCTGGCCCAGATCATTCGCTCGTACGGCGGCAACATGCAGAATCTGCTGACCAGCTATCTGGAAAAAAGCATGGACATGTGGTCCGAGCAGCAGCGCGCATTCCGTGAGCGGACGCGCGAGTTCATTGATGGCAACCCAATGACCATGCTGACCCAGATCGCCGAGCGCAATCTTGCCATGTGGCGTGCCATGAGCGGCGTTGCCGGCGAGGAAGGCAAAGGCGCCGACGCCTCCAGCCAGAGGTCAGCGGCTAACACCGAAGAGCAGACCGGCGGCGACAAGCCCACGCCGGATTCCCGACGCCAGGCCAGCGGTAAATAGCCCCGACGGTACCTGGCTGCCGGTTTGAGCCCGCGGCTCCGGTTTTTCCGCGGGCAAAGTTGACAGGTGAACCACCTGTCTTTACTGTGCCCCTCAATTGTTGCGTTGCATCAAATCCTGATTGTCTTCATCGACCCGACGCCGTCTCCGGTGGGTCGGTCGGTGTTTAATAGTTAATTGAATAGCAAGGGGTTTATCCATGGCGAATCGTGTTGCTCTGGTCACCGGCGGAAATGGCGGTATCGGCACCGAGATCTGCAAGCAGCTTGCCACTGCGGGCTATCGGGTGGTCACGACCTGTGTCGATGCCGAGCGTGAAAAGATTGCCGACTGGCAGAAGGAACTCGCCGCGGCGGGCACCCAGGTGGACTGGGTGGAATGTAACGTCACCGATTTCGAAGCCTGCAAGGCAATGGCCGCGGAGGTTACCGAAAAATTCGGTCCGGTGGATGTGCTGATCAATGCGGCCGGTATCACCCGCGATGCCTTTGCCCACAAGATGCCGTTGGAGAACTGGGACTCGGTTATCCAGACCAACCTGTACAGCGTCTTTAACGTGACGCGGCAGTTTGTCGAGGGCATGCGCGAGCGTGGCTTTGGCCGGATCATCAATATTGCATCGGTAAACGGCCAGACCGGCCAGTTCGGTCAGGCCAACTACTCTGCGGCCAAGGCAGGCATGCACGGTTTTAGCATGGCGCTGGCCAAAGAGGGCGCACGCAAGGGCATTACCGCGAATACCATCTCGCCGGGCTATGTCGAAACCGCAATGACTGCGGCGATTCCGGAAGAAGTGCGTAACGGTATCGTTGCCCAGGTGCCGGCGGGCCGGATGGGTCGTCCGGATGAAATCGCCCGTGCCGTCGTGTTTCTCGCCGCCGACGAAGCGGAATACATCAACGGCGCCAACATCCCGGTGAATGGCGGCCTGTTCACCAGTTTCTGACAATCCCGTCAGGGTCTTCCAGGTCTGGCGGTGGATGCCCGAAAGCGTTAAGCGCCAGACCTGCAGGGTTTCGGATGCGGTGCAAAAATATGTTGACAGCCTAGTCAGGTCTGGCTATGCTGCAAAGCAACAAAGGCAGACAAAAAGAAAGGGACCGGATGGTCCCTGGCATGGCGCTCTCTTGGAGTCTGGCTTTATTGATTGTTATCGGCCTGAAGGCCATTTGCGACCAGCGGAGCGCTTTGTAAGTTGGTGCTTCCGGAAACCAGGTTCTCGGACCTGGAACCATCTCCTCCAAGGCGGCACCCGTGCCGCCTCTTTCGCCCCCTCGCCCGAGGGGGTTTTTTTTGTCCGGTATTCAGCCGAACGGATAACTGGTTTGAAGTGTACGCGATGTACCGACAGTCGCAAGCCCTTTTGATGCTGCGGCGCATCAGTTGTGCCGCGGTGGAAAGGGTCGGGCGGCATCTCAAGCGAGCCAGTCGAGGATGCGCGCGACGGCCGCTCGCCCCTGCCGGCCGCCGGTAAACAGGCCGAGGTGACCACCCGGCAGGCAGTGGTTGCTGTAACGCTCGGCGGGCAGCAGGTGCTCCAGGCCCCTGGTGACCGCCGGAGGCACCAGGTGGTCGGCATCGGCAATGACCGACAGGACCCGGGCCTGAATCGCGGACAGGTCCACCTGCCGTTCGGCAATCCGAAGCTCGCCGGCGAGTAGGGCGCCGCGCTGGTAAATCTCCTCAACGAACTGGTTGAACAGGGCGGCCGGCTGGTCCGGACAGTCGTACATCCAGGCTTCCAGGTGCAAAAAGTCGTCCAGCGCCTCATCGTTGCCGGTGATCTCGGGCAGGTTGCTGTAGCGGCGGATCAACAGGTCGGTCGGTTTCAATGCGGTAAAGGCGGCGGAAAGCGCCGGGCCGGGAATATTGCCGTCTGCGGCCGTGGTCGGCTGCCAGGTCGCCGCGAGATGCCCCAGTCCGTGGCCGCAGGCGGGCGGGTTGAGTGGCACTGCCATGTTGACCAGGCGCCCGATTGCCTCCGGATACAATGCCGCGTAACAGCTGAGAAAAATGCCGCCCTGGCAGACGCCAATGGCATTCAGCGGTTGCCCGCCGTTGCGGTGGCGCAGCCAGCGAACCACTCGGCCAAGGAAATCATCCACATAGTCATCCAGGTCCAGCAGGGTATCGGCCGCGAGTGGTCGACCCCAGTCCACCAGGTAGACGTCGTGGCCGGCTTCCAGCAGGCGCCGTACCATGGAGCGGCGTGGCGACAGGTCCAGCAGATCGGGTCGATTGACCGTTGAATAGACCAGCAATAACGGCGTGCCGCCGGGCTCCTGCTCTGGCAGATGGTAGCGGCGCAGGCTGAAGGGCAGTTGCCGCAGTACGGTATCGAAGGGCGTGGCGTCACGGCGCACTGGCTGTCGGGCGCTGCAGCGGCGGAGCGCCTGCAACATCTCCGGGCCGATGAACGTCATGACTGGTGTGCGGCGACCTGACGCCGTAAGGCGGCAAGCTCGGTACGCAGGCGCTGGACGTCCGCCTGCAGTTCCGCCAATTCGACGGGGACTGTCGGGTCTGGCATCTGGCGACGCAGCTGTTGCAGGCGCTGCTGGGTGGACAGCAGGTCACGGCGGGTGGGCAGTCGAAACATCTGCAGTACGTCCTCCAGCAGCCGCCCGCCCGCATCGCGCAAGGCCGCCAGTGCCGTGTTCAGACGCCGCAGGCAGCGCTGGTAGGCTGGATCCTGCAGCAATTCCTGCCAGGCCGACTCCAGGGCTGCGAGCCAGGCCTGCTCCAGTCGTTCGGCATCCGGGGGCTCGTCGCTCGCGGTCAGGTCCTCGCGCCAGCGCCGGCTCGCATCCTCGCTCATCTGCAACAGGCAGATGCCGTAGTCACGTTGCGCCCGCTGGAACTCCGGCAGCGCCTCCCGCAGTTGCCGCCATTCCCGGTCGCGGCAGGCGGTGAGCCCGAGTGCGGGCCATTGGCAGAGCAGCGGGCCAAGCAGTGCCGCAGCCTCCGGCGACCCCGGGTCGGCGCTTCCGCCAGCAACCTG
The DNA here is from genome assembly GCF_023195885.1 of Methylonatrum kenyense. GTDB lineage: Bacteria > Pseudomonadota > Gammaproteobacteria > Nitrococcales > Aquisalimonadaceae > Methylonatrum > Methylonatrum kenyense. The sequence continues at coordinate 55,670 of NZ_JALPKO010000005.1, forward strand.
CTGCAGCCAGTCGGCCAGCCGCCGGCTGACCTGGTCGGCTTCCTCCACGTAGTGGCGCAAGCCATCCAGCAGATCCCGGGTCTGGTCCGACAAGGCATCCTGCCAGTTGGCCTGCTGACGGAGATGGTGCGCCATCTGCTGCATCGCCGCGCGCAACCCGCCCTGCCAGGGCGCCTGGCCATCGGGGGTGTCACCGCCGGCATGCTGCAACCAGGTCAGCCACTGATCGAGGAATCCACCATGCATGATCAGCGAAACTCGCTCTGCGTTTCGAACAGCCGTACCAGTTCGTCCCGTCGGGAGATGGCGCGGGAGCGGATGTTGATGTCGGCATCTGACGCGTCGATGACCTGGTTCAACTGTTCCACGGCAAGTTGCAGCCTGCCGTACATCTGGTAATGCTCGGCCATCGCCAAGCGGCTCTCGTGGGGTCGGCCGGCCTCGGAGGCGGCCTGGCCGTGCAGGCGGTAGAGATGCGCGTCCGGGCCACTGCGCCGCAGCTGGCGGCGCACCAGTTCTCGGGCCTCCATCGGTTCGCCGGCCTCCAGCAGGGCTTCGGCCAGGCCAACGGTCAGCGGATAGTTGTGCGGAAACAGGCTGAGGCCCAGTTCATAGAGAGAGATGCTTTCCGACAGGCGGCCATCCTCCCGCGCGGCCATGGCCTTGGCGCTGAAGATGGGGACATGTTCACCGAGCGTTTCCATGACGCCTTCCAACGCCTGTTCGGCATCGGCGAATCGCTCCTTGCGAATCAATGCAATCGCATGGCCGTATTTCGCATAGGCGCGTTGCTCGTCCGTGCCCGCATTCTCCTTGGCCGCCCGGAAGTGGCGTTCCGCAGCCTCGCCTGAGTCGGCCTTCTGCGCGATCAGCCGGGCCCGCATGAAGCCGAACATCGGACTCTCGTTGCTATCGCGTTCGCCATAAGCCTGGGCGCGAGCACGCGAGTCGGAAATGCGGCTCTCGGTCACCGGGTGCGTGCTGAGGTATTCCGGTGGCCGGTCGAGAAAGCGGGTGGCCTGCTGCAGCCGCTCGAAGAAACGTGGCATGCCGTGGGGATCCAGTCCGGCGCCAGCCAGGATTTGCATGCCGATGTTGTCGGCTTCTCGTTCGTGCGCACGGGTGTAGTCGATCTGTTCCTGAATTGACCCCGCGATACCAGTCATGGCCGCCGCCTGACCGGCCTCCGGGTCCTGCATCCCGAGCAGGATGGCCGCCATGATGATGCCCAGGGTCCGCAGGCCGCTTCCCCGCGTGGCATCCAGCGTGCGCGCGATATGCCGCTGGGTGACATGCGCGATTTCGTGGGCCATGACCGCGGCCAGTTCGCTTTCGCTCTCCGTGCGCATGATCAGGCCGCTGTTCATGCCGATATAGCCGCCGGGCATCGCAAAGGCATTGACCGTGTTGCTGTCAACCACGAAAAACTCAAAGTCGAAGCCGGGGTTGTTGGCGCTGGCCAGCAGGCGGTCACCCAGGTCCTGGATATAGTGCCGCAGTTCCGGGTCGTCACTGAGCGGGATACGCTGGCGCACCTCCCGGATCAGGCTGTCGCCAAGCCGCTTTTCCTGGGACACGGTGAGGGTGCGTCCTGCCGGGTCACCGATATCCGGCAAGCGAATCGGTGACCGTTCGCCGTCGGCGCTGGCCGCGGTAACGCCAATCGCCAGTGTCAGCAGGACTACGATGCAGTGTGTCAGTAAGCTCTTCACGCTGTCCTCGGGGCATGCGTGCCAATCCGGATATCATACCAGTGTTGCCGTTTGACAAGTGTTGCGCTGCTCGCGGCCGATACCGGCAAGGCGCCATTTTAGGTGGCCCCGGCCACTGTCGTTGACGCAGCCTCAACCCCATCCTTGGCGCCCTCTGCCGGGCCCGGGTATCCTCTGGTTCGAGGAAACGCTGATCCGTTGCCAGGGCGCTGCCGGAGGCCGGTTCCGGTCAGCCGGCAAGGCGCGCAGGACCGTCGAAATCGGTCAGTAATCCGGATTGGCGCGCCGATCAGCCCGTCCGATAACGCTCACGCCACGGAATTCCCGGAACTATGCAGCAGATCCGTCAGTGGTTCGCACGCCATTTCAACAACCCCCAGGTCATGGGCCTGGCCGTGGTGTTGTTGCTTGGTTTCGGATTCTTTCTGTTCTTCGGCGGCATGCTGGTGCCAGTCATTGCCGCGGTGGTGCTGGCCTATCTGCTTGAAGGGGTAGTGCGTCAGCTGGAGCGGCGTGGAATACCCCGCATGCCCTCGGTGCTGTTCGTCTTCTCGGTGTTCTTCGCCGGCCTGCTGCTGGTTTTCTTCCTGCTGATACCGGTGCTGATTCGCCAGGTTTCTCAGCTGGTCGACGAGTTGCCGAAGATTCTCAGTGCCAGCCAGGCCTTGCTGCTGCAGCTTCCCGAGCAATATCCGCAGCTCTTCTCGGAGGATCAGATCACGGATCTGATTCTTGCCATCCGCCGTGAGGCGCTGGACCTGGGGCAGCGGCTGCTGACCTCGTTCTCGATGCAATCGCTGGTGGTGCTGATCACGCTGCTGGTGTACCTGCTGCTGGTGCCGTTTCTGGTCTTCTTCTTCCTCAAGGACAAGAAACCGCTGGTGAACTGGTTCAGCAGTTACCTGCCCCGGGACCGGGAATTGCTGCAGACCATCTGGCGGGACGTGGACGCGCAGATCGGCAACTACGTCCGTGGCAAGTTTCTCGAAATCCTGATCGTCTGGGCGGTGACCTTTGTCACCTTCCAGATGCTCGGGCTGTCATTCGCCATGCTGTTGTCACTGATGGTTGGCCTTTCGGTAATCATTCCCTACATCGGCGCCGCCGTGGTGACGGTTCCGGTGGGGCTGATCGCCTATTTTCAGTTCGGTTTTGGCAGCGAATTCGTCTGGATCATGGTGGCGTATGGCGTCATCCAGGCGCTGGACGGAAACGTACTGGTGCCCGTCCTGTTTTCCGAAGTGGTCAATCTGCACCCGGTGGCGATCATCGTCGCGATCCTGGTGTTCGGGGGGATCTGGGGTTTCTGGGGTATCTTTTTCGCGATCCCCCTCGCCACCGTGATTCAGGCCATCCTCAAGGCCTGGCCGGTGGCCACCACCGGCCCCGACGGGCAGGACGGCGATCAGGAGCAGGCACCGGCCGCCTAAGGCAGTGTGCTCACCCGTCGTACAGTTCGCCGGCGGCCGCCAGCACTTCCTCGGCATGACCGGGGACCTTGACGCCACGCCATTCCCGGCGCAGCACGCCCTCGGCATCAATCAGGAAGGTGCTGCGTTCGACCCCCATCACCTTGCGGCCGTACATGTTCTTCTCGCGGATGACGTCGAACTGGCGGCAGAGGGTTTCGTCCTTGTCCGACAGCAGCGGGAAGTTGAAATCATATTTCGCGCCGAAGTTCTCCTGCGCCTTCAGTCCGTCGCGGGAAACGCCCAGGATTACCGTGTTCACGGCCTCGAAGCGGTCCCTTAAATCCCGAAAGTCCTGGCCTTCGCGGGTGCAGCCCGGGGTGCTCGCCTTGGGGTAGAAGAACAGCACGATCTGCCTGCCCTTCAGTTCGGACAGGCTGATCGTGCGATCGCCGGTGGCCGGCAGGCTGAACTCGGCTACGGTCTTGTCCACGGCAGAGGTGTTCATGAATAAACTCCGTATGGTCGGCAACGTCTGATCAATTGGTCTGTTCCGAGCTGTTCCCCCGGATGCGCAGGTGCGGGGATAAATCAGTGTTTCCTTAATGGTTCGATTGGTCGTTCGCGGGGGATCACTGCCAGCGCTGCATCATCCCTTGACCGGCTCGAACATGGAGTCGAGGTTCAACTGATCGCAGAAATCCAGGAATTCTTCGCGCAGCACCGATATCTGGGTGCTGGCCGGTACGTCCAGTGTCATGTGTACGGAAAACATCGGTGTGCCGGTATGGGCCGCGGCATAACGGCTGGTTTGCAGATCCCGGATGTTGATCTGGCGCTCGGAAAAGAAGTGGGCCAGCTTGTGCACGATTCCCGGGTGATCCATGGCCACAACGTCCACCGCATACGGCAGCAGATCGCCGCTGGAGCGTGGCGCCGCGGTTCGCTTCCAGAAAATCTCCAGATTCAGCTCGGAGCCGGCGTTGCCCAGCAGGCTCTCCAGCTTTGCCAGCTGGTTCCACTTGCCGGAAACCAGCTGGATTACGGCGAACTCGCCGCCGAGCACAGTCATGCGGCTGTCAAGAATGCTGCAACCGGAGTTGGCAATGATTCCGGACAGGGCGTCGACGATGCCGGGGCGGTCCTCGCCGAGGGCGCTGATGACGAGCATGTTCTGCATGAGGTCGCGGTCTCTCCGCTGGTTATGGCCTGGCCTGGCGGGTAAGGCCGGCAGGGCCGGAAATCAGCATTTCCGTGGTGGCCGGCGAGTCTAGCACGGGGCAGCGTTTTCGCCGCCCTGCGTGCTTGTCTGACCGCAGGCGCAAACGTAGTATGCAGCTTTGATTTTTAGCCAGGGGGCGGATGATGTTCCGGGGAAGCATGGTGGCCATGGTCACCCCCATGCACGAGGACGGCGCGGTCGACTGGGACGCGCTGGGGCGGCTGGTGGAGTTCCACGTCAACCAGGGCTCCGACGCGATCGTCGCCGTCGGCACCACTGGCGAGTCCGCCACCCTCGACTACGACGAGCACTGTCAGGTTATGCGGCGCGTGGTCGAATTTGCCGCCGGCCGCCTGCCGGTGATCGGTGGTACCGGCGCCAACTCCACCTGGGAAGCCATCAAGCTGACCCGATGCGCGATGGAGGGGGGCTGCGACGCTGCACTGCTGGTCACTCCGTATTACAACAAGCCGACCCAGGAAGGTCTGTACCTGCACTTCAAGGCGGTGGCCGACGCCGTGCCGATCCCCCAGATCCTGTACAATGTGCCAGGCCGGACTGCCTGCGACATTCTGCCGGAGACCGTCGAACGGCTGGCCGAAATCCCCAACATCGTGGCGATCAAGGAAGCGCAAGGCACGGTGCAGCGCCCGCGTGAGATCATCGAGCGTTGCGGTGACCGGCTGGATGTCTACAGCGGAGACGACGGGAATGCGCGGGAAATCATTCTCGCCGGCGGCAAGGGTGTTATCTCCGTGTCCGCCAATGTTGCACCGGCGCTGATGCATGCCATGTGCATGGCAGCACTGGACGGAAAGCGGGAAGAGGCCGAGGCGATCGACGCTCGGCTCGCGGCTCTGCACAAGGCACTTTTCGTGGAATCGAATCCAATACCGGTGAAGTGGGCGGTGGCCCAGCTCGGTCTGGTCGGCACCGCGATCCGGCTGCCAATGACCCCGCTCTCCGAACACCATCATGAGACCGTCCGTCAGGCAATGATCCTGGCTGGCGTTCTCGAGTGAGTCAGTGAACCAATGAGCCGATTTTCTGTTTGTAGATTTGTCCTGGTCCTGCTGCTGGTCGGCGGGCTCAGCGCCTGTTCCATGTTTGGCCGCGGTGGCGACCAACCGGTCGATGAAGCCGAACGTCTAACCATCCCGCCGGACCTGTCCGACGAGCGAATCGGTTCGGTGCCGGATACCCAGGGCCGTCAGTCGGCCCGTTTGTCGGATCTGGCCGCGGGTCGCGGGGGCGGACTGTTGCCCGAGGCGCCCGGCATGCAGATCCAGCGCTATGGTTCGGACCGCTGGCTGGAGCTTGAAGCCGGGCCGGATCAGGTCTGGCGTTGGCTGAACCGCTACCTGGACGACAACGACGTCGAGGTGGTGCGCCGCTCGCAAAGCCTGGGTCTGGTCGAAACGGACTGGCTGCCGCGGCCGCTTGGCGTCAGTGGCGGGATTTTCATGCCGATTCCGATGGATGCCGATGCACCGGTGCGCGAACAGTACCTGTTTCGTCTGGAGCCGCTGACTGGTGGTGGCGGCACCGAGCTGTACGTGGCCCATCGACGCGCCGTGCAGGTCGAACGTGACGGCGAGATGCGCTGGGAACCGCGGGACGCCGAGCGCGGCCGGGAAGCCGAGGCATTGCGGGGTTTCATGGTGCACATGGGCATGGCCGAGGCCGAGGCGGCGCGGGCCGGTTCGGCGGCCGATGCCGGGCCGATCCGTACCGCGATGGAAAGTGACAACGGCGTGCCGCGGCTGGTGATCGAGGAGCCCTATCTGCAGGGCTGGCGGCGCACCGGCCTGGCGCTGGACCGTGCCGGCTTTACTGTCGAGGACCGTGATCGGTCGGCCGGGCGCTATGTGGTGCGCTACGATCCGGCGGCCGAGGCCGATCGCGGTGGTCGCGGCTTCTTCTCGCGGCTGGCGTTCTGGCGCGACCGGGAGGAAGAGCTCGAACCCGGCAATTACGTCATTCGTGTGCAGTCGGAGGCGGGCCGCACCGTGCTTGGCGTCGCTCCCGAGGACGACGAGGGCTCGGTATCGGCGGAACTGGCGGAACAGTTGCTGGCCCTGATCGAGGAGCAGCTTCGCTAGGGAAACGCTGATTTATTCGCACGCCTGCGTTGGAGTCCGCATTTTTCTCCGAGGCAAGGCGCGCTGTGCAGCGCCGCAGTCGTTCTGCGGTCAAGCAGCGCAACGCAGCAGTCGGGAAAAATGCGGCCCAACCCGAAGGGCCCGGCCGGTTTTGGCCCCTGGCTGTGTTGCGCCACCGGCCCGGTAGCGACGGCTACGGAACCGGCACCGCGCCTTGCCAGATGACCAAAAACCGGTCTCGGGCGCAGACGCGGGAATAAATCAGCGTTTCCCTAGCTGTTGCCGACAGGCTTGAACAGACTGGATAACGGCAGGCACCGCTCGGTGCCTGCCGATTTGTTTATGGCCCGACCATGGCCCGCCGGGCCAGCGCCGCGGCCCTGGTGGAAACAGACCCGATGTTGCGACTGACCGGCAGTGAAGCCCTTTCCGTGTCCCGCCGCCAGCGTTTGCTGGCGACCCTGCAGGACGCCATCCCGGCCCTGGTCTCGATCCGGGCCCGGTTCGAATATTTCGTGCAGACCAGTCGCGAACTCGACGCCGGGGAGCAACAGCGCCTGCAGGCCCTGCTGCACGAGGGCGAGCCGCTGACCATGGATCAGGTCGGTACCCGGCTACTGGTCACGCCCCGCCCCGGAACGATTTCACCCTGGTCAAGCAAGGCCACGGATATCGCCCACAATTGCGGTCTGGCCGCGGTCAACCGGATCGAGCGCGGCGTGCTGTATTGCCTGGAGCATCCCGGCACCCTGGACGAGGCTGAGCGCGAGGCCGCGCAGGCCGCCATTCACGACCGCATGACCGAAACGGTGTTGCCGCCGGAGCAACTCGCCACCGATCTGTTCCGGCAGGCGGCGCCGGCGCCGCTGGTGATAGTGGACGTGCTGGATGGTGGCCGCGAGGCGCTGCGGCGTGCGGATCAGCGCATGGGCTTCGCGCTGGCGGACGACGAGATCGACTACCTGGTTGCCCAGTACCAGGCGCTCGGCCGCAACCCCAGCGACGTCGAGCTGATGATGTTTGCCCAGGCCAACTCCGAACACTGCCGGCACAAGATCTTCCGCGCCGATTGGCAAATCGATGGCAAGCCGCAGCAGCATTCGCTGTTCGACATGATCCGCAACACCTTCCAGCAGCGGTCGGACGGCGTGTTGTCCGCCTACAGCGATAATGCGGCGGTGGCCGAGGGCCATCCGGCGGCACGCTTCTTTGCCGATCCGGCAAGCCGCATCTACCGCAGCCGGGAGGAGATGGCGCACCTGGTGATGAAGGTCGAGACCCATAATCATCCCACCGCCATCTCGCCGTTTGCTGGCGCGGCCACCGGCGCCGGCGGCGAGATCCGCGACGAGGGCGCCACCGGTCGCGGTGCCCGGCCGCGGGCCGGCCTCACCGGCTTCACCACGTCCAATCTGCGGATTCCCGGCTTCGAGCAGCCCTGGGAGTCCGAGGACAGCGGGCGCCCGGGTCGCATTGCCTCGCCGCTGGAGATCATGCGCGACGGCCCCATCGGGGCCGCATCGTACAACAACGAGTTCGGTCGCCCGGCGCTGAGCGGTTATTTCCGCACCTTTGAACAGCGGGTGGCCACCGCCGACGGCACCGAGGTCCGTGGTTTCCACAAGCCGGTGATGTTGGCCGGAGGCATCGGCGTGGTGCGCGAGCAGCATGTGCAGAAGGGACAAGTCCCGGCCGGTGCCCTGGTCGTTGTCCTTGGCGGCCCGGCGATGCTGATTGGTCTGGGCGGAGGTGCCGCGTCCTCGGTGGCCAGTGGTGCCGGCGATGCCGAACTGGATTTCGCCTCGGTGCAACGCAGCAACCCGGAGATCCAGCGGCGTGCCCAGGAGGTGATCGACGGCTGCTGGGCCCAGGGCGAGGCCAATCCGATCCGGTCGATCCATGATGTCGGTGCCGGCGGCCTGTCCAATGCCGTGCCCGAGATCCTGGAAGACAACGCGCTCGGTGGCCGCCTGCAACTGCGCGAAGTACCCAGCCTGGATCCGTCGATGTCGCCGATGCAGCTCTGGAGCAACGAATCCCAGGAACGTTACGTGCTGGCCGTGCTGCCCGAAGACCTTGCGCGGTTCCGGGACTTGTGCGAGCGCGAACGTTGTCCCTTTGCGGTGATCGGCAAGGCCACCGCCGAGCAGCAGCTGATCCTGGCTGACCGCGAGTTCGAAAATTACCCGGTGCATATCCCGATGGACCTGCTGTTCGGCAAGCCGCCGAAGATGAGCCGGGACGTCCGCCGGTTGCAGGTGCCGCGGGAAGCCTTCGCAACCGCAACGCTGGACCTGAACGACGCCCTGGACCGTGTATTGCGCCTGCCGGCGGTCGCGGCCAAGCATTTCCTCATCACCATCGGCGATCGCAGCATTACCGGCCTGGTGGCCCGCGACCAGATGGTTGGGCCCTGGCAGGTGCCGGTGGCCGATGTCGCGGTCACGTTGAATGATTTCAGCGGCCATACCGGCAATGCCATGGCCATGGGCGAGCGGCCGCAGGTGGCGCTGCTCAGTGGTCCGGCCTCCGGCCGGCTGGCGGTGGGCGAGGCGCTGACCAACCTGGCGGCGGCGCCGGTTGGTCGCCTGGACCGGATCAATTTGTCGGCCAACTGGATGGCGCCGGCCGGGCATCCCGGCGAAGACGCCATACTCTACGACACGGTCCGGGCGGTGGGCATGGAGCTGTGCCCGGCACTCGGCGTCACCATCCCGGTAGGCAAGGACTCGATGTCGATGAAGACCGTCTGGCAGGACGCAGGCGGCGAAACCCGCAGCGTGACCGCGCCACTGAGCCTGGTCATTTCCGCCTTCGGCACCTGCGACGATGTGCGGCGGACCGCGACCCCGACGCTGCGCACCGGTCCCGGCGAGACCTGCCTGCTGTTGCTGGACCTGGGCGGCGCGCGGGACCGGCTCGGTGGCTCGGCCCTGGCACAGGTCCACGGTGCACTCGGCGATACGCCGCCGGACCTGGATGATCCGGCGCGGTTTGCAGGCTTTTTCCGGTTGATCCAGGCACTGCTCGAGGACGACCTGCTGCTGGCCTACCACGACCGCTCCGATGGCGGCCTGCTGGTCACGCTCTGTGAAATGGCTTTCGCCGGTCGCTGTGGCCTGGATCTGCAGTTGCCCGAGGGCCGCGATGTCATTCCGATGCTGTTTGCCGAGGAACTGGGTGCGGTGCTGCAGATCCGGAGCACGGATCTCGCCGCGGTCAGCGATCGGGTTCGCGAGGCCGGCCTCGGCGAGTACCTGCATCAGCTCGGTGCACCATCCGAAGACAACCTGGTCCGGATTCGTCAGGGCGGGGAGCTGTTGCTGGAGCGTCGCCGGGCCGTGTTGCAGGGCATCTGGCAGGAAACCACCCGGGCGATGCAGGCGCTGCGCGACGATCCGGACTGCGCTGCCGAGGAGCACGCCGCGGTGCAGGATGACGACGACCCGGGACTGCACGCCTCGCTGTCCTTCAACCCCAGCGAGGATAATTCCGCGCCACTGATCAACACCGGTGCCCGGCCACGGGTGGCAATCCTGCGGGAGCAGGGTGTCAACGGTCAGTTGGAGATGGCGGCGGCCTTTGATCGCGCCGGTTTCGAGGCGGTGGACGTGCACATGACCGATCTGCTGGCCGGCCGCGAGGACCTGGCGGGCATGCGGGGTCTGGTGGCCTGCGGGGGGTTCTCCTACGGTGATGTGCTCGGCGCCGGTGCCGGTTGGGCCCGGACCATCCTGTTCAATTCGCGCTTGCGCGACGCCTTCGCGGGTTTCTTTGCCCGTGACGATAGTTTTGCGCTGGGCGTCTGCAACGGCTGCCAGATGCTGTCGCATCTGCGGGAACTGATCCCGGGCGCGGATCTGTGGCCGCGTTTCCTGCGCAACCGTTCGGAGCAGTTCGAGGCGCGCCTGGCCCAGGTGGAGGTGTTGCGTTCGCAATCCGTACTGCTGGCCGGCATGGAGGGTTCACGCATGCCGATCGCGGTGGCCCATGGTGAGGGCAGGGTGGCATTCACCGGCGACAGCGGACCGCGCAAGGCCGCCAGTGTCGGCCTGGTGGCGATCCGCTACGTGGATGGTCACGGGCGTCCGGCGGTGCGCTATCCGGCCAACCCCAACGGCTCGCCCGACGGCATTACCGGCCTGACCACGCTGGATGGCCGGGTCACGATCATGATGCCGCACCCGGAACGCGTGTTCCGCACGGTGCAGCATTCCTGGCACCCGGATAGCTGGGGCGAGGATGCCCCCTGGCTGCGCATGTTCCGCAACGCACGGGTCTGGTTGGGCTGAGGGTTTGTTGGTGGTATCAGACGATCGAAAGGCTCAATAGGTCTGAGGTTGCAGCAAGCCTCAAGCCGGGGCGGCGAATGCCGGCGGAGGAATGTCGATCGCATGGATGCGATCGTCAAGCCCCCAGGGATGGGTCAAGGAAACACTGATGTAGTCCCACGCCTGCGTTGGAGCCCGCATTTTTTCCGAGGCAAGGCGCGCTGTGCAGTGCCGCAGTCGCTCTGCGGTCAAGCAGCGCAACGCGGCAGTCGGGGAAAATGCGGCCCAACCCGAAGGGCCCGGCCGGTTTCGGCCCCTGGCTGTGTTGCGTCACCGGCCCGGTAGCTACGGCTACCGAACCGGCACCGCGCCTTGCTAGATGACCGAAACCGGTCTCGGGCGCAGTCGCGGGAATACATTAGTGTTTCCTTAATGGCGGTTCCGGAGCCGGCATTTGTCGCCCCGGCGTCGAAGTCGGAACGTCTGTGGCTTCGTCCGGCCGGTGCTGGTGGTCGCCGTTCCGGAAACGCCAACACCGTCCGTGGGGCTCGACGGCCGCGTCCTTGCGGCCGACGTTCCTCCACGGCGACCACCAGCACCGGCCTCGCCGTGGCTGCATTTATGGCCTTGGATCGGCTCTTCAGGCGTCCCGCTCCTCCAGACCCACAAGGCCCGCGTAGTCGCGGGCGAACTGTGCTGCAACGCGGCCGCTGCGGGAGCCGCGTTCCAGGGCGTAGCGCAGTGCGCGTTCGCGGGTGTCGGGGGCGTGGCCCAGGCCCAGCCCGTAATGCCGGAGCCAGTTGTCGACGATGTCCAGGTACGCGTCCTGGTCGAACGGGCGGAAGGCGATCCAGAGCCCGAAGCGTTCGGACAGGGAGATCTTCTCCTCCACCGCCTCGCCATGATGCAACTCGCCGTCCACGTGATGGCTGTCCAGATTGTCGCGCATGGATTCCGGCAGCAGGTGGCGGCGGTTGGAGGTGGCATAGATCAACAGGTTCTCCGGCGCCACGCTGAGCGAGCCGTCCAGGCTCGCCTTCAAGGCCTTGTAGCCCGGGTCGTCCGCCTCGAATGACAGGTCGTCGCAGAACAGGATGAAGCGTTCCGGCCGGTCGGTGACCTGCTCGATGATCCACGGCAGATCCACCAGGTCCGCCGGGCTGACCTCGATCAGCCGCAGCCCCTGTGCCGCGTAATCCTGCAGCATCGCCTTGACCAGCGATGACTTGCCGGTGCCGCGGGAGCCCCAGAGCAGGGCGTTGTTGGCCGGCAGGCCGTTGACGAACTGGCGGGTGTTGCGGTCCAGGCGCTGTCGCTGCCGGTCGATGCGCTGCAAACGGGATGCGCTGATCGCATGCGGTTTCGGGATCGCATGCAGATGGCCGCCGCCTGAAGTCCGGTACCAGCGGAAGGCATTGCTGGCCGTCCAGTCGGGTGCCGCATCCCGGGCCTCGGGAAGCAGGCGTTCCAGCCGGTACAGCAGCCGGTCGGCGTGTGCCAGCAGTGGTTTCAGCTCATCCATGCCCCTGCCCACTACCAGTCAAGATCATCGGGGATCGGGAAGTCCGCGTAGAAGGGGTCATCAGCCTCGCTGGCACTGGACTGCGGAACATACAGAAACGCCTCCGGTGCACGCTGCCGGACCATCTCGGCCGCACCGATCGGCAGCAGGTGGTAGCGGTCGCGGTGCCGCACGATGGCCAGGCGCCCGGCGCTCAGGCCCATCTGCTGTTCCCGGGTGACGTGGACGCGCCTGACCTTGCCGTCCTCGGTGAAGTGAAACGCACGGTCGCCATCACGCATGGACAGCGCATGCTGTTTCAGCAGGTCGTCGACCTGGGCACGGCTCGCAGTTGCCGCCTGCTGCGCATTGCGTTCCCGATTCAACTGCCGGTCGCGTTCCTTGCGCGCCTGCCGCTTGGCCTCCGCCTCGGCCCGGGCGGCGGCAGTCCGGGTCTCGACCTCGGTGCGCTCGCCCTTCTTGCGCCGGTTGCGGCCCTTGCGTGCCTCCCGGTCAACCTTCTTCACGGTTTTCTCGTCTGCCAGCCCGGCCTTGAGCAGCTGGTCACGCAATGCATCGCTCACCGTTTCTCTCCCGCTTGCCGACGGATCTTCAGACCCACTCTGGTGATCTGTCCATTGTCCATCTCCCGGACCACGAACTCCATGTTGTTCAGGCGCACCCGGTCACCGACCACTGCCTGATTCTTGAACAGGCGCAGCAGGTAGCTGTTCAGATCCCGGTCACTGTCCTTGCGGTCCGGGATATCCAGGCCGTAGGCGCCCGCCAGGTCGTCCAGGTCGGTCTCCCCATTGAGCACGAAATCGCCGAAAAAGACGTGTTCCTCCAGTCGCGCCGGCCCATGTTCGGCGACGAACACCCGGTCGAGCGCCGGCAGCCGGTCCGGCGAGGTAAGCACGTAGACGTAATCGTTCACCTGCAGGATGTCATCGCAGGCGTCGGCCAACGGTTCACCCTGACGCACGACGGTGACGATCCGCGTGTTCTCGGGCAGCGTCAGTCGCCCGACCATCTTGTAGACGGCCGGGCTGTCCGCTTCGATGGTGTAGCCGACCAGTTCGAATTCGGCCTGCCCGGGCAGGTCCAGTTCAAGCCGGTGGACGACACGGCTGCGCGGCGGCACGTCGAGCTGCAGCCAGTGGGCAAGCGGTGCCACGGTCCAGCCCTGCACCACCAGCGAGATCAGCACCACGAAGAAGGCGATGTTGAAATACATGGCCGCGCCTTCGGCGCCGGCCAGGAACGGCAACAAACCCAGCAGGATGGGTACCGCGCCGCGCAGCCCCACCCAGCCCACGAACAACTGTTCCCGCCAGGGGAAGCGGAACGGCAGCAGGCAGGCGACCACGGCCAGCGGTCGCGCCAGCAGGATCAGGATGGCGGCCACCACCAGTGCCGGCACTGCGACCTCGAGCAATTCCCGCGGCGTGACCAGCAGTCCGAGCATCAGGAACATGATGATCTGTGCGAGCCAGGCGAGCCCGTCGTGAAAGCGGCGGATATTCTGCGCACTTTGCAGCGGCCGGTTGCCGAGCAGGATGCCGGCCAGGTAGACGGCGAGGAAGCCGCTGCCTTCCAGCACCGCGGCGGCGCCGAACAGCAGCAGCGCACCGGACACTGCGAGTAGCGGGTAGAGGCCCGGGGTCAGTCGAATCCGGTTGATCAATAGCTGTAACAGAAGGCCGCCGCTGAGGCCGATTACAGCGCCGATGCCCATCTGCTGGACGAATTCCACCGCCAGGCCGACACCCAGACTGGTGTGCTCGCCGACAATGAACTCCACCAGCGCGATGGTCAGGAAGATGGCCATCGGGTCATTGCTGCCCGACTCGATTTCCAGCGTGGCCCCGACCCGCTGCTTGAGCTCCAGACCGTGCGCACGCAGCAGGTAGAAAACCGCCGCCGCATCGGTGGAACCGACGATGGCGGCAATCAGCAGGCCCACGATCAGCGGCAGGTCCAGCACCAGTGCGGTGAGCAGGCCGGTGATGCCTACGGTCAGCAGGACGCCGAGCGTGGCCAGTGTGACCGCGGGTCGCAGGCCGACGCGGAAGGTTTCCACCTTGGTACGCAGGCCGCCGTCGAACAGGATGACCGCCAGCGCCAGGCTGCCGATCAGGTAGGCGGTGGGAAAGTCGTGGAACTCGATGCCGCCCGGCCCGCTCTCGCCCATGAGCATGCCGATTAGCAGGAACACCAGCAGCAGCGGTGCACCGATACGGCTTGAGATGACGCTGGCTAGGATGCTGACCAGAAACAGGAGACCGGCAATCAGGATGATCTGGTTGGCGAAGTCCACCTGTTGAATGCCCTTGTCGCGACGCCGCCAGTGCGGCCTGAGTGCGTGGAGCGGCGCGCTGCCGGCGCCAGTCGGTCGATTCGCGGCAGAATCCGGGCGCGAATCGGGCAACCAGTATACCGGTTAAGATTTATTCGCACGCCTGCGTTGGCTTCCGGGGGGTGGACAAACAAAACGCCCGCGCGAGGCGGGCGTCCACGACGTCTGGCTGTGGTCAGCCGATCAGGCGGTCTTCTTGGCGCCGCCGCGGCTGGTGGAAGCCGTCTTGCGCACGGTCTTCTCGGCCTTGGCCTCGACCGTCTTGGCCGTCTCGGCGGCCAGGCCCTGCACCTGCTGGACATAGTCCTGCTGCAGCTTGCTCAGGGTGCCCAGATCCTGGCTGACACGCTCACCCAAGGTCTTCAGCAATTCGTTCTGGGTGGTGATCAGGGTCTGCGGATTGTCGATACCCTGCACGGCCCGCAGATGGTTCAGGCCCAGTTCGCTGTAGCCCCGAACCGCGTCCACGTGGAACTCGGTCAGGCTGGCGAGATGTTCGACAAAGGCTTCCTGCGCGGCACGAACCGGCGCAGTCACTTCTTCAATCTGCTTGTTCACGGATCCAAAGATTTCGTTGTACATCGCTACCTCCCGGGTTGTGTGATGTTGCAATGCAATATAGCAGGCAATTTGTTGCATTGCAATATATCGACCGAATCCCGGAGCTCCGGTTAGCCATCCGCCTTCCGCATGGGTATCCTGACAGGTTTCACTCGACCGCGGCTCCGTTTGGTCCGCGCCGGCCGTCTCGCTCGGCATTCGCCGCTGACGCCCGTTTGATCAGGTGTTCGGTTACGCAGCCGGCCGCCGGCGCCGTCAATGCCCCAGCCAACAGCAAGATATCGATTTACCGAGGGGGATTCTCTGTGAGTTCCACGCTTCCGCTTCGTCACCAGGCTTCGACCAATGACTTTTCCGGACGTCGTTTTCAGGTGTTCACCGCCCGCAATCTCGCCCGGATTCCCGGGGTGTCCCACCTGCCGGAGTCGCAGCGCTTCGCGATGCAGGTGGTGGCAAGTGTGTTGCCGTTCCGGGTCAACGACTATGTGGTCGAGGAACTCATCGACTGGGATCGGGTACCGGACGATCCCATCTTCCAGCTGGTGTTCCCGCAACGGGACATGCTGGCCCCGGAGAGTTTTTCCCGCATGGCGGAGGCCATTCGTCGAGATCGTGATCGGGGCGAGATCCAGCAGCTAGCCCGGGACATCCGGGGTACATTGAATCCGCACCCGGCCGGGCAGATGGAACTGAATGTGCCCCAGCACCAGGGTGAGGCGGTCGAGGGCATGCAGCACAAGTATCGCGAGACGGTGCTGTTCTTTCCCAGCCAGGGCCAGGTCTGCCATTCCTATTGCACGTTCTGTTTCCGCTGGGCGCAGTTCGTCGGTGACAAGGAACTGCGCTTCGCCTCCAACGAGGCGGACAGCCTGCTGGACTACCTGCGCAGCCACCCGGAGGTCAGCGACCTGCTGATGACCGGCGGCGACCCGATGGTGATGAAGACCCGGAACCTGGCGCAGTACCTGGAGCCCCTGCTGAAACCCGGGCTCGAACACGTGCAGACTGTACGTATTGGTACCAAGGCGCTGACGTTCTGGCCCTATCGTTTCGTAACCGACAAGGATGCCGATGAGCTGCTGCGCTTGCTGGAACGTCTGGTGGCGAGCGGCCGCCATGTGGCGATCATGGCCCATTACAACCATCCCCAGGAGATCTCCACGGCCATTGCCGAAGAGGCGATTCGCCGACTGCGGGATACTGGCGCCGAGATCCGTTCCCAGGGGCCGTTGCTGAACCACATCAATAACGATCCGGCGGACTGGGCCGCGCTCTGGCGCAAGCAGGTGCGGCTGGGGATCATCCCCTACTATATGTTTGTCGAACGCGATACGGGTGCCCGCCGCTACTTCGAGGTGCCGCTGGCCCGTGCCTGGGAGGTCTATCGGCAGGCGATGAAGCAGGTCTCCGGCCTGGGCCGGACCGCGCGTGGTCCGTCGATGAGCGCCGATCCGGGCAAGGTAGAAATCCAGGGTGTTACGGAGATTCATGGTGAAAAGGTGTTCGTGCTGCGCTTCATCCAGGGGCGCAATCCGGATTGGGTGCAGCGGCCCTTCTTTGCCCGCTTTGATCCCGAGGCGACCTGGCTGAATCAGTTGCGACCGGCGTTCGGCGACAAGGAATTCTTCTACGAGGCGGAATACCGGGAGATGCTGAATCAGGCCTGATATCGTGCCAGCAGGGCGAGCACCAGCGCGGCCACGACCAGCAGCGTCAGCAGCGCCCGCAGGTTGCGAAACCAGCCCGGCAGCTTCAGGCGCAGAAGGTCCACCACCAGCTGCGCGACGAAGCAGATGGTGAGCATGGCCAGCGCCGGGCCCAATGGCAGAAGCAGCGCAAGCCATGCCAGCAGGGACGGAACCACGCTGACAATGTAATGACTGCTGTCCGCAACCGGGTCGCGCAGCGCCAGCCCCCAATGCACGCCGCCGAGAAAGGACAGAATGACTGCCGCATAGGCGGCTACGGCCCGTAACAGCCAGTCGGCCGTGTCGCCCCCGCCAAGGATCCAGGCCCAGACTGCCCCGAGCAGGAACGGCAGCACCCCCGCCAACCCCAGCCAGGTGGCGGTACGACGGGTCTGCGCGTCTATCGGTCGGGCAAGCTCGTTCATCGCGTGGGCCGGTCAACCACCCGTGTCGTTACGGTGCGCACTCATGGTCAGCGATACGGAATCCGCGAAACGCAGGGCATGCGGCTTGTCGATCTCGACCTCGGCACGCTCCACGGACGGATGCTCCATGGCGCAGTTGAGCACGTCATGGACCAGTTTTTCCAGCAGCAGAAAGCGGTTTTCCTCGACCAGCCGGATGATCTGCTTGGTCACCGTCTTGTAGTTGAGCGCTTCCTCCGGCTGATCCGAGCGCGCCGCCTTCAGTGCGTCGTATTCGATCAGCACGTTGATCACGACGTCCTGCAGCTTTTGCTGCTCCTCGGGGTTGAAACCGATAAAGGTACGCAGCCGCAACTCCTTGATGCGGATGCGCGATCTCTCGAGCGTCCGCCCCTCGGTTTTTCTGATACCACTTTCCGGGGTCGGGCTGGCCATGAGTTCAACGTCCGATCAGTTGCAGGAACTCGTTGCGGGTGGACTGCGAATCACGGAAAGCGCCAAGCATCACCGAGGTGCTCATCGAGGAATTCTGCTTGCCGACGCCACGCATCATCATGCACATATGGCGGGCGGTGATCTGTACCGCGACCCCGTGGGCATCGGTGGCCTGCAGCAATGCCTCGGCGATTTCCCGCGTCATGTTCTCCTGGATCTGCAGCCGGCGAGAAAACATGTCGACAATCCTGGCGATCTTGGACAGTCCGATCACCTTGCCGTTGGGGAGGTAGGCAACATTGGCGTGACCGATGAATGGCAGCAGGTGATGCTCGCACAGGGAATAGAATTCGATGTCCCGCACGATGACCATCTCGTCACTGTCCGAGGTGAACACCGCCTCGTTGACGACGGTTTCCAGGTCCTGATGGTAACCCCGGGTTAGGAAGCGAAATGCATCGGCGGCGCGGTGCGGCGTCTTGACCAGGCCTTCTCGGTCGACATCTTCACCGATGGCAGTGATGATCTGTGCGAAACACTTGTCCATATCAATGCTCATCGGATGCGGTCCTTCGGCGGCAGGTTCATTTTCATGGCGTCATTTAATCTTATACATAAATTGTACACAAATGGTATTTCGGTGGCTGGCAGATCGCGCTGCGCAGCTCAATCCGTCATGGTAACGGATCAGTCAGGTCCGTGCCCCCTGCGCGTCTGGGCCGGTCGTCATGGCGGATAAGCCGGCAGCCGAACCCGGCTGGGAATTCTGGGTCGATCGCGGCGGCACCTTTACCGATATCGTGGCCAGAGACCCGTCCGGCGCACTGAGTCGACTCAAGGTGTTATCCGACAACCCGGAGCAGTATCCGGATGCTGCGCTGGAGGGGATCCGCCGCAGTCTTGGCCTTGGCCGGTCCGAGCCGATCCCCGAGGAATTGCTGCGCCGGGTCCGCATGGGTACCACTGTGGCGACCAACGCCTTGCTGGAGCGGCAGGGTGAAGCCACCGTGCTGCTGGTCACCCGTGGTTTCGCCGACGCCTTGCGCATCGGCTATCAGGCACGGCCGGATATCTTCGCGCTGGATATCCGCCTGCCGGAACAATTGCAGCGCTGCACCGTGGAGGTGGATGAGCGCCTGGCCGCCGATGGCACCGTGGTCGCGGCGCTCGACGAGGAAGGCCTGCTGGCGGAGCTGCAACGCCTGCGCGATGCCGGATTCCGGTCCTGTGCGATTGCGTTCATGCATGGCTACCGCTATTCCCAGCATGAACGCCGTGCTGCCGCGCTCGCCCGTTCCGCGGGCTTCAGCCAGGTCAGTGCCTCGCATGAGGTCAGTCCGCTGATCCGTTTCGTCGCGCGCGGCGATACCACGGTCGTCGACGCGTACCTGTCACCGATCCTGCGACGCTACGTGCAGCAATTGCGTGAAGCACTGGGCAGGACCCCGCTGCAGTTCATGAAGTCCGACGGCACGCTGACCGATGCCGATCATTTCCAGGGGCGCGACGCAATATTGTCCGGTCCGGCCGGCGGTATCGTCAGCTGCGTGGGCACTGCCCGGGCCGCGGGTTTCGACCGCGTCATCGGTTTCGACATGGGCGGAACCTCGACCGATGTGTCGCATTGTCGCGGTGACTACGAGCGTAGCTCTGAATCCGTGGTCGCCGGCGTGCGCATGCGCATTCCGATGTTGCAGATTCACACCGTGGCTGCCGGCGGTGGTTCCTGCCTGGGCTTTGACGGCACCCGCTACCGGGTCGGCCCGCGCTCGGCCGGTGCCAATCCGGGGCCGGCGTGCTACCGCCGTGGCGGGCCGCTCACTGTGACCGACTGCAATGTCATGCTGGGCAAGCTGCAACCGGAATTCTTCCCGGCCGTGTTCGGGCCTCATGGTGACCAACCGCTGGACCGCGAGGCCGTGGTGGAGGGCTTTGCCCGGCTCGCCGACGAGATCCACCAGGACACCGGAGACGAGCGGGGGCCGGAGGCGGTTGCCGAGGGATTTCTCCGGATTGCCGTGGACAATATGGCACATGCCATCAAGCGTATTTCGGTGCAGCGTGGACACGCATTGGACGACTACGTGTTGAACTGCTTCGGCGGGGCCGCGGGGCAACACGCCTGTCTGGTGGCCGATGCCCTGGGAATGCGGCGGGTGCTGCTGCATCCGCTGGCCGGGGTCTTGTCTGCCTACGGCATGGGCCTCGCCGAGTTGGGGCTGGTGCGTGAGCGCAGCGTCGATGCGGTGCTGGATGTGACCCGGCTGGACGAGCTTGAGGAGGCCTTCGCCGGGCTCGAGGAATCAGCCCGCCGGATGCTGCAGGAACAGGGCGCGGCGCCGTCGGCAATGCGTCTGGTCCGGCAACTGCGCCTGCGCTATGCGGGTAATGACACCAGTCTGACGGTGGACTGGGGGTCAGCGCATGCCATGGCCAGCCAGTTTGCGGAACGCCATCGGCACCGCTACGGTTTCGCGCTTCCCCAGCGAGAGCTTGTGGTCGCAAGTATTACCGTCGAGGCACGTGCCGCCGGCGAACTGCCGGAGCTCGGCTCGGAAACCGGGATGCCTGGCCTCGCAGCGGCAGCCGCGACGCCCGAATGCCATGTGCCGACGCGGATGGCGCAACGCGACTGGCCGCGCACACCTGTTTATCGGCGCCAGGCGCTACAGGCGCAACAGTGTCTGGAGGGCCCGGCGATCATCGCCGATCCGGATTCAACCATCGTGCTGGAGCCTGGCTGGTCTGCCGGCGTTCGTCCTGGCGGGGTGCTGCTGCTGCGTCGCGAGGCCGAGCCGGCGTCTGACGCCAACGTCGATACGGCGGTGGATCCTGTGATGCTGGAGGTGTTCAACAATCTGTTCATGTCGGTTGCCGAGCAGATGGGGGCCGTATTGCGCCAGACTGCACAATCCACGAATATCAAGGAACGCTTGGATTTCTCCTGCGCCGTGTTCGACGCCGACGGCAACCTGGTGGCGAATGCGCCGCATGTGCCGGTGCATTTGGGGTCGATGGGCGAGAGTGTGCGAGCCGTCCTGCGGACAGTTGGCGACGGCTTGCGGCCGGGCGATGCCTACCTGCTGAACGACCCCTACCAGGGCGGCACCCACCTGCCGGACATCACCACGGTCAGCCCGGTGTTCGACTCCGCCGGCCAGACACTGCTTTTTCTCGTTGCCAGCCGTGCCCACCATGCGGATGTCGGCGGCATCACGCCGGGGTCGATGCCGGCGCACAGTCGTCACATTGACCAGGAAGGCGTGCTGTTCGGGGTAACGCCCGCGGTCCGTGACGGACACTTGCTGGAGGACTCCCTGCGCCGGCATTTCACGGCCGGCCCGCACCCGTCGCGCAATATCGATCAGAACATCAACGATTTGCAGGCGCAGCTCGCGGCGAATACGCGCGGCGCCGAAGAACTGGCGGCGCTGATCCGCCAGTTCGGTCATTCCGTGGTCGCGGCCTACATGGGACATGTGCAGGATAACGCCGAAGAGCAGGTGCGGCGGGTGATCGATGGCTTGTCCGACGGCGTCGCAGAAAAGCAGATGGATAACGGCGCCAGGATCCGGGTCCGGTTCACGGTTGATCACCAGGCACGCCATCTGAGCGTGGACTTCGCCGGCACCAGCGCGCAGCAGTCCGGCAACTTCAACGCACCACTGGCGGTCACACGGGCAGCGGTGTTGTATGTGTTGCGTACACTGGTGGCGGACGCCATTCCGCTGAACGATGGCTGTCTGAAACCGGTGACCTTGCGTGTGCCGGAGGGGTGCATGTTGCGCCCCCGACATCCGGCCGCGGTGGTTGCCGGCAATGTCGAGGTCAGCCAGGTCGTGACCGATGCACTTTACGCGGCCTGCGGCCGCCTCGCGGACAGCCAGGGCACGATGAACAACCTGACCTTCGGCAATACGCGCTACCAGCACTACGAAACCCTGTGCGGTGGCGCCGGCGCCGGTGATGGTTTTGCCGGCGCCAGTGCCGTCCAGGTGCACATGACCAATAGCCGCCTGACCGACCCGGAAGTGTTGGAGTCGCGCTTCCCCGTACGCCTTGAGGCGTTTCGCATTCGTCAGGACTCGGCAGGCTCGGGCCGCTGGCCGGGGGGCAATGGGGTTGAGCGCCGCATCCGGTTTCTCGAGCCGATGCAAATCGCCCTGCTAGCCAACAGCCGGCGACAGCCACCGCGTGGTCGCGCCGGCGGCGGCGATGCGGCTTGCGGCGAGGACTGGATCCTGCACGCCGACGGCCGGCGGACCCCACTCACCGGGCGTGACAGTGAGGCGGTCGCGGTGGACGATATCCTGGTGGTGCGGACGCCCGGCGGCGGTGGCTTCGGTGCCGCCGAATGATGAAGGAAGCACTGACCTATTTTCGCGCAGGCGCGAAAATAGGTCAGTGCTTCCTTAAGGAGGGTAGGACCATGCAGGACCATGTGGTGATCATCGGAACCGGGCTTGCCGGCTATACCACGGCCCGCGAGTTCCGCTCCCTGGCGCCGGAGGCGCGGTTGACCCTGGTGACCTCCGATGACGGGGTTTCCTACTCGAAACCGATGTTGTCCAACGCCCTGCGCAAGGGACAGACCGCTGCCGAGCTGGCGCAGGCCAGTGCCGAGGCCATGGCCGAGTCACTGCAGGCGGACGTGCTGACCGGCGTCGACGTCCGGGCGATCGAGACCCAGACCCGGCAGCTGGTCTTCGATGATGGGCAGTTGGACTACGATCTGCTGGTCCTGGCTATCGGCGCCGATCCGTTGCCGCTGCCGTTCGAGGATCGATCCGATGGGCGGGTGCATCAGGTCAACAACCTGCAGCAGTATGCTGCCTTTCGTGAGGCGCTTGGTGATGAGGGCCGGGTATTGTTGGTCGGTGGCGGGCTGATCGGCTGCGAATTCGCGAACGACCTGGCCGAGGCGGGATACGGCGTGGATCTGGTCTATCCGGAGGAGCTGCCGCTGCCGGCATTGTTGCCGGGACCAGCAGGGCAGGGCCTGGCCAAAGCGCTGCAGGACCTCGGCGTGAAATTGCATCCGGGGTGCACCGTCGAGACGGTGGAACGGCATGGCGAGGGTGTTCGGGCGCAGCTCTCGGACGGTACCGGACTGCGCGCAGCGCTGGTACTG
Organism: Methylonatrum kenyense; assembly: GCF_023195885.1. Taxonomy (GTDB): domain Bacteria; phylum Pseudomonadota; class Gammaproteobacteria; order Nitrococcales; family Aquisalimonadaceae; genus Methylonatrum; species Methylonatrum kenyense. The sequence goes on from NZ_JALPKO010000005.1 coordinate 78,486, forward strand.
AGCGCCGTTGGCTTGCGCCCCAGGACCGATCTGGCGCTCGAGGCCGGTCTGGACGTTGATCGCGGGATCAAGGTTGATCGCTTCCTGGCCACCTCTGACGACAGCATTTTTGCGCTTGGCGATTGTGCCCAGGTCGAGGGTTACTCGCTTTGCTATGTGGCACCGTTGACCAACGCCGCGCGCAGCCTTGCAAGGACCCTTGCTGGAGAGCGGACCGCAGTGCACTACCCCGTGATGCCGGTCACGGTGAAAACCTCCTGTTTCCGTATAGTGGCATGGCCACCGGATCACGACGCCTCGGGCCGGTGGCAGCACAATGGCACTGGTGCCGACCTGCGTGGGGAATTCCGTGACTCCGCCGGCGTGTTGCAGGGCTTTTATCTGACCGGCAAGCGAATCCGCGAGCGCATGGCGCTCAGCCGGGAGATGCCGCCGCTGATCGCGGCCGGTGTGGATGCGGGAACAGACCCTGAGACCGGGGGAGACCGGGAATGACCGATGCAGCGGCGAGCGCCGCCCGTCAGGCTCGCGAGGTGAAGCGGATCGCCGCGCTTCGGCATTACGCGATACTCGATACCCCGCCGGAAGACCAGTTCGATCGCCTTGCCCGGTTCGCGGCGCATCTTTTCGATGCACCCATCGGGCTGGTCAGCCTGGTCGATCAGGACCGCCAGTGGTTCAAGGCGGCGGTCGGGCTGGACGTTCGCCAGACGGATCGCCGTCACGCCTTCTGCGAGTATGCCGTGCGGGCGGCGGATGTGATCACCATCCTCGACGCCAGCAGCGATGCCCGGTTTCGTGACAATCCCCTGGTCACTGGCAAGCCGTACATCCGGTTCTATGTCGGCGCACCGCTGATCGACAGTGCGGGCAATGTGCTCGGAACCCTGTGCGTGATTGATCGCCAGGCCCGCGATGGCGTCGATACCGAGGCCGTGCAGCGACTGCAGGATCTGGCCAAGGCGGTGGTCGCGATGATCGAGTTGCGCGCTGCGCTGGTTGATCTGCAACAGACGGAAAAGCGCCTGCGAGCCCGGGAGGACCTGCTCGACAGCATCTATCAGACGGCGCGGGCTGGCATGGCGGTTACCGACGCGGATGGTGTGTTGCTTGAGCAGAATCAGTATTTCTCCGAGCTGTCTCAGGCGAATGCCGAAGACTTGGTCGGGCGCGGCATTCGGGAGCTGCTGAGGAAGGAAGAGCGGAACCGCTATGACCAGATACTGGCTTCGGTTCGGGCGCAGAACAGGGATCGTAGCGGCCTGTTCAGTCTGCCTGCCGGCAGCGGTGGTTGGCGCGATGTGAGGATCACGGTGCGTAGCCTGCGGGGCCAGGAGGACCGCGGGCTGCTGATGAACGTGATCATGGATGTCAGTGCCCAGGAACGGGCCGAGCGGCTCTCCACGCTGCGTGCCGAGGTGCTCGAGGGCATCATTCAGCATTGGCCGCTGCATGCCAGCGTCGACGCGGTCTGCCGCGGCCTGGAGCGCGAATTTCCCGGTATGGAGGCCATGGTCGTCGGCGAGGACGACGACGGTGAACCAGCGATACTGCGGGCCACTGACGCCAAGCCGGTCGACGGTGCCGTCAGTCGCCTGCTGCTCGGCGCCGAGAGCGGCGTCGTGATGCAGGCACGGCAGGAACAACGCCGGCTTGTCGTCGACAGCGCTGTGCAGGATCTTGGCGAGGACGTCCAGGCTGCACTGCAGGCCAGCGGTTATCGGGGCCTGCTGGTCGAACCCTATGTCGACGACCGCGGCCGGACGCCGGGCGCCCTGGTGCTCCTGTGGCGGGGCGCGATGCAGCCTGCCGACGGGCATTACGGCTTTTCCCGCGAATTCGGTGATCTGATTTCCCTGGCGGTATCGCATTCCCGAATGGTGCGGGACCTGCAGGAGCGCGCCTCCCGGGATCCGCTGACCGGACTGGCCAATCGCGAGCGGTTGCAGGATCACCTGCGGAAGTCCATTGATGAGGCCAGGCGATCCAACGGCCTGATGGCGGTGCTGCTGCTTGATCTGGATGATTTCAAGCTGATCAATGACACCCTGGGGCACGAGATCGGCGATCGTCTGCTGCGCGAGGTGGCGCAACGGCTGCGCGGCTGCGTGCGCGAGACGGATCTGGTGGCACGCCTGGGTGGCGATGAATTCGTGGTGGTCACGGCAGTGCCGGAACGGCGGGACGCGATCAGCGTCGGGCGCAAGATCCTCGACGCCCTGGCCCAGGACGTGATTGTGGACGGCAAACGTTTGCGGACTCCGCCCAGCGTCGGTATCAGTCTGTATCCGGTGGATGCCGAGGATGCGGACGGCCTGCTGAAGGCCGCGGACTCCGCGATGTATGCGGCGAAGGACGACGGCAAGAACGGCATCCGCTTCTTCAATCGCCAGATGTCCGAGCAGGCGCACCGCATGCTGCTCACCGGTCGCCAGTTAAACGAGGCCCTGACGGCGGACGATGGCAGTATTCACGCGTATTTCCAGCCGCGGGTGGACGCTGCCGCCGGCCGCTTGCTGGGTGTCGAGGGTTTCGTTCGCTGGCGCCACCCCGAGCGGGGCCTGATCGTTGCAGAGGACTTCATTCCGGTGGCCGAGCAATCGGGATTGATCTCCCAGATCGACTTCCGCGTGCTCCAACGGGGGCTCGATCACCTGCTTGGCTGGCGGCGGGCATTCCCGGATCTCCGCTTCTGCTGGAACCTGTCCGGCAGCACCCTGCGGAGTCCGGACCTGGCGGGGCAGCTGGAGCAGTTGCTGGCCGCGCGCGGCCTGCCGGCCAGTGCGCTGGAACTGGAGGTGCAGGAAGGGCACGTGCTGCGTAACTTCCGACACAGCGTGGAGCAGCTGGATAACCTGCGGCACCGCTTGCCCGGCTTGCAGATCGTGCTGGATGACTTCGGCATCCATCATGGCGCGCTGGCCGGCCTGCGGCGCATGCCCGTGGATGCACTGAAGGTGGACCGCAAGTTCATGGCGGATGTTCGCGCTGGTGACGAGGAGCAACGGGGCATGGCCATGCTGTTCCTGAATACCCTGCGTACGGCCACCAGCCAGCTCGGTGGGCTGGACATGATCATCGAGGGCGTCGAGCGTGTCAGCGAATTCCGCCTGCTGTTGCGCCTGGGCTGCAATCTGATGCAGGGCAATCTGTTTCTGCCGCCGATGGAGGATCCGACCGCGGAACTGACCGCCATCGAAGACCGCCTGCGTGGGATGTCCCGGCCGGATTGAAGCAGAGTCGAGTCGCGACCTGACTCAGAACCGCGCCAGGCTGTATGCCTCCGCGTCCATCGCCGGTGGTTCGCCGCTGATCAGATCCGCCACCAGCTGGCCGCTGCCGCAGGCCAGGGTCCAGCCAAGATGCCCGGCGCCGCAATTCAGGTAAAGGCCGCGCAGCGGGCTGGGTCCGAGGATCGGCGGGCCGTCCATGGTCATCGGGCGCAGCCCGCACCAGGGGCTGGCGTCCGCCAGCTCCAGTCGATCCGCCAGCGAGGGAAACGTCTTCAGGCACTGGCGCAGCACATAGTCGCTTCGCGCCTCGCTCAGCGACAGGTCGAAGCCATTGAATTCGGCAGTCCCCGCCATTCTCAGGCGGCTGCCGAGCATGCCCATCACCACCTTGTTGCCATCGTCGATCAGCGGAATGGCCGGCGCCCCTCCCCAGTCCGGCAGCTCGGCGGTCAGCGAGTAGCCCTTGACCGGATAGATCGGCAGGCGCAGGCCAGCGGTCGCGGCCAGTTGCGTGCTGAAGCTGCCGGCTGCGAGTACATAGCAGTCGGCGGTCTGTACCCCGGCATCGGTCTGAACGCCCTCGATCCGGTCACCCTTGCGAAGCATGCGCGAAACCGAGGTCTGCAATTCCAGCTCACCGCCGGCTCGCCGAAACCGCTCGATCAGGGCCTGGCAGAACAGGTGGGCATCGCCGCTCTCGTCCTCCGGAAAGTAGATTGCGCCGCTCAGCTCGTGCGCACAATCGGCAAGTGCCGGTTCCAGCGCCACTGCCTGCCGTGAATCGAGGACCGTGTGGCGCAGTCCGACGTCCGCCATGGTGCGGCTGTTGTCCACCGCGCCATCCAGCGTCTGCTGATCCCGGAAGATCTTCAGGATCCCGTTCTGGCGATCGTCGTAGCGCAGGTCCAGCTCTCGGCGCAGCTCACGCAGCACGGCGATGCTGTGCAGGGCCAGCGCGGCATTGCGCTGCATGCCTAGGCGGTAGTGCTGAGGCCGGCTGTAACGCAGAAACCCCAGGCCCCAGCGCATCAGACCCGGCAGCGCCCGTGGCCGCAGCAACAGCGGCGAATCCTCCCGCCCGATCCAGCGCAGCAACTGCCCGAGAACTCCCGGCGCATTCCAGGGCTCGGCATGGCTGGCGTGCAGCAGGCCACCGTTGGCGAAGCTGGTTTCGTTGGCGGCCGTCGGTTGCCGGTCGAACAGGCGAACCTGATGGCCTCTGTCCTGCAGAAACCAGGCCGTGGTGACGCCGGCGAGGCCGGCACCGATGATGAGAATGCGCATGCAGCGTTGATCCCGGAAGCGAGAAAAAACCGGCCTTTGCCCTAAGGAAACACTGATCTATTCGCACGCCTGCGTTGGAGTCCGCATTTTTTCCGAGGCAAGGCGCGCTGCGCAGTGCTGCAGTCATTCTGCGGTCAAGCAGCGCAACACAGCAATCGGGAAAATGCGGCCCAACCCGAAGGGCCCGGCCGGTTTTGCCCCTGGCTGTGTTGCGTCACCGGCCCGGTAGCTACGGCTACCGAACCGGCACCGCGCCTTGCCAGATGACCAAAACCGGTCTCGGGCGCAGACGCGGGAATAGATCAGTGTTTCCTTAACTGTCCGAGTCGGCGGGGCTTAGCCGGACCAGGCGGCCGTCTCGCGCATCCACCAGCAGATAGAGTGCGCCGTCGGGGCCCTGGCGGACGTCGCGGATCCGCCAACCCGCATCATCCAGCAGTCGCTCTTCCGATACCACCTGGTCGCCATCCATGGTCAGGCGTGCCAGGTGGGTATGCGCCAGCGCGCCGACAAACAGGTTGCCGCGCCACTCCGGGAAGGCCTCGCCATCGTAGTAGGCCATGCCCGAGGGTGCGATGGAGGGCGTCCAGTGATACACGGGCGGCTCCATGCCTTCCTTTTCCTCGACCCCGATACTGGGCCCGGAATACTCGGTGCCGAGCGTGACCTCGGGCCAGCCGTAGTTGAGGCCGGCCTGCAGGCGATTCAGTTCGTCGCCGCCGCGCGGCCCGTGTTCGTTGATCCAGATCTCGCCGCTGTCCGGATGCCGGATCATGCCCTGAGGATTGCGGTGGCCATAGCTGAAGATCTCCGGCCGCCGTTCCGAGTCGCCGACGAACGGGTTGTCCTCCGGAACGCTGCCGTCCTCATTCAGGCGCAGCACCGTGCCGACGTGGTCGGCGGGATCCTGCGCCATGTCCCGCTGACCGCGATCACCGACGCTCAGGAACAGTGTGCCGTCCTCGTCGAAGACGATCCGGCTGCCCAGATGGCGACCACCTCCGAGCGCTGGGCTGGCGGCAAAGATTTCCTCGAAATCCTGCAGCCGGTCGCCGTCCAGGCGTCCGCGCCCGAGCGCGGTCCGTGCTGCCTGACCATCCGGGCTGCTGTAGCTCAGGTAGACCAGCTGGTTGTCGTCGAAATCCGGGTGCAAGGCCACATCGAGCAAGCCCGCCTGGTTCGCGACATGCACATCGGGTACGCCGGCAACCGCGGTGCTTTCGCTGCCGTCCGCCGAGATTCGCAGCAGGCGGCCGCCGCGTTCGGTCACCAGCATGTCGCCATCCGGCAGAAAGCTCAGACCCCAGGGATGTCGCAGGTCGTCGCGCAGGGTCTCGACGATGAATTCATGCTGTTCGCTCTGATAGCGGGTTTCCGCGATGGCCAGACCCGCGACGCCGAGCAGCACGATCATTGCCGGAATACATCGGTACATGACGGACCCTCCGTTCAGCTTGGCCGTTTCCCGCACGCCAGTATGGACCAGGCCGGGCAGCGCATGTTCGGTATGGCCTGAAGTCGGTCCGTCTCTCCCTTATCCACAGAAGCTGTGGACAAGTGTGTGGACGAAGCACGGGCAAGTGCGGCTGAGGCCTTGTCCACTAGGCACTTGCGTTAGTCCGGTGAACTTTTCATCAATTTTTCATTAACCAGAAAAATCAACAACCTGCGTTTCCGCTCCGGCCCGATGGGAATTGACGTCGGTTGCTGCCGGAGATCTGCGATAGACTGCGCGGGCCAGAATGGCATGACGCGTCGGGGCATCAGGCCCGGGGAGCGATGGCAGAGGAACAACGGATCCGGCATGAGTCAGCATTCAAGCTATGATGAGGCCGCGCGGCGGCTTGTGGAACTGGGCAACGAACTGGTCGAGGACGAGTCCGAGGCAGACATGCAGGAGGTTGCAGCCGGTCTGCTGGCCGGGGCGATACATTTCTGGCTGTATGCCCACCAGCCCTGCGAGGATCCCCGTTGCACCGACTGCGCCAGCCTGCGGACCGCGGAATGGCGCCTGCGGGAACTGCTCGGCCATGCCGAGGAAATGGCACGCAATAGCGAGTATTTCCATTCCCCCGATGACATGACTGCCGGGAGTGCCTGAGGCGGACGCGGTGACGGAGCAAGAGGGTGTCATCCAGTTCGACCTCCGCTTCAGGCCCGGCGCGCCACCGCCCCGGGATGCCGTGGCCCTGCTGGATGGCTGGCGCGGGGTCCTTCATCGGCTGCAGCTGATCGGCCGTGATCCGGCGCGTTACGGTGGCCTGGGTTTCGGCAACGTCAGTTGCCGCCGGGGCAGCGGTTTCATCATCTCGGGTACCCAGACCGGCGAGCGCGAATCCCTGGCCGTGGACGGTTATTGCCAGGTGACGGACTGCGACCCGACGGTCAATCGCGTCGAAGCCAGCGGTCCGGTCCGACCATCGTCGGAGGCGCTGACCCACGGCGCCGTGTATCGTGCCCGGCCGCAGGCGGGCTGCGTCCTGCACGGCCACAGCAGTGAGATCTGGCAGCGTGCGACGAACCTCGGACTGGCCGTCACCGATGCCGCCGTGACCTACGGCACGCCCGCCATGGCGGCCGAAGTGGCCCGACTTCTCGATGCTGCCGGCATGGCTGATTCCGGCGTGTTTGCGATGGGTGGCCACGAGGACGGCGTTATTGCCTTCGGCCCGGATGAGGACACGGCGGGTGGGCTGTTGGTCGCGGCCCTGGCCTGCGCGCTCACCGCGTAACCGGCGCCCCCGGTCCACCGCCCAGGAGAAACGAATGACTGAGCAGAACGATGCCGCGCTGGCCGAGCCGGTGGCGGATGTCCGCCCGAAAAGCCTCGAATGGCACGGTCACCGCCGCGAGGATCCCTACGCTTGGTTGCGCGATGCGAACTGGCGTGAGGCCATGCGCGACGCGCAGCAGCTTGAACCGGCCATCCGTGCCTACCTGGGTGCGGAGAATGCCTGGGCCGAGCAGGCGCTGGCGCCGGTCGCCGGGCTGCAGCGCGCGCTGGTCGATGAACTGCGCGGTCGGATCCGTGAGGACGACAGCTCGGTGCCGCAGCGTGACGGCGACTTCTACTACTACAGCCGCTTCCGGGAGGGCGGTCAGCATGCGCTGATCTGCCGCCGACAGGGTGAGGACGGACAGGAGCAGATCCTGCTGGACGGCGATTCGGAGTCCGAGGGGCTGGATTACTTCCATCTCGGTGCGGTCAGTCACAGCCAGGATCATCGTTACCTCGCCTATGCCGTGGATCGGAGCGGGGCGGAGATTCACGAGATCCGGGTGCGTGACCTGGAGACCGGGCAGGATCTGCCGGACCGAATCAGCGGCGTGCATGGCGATTTCGACTGGGCCGCCAACGGGCGCACGCTGTTCTATACCACGCTGGACGAGGAGCATCGGCCGCGGGAGGTGCGCCGGCACCGGCTGGGCACCGAGCAGGCGGCGGACCCGCTGGTCTACCGTGAACCGGACCCCGGATTCTTTCTCGGTGTCGGACTGTGCGCCAGTGAGCGTTTTCTGCTGATCGAAAGCCACGACCACACCACCTCGGAAACCCGGGTCATTCCGGCGGATCAGCCGGAGGCCGAGCCCCGGGTGCTGGCCGCGCGCGAGCGCGACGTGGAGTACGAGGTCGAGGAACATGACGGCCGCTGGCTGATTCGCACCAATGCCGACGGCGCCGAGGACTTCTGCATCATGCAGGCGCCGCTTTCGGCGAGCGGGCGAGGCCAGTGGCGTGTGGTGGTGCCGCATCGTCCCGGCTGTCTGATCCGCAACCTGCTGGTCTACCGCGACTGGCTGGTGCGCCTGGAACTGGAGGACAGTGAGCCGCGGATCGTTGTCCGCCGCGTCAGCGACGGCCAGGAACATCGCATTGCCTTCGACGAACCCTGTTTCAGCCTGGGCGTGATCCCGGGGCTGGAATACGTCACCGACAACCTGCGCTTCAGCTACAGTTCGCTGACCACGCCAACGCAGGTCTTCGATTACGACATGGCCAGCCGCTCACGGGTGTTGCGCAAGCAGCAGGAAATCCCCAGCGGCCATGATCCGTCCCGCTACGTTGCGAAAAGGCTGCATGCACTGGCACCGGATGGCGCGGAGGTCCCGATTTCGCTGTTCCACCGGGCGGATCTCGAGCCGGACGGCGACACGCCGCTGCTGTTATACGGATACGGCGCCTACGGGATCAGCAGCCTGCCGGCCTTTTCGCCGCATCGCCTGAGCCTGGTGGACCGCGGTTTCGTGTACGCCATCGCCCACGTCCGTGGCGGCCTGGAACGGGGTTACCGCTGGTACCGCCAGGGCCGCCTGCAGGACAAGCCGAACACCTTCAGTGATTTCATCGCCTGCGCCGAACACCTGACCCAGACCGGCTACACCGGCGTCGGCCGCATCAGCATGCATGGCGGCAGTGCCGGCGGCATGCTGGTGGGCGCGGTGCTGAACCAGCGTCCGGACCTGTTCCGTGCGGCGGTGGCGGATGTGCCGTTTGTCGATGTGCTGAACACCATGCTGGACCCGGAGCTGCCGTTGACGCCGCCGGAATGGCCGGAATGGGGCAATCCGATCGAGGATCCGGAGGCCTACCGGACCATCCTGTCCTACTCGCCGTACGATAACGTCACGGCTCGCGACTACCCGCATCTGCTGGTCACGGCCGGCGTGTCCGATCCCAGGGTGACCTACTGGGAGCCGGCCAAGTGGGTGGCCCGGCTGCGTGCATTGCGGACCAACGACAATTTGTTGCTGCTGCAGACCAACATGAGCGCCGGCCACGGCGGCGCAAGCGGCCGCTTCGACTACCTGGAAGAAGTCGCCCGCCGCTACGCCTTTCTGCTCTTGGCCAACGATATGGCGGATAGCTGAATCTAACCGGCGGGCTTTACTGCAGCGTGTTCCGATTTTGTTTGTGGGGTGCGGTGGTCTGAATGTCTATGTCACGGTGGAGTGCTGTATTGCTGTCCGAGAGTGTCGGGGTCAGTGCAAGGTTTTTCTTGGCCTGACGTCCCGTTGGGCCAACAGGGCCAAGAAAAAGCTTCCACTGCCCCTGCCAGACTGCGCATTGTGTTGCTTCGTTCGGGACGAATGCTCCGGCGCCCGAGGCAGTCGGGGCGCGGCGACATAGCGGTAGGCACCGAGTGTTAAGGACATACTGACCAATTTTCGCGCCTGCGTTGGAGTCTGTGAGTACACTTCCGATAGTGTCTGGTCCAGTGGAAGTTTTCGTCTGGCGCGACGTCCCGTTGGGCCAACGACGCCAGCCGAAAATTTCCACTGGCCCTGCCGAACGCCGCTGACGTTGTTTCCTTCGATAGGAATTTACGCCTTTCAGGTCAATCGGGATGGCCGCCGCCATACCGGTTGGCACCGAGTGCCTGGTGCGGCTCCGAGCCTGGTGTCGGGAAACGCCGTCGCGGGACCGCCGTGAACGCATCCATGCGGGCTTGACGGCCGCGTCCCTGCGGCCGACATCCCGCCACGGCGTTTCCCACCCCCAGGCCGGCGTGTGGTGGTGCTGAAAATGGAAAACAGCGTCTTCCGGTCGCCCCGACCAGATCCTCGTCGTCACGGTGTGGCGGATCGGGCCAGGTGCTCCTTGAGTAAGCGGGCCGTGTGCGAGTCGCTGGTGGTGACCACGGTTTCCGGGACGCCGGCGGCGACCACCCGGCCGCCGGCCTCGCCGCCCTCCGGGCCCATGTCGATCAGCCAGTCGGCCTCGGCCATTATCTCCAGGCTGTGCTCGATCACGATCACCGTATGGCCGGCATCCACCAGCCGGTGCAGCACCCGGATCAGCTTTTCCACATCCGCCATGTGCAGCCCCACCGTGGGCTCGTCCAGCAGGTAGAGCGTGTGCGGCGGCAGCCGTCGCGGGTCCGGCCGCACCTTGGCCAGTTCGCTGACCAGCTTGATCCGCTGCGCTTCGCCGCCGGACAGCGTCGGACTGCGCTGGCCCAGGGTCAGATAGCCCAGGCCGACATCCTGCAGCAGTGACAGCGGGTGATGGATGCGGTTGTGGGCGCCGAAGAAGTCCACCGCCTCGTCGACCGACATGGCCAGCACATCGCCGGCCGAGCGATCCCGCCAGGTCACGCTCAGTGTCTCGCGGGAAAAGCGTTTGCCGCCGCAACTGTCGCAGGGCAGTTCCACGTCGGGCAGGAAACTCATTTCCACACGCTGTACGCCCTGACCGTCGCAGTCGCTGCAGCGGCCGTCGCGGGTGTTGAACGAGAAGCGTCCCGGGCCGTAGCCGCGGATCCGGGCTTCTTCGATTTGCGCGAACAATTGCCGGATTGCGTCCCAGAATCCGATGTAGGTGGCGGGGCAGGAGCGGGGCGTCTTGCCGATGGGGGTCTGGTCGACTTCCAGCACCCGGGCCACCGCCTTCCAGCCATCCAGCGCCGCGCAGTCCTGCAGCGACGGCAAAGCGCCTCGGGACCGGACCAGCCCCTGCAGGTTGTCCCGCAGCACCCGCCGCACCAGGGTTGACTTGCCGGAGCCGGAGACGCCGCTGACCACGATCAACCGACCCAGCGGGATGTCCAGATCGACGGCCTGCAGATTGTTTGCCCGGGCGCCGCGCAGCCGCAACACCTGCTCGGCAGGCTGCTCGCGACGCCGGCCCCGCAGCGGATGCCGAAACGGCTGTGCCAGCGCCCGGCCGGTGGGCGAATCCGGATTGGCCAGTAGTTCGGCGACCGTGCCCTCGGCCACCACGCGGCCGCCGTGGACGCCGGCACCCGGACCCAGATCGATGACATGATCCGCGCGCCGGATGGTGTCCTCGTCATGCTCGACCACAACAACCGTGTTGCCCTTGCCCTCCAGTCGGGACAGGGTGTCGAGCAGCATGCGGTTGTCACGCGGGTGCAGGCCGATGGTGGGCTCGTCCAGCACGTAGCACACACCCTGCAGGTTGGAGCCCAGTTGTGCCGCCAGCCGGATGCGCTGGGCCTCGCCGCCGGACAGGGTCGGCGCGGCCCGGTCCAGCCCCAGATAGGCGAGTCCAACCTGTCCGAGAAAGGCCAGGCGGTGCCGGATTTCGGGCAGGATGTCCCGTGCCACCGCCTGATCACGGCCGCTGAGTTGCAGCTCACCGAACCAGTGGTTGGCCTGTTCGACCGTCATCGCGCTGAGGTCGGCAATGGACTGCTGCTGGAAGCGCACCGCCAGCGCCTCCGGATTCAGGCGCCGCCCCTCGCAACGGTGGCAGACGGTGTCGCTGTCGGCGTCCCGCCACGCGCTCTCCTCGCCGGTCTGGTCGGCATCGAAGCCGCTCAGCAGCAGGCCGGTGCCGAAGCACTCCGGACACCAGCCATGCCGCGAGTTGTAGGAGAACAGGCGCGGGTCCGGTTCGGCGAAGCCGCGCTGGCAGCCCGGGCAGGCGCGCTGGCTGGAGAACAGCTGCTCGCTGCCATCCTCGAACACCGCGGTCAGGCTGTGGCGCCCATGTTTCAGCGCCTCCTCCACGGCGGCGGTGATGGTGTCCTCATTCGTCGGGGTCAGCTGCAGGCGGGCCACTGGCAGCTCGATGGTGTGTTCCTGGTAACGGTCCAGCCGCGGCCATTGGCCGGTGGCCTGGTCTTCGCCGTCCACCCGCAGGGTCTCGAATCCCTTGCCCGCGGCCCATTGCGCCAGGTCCGTGTAATAGCCCTTGCGCGTCACCACCAGCGGCGCCAGCAGGCGCACGGTCTCGCCGCGATGCTCGCCCAGCAACTGGCCGACGATTGCCTCCGGGCTTTGCGCACGGATCGGGATGTCGCAGTCCGGGCAATACTGGTGGCCCAGCTTGACGTACAGCAGCCGCAGGAAATGCTGGATTTCGGTCATCGTGCCGACCGTGCTCTTGCGCCCGCCCCGGCTGGTGCGCTGCTCGATGGCGACCGTCGGCGGAATGCCGAGAATGGCGTCCACGTCCGGCCGGGATGCGGGCTGCACGAACTGCCGGGCATAGGCGTTCAGCGATTCCAGGTACCGGCGCTGGCCCTCGGTGAACAGGATGTCGAAGGCGACCGTGGACTTGCCTGAGCCGGACAGGCCGGTAATCACGGTGAACCGGTCCCGGGGGATGGCGAGGTCGATGCCCTTCAGATTGTGCTCGCGGGCATTGCGGATGCGGATCGCCTGCCCCTGCGCGGCCACCGCGGGTTCGGCGATGCGGTCGGCGGGTGTCACAGGCCGGCCGGCACTGGCCAGCGCCCGGCCGGTATGGCTGTGCGGCTGTCCGGCAAGTTCCGCCGGCGTTCCCTCGGCCACCAGCCGGCCGCCACCGTCGCCGCCTTCCGGGCCCAGGTCGATCAGCCAGTCGGCGGCGCGCATGACATCCACATTGTGTTCGATAACCAGCAGCGAATGGCCCGCGTCCAGCAGCCGGCGGAAGGCCTGCAGCAGCACCGCGACATCGGCGAAATGCAATCCGGTGGTGGGTTCGTCCAGCAGGAACAGCAGCCGTTGCCGCTGCCGGCGGCGGCCACTGCTGGCGGCCAGGTGGCCTGCCAGCTTCAGTCGCTGTGCCTCGCCGCCGGACAGGGTCGGCACGGCCTGGCCCAGGCCCATGTAACTCAGGCCAACGGCACGCAGCGGTTCCAGCCGGCTCAGGACCTCGGGCTGGTCGGCAAAGAAGTCCGTTGCCTGTTCCACGGTCAGTGCCAGCACGTCGGCCATGGACTGGGGTGACAGCGGGCAACCCGGCGCCGCCGGCAGGGTGATTTCCAGGACATCCTCGCGGTAGCGGCGGCCATTGCAGTCCGGGCAGCGCAGATAGACGTCCGACAGGAACTGCATCTCCACATGCTCGAAGCCGTTGCCGCCACAGCCCGGACAGCGGCCATTGCCGCTGTTGAAGCTGAAGGTGCCCGGGGTGTAACCGCGTGTGCGTGCCTCCGGCGTGGCAGCGAACAGTTTGCGGATGGGTTCCAGCGCGCCGACGAAGCTGGCGGGGTTCGATCGCGTGGTCTTGCCGATGGCCGATTGGTCCACGTAGACCACATCATCGATGGCCTCGCCACCGTCGATCCCGTCATGCGCTTCGGCCGGATCGGCCGCCTGGCCGAACTGCTTGCGCAATCCGTTGTAGAGCACCTCCTGCATCAGCGTCGACTTGCCGGAGCCGGAGACGCCGGTCAACACCACCAGCCGCTGCAGCGGGATCCGGACCGTCAGGTCCTGCAGGTTGTGCGCGCGGGCCCCGCGCACGGTCAGATGCAGGTCGGCCGGTGGCTGCCCGGCTGCAGCCGGCAGACGGATCCGTTCGCGGCCGGACAGGTAGGCGCCGGTCAGGGAATCGGGCCGTTCGAGAATGCCGGCCGGCGGACCGTCGTAGAGGATCCGTCCGCCGCGGGCTCCGGGTCCGGGGCCGATGTCGATCAGTCGGTCGGCGGCGCGCATCACGTCCGGGTCGTGCTCCACGACAAGTAGCGAGTTGCCCGCATCCCGCAGCCGCTGCATCACGCGAATGATGCGTTGCATGTCCCGGGGGTGCAGTCCGATCGACGGTTCGTCGAGCACGAACAGGGTGTTGACCAGTGAGGTGCCCAGGGCGGTGGTCAGGTTGATCCGCTGGACCTCGCCGCCGGACAGGGTGCGGGACTGGCGATCCAGGGTCAGGTAGGGCAGTCCCACCTCGCACAGGTAGCGCAGCCGCTGGCGGATGCCGTCCAGCACCTGGCTGGCGGCCTCGTCGCGGGCGCCGGGCAGTTCCAGAGCGTCGAAAAAATCCCGGCAGCGGGCCAGCGGCAGCTGCATGACGTCATGCAGGCAGAGCCCGGGCAGACCGAGGAACGCCTGTTCGGAGAAGCTGCTTGTGCGGGCGCGGAAGCGCTGCTCCCGGGCAAGCACCCGGTCGGCATCCTCGTGCCGTCCGATCCGCCAGGCCAGCGCCTCGGGCTTCAGGCGTGCGCCCTCGCAGTCCGGACAGTGGTCGTAGGAGCGGTACTTGGACAGCAGCACGCGGACGTGCATCTTGTAGCTCTTCGACTCCAGCCAGTCGAAAAAGCCGTCGACGCCGTACCAGCCGCGCCGTTGCCCGTCGCCTTCCAGCACCCAGCGCCGGTGCTCCTCGGGCAGGTCCTGCCAGGCGATGTCGGTGGCGACGCCGGCGCGCCGCGCGGCCTGCATCAGGTCCTTCTGGCAGTCGGCGGATTTTCCACTCTGCCAGGGCCGGATCGCGCCCTCGGCCAAGCTCAGGCGGGGGTCCGGAATCACCAGGTCAAGGTCGATGCCCATGATCCGGCCGAAGCCGCGGCAGGTCTCGCAGGCCCCCAGCGGCGAGTTGAACGAGAACAGGCTGGAGACCGGCTCACGGTAGTGCATGTCGCAGTCCGGGCAATGCAGGTCGGCGGAAAAGCGCCGTGGCTCCAGCGGCTTTCGGTCGGCATCCAGCGGGTAGACCAGCAGGTGCCCCTGGCCCAGGTGCAGGCCGTTTTCGGCGGCTTCCACCAGCCGGTCCCGGCGTTCCTCGTCGAGCCTTACCCGGTCCACGATGACCTCGACGAACTGTTTGGTCAGGCGCTGGAAGCGGCTGTAGCCCTGGCGTTCCAGCAGGGCCTGCATTTCCCGCTTGTCCAGCCCCTTCGGCACCGCCAGCCGGGCGCAGAACATCACACGTTCGCCGGCCAGTTCAGCCAGCAGGCGACGGACGATGCCCTCGGCGGTATTCCGCTGCACCCGGCGGCCGCAGCCCTGGCAGTAGACCTCGGCCAGGCGCGAGAACAGGAGCTTCAGGTGATCATTCAGCTCGGTCATGGTGCCGACCGTCGAACGTGAGGTGCGCACCGGGTTGGTCTGGTCGATGGCGATGGCCGGCGGTACGCCCTCGATGCGATCGGTGGCCGGGCGGTCCATGCGATCGAGGAACTGCCGGGCATAGGGTGAGAAGGTCTCGACGTAGCGGCGCTGACCCTCGGCATAGACCGTGTCAAAGGCCAGCGAGGACTTGCCCGATCCGGAAACACCGGTAATCACGATCAACTCGCCCAGCGGCAGTTCCAGGGACAGGTTCTGGAGGTTGTTCTGGCGGGCACCGGTGATACGAATTGACGACTGCGGCATGAGTGGGCATTCCCTTGCGAGACGGGGCACGAGTATAAGTGACAGCGATTCCCGAAATCCTCTCAATCCGGCTCGCCGCTGACCGATCAATCAGGCACTCTCTGGGGCAGTACGTGCCTGACTTCGCGGGGTTTGTGGTTCGGCGTCTTCCCATCGGCTGTCATGGTCCTCTGCTATGTTCGGCATAGATGCGTTCGCAATGGATTCGCCCGGCCGCCTGTCGCCTGATTGGGGCGGCAGGCCGGCCGTCGGATCCGTTGCCGGACGGCCGATCTCCGGTAACGGGCGGGTTCGGACTTCGGGCGCGGTATTCGAGGCTCGCGCATGAGTGCCGTGCAGCCGGCCGCGGAGCGGATGCCCTGGAGTCTGGTGCTGGCCGGCGCGGCGGCGGTGATCGTCGGTCTGGGTTTTGCCCGCTTCGGTTTCGCGCCGTTGATTCCGGGCATGGTGGACGCGGGCTGGTTCGGCGCCGACCAGACGGCGCACCTGGGCGCCGCCAACCTCACCGGATATCTGTTCGGTGCAGTCACCGCCTCGGCGCTGGCGAACCGGTTCGGTATTGGCTCGACAATTCGCCTGTCGTTGCTGATCGTCAGCCTGGGTTTTCTGCTCTGCAGCCTGCCAGGCCCGTTTCTCTGGTTCTTTGTCTGGCGTTTCCTTGCCGGCTGGGCCGGCGCGGTGCTGATGGTGGTGGCGCCGAGCACGGCGCTCGCATTGACCCCCGTGCGCCATCGACCGATGGCCGCGGCCTGGATCTTCGGCGGCATCGGTGTCGGTATCCTGGCTGCAGCGCTGCTCATGCCACCGGTGCTGCGGCTTGGAACCGGTTGGGGTTGGGCCCTGCTCGGCTTCTCCAGTCTGCTGCTGACCGCCTGGAGTTGGCAGCGTTGGTCAACAAGCCGTATCCGCTCTGCGGCCACCGCTGCCGGTGCGGCGAACGCGGCAGCGACGCCGTTCGTCGTCTGGCTGGTAATTGCCGCCTACAGTGTCAGTGCGGCCGGTTTCGTGCCGCATACCCTGTTCTGGGTGGATTTTGTCGCGCGGGAGCGGAACTACGGCCTTGACCTCGGGTCGCTCCAATGGGCCCTGTTCGCGGCGGGTGCCATCATCGGGCCGTTCGTTGCCGGTTTCCTGGCCAAGCGCAGCGGCTGGTTCCTCGCCTTGCTGCTGGTCGCGTTCTGCAAGGCCGTGATCGTTGCACTGTCCGCGGCCCCGCTGGGCCTGCTGCTGATAAGCCTGTGCTCCCTGCTGGCTGGCGCCCTGGCGCCAGCCATGGTGTCGCTGACCTCCGGTTACGTTACCAGTCTGGTCGATACCGCGGTACACCGCCGCGCCTGGGGCTGGGCCACCGCCGCATTCGCGGTCAGCCAGGCGATCGCGGCGCAAGGCATGGCCCTGGTGTATGCGGTCGTCGGTAGCTACGTGCCGTTGTTTTTGCTCGGCGGCGTGTCGTTGCTCTGCGGTGCCTTGCTGGTGCTGTCCACGCGGGTTGTGGCCGGCGGCGACTCTGGAAACTGACCACTGCAGCGGGAATGACCCAGTATTTCCCTGGCGCATTACGAACAAGCAATAATGGTGATCTCATGCGATTTTCCTGTTCAGTCAGCGGCGTGGTCCGCTGTATCGTGTTGGCCGCGCTACTGGTTCCCGGCCTCTCCAAGGCCGGCGAAGGCCGCCCCGGCGGAGAGGCGAGTGGACTCAACCTGACCCTGGGTGGTGGTGCCATCGTGTTGCCGCGGTACAGCGGCGCCGACAGCTACCGCGTGCGGCCGGCACCGTTTATCGACGCCCGGTACCGCGACAGCCTGTTCTTCAATCCGTTTTCCGGGCTCGGCTGGAACGCCATCCGGACCGAGCACTTTCGTGCTGGTCCGGTGCTGCTGTATGCCGGAGGTCGGCGGGGCAGCGGGGCATTGTCTGATACGCGGTCGGTACGGGGTGGCGTCGCCGCCGGCGGTTTCATGGAGTACCGCCTGAACGGATTGCGGCTGGATGCGGATGTCCGCTTCCCGATGACCGGCGATGTCAACGGCTATCGCGCCACCGCCGGTGTGCGGCATGACCATCGGATCGGTCCGTGGTTGACCAGCATCGGTCCGACGCTCGTCTACCGCAGTGCCAGTTCGGCCAACTCCATCTACGGTCTCGATGAGCGCGATGCGGCTGCGCTGGGGGTTGGTCCCTACCGGGCGGGTTCGGGCCTCACCGAGGTCCGGTTGCAGGGGCGCCTCACCTATCTTTTCAACCGCCAGTGGTCGTTGACCACGGTTGCCGGGGTGGGGCGCTTGCTGAATGATGCCAAGGACAGCCCCATCGTGGACGACCTGGGCAGTGCAAACGAAGGCTACCTGGGTGTGGTCCTCGCCTACACCTTCCGGAGTCGCTGATGATCCGTCTGCCGTCCCTGCCCGACCTGGAAAGCCTGCCGGCGCCTTTGCGGCATCTGCTGGCACCGGTGCAGAACTGGTTCGGCATCCTGCGGCGGGCGGTGCGCCTGTGGCTGGACTGCAATGCCTTCAGTTACGCCGGCTCGCTGGCGTTCTACACCCTGTTTTCGCTGGCGCCGACGGTGATCATTGCGGTCGCCGTCATGGGCTTGGTCATGGGTGAGGATGCTGCCCAGGGACGGGTGGTCGGGCAGTTGCAGGACACGATGGGTGCGGAGGCGGCCCAGGCGGTGGAGACCGCGGTGGCAGAGAGTCGGTTCGAGCGCTCCGGCGTGCTGCCGACGGTACTGGGTGTGGGGGCGTTGCTGATCGGTGCCACCACGGTGTTCGCCCAGATGCAGTTCTCACTGAATGCGATCTTCGGCGTTGCCGCGAAACCCAGTCGCAACAGCATGCTGATTTTCATCAAGAACCGCGCGCTGTCGTTGACGGTGGCCCTGTCGATTGGTTTCGTTTTGCTTGTTTCGCTGGTGTTCGGTGTGGCGCTGCGGGCCGTCGTGCAGTTTGCCGATGAATGGATTCCGATACCCGGGGGGCTGCTGACAGGTTCGGAATTCGTGATCTCGCTGTTCATGGTGACCTTGCTGTTCGCCACCATTTTCAAGGTGCTGCCGGATGTGGTACTCAGCTGGCGGGACGTGATGCTCGGCGCCCTGGTGACCGCGCTGCTGTTCGCGGTCGGTCGCACCCTGATCGCGACCTACCTCACGTATACGGCACCGGCATCCGCTTATGGCGCCGCGGCGTCGCTGGTGCTGTTGTTGTTGTGGGTCTACTACTCGTCGCTGATCCTGCTGTTCGGCGCGGCCTTTACCCGGGTGCACATGGAGGCCAGGGGCAAACGCATGATCCCGCGCAATATGGCCGTGTGCGTGCGCAGTCAGATCATCGAGGAGCCGTAGGCCGTGTTCGAGCACCCGGATTACCAGGGGCACGAAACGGTCCTGTTTGGCCATGATCCGGAGAGTGGATTACGGGCCGTGATTGCCATTCACAATTCGGCACGGGGTCCCGGGCTTGGTGGCCTGCGCATGCGCGACTACGCCTCGGAGCATGAGGCGCTGGCTGACGTGCTGCGACTGTCCCGGGGCATGAGCTACAAGAACGCCATGGCGGGCCTGCCGCATGGCGGTGGCAAGGCCGTGATCCTCGGTGACCCGGAGACGCTGCGCACGCCTTCGCTGATGCGGGCCATGGGCCGTCTGGTCGAGAGCCTCGGTGGCCGGTATATCACGGCCCAGGACTCCGGCGTTCGCGTCGAGGACCTGCGGCAGCTGGCGCAGACCACCGCGCATGTTACCGGGCTGAAGGCCAGTCGCGGACCGGATGGCGAGGAGCGAACCGGCGATCCATCGCCGGCGACGGCCGTTGGTGTGTATCACGGCATCCGTGCCTGCCTGGAGGCAGTCTTCGGGAGCGGCGACCCGGCAGGACGCAGTATCGCCATCCAGGGTGTCGGCAGTGTCGGTCTGCGCCTGGCGCAAGCGCTGCACGCGGCGGGCGCGCGGCTGCTGGTGGCGGACATTCATGCCGGGCGGGCGCAGGACGCGGCCGACAGGTTCGGTGCAGAAGTCCTGCCGGTGGCTTCCATTCACGCGGCCCAGGTGGACGTGTTCGCACCCTGCGCCCTGGGTGGCGCCATCAACGGTGACACCATCGATGGGCTGAGGGCACGCATCGTCGCCGGCGCTGCGAACAATCAGCTCGCACGGCCGGAGTTTGGCGCCGCGTTACGCAATGCCGGCATCCTGTATGCCCCGGATTACGTAATCAACGCGGGTGGGGTCATCGACGTTGCCGCCCAACTCGGCAACTATCGGCCGCAACAGGTCCATGCCCGGGTCGTCGCCATCGCCGACACACTCAGGACCATTTTCCGTGAGGCCACCTCCAATGGCCTGCAGCCCGAGCAGGTGGCGGATCGTCTGGCCGAGCAGCGCATGCGACAACCGTCGGCATGAAAAAAGCGGATCCGGTCATCCCGGACCCGCTTTCGGACGCACCAATCGATTCTGTCAATCCTCCGCTACGCGGCAGTATTCCTGCAACCGATCAATAACCGTTGTCGTGGTCCTCATCATGCTCGTTGTCACCGTGATGGGCGTCCGGCGTGTCGACGGAGCCGGAACCGAGGTCAGCCATGGCGGCCGGCGTGGCGACGAAGCCCAGGGCAACGGTCAGGCACAGCAGCAAATCACGCAGAGTCTTCATAACGCATGCTCACGTTGTGCACAGAGAAATAACCCTAGTCGTCCGGCTCATAGCCGAGATTGGGCGCCAGCCAGCGCTCGATCTCGCGCCGGGACATTCCCTTGCGACGGGCGTAATCCTCCACCTGATCCTGGTAAATCCGGCCCAGGCCGAAATAACGGCTCTCGGGATGCGCGAAATACAGGCCGCTGACCGCCGCCGTTGGCACCATGGCCCGGCTTTCCGTGAGGCGCAGGCCGATCCGCTGCTCCACCTCCAGAAGTTCCCAGATCAGGTCCTTTTCGGTGTGGTCCGGGCAGGCCGGATAGCCGGCGGCCGGCCGGATACCCTGGTAGCGCTCCTTGATCAGGTCCTGGTTGCTCAGCGCCTCATCCGCTTGGTAGCCCCAGAATTCCTTTCGCACGCGCTCATGCAGGCGTTCCGCGAAGGCCTCGGCCAGCCGGTCGGCCAGCGCCTTGAGCAGGATGCTGTTGTAATCGTCATGATCCGCTTCAAAGCGGGCGATATGTTCATCGATACCGATACCGGCGGTCACCGCGAAGGCGCCGATGTGATCCGCCTTGCCGCTGTCCTTCGGTGCGATGAAGTCCGCCAGGCATTGATTGGGTCTGCCGGCGGGACGTTCGGTCTGCTGGCGCAGTTGGTGTAGCGTGATCAGCGCGCTGTCGCGCGAGGCATCGCGATACAGTTCGACGTCATCGCCGACCGTATTGGCCGGGAAGATGCCGTAGACCCCGCGTGCCTGCAGCCAGCCCTCGTCGACGATCCGTTCGAGCATCGCCCGGGCATCGTCGAGCAGCTGGCGGGCCTGATCACCAACCACCGGGTCGTCCAGGATCGCCGGGTAGCTGCCCGCCAGCTCCCAGGATTTGAAGAACGGCGTCCAGTCGATGTAATCCACCAGCTCGCGCAGCGGGTAGTCATCCAGCACCTGAACCCCGGGCTGCCGGGGCGCCAGCGGTTCGAAGGCCTGCCAGTCGATTACCGTGGCATTGGCGCGCGCATCGGCGATGCGCAGCCATTTCTGTTTCTTCTGCCGCGCGGCGTGGTTTTCCCGGACCCGCGCGTACTCCTCGCGGATGCCCGCCACGTAGGCCTCGCGCCGTGTCTCGCTGACCAGGTTGGAGGCCACGCCGACGGCACGCGAGGCATCCTTGACGTAGATCACCTCATGCTCGTAGCCGGGCGCAATCTTCACCGCGGTGTGCACCCGCGAGGTGGTCGCGCCGCCGATCAGGAGGGGCTGCTGCATGCCGCGGCGCTGCATTTCCTTCGCGACGTTCACCATCTCTTCCAGCGAGGGTGTGATCAGGCCGGACAGTCCGATGATGTCCACCCCCTCGTCGATGGCGGTCTGCAGGATCTTCTCCGCCGGCTGCATGACACCGATATCGGTGACCTTGAAGTTGTTGCACTGAAGCACCACGCCAACGATGTTCTTGCCGATGTCGTGGACATCGCCCTTGACCGTGGCCATCAGGATATGGCCGGCGGGCTTGTTCTCGCCGCCGTCCTTCTCCGCCTCGATGTAGGGCAGCAGGTAGGCCACGGCCTTCTTCATCACGCGGGCGGACTTGACCACCTGGGGCAGGAACATCTTGCCTTCGCCGAACAGATCGCCGACCACGTTCATGCCGTCCATCAGCGGCCCCTCGATGACCTCGATTGGACGGCTGGCCTGCTGCCGGGCCTCCTCGGTATCGGCATCGATGTAGTCGATAATGCCCTTGACCAGGGCATGCTCCAGGCGCTTCTCCACCGGTTGCTCGCGCCAGGCCAGATCCTCCACCCGAACCTTGCCGCCGCCATCACCCTTGACTGATTCGGCGAAGTCCAGCAAGCGCTCAGTGGCATCCGGGCGGCGGTTGAGGATGACGTCCTCGACCCGTTCCAGCAGATCCTTCGGGATGTCGTCGTAGATCTCGATCTGGCCCGCGTTGACGATCGCCATGTCCATGCCGGCCTTGATGGCGTGATACAGAAATGCCGAGTGCATGGCCTCGCGGACCACGTTGTTGCCGCGGAACGAGAAGGACAGATTGGACAGGCCACCGGAGACCCGGGCGTGGGGCAGGTTCTGCTTGATCCAGCGCGTGGCCTCGATGAAATCGATGCCGTAGTTGTCATGTTCCGGAATGCCGGTGGCCACCGGGAAGATGTTTGGGTCGAAAATGATGTCCTGCGGCGGGAACCCGGCCTGGTCCACCAGTAGCCGGTAGGCCCGCTCGCAGATCTCGATGCGCCGCTCGTAGGTGTCCGCCTGGCCGTCCTCGTCAAAGGCCATGACCACAGTGGCCGCGCCATAGCGCTTGATGCTGTGGGCCTGGGCGAGGAACGGCTCCTCGCCCTCCTTGAGCGAGATGGAGTTGACGATGGCCTTGCCCTGCACGCACTGCAGGCCCGCCTCCAGCACCTCCCATTTCGAGGAGTCCACCATCACCGGCACCCGGGCGATGTCCGGTTCGGCGGCCATCAGGTTGAGGAAGTCGACCATCGCCTGCCGGGCATCCAGCATGCCCTCGTCCATATTGACGTCGATTACCTGGCCGCCGCCCTCCACCTGGTCGCGGGCGACCTCCAGCGCGGTGTCGTAATCACCTTCCTTGATCAGGCGCTTGAATCGCGCCGATCCGGTCACATTGGTGCGCTCGCCGACATTCACGAACAGGCTGTCGGCACCGATATTGAACGGCTCCAGGCCGGACAGGCGCATTGCCGGCTCACGCTGCGGAATCCTGCGTGGCGGGCAGTCGGCAACGGCCTCGCGGATCGCGGCGATGTGCTCGGGGGTGGTGCCGCAGCAGCCGCCGACGATGTTGACGAAGCCGCTTTCGGCGAAATCCCGTACCAGCCCGGCCATGTAGTCCGGTGACTGGTCGTATTCGCCGAATTCATTGGGCAGCCCGGCGTTCGGATAGATCGTGGTGTAGGTGTCGGCAACCCGGGAAATTTCCTGCACGAAGGGACGCATCTGCTCGGCGCCCAGGGCGCAGTTCAGGCCCACCGTGAACGGCTGGGCGTGGCGCACCGAGTTCCAGAAGGCCTCGGTGGTCTGGCCGGACAGCGTGCGGCCGGAGGCATCGGTGATGGTGCCGGAGATCATCACCGGCACGCGGTAGCCCAGTTCGTCGAACAACTCTTCGATGGCGTAGATCGCCGCCTTCGCGTTGAGCGTGTCGAAGATGGTCTCGATCAGCAGCAGGTCGGCGCCCCCGTCGACCAATCCGCGTGCTGCCTGCAGGTAGGCCGCACGCAGTTGTTCGAAGCTGACGTTGCGGTAGCCCGGATTGTTCACGTCCGGGGAAATCGATGCAGTCCTGTTGGTGGGCCCCAGCGCGCCGGCGACGAAACGTGGCCAGTCCGGCTGTTCCGCCATGGCCGCCGTGCAGGACGCCTTGGCCAGGCGCGCAGCTTCCACGTTCAGTTCGTAGGCCAGCTCCTCGAGCTGGTAATCCGCCTGCGCGATGGTGGTGGAACTGAAGGTGTTGGTCTCGAGGATGTCGGCACCGGCCGCGAGATTGCGGTCGTGAATCTCCCGGATCAGATCCGGCCGGGTCAGGACCAGCAGGTCGTTGTTGCCCTTCAGGTCCGAGCGGTGATCCCGGAAACGCTCGCCCCGGAAATCTTCTTCGGTCAGCGGGTACTGCTGGATCATCGTGCCCATGCCCGAATCCAGCAGCAGGATGCGCTCCGCGAGCAGGCGGCCGAGGGTCTGTGTCGTGTCAGGCATGGAGAATCAACGGTTTTTCGTGGACGCGAGCGGCCGCGTAGTATACCCAATCGACAGTCGGTGTGTGTGCAGGGCACCATTGCCGCTTTCAGCCCGGACGGAGACTGACAGGGAATGCGGGTACTCGTGACCGGCGCGGCCGGCTTCATCGGCGCCGATGTGTGCCACCGGTTGCTGGACCGTGGCGACCAGGTGGTTGGTCTGGACAACCTCAACAATTATTACGATGTGGCGCTGAAGGAGGCGCGCCTTGCCCGCCTGCAGGCCCGCGATGGCTTCTCCTTCCAGCGCCTGGACCTGGCCGATCGTGACGACATGGCGGCCCTGTTCGCCGGGGCCGGATTCGATCGGGTCGTGCATCTCGGTGCACAGGCCGGGGTCGGGTATTCGGTCAGTCACCCGCACGCCTATGTCGACAGCAACCTGGTCGGTTTCATGAATGTACTGGATGGCTGTCAGCGTGCCGGCGTCGCCCATCTCGTGTTCGCCTCTTCCAGCTCGGTCTATGGCGGTAATCGGCAGTTCCCGTTCTCGGAGCACCATGCGGTGGACCATCCCTTGTCGATGTACGCGGCGACCAAGAAGGCCAACGAGTTGATGGCGCATAGCTACGCACACCTCCACGGTTTGCCCGTGACCGGCCTGCGTTTCTTTACCGTGTATGGTCCCTGGGGGCGTCCCGACATGGCGCTGTTCAAGTTTGTCGACCGGATCCTGCACGGAAGGCCGATTCCGGTGCATAACGACGGCCGGCACCAACGCGATTTCACCTACATCGACGATATTACCGAGGGCGTGATGCGCAGCCTCGACCGGGTGGCCAGCGCCAATCCCGATTGGCAGGCGGTCGCGCCGGACCCGGCCAGTAGCAATGTGCCCTACAGGATCTACAACATCGGCAATGGTCAGCCGGTGAATCTGATGCGCTATATCGAGGTGATTGAGGACTGTCTGGGGCGCAAGGCGGACAAGCAGTTGCTGCCGCAGCAGCCGGGGGATGTGCCGGACACGGCGGCGGATACCACGGATCTGGCCCATGATGTGGGCTACCGGCCGGACACGCCGATCGAGGTGGGCGTGCAGCGGTTCGTGGACTGGTACCGGGGATATTACGGAGTATAGGAAACACTGAATCCTTTCGCAGACGCGGGAATAAATCAGTGTTTCCTATAAGATCCGATGCGCGCCTCGGCAGGCGGGCATTCGGAAACCCCCGGCCGGGTTACGTATTCAACGTTGAATCGAGCACAGGGACAGCATGAAGATCACGATTTTTGGTAGCGGTTATGTCGGTCTGGTGACCGGCGCGTGTCTGGCGGACGCCGGCAACGAAGTGCTCTGCGTCGATATCGATGCGGACAAGGTGGCGCGGTTGAATCGCGGCGAGGTGCCGATCTACGAGCCCGGCCTGGATGACATCATTGCCCGGAACCGCGATGCCGACCGGCTGCGGTTTACCACCGATGTGGCTGAGGCCGTTGCATTCGGTCTGCTGCAATTCATTGCCGTCGGCACGCCGCCGGACGAGGACGGCTCCGCCGATCTGCAGTATGTGCTGGCGGTGGCCCGGTCCATTGGCGAGCACATGGACGGCTACCGCGTGGTGGTCGACAAATCGACGGTGCCGGTTGGCACCGCCGACCGCGTGCGCGCGACCCTGGATGAGGCCCTGGCCACCCGCGGCGCCGACTATCCGTTCAGCGTGGTGTCCAATCCCGAGTTCCTGAAAGAGGGCGCGGCGATTGCCGATTTCACCAAGCCCGACCGGATCATTGTCGGCAGTGACGATGAGCGGGCTGCCGAATTGATGCGGGAGCTGTATCGGCCCTTCAGTCGCAGCCATGACAAGCTGATCGTGATGGACGTGCGCTCCGCGGAACTGACCAAGTACGCGGCCAATGCGATGCTGGCGACCAAGATCAGCTTCATGAACGAGCTTGCCGGTCTGGCCGAGCGCCTGGGCGCGGACATTGAGCAGGTGCGGCATGGCATCGGCTCGGATCCCCGGATCGGCTATCACTTCATCTATCCGGGCTGCGGCTACGGTGGTTCCTGTTTTCCGAAGGACGTCAAGGCGCTGGCACGGACCTCGCGCGGAGTTGAATACGAGCCACTGGTGCTGGACGCTGTAGAGGCAGTCAACGCGCGTCAGAAGCAAGTGCTGTTCCAGCGCATGCTCCGGCATTACGGTGCCGATGGCCTGCGCGGGCGCACGGTGGCGCTCTGGGGGCTCGCCTTCAAACCCAATACCGACGACATGCGCGAGGCTCCCAGCCGCAGCCTGATGGAAGCCCTGTGGCAGGCGGGCGCTCGTGTCCGGGCCCATGACCCGGAAGCCATGCCCGAGACTCTTCGCATCTACGGTGAGCGTGACGATCTGCTGCTGCTCGATGATCCAATGGAGACCCTGGAGGGGGCCGATGCGCTGGCGATTTGCACCGAGTGGCAGTCGTTCCGGAGTCCGGACATGCAACGCATCCGCACAATGCTGAGCGAGCCTGTTATCTTCGACGGACGCAATCTCTATGATCCGCAGCGTCTGGCCGATCTCGGTTTCACCTATTACGCCATCGGCCGCGGAGACAGTGTCCATCGCCACTGAGTATCCGGGAGACGGAATGACGGCTGACAGCGGAAGTCCTGCCTGGCATGCCCTGGAAACGCATGCAACCGCGATGCAAGGGCGTACCATCGCCAGCCTGTTTGCCGATGATACGGAGCGCTTTGACCGCTTCAGCCTGAGGTGCGGGCCCCTGCTGCTGGATTATTCCAAGCAGTTGGCGACCGGCGAGACGCTGTCGCTGCTGCTGGATCTGGCGCGCGAGCGTGGCCTTGCGGACTGGATCGAGCGGTTGTTCCGGGGCGAACACGTCAATGACACGGAAGACCGTCCGGCGCTTCATACCGCGCTGCGGACGCGCGGCGACGATGCGGTCTATGTCGATGGCGTCAACGTGGTGCCGGAGGTGTATCGGGAACGTGTCCGGATGCGGCTGTTCGTCAACCGGCTGCATCGGGGCGAGTACCGGGGTTGTACCGGGCGGGCGATCACCGACGTGGTCAATGTCGGGGTCGGCGGCTCGGACCTGGGCGCGGTCATGGCCACCGAGGCGCTGGCGCCGTTCCGCAGCAATGCCATCCGCATGCATTTCGTCTCCAGCATCGACGGCGTGCATGTCACCGACGTGCTGGAACGGGTCAATCCGAAGACCACCTTGTTCATCGTCTCGTCCAAGTCCTTTACCACCCTGGATACCATGACCAATGCGCGCACCGCGCGCGACTGGTTCATGCGCCATGTGGATGACCCGGAGGCCATGGCCGGGCATTTTCTCGGTGTCTCGGCGAATGACCATGCGATGGCGGAGTACGGCATCCCGCAGGCGAATCGCTTTCACATCTGGGACTGGGTCGGTGGCCGCTATTCGCTGGCCTCCGCGGTGGGGCTGCCGCTGGCGATGGCCATCGGCATGGATCACTTCGAGGCCATGCTGGATGGCTTTCATGCCATGGACGAACACCTGCGCGATGCACCGCTGGAGCAGAATCTGCCGGTGATCCTGGCCCTGACCGGCGTCTGGTATCGCAATTTTCTCGGCGCCAGCGGCCATGTCGTGCTGCCTTATGACCATCGTCTGCATCGCTTTCCGGCCTATCTGCAGCAGCTGGAAATGGAAAGCAACGGCAAGTGCGTGACCCGGGAGGGCAGGCCGCTGGCCTGGGAAAGCTGTCCCATCGTCTGGGGAGAGGTGGGGCCCAATGCCCAGCATTCCTTTTACCAGTTGCTGCACCAGGGGACATCGCTGGTGACCGCCGATTTCCTGGCGCCGGTGAACGGTTCCTCGGAGTATCCGCGTCACCATGATCTGGCGCTGGCCAACTGTTTCGCCCAGAGTCGGGCGCTGATGGAGGGTCAGTCGGAAGACCAGGCACGGGCCGACATGCGGGCCTCGGGCATGGCCGAGGCCGCCATCGAGCGCGCCGTGCCGCACAAGGTGCATCCCGGCAACAAGCCCAGCAATACCCTGCTGTTCGAGCGACTGGATCCCTACACACTGGGCATGCTGGTGGCGCTCTACGAACACAAGGTCTTTGTGCAGAGCGTCATCTGGCAGGTCAATCCGTTCGATCAATGGGGCGTCGAGCTGGGCAAGCGGCTGGCCGCGGAGTTGCTGCCGGCGGTGACTGGCGAATCTGCTCCGGTTGACATGGATCCTTCCACACTCGGCTTGCTGCGTTATCTGCGCGGCAAGCGCTGAATCACACGCATGGTCACAAGGAGCACTCATGGCTGACAGCATTCGCAAGGTTGTGTTTCCGGTTGCCGGGCTGGGCACGCGGTTTCTGCCCGCGACCAAGGCCAGCCCGAAGGAGATGCTGCCGGTGGTTGACCGGCCGCTGATCCAGTATGCGGTGGAGGAGGCGGTCGCGGCCGGCGCGGATACCCTGGTGTTCATCACAGGTCGGACCAAGCGAGCCATCGAGGACCATTTCGACAAGGCCTATGAACTAGAAGTCGAGCTTGAGGCCAAGGGCAAGCAACGCATGCTGGACCTGGTGCGGAACACCGTGCCGGACGGGGTCAACTGCATCTACATCCGCCAGGGCGAGGCCCTGGGGCTGGGGCACGCGGTGGCCTGCGCGCGGCCGGTGGTCGGCAACGAGCCGTTCGGGGTGATCCTGGCCGACGATCTGATTGATGGCGGCAGTGATCCGGTGCTGTTGCAGATGGCGAGGCAGTACCAGGCGCACCAGTGTTCAATCCTTGGCGTCGAGCGGGTGCCGAAACAGGAGACCGACAAGTACGGTGTGGTCAGCAGCAGCGAGTTCGGGCCGCGTCTGTCGAAGCTCAGCGGAATTGTCGAGAAGCCCGATCCGGAGCAGGCGCCATCCGACCTTGCCGTGGTCGGACGCTATATCCTGACGCCGGCCATCTTCGATCTGCTGGAGGCCACGCGGCCCGACCAGCGCGGCGAGATCCAGCTCACCGACGCCATCGCGGCGTTGCTGGATCAGGAACAGATCCTGGCCCACGAATTCGAGGGTCACCGCTACGATTGCGGTAGCAAGCTCGGTTATCTGAAGGCAACCCTGGAATACGGCCTGCGTCACCCCGAGTTGGGTACCGAGTTCGCCGCCTATTTGCGGCAGCGCAGTAGCGACTGAAATCTCCCGCCGTGCTAAGCATATAGCGACTGCTACGTTGGCAGGCGCCGTGCTTGACTATAGAGTGCCGCAGCATTGGGGAACATCGGCAGGCCTGCCGATGACGTTCCGCCGTGCTGCGGCACTGGCGTGCATGGGTCCCCCTCGGTTTCCGGGTAGACAGTTGGCACGGCAGGGAGGCGTACAGTCGCGGTGGGGGTTGAAGCCTGGTTAACGGTGGCGGTCGTGGTCGCGATGCTGGGTATTCTCAGCCTGACCCGGCTGGCGGCCGACATGGTTTTCCTCGGCGGGCTCACCGTGTTGCTGGTGGCAGGGGTGCTGACGCCGGCGGAGGCGTTTCGCGGCCTGGGCAACCAGGGCCTGATCACGGTCGCCGTGCTCTACGTGGTGGTGGCCGGTCTGCAGGAGACAGGTGGCATCCACTGGATCGTGCAGCGGGTGCTCGGCCGTCCGCGCTCGCTGGGCCACGCCCAGCTGCGGCTGATGAGCCCCGTGGCATTTCTCAGCGCCTTTCTGAACAACACGCCAGTGGTCGCCATGCTGATCCCGGCGGTCAGCGAGTGGGCCCGGAAATTCAACCTGGCCAGTTCGAAACTGATGATTCCGCTGAGCTATGCGGCGATCCTCGGCGGCACCTGCACGCTGATCGGCACCAGTACCAACCTGGTGGTCAACGGCCTGATCATCGACAGCACCGAGCATGACGGTCTACGCATGTTCGACCTGGCCTGGGTCGGCGTGCCGGTGGCGCTGGTGGGGCTTGCCTTCATCCTGCTGACCACGCGCTGGCTGCTGCCGGACCGGCGTCCGGTGCTGAGCCAGATGGGCGATCCGCGCGAGTATTCGGTGGAGATGCTGGTGGACCGGGATGGTCCGCTGGTCGGGCGCAGCGTCGAAGCCGCCGGCCTGCGTCACCTGTCGGGCATGTTTCTGGCGGAAATTGATCGGGACGGTACCATACTGCCGGCGGTCACCCCGCAGGAGGAATTGCAGTCCGGCGACCGGCTGCTGTTCGTCGGTGTGGTTGACTCGGTGGCGGAGCTGCAGAAGATCCGTGGCCTGAGCCCGGCAACGGACCAGGTGTTCAAGCTCGAGGGGCATCGCTCGCAGCGGACGCTGGTCGAAGCGGTGGTTTCGGGAAGCTGCCCGGTGGTGGGCAAGAGCATACGCGACGGCCGATTTCGCTCCCTGTATGACGCGGTGGTGATCGCCGTGGCCCGGGATGGCGAGCGGCTGCGGCAGAAGGTTGGTGATATCGTACTGCGCCCCGGCGATACCCTGCTGATGGAGGCGCGGCCGGTGTTTCTGGAGCAGCAGCGCAATAATCGCGATTTCTTTCTGGTCAGCAAACTGGAGGATTCGGTGACGCCGCGGCACGAAAAGGCCCCGATTGCGCTGGCCCTGCTGGTGCTCATGGTGCTGGTGGTCACCTTCGGCTGGCTCAGCATGATGGAAGGGGCGCTGCTGGCGGCCGCCGGTATGATCGTGACGCGCTGTGTCGGGGTGGAGGCCGCACGACGCAGCATCGACTGGTCGGTGCTGCTGGTGATTGCTGCTGCCTTCGGCGTGGGCCTTGCGATGGACAAGACCGGCGTCGCCGTGACCACGGCGCAGACAGTGATCGGTGTGACCGGGGACAATCCCTGGGTCAACCTGGGTGTGATCTACCTGCTGACCGCGCTGTTCACGGCGGTGATCACGAACAACGCGGCGGCGGTCCTGATGTTCCCGATCGCCTTTGCGGTGGCGGGGGATCTCGGGCTCGACTACCTGCCCTTTGTGATCGGCGTCATGCTCGCCGCCTCGGCCAGTTTTGCGACACCGATCGGCTACCAGACCAACCTGATGGTCATGGGGCCCGGGGGCTACCGCTTCAGCGATTATTTTCGGCTGGGGCTGCCGCTGAATCTTGTAACCGGCCTGATCGCGGTGCTCGTCATCCCGCTGGTCTGGCCGTTCTGAACAACCGATATTGGTATTTCGAGGTGAATCATGACTGAGTCGACATCCGATCTGGTGGAACCGCATGGCGGTGCACTGCGGGAACTGCTGGCGGCGCCGGAACGCGTCGAGCAGCTCAAGGCCGAGGCCGTGGATCTACGATCCTGGGATCTGACCGAGCGTCAGGTCTGTGATACCGAATTGCTGCTGAACGGCGGGTTCTCGCCGTTGTACGGCTTCCTGACCGAACGGGATTACGACAGCGTCTGCACCGATATGCGTTTGGCGGACGGCACACTGTGGCCGATCCCGATCAACCTGGATGTGGCGGAAGCCTTCGTCGAGGGCCTTCAGGCGGGCGACCGAATCGCATTGCGCCACCCGGAAGGCATGGTGCTGGCGGTGATGACGGTGGAGGATATCTACCGGCCGGACTTCAAGCGCGAGGCAGAGCTGGTCTACGGCGCTGCCGACGATGCGCATCCGGAGGTCTTCCGGCTGTTCAACCAATGCAATCCGGTGTATCTGGGCGGTCGGCTGGAGGGCCTGGAGCTGCCGCCGCACCACACCTTCAAGCATCTGCGGCACACGCCGCGCGAATTGCGTGAGTGGTTTGCCAAGCTGGGCTGGAACAACGTGGTGGCCTTCCAGACCCGGAACCCGATGCACCGGGCCCATGTGGAGTTGGCCAAGCGCGCCTCGCAGACCGGTGCCGCGAATCTGCTGATCCACCCGGTGGTGGGCATGACCAAGCCGGGTGACGTCGACTACTTCATCCGCGTGCGGTGTTACCAGGAAGTGGTCAAGCACTTCCCGGAGCAGACCACGACCTTGTCGCTGCTGCCGCTGGCCATGCGCATGGGCGGCCCGCGGGAGGCGGTCTGGCACGCGATCATCCGCAAGAATCACGGTTGCAGCCGATTCATCGTCGGCCGGGATCATGCCGGCCCGGGCAAAAACGGCCAGGGCGAGGATTTCTACGGACCCTACGATGCGCAGGAGCTGGTGCGCAGCTTCGAGGCAGAACTCGGCATCACCATGCAGCCCTTCGAGGAAATGGTGTACGTCGAGGACCGCGCCCAGTACGTGCCGCGCTCCGAGGTGCCGGAAGGCGCCCGGGTACTGAACATCTCCGGGACCGAGCTCCGTCGGCGGCTGAAGGAAGGCCTGGATCTGCCGGACTGGTTCTCCTATCCCCAGGTCATTGCGCATCTGCGGCAGGCCTTCCCGCCCAAGCGTCAGCAGGGCTTCACGGTGTTCTTTACCGGCCTGTCCGGCTCCGGCAAGTCCACGATAGCCAACGTGCTGATGGCCAAGCTGATGGAAGTCGGCACGCGGCCGGTGACGCTGCTGGACGGCGACCTGGTGCGCAAGCACCTGTCCAGCGAACTCGGGTTCTCCAAGGAACACCGGGAGCTGAATATCCAGCGTATCGGCTATGTGGCCAGCGAGATCACCAAGAACCGCGGGATCGCCATCTGCGCGCCGATTGCACCCTACCGCGCCACGCGGCGCACCGTGCGCGAGATGGTGTCCCAGTACGGCGGCTTCATCGAGGTGCATGTGGCCACGCCTCTGGAGGTCTGCGAACAGCGGGACCGCAAGGGCCTGTACGCCAAGGCCCGGGCCGGCCTGATCAAGCAGTTCACGGGTATCGATGATCCCTACGAGGCGCCGGAACAGGCCGAGGTCGTAGTCGATACCTCCAGGTACAGCGCCGACGAACTGGCCCAGCAGATCCTGCTGCAGCTGGAGAAGCAGGGGTATATCGACAACGACTGAGGCGGGGCCTCAGTCGTTGTCGAGGATTCAGTGTTCAGGTTTCAGTTTTCAGACAGGGCCATTCCAGCTCCACGGCACCGTCTGAACACTGAAAACTGAACACTTTTTTCTTTCGAGGTTTTCATGCCCACAATTCCCTTCGACGAAGTCATCGCACTCGCCCGCGAGGCCGGCGATGCGATTCTTGCCGTCTACAACGGTTCCGACTTCGATGTCGAGGCCAAGGCGGATGAGTCGCCGCTGACTGCGGCGGACCGGGCGTCGCATCGGGTGATCGAGGCCGGGATCCGGCGGCTGACGCCGGAGATCCCGTTGCTCTCGGAGGAGGGGCGCGACATTCCCTATGCCGAGCGTCGCGCCTGGGACCGGTTCTGGCTGGTGGACCCGCTGGACGGCACCAAGGAGTTCATCAAGCGCAACGGCGAGTTCACGGTCAACATCGCCTTGATCGAGAAAGGCCGGCCGGTCTGGGGGGTGATTGTCGCGCCGGCCCTGGACGCAATCTATGTCGGCATGGTTGGCGATCGGGCCTGGGTGCAGCATGCCGGCGGCAGCCGCAAGGCCTTGCAGGTCCGCGCGCCGGCACCGGGTGAGGGCCACGCGGTGGTGAAGAGTCGTTCCCATCCATCCGGCGAGCTGGCGGCGTTCCTCGATACCATCCAGGTCGCGGATTCGGTGCCGGTCGGCAGTTCGCTCAAGTTCTGCGCGGTGGCGGAGGGCCGGGCGACCCTGTATCCCCGCTTCGGCCCGACCATGGAGTGGGATACCGGTGCCGGCCAGGCCATTGTCGAGGCCGCCGGTGGCAAGGTGGTGCTGGCGGACGGATCCCGTGAGCCGTTGCGTTACAACAAGGAATCCTTGCTCAACCCGTATTTCCTGGTCGGGCGCTAGGGAAACACTGATTTATTTCCGCGCCTGCGCCCGAGACCGGTTTTGGTCATCTGGAAGGACGCGGTGCCGGTTCGGTAGCCCCACTACCCACGGCAACCTGCTTCTGGCCAGACGTGTAGGGCGGGTCAAGCGTAGCGGACCCGCGCGGTGTGAGCCGTTATCGAATTGGCCTGGCCGGCCAGTCTGCCCGGTTTTTCCATGGCCTTAATTCTCCTGGGAGACCCAGCTGCACCGGGATGCCTGACACCGCGTGCATTCCTGCGCTGGAGGGAACATTGCCTTGGAAAAATGCGGACACCAACGCAGAGGCGGAAATAAATCAGTGATTCCCTAGCTCCGGCGCCTTGCGTTCAGGTGCCGCGGTTCTGTCCTGCCGCGGTCACCAGCGCGCGGAACAGGCGGCGTTGTTCCCGGCGTTGCGGCAGGTATTCCGGATGCCACTGCACGCCGATGACCCAGGTTTCGGCCTCCAGTTCGATGGCCTGGGTGACGTTCTGCCGGTCCCGGGCGACCACCACCAGCTTGTTGCCCGGGTCACGGATCGCCTGCCGGTGGAGGGAGTTCACCGGGCAGCGGGTCCGGCCCAGGACCATGGCCAGTCGGCTGTCGCTGACCAGATCCACGGTTTTCAGCGGCCAGATGGTGTCCAGGTTCGGCGCCTCGTCGTAGTAATCCGATAGCTCCTGATACAGCGTGCCGCCGTTCACCACGTTCAGCAGTTGCGCGCCGCGACAGATGCCGAGTACGGGCTTGCCCTCGGCAAGTGCCTGCTGCAGCAGTTCGGTTTCCAGCGCGTCCCGGTCCCGGTCGCCGCCGTGCCGGCCCCGCAGACCGGATAGACGACGTGCGATCCAGATCAGCGGGAACAGCAGCAGACTCAGCAGGAAGCCGGACAGGCTGCCACTGCGGCGGCGCAATTCCCGCAACGGTGGCACCACCCGCGTTTCGCCGTAAAGCGCCGGGTCGACATCGGCACCCCCGCCGATGATCAGCCCGTCCAGGCCCGGCATGCGCTGGCGATGCCGTGGCCGGATTCGCCGTGGTCGTCCACCCGCCAGGTACACGGCCAGCGCGGTAAAAAGCCAGGCCGCCTGCCCGCCCCGGTCCGGTCCGGTGACACCGATGCAGGGTCGGTGGCGTCGCTCAGAAGCCATTCAGCCAGTGCCGGCAGCGGTCCGCCCAGACCTGGTCCACCGAGCTGACCGCGACATCGGTGCGCGTGCGCCAGGAATGGATCATGGTCTGCATCAGGGCGTCCCGATTGGCCAGCCATTCGACGGCAAGCCAGCCCTTCAGCTCATCGGCCAGCGTCCAGTCGGGTTCGTCGATGCGGCAATTCGGCAGTCGGTAATGGAATGCCGGGCGAGGCTTGACCAGTGCCGCATCGGGCACGCCGTGCACCGCCTGGTCGCCGTGCAGTTGGCGGAAAACGGGTAGCAGGTCCAGTGCGCGGTTGCGGGTCGCGTTGTAGCGCAGGTAGTCGCGCAGCAGGGATTCACTATCCGGTTGGTAGGCCTCGTCGAGCACCAGGTGCCGGTAGTCCGGCGGAAATTCGTTGATGTACGGCGTCATGCGGCGGCTCCAGTCGATCTCGCCGCGCGTTACCAGCCAGTCCCAGAGCAGCAGGAAGGCCCGCAGGTGCCGCAGGATCGCGTCACCGTCAAGGCGGATCACCTCCGGGTTCAGGTGCAGACCGAAGGCATACAGCACCGAGGCCCGGGTGCCGCGGGCATGGGCCTGCTGGAGCCGCTCGCGTAGGGCCTCCAGGCGGTGGACGTCGCGAAACGGAATCGGCGGCGTGACAATCTCGTGGGGTACGACGGTGCCGGCCAGCCGCGCCAGCGTGTCCTCCACGCGGTCGCGTGTCTCGGAGGCGTCCAGCTCGATACCAATCGCCGACAGGTAACGCAGGTAGGAACGCTCCTTCAGCAGGGCGGTGTCGATTTCGACCTGGAAGTCGCCCCATTCGGTGTCGCGGATGTGGTGGATGAAGGCACTTTCCCGCTCCAGCCTGCCGCCATACAGGGCGTGCACCAGGCTGCTGATCTCAGCCAGGGGCAGACCGGCAAATTCCAGCTCGACGCCCAGCCGGCGCGGCCGCCCGTCGGCGGTGTCCAGTATTTCCGGCATCGGAAAGTCCATTCGCGGCCCCGCATGATGAGAATGCCCGGCACAGTCTACCGGACATCCCACGTGTTTCAGCGGGCTTCCGCAGCCGCCACGAACTGACGCTCAGGTTTCGGACCGGGACGGTGCCTCTCCGCGAGCGTTTGGGCCAGCGTAAGTCTTTACCAGGCCTGACGTGCCTTCGGCCCAACAGGGCCAGGCAAAGACTTGCGCCGTCCTTACCAGGCTGCGAATGGTCTTGCTCCGTCCAGCTTCAGGTCCCTGCGGTTCGACGAGACCGGGACGGCTACTGCCGTGCCGGTTGCCCCAGAGTGCCGGGGGAGGAGAAGGTTTTTCTTCGGATCTGTTGAACCGGAGGTTCGTCAGTCCGAGGAAAAGCTTGTCCTCACGCGGCACGGGGTTCGTGCTGATCCGACACTGGCGGGGCCAGTGCAAGCTTTCTCCCTGGCCTGACGACGCTCCGCGCCAACAGGGCCAGGGAGAAACTTCCACTGTCCCTGCTAGGGAAACACTGTTGTATTCCCGCGGCTGCACGCGGTGTGCTTTCAATTAGCAATGACCGCGCGCTTGTCACTTGCCCGCGGGGGGACGGTGGCGGTACCCTCTGCCGGCTTCGCTGGCGGGTGACCGCTGCGCTATTATTTCAGGTGCGACGAGAGGTTGCGTCAGGTCCGCATGAAACAGAAGGTTTACGTCAGGACCCATGGTTGCCAGATGAACGAGTACGACTCCGCGAAGATGGCGGAGCTGCTTGGGCATGCGCGTGGCTACGAGGCGGTGGATGATCCGGAACAGGCGGATCTGTTGTTGCTGAATACCTGCTCGATCCGCGAGAAGGCGCAGGAGAAAGTGTTCTCCGAGCTCGGCCGATGGCGGGCTCTGAAGGAGCGAAATCCCGACTTGGTTATCGGGGTCGGCGGCTGCGTTGCCAGCCAGGAAGGCGAGGCGCTGCAGCAGCGGGCGCCGTTTGTCGATCTGGTGTTCGGGCCGCAGACACTACACCGTTTGCCGGAAATGCTCGACCGGACGCGCAGCGAGCGTCAGCCCGTGGTCGATGTCAGCTTTCCCGAGATCGAGAAATTCGACCGCCTGCCGGAGCCTCGCGCCGAGGGGCCGACGGCGTTTGTCTCGATCATGGAGGGCTGCAGCAAGTACTGCAGCTTCTGCGTCGTGCCCTACACCCGCGGCGAGGAGATCAGCCGGCCGTTCGACGATGTGCTGGCCGAGGTGGCGATGCTGGCCGAGCAGGGCGTGCGCGAGGTCACGCTGCTGGGCCAGAACGTCAACGCCTACGACGGCGAAATGGCGGACGGCACGCGCGCCGACCTGGCTTTGCTGATCCAGTTCCTGGCGGCGATCGACGGCATCGACCGCATCCGCTACACCACCAGTCATCCGCTGGAATTCTCCGACAGCCTGATCCAGGCCTATGCCGAGATCCCTGAGCTGGTGGACCACCTGCACCTGCCGGTGCAGAGCGGCTCCGATTTCGTGCTGCGGCTGATGAAGCGCGGTCACGGCATCGACGAGTTCAAGGACAAGATCCGCCGGCTGCGCGAAATCCGGCCGGACATCAGTATCGGTTCCGATTTCATTGTCGGTTTCCCCGGCGAGGACGCGGATGCCTTCGAGGAAACCATGACCCTGGTCGAGGAGATCGGTTTCGATCAGTCGTTCAGCTTCGTCTACAGCCCACGCCCCGGAACACCGGCAGCCTCGCTGGCGGACAGCGTGCCGATGGCGGAGAAAAAGGCGCGGCTGCAGCGCCTGCAAACCGCCATCGAGGCCAATGCCCGGCGCATCAGCGCGTCCATGGTGGGGACCGAACAGCGGGTGCTGGTGGATGGCGTGTCGAAGAAGGACGACACTGAGATCAAGGGCCGCACCGGCAACAATCGCGTGGTCAACATGCCGGGCCAACGGCGATTGATCGGACGCTTCGTGACGGTCCGGATCACCGATGCCCTGGCGCATTCCCTGCGCGGCGAGATCGTGGCGGTGGAAGAGGATCTGCCGGGTGATGCCGTGCCGGCCAGTGCCTGAGCTAGAGGAGACCTCTTGAAAGCCAATCCCGACGCCCTGGATTTCACCCTCGAGCCCGCGGACAACCAGCGCCTGGCCAATCTCTGCGGGCAATTCGACGAAAACCTGCGCCAGGTCGAACGGCGACTGGGTGTCGAGATCAGCAACCGGGCCCACCGCTTCCGCGTGATCGGTGAAGGCGATGCCGCGCGGGCCGCGGAGCTGGTGCTGCGTGACCTCTACAATGCCTCCGGTGGCCGCGACCTGAGTCCGGAGCAGGTGCACCTGTTCCTGCAGCGTTCGGGCGTCGAGGCACGGCTGCGCGACGATGGACCGGCACCGCAGGATGTGGTCATCCGCACCCGCAAGACCGAGATCCGCGGCCGCGGTCCGAATCAGCAGAAGTACCTGCACAATGTGCTGGGCCATGACCTGAACTTCGGCATCGGGCCGGCGGGTACCGGCAAGACCTATCTTGCGGTCGCCGCTGCCGTCGAGGCCCTGGAAAAGGACGAGGTGCGGCGCCTGGTGCTGGTGCGGCCTGCGGTCGAGGCCGGCGAACGTCTGGGCTTTCTGCCGGGCGACCTGGCGCAGAAGGTGGATCCGTATCTGCGGCCGCTGTACGACGCCCTGTTCGAGATGCTCGGCTTCGAGCGGGTGGGCAAGCTGATCGAGCGCAACATCATCGAGGTGGCGCCGCTCGCGTACATGCGCGGCCGCACGCTGAACAACGCCTTCATCATCCTGGACGAGGCGCAGAACACCACCGTCGAGCAAATGAAGATGTTCCTGACCCGGATCGGTTTCGGTGCCACGGCGGTGGTCACCGGCGACGTCACGCAGATCGACCTGCCGCGGGGCACCGCCTCCGGCCTGCGCGATGCAATCGAGGTGCTGAAGGATGTGGACGGCGTCAGTTTTACCTTCTTCACCGCCCACGATGTGGTTCGGCACCCGCTGGTTCAGCGCATCGTCCAGGCCTACGATCGACAGTCGGCGGGCAAGGACAGCGGATCGCGGACATGAGTCAGGACAGCCGAACATCGGCGGCAGAGCGGATCGAGATCCAGTACGCCTGTCGCCAGCCCGATTGTCCCACCGAGCAGCAGATTCACGCCTGGCTGACACCGGTGCTGGATCTTGCGCCGGCCGATGCCTCACTGTGTGTTCGTCTGGTGGACTCGGAGGAATCCCGCAGCCTGAACCGCCGGTACCGGGGCCGCGACGCGCCAACCAATGTGCTGTCCTTCCCGTTCGAGTCGCCGCCCGGCCTGAGTCTGCCGATCCTTGGAGACCTGGTGGTCTGTGCCGAGGTGCTGGCCGGCGAATGTGCCGAGCAGGCCAAGACCCGGGACGCCCACTGGGCCCATATCCTGACCCACGGTGTACTTCACCTGCTGGGGCATGATCACCAGAACGAGCGTGAGGCAACCGCAATGGAGGGGATCGAGCGGGACCTGCTTGCCCGCCTCGGCTTCGCCGATCCTTACCTGGAAGACGCAGCAGCGAGGCTGGCATGAGCGTCGACGACAAGCGAAGCGAACAGGGTGGCGGCGGACAACGCGGCTGGCTGGAGCGCCTGGGCCAGGCGCTTTCGGGCGGCGAGCCGCGCGACCGCGAGGATCTGGTTGATACGCTGCGGGATGCGCAGCGCCGTGAGCTGCTGGATGCCGATCAGCTGGCAATGATCGAAGGCGTGCTGCATGTCTCCGAACTGCAGGTGCGCGACATCATGATTCCGCGCAGCCAGATGGTGGTGGTCCGGCGTGATGCGGATATGGCGGAGTTGCTGGCGCCGGTGATCGAGTCCGGGCATTCGCGCTTTCCGGTTATCGGTGACAGCCGCGATGACGTGGTCGGCATCCTGATTGCCAAGGACCTGTTGCGTTTTGTCGCGGACGACGGCGATTCGCGGTTGAAGATGCGGGAACTGATGCGGCCGGCGCTTTTCGTCCCGGAGAGCAAACGCCTGGATGTGTTGCTCACCGAGTTCCGCAGCAGCCGCAACCACCTTGCCGTGGTGGTTGACGAATACGGCGGTGTGGCCGGCATTGTCACGATCGAGGATGTGCTGGAGCAGATCGTCGGCGAGATCGACGACGAGCACGACTATGACGACGATCGCTACATCCTCAGTCATCGTCAGGGTGGCAGCATGGTCAAGGCGCTGACCCCGATCGAGGATTTCAACAGTCATTTCGAGACCGAGTTGTCGGATGACGAATTCGATACCATCGGCGGACTGGTGGCGCACCGCTTCGGTCACCTGCCAAAGCGGGGCGAGATAGTGACCATCGACAGCCTGCGCTTCGAGGTGGTCCGCGCGGACAACCGGCGCATTCACCTGCTGCTGGTTCGTCAGATCCCGACCTCCGGTTCGCAGGAGCGAAGGCAGCCGGACAGTGCCGCCGGCTCCTCCGTCGACGCGCTAGGGAAACGCTGATTTATTCCCGCGTCTGCGCCCGAGACCGGTTTTGGTCATCTGGCAAGGCGCGGTGCCGGTTCGGTAGCTGTAGCTACCGGGCCGGTGACGCAACACAGTCAGGGGCCAAAACCGGCCGGGCCCTTCGGGTTGGGTCGCATTTTTCCCGATTGCTGTGTTGCGCTGCTTGACCGCAGAATGACTGCGGCGCTGCGCAGCGCGCCTTGCCTCGGAAAAAATGCGGACTCCAACGCAGGCGTGCGAATAAATCAGTGTTTCCCTAAGGCGCTTTTCAAAAACAACAGAGTTCCTGCATGCAGATTCCCGCTCCGGCCCTGACGCAACGCCGCTGGATCTACCTGCTGGCCGCCGTTGCCGGTGGCCTGTCGCCGTTGATCTACGCGCCATTCGGCTGGTCACTTCTGGCGCTGCTGATTCCGGCGGCGCTGTTTGCCCTGGTGTTGCAGTTGCCGCGTCGCCTGGCGTTCGAGGCGGCCTATGTGCACGGCGTGGCCTACTATGCCGCCGGCGGACACTGGATCTGGTACAGCGTCGGCGAGTTCGGCGGTGGCCCGCTGGTAGCCACCGTGTTCTGTGTGCTGCTGGCGCTGGGCTTTGGCCTGCTGACCCTGGCCGCGGTTGCGCTCGCCTGGGTGCTGCGTCCGGGCCAGCGCCTGCCGATGCTGTTGCTTACCCTGCCGGCCGCCTGGGTGATGCTGGAGTGGGTGCAGGGTTGGCTGTTCACCGGTACCACCTGGCTGCAACTCGGTTACAGCCAGACGGATGGCTGGTTCGGTGCCTATGCGCCGTTGATCGGGCCACTGGGGATCAGCCTGCTGCTGGCGGTGCTGGCCGGTGGCCTGGTCGCCGCTGTGCTGGCCGGGCGGGTCCGGGGCATGGTGCTTGCCGTCGGCGCTGCGCTCGCCTTCTGGGTCGGCGGCGCCGTAATCGACCGGGACTGGACCGAGCCGGCCGGCGAGCCATTGCAGGTCGCGTTGTTGCAGGGAAATATTGCCCAGGATGAAAAATGGGAACCCGACAACCGCGTTCGCACGCTGGAGCTTTACCGCCGCCTGAACGACCGTTACCTGGGGGCGGACCTGATCGTCTGGCCCGAGACCGCGGTGCCGGCCTTCTACCATCATGTCGTTGACAGCTACCTGGTGCCGCTAGCCGAGGAGGCCGCCGAGCACGGCACCGAGTTGCTGATCGGAATCCCCTCCTACGATGCCGACAGTCGTCGAATCTTCAACAGCGTGCTGGGCCTGGGCGAGGAGATCGGTTTCTACCACAAACGCCATCTGGTGCCGTTCGGCGAGTATGTACCGTTCCGGGGGCTGTTCGGCGGCGCCCTCGACGTATTCGGTGCGCCGATGTCGGATTTTTCCGCCGGCTGGCGTGCCGAGCCGTTATCGGTGGCCGGCCAGCGCGCCGCGGTCTCGATCTGCTACGAAATCACCTTCCCCAACGAGGTGCGGGATTTCCTGCCGGAGGCGACCCTGCTGGTCAACGTCAGCAATGACGGCTGGTTCGGCACCTCGATCGGGCCACACCAGCACTTCCAGATCTCCCGCATGCGGGCCCGTGAGACCGGGCGCCCGCTGTTGCGCTCGACCAATACCGGCATAACGGCGGCAGTCGACCATCGTGGCCGGGTCGTGGCGCGCGCACCGCAGTTCAGTGTCGAGGCGCTGGCTGCCGAGATCACGCCGATGCAGGGCAGTACGCTGTATACCCGCACCGGTGACCTGCCCGTGCTGCTGACGCTGGCCGGCATGCTGCTGCTCAGCGGTGGCCTGCGCTGGTGGCACCGTCGGCGCCCGGTGGCCGACGCCGACGGTGCCGGCTCCGGCTGAGCGCCCGGTTCCCGTCCTGGCCGCCTAGTCGTCGGTCGTGTCGTCCTCCCGCGCCACGCGTCGAAACGCCGTCCCCTTGCAGCCGCCGCAGGGCGGGATATGCCCGGTAGCCCGGAACTGCAGCACCTTGCCGCAGTTCTCGCAGCGCAACTGGCCTGGTCCCGTGACCTCGCCGGTGCGCCAGGTTTCGGCCTGGCGCAGGGAATCCTGCAAGGCCAGCCATTCAAGCCGGGTCTTGTCGGCGATACTGGTGAACCGGTCAAGCAGCCAGTTCTCGAGCAGGGCCAGATCCATGCGGAACCAGCCCCGCAGATCATCATCGGTGTCCGGACGTGCCAGGTAGCGCGCCGCATCCTCCACGTCCCGGCGAATGTAGTCGGCGACCCGCGCTGCTTCCTCCTGGCTCAGTTCCCCCAGTTCGATGGCGCGTTTCCTGGCGCGTTCCAGAGCATCGCGCAGCCGCGGGCGGGCCTTGTCGTTGGCCTCCTCGAGCAACTCCGTGATGCGCTCCAGCATTCGCTCGTAGCCGTGCAGTTGCCGATCACTGTCCTTCTTCTCCGGTTCGCTCATTCGCCGTGCTCCTCTCAAAAGTCCGGGCGTATTGTCTGTCCCGCTCCGTAAGCCTAATCCAGACCGACCCCTGTCGTCGCATCGGCAGGCGCTGGTCGATGCCGTATACTTGCGGGCTTTTCCGGACACAGACAAAGCGACGCCGTTTCATGCAAGAACACTATGATCCGCAGCGCATCGAGGCCGAGGTGCAGGCCCACTGGCAGCAGCAGGACAGCTTCCGTGTTGTCGAAGATCCGCAGCGCCAGACCTACTACTGCCTGTCGATGTTTCCCTATCCCAGCGGCAAGCTGCACATGGGGCATGTGCGCAATTACACCATCGGTGACGTGATCAGCCGGTATCAGCGCATGCAGGGCCGCAATGTGCTGCAGCCGATGGGCTGGGACGCCTTCGGCCTGCCGGCCGAGAACGCCGCGCTGCAGCGTGGCGTGCCGCCGGCGGCCTGGACCCGCGAGAACATTGCCGCGATGCGGACGCAGTTGCAGCAGCTCGGCTTCGCCTACGACTGGTCCCGCGAATTTGCCACCTGCGATCCGGACTACTACCGCTGGGAGCAGTGGCTGTTCACCCGCCTCTATGGAAAGGGCCTGGTCTATCGCAAGACCGCCACCGTGAACTGGGATCCGGTGGACCAGACGGTACTCGCCAACGAGCAGGTGGTTGATGGCCGCGGCTGGCGCTCCGGCGCGGTGGTCGAGCGACGGGAGATCCCGCAGTGGTTCCTGCGCATCACCGATTACGCCGATGAACTGCTGCAGGGCCTGGAGCAGCTTGATGGCTGGCCGGAACAGGTGCGTGCCATGCAGCGCAACTGGATCGGTCGCTCGGAGGGCGTCGAGCTCGAGTTCGCGCTGGCCGATCGGGACGAACGCCTGACCGTCTATACCACCCGCCCGGATACCCTGTTCGGCGTCAGCTACATGGGCCTGGCCCCGGAACACCCGATCACCCGGGAGCTGGCTGCGGACAATCCGGAGCTGGCTGCGTTCGTCGAGGACTGCCGCCACAGTGGCGTCGCCGAGGCGGCCATGGCGACCATGGAGAAGCGCGGCATGGATACCGGCCTGCGTGCGATCCATCCGTTGACCGGCGACAGCATTCCGGTCTGGGTCGCCAATTTCGTGCTGATGGAATATGGCTCCGGCGCGGTCATGGCAGTGCCGGCCCACGACCAGCGCGACTGGGAGTTTGCAAGCCGCTATGGCCTGCCGATCCGGACCGTGATCGCGGCAGAGGATGGCAGTCTGCCGGATACCGGCGAGGCGGCGTTCACCACCCCCGGCGTGCTGGTCGATTCCGGCGCCTACGATGGCCTGAGCTCGGCTGCCGCGTTCGAGGCCATTGCCGCCGATCTGGAACAGCAGGGTGTCGGCCGGCGGCGGGTCAACTACCGCCTGCGCGATTGGGGTGTCTCCCGGCAGCGTTACTGGGGTGCGCCGATCCCGATGATCCATTGCCCGGACTGCGGCGTGGTGCCGGTGCCGGACAGCGACCTGCCGGTAGTCCTGCCCGA
This sequence comes from Methylonatrum kenyense, assembly GCF_023195885.1. Taxonomy (GTDB): domain Bacteria; phylum Pseudomonadota; class Gammaproteobacteria; order Nitrococcales; family Aquisalimonadaceae; genus Methylonatrum; species Methylonatrum kenyense. The sequence continues at coordinate 122,736 of NZ_JALPKO010000005.1, forward strand.
GGACGTGGCCATCGATGGCTCCGGTTCGCCACTGAAGAAGATGCCGGAGTGGTCGCGCTGCAGTTGCCCGCAATGCGGCGCCCAGGCAGAGCGCGAGACGGACACCTTCGACACCTTCATGGAATCGTCCTGGTATTTCGCCCGCTTCGCCTGCGCCGACAACGATCAGGCGATGCTGGACGGGCGCGCCGCTCACTGGTTGCCGGTGGACCAGTACATCGGCGGTATCGAACATGCGATCCTGCATCTGTTGTACGCGCGCTTCTTCCACAAGTTGCTGCGTGACGAAGGCCTGGTGCCCGGCGACGAACCGTTCCAGCGGCTGCTGACCCAGGGCATGGTGCTGAAGGACGGCGCCAAGATGTCCAAGTCCAAGGGCAACACTGTGGATCCGCAGGGTCTGGTGGAGCGCTACGGCGCGGATACTGTGCGCCTGTTCACGATGTTTGCGGCGCCGCCGGATCAGTCGCTGGAATGGAGTGACTCCGGCGTCGAAGGCGCCTTCCGTTTTCTCAAGCGCCTGTGGGCCCTTAGCCACAACCATCTGCAGAGGCCGCCGGCGCCGGCCGTGGATCGGGATGCGCTCGATGATGCGCAGCGGGGACTGCGGCGCAAGGTACACGAGACCATCGCCAAGGTCGGGGACGATCTCGGTCGTCGGCATACCTTCAATACCGGTATCGCCGCGGCGATGGAACTGGTCAATGCGCTGTACAAGGCCATCGATGACGACAGCGATCAGGGCCGTGCCGTACTGCAGGAGGGGCTCGAGTCCACGGTACTGCTGCTCGCGCCGATCGTGCCGCATGTCTGTGATCGCCTCTGGCAGGAACTCGGACATGCCGAGCCGATACTGGATGCCGCCTGGCCGACAGTGGACGAAACGGCCCTGCTGCAGGACAGTCTGGAACTGGTGGTACAGGTCAACGGCAAACGGCGCGGCCAGATCCTGGTGCCGGTGGATGCCGCGCGCGACGCGCTGGAGGCCGCCGCGCTGGAGGAGCCGAACGTGGGACGTTTCATCGAGGGCAAGACGGTGCGCAAGGTGATCGTGGTGCCCGGCCGCCTGGTCAACGTGGTGGCCAACTAACGTGGCCTGGCTGAGGCGCTGCGGCTTGTTGCTGCTGTGTGCCGCGGTTGTCGGCTGCGGCTGGCATGTGCGCGGGTCGGTGCCGGAAGACAGCGCCCGGCTGGATGGCCAGGAACTGCATCTCTCCAGCCGCACCGGAACCGGTGAGCTGTATCGCGAGGTGCGCGACGCGCTGGAAGGTGCCGGTGCCAGGCTGGTGTCCTCCGGTCCCGGTGTGCCGACCCTGATTCTCAGCGATGAACGCACCGGGACGCGGGCGATTACCGGTGGCCGCCGTGCGCTGGTCCGTGAAACCGAATTGCGCTACGAGATGGACTGGGAACTGCGCGACGCGGACGGCGAGCGCCTGGGCAACCGGGAGACCTTCGAGCAGGTCCGCTACTACACGGCAGAGCAGGAGCGTGAACTGGCCAGCCGTGTCCGCCGGGATCAGGTGGTGCTGGAGCTGCGTCGGGATGTGGCGCAGATGCTGGCGACGCAGGCCGGGACACGCTTGTCTCGGGAGCGCTGAATGGTCCTGCGTGCGGACCAGTGGCAGGCGCACCTCCGCCAGGGGCACTTGTCACCGGTCTACCTGCTGGCCGGCGAGGAGCCCCTGCAGTTGCAGGAGGCGGCCGACGGGCTGCGGGCCGTGGCGCGCGAACAGGGCCACAGCGAGCGCACGGTGCTGACCGTGGATGCCGGTTTCGACTGGGGGCAGTTGCATGCCGCCGGCGCAAATCTCTCGCTGTTCGGCGAACGACGGCTGCTGGAGCTGCGCATGCCCGGCGGCAAGCCCGGCCAGACCGGTGCCAGGGTGCTGGCGGACTGGTGCAAATCACCGCCAGACGACACCGTGTTGCTGGTCCTCTGCGGTCGACTCGAGGCCGCGCAACGTCGTGCCGCCTGGTTTCGGGCCATCGACCGCGCAGGCCAGGTACTGCAGGTCTGGCCACTGCCACTGTCCCAGCTGCAGGCCTGGGTCAGGCGCCGCATGCAGACCACGGAACTCCAGCCCGCGGCGGGTGCCGTCGAACTGCTGGCGGAGCGCAGTGAAGGCAATCTGCTGGCAGCCAGCCAGGAAATCGAGAAGCTGCGCCTGTTGCACGGTGCCGGGCCGATTACCGTGCAGGACGTCGGTGACGCTGTCGCCGACAGCGCCAGGCATGACGTGTTCGGTCTGGCCGAGGCGGCATTCTCCGGGCAGCCGGCCCGTCTGCTGCGCATCGCGCGCCATCTGAGGGCCGAGGCCGCCGAGCCGGTGCTCGCCCTCTGGGCCCTGGCGGCCGGTGTTCGTGCGGCCGCCGCGATCCGTATCGGGCAGGCGCCGCGCGAGGCCCTGCAGCAGAACCGTGTGTTCGGTGATCTGGGTCGTGCCGTCGAGCGGGGTGCACGACGCCATTCCGGGGCGCGTTGGGAGCAGTTGCTGTCGCGGGCCGCGACCGTGGATCGGGTGATCAAGGGCGCGTCTTCAGGGCGTGGCTGGGGTGAACCCTGGAATGAACTGATAAACTTTGGATTGGCAATAAGCGGAAGTTCCGTGGTGCAGGAAGAGGCATGAACGCGACAGTTACAGCGACTACCGACATTCCGGATTACGTGCGCCGGGTGGGACAGCAGGCTCGGCAGGCGGCGCGTGCCATGGCGCGGGCGGACAGCGGGTGCAAGAATGCGGCATTGCGCGGTATCGCGGATGCACTGCAGGCGCAGGCCGAAACCATCGCCGCCGCCAATGCCCGCGATATGGAGGCAGGGCGCAGCAACGGCCTGGATGCGGCACTGCTGGACCGGTTGGAATTGACGCCGCCGCGGATCAGCGCCATGGCGGAGGGCTTGCGCCAGATCGCCAGCCTGGCGGATCCGGTGGGCGCGATCAGCGATCTGGATTACCGCCCCAGCGGCATCCAGGTGGGTCGCATGCGGGTGCCCCTGGGCGTGATCGGCATCATCTACGAATCACGGCCGAATGTGACTGCCGATGCGGCCGGCCTGTGCCTCAAGTCGGGCAATGCCGCGATATTGCGCGGCGGCTCCGAGGCCATTCACAGCAACCGCGCGATTGCCGGGTGCATTCGCACGGGTCTGAAGCAGGCCGGGCTCCCCGGGGAGGCGGTGCAATTGATCGAGACCACCGACCGGGCGGCGGTCGGCGCGCTGATCCGTGCCGATGATTGTGTCGACGTCATCGTGCCGCGCGGCGGCAAGGGCCTGATCGAACGTATCAGCAGCGAAGCCACGGTGCCGGTGATCAAGCACCTGGACGGTGTCTGCCATGTCTACATCGATGATCAGGCGGATCCGGACAAGGCCGTGCGGGTGGCGGTCAATGCCAAGACCCAGCGCTACGGTACCTGCAACACCATGGAAACGCTGCTGATCGCCGAGCCGGTGGCCGCAGCGCTGCTGCCGCGGCTTGCTGCCAGCTATCGCGAGCATGGCGTCGAACTTCGGGGCTGCGAACGCAGCCGGCAATTGGTCGACGGATTGCTGCCGGCGGAAGAGGCGGATTGGGCCGCAGAGTACCTGGCGCCGGTACTCGCCGTGCGCGTGGTTGCGGACCTGGAGGCGGCGATGGAGCACATCGCGCGCTGGAGTTCAGGGCATACCGAATCCATCGTGACCGAGAATTTCAGCCGCGCGCGGCGCTTTCTGCGCGAGGTGGATTCCAGCTCGGTCATGGTCAATGCCTCGACCCGGTTCGCGGACGGTTTCGAATACGGGCTGGGCGCCGAGATCGGGATCAGCACCGACAAGCTGCATGCCCGTGGGCCGGTGGGGCTGGAGGGGTTGACCACGTTGAAATGGATCGTGCTCGGCGATGGCCATATCCGTGAGTAACGGGCTGGTCGCCGCGGCTGGCAGGGGGTGCATATGAGCCGCCTGCTGGGACTGCTGGGGGGCACTTTCGATCCGGTGCACAACGGTCATCTGCGCGCAGCCCTGGATGTCTGCGAGGCTGGTCAGCTGGACCAGCTCCGGCTGCTTCCCTGTCATATCCCGCCGCACCGACAGACGCCCCGGGTTGACGCGGCGACGCGGCTGCAACTGCTGCAGGCTGCAATCCATGGCGAGGAACCCCGGCTTGTTGTGGACGACCGCGAACTGCGCCGGGACGCGGTGTCCTATACCGTCGATACCCTGCATTCGCTGCATCTCGATTTCCCGGCGGCGCGCCTCTGCCTGCTGCTGGGAACGGACACCTTCAACGGGCTGCCATCCTGGCATCGCTGGCGCGAGCTCGGTGAACTGGCTCACCTGGTGGTGATGCAGCGGCCCGATTTCAGTGCGACGGATGACCCGGTGCTGGCGCGCTGGATGCGCGAGCGTCGCACCGAGGACTGGACGGACCTACGGGCCGAGCCGTTTGGGCGGGTCCTGTTCCAGCCGGTCGCGCAACTCGGTATTTCCGCCAGTCTGGTGCGGCAACGGCTGGCGGCCGGCCGTTCCGCCCGCTACCTGGTGCCCGAGCCCGTCTGGCAGCAGATTCAGCAACAGCAACTCTACGCAGCCCCCTGAGCTATCCACCCGGAGGAAGACAGAACCGTGCAGCAGAACGAGCAGCAAACAGCCCTGTCGGACGAGGCACTGCGTGATCTTGTCCTGGTCGCGCTCGAGGACAGCAAGGCGGTGGATCCCGTGGTGCTTGATGTCCGTGGCAAGACTGGGATTACCGACTTCATGATCATCGTCGCCGGCAATTCCAACCGGCACCTGCGCTCGATCGCCGACACCGTGGTCGAGCAGGCCCGCGAGCGGGGCGTGCGGCCGCTCGGCGTGGAGGGTGTGGAGTCTGCCGAATGGATCCTGGTGGATCTGGCCGATGTGGTGGTCCACGTCATGTTGCCGCGGGTGCGCGATCTGTACCGGCTGGAACGCATCTGGGGGATCGACGAGGACGAGGCCGAGCAACAGGACGGCGGCTGAGTCATGCGATTGCACCTCCTTGCCATCGGCCGCAAGATGCCGGACTGGGTGGCGCAGGGGTTTCGGACCTACGCGGAACGGATGCCGAAGGAAATGCCGCTGCTGCTGCGGGAATTGTCCAGCGGGGATCGTGGCAAGGGTGCCAACCCCGCCCGCGCCCGCGACGTGGAAGCCGAGCGACTGCTGCAGGCCCTGCCGCAGCCGGGGCGGGTGGTCTGCCTGGATCAGCGCGGCCGCCAGCAGACCACCGAGGCGCTGGCCGAGCGGCTATCGGACTGGCGCCAGGATGGGCGCGATGTCGCCTTTATCGTCGGTGGTCCGGACGGCCTGGCCCGGCCCTGTCTCGACCGGGCCGACGAATCCTGGTCGTTGTCGCGGTTGACCCTGCCGCACATGCTGGTGCGCGTGTTGCTTGCCGAGCAGTTGTACCGTGGCTCGACCATCCTTGCCGGACACCCCTATCATCGTTGAATCGCCGGGGGTTGCATCATCCCGGGAAACAAGCGGAGTTACCATGACCGAACAGGCACAGATCTATCTCGCATCGCGCTCGCCACGACGGCATGCCCTGCTGCAGCAGATCGGGCTGCCATTCCTGCCGCTGACGGTGGATGTGGACGAGGCCGCGGGTGAGGAAGAGAGCGCCGAGGTCTACGTCATCCGGCTGGCGCTGGAAAAGGCGCGCGCGGGCTGGGCACAGTTGGCCGGGGATGCGCCGCGCCTGCCGGTGCTTGGTGCCGACACCGCTGTCGTGCTCGATGACGGGCGTATTCTGGGCAAGCCGGTGAACCGCAGCGACGGACTGGCGATGCTGGAGCAACTGTCCGGGCGCGTCCACCGGGTGCTGACCGGGCTTGCCCTGGTCGACGACCGCGAGGCCACCCGGCTGAGCGTCAGCAGCGTCGGTTTTCGCGAGCTGGACCGGGCCGATATGGAGGCCTACTGGGTCACCGGTGAACCTGCGGACAAGGCCGGCGCCTACGCGATCCAGGGACGTGGCGCGGTGTTCGTCAATCATCTGGAGGGCAGCTATTCCGGCGTCATGGGCCTGCCTTTGTACGAGGTGACGGACCTGCTCGCCGAGTTCAGCCTCGACTTCCGGCAGTCCTGGTAGGGCGCCGGCGTTTCGATGTCGGAAGAGATTCTGATCAACTGCACGCCGCAGGAAACCCGGGTCGCATTGGTCGAGAACGGGGTCCTGCAGGAAGTGGCGGTGGAGCGAACCCGTCGCCGCGGGCTGGTCGGCAATATCTACAAGGGGCGGGTACAGCGCGTGCTGCCCGGCATGCAGGCCGCGTTCATCGAAATGGGCCTGGAGCGCACCGCATTCCTGCATGCCTCGGACATCGTCCGGCCCCCGCTGGCCGAGGGCGAGAACGGCGAACGGCCGCCGACACCGGATATCCAGCAGTTGCTGCACGAGGGGCAGGAGATCGTCGTGCAGGTGGTGAAGGATCCGATCGGTACCAAGGGTGCCCGCCTGACCACTCAGATCACGATGGCCTCCCGCAACCTTGTTCTGTTGCCCGACAACCCGACGGTCGGCATCTCCATGCGGATCGAGGACGAGACAGAGCGGGCCCGTCTGCGGCAACTTGCACAGCAGTTCTCGGCCGAGGACGGCTGCGGCGGGTACATCATCCGTACGGCCGCCGAGCAGATGACCGAGGATGCGCTGCAAAGTGACCGGGAGTTTCTGAAGAAGCTCTGGGAAACGGTGTCGGAGAACGCTGCATCGGCCAGGGCGGGCACCTGCATCCATGAGGATCTGCCGCTGGCCATGCGGACCCTGCGCGATATGGTAACGGTCGAGGTGGAGCGGATCCGCGTCGATTCCCGGGAGAACCATCAGAAAGTACTTGCCTTCTGCAAGGATTTCTTTCCGGCCATGGCGACGCGGGTTGAATACTACCCGGGCGAGAGACCGCTGTTCGACCTGTACGGGGTCGAGGAGGAAATGCAACGGGCGCTGTCGCGCAAGGTCGATCTCAAGTCCGGCGGTTATCTGATCATCGACCAGACCGAGGCCATGACCACGGTTGACGTCAACACCGGCGGTTACGTCGGCCGCCGCAACCTGGAAGAAACCATCTTCAAGACCAACCTGGAGGCGGCGCAAACGATCGCCCGCCAGGTGCGGCTGCGTAACCTCGGCGGCATCATCATCATCGATTTCATCGATATGCATGACGAGGAGCACAAACGCCAGGTTCTGCGGGCGTTGGAGAAAAGCCTGGACCGGGATCACGCCAAGACCCAGATCAGTGGCGTGTCCGCCCTGGGTCTGGTGGAAATGACCCGCAAGCGGACACGAGAGAGCCTGGAGCACGTGCTCTGCGAACCCTGTCCAACCTGTGGTGGCCGTGGCACGCTGAAGACCGCCGAGACGGTCTGCTACGAGATCTTTCGCGAGATCATGCGCGAGGCCCGGCAGTTCGATGCCGACCGGCTGCTGGTGCTGGCGGCGCCGGCGGTCATCGATCTGATGCTGGACGAGGAGAACCTCGGTATCGCCGAACTGGAATCCTTTATCCAGCGCCCGGTCACCTTGCAGGCCGAAGCGCTGTATGCCCAGGATCAGTTCGACGTCGTTCTGATGTGAACCGCGCTGCCGCCGCCGTAGTCGAAGTTTCGATGAATCGCGTTGCTGATCAAGTCGTGTTTCCGGCCAGATCACGGCGCGGGCAATCCGGCGCCGCGCCGGAAGGCGCGGTTCGATACCCGACCATTTCCGGGCTGACATGGTTGCGCTTGTCTACGCGCTAATGCGCTGGCTGACTTACGGCACGGTCGCTGTGCTGGTGCTGCTGGCGGTTGCAGTGAGTCTGCTGCGTGCCGCGCCGGCGCTGGCGCCATTTTATCAGGATGCCTTGGAAGACACCCTGGCCGAGCTTTCCGGACGGCCGGTTGCGCTGGGCGGCCTCGAGCTGGACTGGCACGGCCTGAGGCCAGGCTTCTCGGTTGCGGAACTGCATCTCGGCGGGGATGACGAGGATGCCGGCATCCGCTTGCAGGGGCTGTGGCTGCAACTGGATGCCGCAGCGTCGGTGCGCGAACGGCGTCCGGTATTGGCTGCGGTGGAGTTGTCCTCACTGGACCTGACGCTCCAGCGAACCCTGGACGGTCGCTGGCACCTGCTCGGCGCGGGTGTGGCCCAGCAGCCGGAATTCCAGCTTGACTGGCTGAATCGGCTTGCAGGACAGGTCGAGCGCATCCGCCTGCATGACGGCCGGGTGCAGATACAGGATCTGCGCCGGGCGGAAACCGTGGTTGTGGAGGAACTGCGGCTGGATCTGCAGTTGGGGGGTGGCGTGCCGCCACGTCTGGCGGCACGGGGCCGGCTGCCGGAGGCCTGGGGCGGCGGCCTGGACCTGCGGGCGCAGTGGGATGCGGGCACCGGCGAGCTGGAGCACCGACGGCTGCGGGCTTACCTGCAGATGCCCGGGCTACGTCCTGGCCTGCTCGAGGCTGCGCTCTCGGTTCCGGTTGGGGAGATGCCCTCTGCCAATCTGCGTGGTGATCTGGAGCTCTGGCTGGAGTTGGAGGGTGGACTCGCATCGCTGGTACCAGGCGATGCCGTCACGGATCGCGAGGTCGCGTTCACGCTCGGTCTGAACGATGGCGCGCTGGTCTTTCCGGGACTGTTCCGCGGTGAGTTGCCCTTCAGTTCGTTGCAGGCAGGAGCTGCACTGCATTTTCGCCGGGGCGACGACTGGGTGCTGGATCTGCACTCCGTTGACGCCCGGACCGCTGACGGTCGACTGCGGGGGCACGCCCTGTTCGGGCGTCGGCACGGCAGCCCGCTGTATCTGGATATCCACGGTCGCCTGCAGGGGGAGGAAGGCAATGTTGCCAGCACGCCGCGCTACCTGCCGGCGGGAATCATGCCGCCGGCGCTTGTCGACTGGCTGGACCGCAGCCTGATTGACGGTACCGCCCGCGAGGCCGAGGTCAACGTGCAGGGTTTCGCGCCGGATTTCCCGTTTGCCCACGGCGAGGGACGGTTCGAGGTATTGGCGGAGCTGCGGGATGCAACGCTGAACTACTGGCCGGAATGGCCTGCCCTGGAGGAGGCCGACGGCCGTCTGCACTTCTTCGGCCAGTCGATGGACATTCGCGCCACCGAAGGCCGCATTGGCGACGCCGGGGTCCGGGGCGTTGCCGCCCGTATTGCCGTGCTGGGGCAGACTGCCCTGACCATCGATGGCGAGGTCGAGGCGGACGGCGAGGCCTACCTGGACTTCCTGCGTGCGATGCCACTGGCTGGCGACGGCCTGCGCACCGCGCTTTCCGCCATGCGTCTGGACGGACGTCATCCGCTTGCTCTGGGACTGGAGGTTCCGTTTCAGGGGCAGCCGATCGCCGTCAACGGCCGGGTTGATCTGCGAGATGCGGCGTTTGCGGTGCCCGACTGGGACTTGCGGGCTGACCGGCTGAGCGGGTCGGTCCGCTTCACCGAGTCGGGAATTCTTGCCGATCAGGTGCAGGGGCGTTTTCATGGTGCGCCGGTGAGGCTCCGTTCCCATCTTGATGATCCGGGACGGATCACCTTGCTGGCCGAACTGGACGGCGTGCCGGTGTCCGCTCTGCAGGCGCATGTACCGGCCGTGGATTTCCTGAGTGGTGGCACCGACGTGCAGCTGCGTGCACGGTTGCCCGATTTTTCCGGGCTGGCGGCCGATGAGCCGCTTGCGCGACTGGATTTCCGTTCCAGTATGCGCGGCGTCGGCAGCAACTTGCCGTCACCACTGGACAAGGCCGAGGACGAATCCACGCGGCTTGAGGTTGCGTTTGACGTGGACCCCCAGCTTGGCCCGGTGCGCATCGCCTATGGTGATCGGACGCGGGTGCTGGTGCTGCCGGGAGACCGGGGTGTCGACGGCATCGGTGTACGTTTCGGCGGCGAGCAGCCGCGGATTCCGGTCGCCGGCGGTCTGGAAGTGAGCGGCCGTCTCGATACGCTGGATCTTGCGGGCTGGACGGATTATCGGCCCCGCGAGCAGGGCACAGCGGCGGATGGCGAGGGGCTGCCGCTGCGCTGGCTGGACCTGGATGTCACCTCCCTGCGATTCAACGCGCTTGAACTGCGCGAGGTGGAGTTGTTCGGCGTGCGGGAGAACGACACCCTGCAGCTGACCTTCTCCGGCACCGATGCGCTGGGTAGTCTGGCAATCCCCCTGGCGGCGGATGCGGAGGAACCGTTTCGTGCGGATCTTGACTACCTGAACCTGCGCGGCGTCGGTGAACTGACGGCCCTGAATGGGGATGGCGGAGGACCGTGGCTGGCAGATGGCCTGCAGCCGGCGGATCTGCCTGGGCTGGTCTTCAATATTGCCGATCTGCGGCTCGAGGAGCGTCCCCTGGGGCGTCTCGCGCTGCGCGCCGGACCGGATGCAGACGGCGATTATGTCTTGGAGAACCTGGGGCTGAGCGGCGCGGATCACGAACTGGAGGCCAGAGGTGGCTGGCAGTCCGCCGACGGGGTCAGGCTGCGTGGCGTGCTGCGCAGTGAAGATGTCGGCGCACTGCTGGCGGGTTTCGGGTACGGTGAAATGAAGCGCGGCGGGCGGGGACGGCTGCGCGCCAACCTGCAATGGCCCGATGGGCCGCAGGCGCTGCGCATGGACGCCATGCAGGGCGAAATGTCCCTGCGGCTGCGCGATGGACAGCTGGTCCAGGTCGAGCCGGGTGCCGGCCGGGTTTTCGGTCTGCTCAGTGTGGCGCTGATTCCGCGACGGCTTAACCTGGACTTTGGCGATGTGTTCGAGGAAGGGTTCGCCTACGATTCACTGGACGCGGAGCTGAGCTTTGCAAACGGGATTGCGACTCCGGAAACGCTGGTCATGGAAGGCCCTTCGGCGCGGATCGCGGTCAGCGGGCCGGTTGACCTGTCCCGCCGGGAATATGATCAGCACGTGATCGTTCGGCCGAAGGCCTCCGCCACGCTTCCGCTGGTTGGCGGTCTGGTTGGCGGCCTGCCCGGTGTTGCCGCGATGATGCTCGCCGAGCAGCTGTTCCGCGGTGGCGTCGATGGCGCCGCGCGGGCCGATTACCGGATTACCGGGCCCTGGCATGCGCCGGAAATCGAGCGGCTCGGTCGTTTCGGGACCGGTGTCCCATCGCCCGACGCGGACGGCACGGGTGACGACGCGCCACAGTCACGGCCGGGCCGGTTCGGGTCGTCCCGGCCCTGATCATCAAGCAGACGAGGCACAGCCTGATGCATAGCAATCCTTCTCGACCGGGGCGTCTGGCGGCCATCCAGATGGCCTCCGGTGGCCGGGTGGCAGCCAATGTCGCCGAGATCCGCAAGCTGGTCGCGCGCGCCGCGGCCGGCGGCGCGGACCTTGTCCTGTTGCCCGAAAACGCGTTCCTGATGGGGCGCAGTGAGGCCGACAAGCTTGCCATCCGCGAGCCCGACAGCGGTGGCCCGATACAGGCCTGCCTCGCCGAACTTGCGGCCAGCCACGGCCTCTGGCTGGTTGCCGGGTCAATCCCGATGGTTGGTGACGATCCGGGCCGCGCGCGCCAGAGCTGCCTGGTGTTCGATGACCGCGGTCAGCGGGTTGCGCGCTATGACAAGGTTCACCTGTTCGATGTGCAGGTCTCGGTCGATGAAGCTTACCGCGAGTCCGCCACGCTGGAGCCCGGTGATCGTGCGGTTGTGGTCGAGACGCCGTTCGGACGCCTGGGCCTTTCCATCTGTTATGACCTGCGTTTCCCCGAGTTCTACCGGGCCATGGTCGAGCGGGGTGCGGAACTTCTCGTGGTTCCCTCTGCCTTCACAGCACGGACCGGAGAGGCGCACTGGCGGCCGCTGTTGCGGGCGCGAGCGATCGAGAACCTGTGTTACGTGATTGCGGCCAACCAGGGCGGCTTCCACCTCAACGGCCGCAGAACCCATGGCGAGAGCATGATCGTCGACCCGTGGGGCCGAATCCTCGACGTGCTGGAGCATGGCAGCGGGGTTGTTTTCGGCGATTTCGACCCCGATTCATTACGGGACATCCGGCGGCGATTTCCGGCCCTGGCCCATCGCCGCTCGGTGCCGGTCGACGAGGTTATGACTGCTCCGGCGTCGGTCGCGGTGCCGCTCTCGACAGACAATCAGTCCTGAGCCGGGTCCGGCTCACACTCAGGCTTGTGTACGGAGACATCCATGACGGAATCCCTGGATATCGCACGGCAGACCCTTCTGGCCCCCGCGGGCCTGGATGATGCAGCGCTTGAGCAGGCCTTCGATCGGCTGCTGGCGCCGTCGGTGGATGCTGCGGATCTGTATTTCCAGTGCACCCGCAGTGAAAGCTGGGCACTGGAGGATGGCATGATCAAGCAGGGCACCCACAGCATTGATCAGGGTGTCGGCGTGCGCGCCATCAGCGGGGAAAAAACCGGCTTTGCCTACTCCGACGATATCGTTCTGCCGGCCCTGCTCGAGGCCTCGGGTGCCGCCCGGGCCATCGCACGCAGCGGCCAGTCCCGTGGCCTACAGGTCTGGCAGCGTGGTCACGGACTGGATCTCTATCCGCCGCTTGATCCGGTGGAGTCCATGCCTGATCAGGACAAGGTTGATCTGCTGCGTCGGGTGGACGCCGAGGCCCGACGCATCGACCCCCGGGTCGAGCAGGTGTTCGTCAATCTATCCGGCAGCCATGACGTGGTGCTGGTGGCCGATGGCGACGGCCGCCTGAACGCCGACGTGCGGCCGCTTGTGCGCTTGAATGTCCGCGTCCAGGTGGAACACAACGGGCGCCGTGAAAGCGGCAATGCCGGCGCCGGCGGGCGCTATGCCTATACCCGGTTTCTGGAGGACGATCTGGCACTGGGACTGGCGCGAGAGGCGGTCCGCCAGGCGCTGGTGAATCTGGAGGCGGACGAGGCGCCTGCGGGAACCATGCCGGTGGTGCTGGGTGCGGGCTGGCCGGGTATTTTGCTGCACGAGGCCATCGGTCACGGCCTGGAAGGCGATTTCAACCGCAAGGGGACTTCGGCCTTCGCCGGGCGGCTCGGTGACCGGGTGGCCTCGGAGTACTGCACGGTGGTCGACGACGGCACGCTGACAGACCGGCGCGGTTCCCTGAATGTGGATGACGAGGGTGAGCCCAGCCAATGCACCACGCTGATTGAAAACGGCATTCTCAAAGGCTATATGCAGGACCGCATGAATGCCCGCCTGATGGGGGTTTCCCCCACCGGCAACGGCCGGCGCCAGTCCTATGCCCATCTGCCGATGCCGCGCATGACCAACACCTACATGCTGGCCGGGCCGCATGATCCGGAAGACATCGTCCGCTCCGTGGACCGCGGTCTGTACGCGGTGAACTTCGGCGGCGGGCAGGTGGATATCACCTCCGGCAAGTTCGTGTTTTCGGCAAGCGAGGCCTACCTGATCGAGAACGGCAAGGTGACGCGGCCGGTCAAGGGTGCAACCCTGATCGGCAACGGGCCTGACGTGTTGACCCGGGTCAGCATGGTCGGCTCCGACATGGAACTCGACAGCGGTATCGGCACCTGCGGCAAGGACGGTCAGCTGGTGCCGGTCGGGGTGGGACAGCCAACCCTGAAGGTGGACGCATTGACGGTCGGTGGCACGCGCGGCTGAGCAGCCAACGCGATCAGGGATCAACAGGAGCGGAGATGAACGAGATCGTCGAATCGGTCAATGGCGCCCAGCTGGCTGACGAGCAGCGTCTGATAGCCATTGGCCAGCAGGTTCTGGAAGAGGCCCGCGGTCAGGGCGCGAGCGCCGCGGAAGCCTCGATCAGTGTCGGCACCGGCCTGTCGGTCAGCGTGCGCCGTGGTGAGGTCGACACATTGGAACACGAGCGGGATCGTAGTCTGGCCGTGGTGGTGTACATGGGTCAGCGCAGCGGTGCGGCGAGCACGGCCGATTTTTCCCCGCGCTCGCTGCAGGCGACGGTGGCTGCTGCCTGTAGCATCGCCCGCTATACCTCCGAGGATCCGGCCAGGGGGCTGGCGGATCCGGCCCTGCTGGCAACCGATTTTCCGGACCTGGACCTCCACCATCCCTGGCCGTTGAGCGCGGACCAGGCCATCGAGCGGGCGCTTGCCGCCGAGGCTTCGGCGCGGGATGCGGATAGCCGAATCAGTGATTGCGACTCGGCGACGGTTACCACCGGGGAGGGAATCCGCGTCTATCTGAACAGCAACGGTTTCGTTGGCAGTCGGCGGGGCACCCGGCATGGGGTCAGCTGTATAGCGATCGCCCGGGACGACGCCGGCATGCAGCGCGACTACTGGTTCAGTGTGGCGCGCAGCGCGGATGAACTGGAATCACCGGCCGACGTCGGCCGGCGGGCAGGGGAGCGGGCTGCGAGTCGGCTCGGCAGCAGGAGATTGCAGACGGGTCGGGTGCCGGTACTGTACACACCGATGATGGCGCGGGGCGTCATCGGCCAGTTTCTGGGGGCGATCAGCGGCGGCAATCTGTATCGCAAGTCCTCGTTCCTGCTGGATCGCCTGGGCGAGCAGGTGTTTCCGGCGCATGTGCAGATGCAGGAGCACCCCCACCGGCCCCGGGGGCTTGCCAGTGCCGCTTTCGACGACGAAGGCGTGGCGACCCGGGACTGCACCGTGGTCGAGGATGGCCGCTTGCAGACATACCTGCTGGACAGTTATGCCGGACGGCGCCTCGGCCGCCAGTCCACCGGCCATGCCGGCGGGGTGCATAACCTGGAGGTGCGCTCCGGTGACAAGGATTTCACGCAGCTCCTGCGCACCATGGACAGCGGCCTGGTGGTGACCGAGTTGATGGGGCAGGGCGGCAATCTGGTCACCGGTGATTATTCGCGGGGTGCAGCCGGTTTCTGGGTCGAAAATGGCGAGATTGCCTATCCGGTTGAGGAGATCACCGTTGCCGGGAATCTCCGAGACATGTTTGCGGGTCTGCAGGCCGTGGGTGCGGACCGGGACGAGCGGGGCAGCATCATCACGGGCTCGTTGTTGTTCGAGCAGATGACCGTCGCCGGCAAATAGCGGAGGCCGGTTGTCGGCCGGCCTCGCTTATTTCTGCTCGTCGAAACCCGCCTCGACCAGCTGGCAAAGGGCGTCAAGCGCCTGCCGTGCGTCTTTCCCCTCGGCCTCCAGGCGCAGTCGGGTGCCCTTGCAGGCGGCCAGCATCATCACGCCCATGATGCTCTTGCCGTTGACCTGCCGTTGCTCGCGAATGACCTGGATGCTGGCCTCGAACCGTGATGCGACCGCCACGAAACGTGCCGCCGCGCGGGCATGGAGCCCGAGCCTGTTGCAGATGACAACCTCTTCGGAGAGCTGGCCATCGGTCTCGGGGCTGTCGTGGTGGTGATGATCCCGGCTCATGGTTTTGCCTGCTCCGATTCCACCAGCATGACGCCATCCCTTCCTCCGCTAAGGGCCTTTTCGGTCAAGGCATCCAGATCCAGGTTCGGGTAATTGAACACGCGCAACAGCATCGGCAGATTCAGGCCGGAGACGATTCGCACCGCTTCGGCGACCTGCAACCGCAAGGCCAGATTGCACGGTGTGGCACCATAGATATCCGTCAGGATCAGAACGCCGCTGCTGCGCGGGAGGCCGGCCAGCAATTCGCGGGCCCGTTCTGCCTGGGCATCCGGATCCGAATCCTGGGCAATGGTCAGGCACTCCGTATACAGCGGACAGAAGCCCAGTGTGTCGACCACCGTGTCCAGCAGCAGCCGGCCAAAGTTATTGTGCGTAACCAGCAGAATGCTTACCCGCATGGCAACTCCCGGTGTATCAGCTTGACCTGTTCGCCCCGCAGCGAGCGGAAGTGGGCGGCCAGCTGCTCCGCCAGGTAAACGGATCGATGCTGGCCGCCGGTGCAGCCGATGGCCACGGTCAGGTAGCTACGATTCTCCCGCTCGAATGCAGGGATCCACTGCTCAAGGAAGGTTCGGATCTGGCGCTCCATCAATCGCACATCCTCGGACTGCTGCAGGTAGGCGATGACTTCCGCATCCTTGCCGGTCTGTCGCCGCAGCCCCGGTTCCCAATGGGGGTTGGGTAGACAGCGAATGTCGAACACGAAATCGGCGTCCACCGGAATCCCGTGCTTGTAACCAAAGGACTGCACCAGGATCGACACCCCGGGTGGTGATTCGGTCAGGCGCTTGCGCACCAGATCCCTCAGTTGATGCACATTGGTGGTGCTGGTGTCGATCACCAGGTCCGCCTCGCCCTGTATGACGCTCAGCCGCCCCCACTCCTGGCGGATCGCTTCTGCCAGCGAGATGCCATTCTGGCTCAGCGGATGTCGGCGGCGGGTCTCGCTGAAGCGGCGAATCAGGGTTGTTTCCTGGGCGGTGAAAAAGACAATGCTGGGATCGAGCTCCTGGACCCGCAGGCTATCCAGTGTGCTGCCGAAATGCTGCAGATCCTCGGGCTGGCTGCGCGCGTCGACGCCGACCGCGAACTGACGTCGGGTACCGGCTGGCAAACGCTGCAGATAATTGCCCAGGTGCCCGAGCATGCTGATCGGCAGATTGTCGATGCAGTAGAAGCCCGCGTCCTCCAGCGTGTGCAGGGCGACGGTCTTGCCCGAACCGGACAGGCCGCTGATGATGTAGAGCTGTGTCGGTTTATGCATCGTCGATTCCGCCCGCCGCTCCCGCCATGTCATGTCGCCAGCCGGTTTCAACCACCAACGGCGGAACCCCGTGAGTGCCTGCCGGCAGGGTCAGTCGCGGCAAGCGAATGCCATGCACAATCGTGTGGTCCCGGCTCCCGTCCGGGCGCGGCCAGCTGCGCCAGACCTGCGGCGATTGGATGTGTTGCAGGTGCACGATCCGGCTGATGGGAACGCTCGAGCGCCAGGCCCGTCCGCCGAACAGCTGGCGAACATCCACCAGGCCGACCCCACGGACCTCCAGCCGACCCTCTAGCGTGGTGGGGCAATGCCCCGTCAGCGTATCCCCGTCGACCTCCAGTTCCACCAGGTCGTCGCTGATCAGGGCATGTCCCCGATCCAGCAGTCCCAGGGCAAGCAGGCTCTTGCCAACGCCGCTGTCGCCGGTAATCAGCAGTCCCTGATCGTCGAGGGCAAGCAAGGTCCCCGGGATCCCCGGGCGGGTCCGGACCGGTTTTTTGCCGGTATCAGTCACCCCGCGTGCCGGAATCCCACTGCACGAGCAGGCCGTGCAGGGCCGTGTCGTCAGTGCAATCGCGCAGCTGCCGGCAGAACGCTACATCGCTGAACATCTCGGCCAGGCGCGCCAGGATCTGCAAGTGTTCATCGGTGAAGTGTTCCGGGACCACGAGGCTGAACAGCATATCCACGGGCTGCTGGTCGAAGGCATCGAAATCGATTCCCTCGCGCAGCTTGATAAAGGCGGCGCAGGCACTGGGCATTCCCTCGATCCGGGCATGCGGAATGGCCACACCGTGTCCCAGCCCCGTGCTGCCGAGCCGCTCCCGGCTGATCAGCTTGTTGAAGATGGCGGTGGACTGCAGCTCAGAGTCGCGCTCGGCAACCAGTTCGCTGAGCAGTTCCAGTCCCCGTTTCTTGCTGCTGACGTCGGCATCGCAGACAACACGTTCCGGGGTTATCAGGTCGGCGATCTTGATCATGCTGAGTCAGGTATCCCGGGCCGTGGCGGGCAGGCTGAGGCTACCCCCAAGTAGAAGGCCGGCCCGTCGCCTGGGCATTCGGGCCGGCCGCGTATGAGTTCCATCAGCACATCGTGCAACAGGCGGAGGTGCAGTTTACTCCTCGCCGAGCGCCTTCGCCTGGGCGCCTTCGCTACGATGATGGTCCGTCAGCTTTTCCTTGTGTTTCTTGACCTGCCGGTCGAGCTTGTCCACGAGGCCGTCGATGGCAGCGTACATGTCATCCGCGACAGAGTCGGCAAACAGCCGTGCGCCGCTGATCTGGACCGTGGCTTCGGCCTTCTGCTGGATCTTTTCCACGGTCAGGATCACGTGGACATCCACGACATTATCGAAGTGACGTTCCAGTCGATCGAACTTCTGCGAGACGTAATCGTTCAGGGAATCGGTGAGGTCCACATGGTGTCCGGTCACGTCGATCTGCATTCTGCTCTCCTTGGTACGCACCGAAACCGCGTTGCGGCTCCTGGCTTGTTGCTCCGGCAAGCGGGTTCCGCCGGGTCAAGCGATCCGTTTGCGTTCGTTGGACGAGGCAATCGACATCGCTTCCCGATACTTTGCCACAGTCCGCCGCGCGACATTAATGCCCTCCTGCTTGAGGATGTCGGCAAGTCGACTGTCGCTCAACGGTTTTGCCGGGTTCTCTTCACCGATAAGCCGCCGAATGCGGGCGCGGATCGAGGTGGCGGAGCATTCATCACCGTCGACGGTATGCACATGGCTGGAAAAGAAATACTTGAATTCGAAGGTGCCGCGGGGGGTGTGCATGTATTTCGAAGTGGTGATCCGGGAGATCGTGGACTCGTGCATTTCCACTTCCTCGGCCACTTCACGCAACACCAGCGGTTTCATTGCCTCTTCGCCGTGCTCGAAGAACTCACGCTGGTGGCGCACGATACAGGTCGCCACCTTCAGCAGGGTGTCATTGCGGCTGCGCAGGCTCTTGATGAACCATCGGGCCTCCTGCAGATGCTGCCGCATGGTGCTGTTGTCCTGGCTGTTGTCGGCGCGCCGCACCAGGCTGGCGTAGTAGCTGTTGACCCGCACCCGCGGGGCTGCCTCCGGGTTCAATTCGACGCGCCAGTCATCCTTGTCCCGCCGTACATAGACATCGGGGATGACATACTCGGCGGTGCTGTCACTGATCTGGGAACCGGGCCGCGGGTCCAGCGTGCGGACCAGTGCCAGGACCTCGGAAAGGTCTTCCTGGCGCAGTTTCAGACGGCGCAGCAGCTGTGCCGTCTGTCGGCTGGCAAGCAGGTCGAGGTGCTGGTCGACCAGTTGCCGCGCCTCGCTGAGCCAGGGTGTATCAGGATCCAGCCTGTCCAGCTGCAGCAACAGCGCCTCGCGCGGATCCAGCGAGGCCACGCCCAGCGGATCGAAGCGTTGAATCAGGTGGCGGACGGCCTCGATTTCGTCGGTTTCCACCAGCCAGTCCTCGGGCAGGGCACTGCGGATGTCATCGAGACCGTTGCACAGATAGCCGTCGTCGCGCACGGAATCGATGATGGCCTCGGCAATCGCCATGTCCCGTTCCGACAATCGGGCCAGACTTGCCTGTTCGCGCAGGTGATCCTGCAGGTTGCGGCCTGTCGTGGTCTGGTTTTCCCAGGCGTCGCGTCCGTCCTCGTCAGGCGCAGGCGCACTGTACGATGTGGTGCCGTCGTAGATGTCACCCCAGTCGGAATCCAGTGGCAGATCCTTGGGGATATCGTCACTGCTGGCGGAACTGCTGCGTTCATCGACCTCGCGTTCGGCCGCATCCCGGACACTGTCCGCCTGCGCGGTCTCCGCTTTAGCACTCTCGCTCTTATCCTCGCCGTTGGCTTCCGCCTCGCGTTCCTCGACGCCGTCATCGCTGTCGTCGGCAGGCTCCAGCATCAGGTTCGAATCCAGTGCCTGCTGCACTTCCATGTGCAACTCCAGCGTTGACAGTTGCAGCAAGCGTATCGCCTGCTGCAACTGTGGGGTCATCGTCAGCGTCTGACCGAGGCGGAGCTGCAACGATTGCTTCATGCGACAGCGACTCCCGATGACGGCATGCATGGCCATGCGCACAGCAGCGGAACGGCAGGCCGCTGCAGCAAGGGATATCGATGACAGGCCGGCGAGTGAATTCGCATAGCTTGCTATGTTAGCTGAATAGCGGCTGCTGTTGAATAGTTGGCCCGACTCTTGCCTGCTAGGGAAACACTGATCTATTCCCGCGTCTGCGTCCGAGACCGGTTTTGGTCATCTGGCAAGGCGCGGTGCCTGTCCGGCGGCATTTGGCACGCCCCTGGCGGTGAGGGGGAGCCGCATCCCGACGCAGGCCTTCGCAGCGATTCGTGGTCCGTCAAAGGCGAAAGGTTTCACCAAGGTAGACGTCCCGCACTTTCTGGTTGGCCAGTATCGTGGGCGCGTCGCCTTCGGCGATGATGCGTCCTTCGCCGAGGATGTAAGCGCGGCCGCAAATGCCCAGGGTCTCCCGGACATTGTGGTCGGTGATCAGGACGCCGATGCCCCGCTCCGCGAGGTGGCGAATGATGTCCTGGATGTCGCCAATCGAGATCGGGTCGACACCGGCGAAGGGTTCATCCAGCAGGATGAAACGCGGGTCGGCCGCCAGCGCTCGGGCGATCTCCACGCGCCGCCGTTCACCGCCGGAGAGGCTGATCCCGACCTGGTCCTGCAGGTGGGCGACGTTGAATTCCTCCAGCAGTTCCAGTGCCCGGTCCCGACGTCGTCTTGCATCGAGTTCCGGTCGTGTCTCGAGGATTGCCAGCAGATTGTCCATCACGCTGAGTTTGCGGAATATCGAGGCTTCCTGCGGCAGGTAACCGACTCCACGGCGCGCCCGGGTGTGGATCGCCAGCCCGGTGATGTCCTGGTCATCCAGCAGGATCTCACCGCCATCCACGGGCACCAGGCCGACAATCATGTAGAAGCAGGTGGTCTTGCCTGCACCGTTCGGACCCAGCAGGCCGACGACTTCACCGCTGCTGACGTGCAAAGAGGCATTTTCCACCACGCGGCGTCGGCGGTAGGCCTTGCTGATGTCGACGACGCGGAGGGTACTCATTCGTCGCCGTTGTCGTCCTCGGGGAAGAAGGTGATCCGGGTCCGCTCCCGACTGTCCTTGCCGCGCGCCTTGGCGATCTCGGTCTCCAGATCGTATTCCACGGTTTCGCCGGTCACCGTGTTGCGTCCCTGGGTGACGGTGCCGCCCTCGAACAGCATGACCCGCTCTGGTCCCTGCGCATGGTATTCCATGCGCGGCGCCTCGCCTTTCAGCAACTCGCCTTCCTCTGCGGGGCGTTCGATCCAGACTGCGGGCCGCCCCTCAACCACGATCCGCCGGACCTGGCGGTTCTCGGTGGTGTAGACGGTCATCTTGTCCCCGGTCACCCGCCTGACGCCCTGGGTCATGACAACATCGCCGGTGTAGACACTGGTGCCGGTCGTGTTGTCCAGCTCGGCGGTGTCCGAATCGAGATAGATGGGCTGCCTGCTCTGGTCGGCCGTGGCAACCGAACCCAGCGTCAGCATTGCCAGCAGCAGGGCGGCGCCGACGGCGGGTCGCCGAAATGGCGATCGGTTCTGGTTACTCGGATTCCGGCGCATAGCGGGATCTCACTTCGGATAGCAGGTTGATACGGTTGACCGCCAGCGCGCCTCGTGCACCCACCCCATCGACGACCGCGCCGCGGGTCCGGTACGTTGCCGGCTTCTGGGTCTGTACCAGGCGCTCCTGCGGATAGAGCCAGGCTTCCGTGGTTTCAAGCTCCGCCCAGTCATTGTCTTCACCGGCTTCGCGGCTGGCCAGCACATCGCCTTCCAGCACGGCTTCGGTGAGCGCCGACCAGGCGCGGCCCGAATCCGACCTCAGCCGCCATGGCTCACCGCGCTCCACATGGTAGAGCATGTCCGGAGAGTCGATGGTCCAGAGGTCCTCATCAATAAAATGTACCATGCGCGGGCCGCGCAATTCCCAGGCGGGTTCGCCGGTCTCGTCCAGTGAAATGCTGTGGAAGTCCTCGATGAAATAGTCAGGCTGGCGCTCCGTTTCCTCCTCGCGGGTCACGTCGGTTGGCGCGGTTGGCCGCATCTGCTCATCCAGCACCAGCCAGCCGACCACCACCAGCAACACGCCCACCACCCATGGAAACAGGCGGCGCTGCGGTGATCGCAGGGTCGGCTTTTCAGGCATCCGCGTAACTCCGGACTACAGCATCCAGTCGACCGCGGCCGGCCAGCAGCAGTTCACAGATTTCGCGCACGGCACCCTGGCCCCCGCGGCGTTCGGTACACCAGTGACAATATTGGCGCAGGGCAGGGTGCCCGTTCGGGACCGTGATCGCCAGTCCTGCCCGGCGTAGCACCGGCAGGTCGATCAGGTCGTCACCCGCATAGGCCGCCTGCTCGGCCGTGATATCGAGTTTTCGGAGCAGTCCCTGCCAGGCTTCGGCCTTGTCATGACGCCCCAGCAGCAGATGGGTGACGCCAAGCTCGCCGGCCCGTTGTCGTAGCGGCGCCGAGTCGCGGGCACTGAGGAAAGCGACGGCTATCTGCTCGCGTTTCAGCAGCGTCATACCCAGCCCGTCCAGGCTGTTGAACGCCTTGACCGCCTCCCCGGTCTCGCCATACCAGAGGGTGCCGTCGGTCAGTACGCCGTCCACGTCCAGGACCAGCAGCTGGATACGTCCGGCCCGCCGCAGCAGGGTCTCGTCGGGTAGCGGCACCAGGCTCGATTGCGGATCAGCCATTACACCACCCCGGCGCGCAGCAGGTCGTGCATGTTCAGCGCGCCGACCACGCGGTCCTTGTCGTCGGTGACCACCAGGGCGTTGATCTTGTGAGTTTCCATGAGCCGCAGTGCCTCGGCGGCCAAGGCGCCTCGGCGTATGGTGCGCGGGCCGGTGGTCATCAGTTCACTGACCCGTGCCTCGTGCACGTCAATACCCTGGTCCAGGCTGCGGCGCAGGTCACCGTCAGTAAAGATGCCGGCGAGACGGTCGTCGTCATCCACGACCGCGGTCATGCCCAGGCCCTTCCGGCTCATTTCCACCAGCGCATCCCGCAGCGGGGCTCCGGAGGCGACACGAGGAATTCGCTCGCCGGTATGCATCAGATCGTCAATCAGCAACAGCAGGCGCCGGCCAAGCCGTCCGCCCGGATGCGAGCGGGCGAAGTCCTCGGCGGTGAAGCCCCGGGCCTCGAGCAATGCAATGGCGATCGCGTCGCCCATGGCCAGGGCGGCGGTAGTGCTGGCCGTTGGCGCCAGATTCAGCGGGCAGGCTTCCTGCGGTACGCTGACATCGATATTGAAAGTGGCCGCCCCGGCCAGCGTCGAACGCGGATTGCCGGTCAAGGTGATCAGCGGAATCCCGAGACGCTTGATCAACGGCAGTATCGTGACCAGTTCACCGGTTTCTCCGGAGTTGCTCAATACCAGTGCCGCGTCATCGCGGGTGAGCATGCCGAGGTCGCCGTGGCTGGCCTCGCCGGGATGCACGAAAAAGGCTGGTGAGCCGGTGCTGGCAAGGGTGGCGGCGATCTTGCCGCCGATATGCCCGGATTTACCCATGCCGAGTACCACGATGCGACCGCGACAGGTCAGCAGGTGGTGGCAGGCGCGGGCAAAGTCGTGATCCAGGCGCGCGATGAGTCCGCGCACCGCGTCGGCTTCCAGTTCGAGCACACTGCGCGCCAGTTCCAGCATGCAGCTGTCGTCGATCGGGGGTGGTCCGCGGTCGGTTCGGTTTACATCGCTCAAGATCTGCTCCGGAATTCCTGCGGTCTGCGCGGATCATAGCAGGCGAACAGATCCGCGTTTCCCACCGAAATTGCGCTGCGCGACTCCCGGCGTTGTCGAAAAATCTCCGCCAGCCCTTGATTTGACTCGTTTCTGCCCTTCACAGATACTCGACCGCCATTCTCCGACTGCGCGCTCGATCACGGAAACCCATGGCCGCCTCAGACTCTGCCGACGATTGCATCGTCGATATCCGCAATCTGCATTTCTCGCGCGGCCGCAACGTGATTTTCGACGGAGTCGACATCCGCATTCCCCGCGGTTCGGTTACCGCGATCATGGGTCCGAGTGGTACCGGCAAGACAACCTTGCTGCGTTTGATCGGCGGCCAGTTGCGTCCGGATGCGGGAGAGGTCCGCGTTGGCGATGAAACGGTGCATCAGTTGCGGCACCGGCAGCTTTACCGGCTGCGCAGGCGGATGGGGCTGCTTTTCCAGAGCGGTGCCCTGTTCACGCACCTCAATGTGTTCGAGAACGTGGCTTTCCCGCTGCGTGAGCACACCGATCTGCCTGAGCCACTGATCCGTGATCTGGTGTTGATGAAACTGCAGGCCGTTGGCCTGCGGGGCGCCCGTGATTTGATGCCGGCGGAGCTGTCCGGCGGTATGGCGCGGCGTGTGGCACTTGCCCGTGCGATTGCCCTGGATCCGGCCATCATCATGTATGACGAACCGTTCGCGGGGCAGGATCCGATCTCCATGGGCGCGCTGGTGACGCTGATCCGGACCCTGAATGACGCCCTCGGGCTGACCAGCGTCATCGTCTCCCATGACGTTGCCGAGACTGCCCGAATCGCCGACTTGATCTACGTGATCTCCCAGGGACGGGTGGTGGAGTCGGGCAGCCCCGAGCAGCTGATGGCGTCGGAGTCCGAATGGGTCCGCCAGTTCATGCACGGGCTGCCGGATGGGCCGGTACCGTTCCATTATCCGGCAGACTCGCTGGCCGACGATTTGCTGGACACCCGGCGATGACGGATTTCTTCTCGCGCATCGGCCGCTCGACGCTGGGCGTGCTCGCCCGTATCGGTCGCGGCTGCCTGTTCCTCTGGCATGCCCTGGTTGGGCTTCCCGGGCTGATTCTGCGCCCGGGGCTGGTGGTCGCGCAGATCTATTCGATCGGGGTGCTGTCGCTGATCATTATCGTCGTCTCGGGCACCTTTGTTGGCGCGGTGCTTGCGTTGCAGGGCTACAACACCCTGGTCAACTTTGGTGCCCAGGACTCGCTTGGTGTGCTGGTGGCGTTGTCGCTGCTGCGCGAACTCGGACCAGTGGTCACGGCGCTGCTTTTTGCAGGACGCGCCGGTTCGGCGCTGACCGCCGAGATCGGCCTGATGAAAACCACCGAGCAGTTGTCCAGCATGGAGATGATGGCGGTGGATCCGATGCGGCGTGTGATTGCGCCACGCCTGCTGGCGGGGTTCATCTCCATGCCCCTGCTGGCAGCGATCTTCAGTTTTCTCGGCATCATGGGGGCCTATGTGGTCGGTGTTGGCGCCCTGGGGCTGGATGAAGGGCCGTTCTGGGGGCAGATGCAATCCGCCGTGGATTTCCGCGACGACGTGATGAACGGCGTGATCAAGAGCCTGGTGTTCGGCTTTGTCGCGAGCTGGATTGCGGTTTACGAAGGCTATGATGCGGAACCCACGGCGGAAGGCGTGAGCCGCGCCACGACACGCACCGTGGTACACACTTCACTGGCAGTGCTGGGACTGGACTTTGTCCTCACCGCGCTGATGTTCGGCTGAGTCGGGGTAGCACATGAACATGGCACGTAGCGTCGAAATCTGGGTCGGGCTGTTTGTCGCGGCCGGTTTTGCGGCCCTGCTGGGACTGGCCATGCAGGTCAGCAATATCCCGCTGTTTCAGACCGTGGACGGTTACGATGTGCACCTGCGCTTCAATAACATCGGTGGCTTGCGCGAACGTGCGCCGGTGACGATGTCCGGGGTCCAGGTCGGCCGGGTCAAGTCCATCGAGCTGGATCCGCGTAGCTTCGACGCGGTGGTCACGGTGACCATCCGACGCGATTTCAACGAGATTCCGGAAGACACGGGCGCCTCGATCTATACCTCGGGGTTGCTGGGTGAACAGTACATTGCGTTGGACCCGGGCGGGCTTGATTTCTACCTTGAGGACGGCGACGAAATCACGCTGACCCAGTCGGCGCTGGTGCTGGAACGACTGATCGGACGTTTCCTGACCAGCATGGGTGATGGCGGCGATGACGACTGAGGGCACGGGAGAGCTGGTCCGGGTGGACGGCCAGGGCTACGCGCTGCGCGGTGAGCTGGGGTTTCAGTCGGTAACAGCCCTCTGGCGACAGGCCGAACGGGACGTGGATTTTTCGGCTGCCACCGCGCTTGACCTGCAGGCGGTGCAGCGGTCGGATAGTGCCGGCGTTGCCTTTCTGCTGGCCTGGGTTCGGCGTGCCCGGCAGCAGGGCGGAGCAGTGACGTTCACGCGCGTGCCGGAGCAGATCCGGGCCATCGCGGGGACCTGCGGTGTGCGAGAGATCCTGGCACTTGATGTGCCGGCAGCCGATTCGGAACAACAGGAGTTGCAAGCATGATGGAACCGGAACAGGTCAAAAGACTGATCGAGTCGGGACTGGATGGCTCGTTCGCCGAGGTCAGTGGTGATGGCCAGCATTTTCAGGCCGTGGTGGTCTGCCCGGCGTTCGAGGGCCAGCCGCTGCTGGCCCGGCACCGGCTGGTGAATGAGGCGGTCAGGGAACAGATGGATTCAGGGGCGTTGCATGCGCTGTCCCTGACGCGCTTGCTGACACCGGCCGAATGGGACCAGCAGCAGGGCTGAATCCGCTCCCCGCAACAGAACGGCCTGCAACCGGGGCGAGGCGAATCCCGGGCGCGGCTTCGCGGCAATCCCGCCGCCCGATTCCGAGCACAGACATCCGAACATGGAAAAGCTGATTATCAACGGCGGTCGCCGCCTTGACGGCAGCATCCGCATTTCCGGTGCCAAGAATGCGGCCCTGCCGATCCTTGCCGGAGCGCTGCTGGCCGATGGTCCGATGAGCATTGGCAACGTACCGCACTTGCATGACATCACCACGACCATGGAGTTGCTGGGGCGCATGGGCGTGCGCTTGACCGTCGATGAGCGCATGCGCATCGAGGTTGATCCGCGAACGCTGACCAGCTGCTTCGCACCGTATGAGCTCGTGCGCACCATGCGCGCCTCGATCCTGGTGCTGGGTCCGCTGCTGGCCCGGTTCGGCCGCGCCGATGTGTCGCTGCCGGGTGGCTGTGCGATCGGCTCCCGGCCGGTCAATCTGCACATCGACGGACTGACTCGTATGGGCGCCGATATCCAGGTCGAAGCCGGCTACATCAAGGCACGCGCCAAGCGACTGCATGGCGCGCGGATCGTCATGGATATGGTCACTGTCACCGGCACCGAAAACCTGATGATGGCGGCGACGCTGGCCGATGGCCGGACCATCATCGAGAACGCGGCCCGGGAACCGGAAGTGGTGGACCTGGCCGAATGCCTCAATGCCATGGGCGCGCAGATCACCGGCGCCGGTACCGACACCATCGTGATCGAGGGTGTCGAGCGGCTGGAGGGGCGCCGATACGATGTGCTGCCTGACCGGATCGAAACCGGGACCTACCTGGTGGCGGCGGCGATCACCGGTGGTCGGGTTCGGCTCCGCGAGACCCGGGCGGATCTGGTGGATGCGGTGCTGGCCAAACTGCGCGAGGCCGGGGCTACGATCACGGTTGGGCCGGACTGGATCGAACTGGAAATGCGCGATGGCCGCCGGCCCAGGGCGGTGAGCCTGCGAACGGCGCCTTACCCGGCTTTCCCGACCGATATGCAGGCCCAGTTTTGTGCGCTTAACGCGGTAGCCGAGGGTGCGGCAACCATCACCGAGACCGTGTTCGAGAATCGCTTCATGCACGTGCTGGAGATGCAGCGCATGGGCGCCGATATCCGGCTTGAAGGCAACACCGCCTTCAGTCAGGGTGTGCCGCTCCTGACCGGCGCACCGGTCATGGCCACGGACCTGCGCGCCTCGGCCAGCCTGGTCCTGGCGGGGCTGGTGGCGGAGGGCGAGACGCTGGTCGACCGGATCTACCATATCGATCGCGGTTATGAATGTATTGAAGAGAAACTTGCGCAGCTTGGCGCCGAGATCCGTCGCGTGCCGGATTGAGAGGCGGGAATGCAAACCGATGACTGAACACCTGATCATCGCCCTGTCCAAGGGGCGGATTCTGGAGGATACGCTGCCGCTGCTGGCCGCCGCCGGCATCGAGCCGGTGGACGATCCGGCGCGCAGCCGCAAGCTGGTGCTCGACACCACGGACCCCGGGGTCAAGCTGGTGGTGCTGCGGGCCACGGATGTGCCGACCTACGTGCAGTACGGTGCCGCGGACCTGGGAGTCTCCGGCAAGGACGTGCTGATGGAACACGGCGGTGACGACCTGTATGAACCGCTGGACCTGGGCATCGCCCGTTGCCGGCTGATGGTGGCCGGCTTCCCGGACGCCCATCGGCGGCCGGGCACGCTGCGGGTAGCGACCAAGTTCGTCAACATTACCCGGCGTTATTTTGCCGAGCAGGGGCGCCAGGTGGAAACCATCAAGCTGTACGGCTCGATGGAACTGGCGCCGATCGCCGGTTTGGCGGATTTGATCGTGGACCTGGTCGACACCGGACGTACGCTGGAGGCGAATGGACTGGTGCCGCTGGAACATATTGCGGACATCAGCTCGCGTATGGTGGTCAACCGGGCGTCGATGAAGCTTAAACACAAGCCGATCAAGGCGTTCCTGGAAAAACTGGAACAACGCCTTGGTGCGGCCTGAGTCAGCGAGGGACACAGCATGGTGGATATCACCCGACTGAGCACAACGCAGCCCGATTTCTGGGATGCCCTGCGTCGCCTCACGGATTGGGATGACGCCCATGAACACCGGGTTGAGGGCGTGGTGCGCGATATTCTCAAGGCGGTGCGGCGGGAGGGTGATGCCGCAGTGCTTCGTTATACGGAAAAGTTCGATCGCTTGAAGGCGGGCAGCGTCGCGGAACTGGAGTTGCCGGTGGAACACCTGCGTGCGGCGTTCGAGGAATTGCCGGCGGAGCAACGGGAGGCACTGGAATTCGCTGCCCGGCGCATCACCGCTTATGCCGAACGGCAGAAAATCGAGGATTTCCGCTACGACGACGGCCACGGCACCGTGCTGGGCCAGAAGGTCACGCCGCTGGATCGGGTTGGCCTGTATGTGCCCGGGGGCAAGGCGGCCTATCCGTCGTCGGTGCTGATGAACGCGCTGCCGGCCAAGGTGGCCGGCGTCGAGGACATTGTCATGGTGGTGCCGGCTCCCGACGGCAAGCTGGAGCCGATGGTGCTGGCCGCCGCCTGGCTGGCCGGCGTCAACCGGGTGTTCATGATCGGTGGCGCACAGGCCGTGGCGGCGCTGGCCTATGGCACCGAGACGGTGCCGGCGGTGGACAAGATCGTCGGCCCCGGCAATGCCTTTGTTGCCGAAGCAAAGCGGCGGGTGTTCGGCACCGTCGGCATCGACATGATCGCCGGGCCTTCGGAAATCCTCGTGGTCTGTGACGGTCAGACCGACCCCGAATGGATCGCGATGGACCTGTTCTCCCAGGCCGAGCACGACGAGGATGCCCAGGCCATCCTGGTCTGCCCCGAGTCCCGCTATCTGGACGAGGTGCAGCAGGCGATCGAACGCATGCTGCCGGGCATGGAGCGATCCGACATCATCCGGGCCTCCCTCGCCGGCCGCGGTGCGCTGATCTGCGTGCGTGACCTGGTGGAGGCCGAACAGGTGGTCAACTTCGTGGCCCCGGAGCATCTGGAGCTGTCTGTGGCGCAGCCGGAACGGATGGCAGAACGCATTCGCCATGCCGGCGCGATTTTCCTGGGGCGGCATACGGCCGAGGTCCTGGGCGACTACTGTGCCGGTCCGGATCATGTGTTGCCGACCTCGCGCACGGCGCGGTTTGCCTCGCCGCTCGGGGTCTACGACTTCCAGAAGCGTAGCAGCCTGATTCATTGCACCTCCGCGGGCGCCGCCTACCTCGGTGGGCCTGCCGCCGTACTAGCCCGGGCCGAGGGGCTGGATGCCCATGCGGGCTCCGCCGACTACCGCGTGGAGGCGGCGGATGCCGAGCACTGAGGCGGATGCGCTGATCCGTGCACTGGTCCGTCCGGCGGTGCAGGAGATGCGTGCCTACCATGTGCCCCCGGCACGTGGCCTGATCAAGCTCGACGCGATGGAGAACCCGTACAGCTGGCCACAGGCAGTGCGGGAACAGTGGCTTGGTGCCCTGCGCGATGCCGAGATCAATCGCTATCCGGATCCGCAGGCCGCGGATCTGAAGGCCGCGCTGCGGCGCAGTCAGGCCATCCCCGATGCGGCAGATCTGCTGCTGGGCAACGGTTCCGATGAGCTGATTCAGTTGCTGGGCATGGCCCTTGGCGGCGAGTCCCGTACCGTGCTCAGCCCGGGGCCGGGCTTCGCCATGTACCGGCTGATCGCCGGCTTCACCGGCATGGAGTTTGTCGAGGTTCCGCTACGGGGCGAGGATTTCGCGCTGGACATGCCGGCAATGCGAAGGGCAATTGCCGAGTGTCGGCCGGCAATCATCTATCTGGCCTATCCGAACAATCCGACCGGCAATGCCTTCGATGCGGAGCAGGTCAGGGAAATCCTCGATCTGGCTCCCGGCGTCGTGGTACTGGATGAGGCCTACCATGCATTCTGCGGCGAGAGCTTTATCGACCTGGTGCCCGACCGGCCGCAACTGCTGGTGATGCGGACCTTGTCGAAGATGGGGCTGGCCGGCCTGAGGCTCGGCTTCCTGGTGGCGCAGCCGGCCTGGATCCGGGAACTGGAAAAGTGCCGCTTGCCCTACAACATCAATACGCTGACACAGCGCAGCACCTTGTTCGCGCTGGAGCACGAGACCTTGCTGGAGGAGCAGACGGCGCGTATCCGTGCCGACCGGGAGTTGCTGCTGGAGCAACTGCAACGGCTGCCGGCGGTCGTCAAGGCCTGGCCCAGCCGTGCCAATTTCATCACCTTCCGCAGCCGCAGTGGATCGGCCGCGACGATTCATGCCCGGCTGCGTGAGTCCGGCATCCTGATCAAGTGCCTGGATGGCAGTCATCCCCTGCTGCACGACTGCCTGCGCGTGACCGTGGGCAGCACCGGGGAAAACCGGGCCTTCGTCGACGCGCTGGCCGCGGTAGGCGAAGGCTGAGGCAAACGCCGGCTTGCGCTGGCCTGCTATCGCAGGTCCTCGATCCGCGGTCGCTCCCGCACCCGAAGCTCCCAGTCTGCCCGCTCGCCGTCGCTGAGGCCCCTGAACTGAATTGTCTGCCCCGGGGCCTGCTCGGTCACCAGCCGCAGCAGATCCTGCGCGTTGTCGATTTCCTCGCCCTCGATGGCCAGAATCAGGTCACCCGGCCGCAGGCCCGCACGGTCGGCCGGTCCGCCGCGCATGATGCCGGCCACCAGCACCCCGCGAGGACGATCCAGCTGGAAGGATTCGGCGAGTTGTCGGGTCAGGTTCTGGACTTCGACGCCGGCCCAGCCACGCACCACGCGTCCGGTTTCGATAATGCTCTCCATCACGCCCTGGGCCAGCTCCGCGGGGATCGCGAAACCAATGCCGTGGGAGCCGCCGGAGCCGGAGAATATCGCGGTGTTCAGGCCGACCATGTCACCGCGGGCATTGATCAGCGCGCCGCCGGAATTACCCGGGTTAATCGCCGCGTCGGTCTGTATGAAGTTTTCGAAGGTGGACAGGCCCAACTGGCTGCGGCCCGTCGCGCTGACGATGCCCTGGGTCACGGTCTGGCCGACCCCGAACGGGTTGCCGATGGCCAGCACCACATCGCCGACGCGGGCTTCCTCGGAGCGGCCCAGTGTGATCACCGGCAGGTCCTGCATCCGGATGCGCAACACCGCGAGGTCGGTTTCCGGATCCGTACCCACGACCTCGGCATCCGTGGAACGGCCATCGGCCAGTGCTACCTGGATTTCATCCGCGCCGTCGATGACATGGTTGTTGGTCAGGATGAAGCCACCGTCACTGACGATCACCCCCGAACCCAGGTTGGTCTCGGTCGGCTCGGGGCGCCGCCGCTCACCCTCATCGTCCTCGCCGAAGAAATGGCGGAACATCGGGTCGTCGTAAAGCGGATGATCCTGGCGGCTGATGCGCTTGCTGGTGAAGATGTTCACCACGGCCGGCGCTGCCAGGTCCACGGCGTCGGCATAGGACACCGGCCCGGCTTGCGGCCTTCCGACGGCGTCCGCCAGCCGTTCGCTGGGCGCTTCCTGGACTTCGACAACGCGGGACGGAAAGCCGGTACCCTGCCAATCCGGGAACAGCCAGAGAATGATGGCAGCCACGACGGCACCGAGTAGAATGTAACTCAGCAGGAAGCGTGCGAGGCGACGGGCTTGCATGGTCGACAGTCCTGGGTTCCGAGGTTTCCACGCGGCTTGCAGAAATCATGCGTGGGCGATGCGCCCGCGCTGGACGAGAGGCCCGGCCGGCTTGAACGGCCCGAGGCCGCGGCGGCCCGAAGCATGACCGACGTGGCCTGCGGTCTGGGCTTGACGTGCCGTCTACCGGTCTCGACCGGTAGGCCGAAACCTTAGCATGAAGCGCGTCGCCAGGCCCCATTTCCGTCGTTGGCCTTGACCGGAAACGGCGGATGTTGGATCCTTACGCGCCGTGTCCGCGAGGGACACGGGTTGGCGCGTGTCCGCTTTACCCGGCCTTCCTTCCGAACCCGGGCCGTTCTTCGGCATCAGGCCGAAATCGCTTATATCCAAGCAGGAGTCCCAGATGAATCAGGATGGCGCAGACAAGAGCAGACGCCGCTTCCTGACCGCAGCAACAGGTGTGGTCGGTGGTGTAGGTGCAGCCTTCTTGGCGGTCCCGTTTCTTTCGTACTGGAATCCGAGTGCCCGCGCCCAGGCCGCCGGCGCACCGGTGGAAGTCGATATTTCGCAGTTGGAACCGGGCCAGTTGATCAACGTCAAGTGGCGGGGTAATCCGGTGTGGGTGTTCAAGCGCACCGACGAGAACGTGAGCGATCTGGAAAAGCTTGATGGCCTGTTGCGCGATCCGGATTCGGATCAGCCACAGCAGCCGGAGTACGCGCAGAACAAGCACCGCTCGATCAAGCCGGAGATCATGGTCATGGTGGGCCTGTGTACCCACCTGGGCTGTTCGCCGCTGTTCCGGCCCGATGAGCGGCCGGCCGGCATCGAGCGGGAATGGCTCGGTGGCTTCTTCTGCCCCTGCCATGGTTCCTACTTCGACCTGGCCGGCCGGGTGTACTCGGGGGTGCCGGCACCGCTGAACCTGGAAGTGCCGCCGTATCATTTCATTGATGACAACACGGTGCTCATCGGCGAAGACGAGGGAGATGTCTAAATGAGCGAGACCAGAGGCAGCAGCGGTGGCCTGATGGGCTGGGTGGACGAGCGCTTCCCGGCGACCAAGATGTGGAATGAGCACGTCGGTCAGTACTACGCACCGAAAAACTTCAATTTCTGGTACTACTTCGGTTCCCTGGCGCTGGTGGTCCTTGTGATCCAGATCCTCTCCGGCATCTGGCTGACCATGAACTACCAGCCCTCCGCCGACCGCGCCTTCGAGTCGGTGGAGTACATCATGCGGGACGTGGACTGGGGCTGGTTGATCCGCTACATCCACACCACTGGTGCCTCGGCGTTCTTCGTCGTGGTCTATCTGCACATGGCGCGGGCGCTGCTGTACGGCTCCTACCAGAAGCCGCGGGAACTGCTCTGGGTGTTCGGCGTTTTGATCTATGTCTCGCTGATGGCCGAGGCATTCTTCGGCTACATGCTGCCCTGGGGGCAGATGTCCTTCTGGGGCGCCCAGGTCATTATCTCCCTGTTTGGTGCGATCCCGGTCATCGGTGACCAGCTGGCGCTTTGGATACGCGGTGACTACGTGATCTCGGAGATCACGCTCAACCGCTTCTTTGCGCTGCATGTGATCGGCCTGCCGCTGGTCATCATCGGCCTGGTTGTGGCGCACATCCTGGCGCTGCACGAAGTCGGGTCGAACAACCCGGACGGGATCGAGATCAAGAAGAACAAGGATGCCAATGGCAACCCGAAGGACGGCATTCCGTTCCATCCGTACTATACGGTGAAGGATACCTTCGGCCTGATCGTGTTCCTGATTTTCTTCTCGATCGTGGTGTTTTACGTGCCGGAATTCTTCGGCCTGTTCATCGAGGCGCCGAACTTCGAGCCTGCGAATCCGCAGGTCACGCCGGACCATATCGCACCGGTCTGGTACTTCACGCCGCATTACGCGATGTTGCGGGCGATTCCGGACAGCTTTGGCGGGGTCGTGGTCATGGGTGCCGCAGTGGCGATCCTGTTCTTCCTGCCCTGGCTTGACCGGGGCCGGGTGCGCTCGATCCGCTATCGTGGCCTGGGCTTCAAGGTTGCCGTGATACTGTTCTTCATCAGCTTCGTCGTGCTGGGTTATCTCGGCCTGCAGCCGGCGACCGGCCTGTATACGATACTGGCGCGAATCTTTACTGCCATCTATTTCGGCTTCTTCGTGTTCCTCTGGGTTTACACCTATTTCGGGCTCGAGAAGACCAAGCCGGTACCGGAAAGGGTGACAATGCCATGAAGAAATACCTGATGATCCTGACGCTTGTCCTGGTGCCGGCATTCGCCGTCGGCGCGGCACCGGTGAATGGCAAGCTGAGTGCGGACGTGGACCCCCATGACAAGGAGTCCCTGCAGCGTGGTGCGCAGGCCTTTGCCAACTATTGCATGGCCTGCCACCAGGCCGAGTTGATGCGGTACAACCGCGTCGCCCGCGACCTGGGGTTCAGCGATGAGGATGTCGAGGAGTTCCTGATCTTCACGCCGGGAACCCTGGCGGTCGATGTCATGCGCAACGCCATGCGCCAGGAGGACTCCCAAGACTGGTTCGGTGCCCCGGCGCCGGACTTGACCATGACCGCACGTCGGCATGGTCCGGACTGGGTGTACACTTTCCTCAACAGCTTTTACAAGGACGAGAATCAGCCGTTCGGGGTCAACAATCTGGTGATCTCCGGCGTGTCCATGCCGCACGTGTTGCAGGAGCTGCAGGGCTTGCCAGAGCCGGTTTACGAGGACGTGGATGGCCAGGAGCGGCTCGTCGGCCTGGAACTCAACCAGGCGGGGATGATGAGTCCCGCCGAGTACCGCCGCTTCACCCGTGACCTGACCAATTTCATGGATTACATCGCCGAACCGGTAAAGGCGGAGCGGCAGCGCCTCGGGGTATACGTGATCGGCTTTCTGCTGATCCTGCTGGTGCTGACGTATCTGCTGAAAAAGGAATTCTGGAGAGATGTTCACTGAGCCTTGAACGCTCGGAACGGCGGCCGGGTCCGGCATCGTCCGGGCCCGGCCGTCCGTCTTTCCTGCCTATGAACGCATTGCCTGAACCCACAAGCGGCGCGCCGCGCCGGGACTGGTTCCCGTCGGCGCCCGCGACGCCCTCAGCGTCGACCCACTCTCCGACCCGACTAGGGAGCGCCTGATGGCTGCTGTGAATAAACGTTCCATCATGACCCTGTTTTCCGGTGCGAGCTGTCCGTACAGCCACCGTGTCCGGTTCGTCCTTGCCGAGAAGGGCATCACCGTCGAGATCCATTCGGTGGATATGGACGCGATGCCGGAGGATCTGATTGACCTGAATCCCTATGGCGGGGTGCCGACACTCGTCGACCGTGACCTGTCCTTGTACGATACGCGGACCATCGTCGAATACCTGGACGAGCGCTTCCCGCACCCGCCGTTGATGCCCATCGACCCGGTTTCCCGGGCCAAGGCGCGGCTGGCCCTGCACCGGATCGAAAACGACTGGTACTCGGTGCTGCACGCGCTGGACAACACCTCTGGTGCCGGCCTGACCAAACACCGCAAGGTGCTTCGTGAAAGCCTGATCGCCAGCGATGAACTGTTTGCACAGGCGGAATTCTTCCTCAATGAGGAGCTGTCGGTAATGGACTGCGCGCTGGCTCCCCTGCTTTGGCGGCTGCCCCGTTACGGCATCGATCTGGGTGACAAGGCGCCGGCCCTGACCGCCTACGCGGAACGACTGTTCGCCCGGCCATCGTTTCAGGAGAGCCTGAGCGATGTCGAGCGGACCATGCGGGTCTAGTCATGTCTGTCAGTCAGGGCATGACATCGAGCCGGCCGTACCTGATTCGGGCGCTGTATGACTGGATCGTGGATAACGGCCTGACCCCGTACCTGCTGGTCGATGCCGAGCACGCCGAGTTGCAGGCACCGTTGGAGTACGTGGAGAACGGCCGGCTGGTACTCAACATCTCGCCGCGTGCCGTACGCGATCTCGATCTGGGCATGGAGGCGGTTTTCTTCAACGGGCGTTTTGGCGGTGAGCCGCGGGACGTCTGGGTGCCGACACCTGCCGTGTCGGCCATCTACGCGCGGGAAAACGGGCAGGGCATGCTGTTCAGCGATTCCGACGACGCCCCTCCGCCTCCAGGCGGCGGCCCCTCCGATGGCGAGGGCAAGGGTGACAATGACAGCCGTCCGCACCTGCGGGTCGTGAAATAGCGGCGAAGCTGGAGACGCGGGAATAGATCAGTGTTTCCCTAGTCCCGGTAGTCGAACAGCCGGACCACCTCGCGGACGCCGGAAATGCGCCTCACCGATTCGGTGATCGCATCGGCCTCCTCCCGCGTTACCGAACCCAGCAGATACAGGCGGCGCCGCTCCGCGCGCACGACCACGCGGCGATGGTCGAACCCCTCGGGTTCGCGCAACATGCGGATCCGGGTCCTGGCGCTGCTCTGCATGACATTGTCGCGACTGCGGGCCATGACCGAACTCAGGTCGGCGACCACCAGTTCGTTGTGCACCCGCTGAACGCCGTCCTGCGACTCCGCGAAGCGGGCCAGCCCACGTCCCGGTTCCCGCGAGCGAACCTCGCCGGTGAGCAGCACCACACCATTGAACACCGTGACGTTGATGTGGGAGCGGTCCTGCAGTTCCCGGTCGTTCAGGATATGGCCGATGATGCGGCCCCGCAGCCGTTGGTCATCAATGCTGTCGGCAAAGTTGCGGCTGCCATCGGCGGTTTCACGGTCATCACGGACCTCGTCCACCCGGGACGGTGCGCAGCCGGCGGCAAGGGCCAGCGCGACGAACAGCAGCAGGGCCTGCGCCGGCAGCAGCGTCCGCACTGTCTATTCCCCGCCAAACAAGGTGTGGTCGATCATGTCGCACAGGCAATGAATCACCAGCAGGTGCACTTCCTGGATCCTGGCCGTGACGCCTGACGGCACCCGGATCTCGACGTCCTGTTCCTGATACAGGGCCGCCATCGCGCCCCCCTGGCGGCCAGTCAGGCCGATGACCTGCATGCCGCGATCATGGGCCGCCTTGACCGCGGCGACAACGTTACCCGAATTGCCGCTGGTGCTGATCGCCAGCAACACGTCCCCGGCCTGACCCAGTGCGCGGATCTGCTTTGAGAACACATCGGCGTAACTGTAATCGTTGGCAATCGAGGTCAGCGTGGAGCTGTCCGTGGTCAGGGCGATGGCCGGCAGACCGGGGCGTTCCATTTCGAAACGATTGAGCAGTTCGGAAGAAAAATGCTGGGCGTCACCGGCGGAGCCGCCATTGCCACAGCTGAGGATCTTGTTTTCGCGGCTCAGGGCCTGAACCAGCAGGCTGCCGCCCTGAACGATGGACGGCGCCAGTTGATCCATTGCCAGCTGTTTGGTGTGAATGCTGTCGTGAAAGTGGTGAATCACACGATCGTGGGAATCCATGGGCCGGCCTGTTCCTTTCTGGCTTCTGCAGTCCGCCGCAACTGTAAGAGACCATGCGGTGGTTTGCACGCGCATTCTCGGAGCGGCTGGGTTTGCATGCAGACGCGGCAATGGATCGGGGTGTCGTCACGCGCCGAACGCGTTCCTGATCCAGTCCGGTTCGGCGGTGCGTCCCAGGCTGATGACATCGAAACGACAGGGCCGATCCGGATTGCCGTGCCGCTGCAACCAGAGCTGGGCCGCGCGAATCACCCGTGCCTGCTTGCGGCTGTCGATGGAGGCGGCGCCATCGGCCCAGGCGCCGGCGCCACGATACCGGACCTCGACAAAGACCAGGGTCTCGCCATCCTGCATGACCAGATCAAGCTCGCCGCAACGTGCTTGCCAGTTTTCGTCGAGCAGCCGCATGCCAGCCTTTTCCAGGAAGCGGCGCGCCGTTCGTTCGGCACTTCGACCCCGCCGCCGCTTGCTCTGTCCATCACTCATTCCGAGGCGCCGTTATCGCTCCCGAGGCGACGGACACCGCGATCCGTGAATTGTGCCGGAACCAGGCCGCGCACAATCTCGCCATCGTCACTCACGCGGAGCAGCCCGGTTGCTCCCTCCAGTTCCTGCATTGCGCCATCGGCCGCCTGGCGGAGGCGCGGAATCAGGCGGTAGGTGTCCAGGCCCATGCCGACCAAGCGCGCCTGCTCACGCAGTTGATCGTCCCAGTGGCGGGCGAGCTCAGTGCGTCTCGGACTCGGACCGGTGTCCCCAACCATCCATGGCGCATCCATGAACACCAGGCCCTTGATGTCATCGTCGCGGCGATCGCGGTTGCCGGTGTAGACATGCGAGGTGGCAATGACCGGCAGATTCTCGCCGTGGTGGAAGCGAATCTGCGGCATGATCAGGCGCGCATTGTCGGGGAAGGCGCCAAGGAACAGCAGGTCCGCATCCTTGCGCATTTCGGCGCGATCACTGCCGCGACTGCCGGTTACACCGAGCAAGCGCCGCAGCGTATTGGCGTGGTCACGTTCGCCGCTGGTGTATGTTTCGCGCGCCACGACCCGTCCACCCCCCTGTTCGAAGGCTTCGGTGAAGGCGGCGTTGACTCGCCGTCCCCAGTCGTCCATCGGCACGAACACCAGTGCCTCACGGAAGCCACGCTCGGCAGCGAAGCGGCCGGCGGCTGCCGCGTCATGTTCCGGCATCAGGCCGAAGCGGAACAGGTTGCGTGGTACCTCGGTGCCCCGCGGCACGCCGTTCAGGGCCAGCAGCGGCACCGGCAGATCGCCGCCGAGGACCACGGTTTCAACGTCGTCCCGGGTCAATGGCCCGATCACCAGTTCGGCGCCGTCGGAAACCGCCCGCTCGTAGGCGTCACGGGGCTTCACCCCGTGCTCGCCGACGTCGACGAAACGCAGTTGCGGGCGCTCGGTACCATTGCCGGTATCACTGAAATGCGCGGCAAGCATGCCGTCGCGAACGGCGCGGCCGGCATCCGCCAGACTGCCACTCAGTGGCAGCAGTACCGCCACCCGTCCGGCTGCCACCCGGGTGCGATCGATATCGTCCCGCACCTCCGCCAGGATCTGTTCGCCGGCCGGATGCCCCTCATAGCGCTCGGCCCATTGTTCCAGCTGTTGCCGTAGCCGTTCCCGGTCGAAACGGTGGCTGCGGGCGAAGAAGGCCAATTCGACCCATCCGCCGAACACATCCGGTGGCGGCGGCATGATCTCCTGCAGTTCGTTCATGGGTACCTGCATCAGATCCTGCCAGAGTGCCTCGCGATTGCGTTCGCGATCGGCGGCGATGCGCAATTCCTCCTCCAGCTCGCTACGCACTTCGGCGCTTTCCAGGTGGCGGCCAAGCGCCGCCAGGGCCTCGGCCTGAACCTGCATCAACTGGCGCCGGGCACCCGGCTCGCCGGGAAGCCGCGGTTCGACCCGTTCCAGGGCAGCTTCCGGTTCCTCGTCCAGTAACGCCATACGCCCACGCAGCGCCGCATCGAGGTCGTCCACCAACTCGTCCGGATCATCCAGCCGCGCCGACTCCAGGCGCTCCGCAGCCTCGTCCCGCTGGTCCTGCAACAGCAGCACCTCGGCGGCCCGCAGATTCAGCAGGGCGCGGGACCGTTCGTCTTCGGTGTCCGCCAGCGCTTCATCGTAGAGCGCCAGGGCCTGATCCAGATCGCCGCGGGCGCGGGCATCGGCGGCCAGCTCGGCCACCTCCGGCTCCGGATCGGGCGGCGGTGTGGTCTCGCAGGCAGCGAGGGCCAGGATGCAAGCGGCGAGCGCCAGCAGGCGGATTACGGTGACAGTGCTTGTGGCTTGCATGGCAGGCAGGAATCCCTGATGTTGAGCGGCGGCGCGCGCGGGCGCGCAGTCTGGTTTCTGAAGTGTATCAACCCGCCAACGGGGATCAATTCACCGTCTGCAGGGGCGGGAGGAGAAGCCGTGGCCGACCCTGGAACGCTGTATGTTGTTGCAACGCCGATCGGCAATCTGGGCGATATCAGTGCCCGGGCGCTGGACGTCCTGCAGCAGGTTACCCTGGTTGCCGCCGAGGACACGCGCCATACCAAGCGGTTGCTTGCGCATTTCGGGGTCAGCGCCACGTTGCTCAGTCTGCACGAACACAACGAGCAGGCCCGCGTGGGCGGATTGGTGGAACGGCTACAGGACGGCGCCTCCATCGCCCTGGTCAGCGATGCCGGCACACCGCTTGTCAGTGATCCAGGGTACCGCCTGGTCAGCGCAGCCCATGCCGCCGGCCTGCCGGTGCGGACCGTGCCGGGGCCGAGCAGCATCATTGCCGCGCTATCCGTTGCCGGCCAGGCTTGTGACCGTTTCTGCTTCGAGGGCTTCCCGCCCTCGCGCACGGCCGCCCGTCGGCGCTGGCTCGAGGCCCTGGCCGCGGAGCCCCGCACCCTGGTTCTGCTGGAATCCAGCCATCGGATCATGGATTGCGTCGCGGACCTGGCGGATTTATTCGGTGCTGAACGCAGCGCCACGCTGACCCGCGAGCTGAGCAAGACCTTCGAGACGGTGCGGCGCGGCACCTTGGGCGAGCTGCTGGACTGGCTGTCGGCTGATCCGCAGCAACGCAAGGGGGAGTTCGTCCTGGTTGTCGCTGGTGCGCCAGGACCGGCGGAAAGCAGCGGGCTTGCCGTGCAGTGCGATGACCTGCTGCAAGCCCTGCTTGCCGAGTTGCCGGCAAGCAGGGCCGCCGCGCTGGCGGCCCGATTGACGGGGGAACCCAAGCGAACGCTGTATGCGCGGGCGGTGGAACTTGCCAAGGGCGGTTAGCTCGCCCCGGCTCTGCTATGATCCGCCCCGGAGTTGGCCGGACAGTCGCTGCCAGCAGGTCTGGTGGAGGAAAGTCCGGGCTCCGCAGGGCAGGGTGCCAGGTAACGCCTGGGGGGCGCGAGCCTACGGAAAGTGCCACAGAAAACATACCGCCTAAGCGCTTCGGCGCCGGCAAGGGTGAAAAGGTGCGGTAAGAGCGCACCGCGCGGGTGGTAACACGCCGCGGCACGGTAAACCCCACCCGGAGCAAGACCAAATAGGGGAGCATTGGTGTGGCCCGCACTGCTCCCGGGTAGGTCGCTAGAGGTGCGTGGTGACACGCACCCCAGATGAATGACTGTCCCCGACAGAACCCGGCTTACAGGCCGACTCCACCTTTCAACAGCCGCCCCGCCAGTCCGGTTCTTGGCCGGGCAGGCGGTCGTCGTCCGTTACCCGGGACCAGGATCAGGTCCCCCGGCATTCTGTGCCAGCTGGCATGGCGGTGATCTTCCGGAAGTTGCTGGGCTTCACGGCCGCGGTCCCGGCGAAGCAATACCACTCGCTGTCGGGTAGGGGCAGTGGAAGTTTTTTTCTTGGTCCTGTTGGACCAACCGTACGTCAGGCCAAGAAAAAAGCTTGCACTGGCCCGAGCGCCCTCAGAATGGTGACCCGGGCCAATACGGAAATGTTTACGGCATTTTCATTGGTTCGAGAGCCATCCGGTGGGCATCACCCCAAGACGACGCCTCCAGACCCTGTCTCGTTCTCCTCGCGTTTTCCCATCGATTCCAGCCGATCCGAGGAATATCCGCCAAAAGACTGATTTCCAGTAATAAAAGAAAGCCCCGCAGAAGTCGTCAGACGGCGACTTGTTGATGTTTCGTAAGTGCCTGTTGTGACAGGAAGAATTCGCCCCGAATTGCTTGACACCTCGGTTGCCCGGTACCTATAGTGTCCGGAAGTGGGAAAAAGTGGCGCGAAAGGGCGTAATCGGGGGAGTCAGGGGCAACATGTTCCGCGGGGTGGCACACCTTAATCTGGACGCCAAGGGGCGTATGAGCTTTCCGAGCCGGTATCGGGAAAAGCTCGTGACCCTGTGTGCCGGTGAGGTCGTGGTCACTGTCGACCCTGATCGTTGTCTGCTGATCTATCCGCTGCCCGAATGGGAACTTATCGAGCGCAAGCTCATTGCCCTGCCCAGCCTGAAGCCCCAGACCCGTCGCCTGCAGCGCCTGCTCATGGGGCATGCCACCGAGGCGCAGCTGGACGGTAGCGGCCGGATTCTATTGCCGCCGCCGCTGCGCGAGTTCGCGGCGCTGGAGAAGAAAACGGTGCTGATCGGCCAGGGCAACAAGTTTGAGCTCTGGGACGAGACGGTCTGGAGCGAGCGGTGCGATCAGTGGCTGGAAGAAGCAGCCCAGGACTTCGAGCTTTCCGAGGAGCTGGAGTCGCTGTCGTTGTGACGACAGGTGAGGCGAGCGGACATGAGTCCGTCTTTCTGAAAGAGGCAGTCGAGGGGCTGGCCGTGCGAGCAGATGGCTTCTACATCGACGGCACATACGGGCGCGGCGGGCACGCCGCCGCCATCCTCCGACGCCTCGGAAGCAGTGGGCGGCTCTGGCTGATCGATCGGGATCCTGAAGCGATTGCCCATGCCCGGGTCCACTTCGGTGATGATCCGCGCTGCCGGATTGTCGATGCTTCGTTCCGCGCGCTGGATGACGTGTTGGCCGAGGCGGGCGCCGAGGGCCGGCTTGACGGCTTGTTGCTGGACCTGGGCGTGTCCTCGCCGCAGCTCGATGAGCCGCGTCGCGGCTTCAGCTTCATGCGCGACGGGCCGCTTGATATGCGCATGGATACCACTCACGGACCCACCGCACGCGAATGGCTGCAGCAGGTGGACGAGCAGGAGTTGGTGCGGGTGCTGCGGGTCTACGGCGAGGAGCGATTCGCGCGCCGCATCGCGACGGCGATCCGGATCGCCCGCGATGAGGACGCCTTGCCGAGTACGACCCTGGGATTGGCCGAGCTGGTGTCGGCGGCAATTCCGCGCCGGGATCGGCACAAGCATCCCGCGACCCGGACGTTCCAGGCCGTTCGAATTGCCGTCAACGGCGAGCTCGATGCCCTGGAAGTCGTTCTGCAGCAGGCTCCGAACTGGCTGCGTGTCGGTGGTCGTCTTGTCGTGATCAGTTTTCATTCGCTGGAAGACCGGATGGTGAAGCGGGCAATGCGTGGCGCACGGGCCGCTACCGATCTGCCGCCGGGGATTCCGGTGGCGCAGCCACCAACCGGGCCGTCGCTTCGTGCGGTGGGCAAGCCGTTATTCGGTGATCGGCATGACATTGAAAACCCGCGCGCACGCAGCGCCGTGCTGCGGGTTGCGGAGCGAGCCGCGTGAGCCGGCTTGCGGAACTCGTGCTGCTTCTGGTGCTGGTGGCCGCAGTGACCCTGAGTGCCCTGGGTGTGGTCTACAGCAAACACGCCAGTCGGGATCTGTTTTCCGCCGTGGAGGAGCAGAACCGCCTGCGCGATGACCTGAATGCGGAATGGGGGCAGTTGCAGCTTGAGCAGGGCGCCTGGGCCACCCACGGCCGGATTGAACGACTGGCCAGGGAGCGATTGGACATGCGGCTTCCCGCATCCGGGGATGTGGTGATTCTGGAGCGGCGGCGTGGTGAATAGTGCAAGCGGTCTCGGTGCAGCGGCGCGAGGGTCGGAGGACTGATGGGCGAATCCCGGACAACAGCGCAGGACCTGGTGACGTGGCGCTACGCGCTGCTGTTGCTGGTGCTGGCGTTGCTGTGCCTGGTGTTGCTGGCGCGTGCCGTGGACCTGCAGATCCTGCACAAGGACTTCCTGCAGTTGCAGGGCGACGCGCGGCATTTGCGGACCATGGCGATTCCGACCCACCGGGGCATGATCAAGGATCGCACCGGTCAGCCGCTGGCGATCAGCTCCCCGGTCGAGTCGTTGTGGGCGCACCCGGCGAACCTGCTGGATTCCGGCGCCGACCTTGGAGAATTGGCCGACCTGTTGGGTGTCGATCGCGAAGCCCTGATGCAGCGGCTCGACGACCGTCGGGACCGGGAATTCATGTATCTCCGGCGCCAGGCCTCGCCGGCGGTCGCCGAACAGGCGATGGCCCTGGGCCTGCCCGGGGTTGCGGTGCAGCGGGAATACCGGCGTTTCTACCCCTCGGGCGAAATCGTCGGTCATCTGCTCGGCTTCACCGATATCGATGACCGCGGTCTGGAAGGCATGGAGTACGCCTATGAAAGCTGGTTGCGCGGCACGCCGGGCAGCAAGCGGGTGCTGCGGGATCGCCTGGGGCGTACGATTGCGGACGTGGAACAGTTGCGCGAGCCGCGGCCGGGCCGTGATCTGCAACTGAGCATCGACCGGCGCCTGCAGTTCCTCGCCTACCGCGAGCTGAAGAGTGCGGTGCAGAACAACAGCGCCCGTGGCGGCTCACTGGTGCTGCTGGACACGCGGTCCGGCGAGGTGCTGGCGATGGTCAATCAGCCGGCCTTCAATCCGAACAATCGGCGTCAGCTGAGTGGCAATGCGCACCGCAATCGTGCCGTGGTCGACGCCTGGGAGCCAGGCTCCACGATCAAGCCGTTTACCGTGGCGGCCGCGCTCGAGGCCGGCATTGCCGACGCCGACACGATCCTCAATACCCACCCGGGCAGCATGCGCGTCGGCCGGCATACCATCACCGATGTCCGCGATTTCGGCAAGATCGATCTGACCACGCTGATCAGCAAGTCCAGCAATATTGGCGCCGCCAAGCTGGCGCTTGAACTGCCGGACGAGACCCTGTGGAACCTGCTGGCAGGTCTCGGTTTCGGCCGCACCACCGGCAGCGGCTATCCAGGCGAGTCGGCGGGCGCGCTGGCCGCGCAGGCGCCGCGGTCCAGTGTCGAGCGTGCCACGCTGAGCTTCGGCTACGGCCTGTCGGCAACCCCGCTGCAACTGGCCCAGGCCTACGCCGCGATTGCCAGCGGTGGCGAGCTGAAGCCGGTTTCCTTTGTCAGCGTTGACGAACCGGTGAAAGGCACGCGCGTGATGCGGCGTGAAACCGCCGATGCCCTGATGGCAATGATGGAGGCGGCCGTCGAGCCGGGTGGCACCGCCACCCGCGCCGCGGTGGACGGTTATCGTCTGGCCGGCAAGACCGGCACGGTGCGGAAGTCCATGGCTGGTGGCTATTCCAGTGACCATTACGTGGCCTGGTTCGCCGGTGTCGGGCCGGTGAGTGACCCGCGGCTGGCCATGGTGATCATGCTCGACGAGCCGGGCGGGCAGGCCTACTACGGCGGCCAGATTGCTGCGCCGGTGTTCGGGCAGGTCATGGCCGGCGCCATGCGGTTGA
Source organism: Methylonatrum kenyense (assembly GCF_023195885.1). GTDB lineage: Bacteria > Pseudomonadota > Gammaproteobacteria > Nitrococcales > Aquisalimonadaceae > Methylonatrum > Methylonatrum kenyense. Next base: position 167,666 of record NZ_JALPKO010000005.1, read on the forward strand.
TGAACATTCCGCCGGACGCACGCCCCGATGAGCCCCCTCCGTCGCTGACCGCCATGCGCGGGGAGGAGCCATGATGCCCGCGCAGTGCCTGGGTGAGCATCTCCATCTTGCCGACCTGGTCCCCGGTGCGGAACTGGCTGCCGGCGGCAACCCGCGGATTGCCGGGATCAGCGTTGACAGTCGGCGGATAGCCCCCGGTGACCTGTTCGCCGCCTGTTCCGGTGCGAGTACCCATGGCCTTGCCCATGCGCGGGAGGCGATAGACCGGGGTGCGGTGGCCATCGTCTGGGAACCGGCGGCGGGCATTACGCCGGAGCCCGCGCTGGGCGTACCAACGGTCGCCGTGCCGGGGCTGGGTCGGGAGCTTGGCCAGTTGGCGGCGATGATCTACGGCCAGCCATCGGCGGATCTTTGCCTGTTCGCCGTGACCGGTACCGACGGCAAGACCTCGGTCAGTCAGTTCCTGGCCCAGGCCCTGGCCGCGGCGAGTGACCGTTGTGGCCTGATCGGCACCCTGGGTTACGGCCTGTATCCCGGCCTCGATCCGGCGAGCCATACCACGCCTGATGCGGCCAGGTTGCAGCAGCTGCTGGCGGAGTTTCGCGATGCCGGCGCCCGCCATGCGGTGATGGAGGCATCCTCGCATGCGCTGGATCAGGGCCGGCTGAATGCCGCTCGCGTGGCGATCGCTGTGCTGACCAACCTCGGTCGCGACCATCTTGACTACCACGGCACCGAGCAGTCCTATGCCGAGGCCAAACGTCTGCTCTTCAGACAACCGGGTTTGCAGAGCGCCGTGGTCAACCTGGATGACAGCTTCGGTTGCTCGGTGCGGCGTTCGCTGGCCCCGGGTATTCGCCGTATCGGCTACTCGATGCAGGCCGACAGTGATGCCCACGTGGTCGCCACATCCCTGAAGATGCATGCCACGGGCTTCCGTCTGGAGGCGATCACCCCGGTCGGGCTGGTCGCGGCCGATCTGCCGTTGCTGGGTCGGTTCAACGCCCAGAATGTCCTTGCCGTGATCGGCGCACTGGTGGCGCTGGGCTGGTCTGCGACGGAAATCCAGCGGTCGGTGGCCGCCCTCAGCGCGGTGCCCGGGCGGATGCAGCGCTTCAGTGTTGCCGGCAAGCCACTGGTCGTCGTGGATTACGCGCATACCCCGGGGGCCTTGCGCGCCGCATTGCATGGCCTGCGGCGGCATGTCGATGGCCGCCTGGTTTGTGTGTTCGGCTGCGGCGGCGATCGGGATCGCGGCAAGCGGCCGTTGATGGCTGCCGCCGCCGAGCGGCTTGCCAACCGGGTCGTGTTGACCGACGACAATCCCCGTGGTGAGCCGCCGGCCCGAATCGTTGCCGACATTCAGCAGGGCTTTCGCCGTGGTTCGGCGCAGGTGGTGCATGATCGCGAGGCGGCCATAGCGGAAGCCATCCACATGGCCGGGCCCTCCGGCGTGGTGCTGGTTGCCGGCAAGGGGCACGAGCAGGTGCAGATCGGTGCCGACGGCGCGCGACCGTTCAGCGATGCGGAAACCGTGCAGCGGCTGCTGGGAGGGGCGGGGTCATGATGCGCCTCCGGCTGCAGGATATCGCCAGCGCCATGCAGGGTGCCAGGTTGCATGCCGACACCGCCTTTACCGGGCTGAGTACCGACACCCGGCAGCTCGGCGAGGATTGTCTTTTCGTCGCCTTGCGGGGGCCGAATTTCGACGGTCACGACTACCTGCAGCAGGCCCGCGCCGGCGGCGCGGCGGCGTTGCTCTGCGAATACGGCCGTTTGCCGGATGCGCCGGGTATCGAAGTCCCGGACAGCCGCCGTGCACTGGGCGAGCTTGCACGCCACTGGCGCCGCCGGATGCCGGCGCGTCTGGTGGCCATTACCGGCAGCAATGGCAAGACCACGAGCAAGCAGATGCTGGCGGCGATCCTGTCACAGGTGGGGCCGACGCTGGCAACGCGCGGCAATCTGAATAACGAGATCGGGGTACCGCTGACCCTCGCCGAGCTGACACCGGAGCATGCCTTCGGCGTGATCGAAATGGGTGCCAGTGCCGCGGGCGAGATTGCCTGGCTGGTATCGCTGGCCGAGCCCGAGGTGGGCGTGGTGCTGAACGCCGGTCCGGCACACCTGGAAGGCTTTGGCTCCCTGCAGGGCGTGGCCGAGGCCAAGGGCGAAATGTTCTCCGGTCTGCCGGCCGATGGCATCGCGGTAATCAATGCGGATGATTCCTTCGCCACGCTGTGGCACGACATGGCCGGCGTGCGGCGTCGCGTGACCGTGTCGCTCGCCGGCGAGGCGGACTTGCGTGGCGAAACACTGGCCGGCGGCGGCCTGCGGCTGCATTGGCAGGGCGAGCGGGTCGACCTCCATCTGCCGGTGCCCGGCACGCATAACCAACGCAATGCGCTGTCGGCCGCTGCAGCGGCGCTGGCGCTGGAGGTGCCGCTGGCCACGGTCGCGACCGGGCTGGAAGCATTCGAGCCGGAGGCCGGCCGCCTGCAATTGCTGTCCGGTCCCAATGGCAGTTGCCTGATTGACGACAGCTACAACGCCAACCCGTCTTCGCTTCGCGCGGGGATAGACGTACTTCTGCAGCAGGGTCTCGAGCCCTGGCTGGTGTTGGGCGACATGGCAGAGCTGGGTCCGGAGTCATCCGCCCTGCATGCCGCCGCGGGGCACACCGCCAGGGAAGCCGGGGTGACACGGTTGTATGCCGTGGGGCCCCTCAGCGTTGCGGCCGTCGACGCCTTCGGCGCCGGCGGCCGCCATTTTAAGGACAAGACCGGCTTGCAGGCGACATTGCAGCAGGAATTGCACGGCGGCGTCGCCGTGTTGATCAAGGGTTCACGCAGTGCCGGCATGGATCAGCTGGTCCGCGCACTCGGCGCGCCGCAGCGCGGTGCGGAGGAGGCGGGCTGATGCTGGTGCATGTCGCAGAATGGCTCGAGGCCTATCACAGCGGCTTCCGTGTGTTTCAGTACCTGACGCTGCGCGCAATTCTCGGCGTGCTGACCGCGCTGATTTTCTCGTTCATTGTCGGCCCGTTCCTGATTCGCCGCTTGAGCCAGTATCAGATCGGTCAGCAGGTGCGTGACGACGGCCCCAGCAGTCATCTGGTCAAGGCCGGCACGCCTACCATGGGCGGTGCCCTGATCCTGGTCGCCATCGCGATGTCGACCCTGCTCTGGTCCGACCTGACCAATCGTTACGTATGGATCGTGCTGTTGACGACCCTGGCCTTCGGCGTGATCGGCGGCGTCGATGATTACCTGAAATTGCGCTTTGGCAATTCCCAGGGCCTGCGTGCGCGGAGCAAGTACTTCTGGCAATCGGTGGCGGCGTTGCTGGCGGCCGTGATCCTGTTCGTTACCGCGCAGGAAGCGGTGGAAACCACGCTGATCATGCCGTTCCTGAAGGATGTCAGCTGGCAGTTGGGTCTGCTGTTCATTCCGCTCACCTATTTCGTGATCGTCGGTTCCAGCAATGCCGTCAATCTGACCGACGGACTCGATGGTCTGGCGATCAACCCCACGGTGCTGGTTGGCGGCGCCCTGGGAGTGTTTGCCTACGCCTCCGGCAATTTCTATTTCGCCACCTACCTGGGGATTCCGTTCGTCCCCGGGGTCGGTGAGGTGGTGGTGTTCTGTGGTGCCCTGGTCGGTGCGGGCCTCGGGTTCCTGTGGTTCAACGCCTACCCGGCCCAGGTCTTCATGGGTGATGTCGGTGCCCTGGCGCTGGGCGCGGCGCTGGGCGTGCTGGCCGTGGTGACGCGGCAGGAACTGGTGCTGTTCATCATGGCCGGTGTGTTCGTTATGGAGACCGTATCGGTGATCCTGCAGGTGGCCTCGTACAAACTCACCGGCCGACGCATTTTCCGCATGGCACCGCTGCACCATCACTTTGAACTCAAGGGGTGGCCGGAACCGCGGGTGATTGTCCGTTTCTGGATCATCACCGTGATTCTGGTCCTGATCGGCCTTGCTTCGTTGAAGATCCGCTGATGATGACGCAGACACAGAACAGCATGCGCAGCACGGTCGTGGTGGGCCTTGGTGCCACGGGCCTGTCCTGCCTGCGTTTCCTGCGCCGTCGCGGCGAGGTGCTGTGGGCCACGGACAGTCGCGCCGAGCCGCCAGGACGGCGTGAGGCGGCGGACCTGGTCGACCGTCCGCTGGCACTGGGTGGTCTCGACGCGGCGCTGATCCTCGACGCCGATCGGGTCATCGTCAGCCCGGGCGTTGCCGCCGATCTGCCGGTGCTGCAGCAGGCCCGCACCGCCGGCCGCGAAGTGTTCGGCGATATTGAACTGTTTGCGCGGCACGCCAACGCACCGGTGGTGGCGATCACCGGTTCGAATGGCAAGAGCACGGTCACCAGCATGCTTGCCGCAATGGCGGAGCAGGCCGGGTTCGACGCCGCGGTGGGCGGCAACCTGGGTACGCCGGCGCTGGAGCTGATCCGCGAGTCTGCCCCGGACGCCTATTTCCTGGAACTGTCGAGTTTCCAGCTCGAAACCACCGACAGCCTGCGGCCGGTCGCCGCCGTGGTGCTGAACGTCAGTGCCGATCACATGGACCGGCACCAGAGTGTCGAGCGGTATGCGGCGATCAAGTCGCGCATCTACAACGGTGACGGCGTCATGCTGGTCAACGCGGATGATCCGCGGGTCCTGGCCATGGCCCGCGATGGCCGCCATGTCATCCGCTTCTCGACCCTCGCGCCCGCCAATGACGAGGACTACGGCCTGCTGGAGCGGGGTGGCGAGGTCTGGTTGATGCGTGGCGGCGAGCAGCTGATGCCTGCATCGGCGCTGCTGGTACGCGGCCGCCACAATCTGGCCAATGCGCTGGCTGCGCTCGCCCTGGCGCGGGTGCTGGATCTGCCGCTGGCCGCCTGTCGCCGCGCATTGCAGGCCTTTCCCGGCCTGCCCCATCGCGGACAGTGGCTGGCGCGGAAAGGCGGTGTTGACTGGTTCAACGATTCCAAGGCCACCAATGTCGGTGCCGCTGCGGCGGCCATTGCCGGGATGCCGGGACCGCTGGTGCTGCTGCTCGGCGGTGACGGCAAGGGCGCGGATTTCACCCCGCTGGCTGATTGCATGGACCAGCGGATCCGCGCCGTGGTCTTGCTCGGGCAGGATGCGCCGCAGATCGCGGCAGTCCTGTCCGGGCGGGTCGACCTGCACCAGGCGGCGGATCTGCAGCACGCGGTCCGGCTGGCCGCGGAGCTGGCGCAGGCCGGTGACAGCGTGCTGTTCAGCCCGGCCTGTGCCAGTTTCGACATGTTCGAGAATTACCAGGCCCGCGGTGACGCTTTCGCCGAGGCGGTCGGGAGGTTGCCGGCATGACCGCGCGCACCCTTCCCGCCATGATCCCGGAGCGGCCCGAGGTCCACAGCCTGCTGGCCGGGCTGGACTGGCGCCTGCTCGGTGCGATCCTGGCCGTGTCGCTGCTGGGCCTGGTCATGGTCGGTTCCGCCTCGATCTCGCTGGCGGATCGCAATCTGGGTTCACCGTTCCATTACCTGCAGCGCCAGGCGCTGTTCTTCCTGCTGGCCTTTGCCCTGGGCGGACTGACGCTTTGCCTGAAGCTGGAGGTCTGGCGCGTGCTCAGCGGCGTCGGCATGCTGGTTTCGCTGTTCCTGCTGGTGCTGGTACTGATGCCGGGTGTCGGCCGCGAGGTCAACGGCAGCATACGCTGGATTCCGATGGGTCCGTTCAATCTGCAGGTGGCGGAGATCGCCAAGCTGGGCGTCATTGTCTACCTTGCCGCCTGGCTCAGCCGGCATGGGGATCGCGTCCGGAAAACCACCGCCGGCTTCATGCTGCCGATCGCCGTGTTCTGCCTGATCGGCTTCCTGTTGTTGCTGCAGCCCGATTTCGGTGCCGCCGCGGTGATCATGGCGATCGGGCTGGGGGTGCTGTTCCTGGCCGGCGTTCCGCTCTGGCGCTTCGGTCTCCTGCTTGCCCTTGCCGTGGCCGCGGGTGCTGCGCTGATCGTCACCTCGCCCTACCGCTGGGAACGCCTGACCGCATTCCTCAATCCCTGGGCGGATCCGTTCAACAGCGGCTTTCAGTTGACCCAGTCGCTGATCGCTATCGGCCGCGGAGAATGGTTCGGCGTAGGCCTCGGTGCCAGCGTGCAAAAGCTGTTCTATCTGCCGGAAGCCCATACCGACTTCGTTTTCGCCGTGCTGGCCGAGGAATTCGGCCTTTTCGGCGTGGTCGTGGTTGTCGCCCTGCTGGCCTACATCGGCTGGCGCATCCTGGGCATCGGTGCCGCCTGCCTGCGTCACGGCAAGACGTTCCCGGGCTATGTCTGCATGGGGGTCGGACTGTGGTTCAGCATGCAATGCCTGATCAACATCGGCGTCAACATGGGACTGCTGCCGACCAAGGGGCTGACCCTGCCACTGATGAGTTACGGCGGTAGCAGCCTGTTGATGGCGGTGGTTGCGCTGGCCCTGGTTTTGCGGGCGGATTACGAGCTGCGGGCCGTGGGTGCGCGGCCCCGTCGCGACCGGAACGCGGGAGGTGCCACATGAGCCAGGCACCGGTGGTGATCATGGCGGCGGGGACCGGCGGACACGTCTTTCCCGGCCTGGCCGTGGCCCGCGAACTGCTGGATCGGGGTGTGCCGGTGATCTGGCTGGGCACCGAGGCGGGACTCGAGGCGCGCCTGGTGCCGGCGGCCTCGCTGCCGCTGGAGACCCTGCAGGTTCGGGGCCTGCGCCGCAACGGCCTCAAGGGCTGGCTGCAGGCGCCGGTCACCGTGATTGCCGCCGTCTGGCGTGCGGCCGGAATCCTGCGGCGGCATCGGCCCCGTTCCGTACTGGGGCTCGGCGGCTATGTGACCGGACCGGGCGGTGTGGCTGCCTGGCTGTTGCGACGCCCCCTGGTCATCCACGAACAGAATGCGAGGCCGGGACTCAGCAATCGTCTGCTCGCGCGAATCGCCCGCCGCCGCCTGTCCGGATTTTCCATGCGTTTCCCGGGCCGCGGTCAGCTGGAGGTGGTGGGCAATCCGGTGCGCCGGGATTTCGCGGCGCTGGCCGAGCCGGCGGTCCGCTATGCCGATCGCAGCGGTCCGCTGCGCCTGTTGGTGGTGGGCGGCAGCCTGGGTGCCCAGGTGCTGAATGAAACGGTTCCCCGGGCGCTGGCGGAGTTGCCGTCGTCAGCCCGGCCGCAGGTCCGGCATCAGAGCGGCGAGCGCACCGCCGAACTGGCCCGTCAGGCCTACGCCGAGGCCGGGGTCAGCGTGCAATTGGAAACCTTCATCGAGGATATGGCCGCTGCCTATGCATGGGCGGATCTGGTGATCTGCCGGGCCGGGGCGCTGACCGTGAGTGAGCTGGCCGCGGCCGGGGTCGCATCCTGGCTGGTGCCATTGCCGCACGCCGTGGATGACCATCAGACCGCCAACGCCCGTGTCCTCGCCGACGCGGGCGCTGCGGTGCTGATCCCCCAGTCCGACTTGAGTGCCGGCTCATTGGCCGCCGCGCTCCGCAACGCGAACCGGGATCAGCTCCGGGGCATGGCCGAACGGGCCCGGGCGCAGGCGGCACCCAGGGCCACCGAGCGGGTAGCGGATATCTGCCTGGAGGTGGCGGCATGACGGCACGCCGGCAACAGGCATGGGTTCACGCGGCACCGGGCGCGAGCATGGGCCGGGTCCGGCACCTGCACCTGATCGGAATCGGCGGCGCCGGTATGAGCGGCATCGCCGAGGTGCTAGCCAATCTCGGCTACACCGTCTCGGGCAGCGATCTGCGTGAATCACCGGTGACCCGGCGCTTGCAGGGCCTGGGTGTCGAGGTGTTCATCGGCCATGCCGCGGAGCACCTGCGAGATGTCGATGCGGTGGTGATTTCCAGTGCGGTGTCCGGCGATAACCCGGAACTGCGTGCGGCGCGCGCAGCACGGGTGCCGGTGGTGCCTCGGGCAGAGATGCTGGCCGAACTGATGCGTTTCCGCTACGGCGTGGCGGTGGCCGGTACCCATGGCAAGACCACGACCACGAGCCTGATTGCCAGTGTCCTTGCCGAGGGTGGACTGGATCCAACCTTCGTCATCGGCGGCCGGCTGAACAGCGCCGGCGCCAATGCGCGCCTGGGCGAGGGGCGATTCCTGGTTGCCGAGGCGGATGAGAGCGATGCCTCGTTCCTGTATCTGCAGCCGATGATTGCCGCGGTCACCAATATCGATGCTGATCACCTGGAAGCCTACGGCGGCAAGTTCCATAACCTGCGCGGTGCCTTCCTGGAGTTCCTCCACCATCTGCCGTTCTACGGCCTCGCGGTGCTGTGCCTGGATGACCCGGTGGTCCGCGAGCTGATTCCGGATGTCACCCGCCCGGTTCGGACCTATGGTGTTGACGAGTCTGCCGATGTGCGCGCCACCGGAATCCGGCAGCAGGGCAGTCGCACCGCTTTCGAAGTCTGCGTCGATGGCACGCATCCCGTGCCGGTCGAGCTGAATCTGCCGGGCCGTCACAATGTGCTGAACGCGCTGGCCGCAATCACCGTCGCCAGCGAACTGGGTGTGTCACCGGAGGCAACGGTCCGTGCCCTGCACAATTTCGCCGGCATCGGCCGTCGTTTCCAGAGCTACGGGGAGCTGACCTTCCCGGCGGGGCAGGCGTTGGTGGTGGATGACTATGGCCACCACCCGAGCGAGATAGCGGCCACCATGCAGGCGGTGCGTGACGGCTGGCCGGAGCGGCGGCTGCTACTTGCCTTCCAGCCCCATCGGTTTACCCGCACGCGGGACCTGTTCGAGGATTTCGCGCGCGTGCTGTCCGACTGCGACGCCCTGGTCATGACCGACGTCTACGCCGCCGGCGAGGAGCCGATTGCCGGAGCCGACGGCCGCGCACTGGCGGCGGCCATCCGTGCGCGCGGCAAGGTGAACCCGGTGTTCGTCAGTGATATCGACGAGTTGCTGGACAGTCTGCCGGCGATGGTCCGGGACGGCGATATCGTGTTGACCCTCGGCGCCGGCAGCATCGGCACCGTCGGCGGCCGCTTGCGGGAGCTGACCACGGAGGCGGACGCATGAACGTGGCGGCACTCGATCAGCGGTTGCGGGGCGAACTGCACCTGGACGAACCGATGTCCCGGCACACGACCTGGCGGGTCGGCGGTCCGGCCGACCGTTTCTACCGGCCGGCGGATCGCGATGACCTGGCGCAGTTCCTGCGCCAGCTGCCGGCCGACGAGCCCCTGTACTGGTGCGGTCTGGGCAGCAACCTGCTGGTGCGCGACGGCGGGCTGCGCGGCAGCGTCATTTTCCTGCATCCCGGCATTGCCGAGATCGTCCTGACCGATGACGGCGGGCTCTGGGCCGACGCCGGCGCAGCCTGCGCGAAGGTGGCGCGCTTTGCCGCACGCAACGATCTGGCTGGCGCCGAGTTCCTGGCCGGTATCCCCGGAACCATGGGCGGCGCGCTGGCAATGAACGCGGGCGCCTTCGGCGGTGAGACATGGGGTTGCGTCGCTGCGGTCGAAACTGTTGATCGGCAGGGTGTGCTGCGGCAGCGGACGCCCGACGACTTTGCAGTTGGCTATCGCAGCGTGGAAGGCGCCGCCGGCGAATGGTTTACCGCCTGTCTGCTGCGGCTCGAGGCGGGTGACGGTGAGATGGGGTTGCGCCGCATTCGCCAGTTGCTGGCGCAGCGTGCGGAAACGCAGCCCATCGGCAAGCCGAGTTGTGGCTCGGTATTTCGTAATCCGCCGGCGGATCATGCCGCCCGCCTGATCGAGGCCGCTGGACTGAAGGGCCGGGTGATCGGCGGTGCACAGGTTTCCGACAAGCACGCGAATTTCATTCTCAACCGGGGAAATGCCACGGCCGCGGACATCGAGGCCCTGGCGACCGAGGTCGCCGAGCGCGTGGAGCAGCGTTTCGGCGTCCGACTACAGCGGGAATTCCGCATTATCGGCGAGGACAAGTCATGAGCAGTGCGGCGCCAACCGTGGCGGAACTGGGCAAGGTGGCGGTGCTGATGGGCGGCTGGGCGGCCGAGCGGGACGTGTCGCTGAAGAGCGGGGCCGCGGTGCTGGCGGCACTGCAACGGCGAGGCGTTGCCGTCGAGGCGGTCGACGTGGGGCGCGACATCCTCGATCGCCTGCGCGAGGGCGGTTTTGACCGGGCCTTCATTGCCCTGCATGGACGGGGTGGCGAGGACGGGGTGATCCAGGGCGCCCTGGATTTGCTGCAACTGCCCTATACCGGATCAGGTGTGCTCGGTTCGGCGATCGGCATGGACAAGGTGCGGACCAAGCAGATCTGGCAGGCCATGGGCATTCCAACGCCTGGTCACGCGGTAATCCGGCGGGGGCCGCTGGATCTGGCCGATCTCGCCGCCCATGTCGGTCTGCCAATGGCGATCAAGCCCGCCCGCGAGGGTTCCACCATCGGCATCAGCCGGGTCGACCGGCAAGAAGAAGTGGCCGAGGCCTGCGCCGCGGGTTTCCGCCATGACGATGTGCTGCTGGCGGAACGCTGGATTCAGGGCGAGGAATACACGGTGGCGGTGCTTAACGGGCGCGTGCTGCCGATGATCCGCATCGAGCCGGCCGCCGATTTCTACGATTACGCCGCCAAGTACCACTCCAACGAGACGCAGTACCACTGCCCTTGCGGTCTGGCCCCCGAACGGGAGCAGGCGCTGGGCGAACTGGCGTTGCAGGCCTTCGAGGCGGTGGGTGCCACTGGCTGGGGCCGGGTTGACCTGATGATCGATGCCGATGGCGAGGCCTGGTTGCTGGAGGTGAACACCATCCCCGGGATGACCGACCACTCGCTGGTGCCGATGGCGGCAGCCGCCGCCGGCATCGATTTCGACGAACTGGTCTGGCAGATCCTGCTGGGCAGCCTGGAGGGGGCGCGATGAGACGCATGCAGCGAAGCGGTGCCGTGGCCCGGCGGCCGCAGCAGCCAAGCGCGTCCAGCCAGCGCCATCGGCGGATGTGCCTGCGGCGTTTCGGTCGCCGCGGTGGCGTGCTGGTGCTGGTGCTGGTTCTGGCCGGCGGTGGTGCCTACGCCGTGCAGGAACTGACCGCGCCGGATCAGTTCCCGCTGCAGGCAGTGCAGTTCGACAGCGAGCTGCAGCGGGTGCGGGAGCAGGATCTGCGAGCGGCACTTGATCCCCTGCTTGACGGCGGTTTTCTGGCCCTGGACGTGAGCGCGATCCGGCGGGCGCTGGAGGACATCGCCTGGGTCAGGTCGGCTTCGGTGCGGCGCCAGTGGCCGGGCACGCTGCGCGTGACCATCGTCGAGCAGGAGGCGGTGGCGGTCTGGAACGAGGACGCCCTGCTCAGCAGTGAGGGCGAGGTGTTCGCGCCTGATCCGGCCACCTGGCCGTCCGGCTTGCCGCAAATGGCCGGGCCGGATCAACGGCCGGAGAAGGTCAGCGTGCGCTTCGCCAGTCTGCAGTCCCTGCTGGATGACGCCGGGCTGGAGTTGCAGGGCATTGCAGTCGACGCGCGGGCGTCCTGGTCGGCCACGGTCAACGAGGGCGCGCAGTTGCTGCTGGGCCGCGAGGAAGTGGAGTCACGGGCGGCGCGCTTCGCCGCCGTGTATCCGGAGTTGGCGGAGACGCAGGACGGAGCGCTGGAGCGTGCCGACCTGCGTTACCCGAACGGTTTTGCCATTCGCTGGACCGAGGCATCCGGCGCAGAGCAGTAGGCAAGAGGAAGCAGAATGTCAAAGAAGACGGAGCGCAGCATGCTGGTTGGCTTGGATATCGGCACCTCCAAGGTGGTGGCGATCGTCGGTGCTATCGGCGATGACGGCGTGATCGAGATCGTGGGGATCGGATCTCACCCTTCCCGCGGCCTGAAGAAAGGGGTCGTGGTCAACATCGAATCCACGGTGCATTCCATCCAGCGGGCGGTGGAAGAGGCCGAGCTGATGGCCGGTTGCCAGATCCATTCGGTCTACGTGGGCATTGCCGGCAGTCACGTGCGCAGCCTCAATTCCCACGGCATCGTCGCGATCCGTGACAAGGAGGTCGGTGCGGCGGACCTGGAGCGGGTCATCGATGCCGCCCGCGCGGTCGCGATACCGGCCGACCAGAAGATCCTGCATATCCTGCCGCAGGAATTCATCATCGATTCCCAGGAAGGCATCCGCGAGCCGATCGGCATGTCCGGCGTGCGGCTGGAAGCGAAGGTGCACATGGTTACCGGCGCAGTCAGCGCGGCGCAGAACATCGTCAAGTGCATTCGCCGCTGCGGGCTCGAGGTGGACGACATCATTCTCGAACAGCTGGCCTCCGGCTATTCGGTCCTGACCGAGGACGAGAAGGAGCTGGGCGTCTGCCTGGTGGATGTCGGCGGCGGCACCACCGATATCGCCATCTTCACCGAGGGCGCGATTCGCCATACGGCGGTGATCCCGATTGCCGGCGACCAGGTGACCAACGACATTGCCGTGGCGCTGCGCACGCCGACCCAGCACGCCGAGGAAATCAAGGTCAAGTATGCCTGCGCCCTGTCGCAGCTGGCCGGTGCAGAGGAGACCATCGAGGTGCCTTCGGTGGGCGAGCGGGCCGCCCGGCGCCTGTCACGCCAGACCCTGGCCGAGGTGGTCGAGCCCCGCTACGAGGAGCTGATGACCCTGGTCCACCAGGAGCTGCGCCGCAGTGGTTTCGAGGAACTGATTGCCGCGGGCGTGGTGCTGACCGGCGGCAGTTCGAAGATGGAGGGAGCCGTCGAGCTGGCCGAGGAGGTGTTCCACGTGCCGGTCCGGCTGGGCATGCCGCAGCAGGTCACCGGACTGGCGGACGTGGTCCGCAATCCCATCTACGCAACCGGCGTGGGCCTGCTTTATTTCGGTGCCAACAATCGCGCCAATCCGGTGGTGGAGTACGAGGCGGAAAAGGGGTTCCGCGCAGTTTTTGATCGCATGAAAAGCTGGTTTCAGGGGAATTTCTGAGCATGCCCGGGTCGAGGGCTGGTTCAGGCCAACGCGCAACGAGGAGAGACGCTCATGTTTGAAATCATGGATTCCGTAAGTGAAAACGCGGTGATCAAGGTCATCGGTGTCGGCGGCGGCGGCGGCAATGCCGTGCAGCATATGGTCAAGGCCGACATCGACGGTGTGGATTTCATCTGCGCCAACACCGATGCCCAGGCATTGTCCAGCACCACGGCGCAGACCGTGCTGCAGCTGGGTGGCCAGATCACCAAGGGGCTCGGCGCCGGCGCCAATCCGGAGGTCGGCCGCAACGCCGCGCTGGAGGACCGGGATCGCATCGCCGAAGTGCTGGACGGCGCCGACATGGTGTTCATCACCGCCGGCATGGGTGGCGGTACCGGCACCGGTGCCGCACCGGTGGTGGCCGATGTGGCGCGAGAGATGGGTATCCTCACGGTGGCGGTTGTGACCAAGCCGTTCCCGTTCGAGGGCAGCAAGCGGATGCGGGTTGCCGGTCAGGGTATCGAACAGCTGGCCCGCTCGGTGGACTCGCTGATCACGATCCCGAACGAGAAGCTGCTGAGCGTTCTGGGCAAGAACCTGACCTTGCTCGACGCCTTCAAGTCGGCCAATGACGTGCTGCTGGGGGCGGTTCGTGGCATCGCCGAACTGATCACCCGCCCGGGTCTGATCAACGTCGACTTTGCCGACGTGCGCACCGTGATGTCGGAAATGGGCATGGCGGTCATGGGCACCGGCTCGGCATCCGGAGAGGGCCGTGCCCGGGAAGCCGCGGAGCGTGCCATTGCCTGCCCGCTGCTGGAAGACGTGAGCCTGGCCGGTGCCAACGGTATCCTGGTCAATGTCACTGCCGGCATGGACATGTCCATTGGCGAGTTCGATGAAGTTGGCCAAGCCGTGCGCGAGTTTGCCTCCGATGAGGCGACCGTGGTGGTCGGCACCGTGATCGACCCGGAGCTTGAGAACGAATTGCGGGTTACCGTGGTCGCGACGGGCCTGGATCGGCCGGTGTCGGCACTGCGTCCCGAGGAGCAGAAACCGCAACTGCATGCGGTGGCGCGCAAGCCCAGTGGCGAGGTGGATTACGGCCAGCTGGAAACGCCGACCGCGATCCGCAAACAGGCGGCAAATGATCGGTACCCGCAGGCGGCAGGCGCCGAGGGTGACATGGACTATCTGGACATCCCGGCCTTCCTCCGTCGCCAGGCCGACTAGGCCGGCGGCGGGATAGGCCGCTGTTGATGACCCCGGGGCGCCACTACGGCTGTTTTGTTGCACTGCAGTATGCAGCGACTTTGTGTTGCAGTAGAATAACGGGGTTTCCACGCAAGGGGATGCGTCCAGCCTTGCCATGATGCTTGCCTGGCAGCGCCTGACCGCGCCGGGGTCGCAGGGAGAATTGTGACTACGAATGATTCGACAGCGCACACTGAAGAATGTGATCCGGGCGACCGGGGTGGGCCTGCATACGGGTGAGAAGGTTTTTCTGACCCTGCTGCCGGCGCCGGCTGACACGGGAATCGTTTTCCGACGGGTCGATCTGGATGGCGGGGTCGAAATCCCTGCGCATCCGGAAAAGGTGGGTGACACCCTGTTGTCCACCAATCTCGTTCAGGACGGCGTTCGTGTCTGCACGATCGAGCACCTGATGTCGGCCATGGCCGGTCTCGGGATCGATAATGCGGTGGTTGAACTGAGCGCCGCCGAGGTGCCGATCATGGACGGCAGTGCCGGGCCGTTCGTGTTCCTGATCCAGTCGGCAGGCATTCAGGAACAGGATGCCCCCAAGCGGTTCATTCGTATCAAGAAGCCGATCCGGGTCGAGGATGGCGACAAGGCGGTGCAGTTCGAGCCGTTCAACGGCTTCAAGGTCAATTTCGCCATTGATTTCGACCACCCGGTGTTCGAGAAAGGCTGCCAGACGGCGGAAGTTGATTTCTCAAGCACCAGTTTCGTCAAGGAAGTCAGCCGGGCGCGGACCTTCGGTTTCATGCGTGATATCGAAGCGCTGCAGGCAAACCGGCTTGCCCTCGGCGGCAGCCTCGACAATGCCATCGTGGTGGATGACTACCGGGTGTTGAACGAGGACGGTCTGCGCTACCGGGACGAGTTCGTCAAGCACAAGATCCTTGACGCAATCGGCGATCTGTACCTGCTTGGCCGCAGCCTCATCGGCTCGTTCACCGGTACCCGTTCCGGTCATGCGTTGAACAACCAGCTGCTCCGCGCGCTGCTCAAACAGCCCGACGCCTGGGAAGAGGTAACCTTTGACGACGCGTCAAAGTCACCGATTTCGTTCGATCAGTCTCTGCCCGCGCCGGTGCTGGCGAGCGCCTGAGCCACGCTGACCGGTTAGTCCTGTCCGGACGGGCCGGCGCGGGACGCCAGTCGGAGCAGGGCCTGACGCATCCGCTCGTCCGGATGGTGGCGGGCGATTGCCTCCAGGTGTGTTGCCGCGGCCGGGCTCAGATGGCGCGGTCGTGCAAGCTGCACCGGTTGCGTTCGGCGGGGCTCGATGCGTATTCGCACGCGTGCCGGCGCCCGCCCCCGGCGGCCTCTCACACTGTCGCAAAGCGCTGCCCCCAGAAACCGCAACTGGCTCGCTGCCGCCGGTGTGTCGGTTATCAGCAGCAGCTCCCCCTCATCCTCGACCTTCGCGACCTGACAGCGCGCTTGCAACGCACTGGGCAGCGCCTCATGCAGGGCAGCCTGTTGCACGCGCAGGTGGTCCGCCTCCTGCTGTAGCTGCGCCAGCATAGAGCGCGGATCCGTCAGTACCCGTTTGACCGGTCGCGGCCGTTTGCTGCCCATTCGCCACCCCATCGCTGACGGTACCGTGCCGTCCTGAACTTTACGTTGCGATCAGTTATGATACGCGCCTCCGATCGCGGTCGATATTCCATGTGGTGGACCGGGGGCCAATGCCTGGCCCGCAGGGGTCTGGCGCCGACCGCATCAGGCCAGACGGCATTGCCGTTGTCCAGCGGACGGGTGATGTGAATCTTCGGAACATAATCGAGTGACTCCATGCTAGGCGCAATTGCGAGAAAGGTATTCGGCAGCCGTAACGATCGACAGGTGCGGCGCATGCAGAAGACGGTCGACCGCATCAACGCGTTCGAAGAGTCGATGGAAGCGCTTTCCGAAGAGGCCCTGCGGGGTAAGACCGCGGAATTCCGCGAGCGGCTGGAGCGCGGCGAGAGCCTTGACGATTTGCTGCCGGAAGCGTTTGCCGCAGTCCGCGAGGCATCGCGCCGGACGCTGGGCATGCGTCATTTCGACGTGCAGATGATTGGCGGCATGGTGCTGCATCAGGGCCGCATCGCCGAGATGAAGACCGGTGAGGGCAAGACGCTGGTGGCCACGCTGGCCGCCTATCTGAACGCGCTATCGGGCAAGGGCGTGCACATCATCACGGTCAACGACTACCTGGCACGGCGGGACGCCGAGTGGATGGGCCAGATCTATGCCTACCTCGGCATGACCACCGGCGTGGTGGTGGCCGGAATACCGGCCGAGGAGAAGCGCGCAGCGTACGCGGCCGACATCACCTACGGCACGAATAACGAGTTCGGCTTTGACTATCTGCGCGACAACATGGCCTTCCGGCTGGAAGACCGCATGCAGCGCGAACTCAATTTCGCCATCGTCGACGAGGTCGACTCGATCCTGATCGACGAGGCGCGCACACCGCTGATCATCTCCGGACCGGCAGAGGACAGCAGCGAGCTGTATGCGCGGATCAATACCCTGGTTCCGAAACTGCAGCGGCAGGAGGAAGAGGACGGCGAGGGCGACTTCTGGGTCGACGAAAAACAGCGCCAGGTCTACCTGACCGAGGCCGGCCACGAAACCGTCGAGGAAATGCTGGTCAACGAGGGCCTGCTGCAGGAGGGCGAGAGCCTGTATGACGCCCGCAATATCGGCAAGGTGCATCACATCAACGCGGCGCTGCGGGCACACCACCTGTATCACCGGGATGACCAGTACCTGATCAGCGAAGACAATCAGGTGGTCATCGTTGACGAGTTCACCGGCCGCGCCATGCCGGGCCGGCGTTGGTCCGAGGGCCTGCACCAGGCGATCGAGGCAAAGGAAGGCCTGAAGATCCAGCACGAGAACCAGACGCTGGCCTCGATCACCTTCCAGAACTATTTCCGGATCTACGACAAGCTGGCGGGCATGACCGGTACCGCCGATACCGAGGCCTACGAGTTCCAGCACATCTACGGACTCGAGGTCACGGTCATCCCGACCAATCGGCCGATGGCGCGGCAGGATCACAACGACCTGGTGTTCCTGACCCAGAAGGAAAAGCTGGACGCCATCGTCGAGGATATCCGCGAGAACCGCGAAGCCGGGCGCCCCATCCTGGTCGGTACGGCCTCGATCGAGGTCTCCGAGATCATCTCCGCGGCGCTAAAGAAGGATAAGATTTCGCACGAGGTGCTGAACGCCAAGCAGCACGAGCGGGAGGCACTGATCATCGCCCAGGCCGGCCGTCCCGGTGCGGTGACTATTGCCACCAACATGGCCGGCCGCGGCACCGACATCGTGCTCGGCGGCAATCCGGACACCGAGATTGCCCAGCTGGAGGACCCGACCGAGGAGGCGGTGGCCAAGGTCCGTGCTGATTGGGAGGAGCGGCACCAGAAGGTGCTGGATGCTGGTGGCCTGCATGTTGTCGGCACCGAGCGGCACGAGTCCCGGCGCATCGACAACCAGTTGCGTGGGCGGTCGGGGCGCCAGGGTGATCCGGGCTCCACCCGCTTCTACCTGTCACTGGATGACAGCCTGCTGCGCATATTCGCCTCCGAGCGGGTCTCGTCGCTGATGCAGCGGATGGGCATGCAGGAGGGCGAGGCAATCGAATCCGGCCTTGTGTCCCGGGTGATCGAGAACGCCCAGCGCAAGGTCGAGGCGCACAACTTCGATATCCGCAAGAACCTGCTGGAATTCGATGACGTCGCCAATGACCAGCGGCGCGTGATCTATGCGCAGCGCACCGAGTTCATGAGCGAGGATGACCTCAGCGACACCGTGGTGCAGATGCGGGAAGACGTGCTGAACACGGTCATCAGTGACTACATTCCGCCGGGCAGCATCGAGGAACAATGGGACGTGGCCGCCCTGGAAGAGGTCCTGAGCCGGGATTTCGGCCTGGAAATGCCGATTCAGCAGTGGCTGGACGAGGACGATAATCTGCACGAGGAGCCGCTTCGCGAGCGCATCGTCGAGGAGGCAGAGAAGGCCTATAAGGCGAAGGAGGAGCAGATCGGCGAGGAGGTGCTGCGGCGGTTCGAGAAGGCGGTCCTGCTACGCGTGCTGGACAGCCAGTGGAAGGAACACCTGGCAGCCATGGATTATCTGCGGCAGGGTATCCACCTACGTGGCTACGCGCAGCGGAACCCGAAGCAGGAGTTCAAGAAGGAAGCCTTCCAGATGTTCTCGACCATGTTGGAGAACATCAAGCGCGAGATCATCACCATCCTGTCCCGTGTGCAACTGCGTGCACCGGAGGATGTCGAGGCGGTGGAAGAAGAACAGCGTCCGCCGGAAGACAAGATGCAGTATCAGCACGAGTCCAGCAGCGCCATGGGCGGCGACGAGTCAGAGGCCGAGCGCACGGGCGGCGGCACCTTCGTCCGCCAGGAACGCAAGGTGGGCCGCAACGAACCCTGCCCCTGTGGTTCGGGCAAGAAGTACAAGCAGTGTCACGGACGCTTGAGCTGACAATCCATGGCGGTCGGACTGAACCCTCCCGCTGAACTGCTTGCCATCGACGGTTTGCGCCTGGGTACCGCTCGGGCCGGCATTCGCAAACCGGACCGCCGGGATCTGGTCGTGCTGGAGCTTGCAGAAGGCGCCGAGACCGCCGCGGTGTTCACGCGCAACCGGTTCTGCGCGGCGCCGGTGCACCTGGCACGGGAGCACCTGGCAGGGTCGGCGCCGCGCTACCTGCTGATCAACACCGGGAACGCCAATGCCGGAACCGGTCAGCGCGGGGCGCGGGATGCCCTGCGTTGCTGCCAGGCGCTGGCGGATCAGACCGGCGTCGCCGTCAATCGTGTGCTGCCGTTTTCCACCGGTGTCATCGGCGAACCCTTGCCGGTGGAGCGACTCACGGCCGGGCTGCCGGCGGCGCTTGCCGCGCTGCAGGCCGATGGCTGGCAGGAGGCCGCCGAAGGCATCCTCACCACCGACACCCTGGCCAAGGGCTGCAGCCGCCAGATCGAACTCGATGGCCATACCATCACGCTGACCGGCATCGCCAAGGGTGCCGGCATGATCCGGCCGGACATGGCGACCATGCTCGCCTTCATTGCCACCGACTGTTCCATCGGTCGGCCGCTGCTGCGGCGGCTGTTGCGGGATGCCGCGGATCAGTCCTTCAACCGCATCACCGTCGACGGTGATACATCCACCAACGATGCCTGTGTGCTGGTGGCGACCGGTGCCTCGCATTGCCGGCTCGATGCGCTGCATCCGGAGGATGTGGCGGCGTTTGCCGAGGCGCTTGCGGACCTGTGCCGGGAGCTCGCCCAGGCCATCGTGCGGGATGGCGAAGGGGCGACCCGCTTCATTACCATTTCCGTGGATGAGGCGTCCTCCGCGGCCGAAGCCCTCGACGTGGCCTATTGCATCGCGCACTCGCCGCTGGTGAAGACAGCGTTTTTCGCCGGCGATCCCAATTGGGGCCGGATTCTCGCCGCGGTCGGGCGTGCCGGCGTCGAGGAACTCGACGTCGAAGGTGTGCGAATCTCGCTGGACGATCTGTGTCTGGCAGAGAACGGCGGACGGGCCGAGGGTTATACCGAGGAGGCTGCCGCCGAACGCATGCGCCGTCAGGACATCGGAATCCGCGTTGCACTGGGTCGCGGCGGGGCCAGCGAGACGGTCTGGACCTGCGACTTCTCCTACGAATACGTCCGCATCAATGCCGAGTACCGGACCTGAGGCTGCAATGGCGCCGGTGGTGGTGGCCGCCGGGGTGATTCAGGGGCCGGACAGCCGTTTCCTGGTCAGCCAGCGACCGCGGCATCTGCACCAGGGTGGCTTGTGGGAATTTCCGGGAGGCAAGCTCGAGGCCGGCGAGAGCGCGTTTCAGGCGCTGCAGCGGGAGCTGTCCGAGGAGCTGGGCATTCGGGTCCGGCAGGCGGAGCCCCTGATTCGTGTGCCCTGGCGTTATCCGGACAAGACCGTCGTGCTGCACGTCTGGCGCGTCACCGGCTTCGACGGTGAGCCGGAGCCCCGCGAGGGGCAGGCCATGCGCTGGGTGGATGGGGTGCAGCTCGCCGCATTGCGTTTCCCGGCCGCCAATCAGCCGATAGTCACTGCGGCACGTCTGCCGGACCGATACCTGATTACCCCTGAACCTGCCGGTCCCGTCGATGGCTTTCTTGCCGCGCTCGATCGAGCCGTTGCGAACGGTATCGATCTGATCCAGCTGCGGGCCCGATCGCTGGATGATGCGGCCTACGCGCGCCTCGCCGAGCAGGTGGTTGCACATCTCGGCAAACGCCCGGTTCAACTGTTGCTGAATGCGCAACCGTCGCTAGCAGTGAGCCTCGGTGTCGGCCTGCATCTCAGCGCACGGCGGTTGCGGGCACTGGCCACGCGACCACGGCTGGCGCCGGGTCAGTGGCTGGCAGCGAGTTGTCATTCGACCGCAGAATTGTGGCAGGCGGTCCACAAGGGCGTGGATTTTGCCGTGCTCGGCCCGGTATTGCCCACCCGCAGTCATCCGGAAGCGGGTGGTATCGGCTTCGATCGTCTGCACGCGCTGCTGCGGGAGGTGCCGCTGCCGACCTATGCGCTTGGCGGCCTGGACCCGACGCATCTGGACACGGCGAAAGCACATGGCGCGCAGGGCATCGCGGCGATCCGGGGACTCTGGCCCCCGGGACCACGGAAACACTAACCAGACGCGGTGTGATCCGCCACGGGTTCAAGGTGCAAGGTTCAAGGTTTTTTTAAGACGGAATCTCGTAGGTCTCGTAGGGTGCATTAAGCGCAGCGAATGCACGCGGTGTCAGGCATCTCGGCATGGCACGGCATTTTGGTGGGGCCGGGGCAACCCGCCAACGCTTCACACCGCGCGGGTCCGCTCCGCTTGACCCGCCCTACGCCACCCCGAGCACGGCCGGCACCGCGCATTACCGGATGACCAAAACCGGTCTCGGGCGCAGGCGCGGGAATCATTAGCGGTTCCCTAGATGGATTCGTCGTCGCGGAACTCGTCGATCAGTTCGTCCGGCAGTTCGACCCCAGGAATCGTGTTTTCCTCGTTGAACCATGCCCCGAGGTCGGTGAGCTTGCAGCGCTCGCTGCAGAACGGTCGCCACGGCGACCGCGCCGGATCCCACGACACCGGCTTGCTGCAGTTCGGGCAATGGACGGTCTGGGTGGAGGCCATTCAGAGCATGCAGCAGCGGAGGATGAATTCCACGTCCCGGTCGGTCTGGAACGCGCGCTCCTGGTCGAGCCCCGGTTCCATGAAACGCACCGTGACAAAATGCTTGTTGCCGCTTATTTCGGCGAACCAGGCGCTGTCTGCCGGCAACTCGACGCTGACCAGCTGCACGCTGGTGCCGCGTTCCAGGTTGCGTTGATAGATGCCGTCAATGGCGGTCTGGCTTTGCGGCATGGCGCTGTCCCGCATCAGCTGCAGCAGCAGGTCACAGGCCTGGCGCAGACCGTCCAGCACCGCGTACCAGTCCTCAAGCCCCTGCCGCCGGCGGGAAGCCGGCTGCTGCAGCCAACGGTGATAGGCGGGCAGGTCGAAGCCGCAGGTGCCACCCGCGATGCCACTGCGCTGGATGACCGAGTTGAGCAGCTCATCGCGGCGTAGCGCACTGCCGAGCTGGCCCGGCTGCGAGCGCAAGCGATCCACGATTTCCGTGCACTGGCCGACGAAATAGTGCACCCGGTCGGCGTCCACGCCCGGTCGCTCGCCGAGTTGCGTCAGGATACTGCTGACCCGCTCCAGTTCCTTGATGATTTCGGAGCGCAGATCACCGCGGGCGAGCACGTCGAGTATGCTCGCAAGCGTGTCGACGGCCAGTCGGCTATGCCATTCCTCATCCCCATGAATCCCGAAATCCGCCTGTCGGAACAGGCTTTCCAGCCGCATGATCGTCCGGTACCGCTCGTTCAGCGGTTGCTCGAACACAATACTGGCCGTCTTTCGTTGTTGACCGGTTTGCGTTTCCTCGGATGTCACAGTGCCGTCCATCAGTTGGGTCCTGTCCTGCCACAGTCGTCGGTCGGAGAGCTCCCTGCCCCGGCCAGCGCCAGATACTGCTGATGCAGATCCCGGATCTGTCGATCCAGCGCTTCAAGGCCCCCATTGTTGCACAGGATGTCGTTGGCTGCCCGCAGCCGGCGCTCGCGCGGAGCCTGCGCATCGAGCATGGCACGGGCCTCGGAACGGCTGCAGCCGTCACGCCGCTGCAGCCGTTCGATCTGCTGTGCCTCGGGCGTATCGACCACCAGGACCCGGTCCACCAGCTCGACGAAATCGGTTTCCACAAGTAACGGCACGACGAGGATGGCATAGGGGCTGTCGAACGTCGCAAGCCGCTGCCGGCAGAGTTCACGGATCAGTGGATGCAACAACTGGTCGAGCATGTCGCGTGACGCCGGGTCGGAAAAAACCCGCCGTCGCAAGGCGGCACGGTCCAGCCGGCCGTCAGCCTGAAGAATGCTGTCGCCGAAGGCGGAGACCAGTCGTGCAAGCCCTTGCGTGCCTGGCTCCACCACCTCGCGGGCCAGCAGGTCCGTGTCAACGATCGGCACCCCGAGCGCCCGGAAACGGTCGGAAACGGCCGATTTGCCGCTGGCAATGCCCCCGGTTAGTCCGATTACAAGCATGAGGTCGGCGCGTGCAGGCGGGCGTCAGCCCAGGCCAGCAAGGCGGAAATAGGCATCCGTCAGGCTGTCGCCCCAGAGTAGGGCAAGCCAGCCGGCGCCGGCAAGGTAGGGTCCGAAGGGGATCGGCAGTTGCCGGTCGCGCCCCAGCAGCAGGATCATCAGGATCCCGGCGACGGCGCCGACCAGTGCCGAGAGCAGGATGATCATCGGCAGGGCGGCCCAGCCCAGCCAGGCGCCCAGCGCTGCCAGCAGCTTGAAGTCGCCGTAGCCCATGCCTTCCTTGCCGGTCAGCAGGCGGAAGGCGTGGAACACGCTCCAGAGGCTGAGATAGCCCGCAACCGCCCCGATGATGGCTGCTTGCGGGTCCGGCGCGAACACCGGGACCAGGCTCAGCAACAGACCGAGCCAGATCAGCGGCAGGGTGATGCTGTCGGGAAGCAACTGGTGATCGAGGTCGATGCCGGACAGCGCAATCAGTGACCAGGTCAGGACCAGTGCCGGGAGCAGTTCGACGGTCCAGCCGAACTGCCAGGCGACGAGTACTGACAGGATCGCACTCAGCGCCTCGACCAGGGGATAACGGACCGGGATGCCTGCCTGGCAGTGCCTGCAGCGGCCCCGCAATAGCAGCCAGCTCAGCACCGGAACATTGTCCCGGGCGCGGATGGCCTGCTGGCAACGTGGGCAATGGGAGCCGGGCCGGGACAGGCTGATCGCCGGCTGGTCGACCGGTTCCAGCTCCAGGATCTCGCGTGCGCCAGCGCGCCAGTCCCGTTCCATCATTCGGGGTAGCCGCAGGATGACCACGTTCAGAAAACTGCCGATGACCAGGCCGAGCAGCCCACAGCCGGTCAACAGCAGCCAGAATGGCGGCTCGGGCCACACCGCGGGATTCAGCATGCAGCAGTGGCTATCGCTGCCGCGCGCATCAGATCACCTGACCCATCTGGAAGATCGGCAGGTACATGGCGATGACCAGGCCGCCGACCAGCACCCCCAGAACCACCATGATCATGGGTTCGAGCAGGCTGCTGAGGCTGTCGATCAGGTTGTCCACCTCTTCCTCGTAGAAGTCGGCCACCTTGGCCAGCATGGTGTCGAGGGAGCCGGACTCCTCGCCGATGGCCGTCATCTGCACCACCATGTTGGGGAACAGGTTGGACAGTTTCATCGCGCTCTGCAGCTGCTGGCCGCTGGCAACCTGGTCGCGCATCACCAGCACCCCTTCCTGATAGACCACGTTGCCGGTGGCGCCGGATACCGACTCCAGAGCGTCCACCAACGGCACGCCGGCAGCAAACATGGTCGACAGGGTGCGGGCGTAGCGGGCAATCGCCGCCTTTTCGAGGATTGTGCCAATCACCGGGATCTTGAGCGCCAGCCGATCCACCAGGCGCACGAACTTGCGTGATCGTTTGCGGCCCTCGACAAAGGCCACGCCAAGGCCGATGAGGACGCCGAAAATGATGTACCAGTAACTCTGGAAGAATTCCGAAAGATTGACGACGAACCGGGTGAATACCGGCAAATCGGCGCCAAAGCCGCGGAACAGGCTCTCGAACTGGGGCACCACGAAAATCAGCAGGATTGCGGTTACCAGAAAGGCCACCACCACGACCGCGGCCGGATAGAACAGCGCCTTCTTGATCTTCTTCTTGATCGATTCGGTCTTTTCCAGGTAAGTCGCCAGCTTGTCCAGCAAGGTGTCGAGCACACCGGCCGCCTCGCCGGCCTCGACCAGGTTGCAGAA
Organism: Methylonatrum kenyense; assembly: GCF_023195885.1. GTDB lineage: Bacteria > Pseudomonadota > Gammaproteobacteria > Nitrococcales > Aquisalimonadaceae > Methylonatrum > Methylonatrum kenyense. The sequence continues at coordinate 192,229 of NZ_JALPKO010000005.1, forward strand.
CAGCTCGTTGAAATGCCGTGGATGGGCGGCCAGCGCCTGGCTCAGGTTGGTGCCGCCTTCGACATCGGCCTTGATCTTGAGCACCAGGTCCTGCATCGCCGGGTTGTCGTGCCCGCGGCCAACGATGTCCAGCCCCTGCACCATGGGCACACCGGCGCTCATCATTGTGGCCAGCTGGCGGCTGAATACGGCGATGTCGCCAGCCGTGATCTTCTTCTTGCGCTGGCCGAACAGCGAAGCGGATTTCTTGCGCACCGTCTTCGGCGCGATGCCCTGGCGACGCAGTTCGGCCTTCATCAGCGTCACGTTGTTGGCCTGCGCCTCGCCCTTGACCTTGGCGCCCCGCTTGTCGGTGCCGACCCAGACGAAGGTGGGTATCTTTTTCGCTTTTGCTGCCATCGATTCGGGGCCCGTATTCGGTCAGCCGGGTCGGATGCCCGGCCGCTGCATGGTCAATCCTTGGTCACGCGGTTGATCTCTTCGAGGCTGGTGATGCCGTTCCGGACTTTCATGAGCCCGGAGCGCCGCAGGTCGCGGATGCTCTCCTTGGCCGCCTGGTCTTCCAGTTCCATGGCGTTGCCGCCCTCCATGATGATGCGGCCCATGGCGTCGGATACCGGCATGACCTGATAGATGCCGACGCGGCCCTTGTAGCCCAGCGTGCACTGGTCGCAGCCTTCCGGGCCGTAGAGCGTCAGATCCTCGACCTCGTCTTCGCCGAAACCCTCCTCGATCAAGGCTTCGCGGGGCACGTCCACCACCTTCTTGCAGTGAGTGCAGAGGCGCCGTGCCAGACGCTGGGCGATGATCAGGTTGACCGCCGAGGCGATGTTGTAGGGTGGCACGCCCATGTTGGCCAGGCGGGTCAACGTCTGCGGTGCATCGTTGGTATGCAGTGTCGAAAGCACCAGATGCCCGGTCTGCGCCGCCTTGACCGCAATCTCCGCTGTCTCCAGGTCACGAATCTCGCCGACCATGATGATGTCCGGATCCTGGCGCAGGAACGCGCGCAGCGCCGCGGCAAAGGTCAGGCCGGCCTTGACGTTGAGGTTGACCTGATTGATGCCCGGCAGGTTGATTTCGACCGGATCCTCGACCGTCGAGATATTGCGATCCTCGGTGTTGAGGATGTTCAGCGCGGTGTACAGCGACACGGTCTTGCCGCTGCCGGTGGGGCCGGTCACGAGCACCATGCCGTAGGGCTTGTGGATGGCGTCCATGAACTGCTTTTTCTGGTCCGCCTCGTAGCCCAGCGAATCGATGCCGATCATGGCACTGCTGGAATCAAGAATACGTAACACCAATTTCTCGCCGTACAGCGTCGGGCAGCTGCTGACGCGGAAGTCGATGGCCTTGGTCCGTGACAGGTTCATCTTGATCCGACCGTCCTGCGGTACCCGGCGCTCGGCAATGTCCATGCGCGACATGACCTTCACGCGGGCGGCAATGCGCGGCGCCAGGCCGATCGGTGGGCTGGCCACGGCGTGCAGCATGCCGTCCTGGCGGTAGCGTACGCGAAAGCTTTTTTCGTAGGGCTCGAAATGGATGTCCGAGGCGCCGCGCTTGATGGCATCCACCAGCACCTTGTTAACGAAGCGCACCACCGGCGCATCGTCGGCGTCCGCGCGGGTGATGTCCGGCTCCTGTTCCTCGTCACCGCTGGTGGTGGTGAGGTTTTCCAGGTCCTCGTCCAGTTCGTCACCGTCAAAGCTGCTGTCGGCGGCGACCATCGCCCGGTCAATCAGCCGCAGCAGCTTGTCATGCTCGACAAGTACCGGGTCGGTATTGAGCCCGCAGTGGAACTTGAACTCGTCCAGTGCATCGAGGTTGGTCGGATCCGCCACGGCAACGAAAAGGCGCTTGCCACGTTTGAAGATCGGCATCGCCTGGTGATGGCGGATCAGTTTTTCGCTTACCAGATTGGTGATCGCGGGTTCCGGCTCGATGGCGGTGACGTCCAGCAGCGGTACACCGAATTCATCGGAGGCGGCCGTCGCCAGATCGCTGGGGGCGAGTTTCCTGGTGTCGACCAGCGTCGCAACCAGGGTCTGCCCGGCCTTGCGGGCATCGTCCGCGGCGCTGCGGGCGCCTTCCTCGTCGAGCAGTCCGTCACGGACCAGACGACCTGCCAAACCACTGAGTCGTGTGCTGGGAGATGGGGTTGCCATCGTGACGTCTACCATCCTCAAGCGCCTGCGGCGGGTTGGGTCGTCCGGCAACCAGCGCCGACTCCCCCGCAAAATACTACAAGAAGGCACCGTCCGGCCAAAGTCCGGCGGACGGGAGCCCCGACATGCTATTGCGAGTCGAGTGTAAGCGCGGTGGCTCCGGCGAGTCTGTGAGGTAGTACCGTTTTCAGCGAGGGGCTGGCTGGATGCTGAAAAAAGATAGCCGCAAGGGCGAAAGATGGTCGGGGTGGCAGGATTTGAACCTACGACCCCTGCCTCCCGAAGACAGTGCTCTACCAGGCTGAGCTACACCCCGACCGAGGGCTGCCACCTACTGCAGGCGCCGCACGCTGAAATCTGCCAATTCGATCATGGCATCGCGGTACGGACCAGGTGACAAACTCGCCAGATGGCTGGTGGCTCGGGCCGCCGCCTGTCTGGCGAGGGCGCGAGTATAGGCGATCGCCCCGGTCGATTCAATCACGTTCGTGACCTCGTCAATGCGCTCCAGGCCGCCACTTTCTATGGCCTGGCGGAGCAGTTGCCGATCCGTCTCCGACGCCTCCTGCATGGCGCGGATCAGCGGCATCGTCGGCTTGCCCTCGGCCAGGTCATCACCGACATTCTTGCCGATATCCGTCACCGCTCCGTCGTAGTCCAGCGCATCGTCAACCAGCTGGAAGGCAGTGCCCAGTTCCAGCCCGTAGGCGGCTACCGCGTTTTCGGTTTCCGCGGAGGCACCGGCGAGAACCGCACCGAGGCGACAGGCGGCCTCGAACAGCGTTGCGGTCTTGCTGTAGATCACCTGCAGGTAGCGCTGCTCGGTGGTGTCGGGGTCATGCACGTTCAATAACTGCATGACCTCGCCTTCGGCGATGGTGTTGGTGGTTCGTGCCATGATTTCCATGACCCGCATGTCGCCCACATCGACCATCATTTCGAAGGCCCGGGAATAGAGGAAATCGCCGACCAGGACGCTGGCCTCGTTGCCCCAGAGCTGATTCGCGGTCTCGCGGCCGCGCCGCAGCTCCGAACCGTCGACGACGTCGTCGTGCAGCAGCGTGGCGGTATGAATGAATTCCACCACGGCCGCCAGATGACGGTGTGCGACACCTTTATAACCACAGGCGTGTGCGGACAGCAGCACCTGCATCGGCCGCAGCCGTTTGCCCCCACTGTTGACGATGTAGCCGCCCAGCTGGTTGATCAGGACGACCTCCGAGCTCAGTCGTTCCTGGATCAGCGCATCGACCTGCGCCATATCGTCCGCCAGCAGTTCACGAATGGTCTCGATGCTCATGCCAGCCCGTATGCTCCCCCGATCTTCTGATGCCGACCGTTGCGCCGTTGCCGTCGGCGCGGCGGCGCCTACATTAGACGCGCGGGGAGGAAGCGTCCAGCCGGGTGGGCCACATCTGCAGCGCAATCGGCGTTGACCTTGGCGGTTCCAGGGGCTATGATCTGCGCCCTTTCCGAACCGACCCCAATTTGATGGAGCACAGTAGATCATGTATGCGGTGATCAAGACCGGAGGCAAGCAGTATCGGGTCTCCGAAGGCGACGTCCTGCGTGTGGAAAAGCTCGACGCCGAGGATGGTGCCTCCATCAAGCTCGGTGAAGTGCTGATGGTTTCCAACGGTGATGATGTCAAGGTGGGTGCGCCGGTGCTCGAAGGTGCCAGCGTCGACGCGACGGTGATGGCTACGGCGAAGGCCGACAAGGTGACCATCATCAAGTTCAAGCGTCGGCACAACTACAAGCGCACCAAGGGGCATCGTCAGCCCTTTACACAGGTGAAGATTACCGGCATCACCGCCGGCTGATCGCGGAGGTATCAAGCGATGGCACACAAGAAGGCAGGCGGCAGCACGCGCAATGGTCGTGATTCCGAGAGCAAACGACTTGGCGTGAAGCGCTTTGGCGGTCAGGAAGTCGTTCCGGGCAACATCCTGGTGCGGCAGCGTGGTACCCACTTCCATGCCGGTGAAGGCGTCGGTCTGGGCCGGGATCACACCCTGTTCGCCAAGGTCGGCGGTCGGGTCGTGTTTGCCCGCAAGGGGCCGAAAAATCGCCGGGTCGTGAGCGTGGAAGCCGAAGGCTGAACAGCCTCAGGTTCGCTGCGATCCGAGACCCCGCCCCACGGCGGGGTTTTTTTTTGTTTAGGGAAACACTGATTTATTCTCGGACCTGCGTCGGAATAAATCAGTGTTTCCCTACCAGGTCGGAAATGAAAGCCCATGAAATTTGTCGATGAAGCCAGTATTCGGGTCGAGGCCGGCGACGGCGGCAACGGATCCGCCAGCTTCCGCCGCGAGAAGTTCATTCCCTTTGGCGGCCCCGACGGCGGTGACGGCGGCAAGGGCGGCAGCGTCTGGCTGCAGGCCGACGAGGGCTTGAATACGCTGGCCGATTTTCGCCATTCGCGGCGTTTTCGCGCCGAACGTGGCGAGAACGGCATGTCCCGGCAGAAGACCGGCAAGGGCGGCCAGGATGTCATCATCCCCGTGCCCGTCGGAACCCTGGTTCGGGATGATCAGACCGGCGAGATCATCGGCGACCTGACCGCGCATGGGGAGCGTCTGCTGGTTGCCCAGGGTGGCCGGGGCGGGCTCGGTAATCTGCACTTCAAGAGTTCCACCAATCGCGCGCCGCGCCAGACAACCTCCGGCACGTCGGGCGAGGAGCGCGTATTGCAGCTTGAGTTGCAGGTGCTGGCCGATGTCGGACTGCTCGGATTACCCAATGCCGGCAAATCGACCTTCATCCGGGCGGTGTCTGCGGCGCGGCCACGGGTGGCCGATTATCCGTTTACCACCCTGTATCCCAACCTGGGCGTGGTCCGGCTGGGGCACCATCAGAGTTTCGTGATCGCCGACATCCCGGGACTCATTCCGGGTGCTGCCGAGGGTGCCGGGCTGGGGATCCGGTTTCTCAAGCACCTGGCCCGGACGCGGCTGCTGCTGCATCTGGTGGACGCCGTGCCGTCCGATCCGGCGCAGGATCCGGTGACTGATGCCCAGGGTCTGGCAGCCGAACTGGAACAATTCAGCGACGACCTGGCGCAGCGCGAGCGTTGGCTAATCCTGAACAAGCTGGATTTGCTGCCACCGGATGATCGCCAGGCCTGGGTCGATGACATCGTCTCGCGGCTGGCCTGGGAGGGGCAGGTGTTCGCAATCTCCGGGCTGGCCGGGGATGGCACGCAGACGCTTTGCGCTGCAATCATGGATTACCTGGAAAACCAGGCGCGAAACCAGGCCGAAATGGATGCGGCGCGGGCCGAGTTGCAGGAAACCAGGGAATGACCGTCAATCGACAACAACTGGGCGCGTCGCGCAACTGGGTGGTCAAGATTGGTAGTGCGTTGGTCACCGATGATGGTCGAGGCCTTGACCATGACCGGATGCGGCAGTGGGTGACCCAGCTGGCGGCGCTGCGGCAGCTGGGTGTGGATATCACACTGGTGTCCTCTGGCGCAGTGGCGGAAGGCATGCAGCGCCTGAACTGGCGGCAGCGGCCGCATGAACTCTACAAGCTCCAGGCCGCCGCCGCGGTTGGCCAGATGGGCCTTGTGCACGCCTACGAAGCAGAATTCCAGCGCTACCAGATGCACACCGCCCAGGTTCTGTTGACGCATGATGACCTGAGTGATCGCCGTCGCTATCTGAACGCCCGGATCACGCTGCGGACGCTCCTTGGGCTGGGCGTGGTCCCGGTGGTCAACGAGAACGACACGGTGGCCACCGACGGCTTCCGCTTCAGCGACAACGATACCCTGGCGGCGCTGGTCGCGAACCTGGTGGAGGCGGATCTGCTGGTGGTGCTGACGGATCAGCAAGGCGTTTTCGACAGCGATCCCCGCCTGAACCCGGAGGCACGCCTGATTCCGGAGGCCAGGGCCGGTGATCCGCTGCTGGAGGCACAATGCGGTGGAGGCGGCGCGCTGGGCCGTGGTGGCATGCTGAGCAAGGTGCAGGCCGCGGCGCGCGCCGCCCGATCCGGTGCTGCCACGATCATTGCCTCGGGGCGTGAACCGGAGGTGCTTTCGCGGATCGCCCGGGGAGAGACGCTGGGCACGCTGCTGTTGCCGGCGCAGCGGCCAGTGGCCGCGCGCAAGCAGTGGCTGGCCAGCCAGATGCGATCCTCCGGCGAGTTGTGGCTGGATCAGGGGGCGGTACGCGTGCTTCGCGAATCAGGCCGCAGCCTGTTGCCGGTGGGGGTGGTGAAGCTCGGTGGCACGTTCCGCCGCGGCGAGATCGTCACCTGCCTGGACCCGGAAGGTTCCGAGGTGGCTCGCGGTATCGTCAACTATGACAGGCATGAGGCAGACCAGATCCGCGGCCAACCCAGCGACCGCATCGAATCCATACTCGGATACGTCGATGAACCGGAACTGATTCATCGGGATAATCTCGTGCTGCTTTGAGGGGGAGTTTTCAGGTTTCAGTGTTCAGTTTTCAGACAAAGAAAGGCCGGGGTCCGTTGAGGGTTGGGGATTCGTTTCAGGTTATCGCGGCAGCTGATGAGTAGATAAGCGGCTGGGTAACCCGCCTCTGAAAACTGAACACTGAAACCTGAAAACTCCCAACGCAAAAAACCCCCAGGACCATAAGTCCCGGGGGCTTCATTTGACGCGTAAACCTGCCAGTTTGGCTGCTTACAGCGCCCGGATATGCTGGTTCAGGCGGCTCTTGTGGCGTGCGGCCTTGTTGCGGTGGATCAGGCCCTTGTTCGCCATGCGGTCGATCACCGGCAGCGCCTGCTTGTAGGCTGCTTCCGCGGTGGCCTTGTCGCCCGCCTTGATCGCGTTGATCACCTGCTTCACCCGGGTCCGGAACATCGACCGCTGGGCCTTGTTGTGCGCACGACGCTTGTCCGCCTGGATGGCCCGCTTGCGTGCTGAGGGAGTATTCGCCAAGACGTGACTCCTGCCTGAAATCTGGTGTCTGAAAAGAGGCGAGATGATGCGGATTTGACCCGCACTTGTCAACCGCCCGCGCGCGAGCCCACTCGGCCCGCTTCCCGGGCGGATTTCCATCACCCCCCAGGGCTGCCTATCATGCCGGCATCATGACCAGGCTGCCGCGCCATATCGCCGTCCGACCATGCTGCCTCCGCTGGCAGCTGTGCTTGTGTTCCCGCGGACCGCGGGGCGGTGCCGAATGAGTCTGCTGCGATCCTCCGCGGTGTTCGGCGCCCTGACCATGGTGTCGCGGGTACTGGGGATGGTGCGTGACGTGGTCATTGCCAACGTGTTCGGTTCCAGTGCGGCAACCGACGCCTTCTTCGTCGCCTTCAAGATCCCCAATTTCATGCGCCGGCTGTTTGCCGAAGGCGCTTTCTCCCAGGCCTTTGTTCCGGTGCTATCGGAATATCGCAAGACCCGCGATCAGGCCGCCGTGCGCGAACTGGTCGCCCGTGCCTCGGGCACGCTGGCGTTGATCCTGCTGGTGCTGAGCGTACTCGCGGTGCTGGGCGCCGATTACCTGGTCATGCTGTTCGCCCCGGGCTTCACCCAGGATCCGGAAAGTTTCGCGCTCGCCCGGGACATGCTGCGGATCACCTTTCCCTACCTGTTCTTCATTTCCCTGGTGGCGTGCGCCCAGGGGGTATTGAACACCTTCGGGGTGTTCGGTCCGCCGGCGATTGCCCCGGTCCTGCTGAATCTGAGCCTGATCGCCAGCGCCTGGTGGTGGGCCCCGCTGCTACCGCAGCCGATCATGGCGCTGGCCTTTGCCGTATTCATCGCCGGCGTCCTGCAACTGGCCCTGATGCTGCCCTGGCTGCACCGGGTGGGCATGCTTGCCCTGCCGCGCTGGGGTCGGCGGCACGCCGGTGTCAGGCGCATCATGGTGTTGATGCTTCCGGCAATCTTTGGCTCCTCGGTGGCACAGATCAATCTGCTGGTGGACACGATCCTGGCCTCGTTCCTGATCACCGGTTCGATCAGCTGGCTGTATTACTCTGACCGGCTGGTGGAGTTTCCGCTGGGGGTGCTTGGCGTCGCGCTGGGTACCGTGATCCTGCCGCGCCTGTCGATGCAGCATGCCGGCGGCTCGCCAGCTGCCTTCTCGCGGACGCTGGATTGGGCCATCCGCTGGGGCGCGCTGGTTGGCGTGCCGGCGGCCGCTGGGCTCGCGGTGATGGCCGGGCCGATCCTGATCACGTTGTTCCAGTACGGTGCCTTCACCCAGTCCGATGCCCATGCCGCGTCCCTGAGCCTGATGGCCTATGCGGTCGGCCTGCTGGGTTTCATCATGGTCAAGGTGCTGGCGCCCGGCTTCTTTTCCCGGCAGGACATGCGTACGCCGGTCATCTACGCCGCGATCAGCATGCTCTGCAATATGGTGATGAGCGTAACCGCGGTGGTCCTGCTGCTGGATACCGAGGTAGGCCATGTCGCTCTGGCGCTGGCCACCGGTATTGCGGCCATCATCAATGCCTCGCTGCTGTTTCGCGGTTTGCGTCGTCGCGGCATCTACCAGCCGCAGCCGGGTTGGGGCCGTTTCGGCTTCCAGGTGTTTGCCGCCACCGGCCTGATGGCCCTGACCCTTGGCCTGCTTGTCGCCGGTGCCGACTGGTGGCTCGATGCCGGCTTGGGCACACGGCTGCCGGCCCTTTTCGGCTGGCTGCTGCTGGCCGTGGTGCTCTACGCGGGGGCGTTGCTGATGCTGGGCCTTCGTCCACGCCACTTGCGCGAGGCGACAGATTCCACCGGCGATTAAGGAAACACGGAAACCTTCCGTGTCCCGCAAACAGGTCACACCGCTACGACTGCCATCCGGCCGGGAACGGGATCGTGACGCCGCAATTGCGCAACTCCGCGACTGACGCAGACGCGGGAATCAATCATGTTTCCCAAGCGAATCGCTCAGTGTCTTCTCAACAATGGCAGAATACGCGGGATGGAAATGATCCGCGGACTTCACAATCTGCGTCCCCGGCACCGGGGCTGCGTCGCCACTATCGGCAATTTTGACGGTGTCCACCGTGGACATCAGCGTATCCTTCAGGCGCTGCGTGAATCCGCCGCTGAACGCAGCCTGCCGGCCACGGTCATCAGCTTCGAGCCTGATCCCCACGAGTTTTTCTCGCCGGAGTCGGCGCCGCCGCGGTTGACCTCATTGCGTGACAAGTGTGCCCTGCTGGCCGGAGCCGGCGTCAGGCGTTTTCTCTGCCTGCATTTTGACCGGCGTCTGGCCGCCATGACGTCGGCAGAGTTCATCCGTCGAATTCTGGTTGAGGGCCTCGCGGTTCGGCATCTGCTGGTGGGCGATGATTTTCGTTTCGCACGGGGCCGTGCCGGAGATTTCAGGACGCTTTCCGAGGATGGTCGGAAGCATGGTTTTTCCGTCGCGCGGACGCCAACGGTCAATCATGCCGGAGGCCGCGTCAGCAGCACACGCATTCGGCGCTGCCTGGCAGCCGGAGACCTGGCTGCAGCGCGGGATTTGCTGGGGCGGGACTACGCAATATCGGGGCGGGTGATTCATGGAGACCGGATCGGACGTGAACTGGGTTACCCGACGGCGAACATTGCGTTCCGGCGGCGCCCGCCAATGGATGGCGTGCTCGCGGCCGAGGTCCGGATCGAACGCGGGGCGCCGCAACCGGCGGTGGTCAGTGTCGGCACACGGCCAACCGTCAATGGCAAGCGACCGCTACTTGAGGTCCATCTGCTGGACTTCTCGGGGTCACTGTATGGCCGGCACCTGGAGGTGACGTTCCGGCACTGGCTGCGTGGCCAGCAGCGTTTCCCCGACCTGGACGGCCTGCGCGCGCAGTTGGAGCGGGACGCGCAGGCGGCCCGCGACTGGTTTTCCACCACCGGGACCTGACCGCGGTTCCCTTCCCTGCGCGGGCCTGCCCGGAAAACAATATGAGCCATGCGTGCGAACGGCTCGGAATTTCCTTAAGCTTGCGGGTTTACCGACCATTTCCAGCGAGCGACCGGTGAGCGATTACAAATACACGCTGAATCTTCCGAAGACGGATTTTCCGATGCGCGGCAACCTGGCGAAACGTGAGCCGGCAATGCTGCAGCGATGGAACGAACTGAACGTCTACCAGCAGATTCGGGCGGCCCGCGCCGGGCGGCCACGTTACGTCCTGCATGACGGGCCACCCTACGCCAACGGCGCGATCCACATCGGCCACGCGGTCAACAAGATCCTCAAGGATATCGTGGTCAAGAGCCGTACCCTGGATGGCCTGGATGCCCCCTACGTACCGGGTTGGGACTGCCACGGACTGCCGATCGAACTCAAGGTCGAGCAGGAAAAGGGCAAGGCGGGGGATACGGTGAGTTCCAGGCAGTTTCGCGATGCCTGCCGTGCCTATGCCGCCGAGCAGGTCAACGGCCAGCGCGAGGATTTCCGCCGTCTCGGCGTGTTCGCCGACTGGCAGCGGCCCTATCTAACGATGGATTACCACACCGAGGCCAACATCCTGCGGGCCCTGGCGCGGATCGTTGAGAATGGTCACCTGACCCGTGGCTTCAAGCCGGTACATTGGTGCCCACAATGCGCCTCGGCACTGGCCGAGGCCGAGGTCGAATACCAGGACCACCGCTCTCCGGCGATCGATGTCCGTTTCGCCCTGGCGGATTCCAAGGCCCTGTTCGAACGCTGTGCCATATCGGCCGATCCCGCTCGCGGCCTTGCGGCGTCACTGCCGATCTGGACCACGACACCGTGGACCCTGCCCGCCAACCGGGCGGTGACCGTGCATCCCGAATTCACCTATCGGGTGCTGCTGGTCGAGCGCGCCCGCCGCCGCGAGGTGCTGATTCTGGTCGACGAACTGGCCGAATCGGCAGTGCAGCGCTTTGGCATGACCGTGCTCGAGGAACTGGCGCGGGTACCCGGTTCGGCGCTGGAAGGCTTGCTGTTGCAGCATCCGTTCCTGCAACGCCAGGTGCCGGTGATCCTCGGCGAGCACGTTACCACCGAGGCCGGCACCGGCGCCGTACATACCGCGCCCGGCCATGGCCAGGACGACTATCAGATCGGCCTGGCCTACGACCTCGAGGTGGAGAACCCGGTGGACGACGCCGGCCATTTCCTGCCGGATACACCGTTTGTCGGTGGCCAGTTCATGGCCAAGGCCAACAAGACGCTGGTCGCCCTGCTGGACGACGCCGATGCCTTGCTCTGCCACCAGGATTACGAGCACAGCTACCCGCATTGCTGGCGCCACAAGACGCCCATCATCTTCCGCGCCACGCCGCAATGGTTCATTCATCTGGAGCAGGGTGGACTGCGTGAGCAGGCGCTGCAGGCCATAAAGGGCGTGCAATGGATGCCCGAGTGGGGCCAGGCCCGGATTGAGGGCATGATCCGTAATCGCCCGGACTGGTGTGTTTCGCGGCAGCGCAACTGGGGCGTGCCGATTGCCCTGTTCGTCGACAGGCGCAGCGGCGAGCCGCACCCGGACAGCGTGGCATTGATGCGTCAGGTTGCGGATCGGGTGGAGCAGGGCGGGGTCGACGCCTGGTTCGATCTCGATCCCGCCGAGTTGCTGGGCGAGGATGCCGGGCAGTACGACAAGATCACGGACATCCTTGACGTCTGGTTTGATTCCGGTGTCACCCACACCACGGTGCTGGAGGCCGATCCGGCCCTCGGCGTGCCGGCGGATCTCTACCTGGAAGGCTCGGACCAGCACCGAGGCTGGTTCCAGTCCTCACTTTTGACCAGTGTCGCGATTCGTGGCGAGGCGCCGTACCGGGCGGTACTCACCCACGGTTTCACCGTCGATGCCAAGGGCCGAAAGATGTCCAAGTCGGTGGGCAATGTGGTGGCGCCGCAGCAGGTCATGAACCAGCTCGGTGGCGACATCCTGCGGCTCTGGGTGGCGGCCACCGACTACAGCGGCGAGTTATCGGTATCCGATGACATCCTCAAGCGGACCGCCGATGCCTATCGCCGCATGCGCAATACGGCGCGGTTCCTGCTGGCCAATCTGAACGGTTTCGATCCGGCCAGGGACCAGGTGCAGCCGGCCGACATGCTGCCGTTCGACCGCTGGGCCGTGGATCGCGCCTGGCAGGTGCAGGAAGCGGTGCTCGGCCATTACCAGCGGAACGAGTTCCATCGCATCTACCATCGGCTGCACAACTTCTGCACCGTGGATATGGGTAGCCTGTACCTGGATGTGATCAAGGACCGTCAGTACACGACGCCGGCGGAAAGCCTGGCGCGGCGTTCCTGCCAGACGGCCATGTATCACATCGTCGAGGCCCTGGTGCGGTGGCTGGCGCCGATTCTGAGTTTTACCGCGGACGAGATCTGGCAGCACCTGCCCGGGGAACGCGACCGTACCGTGTTCACCGCGGAGTGGTATCAGGGGCTGTTCGCGCTGGATGCCGAAGACGCCTTCGATCGGGGATTCTGGAATCAGCTGATCGAGGTCCGCGAGACAGTGAGTCGTGAACTGGAAAAGGCCCGCAATGCGGATCGCATCGGTGCTTCGTTGGAAGCAGAAGTGGATCTGTACTGCAGCCCGCAGCTGCTGGCCGACCTGCAGCGCCTGGACGACGAGTTGCGTTTCCTGCTGATCACCTCCGAGGCCCGCTTGCACCCGCTGGCGGAGGGCGATGACCGGTCAGCCCCGGTGCATCTGGAGGCGGGGCAGACCCTGGTGGTTGCCGTGCAGCGCTCGGAGCATCCCAAATGCGAACGGTGCTGGCATCGTCGGCAGGATGTGGGCCAGGCGCCGGAGCATCCGGCGTTGTGCGGACGCTGCGTCGACAACCTTGGTGCCACCGGTGAGCACCGGCGGGTTGCATGATCCGGGGGTTGATGACCGCTTCATGAACGGCGCGCGGGTCACACTGCAGCGGCTCGCCGGCATGCACTGGATCACCATTGCGCTGGCCGTGCTGTTGCTGGACCAGTCCAGCAAACTGCTGGCCGACAGCCTGCTGGATTATCATCAGCCGGTGCCGGTGCTGCCGCTGCTGAACCTCACGCTCAGCTACAACCCCGGTGCCGCGTTCAGCTTCCTCGGTGATGCCTCGGGCTGGCAGCGCTGGCTGTTCAGTGGATTCGCGGCGGTGATCAGTGTGGTGCTGGTGATCTGGCTCAGGCGTCTGCAGGCAAGCGAGTACTGGATGCGCTGGGCACTGGCCCTGCTGCTCGGTGGCGCCCTTGGCAACCTGATCGACCGCCTGGCCTACGGTCATGTCATCGATTTCATTCATGTGTATTACGATCGTTGGCATTTCCCGATCTTCAATATCGCCGATTCCGGCATCACCATTGGCGCCACCATGATCCTGATCCATGCGTTGTTTCTCGAACGCCGTGCCGGGGATCGGGCCGAGTAGCGGAGCACACGGCATGCCGGAGCCCTGCAGGTGAAAGAGCCGGACTGGCCGACAGAGGCATGGCAGCGAGCGGTGGTTGATCGTCATCGCCGGTTTGCCACCGCCTGCCTGGTCGGTGCCGGTCTGATCTACTTCGCGACCCAGTTCGTCGAACAACCCGGTTTCTGGGTATTGTTGCTGCGTTCCGGCGCCGAGGCCGGCCTGATCGGCGGCATCGCAGACTGGTTTGCGGTCACCGCCCTGTTCCGGCGACCGATGGGCTTGCCGATTCCGCATACCGCCATCCTGCCACGCAACAAGGCCCGCCTGGGTGAGGGTCTGGGGCGTTTCGTGGCCCGGAATTTTCTCGCCCCCGAGGTGGTGGAAAGCCGGATGCGCGAGTCCGAGCCGGCTCTGCGGCTGGCCGTCTGGCTGCAGGACGAGGTCAATGCGCGCCTGGTCGCGGACCGCTGCCTGGCATTGGCGCCGGATGTGCTGAAGGCCTTCGATGACGCCGAAGTCCGGGGTTTTTATGCCGAGACCTTCCAGGGGCAAGTCCAACGGCTGGACTTGTTGCCGCTGGTTGAACGGGTGTTACGCATCGTGGTCGACGGCGGCCACCACCAGAAACTGTTCGACCGCAGCGTCCGCATCGCCCAGCAGATGCTGCTGCAGAATCGGGAGACCGTGTACCGGCGGGTGGAGGAGCGTAGTAGCTGGTGGATTCCCAGGCGTTTCGACCGGCGCCTGGCCGAGGCCATCATCCAGGGCGTCGAAGAGTGGCTGGGCGAGATTGCCGCCGACGATCATCCGGCCCGCTGGGAACTGGATCGCGCCGCTGTCGAACTGATCGACCGCCTGCCGGCGTCGCAGCGGCTGCGGGGACGCCTGGATGCCTTACGCGATGAAATGCTGGCCAGTGCGGAGTTGCGGCAGGTGCTGGAATCCGCCTGGCAGGATCTGCGGGGTGGCCTGCTGCAGGAGGTCGAGTCCGAGGACGGTACCCTGCGTCAGGCACTGGCTGCCAGCATGCAGCAATTTGGTGCCACGCTGGAGGCGGATCCGGCCGCACGGCAGCGGCTCGACGAGCGCCTGATCCGCCTGCTGCGGGAGATCGTGTTGCCGTTCCGCGATCGCATCGGCCACTTCATTGCCGCGGTCGTGAGTGACTGGGATGGCGAAACCCTGGCCGACCGGCTGGAGATCGCGGTGGGCCGTGACCTGCAGTTCATCCGCATCAACGGCACCCTGGTCGGAGCCCTGGTCGGTATCGCCCTGTTCCTGCTCACCCAGGCGCTGTTCTAGCGTGATTGGGTGGTGGGACAAGGGAGGTTTTCGGACAAGGAAGGTGTTCGGACGAGACAAAGCCGGGGTGAGCGTTGACCGTGGCAGTCATCGAGAGGCTTGTGCCGCGGCTGGTACGCCTGACAATGCGTGCATTCGCCGCGCTTAACATACCCACGAAACCCCGCGGATGCCCGGCATGGCGTAGGGCGGGTCAAGCGCAGCGGACCCGCGCGGTGTGAGCTGTTGGCGGGACAAGAAAGGTTTTCGGACAAGGAAGGTGTTCGGACGCACCGGGGCAGGGGTGAGCCTGTCGCCACGACTGTGACGGATCACGCGGCGCGCATTCGCCGCGTCTGATTGATTTCCGCGTCTGCGTCAGTCGCAGAGTTGCGCGATCGCGGTGTCGCGATCCCGCTCCATGCCGGATGGTAGCCGGGTCTCCCGATCCAGAATCCAGGCGGCGATATCCGCATGCACGCGCTGCTGCTGCAGATCCCGGGTCAGCATGTGCCAGCCGTCCGGGTAAAGCACGAAACGCCAGTCAACGGAGTCCTGGTCGGGCAGTGCCATGAGCATGCGGCAGGTCGGTCGCGGTGGGATCACCTCGTCATTCTCGCCGTACAGGATCAGGGTCTCGCCCTTGAGGGCGCCGGAGGCGGCAAGTCCCTGGTCCATCAGGTTGCCCAGGCCGTAGATTGCATCGATTCGCGTATCGGTGATCACCAGCGGGTCACGGCTCCATTCGCGCAGCATTTCGGTATTGTCGCTGGGGTCGATCGACAGCCCCTCGGGGCTGACGGTGCGACCCGGGGCAATCCGCACTCCGATGGCCAGGGCCCAGCGCTGGTACCAGGGCATGGTGTCGCGGGCCCAGACCGCGGGCGCGACCAGGATGGTCCCGTCAACATCGGGAACAGGCTCGTTGCTCATGACGGTCATCGCCATGGCGCCGCCCATGCTCTTGCCCAGCAGATACAGCGGGGTATCCGGGTAGGTTTTCCGCAACTCACGCAGCACCTGGCGGACGTCCTCGCGCATGCGTTCCTCGCCATGCCAGCGGCCCCGGCCCTCGGTCTCGCCGAAGCCGCGCTGGTCAATGGCGACAGTCAGGATACGGCGTTCCAGCAGGCTTTTGGCCAATGGGTCGAAGGACATGCCATAGTCATTGAAGCCGTGCAGCGCGAGCAGGATGGCCTGCGGCTCCTGCACGGGCGTCCAACGTCGCACCGGCAACAGGAATCCGTCATCAAGCCGCATCATGTCAGGTTCCAGGCGGACAGGCTCCGAGCCGCGCTCGGGGCCCTCCGGGTAGGCGGGTAGCGTGCAGGCGGTGAGAAACAGGCTCAGCAACAGCCCGGCAAACGCGGGCCGGCCAGCGCCGGCCGGGCGCGCCTTGCTATGCTGGCGGCACTGAAATCGGAATCGCTGTCCCTGCCACATCCGGAAGCCCTCGTTCATGAGCAGCCTGATCAGCCGCATTATCCTCGTTTTCGCCTTGCTGTCGGCACTTGTCGGCCTGTTGATGTTGCTCCTGCCCGGTCCAGCCTACCAGCGCGAGTTGCTGGAGTTGCGGCCTGCCCTGGATCTGTTTCGCGCCGCCTTGTGGCCCGGCCTGGGGGCAGGCGCGCTCGGCCTGCTGGCCGCATTGACCGGGGCCGGCGGAGTCCGCGGTGGTCCGGCACTGTGCCTGATCAGCGTGCTGACCGCCGTCATCGTGGTGATTCCGCCGTTGCAGTTCCGTCACGCCGCGGCAAGCGTGCCGCCGATCCACGATATCAGCACCGACCTGGCAGAGCCGCCGGAGTTCGTCGCCCTGCGCGCAGCGCGCGAGGATGCACCGAATGCCGTGGAGCATCCGGGACAGGAGGTGGCAACGCAGCAGCGGGACGCCTACCCCGAGATCCGGCCGCGGCGCTACGCAAGAACCACCGATGCGGTGTTCGCGGCCGCGGCGGAACAGGTCCGCGAGCAGGGCTGGCTACTGGTTGAGGAGGACCCGGCCGCGGGCAGAATCGAGGCGGTGGCGACGACCACCTGGTTCGGTTTTCGCGACGATGTCATTATCCGCGTCCAGGCGGATGCCGATGGCAGCCGCCTGGACATGCGCTCGGCGTCGCGTGTCGGGCGCAGTGATCTTGGCACCAACGCCCAGCGCATCGACCGCTTCCTGCGGGCGCTGGACCAGCGCCTGCAATGATTTTTTCCTCAGTGCGGCGGGCGCGTTACACTGTGCGCCAGTTCCACGCCCCGTATCCGGATGACCCGACATGACCGAAATCCTGCTCGCCAATCCCCGCGGCTTCTGCGCCGGCGTTGATCGCGCCATTAGCATCGTCGAGCGTGCCCTGGAGCTGTTCGGCAAGCCGATCTACGTGCGCCACGAGGTAGTGCACAATCGTCATGTGGTGGACGGGCTGCGTGACAAGGGCGCGGTGTTCGTCGAGGAGCTGGATGGTGTGCCGGACGGCGAAACCGTCATCTTCAGTGCCCACGGCGTGTCCAAGGCCGTGCGGGCCGAGGCCGGGCGTCGCGGCCTGCGCGTGTTCGATGCCACCTGCCCGCTGGTGACCAAGGTGCATCTGGAAGTCGAGAAGTACGCCCGCGAGGGCCGGGAGGTCGTGCTGATCGGCCATTACGGCCACCCGGAGGTGGACGGCACCATCGGCCAGTACGAGGTCCGGGCCGGGCAGAGCGGTGGCATCTACCTGGTGGAAACGCCCGATGACGTGGCCGAGATCCCGGTCATGCGGCCCGACTTTCTGGCCTATGTCAGCCAGACCACACTGTCGATGGACGACACCGCCGGCATCATCGACACCCTGCGTGCGCGTTTTCCCGCCATTGTCGGACCGCGCAAGGACGACATCTGCTACGCCACGCAGAATCGGCAGGATGCGGTCAAGGAGCTGGCTGCCGAGGTCGACATGATGATCGTCGTCGGTGCCCGCAACAGCTCCAACTCGTCACGCCTGCGGGAACTGGCCGAACGCATGGGTGTGATCGCCCACCAGATCGACGACGCCTCGGATCTGCGGCGCGACTGGCTGACCGGGATCGACCGGGTGGGTGTCACCGCCGGCGCCTCGGCGCCGGAGGCGCTGGTCCGCGAGGTCCTGGACCAGCTCGTTGCCTGGGGCTGCACGCCGCCGGCGGAACGACCCGGCCGGGTCGAAAACATCACCTTTTCCTTGCCGCGCGAACTGGCTGCTGCGCGCCAGGCGTACGAATAGAACGGCGCGCCCCTGGGATATGGGCGATGTCATTCCGCTGCAGCGACGCCAGCGCCGTCGCAAGCAGGGCGAGGGGCACACCCTCTGCGCTCATGGCCGGCACCGCTGGCGCCTGGTGAAGGACAGCAGCTTCGATGTGAGTAAAGGGCGCCTGGTGGCGGTCTACCGATGCAGTCGTTGTGGCGAAAGGCGTCATGCATACCAATGATTCGAATTGCCGGTCTCTGCAAGTCCTATCGGGAAGGGGCCGGTGAGCGCCGTGTCTTCCACGACTTCAATGCCCGGGTCGGCGCCGGCGAGCGGCTGGCCCTGGTCGGTCGCAGCGGTTGCGGCAAGTCGACGCTGCTGAATCTGATCAGCGGCATGGACCGGCCGGATGCCGGCACCATCCATGTCAACGACACCGAGATCAGCGCCCTGGACGAGCGAGGGGCGACGCTTTTCCGCCGGCGGCATGTTGGCTTCGTGTTCCAGTTCTTCAATCTCATTCCCACGCTCACGGTCACGGAGAACCTGCTGCTGCCGCTGGAGCTCAATGGTCAGGATCTGCGGCGCGGCCGGCAGGATGCGGCAGCGCTGCTCGAAGCGGTGGGCCTGGCCGACCGCGGGCAGAGCTATCCGGACCGCCTCTCCGGCGGCGAGCAACAGCGCATCGCCATTGCCCGGGCATTGATTCATCGGCCCCGGCTGCTGCTGGCCGACGAACCCACGGGGACGCTTGACGCCCGCAACGGTGATCAGGTGCTCGCCCTGCTGGAGGCGGTCAGTCGGGAACGTCAACTGACCACGGTGCTGGTCACCCACAGCCCTGAAGTGGCGGCACGCATGGACCGCACGCTGGACCTGTCCCGCTCCCCCGGCGCGGAACGCACGGCGGCGCCATGAGCCGTTTGCTGGTCAGGGCCGGATGGCGCTATTTCCGCGCCAGACCCTGGCAACTCGGACTGTCCCTGCTGGGTGTGGCCCTGGGCGTCGCCGTCGTGATCGCCGTCGAACTGGCCAACCAGAGCGCTGCCCGTGCCTTCACGCTCAGCAGCCAGGCCCTGACCGGGGAGGCCACGCACCAGGTTCACGCCGGGCCATCGGGCCTGTCCGTGGACTGGTATGTAGAACTGCGCCGTGAACACGGGCTGCGCGATCTGGCACCGGTGGTCGAGGGCACCGTCGAATCGCCGCTCGCTCCGGGCCGCAGTCTGCGCCTGCTGGGTGTCGACCCGCTGGCCGAAGGCGGCATGCGCCCCGCGCTGGATGCGCTGCGCGGCGGTGACGGGCTGGGCGGCCTGCTGGCGGATCCGTCGGCAATCTGGTTGTTGGCAGAGGATCTTGACCGGCTTGGTCTGGGTGTCGGCGACAGCCTGCCCATCGAGGTCCATGGCGAGGAACGGCAACTGTCCATCGCAGGCGCGCTGACGCCGTACCGTGCGCTGGATCGGGAGGGACTGCGCGATGTCCTGATCATGGACATCGCCGCAGCCCAGGAACTGCTGGGTCGCGGCGACCGGCTGGACAGGGTCGATCTGCGTGTCGATGATGCCGGGGCGCTGTCCGGTATCCAGTCGCTGCTGCCGGCGGACGCCCAGTTGCTGCCCGCCGACCAGCGCCAGGCAACGCTGCAGGATATGACCAGCGCGTTCCGGATCAATCTCACGGCATTCAGCCTGCTGGCACTGCTGGTCGGGGCCTTCCTGATCTACAACACCATGAGTTTCTCGGTGGTGCAGCGGCGAACCCTGCTGGGCCAGCTGCGGGCCATCGGCAGCACCCGGCGGGACATCCTGCGACTGGTGCTCACCGAAGCCGCGTTGATCGGTTTCGCCGGCACGGTGATCGGCCTGCTGCTTGGCATCGCGCTGGCGCAGGTGATGCTGGATCTGGTCTCGCGCACCATCAACGATCTGTATTTCGTGCTCAGCGTGCGCTCCGTCTCGGTTTCGCCGGTGATGCTGGGCACGGCCCTGTTGCTGGGGCCTGTGGTCAGTATGCTGGCGGCGGCCGTGCCGGCGGTCGAAGCCACGCGCATCCCGCCGCGTGCCGTGCTAAGCGCCTCCGAGGCAGAGGGGGTGACCCGGGCACGAATGCCGCGGCAGCAGGCCGCCGGCCTGTGCCTGCTGGCTGCGAGTGGTCTGGTGCTGTTGCTGCCGACCTCCGGACTGATGCCGGCGTTTCTGGCCCTGTTCCTGCTCATTCTGGGCGCCGCATTGCTGGTGCCGACCCTGATCGCCCTGCTGATGCGGCCGCTGGCGATAGTCTGCGGTGTCGTGTTCGGGCTACCCGGACGGATGGCGGCGCGCGGCGTGCGTGCCGGGCTGTCACGCACGGGTATTGCGGCCGCCGCCCTCACCGTCGCGGTTTCGGCCATCATCGGCGTGGGCGCCATGGTCGACAGTTTCCGGAGCACCTTCGGCGACTGGCTGGAGCGGACGCTACAATCGGATCTCTATGTGTCGGTGCCCGGGGATCGCCACCTGGAGCCCGAGCTGGCGGCCGAGCTTCGGCAACTGGATGAGGTGGCGCAAAGTACCTCGGCGCTGGAAACGCGGGTCGCCGATGGCGATCAGCGGTACCAGCTCCGGGTGTTCGATCTCGAGGCGTCGGTCGAGCGCGCGTTCGGCGTGTTGCAGCAAGGCAGTGATGAGCTGGATGGCTGGGCGTCCGGCGACGGTGTGCTGGTCACCGAGCCGTTTGCCAATCGCCATGGCCTGTCGCCGGACCAGCGCCTCAAACTAAAAACGCCCGAGGGTGAACGGGCCTTTCCGGTGCTGGCCGTGGTTCAGGACTACGGCAGCAGCGAAGGCGCGGTGATCATGGCCCGCTCGCTATACGAGCGCTTGTGGGACGATGGCCGGATCGGCAGTGTCGGCCTGCGGCGTGCCGAGGGCGTGTCGGCGAAGAGCCTGGAGGCGGCCGTGCGTGCCACCGTTGGCGATCGGCAGGCCGTGCGCCTCCGATCGGGGGAAACACTGCGCGAACTCTCGCTGCAGGTCTTCGACCGGACCTTCACCATTACCCATGTGCTGCGCCTGCTCGCCACTCTGGTTGCCGTGGTCGGCATCCTCAGCGCATTGACGGCGCTGGCTCTGGAGCGGGCGCGGGAGCACGCCGTGTTGCGCGCCGTGGGGCTGACCCCAGCACAGCTCTGGCGGCTGGTGACCTTGCAGAACGGATTGATCGGCCTGACCGCCGGCCTGCTGGCCTTGCCCCTGGGGGTGGCGATGTCGGCGATCCTGACCCAGGTGATCAATCAACGTGCTTTCGGTTGGTCGCTGTCGCTGCATGTGGCACCCGGCTTGTTGCTTGAGGCCGTGCTGCTTGCTCTCGCAGCCGGCCTGCTGGCCGGCCTGTACCCGGCATGGCGTGCCTCCCGACAGTCACCGGCAGTGGCATTGCGCGAGGAGGCGTTATGACGAGGCACGGCCGCCTGCTCGGCCTGTTGCTGCTGACCGTGTTGACCATGATCGCCTGCGATCAGCCGGTGCAGCAGGCGGAGACCACGGGCGAGAGTCCACTGGGTCTGCTGTCCGGCGAGGAGGACCTGGATGGCTACGCCCGGGTTACCGGGCCGCGGGATGTGGATTTCCCGGCCGACCATGGTGCGCACCCGGCGTATCGGCATGAATGGTGGTACGTCACCGGCAATCTGCATGCCGAGGATGGCCGTCGGTTCGGGTATCAACTCACCTTCTTCCGTTTCAACCTGGCGCCCGGAATGGAGCAGCGGCCTGCGGCCCTGGCGACCAACCAGGTGTGGATGGCGCACCTGGCGCTGACCGATGCCGACGGCGCGCGGTTTCTGCATGAGGAACGGCTGGCGCGTGGTGCGGCGGGCCTTGCCGGGGCCCAGGTCGAGCCGTTTCGGGTCTGGCTGGAGGACTGGCGCCTGCAGGGGGGCAGCGGTGAGGACCCGACACCCTTCCAGTTGCGGGCGGCGACTGACGATTTCGGTCTGTCCCTGGCCCTGGGGGCGGAAAAGCCGCTGGTGTTGCAGGGCGATCGTGGTTACAGCCAGAAAGGCGACGATCCCGGCAACGCCTCGTTCTACTACTCATGGACGCGGCTTGCGACGCGTGGCGAGATCCGGTTGGATGGCGAGGCCCTGGCGGTGACCGGTGATAGCTGGATGGATCGTGAGTGGGGCACCAGCACGCTGACCGAGGAGCAGCAGGGCTGGGACTGGTTCTCGATCCAGCTGGATGATGGCCGGGACATCATGTTCTATCACCTGCGCCTGGCTGATGGCGGCATCGAGCCCCGTTCCAAGGGCCTGTTGGTGGAAGCCGACGGCAGTTACCGGCTGCTGGATCTCGATGCCGTCGAATTGCAGGCCCTCCGCCACTGGGACAGCCCGGAAGGCAACGCGCGTTATCCGGTGGCCTGGCGCATGCGCATCCCCGGCGAGCAACTGGAGTTGCAGTTGGAAGCCTTGCTTGATGACCAGGAGTTGCGCAACGGTTTTCGCTACTGGGAAGGCGCCATCGACGTTCGCGGGGAGGTGGCGGGCCAGGCGGTCCAGGGGCACGGCTATGCGGAGCTGACCGGTTACGTGACTTCCGACTGACACGCGGGAGTGTCAGACTCCGTACTGGCCTAGCAGACAGGACGTGTGTCGGACCAGTGGATCAGGTCAGGGAGTTTCTCGGCATACTGCAGCACGCCTTTCGCAATCTGCTGCCGATCATCATTGTTGTTGCCGTGTTCCAGTTCGGCGTCATGCAGCAGGTGCCGGACAACCTCTGGGGCATGGTGTTCGGGTTGCTGATCGTGGTCCTGGGTGTCGCCCTGTTCCTGCAGGGCCTGGAACTCGGCGTCTTCCCGATCGGCAAGAACCTGTCCAACCAGTTCGCCCGGCGCGGGTCCCTGCCGCTGCTGATGCTGTTCGGCTTCTGTCTCGGTTTCTCGGCGGTGATCGCGGAGCCGGCCCTGATCGCCGTTGCCGAACAGGCAGAGATCATCAGCGAGGGCCGCATCGATGCGCTGACCCTGCGGCTGCTGGTGGCCTTCTCGGTCGGTGCCGTGGTTGCCCTCGGCGTGCTGCGGGCCCTGCTCGGGCACGGCCTGACCTGGTACGTGATCGGCGGCTACCTGATGGTGGTGGTGGTGACCTTTTTCGCGCCGGAGGAAATCGTTGGTCTGGCCTACGACTCCGGCGGTGTCACCACCAATATCGTGACCGTGCCGTTGATTGCGGCACTGGGCATCGGGCTTGCGGCCAGTCTGCGCAATCGCAATCCGCTGATGCACGGCTTCGGTCTGGTGGCGCTGGCGGTGATGGTGCCGATGATCTCGGTCCAGCTCTACGGCATCGTGGTCTACAACTTCGGCGAGGCCGGCGATGTCGGTAACGGCCTGGCCATGGAGGCAGGTGCCGAAGCGCCAGTCGAACCCACCGGCGGCAGCCTGCTGCTGGGCATGGTTACCGATCTGCTGGAGATGGTCCGCGACGTGTTGCCGATCATCGCCGTGATCCTGTTCTTCCAGTTCGTGGTGTTGCGCAAGCCACTGGCTCACCCACACCGGGTGGCAGTGGGTTTCGTGCTGGTCATTGTCGGTCTGTACGCCTTTGTCGTCGGTCTCAAGCTCGGCCTGTTCCCGATCGGCGAGAGCATGGCCGAGCAGCTCATCAATCTTGATGGCTTCCTGTTTCTGTATCTGTTCGCGTTTTCCATCGGTTTCGCGACGACGATGGCGGAACCGGCCCTGATCGCCATCGGCCAGCAGGCGGAGGAGGCGGCCCGCGGTCGGCTGAAAGGCAACGTCATCCGTATTCTGGTCGCCGTCGGCGTGGCCATCGGCATCACCATCGGCGTGCACCGGATCATCACTGGAGACTCGATCCATCTGTATATCATGTGCGGCTATGCCCTGGTTATCCTGCTGACCTTTCTGGCGCCGAAGCACATCGTCGCCCTGGCCTTCGACCTGGGTGGGGTGACCACGTCGGAGGTCACCGTGCCGCTTGTCACGGCCCTGGGGATCGGGCTTGCGACCAACCTGGATGACCGCAATGTACTGATCGATGGATTCGGCCTGATTGCCTTCGCATCCATTTTCCCGATCGTGACAGTCATGCTCTATGCTATCGCCGTCGAACGCTTCGGCGGCCGAACAAGGAGTTCGCCATGAAGTTTTCCGCACTGGTGGCGGTGCTGCCCGAGGACCTTGAGGAACGCGCCATCGATGCCGCCCGCGAGGCCGGTGCCGGAGGCGTGACCCTGCTCGACGGGCGCGGTATCGGCACCGAGCCGAAAAAGAGCTTTTTCGGCCTGACGTTCGAGGGCAGCCAGTCGGTGCTGCTGTTCGTGCTGGAGAAGAAGCTTGCAGTCACCGTTCTCAAGCGGCTCAACCGCGACCTGGAGTTGAGCGTCGACAGCAAGGGCGTGGTGTTCACCCTGCCGCTGGAGCATATCGCCGGTATCGATACCCGTCAGATCGAGCAGTTTGAATCCCGCCTCAAGGATAAAATTTAGGGAGCCGTTCCATGCTTGTGAAAGATGTCATGGAGAAGAACGTGGTCACGATCTCGCCGCTGGCCACGCTGCGCGAGGCCATGCAGCGGATGCGCGACAATGGCATGAAATCCCTGGTGGTGGACAAACAGGGCCCGCATGACGCCTACGGCCTGATCACCTACACCACGGTCTTGCGTACCATTGTCGCCGAGGACGGCGATATTGATCTGATCAATGTCTACGACGTCGCGGCTAAGCCCGTCATCACCGTGCCCTCGGAAATGGATGTTCGCCACGTGGCCCGCCTGATGGTGGACCAGGACTTCCGTCGCCTGATCGTCCTGGACGGCAACGAACTGCAGGGCATTATCAGCATGGACGACATCGTCACGCCGATTCTGGAGATGGTGGAGTAACGCGGCCTTCGGCCGCGTTGTTTAACGGTTTAAAGTGTTACGTTTTACGTAAAACATCAAACGTTAAACCTAAAACCGTCCCCGAAAGCCATCTCCCATTGACGCCCCACCAGCCTCAGCAGTAACCTGCCACTCAATATATACGGACATCCATATATCCATGAAACCAGAGATTCTTTTCCGCGCCCTGTCCGACGCCACGCGACTGCGTTGTCTGCTGCTGATGCTGAGCGAGGAATCGCTGTGCGTTTGCGAGTTCGTCCACGCGCTGGATCTGTCGCAGCCCCGGGTGTCCCGGCATTTGGGGCATCTGCGGGATCTCGGGATCGTGCAGGATGAGCGGCGGGGGCAGTGGGTCCATTACCGCCTGCACCCGGATCTACCGGGCTGGGCGCATGAGGTGCTGCAGGCGGTATTCCAGGCCAGGGACGTGGCGGACCTGCGGCAGCGGCTTGCCGCGATGCCGAATCGTCCGTCCGTCAGCTGCGACTGATTTCCGGAGCTTCCATGACACAACGCGTGCTGTTTCTGTGCACCGGTAATTCCTGCCGCTCCCAGATGGCGGAAGGTTACCTGCGTGCCTTCGGACAGGGCCGCGTGAAGGCCCTGTCCGCGGGGATCGAAGCCCATGGCAAGAACCCGCGCGCGATCGCGGTCATGGCGGAGGATGGGGTCGACATCTCGGATCAGGAATCCAATCGGCTAAGTGATGCGATGCTCGACGGCGTCGATCTGGTGGTCACGGTCTGCGGCCATGCCGACGAGCATTGTCCGGTTTTGCCGCCATCGATTCGGCGCCTGCACTGGCCTTTAAATGACCCGGCGAAGGCCGAGGGCAGCGAAGAGCAGATCCTGGCCCAGTTCCGGGCAGTTCGTGATGAGGTCCGTGATCGCGTCCGGCACCTGTTGGGCGAGGAACTCGGCGGCATGCAGTCATGAGTCGTAATGCCGCAGTCAGCAACCCGTCCGCCGATCCGGATATCCGGGAGGGAATGGGGCTTTTTGAGCGCTATTTGTCGGTTTGGGTGGCGCTTGCGATCGTCCTCGGCCTGATCGTCGGTCAGTTACTGCCGGTGGTGCCCGAGACCCTGGCCCGCTTCGAATACGCCCAGGTATCGATTCCGGTGGCGGTCCTGATCTGGGCCATGATCTTCCCGATGATGGTGCAGATCGACTTCAGCGCCATCCTGGGCGTGCGTCGGCAGCCGAAGGGGCTGGTGATCACCACCACGGTCAACTGGCTGATCAAGCCATTCACCATGTTCGCCATCGCCTGGTTCTTCCTGCTGGTGCTATTCGCGCCGCTGATTCCGGAGGGGCTGGCCCGTGAATACCTGGCCGGCGCGATCCTGCTGGGCGCCGCACCCTGTACGGCGATGGTCTTCGTCTGGAGTTACCTGACGCGTGGCGATGCGGCCTACACCCTGGTGCAGGTCTCGCTGAACGACGTCATCATGCTGTTCGCCTTCGCGCCCATCGTGATGCTGCTGCTGGGGCTGTCGGACATCATCGTGCCCTGGGATACCGTGGCGCTATCGGTGTTCCTCTATATCGTGATTCCACTCGCGGCCGGCTATGGCACACGGGTGTACCTGATGCGTCGGCGCGGCATCGAATGGTTCGACAAGGTCTTCATGAAGCGGCTCGCGCCGGTGACCCCAATCGGCCTGGTCTTGACGCTGGTTCTGCTGTTTGCCTTCCAGGGCGAGGTCATCCTGAACAATCCGCTGCATATCGTGCTGATCGCGATTCCGCTGATCATCCAGACCGTACTGATCTTTTTCATCGCCTACGGCTGGGCAAAGGCCTGGCGGGTGCCGCACAACGTGGCGGCACCGGGTGCGATGATCGGTGCCAGCAATTTCTTCGAGCTGGCGGTGGCCGCGGCCATCGTCCTGTTTGGGCTGCAATCCGGTGCCGCGCTGGCAACCGTGGTCGGCGTGCTGGTGGAGGTGCCCCTGATGCTGGCGCTGGTGCGTTACGCCAACCGCACACGCCATCAGTTCCCCGACGTGGCAGCGCAGCCGGCGGCAATCACACCTGGGACTGGTTAAGGAAACACTGATTTGTTCGCATGCCTGCGTTGGAGTCCGCATTCTTTCCAAGGCAAGGCGCGCCGCGCAGCGCCGCAGGATT
>NZ_JALPKO010000006.1 GCF_023195885.1 Methylonatrum kenyense
GCCAGACCGGCAAGTGTCCGGTGGGTGTCACCACCCAGGACGCGGTGCTGGAGCAGCGTGTGCAGCCGGACATGGGTGCAAAGCACGTCAGGAATTATCTCCAGACCCTGAACATGGAGCTGACGACGCTGGCCCGGGCCTGCGGCAAGTCCAACGTTCACCACCTGGAACGCGAGGACCTGGTGGCCATGAACGTCGAGGCGGCGGCCATGGCCGGGGTGCCGCTGGCCGGTACCAGCTGGATTCCGGGGGTCAACGGGCGCTGAACCGCCCCGCCATGCATGGAGGGACGATGTGGCACCGTCGCCTGGCAACAGGCGGCGGTGCAGTTGGCGTGGTGCCTGACCCCGCCGCTATCAGCCGAACCAACCATTTGAAAGGGGGAATGACATGAAAAAGTAGGGACACCATGCCGAGAGTATAAAAGACTCGACCATGTAAAAAGCGAGAACATCAGGTTTTATGGGGGAGATCGAATGAACGGCCAGCCAAAGTGTAAAGAAGATGTACTCAGAATCGTAAAAGACAGAAATATTGAATTTATCTATTTCCAGTATACGGAGATGTACGGCAAGCCTTGCGCTAAGATTGTGCCGGCCTGGGCGCTGGAGATGATATGGGAGTCTGGTGCAGGTGCGGCCGGGTTTGCCGCTGGCGAGATCGGCCAAGGCCCGCATGATCCAGATATTGAGGCATTTCCCGATCCGACGACTTTCGTCCAACTCCCCTGGCAACCGGAATTAGGACTACTTGTCTGCGATGTCTACGTGCGCGGGGAGCCATGGCCGTATGATCCGCGGTTGATTCTCCGTAATATGGTGGAGTACGCGCGCCAAAAGGGCTACGTGTTCAACGTTGGAGTAGAGCCGGAGTTTATGCTCCTGGAAGCGGATCCGGACGTTACCAATCCTCGTTTTGCCGATCCATATGACACGATGCAAAGGCCTTGTTATGACGTTAAGGGGATAACACGGCAGTATCCCTATGTCCGGGAGCTTTCTCATGCCCTGAACGAACTTGGCTGGTCGAACTATGCGCTGGACCATGAGGACGGCAACGGCCAGTTCGAGGCCAACATCATGTATGACCAAGCCCTGAATACGGCGGATAAATTCGTTACCTACAAATACATGGTGGATACGATCGCGCGTAAGCACGGAATGATGGCAACATTCATGCCCAAACCGTTCGTCGATCAGACGGGAAATGGTCTGCACATGACCTTCAGCCTCTGGGATGAGAAAAATGAACGGAATCTGTTCGAGGATTTGGAGGATCCGCGCGGGATGGGGTTGTCAAAACTGGGGTACAACTTCATCGGTGGATTGCTCCACCATGCCCAAGCATACATTGGCATAAGCGCGCCCACAGTAAATTCATACAAGCGGCTGCGCCGAGGCACGCTGGAGCGGCGGACTTGGGTGCCGGTCAATGTCACTTATGGTGGTAACAACCGCACGCAAATGCTTCGAGTCGGAGGACCCGGGAGAGTCGAGGACCGTACACCGGATGCCTCGGGAAGTCCCTATCTGACGATGGCTGCAATACTCAGGTGTGGGCTCGACGGTATTGAGCGTGAACTCGATCCGGGCGAACCAAACCACGACAACCTGTACGACATCCCCGAGGAGGAAATCAGGCAGCGCGGCATCGATTTCCTCCCCGGGAATTTGTCCGAAGCAATCGATAACCTGCAGCAAGACGAGACCCTCCGCCAAGCATTTGGTCAGGCCAACGGGGAGTATTTCCTGGATTACTACTGCCGTGTAAAGAAGCGGGAGTGGGATAGCTACCACCAGGAAATCTCGCCTTGGGAGCTGAAAAACCAGCTTTTGTTCCCGTAACACCTGTATTCAGCTGGTAGACGAATCGAGGCAGAAAATGATGTCCGCCTGGGGGCGAGGGCAGGGATCGGCGAGTGCCCAGGCGGCGCATCTTCACGCGAATGTGGGGGAAAAATGAAACAATCAATAATCAATCGATTAATGCTGTTGGTACTTCTGGCATGTCTTGCGGGATTGTTTGCACCTTCCGTGATGGCCGAGTACGCGACGCCGACGGGCATGGAAGGTCTGACAGCAGATACAACCCATCTTCAGGACGAGATCCACAAGTATCACAAGAGCATGGATGTCTGGTTCATGTTGATGCTTGTTGCGTTCCTCATGCTGTTCATCAAAAAGTTTGAATGGGGAGTCTGTCTCGCCACCATGCTTGTGACGGCAGGCAGTTTTATAACACATACCGCGATTCAGCAGTTCGGCTTTGGCGCGTCGTGGAGCCAGGATCTGGTGATTCTGAGTGTCTTCTGTTCAATCACGGTTGTGCTTGCGATAGGCGTTTTCCTGGGGACAATCAAGATGTGGCAGTACTTCCTCGCGGGCATACTATTTGCGCCCGCGTGGGTTGCCATTGATTGGTTCATGTTCGGGTATCTCGAGGGTGTCGTGGACCCCGGTGGATCCATGCTTGTCCACATGGTGGCGGCCTACTGGGGTTGGGGTGTCATTCTTGCCCTCCGGGAAAAGCGGGCGTTCAACGAACCCATGGAGACAACCACCCACAGCGTATCCTTCGTGTGGCTGGCATCGATGCTCCTGTTTGTCCTCTGGCCATCTTTCGTGACGGCGCTGCTCCCTGCGGACATGGTCAACTGGGGCATGTTCACGGCGTACATGGCCGGTTTGGGTTCCGTCATTTCAGCCTACTTTACCTGTGTATGGATCCAGAAGAAGGTCGATCCGCTGGTCTACACGTACGCCTTGCTGGCAGGCATGGTTGCCATCGGGTCGCCGCTGGTGTCAGTTGACCCTTGGACAGCCTTTGGTATTGGCCTGGTCGCCGGCGCCGCGTCTGTGTGGTCCTTCCTTAAGCTGCATGATTGGCTGGCGAAGAAGACCGGCGTGCTGGACGTTATGGGTGTTCAGAACCTGCACGGCGTACCCGGTATCATTGGCGGGCTCGCGGGAGCCATTTTTGCGGCCGGTATGGTAAATGTCATTAGTGTCGTAGGGGTGTTCATCCTGTCCTTGTTCTTCGGCGCAATCACCGGGCTTATTCTGAAGGCAACACGGGGGCTGATGGATGAGTCGGAGATGTTCAGTGACCAGGCCGATTTCCTCGGATCGAACTCGGGGTCGGCGATTGCGGATGACAGAGCCGCAGCAGCTCCGGCCGCGAAGTGAACGGATAACGTTCCCATCGGTTCCCACGTTCGCGTGGGTACCACGTTAGTTTGAGGCAATCCGCGCTGCTTGGCCGCGATCATCCCGCGGCCAAGCAGCGCAACCCTTCCAAGGGCCAAAAAGGTTCGGGCGAATGGATGAAGTGTTGAGATGACATGGGCTTCTCCTCTTCATATCGCCGCGGAATCCCAAGACGGTTCCGTTTTCCTTGACCGCTGTCATCGGCGGGAGCTGCGCCGTGGCGAATGAAACGCGCCTGGCCACCACACCGCTCAGGCCCTTCCACGCGAAGTCCGGAGCAACCACCCGGTAACCTCCTGGCAGGCTGGTTCAAGCCGTTGCGTGTGGTTTTCATTTTTCCGCTTTGCGGTTCCGGAATGTGTCAACCTTTTTCCGACAGTGAGTCATTGACTGTTAATCAATGTTCTCGGTGCTGACCGGCGGATTCACCAGATCCCCGACGGTTGCGTTGGTTCGCATGTCAACGGCCGGAACCGTGAGGCCGTCATCCCGGTTGATACAAACGCGGTTGGGCGGGCGGCTTGCCACCGGAGGCCCCTTTATTGCGCTGATGACCCATTCGGTTGTCGTTGGCGCAGGAAACCTCGGCGGGCCTGTGGTAGTCGTCAGGGTGAGGGTGCCTACTCGCGTCGATTGCGGTTGTGGATAGGGTGCCGTTCGCAAAGTCCGAAGGAGCGCTCAGCATGAACAATGGCTTCACTCGCAGACAGTGTCTCAAGTTGCTCGGCGGGGGTCTGGCGGCTTCGGTAATGCCCTCCATCCGGCTGCTTGCCGCGAACAATGACGAGCGGCTCAGGAAAACCTTCTCAGGCGATCAAACGCTGCCGGTCATCGGCCTGGGCACGTGGCGTACGTTCAATGTTGGTACTGATCCGCAGTTGCTCGATGACCGCGCGGATATTGTCCGGGCATTCTTCGAACGTGGCGGCGGCATGATTGACTCCTCGCCGATGTATGGATCAGCGCCGGATGTGATGGGCCATGCCCTGCAGCAGCATGGCACTCCCGACAGTTTGTTCTCAGCCGAAAAGGTCTGGAGCCCGGCCGGTGGTTCAGCCGAGGAGCAGGTTACCGATCTGAAGTCACGCTGGCAGGTCGATCGGTTCGATCTTGTACAAGTCCACAATCTGACCGACTGGCGCGAGCATCTGGCGGTGCTACGGGAGATGAAGGCCGAGGGCAGGGTCGGCCACATCGGCATTACCACGTCACACGGCCGTCGCCACGAAGCGTTCGAAGAGATCATGGCCTCAGAGGACATCGACTTCGTGCAGTTGACTTACAATATCACGCACCGCGAGGTGGAGGACCGGCTGCTGCCACTGGCAGAGGAAAAGGGCATTGCGGTGATCGCCAACCGGCCCTATGACGGGGGTAGTCTGATCAGGGACCTGAAGGATCGCGACGCGCTGTTGCCCGACTGGGCCGGGGCGGAATGCGGGTGTTCGACCTGGGCCGAGTTCCTGTTGAAGTTTATCGTCAGTCACCCGGCCGTGACCTGCGCGATTCCGGCGACCACCCAGGTTGCGCATCTGCGGGAAAACATGCGCGCCGGTCTCAAGCCCATGCCTTCTGCCAGCACCCGGGAGAAGATGGTGCGTTACATCGAGTCGCTATGAATCCCTGGTCCGGCTACGCCCTGCAGGATTTCATTCCTTTTACGGCTGATATCTATTTCCGACTGCTGGAGCGCATGGGAGAGGCCTTCTGGCCGCTGCAAGTGCTGACCATGGCGCTGGGTGCGCTGGCTGTTGTTCTGGCACTCAAGGATCGCGGCCGGCTGGCCTGTTTGTTGATTGCGCCGGTCTGGGCCTTTGTGGGTTTCGCGTTTTTTGTCCAGCGTTACGCCGAGTTGAACTGGGCGGGTGGCTATCTTGGTTATGTGTTTTACGGCCAGGCGATCCTGCTGTTAGTGACTGCAGCGGCTGGCCTTGGCTTCGACAAGGCGTCGCGTCGACGGCCGTCGACCGTCCTTGGCGCCGTGATTGCGCTGGCCGGGCTGATCGGCCTGCCGTTCATGGTGACGCTGACTGCGGGTTCCTGGTTTCAGGCCGAAGTCTTCGGTATCCATCCCGACCCGACTGCCGTGGTGACGCTCGGGCTGGCAATGATCATCCTTCGGGGTTGGGTGTTAGGGCTGATCGCCACCATTCCGGCGATCTGGTTGCTGATTTCGGCGCTGACGCTGTCGGTGCTGGAGGCACCGGGCGCGATTTTGGTTTTCACCATATTGGCAGTCGGCCTGTTCGGGCTGGTGTGGAAAAGCGTTGAACGTCTCAGCGCAGGATGAGAAGCGGAATCGGTGAGCGCATGATCATGTGGCTGGTGGTGCTGCCCACGAAGAACTGACGCAGCCGCGAGTGGCCGTAGGCCCCCATGGCCAGCAGATGTATGTCGTGGGCCTCGCGGTAGTCACAGACGACCTCGTTCACGTCGCCGGATTTCACCGCGGTGGTCACCTGGAAGCCCTGCCTCTCCAGCCGGGCGCGAGGGCCCGCCAGCTTTTCCCGGTTGGCATCGGTTTCTGCGCCCACCATCAGGATGTGCGCTTCCGTGCGATCCAGCAGGCTGCTGCGACCCAGACGCTCCACCACCTTGTCGGCGGTGTCGCTGCCGTCGTAGGCGATCAGGAATCGGTCGGGGGCGCGGAACTGAAGCGGCACCACCAGCATGGGCGCGTGCAGCGTGCGGATGATGCTTTCCAGGTGGCTGCCGATGTGCCGGCTGACCATGGCGCCATCCTTGCCCTGTTTGCCCAGCACCAGGAGCCGCATGTCGGCTTCCAGCGCGGCCAGAGCCTCGGTGATATCCCCGTTACGCAGCAGCTTGCCGGGGTTTTCCACACCGGCGGTCTGCACCCGCGCGATCGCGTCGGCCAGCACGGCCTTGCCCTGTTCCCGGACCAGCTTGCCCCGCCGTTCCTCCAACTCCACCAGCTCCCGGAGCAGTTCCTCGCGGTTGCCCAAGCTAAGGCTGCCGCTGTAGTCCGGGTCGCGCTCGCCATGCGGGTTGCGGATGACGTGCAGCAGGGTCATTGGGGCATTCAGGCGCTGGCAGGCCCAGGCGGCGTGGTCACAGACGGACTCGGATGAACGCGAGCCGTCCACGCAGGCGAATACCTTTTCAGTCATGGCGTTGTTGCTCCCTGGCCGTTGTGCGGTTCGCGGTTCAGTGGCCCATCAGCCGGTCGATGGCGTCCGGTTTGTCGTGTACGGCATGGCGGTCGACGATGGTGGCGGTGGCCTCGTTCATGCCCACGAGCTCGACGTCGGTGCCTTCGCGGCGGAAGTTGATGACCACTCGGTCCAGCGCTGCGACCGAGCTGATGTCCCAGAAGTGGGCGCGGGTATGATCGATGGTCACCTTATCCAGGTCCTCGTTGAAATCGAAGGCCTTGCCGAACTTTTCGGTGGAGGCGAAGAACACCTGACCGACCACCCGATAGGTCCGGTGCAGGGTCTGGTCGTCCGGCCGTTCGTCCACGTCCGAGCTGACATGCATGAAGCGGCTGACCTTGTTGGCGAAGAACAGCCCCGCCAGCAGGACTCCGGTGAGCACGCCGATGGCCAGGTTGTGGGTGAGCACCGTGACCGCCACGGTGGCGATCATGACGATGTTGGTACTCATGGGGTTCTTGCGCAGGTCGCGGATGGATCCCCAGCTGAAGGTGCCAATGGAGACCATGATCATCACCGCCACCAGGGCGGCCATCGGAATCATCTTGAGAAGCGGCGAGAGAAAGACCACCAGCACGATCAGCACCAGCCCGGCCACCAGCGCAGAGAGCCGCCCGCGGCCGCCCGATTTCACGTTGATGATGGACTGGCCGATCATCGCGCAGCCGGCCATGCCGCCGAAGCTGCCGGCCACCAGGTTGGCGATGCCCTGGCCCTTGCATTCCCGGTCGCGGTCGGTCTCGGTGTCGGTCAGGTCGTCCACGATGCTCTGGGTGAGCATGGATTCCAGCAGGCCGACCACGGTCAGTGCCAGGGAATAGGGCAGGATGATCCAGAGGGTCTCCAGATTGAGGGGTACGTCCGGCCACAGGAAGACCGGCAGGGTGTCGGGCAACTGGCCCATGTCACCGACGGTGGGCACGTCCATGCCCAGTACCCAGGCCACCAGGGTAAGCACCACGATGGTGATCAGCGGCGAGGGAATGGTCCGCGTGAGATAGGGCAGCAGATAGATGATGGCCAGACCGCCGGCCACCATGGGGTAGACCGCCCAAGGCACGTCCACCAGCTCCGGGAGCTGCGCCATGAAGATCAATATCGCCAGCGCGTTGACGAAGCCGGTCATCACCGAATTGGAGATGAAGCGCATTACCCGGCCGATCTGTAGATACCCAGCGATCACCTGCAATACCCCGGTGAGCAGGGTCGCGGCCAACAGGTATTCCAGCCCGTGGTTGGCCACCAGGGTGGTCATCAGCAGTGCCATGGCGGCGGTGGCGGCCGAGATCATCCCGGGGCGGGCACCGGTGAAGGCGATGACCACGGCGATGCAGAAGGAGGCATACAGGCCCACCTGCGGGTCCACCCCGGCGATGATGGAGAACGCGATGGCCTCGGGGATCAGGGCCAAGGCCACGATAATGCCGGCCAGCACATCGCCGCGGATGTTGCCGAACCATTCCTGCTTCAGTCTGTTCCAGTTCATGGGTGCTTCCGTGTGAATGGCCTTGCGGTGCCGCTGGATGGCAAGCGCGCGGCGGCCCTGGCGTTCGGGCCTGTGAGTCCGGTGTCAGCGATGTCACCACGCACCGTTTCAGGGGCGTGGGGTTGGCAGCGGATGGCCTCGCGTGCGCTGCGGGCCCCGCGCCTTGGCGATGCGAAGGGAGTGGGTAATCAGCTAGGGCGGACTGGTGCGTCCCATGGTGCTAGACGTTCTTGACGGTCTCGCTCGCTATCGAAGAGCGCGGGACGGTATACCAAACGGGGCAGCAAGTGAAGGGTGGGACACTGCCTTGGAGGAAATGAAAGAAATCGGCGACAACCTCGGATTTTTCCACATGATTTCGCTGTGGCGGCCATCCAGGGCCGAAGCGCCAGACGCTTCCGTCCTCCTGCTGAACGGCAGGCCGCGTATCATTGCCGATGCCAGCAGTCGCGGGGTTCGGCGTGTCGTGTCATCGTTCGCTTCCGGATTGTCGGACGCGTCCCAACACGTCCCAACAAAACAATAAGCACGCTTATGGCAACTGAGCAGTGGGTCATTCTCTCCATCCTAGGCGGTACCGTCGGCATGTTCCTGTGGGGCCGCTGGCGGCACGACATGGTGGCAGCGGGTGCGCTGCTGGCCTGCGTGGTGGCAGGGCTTGTGGCGCCCGCCGAGGCCTTTGCCGGGTTCGGCCATCCGGCCGTGATCACGGTGGCCTGCGTGTTGGTGCTGAGCCAGGGGCTGCAGAACTCGGGGGCGGTTGATGCCCTGACGCGCACGGTGATGCCCGCCAAGGCGGGTCGGACGCTCAGCCTGGCCATGTTGATGGGCTTAGGCGCCTTTCTCTCGGGCTTCATGAACAACGTTGGTGCCATGGCGTTGTTGATGCCGGTGGCGATCCACCTGTCGCAGCGACTCGACCTGACCCCGGGGCAGATCCTGATGCCGCTGGCTTTCGGCACGATTCTCGGCGGCATGACCACGATGATCGGCACGCCGCCCAACCTCATCGTGTCCGGTTTCCGCGCCGAAGCCGGCCTGGGCAGCTTTTCGATGTTCGATTTCACGCCTGTCGGTGTGGCCGTGGCGGTGGTGGGCGTGGTGTTCGTGACAATGCTGGGCTGGCGTCTGGTTCCCGCGCGCAAGCAGGCCGGGGTCGAGGGGTTCGAGTCCGGTTCCTACATCACCGAAGTTCGGGTCGGGGAGGGCAGCAAGGCCGAAGGCAAGAGTCTCCGTGAGATCGAGGCCGAGCTGACCGACATCGATGCGCAGATTATCGGCATCGTGCAGCGCGAGGTGCGCCTGATTGCGGCCAACCCGGGCCGGCGGGTGCACGCGGGGGACATCCTGATGGTCGAGGCGGAGGCCGATGCCCTGACCGATGTGCTGTCGACGCTGGACCTGAAGCTCGAAGAGTCGGTGGATCCGGAGGAGAACGATGACGCGGAGGACGCCGAGTCCGACGAGGCCCCGGATGCGAAGGACGCTGGCGCGGACAAGAAGGCCGGGTCGGCAAACGACGATGGCGATGCCGGCGAGGATGCGTCCGAGACAGAGGCGCCGGCGGAATCGGGGGAGGTGGTCCTGCAGGAACTCGCCGTGCTGCCCAACTCACCGCTGTCCGGCCGTTCGGCCAGTGACATTCTGTTGCGGACCCGTTACGGCATCAATCTGCTGGCCCTGTCCCGCGAAGGACGGCGGTCGATGAAGCGGCTGCGGTCGATGGCCCTGCGGTCCGGCGACCTGCTGCTGATGCAGGGGCCGCCGGAGTCGATTTCCGAGTTCGCGGCCGACAACGGTTGCGTGCCGCTCGCCCAGCGTGAGTTCCGCATTCCCGACAAGCGCAAGATCTGGGAATCCAGCCTGATCATGTTGTTCGCCATCGGCGGTGCCGCATTCGGTCTGTTGCCGGCGGCCGTCTCCTTTGCGATTGGCGTGCTGGCCTCGATGGCACTGCGCACGGTGCCGCCGCGCAAGGTGTATGAAGCCATCGACTGGCCGGTCATCGTATTGCTGGCGGCGCTAATACCGGTGGCAAGCGCCATGCAGACTACGGGCACCGCCGACCTCGTCGCCCGTTTCCTGATCGAGAACGTGGCGCAGGGCCATGCCATTGTCGGGCTGGTGTTGATCCTGGTGGTGACGATGTTCCTCTCGGACCTGATGAACAATGCCGCTACCGCCGCGGTGATGTGTCCGATCGCCATTGGTACGGCCAGCGTGTTGGGGGTCAGTCCGGATTCCTTTCTGATGGCGGTGGCCATCGGCGCCTCCTGCGCTTTCCTGACCCCGATAGGGCATCAGAACAACACCCTGATCCTGGGCCCCGGTGGCTTCCGTTTCAGCGACTACTGGAAGATGGGGCTGCCGCTGGAGTTCCTGGTGATTGCGGTGTCGGTGCCGGTGCTCCTGATCGTCTGGCCCCTGTGACCGGACTACCCTGAGTGCATGACGATCAACCAGGACATTCCCGTCGAAGCAACACGAGCCGTCCAGGTCGTGCATCGCGCTCTTGGTTTATCGGTTGCCGCAGCCTACCTGTTCGGATCCGCCGTCGCAGGTGGACTGCGACCGGGCAGTGACGTCGATGTCCTGATTGTCGTTGACAGCGCTTTGGCCGCACCGGCTCGCGAGACTCTCGTGCGAGCCCTAATGCCTGTATCCGGCCGGTTCGGGAATCCTGAGGGCAGGCGGCCTGCTGGAATTGACGGTGATTGCGCGCGCCGACGTTGTCCCCTGGCGCTACCCTCCGAGAGCCCAGTTGGTTTACGGCGAGTGGCTCAGGGAAGCGTTTGAGGACGGGCGTGTTTCCGGGCCGGTGGAGGATCCGGATACAGCCATTGTTCTTAGCCAGGTGCGTGGTAAAAGCGTCCCGCTTGTCGGACCGGTGGCGTCGGACATTCTCGAACCCGTGCCAATGACCGACGTTCGCAGGGCGATCAGGGACTCGCTGCCGACATTGCTTGCCGATATCCAGGGCGATGAGCGCAATGTCCTGCTGACGCTTTCACGAATGTGGATGACGGCGGTTGAGGATGAGATTGTGCCGAAGGACGTGGCGGCGGCGTGGGCTGCGGCCCGACTGGAGGATGATTGCCAGGCTTCAATGCTTCAGAGAGCCAGAAAAGCGTACCTCGGGACGCCCGAGGAATCCTGGGTGGGCAGAGAAGCGGCAATTGACGATCTGGTTGCTACGCTGAAACAGGCGATAGAAGGCTGTTTGGCGGAAGCCCGGTAGCAGCATTGATTGGCCAGGGACGGGTCCACAATGGACTGTGTCGGATGAAATGCCCTTCTGTTGTCGTTTTTCTCATCTGCGCGACCCTGCTCTCCGGTTGCGGATTCGTTGGTGATCCCGACCAGAGGGTGCTTTTTCCGTCACAGCCTCACGACACCGAATACCAGTACGCGAATCTGGCCCGGCAGATCGCGTCGGAAAAGCCCTGTTACCTGATCTCGCCAGACAGCATTTCGGTTGCCCCGTTTAACGCCTCGGGGACGCGCGCAATACAACTGCGCTCGCGCTGTTTCGCGACCGTGGCCGAGCGTGCCGCCCGGCCGGAGCTCTGTGAACACGTCGTCTCCGTCAGCACCCTGCTCTATTCAGGCCATGCGAATGATCGGGCGCGATGCTTGCGCGAGGCCGATCACGGGCAGGCGCGGTCGGGTGTCGGGGTGGTGGAGGAGGGTGCCATGTTCGAACTGGCCGGGTTCTCGGACGCAGACATCGATGGCCTGATGCAAGCCCATCAGTTGCCTGCGGATGCCCGCTACTGCCTGGTCTTCTCCCCCGAGTTTTTCGATGCGATCGATCACATGCCGCGGTTCTCGTCCGAAGATGAGGTGATTGGTATCGAAGACGTCGTGTGGAAACCGCACCCGTTTCTGTTACTTCCGGGTTTTCCGTGTACGGGAAAATTCGTCGATGCCGACCCGTCCTGAAGCGTCACGGTGAACGGTGGCGGAGGTACTGAACAGCGGGCGACCGGTGAGAGGATTGAACACGGGTACAGCCGAAAACGCCTCTGCTAGGATGGCGCGGAGATAAATTCGTAAGGCGTCAATAGTAAAAAGCCAGGAGGGCACAGGATGCGGTATTCAGCGCTTTCAACTGCACGCAGCGGACGGTGGATTACTGGCATCGTCGGTTTTGGGATTCTGGTGGCCGCCGCGCCGGCCAGCGGCGATCCACTTGAGGATCGCATACCGGCGGGCATGCTCATCGAAATGGTGGATCCCACGCTTTGCGCGCCGCCACCGGAAGACATGTCCGAT
Source organism: Methylonatrum kenyense (assembly GCF_023195885.1). Classification (GTDB taxonomy): domain Bacteria; phylum Pseudomonadota; class Gammaproteobacteria; order Nitrococcales; family Aquisalimonadaceae; genus Methylonatrum; species Methylonatrum kenyense. Next base: position 12,144 of record NZ_JALPKO010000006.1, read on the forward strand.
GACGAGCTCATCGCCATGCTCGACAGTGATGATCCGGCAATGGCGCCGCCCGTCAGCGGCAGTTGGGAGCACGACGGCGAGGAGTGGCGCGCCTATGGCCAGGGCTGGTTCAACGACGGCAGCAGCGGCCCTGTGGTCGGCACGATGATCATGCTCCGGAGCGAGAGCGACGCGCTGCAGTTCCTGTGCCTTGTGGTCTCACCCCATACGGACACATTGATGCTCCATGGCGAGGCTGCCCTGGTCGGTCCCGATGTCGAATCCATCGACGGCGACACCTTCATGGCGATGGGAATGTTGGGTGAGCGCCGGGCCGGCATCGGCGAGGTGCTGGCCGATTCGGGAAGTGTCACCTTCGAGCAGGTCGATGACGATACGCTGGAATGGTCGATGACATTCGACGGCCTGATTATCGGCATGGACCAGCAGCTGCTGGACGAGGGGGGCTCCCTGACCCTGGAGGGAGAGTTGAGTCGGGACGACGCGATGCGGGTTGCCGACTGGGGCAGTGATGACCTGGCGGATGCTTCCGCTCCCGCCGTCGATGAAGAGCAGCTGGCCGCGGTAAGGGAGGCGTTTCTCGACGATCTCCGTCTGGAGATCGAGCCTGTGTTGACGCCGGACAATAGCGACCTCGTCCGGAATACCGTCTATCGCTACGACTACGACACCTTCGCCTCGCAATCCGATGACAGCGGCTGGCGCAGCACCCGCGAATATTTCTTCTATCAGGATGGGGAACAGCTGGTGCCGTTTCAGCGGCCTTCCAGCGACGCCGATTTGAGCAGCTTTTTCGATGGCTTGCTCGCCTCTGACTTCGTGCTCGACGAGGATTCCGCAGAGGATTTCCGGGACTTGCTGATGACCCTCACCGGCGAAGACTTCTTCGAGGAGGAGGACGTCCAACTGGACAACATTGTCAATCACCGGCCCGAAGAGTGGATCTACTTCACCGGCACCTTCTTCGATGACTACAAGGCATTTGTGGTTTACACGGATGATGAGGGTCGACCGGAAAAGGTGCTCTACCGGCTCCGGCAGCAGCCAGCCTCCTGATCGAGGTCGGGACTGTTCATGCCTTTGGGTGCGCGCGCAGCATATAGGATGCTGCGGCGACACCCAGCAGACCGATCAGGGCCCCCGGATAAGCCCCGAGGCCGAGACTGGCGGCGAGGCCGATCAACAGCGCGGCACCGCCCGCGATGATTGCGGTGGGGCTGGTCGCCTGCGGGATGTCCCGGACGCGACGTCGTTCGATGGCCAGCACGGCAAGCATGAGCGGCGCAACGATGAGGGTGCACAGGGCTATCCATCCCAGGCGGCCAACCCAGAAACCCTCTTCGCCAGGCATGCCCGTGTCAATCGGAAGCCCGAGACGCACGCCGAGCCATGTCGCGGGCAGTTCCGCAAACTTGTGCCAGAGGTAAAGCTGCAAGCCGAGGGCGCCGAACACCGCCATCCAGCGCCCAAGTCGGCGGCGTTTCAGGAAACCCCGAATCGGATCCTCGAAAACGAGAGCTGCCCCGATCTGGAGCCACATCACGCCAAGGAACGCCAGGGTCGGCGGCAGCAGGTTGGTGTCGCCGCCGAGGTTGCCGTTGACCATCGACACCGGATAACCGGAAGCCACAGACAGCCCCAGCCAGACGACTCCCAGCAACAGCAGCGTGAAACCGGCGGCTCGCCCCTTGAAGCGTCCGTTCCACCAGGCAATGCCGAGCTGCTGCGGCACCAGCCAGACGGCAACTCCGTTGATCCACGCGAACAGGTCATGTTTGTCGGTGACCAGCCCGCCGAGGCCCGCCAATTCGCGCGGAGCTGCAGGCAGGGCGCGGATCAGGTCGACGGCGGCGACCATCAGAATCAGTCCGACAACGGCCTTCAGGCCCCAACGCTCGTCTGCCCGAATGCTCAGGGGCAGCAGCGCCTGCACGCCGAGCAGGGTCAGCAGGAACCACAGGTGAACCGTCAAGGAGTTGTTCAGCGGCCCGAGGATTTCTCCACCGGTGAATGCCGCGATGCCGACAATCGTCACCAGAACCGCCATGTAGGTGACGGTCGGCCGGGCAAGGCCCAGCGCCCGGCCTGCCCACCAGTGGGCGTGCGCCTGCCCCGAACGCAGTCGCTGCCGGACGCCCTCGGAGCTGACTGCGGCGGATACGAATATGAACAGCGGTACCACCTGGACAAGCCAGGTAAAGAAACCGGCCGGGGCCCAGACGTCGAGGATATGCTCGGTATCCACCAGGGTGCCGTTTTCGACGCGCGGCAGCGTGGCGACCCAATGGCCGAGGACAACGACCAGCAAGGCGCCGGCACGCAGGGCATCAAGGTAGGGATCACGTTGCAACTCCGCCGCGGTCGCCCCCTGCCTTTTCACCACGTTGCCTCCGGTTCGTTTGGTTCCGGCCTGTTCCAGCCCGTGAAGTCGCAGTATGGGACACCTGCAGACCGGTTCATCTCCAGTCTGTGGGTGTCCTCGATTGGCTAGTATGGGGTGGGAGGCTAACAGGAGGAGCGATGTCGTATCGGGTACCAGGTGTCTATGTGGACGAGCTGTCGGTGCCGCCCCAACGGCTGCGCCGGGTCGATACCGGAGCCGCGTTGCTGATCGGGTCGCTGCCGGCGCGGTGGCTCGCCAATGACGTGCCGGAGGGGGAAGCGATTGCGGTCGAGAGCTTGCCTGATTTTCGCGAGCACTTCCTGGCAGCGGGCGATCCGGAAGTCGATGGCGGCGCCCCGCCCCTGGTTGGCGCCGTGCACGGTTTTTTCGTCAACGGCGGCTCGGCGTTATGGGTGGCACTGGTGCCGCCCGGCAGGAAGGTACTTCGAACCTTGGATCTTCCGGACACCGACCCGCTTCCGGCTGCTTTGCAACTCGCTGCGCCGGGTTTTTCCGATGCCGAGAGTCAGCGGGTGCTGATCGGGGCCTGCGAGGCCAGGACAGGGCGCTTTGCCATTCTCGATGGGCCGTCGGAGTCGGTGCCGGTATCCACTCTGGCCAAGTCGGTTGCCGACGACGGCCTGCGCCCGGATCCGGTGGAATCCGGCCGTGCCGCCCTCTACGTACCCTGGCTCCTGATGCGGGACTCGAAAACGGGGGACGAGCATTCCGTGCCGGCCTGCGGTCATGTCTGCGGCGCGATTGCGGGTAACGATGCTGATCGTGGTGTCCATACGGCTCCGGCCAACATTGTTGTGCGTGGCATCTCCGGGCTTGCCCGGTCCTTCAGCGATCGGGACCAAGGGGTGCTGAATCCGGCCGGGATCAATGCCATTCGCGCGATCAATAACGGCATCAGGATCTGGGGTGCACGGACCCTTGCCCCGCCGGACATGGCGGAGTGGCGCTTCATCCCGACCCGCCGCCTGGCGGACATGATTCTGCTGTCAGTGGAACAGGGGCTGGCCGCGGCCGGGCTGGATGAGAATTCCGCAAACACCCGATCGACCGTGCGTGAGCTTGTCGGAGATTTTCTGCTGCAGGTCTGGCAGGACGGCATGTTGCAGGGCCAGAGTCCGGAGGATGCCTTCTTCGTGCGCTGCGATGAGCGCAACAACAATGCCGCTGATGTCGAAGCGGGGCGGCTGAATCTGGAGATCGGGATAGCCGCGCTTCGACCAGCGGAATTCATTTTGTTGCGGATCGCAATGACAACCTGAACCGACGCTGGAAGCCGTCACGGTTGCAATTTCATGTTCTTCCGACGTGGTTGGCACGCGTGCCGCATGCCTCGCATTTGTGGTCCTTGCAGGGTAGCTAGACAAAAAGCGGTAAAAGTATTACTTGTTTTTTATCTGAAATTTGATCCAGGTCATTTGTTGCCTTGAAAGCCCTTGCTAGCGTGATTCTCAGGATTCTTGCGGGAGGGGAGCAAGGCCATGAGCGATCGATCACAACCGACATCGGCATCTCGCCGCCGGTTCCTGCAGGCCGCGGCAGCCGCAGGATTTGGGGCTGCGGTGACGCCTGGCGGGCTGCTTGCACAATTCCGTTATCTGGCCCCCACGCGCGTGGACAACCCGCTTGAGCACTATCCGGATCGCAACTGGGAGCAGCTGTATCGCGACATCTACCGCAGCGACGGTTCCTTCGTCTTTACCTGTGCCCCCAACGACACACACAACTGCCTGTTAAGGGCCTTTTTCAAGAACAAGGTTCTGACACGGATCGAGCCCACCTTCGGCTACCACAAGGCAACGGACCTCGACGGCAACAGGGCCTCGGCGCGCTGGGATCCGCGGTGTTGTCAGAAGGGACTCGTGCTCACCAGACGGTTGTACGGAGACCGTCGCGTCACCGGTGCGTTCATGCGCAAGGGCTTCAAGGACTGGGTCGATGAGGGCTACCCGCGAGATGACACCACGGGGATGCCGCCGACACGGTTTCTTGAGCGCGGGACCGACTCCTGGGTCAAGGTCAGTCACGCCGAGGCGGCGGATTATCACGCCAGAACACTGAAAAACATCGCCGAAACATATTCCGGCGAACAGGGGAGACGTTTCCTGACGGAACAGGGGTACGAGGCGGCGATGATCGACGCCGCGGAGGGTGCCGGTACGCGGGTAATGAAGTTCCGTGGTGGCATGGCCAAGCTTGGTGCCGCGCGTCTGCTGGGCACTTTCCGCATGGGCAATAGCCTCGCTCTGCTCGATCACCACGTCCGCGGCGTGGATCCGGAGGAAGCCAAGGGTGCTGGCGCCTGGGATTCCTATTCATTCCATACGGATCTGCCGCCCGGCCATACCATGGTTTGCGGCGACCAGACCAACGATTTCGAGTTTCATGATGCCGAGAATGCCGAGTTGATTGTCGTCTGGGGCATGAACTGGATCTGCACCAAGATGCCCGACAGTCACTGGCTCACCGAGGCCCGCATCAAGGGCGCCAAGACGGTGGCGGTCACGGTTGAGTACTCCGCCACGGCCAACAAGTGCGACGAAGTTCTGGTCATCCGTCCCGGAACGGATCCCGCGCTGGCACTTGGCATGGCCGGGGTGATCATGCGGGAGGACATCTACGACAGGGATTTCGTCCGTCGCTATACCGATCTGCCGGCCCTGGTACGAATGGATACGCTGGAGACACTGAAGGCCGCGGACGTCTTCCCCGATCACCAGGAGCGTCAACCCGACAACTGGACGCATGTGCTGGGTGCAGAGGAAACGGCACCACCGGTCCACCAGCAAAACGGCCGCTATATCCCGCATGCGCTGAAAGGGGAGTTTTCGGACTTTGTCGTCTGGGACAGCGCCAGGCAAGAGCCCGTGGCTGTGGGTACCGACCAGCTTGGTGATCACTTCGATGCCTTGGGGATCGACCCGGCGCTGGAAGGAACCTTCCGCATCAGGACGGTGGACGGCGAAACCGTCGAGGTGCGCCCGGTGTTCGAGCTGACCCGGGAGTACATCAACGAAAACCTCACGCCGGAGCAGGTGGAGGCCATTACCTGGGCACCTGCGGAGGCGGTGGAGAGCCTTGCACGCGATATCGCCAGGCATGCCGGCAAGACCCTGGTTCCCTGTGGCATGGGCCCGAACCAGTTCTGGAACAATGACAACAAGGACCGCGCGATCTTCCTGCTGGTCGCGCTGACCGGGAATGTCGGACGGCATGGTGGCAACATTGGCAGCTACGCCGGCAATTATCGGGTCAGTCTGTTCTCGGGTGCCGGTTTGTGGACCACCGAAGATCCTTTCAACGTCCAGCTTGATCCGGAGGGATCGGTTACCCGGCGGAGCACCATCCGCTACGAATCGCTGCACTACTGGGCCAACGGGGAACGGATCATGACGGCCGGTGACAAGGTGATCACCACGGGCGGCCATGTACCCACGCCCACCAAGGCCATCTGGCAGACCAACTCGAATTCCAGTCTTGGCAACCAGAAAGGCCATTACGATGTCGTAAACAACACGTTGCCGAAGTGCGAGCTGGTGGTCTACAACGACTGGTGGTGGACGGGGTCCTGTGAATACAGCGACATCGTCTACGGCGTGGACTCCTGGATGGAGTTCAAGTACCCGGACATGACGGCGTCCAACACCAATCCGTTCCTGCAGGTCTTCCCGTCGACGCCGTTGCGCAGAAGTTTCGACACGGTGCATGACCTGGACACCTATCTGCTGGTTGCCCGGGCATTGAGCGAAATCACCGGTGACCAGCGCTTCGTGGACATGTGGCAATTCGTCGACGAAAACCGCGTCGACGTCTATCTGCAGCGCATCCTCGACCACTCGGCCAACCTGCGTGGCTACCAGTTCCATCACTTGCACGCGCTTGCCCGCGACGGCATCCCGGTGTTGGTCAATAACCGTACGTATCCGCGCGTGTTCAGTTACGAACAGGTCACGGAATCCAAACCCTGGTACACGAAGACCGGTCGCCTGGAATTCTATCGGCCGGAGCCCGAGTTCATCGAGGCTGGCGAGAATCTGGTGGTCTACCGCGAGCCGTCCGAGGCGACCTTTCACGAGCCGTGCGCAATCCTTGCCAAGGATCACCCGGCGATCCGACCCAAGCGGCCGGCCGATTGGGGCATCGAAGCCGATGATCGCAGTCACCAGAGCCGGCAGATGCGCAACGCCACGATGGACGGGCCGGCCCTGCTTCAGTCGAAACATCCGTTGTTGGACAAGGGATACCGCTACGTCTTTCACACGCCCAAGTATCGGCACGGTGCGCACACGACCCCGATCGATACCGATTACATGATGATGCTTTTCGGGCCCTTCGGAGACATCTACCGGCGCGACAAGCGCATCCCCGGGACAAGCGAGATGTATGTCGACATCAATCCGTCCGACGCCAAGGAGATGGGGATTGCGGACGGCGACTATGTCTGGATTGATGGCGACCCGGAGGAACTGCCCTTCCGTGGCTGGCAGGAATCAGGCCGGGAGGATGCCTACAAGGTGGCACGGCTGATGGCAAGGGCCCGCTACTACCCGGGCACGCCACCCGGCATTACTCGCATGTGGTTCAACGGCTACATGTCCACGCCCGGTTCCGTCAAGGGGCATGAGACTCGCGAGGACGGTATCGCCAAGAATCCCGATACCAACTATCAGGCCATGTTCCGCTACGGCGGTCACCAAAGTCTCACGCGTTCCTGGCTCAAGCCCACTCACCAGACCAATAGCCTGGTGTGGCGCACGCTATTCAGTCACGTGCAGGGCCAGGGTTTCGCCGCGGATGTGCACTGTGTCACCGGCGCTCCGCGGGAGTCCATGGCCAAAATAACCAAGGCCGAGGCCGGAGGAATTGGCGGTGAGGGTCTGTGGCGCCCGGTAGCCCTCGGACTCCGGCCGTCGGCGGAAAGCGACGCCGTGAAACGTTATCTCGATGGTGCCTACGCCCGAACGTCCAACGAAGAATCCTGAGGAGGTCCCCGTCATGCCGAGCGTTTACAACTGGCAACTGGGAAGGGAGATGGACTACCCGTTCGAGGGCGTCCGCCCGAAACGGCAGTTCGCCATGATTTTCGACACCAATAAATGCATCGCCTGCCAGACCTGCACCGTGGCCTGCAAGACGGCTTGGACCTCAGGTCGTGGCCAGGAATACATGCTCTGGAACAACGTCGAAACCAAGCCCTACGGCTATTATCCACTGGGTTGGGACGTCAACATCCTGGACAAGCACGGCGTCCAGGACATGGATGGCCCGGTGTATGAAGGCAAGACACTGTTCGAAGCGGCGCCGGCCGACAAGGTCGTGCTTGGCTACACGCCGAAGGACGAGGATTACGCATTTCCGAACATCGGCGAGGACGACTGCACCGGCGAGATGGACCAGGGGGCCTGGATGCAGATGCCGCATATGCAGTGGATGTACTACCTGCCGCGCATCTGTAACCACTGCACCTACCCGGCCTGCCTTTCGGCCTGTCCACGGCAGGTGATCTACAAGCGCGAGGAGGACGGGATTGTGCTCCTCGATCAGAACCGCTGCCGGGGTTATCGGGAATGCGTGACTGGTTGCCCCTACAAGAAAGTGTTCTTCAATCCGATGACCCGCGTTTCGGAGAAGTGCATCGGCTGCTATCCGGCCATCGAGAACAATCGCCAGACCCAATGCACGATCACCTGTATCGGCAAGATCCGGCTGCAGGGGTTCATGGCGACGCCGGACGAGGCTCGCGAAGACAACCCGATGGATTACATCGTCCATTACGCCAAGATCGCGAAGCCCCTCTATCCGCAATTCGGCCTGGAACCCAATACCTACTACATCCCGCCGGTCCATGTTCCGCCGAAGTATCTGCGGCAGATGTTCGGCTGGGGCGTCGAGGAAGCAATCGATACCTACAAGCGGGCGAGTGAGGATCCCAAGCTGCTAGGTGCCATGCTTCTGTTCGGTGCCACTCCGGAAATCATTCACCGTTTCAAACTGGAAGCCGGCAAGGCCGTCGGTTACGACGACAAGGGTGCGGAGCTGGTCCGCGTGCCGATGGTCGAGCCGACCTTCCTGCGTGATGCCTTCGACGGGCGGTTCAATGCCTATCGGACCAACGTGACCTGATGAGGAGGTGTGCTCATGTGGAGGCGAACACTGACCACAGGCGCGGCGGCTCTGCTGGTGCCGATGGTGTTCGGCACGGCGATGGCAGCGGACGGGATCCGCGCCATAATCGTCGACGCCGATGGCGCACTTAAGGACCCGGAGGCTGCGTTCTGGGACGAGGCGGATCCGGTAATGGTCTCGATGCAGGCACAGATGGTGGCAAAACCGCTGCACGGGGAGCCTTCCGTCACCGAGGTTTCGGTACGCGCGGCGCATAACGGGCACTGGATCGGCCTGCTTGTCGAGTGGGAAACGCCGGAGCCGCGGGACACGATCCGGCTGGACGATTTCGGTGACCAGATGGCGGTGCAGTTCCCGCTTGATGCCGGAGCCAGCCCGATGATGGGACATGACGGTGCCGCCGTGAACATTGTGCAGTGGCGTGCCGCGCTGCAGCGCGATATCGCCGAGGGCGAGCCTGAAATCAGGGATCTCTATCCCTACGCGCTGGTGGACGTCTACCCCGACGAGGTATTGAGCCTGACCGACGCGCGGGCCTACACCGGCGCCCTGGGCCTGGATAACCCGGTGGCCAGGCCTTTCGACAGCCCGGTGCTGGACCAGATGGCGGAGGGGTGGGGAACCCTGACCGTGCGGCCAATGCAGATCGCCGATGGTTGGGGAGTCTGGAAGGACGGTCGTTGGCGTGTGGCGGTGAGCCGGCCGATGCGACCGATCCTGGAGGGTGATCCGGATCTCTCGCCCGGAACGCGGCGCGCCGCGTTCGCGGTCTGGGATGGCAATAACGACGAGGTTGGGGGGCGCAAGAGCTGGTCCGGCTGGGTTGACGTGCAGATTGAGGAATAGCAGATGTCCGCCGAAAAAATGAGGAATACGGATCTCGAACTGGGCGAACTTCTAAGCCGTGCCTACCGGGCCCGCGCTGCCGCTCGCTTTCTCGCCTATCCGGAGCCTGATGAGGAGGAGGCGCTGGAGAAGACGCTGATCGGGCTTGAGGCCCAGGGCGCACTACTGGCGGATGATTCAGAACGCAAGGCGATCAGCGATTTCGTCAGCCGTTGGCGGCATGCCGGGGCTGAAGTGCTGCGGGCCGAGTACGCGCGGCTTTTCCTTGGGCCGACCCGCTGTTCGCTGTACAGCGCAACCTATGGCAGTGGCGGGAATCTCGCTGGGCCGGCGGCTGGTATCGCCGATGTCAGCGGTTTTTATCAGGCTTTCGGTGTCGATATTCGCGAGGAGCAGCCGGAGCGTCCAGACCACCTGGCCGCTGAGCTTGAGTTCTACAGCTCACTGCTGGTCAGGCTTGCCTATGCGACCCACAACCAGTGGAATGAAGCCGCTGTAGTGACCGGCGATGCCGCTCGCAGTTTTCTGCGAGATCACCTCGGGCGCTGGTCAGGCGTGGTCAGCCGACGGCTGGAGCAATTGGACAGCATTGAAGCCTATCGTGCGCTTGCCAACTGGTTGGATGTCATGTTGCGGGAAGAAGCCACCAGGCTCGATGTGGACGTAGAGAGCTACGGCATTCCGGACTGGAGCACACAGGCCGGCGCCGAACCCATGCATTGTCCTCGGGATGATGACGCGGAAGCGTCGCCAGCCCAACCGATTCGTTTCCGGAGATCGGTGCAACGCTAGGCGTGGGCATTAATCAGCGTTTCCCTCGCCCTTCGCTCCTGCAGCGGGAGGCGGTTGCAACAGGTCATCGCAGGGTTTAAGCCGGATTTCCTCGAAATATTCAGCCACGGCCGCCTGCATGCGCGGGAATGCGGGGTGGTCGAGGACGCCGCTTTCCCGGAAACAGAGTTTGCGGCATTCCTCGTCCGGCCACAGGGCGTAGGACCAGAACAGGCCGTTCTCGTCCTCGTGCAGGCGAGCCCCGTAGGAACCGCAGCGCCGGTGGATCAGCGCCGTACCCTCGACCCATGCCTGCCGGAATTGCGCCTCATGGCCGGGCTTGACCCGCCAGCGGTACAGGATCGCGATGCTCATTGCTTGCCTTTAGCCGTTGCGGTAGGTCCCGTGCGCTTGCGCGCAGACTGCATCGGTCAAAGGCCTGCCTGGAGGCAGTGACCTTCGGGCCGAGCGTTGCCGTCATCCGTTTGTTCCTGGTCCGCGCCAAGCTACAGTCTTACCTGAAAAACCATACTGGCCGGGCAAGCGTTGCGCAAACCCGTAGGCCGGCAGGGCGGCGCATCGCTAACCGCTGGGACAGGTGGCGAAGAGCGGCGTTGCACGGGGGATCCTGACAATCGCGACTACAGGCAGTTGCATCACGCAAGGAGCCGAATCATGTTCAAGACGGTCCTGGTCCTGGGCCACATCATCGGGATACGTATCCAGATCCATGTCAGCTGGATTTTCATCCTGATCCTTTTGCTGGCCAGCCTGAGTGCCGGTTTCCATCATCAGTATCCAGACTGGACGTTCTCGATGGTGACTGGATCGGCGGCGGTGACCGCGCTGCTGTTCTTCTCCTCGATCCTTGCACATGAGCTGGGCCACAGTGTGGTGGCATTGCGGCGCGGCATCCCGGTGGAATCCATTACCCTGTTCATCCTGGGCGGCATGGCCCAGATGGGGCGGGATGCCGAACAGGCAGACGACGAGTTCTGGATAGCAATCGCCGGTCCGGCGGTCAGTCTGGCCCTGGCCTTGATGTTCGGTGGTCTGAGCTGGCTGACCTCCGGCTGGTTCGAACCGATACCGGTGGCGTTGGGCTGGCTTGGCCTGATCAACCTGATTGTCGCCGTGTTCAACCTGATTCCCGGGTTTCCGCTGGACGGCGGGCGGGTGTTCCGCGCCCTGGTCTGGAAATTCACCGGCGATGCCCGCAAGGCTGTCGAGGCCGCCGTCCGGGGTGGGCGGATGGTGGCCTACCTGCTGTTCGGTTTCGCCTTCTGGAATTTGCTCGTCGTCGGCAATCTGATCGGCGGCATCTGGATCATGCTGATCGGCTGGTTCCTGCTGACCATGGCCGAGGGGCACGGGCGGATGTATGACATGCGGGAGCGACTGGCGGATGTCAGCGCGCGGGATCTGGCGAACCCGGATGTGCCCTTCGTCAGTCCGGATGTCTCGATAGACAAGTGGATCCACGACGATGTCCTGCCGGGCGGACGCCGATCCTTCCTTGTCGGCGAACCGGCGCAGGTCCAGGGTCTGGTGAGCCTGAGCGACAGCCGCAAGGTACCGCGGGAGCGGTGGAAGCTGACCCGGGTGGCCGACATCATGACGCGGTCGGAGTCGCTGAGCCATGTGAGTCCGGACACCGGCGCCGAGGATATCCTGCGGCTCATGACCGAGCGTAAATTGAATCAGATACCGGTGATGGAGCGTTCGGGACGGGCGATTGGCTGGATCGACCGTCAGCAGTTGCTGCGCACCATTGATATCCACATGGAACTCAAGCGCTAATCGACGCCCATGGCTGCCGATGGCCGCAGGCATGTCGCGGGAAACCTGCCCCGAGAGTTCCGGACTTGCGCTGCTTGGTAGCTAAACCCATGACAGGAGGAACACGACAATGGCAATCTGGGAATGCCGTATCCGTGCCGCGAAGATCGATGATGCGCGCGCCTCACTGGGCCCGCTTGCGGATCAGACCTGGGAGGTGCAGGCGGAAGATGCCGCCGATGCCGTGACCAAGGTTGTCACCGAGATCGAAAAGCAACGTCGTCTGACCACGTTGCCGCCCGATCTGCTGGAAGATTGGCTGGACGTGCGGGAGAGGGGCTAACGCCGCCCGTCCCGCACGTTCAGCCCGCACCGGTCAGCTGCTACCGCCAGCCGGCGGCGTATCGTCGTACTGGATTAGATCGCGATACGCGTACCAGCTGGCATAACCCAGCAACGGTAGAACGACTGCCAGGCCGATGTAGAGCGTCGCGATACCGGCGATGGTGAACGCAGTCAGCAATAAACCCCAAACGATCAACGGCATAAGGTTGCGGTGGACTGCAGACAGGCTCGCGACGATGGCCTCCAGCACGCTGACATTCCGGTCCAGCAGCATGGGGATCGAGACTGCGCTGATCGCAAATGCGCCGAAGGCCAGCAAGGCACCAATGGCGCAGCCGGTGATCAACAGCCCCAGCCCGGGCAGGCTGAAGAAGATCTCGCTCGCGAGGATCTCCGGGCTCGGCGTGGTGACGCCAAAGAACAGGGCGAACATCAACAGGGCCAGGCGTGTCCAGGCCAGCATGAAGATCATCAGCACCAGGCCCATCAACGCAATCTGAACCGGGTTGCGGCGCCATGCCTGGAAGGCGGAGCGCAGACCCGGTTGCCGTCCTGCTTCCATGTCCCTGCTGATCTCGTACAGGCCGGTTGCAACCAGCGGGCCGAGAAACATGAACCCGGCGGCAAGCGGCAGCAACCAGTAGGCCATGTCCAAGACGACGAGCCCGGCCGTCAGCAGGATGCTGACGCCGACCCAGAAGCTGCCGTAAGCCAGGCTGACCAGCGGTGCATGGCGAAAATCCCTGGCCGCATTCGCAAGCCACTGCCAGGGCTGCTCCATGCCGATGCCGGCGACGGAATAAGAAACATCGGATTCCGGCACGGGGCGGGCCATCGTTTCACTGGACATGGTGAACCTCCTCGGATCACTGGTGTGATTGCCTTCGCATCGCCACTCAGGAAAAAGAGTAGGCCGAGACGCCTCATGCCGCCATTTTTCCCAACCCTTCACGTCGCTGAAACCGCGTCCCGCTGTTCGTGTCCGGTACCGCGTCGACATGGCCAATCAGCGTCTCCCGAACCGGCGAAAACCGACGCGGCCGCGATGGCCCTGGTCCCCGGCCACTTTTCGATAGCGGCCGGCGAGGGTGTGAGGCAGGCGCCGCCCGCTGGAATCCGGATGCCCCTGGAGAATCAGTATGTGTTGGTTTATGGCAGCGATTCCCGGCGACTGGTCAAAGTGGTTCCGCAGAATCAGATTAGCCCCAGCCACCAACACTTGCTCCGCGAGTCGAAAGCGGACAAGGTGCCCCCGGTCGCCGGAGCTGGCCAGCGAATTTCTGGGTGCACGGACCTCGCAGCATCCGGCCGGCTTGAGACCAGTGATATCGCCATGAGGAAGAGCGGATGAGAACCGAGCGAAGGGCGCTATTGCTGTCGGCAGCAGCGGCGCTTCTGGTGGGGAGCGTTGGCGTTACCGTCGCCCTTGTCTCTAACTCGCGGGCGATCCTGCTCGACGGGATGTTCAACCTGACCTATTTCCTGGTTGCCCTGGTTTCGGTTCGGGTAGCGCACCTGGCGCAGCAACCGGGCGACGAGGCGTTCCCACGTGGTTATTCCTATTTCGAGCCCCTGATCAACGCCGGCAAAGGTCTGTTGATCCTCGGCGTTTCTGCGGTGGCACTGGCTGATTCACTGGCTGCGCTGGTGACCGGGGGCCGGGAGATTCTCGCCGGGCTGGCCATCGCCTATGCGGCGTTCGCCACCATCGCCTGCTCGGTAACGTGTCTGCTGCTGTACTTGATCTGGCGCCGGGAGCCAACTCCCCTGATACGTGCCGATCTGGAGAACTGGCTGGTCAACAGCGTGATCTCCGCGTCAGTGCTGCTGGCATTCGCCCTGATTCCGCTGGCACAGCGCACTGAATTCTCCGGAATCACGCCGTATATCGATCCGGTGCTGGTGGCCGCCGTCGTCATCCTTTGCCTTGGGGTGCCACTGAAGATGGCCTGGCGGGGGATAATGGAACTCCTGGATCGGGCGCCGCCAGAGCATGTCACGCGCCCGCTCAGGCAGGCCGTGGACGATGTGCTGGCGCCGCTTCCGGTCCGCCAACGGTATATTCGCATCGTTCGGCCCGGTCGGACGGTCTTCGTCACCGCCCATGTCGTCCTGCCGGAGGATTTCCCGGTGGAAAGCCTGGGCCGTCTTGATCAGATTCGGCATCAGCTGGATACCGCCTTGCGCGGCATCCAGCCCCGGCTCATCACCGATGTGCTGTTTACGGCCGACGAGCGTTGGGCGGCCCCGAAATCCGGTATTGCCTCCAGGTAACCTGGGCAGAATGTTTGCCGATCACGGCATTGTCGCGACATGCTGTGGCTAGACTCGTCATAATCGCACCCGCATGAGGCGTTCGGCGCGGGGCGGGACGGAACGCACACTACATCAACCCAAGGGAGATAGAGGTATGGCAGGGATGACGGTTCCGGTGGAGGAATTCACCACGCCCGACCCGATAACCGCGAGCGAGGACATGGCGATCGAGGATCTGAGGATCCTGATGGACCGGCATGGTATCCGGCACCTCCCGGTGGTCCGTGACGGCACCGTGGTCGGCGTGATCAGTGACCGGGATGTGCGCATCGTTCTGGGGCTGCCGTTTCAGGACCAGAGTCAGGTGCGTGCCTCGGATCTCATGGCACCGGATCCGATGACCGTGACGGCGGCCACACCGCTGGACCAGGTGGCGTTTGCGATGTCCGAGCGCAAGATCGGCAGCGTCATCGTCAATGACACGGAGGGTGGCTTCCTCGGTATTTTCACGGCCAGCGATGCCCTGAATGCCTTGATCGAGGTCATCCGGGGGGACGGGCCGGAAGCCGGGTAAGCGTCTATCGGCCGTCGGGTGCTGCTGACCGAAGGGCGGCGGCCGCCGCCTGCCGCTATGCTCTGTGGTGCCGTTCAATGCGGGAAGGTTTGCTGATGTCGGAACTGGAAACGCGCAAACGGGAGTTGGAAGAGGAGCGCGATGAATTGTCGGATCCCCTCCGGCGAATCAATCTGAACTACCGTCGCGGGCTGGATCCGGATTGGGAAGAGTAATCGATGCAACTGGCGAGCGCCGAGGTGTTGCAGGAAATCGCTCGGGTTACGGCAGAAGAATTCGGCAAGATTGACAGTGCAATACAGCGTATCGAGCAGGCCCGGCGCCGGCGAGAAACCTAGGGAAACACTGATCTAGTCGCGCGCTTGCGTTGGAGTCCGCATTTTTTCCGAGGCAAGGCGCGCTGCGCAGCGCCGCAGTCATTCTGCGGTCAAGCAGCGCAACACGGCAGTCGGGAAAAATGCGGCCCAACCCGAAGGGCCCAGCCGGTTTTGGCCCCTGGCGGCGCTGCGTCACCGGCCCGGTAGCGACGGCTACCGAACCGGCACCGCGCCTTGCCAGATGACCAAAACCGGTCGCGGGCGCAGACGCGGGAATAGATCAGTGTTTCCATGGGGAAGCACTGATGTGCTCGCGAGTGCTTCCCCATGGAACCCCCGCCTGCCGCTCAGGCCATAACAGTCTGTCAGGATCAGGTGGTTCGCGTTAGCGTGATCAGGGCGGTTGATGGGGAGACCAGACCTGCAAGCTGATCGTCGTCGACCACGTTAACAAGATTCAAAGAAAAAACGATTGCCATGGGGACAGGACGTGATTCGCTAGAAGCGCGCTTTCAGCGACAGCAGCGCGCATTGCTGCAGATCAGTCGTCTCTGGTGTGAATTCGGTGACGGTGTTGGTGCCCGCGACGCCATGCGGGAGGTGGCACGGATCGCCGTGCAGAGCCTGCTGGTGCAGCGTGCCAGTATCTGGTTTCCGTGTCCGGAGGGTGGCTCGATGCTCGACTGCGCGGCGCAGTGGGACGCTGACGAGCGTCTGCGGCCGCTGCCGAGCGTAATACTTCTCGACGATTTTCCCGCCTACTCCAGAGCACTCGCCCGGCAGGGTGTTCTGGTTGACTTGCCAGCTGCAGGCTGGCCAGGCGCTGTCGGGCCCCGCCTGGTCGTGCCGATCTGTTGCGGCGCGCAGCGTGACGGTGTGCTTTGCTTGGAGACGGAGAACGCGGAGCGCCGTTTTCTGCCCGATGAGTTCAACACGGCCCGGCACCTTGCGAACATGCTCGGTGCCGTGCTGGAGGCGCAGAGGCGTCGCGACGCGGCCCGAAAGGTTGAGGAAGAGCTCCGCGACGAAATAGTGCGCTGGAACAACCTGCTCGATCAATCATGGGACGGCATCGTCATCCTTGATGAGTCAGGTGCGGTCTATCAGGCCAACCGTCGCTACGCCGAAATGCTTGGTTACACCCAGGACGAGATGCAGCGGTTGCACGTCTGGGACTGGGATGAGAATTACACGCGCGAAGAGCTCAAGGCGATGCTTGCCGCGGTGGATGAGGTCGGGGCCCATTTCGAGACCCGGCAGCGGCGCCGCGACGGCACAGTTATCGATATCGAACTCGGTAACAACGGGCTTTATTTCAAGGATCGTAAGCTGATCTTCTGCATCTGTCGGGATATCACCGCGCGCAAGCGGACCGAGGCACGGATACATCGGCTGGCCACGACCGATGCCCTTACAAGGCTCGCCAACCGGAACGAATTTTCCCGCGTGCTTGATCTGGAGCTTCAGCGCAGCCGTCGCCATGGCAATGCACTGTCATTGATCATGTACGACCTGGATCATTTCAAGGCGATCAATGATCGTTTCGGTCATGCAGCGGGCGACCGTGTGCTGCGTACGGTCAGCGAGGTTGTGCGGTCGACGGTGCGGCAGACGGATCTGGTCGGCCGCTGGGGCGGCGAGGAGTTTCTTGTTTTGCTGCCGCAGACGCCGCTGGCGGATGCCGTGGCCCTTGCCGAAAAGCTCCGTCTGGCCGTCGCGGCGTTGCGGATCTCCGAGGTGGGCGATGTCACGGCAAGTTTCGGAGTGACGGCGTATAAGCATGCGGAACACCGTGATGACCTGTTTCGGCGTGTGGATGAGGCCATGTACCGGGCCAAGGAAAACGGACGTAACCGCGTTGAATCGGTGTAAAAAGCACCCGGCGCAAGGCGGGAAATCAGTGGTCAACCCGGAGGTGGAATGATCAAGCACATCGTGATGTGGCGCCTGAAGGACAATGCCGACGGGCGGGGAAAGCGGGAGAGCGCCGAGTTGATCAAGACGCGACTCGAATCCCTGCAGGGCGAGATCCCCGGACTGACGGCAATCGAGGTTGGAATCGATTTCAGCGAGACGACGGACTCGGCGGATGTCGTGCTCTATTCCGAGTTCGAGAGCAGGGACGCGCTGGATGCCTACCACGATCACCCGGCGCACGCTGCCGTCAAACCGCTTGTCGCGGCTGCGCGAACGGAGCGCCGCGTCGTCGATTACGAAAGCTGATCAGTCGAATCAGGCGCAGTCTTCGGCTGGCGGAAAGGAGTTGTGCGCCAAACCTTCCAGTATCGCCGGATGCGTCGCGTGTAGGCTTTCCGCGTTTCGGCGTAGAGCAGGGCACCCGCGGTGGCGGCTTCGCCACGAAACGCAGCCTGTCTCCTGGCCAGGGCCTTGGTCAGGGCGCCCAGGATCTCGGGGTCCGGCACAAGGTCGCGTTCGGTGGCCAGGATTCCTCGCAGCACTGCCAGATCGTGGTCCTTGCCGAGGAGGTCGGACAACTGCTTCAGGGATTCGGCGCGGACTCGCAGTTCCCGCGGCCAGATTCGACGAAGCAACAGGGACTGATACCAGAGGTCCTTTACCCGCTTGCGCCATTCATGCACGGCCGCATCGGTATTGCTTTCCGTGGCTGTGCGCCTTGCTTCCCTGCCCTGTTCATAGGTCCTGGCTAGACCCGGTTTGATCAGCGCAAAGCCACCAGCTGGTCGGGGCCAATGCGGCACGCGCGAGTAGGCCATCGGCAACTGCTCTAGCACGGCCGTTGCGCGGCTGGCGGCGCCACCGTCGCCGCTGGCGATAGCATCCCGCCGACGGCAAAGCCTGTCGGATAGTTTCCCAATTACCGCATTTCCAACCAGCGCTGGCTCCAGATCGGGGAGTACGGCCTCCCATATCTCGGTGAGAGCCTGCGCGTCACGGTCCCGGGAAAGCTCCCGGCCACGGTCCCGGTACCATCGATTCTCCACTCCGAACTGCTCACCGAGGACGCCACGACCAAGACGGAGTACCGCGCGGATTTCCTTGAATCGCTTGCGGGCTTCATGGATCCCGGTGAGCTCCGTCGCCGAGACCCCGCCTAATGCCTCCGCAGCGCCGTCGAGCCGCTCCTTCACCAGTCGCCACAAACTCTGACCGAGCTTTTCACCTTGTTTGATTTGATAGGCCATTTGATGACGCGCCGATCGATAACTTATTGCTCAGTATATTATTTGTCAGCCGATCGTCCTGCGAGAGGATGTGGCCCGGACCCCCTTTTCGTCCTAACGGGAATTTTGTGCATGGTGTGACTCGATCAGATTGAGAGCGCCGTCCGCATCCATCGGTTTTCCCAGGTAATATCCCTGGATGAGATCGCAACCGAGTCCCTGTAACAATTGAAGCTGCTCTTCAGTTTCCACACCTTCGGCAACAGTGCGCAGACCAAGACCGGCGGCGATTCCGAATATCCCGGATACCACGGATCGCGCCTCCTTGTCCTCCGGGATATCGTCGATCAAGTTTTTGTCCAATTTGAGCAAATCAACCGGTAGCCGACGCAAATAACTGAGAGATGAATAACCGGTACCAAAATCATCCAGCGCTAGCTTGATTCCGATTTCCGATAACCGTTGCATGCTGTCGATCGCATGATCGATGTCAGTGATAAGGCTCTCTTCAGTTAACTCAAGGGTTATCCTGTCGGCCACGACACGATGATCGGCCAGCGTTGATTTTACAAGATATATAAAATCCGATTGGTAAAATTCCCGCGCAGGTATGTTTATGCCGATTCGAAACGTCGCTGACCTGTAATTCGACTCCCAACGTCTGGCCTCTTTGCATGCTGTTTTTAGTACCCATTGTGTTACAAGTCTGGATAGGCGGTCTTTTTTCTCTGCGATTGGGATGAACTCCGCAGGACTTATTTGACCGAACTTTTCGTCATTCCAGCGCATCAGCGCCTCGAACCCGACAAGATCCCTGTTGCTGGAACGAAAGACAGGTTGATAGTTAAGGTAGGTTTTGTTCTTGATCACGGCTGATTCAAGTCGCTCCTCCAGCGCTAGCTGCCTCGCCGCATGCGCTTCGGATTCCGGAGTGAAGGCATAGATATGTTGGATTCCGTAGGGACTTTTCAGGGCGCGCCGTGCACATTCCATCAGTTCTTCCGCTGTACGGCTGTCCTCGGGGTAAACTGCAAGACCCGCATCGAGATCAGCACGCACAAGGTGACCCTCGATCTCTATGGGCTCCCGTAAGCTGTTGACCAGTGGCAGAGCTGCGTCAAACGCGGAACGGATCGACATCAGTGGAATCACGGCACAAAAACGGCTCGGGCCGATCCGGGCTGCAAGAAGAGTCTGGTTGTCGGCTGCCGTTAACCGATTGGACAAGAAGGCAATGATTCTGTCGCGCATTGCCCGGCCGTGAAGGCGTGTAATGGCATCCAGATTGTCGACCCTAAGGTGAATGAGCGCGAACGGACGCTCTTCACTATCGAAAACCAGAATCAGGTCTTTCATGTTCTCGATAAACAGTTTTTCGTTGGGTAATCCGGTTTCGGCATCTCTACGAGTGATATCAATGAGGGCTTCTCTGGCGCGAACTCGTTCGTGATCGAAATTCATTTCCCGTTCCACGAGTGAGCCCAGTGCGATGAGAAGTTCGCGTTCACTTTCTGTCAAGCGACGCTTCTCGGTGTCAAAAATACACAGTGTGCCAACCGGGTGCCCAGTAGGACCATGAAGGACGACACCAGCGTAAAAGCGGACAAAAGGCGGATGAACAACGGCGGGATGGTTCTTGAAAAACGAATCTGCGAAGGTGTCCGGGACTTCCAGATATCCGTTATTGAGTGCGTGGCTGCAAAGGGAATCCTCACGCTTGCCGGAAGCCGGAATGCCAACGTGGGATTTGCTCCACTGGCGGTTTCGGTCAACGAGGTTGATCCCTACATTGGAGGCGCGGAGTATTCTAGCAGTCAGCTGTGCCAGGTGATCGAACCGCTCCTCGGACTCCGTGTCAAGTATTTCCAGGGAAAAAAGATCTTTTAGGCGCTCTTCTTCATCGATCTGTTGGAAACTGCTCATGCTACTGATTCTCCCATGCTTTCTGGTCTGGGAAAGGAAATCAGCAGCAAGCCGCTGCCAATTATTTTATCGTTTCCGGAAGGAATTTAGCACATGGGCATGGTGACCTGATCCAGGAGTTTTTCTGGTGGGGCAACGAGATAAGCAAAAGGCCTACCCGCTATCAGGAAAGCGTATGTCGGGAATGTTGAGATAAGTAATAAACTAGTGCATATCGGAATGTCAATCGCCGTATGCCGGTTAGGGGCCCGTGTACTCGATCATATAGACGAACACCAGGTAACCGACAAAAAGCATCAGTGCGGTCTGCAGGATGCCGATGCCGATATCCCGCAAATTCGGTGGAGGCGGGGAATTGACGCCGAACCGGCTGCGGTCAAGCTTGCCCGACTCGAACAGGCTGATGATCTCCCGGGCAAGGCTATGTACCCAGAATGGTGGCTTGCCGCCGAGCATGTGGTTGGCGAACAGCCTGTTCACCTGCTTGCGGTCTGGCATGCGGCCGAACCATTCCATGTGCGCGATTTCGAGGAAGTCGAATTCCGACACGTTCAGCATGCCGGCGGCCTCGATCACGTCCCGGGTCAGCGGGTTCAGCTCCGGATCGTCACGGTGCATTGTAAACAGGGCCTTCAGGAAGACGCGGTACATGGCAAGTGACCGTTGCGTTGGAGCAGGTGCTATGGGTGCCGTGGGCAGGCACGTATCCCGTAAGTTTAGGCTATAGAGCGGTTAAACCGGGTCAACCGCATGCTTTCGACGGTTTCCCGTGTGCAAAGATGCCTGTTTCCGTGGCCCAGGCGGGGCACGGTTTCTGGGGGTGCAAGGACAAGAAATGTGTAGGGGCTGTACGGCGTGACCCGTTGGCCGAGCCGCGTTGCCGGGCCTTCGGTGACGGCGACGCTTGGTGTTGTGAGACCGTCGACATCGCCCACGCCTTTCCTAGCGTAGCGTTGCACCTTATCTGAGTTGTAAGGAGCCCCGGCATGATGGAAACGGCCGTAGCCGCAGCCATATACGGAATCGCAATCCCACTCTGGCTTTACCTCTGGCACGCGGCCGAGGGTTTCTCGCAGATGCGCAATGTGCGCTATCTGTGGTTGCCGTTCACTTTTGCCCTGCTCTACCTGGGCGGCAATCTGTTACTCGTCCTGTTCTTCCACGAAGTCGGATTGTCGCATTACGAGGAGAGCCGATTTGCCTTCATCGGCGAACGGGCGATGATTGCGGTCCAGGCAACCGCTTCGGTGCTGATTGTCGCGACCATCGTCTACGGATTGACCATCCGCAAGGTGCCGCTGAACTTCATCCGTTTCATGGTGTTTTCCTTCGTTGCCCTGCTTGGCTTCATGGCGCCGATCCTGTGGGTTCCGGAATCCATGCCGGGTGGGTTCGCGACGCTGCGGCATTTCCAGACCGTCGCCCTGATTTTCGGCCTGTTTTACTGCGTCTCAGGCATCGTGGTGCTGCTGAAAGACCTGGTAGAGCACGGCGAGGCCCGGGTACACATCTCCTCGGCGGATCGCAGTTGGACCGAATAAGGCAAGGCAATGGATGGTATGACTCCAGCTGACCCCCCAAAGATCACTGCGCGCAAGCGGCGCAGCCTGCGCGCCCTGCTGCAGACCGAAATCCCGCTGGCAGTGTACTGCGTGATATTTTTCACCATGGTGATTCTCTGGATCATCCAGGAGGTCCATCCGGATATCACCCTGGGTCTGTTGACAGAGTTGATGGGTGCTGCATTCACGCTGTTTATCATCGATACCCTGTTGGTGCGTTCCAAGACGCGGCGGTGGCGGGTCGTGCAGGAACACGTGGATTATCTGATTGCACGCAACGTCAACCGCCTGCGCGACGGTATTGCCGTGCGGGCGTTCGGCTTCAACCCGTCAATCGCCCTGGATCGCCCGGACGCGAATCAGCACCAGGCCGTTCGCGAACAACGCGCCGATCTGTTGTCAGGCATTGCGGCTCTGCCGGCGGAGGCGATCATGGCGAGGCTTGCAGAATCGGCGCTTTTCGCCGACGACACATATGCTTATCTGAACGAGCGAGCCGACGATCTATGGGACGTGCTCAACATGAAGTATTCCGAGTACATGGCACCGGGTCTTGTGTCGGACCTGATGCGGCTGCACACGCATCTGAAAGACCTTTGCGGCCATTTGCGTCAGTACGGCAGGGCCGAGCGGTTTCCGGAAGCTGCTGGCTACTATCAGCGCATCGGCCGCCTGGGTGCGAGCGTCAGCGTTCGGGAGATCGTGATCCTGGTCAATGCGCTCAAGGAACAGGGCTATTCTGAGCCAGCGGCACTTGCCGACTCACCTGATGCCGAGCGGGGGTCTGGCTAATCGACCGGGTACTATTTGCTGCGTGGTTCCGTCGTTGCTACCTGCCCGGACCTGGAGTGATGCCCTTGCACCACGCCGGAGTGGCTCAGAAAACCACGCTGGCGCATGAGCATCTGATCAGCACTTTCTCATGGCTCCAACCCCTCGAAAGTACCTTCGGCTTCCGCCTCGTCATCCGGACCGCTGGCAGTGAACTGCAGGGATCCGCGCATCGTGTCGCCCTGTTGTTCGAAGGTGATGCTGCCATTAACGTCTTCGATGCCGCCCTCGGCGGCACGCAGACTGAGCCTCAGGCCGTCGTCGCTGGAACGTGGCGTTAGTTCGTAAGTCCCCGGCTCGATGCCGTCGTCGGGCAGATCGATGGTTATCGCGCTCCGTATCGGACCGATTCTAAGCGTGTCGTAGGCGGTGCTGATCGAACCGCCGTCGAAATGGTGTTCATCGCCATTCAGCGTCAAGCGTGTGTCGGTCTCTGCCTGAGGCTGGAACGGGACATCGACCATGCGGCCATTGAGTGCGACGGAATTGCCATCGCCATCATGCAGCTCCACCTCGTAGGCCGCGGTGACGACATCGCCGAGTTCCGCGACGTCGACATGCCCCGATACGTCCTGGGCGAATGTCCATTCCTGGCCGTAGGAACGCAGCATTGCATAGGCGTCATCGCTGCCGGCATCACGGTTCGCCGTGAGTTGATGCCGGCCGGTTTCAGCACCGGCGGGCAACACGATCATCAGGTAGGACATGCGCTGATCGCCGTCGCGTTCCGTCTCGGTTCGAATCCGGATCAGGTAGGGTCCTTCCGCATTCGTGCCATCGCTGGCGGGCGCGAAGTCGTAGGGGCCACGATCTCCCTCATAGGCACCGGTTTGCGTGATGCTGCCGTCGACGCTGATTTCGTAGTCACCGCTGGAGAGCCCCTCGGTGATGGCATCCCGATCCACATCGGTGCCGGCTCCTGCGCCATCGCCATCGCTACAGGCGGTCAGCAGGCCGAGGCATGCGGTCCCCAAGCATGTCCGCACCAGCATGATTGTCGCACGATCCTTTTGCATTTCGAGTCCCCTTTTCAATCCGGTGTTAACCTTTATTAAACTGTATTAGATCTAGAAATATGACTTTCGACTAAAGGTTTACCGGTTTTTTGCCGGTAATTTGCCATTTTTGCAAAACGGCCTTTCACTTGGTAGCCCGCATGGGGCAGGATGACTGTGATCTGTTTCACAGCATCCGACGGGTTGTTTTCTGCATCGTGGTCGGCACCATTGCAGACGTTTTTTTTGCGACGCCGAATAACACGCGATCACGACATTCACTGGGGGTAAATATGGGTAAGGGCAGGATTTTGATGCACGCAACCGTGCTGGGGGCGTTCGCTGGAGCCGGCGTTTTCGGTGCATCCGGCGCCATGGCCGCGGATTACGTTGGGACCTACATGACGCCGGATGGCGAGATGACGCTTGAGTACCGGGATGACCAGAACCTGCGGATGCTGACACCGGAGGGCGATCATATGCTGATCAGCGGTGGCAGCACCTATGTCGTGTCCCAGCAGGATGGCGAATGGGTGGTCATGTCCATGGACGAGATGCTGTCCATGGCCGGGGAGAGCGCCCCGGTAGAAGAGGCCGAATACCGCATGAATGCGACCGGGCGGACGGAGTCCGTTGGTGGTTTCAGCGGCGAAGTCTATGAAGTGCAGCGCTGTGATGCCTGGAGCGGGGATTGCACCGCGGATGGTGAAGTGGTGGTCAGCGATGACCACCGGGTCGCCAACCTGTTCGCCGGCATGCAGGCCATGTCGCGCCAGATGAGCCAGCATGATGGCGACGACGTTATCGATATGCCGGACGGCATGGAGGGTTACGGCCTGCTGCGTGCCGATGGAATCGAGCTGCAGAGCGCAGAGCAGACGAATCTTCCCGATCATACCTTTGCCCTGCCGCCAAACCACCGTGAGGTCGATCCGATGGCCGGCATGCAGGGCCAGGGCGACGCGCCGCCCCCCGGACGTGGTGAGGAATCAGGTGACGACGGATCGCAGGGCAGCTGGTTCGGCGATTCCGCGCGCGACGTCGGGCGGCAAGCGGGTGAGGATGCCGAGGACGAGACCAGGCGCGGGATCAGCGATACCGTGCGTGACGGGGTCCGTAGTCTGTTTGATTGATCCGGTGGGGCGGGCCCCGGCGCCCGCCCCTGGTTGACGCGCGTCGGTTTGATTGCGCGCGCAAGGAAGCGATTTATCGAGGGACTCCGATCATGTGGGATTTTCGAATGGGGCAGGCGATTCGTCTTCTGCTCGCGACCATGCCATTTCTGCTGCTTCGGCTGGCCGTCTATTTCGGTATCACCCTGGCCTATGTGCTGGCCACCGGCACCGGTGCCGGCCTGGGCTGGGGCATTGGCGCCTTGGGCGATGAAGGCTTTCGCGCCGGCTCCACGTTCTTTGGCGGACTGATCGGCTTCGGCATCATCGGCGCGCTGGTCTACTGGTTTCGTGAGTACCTGCTCTACATCGTCAAGGCCGGGCACATCGCGGTTATGGTGGAGAAGATGGATGGCGGCTCTCTACCCGCCGGGCGCTCGCAGATCGATCATGCGCGCGGCGTGGTGCAGGAGAGGTTCAAGGAGGCCTCGGTACTGTTCGTCCTGGATCAGGTCGTCAAGGGCGTGCTGCGGGTGATTGTCGGCATGGTGCGATCGGTGGTTCGGCTGCTGCCGATTCCCGGTGCAACGCAACTGGTCGGGGTGATTCACGCCATTCTGCGCATGGCGGTGGGGTTCATCGACGAGGTGATCCTGGCGCACGCGATCCGTACCCGTTCCGACAATCCCTGGCAGTCGGCGCGTACTGCGCTGGTGCTGTATGGCCAGAACTACAAGTCCATGCTCAAGAACGCCGTTTGGCTTGCCCTGTTTGTCTACGGCCTGTCGATTCTGGTCTTCCTGGTCATGCTCACGCCGGCGGCGGCGCTTGCCTATATGGTGCCGGGTGGCTGGGGCGCGACCAGCGTCATCATTGCGCTGTTGCTGGCCTGGAGCGTCAAGGTCGCCGTGATCGAGCCGTTTGCAGTGACCTGCATGATGCAGGTCTTCTTCTCGGTCACCGAGGGCCAGCAGCCGGATTCGGAATGGGAACAGAAACTCGAAGGCATGTCGGACCGCTTCAAGGAACTCGGCAGCAAGGCTGCCTCTTGGGTTGGTCGCGGCAAGGGGGCAGCTACCGCGCAGGCGTAGGCAGTTCGACGACTTCGCTATGGCTGACGCCCGTGTAATCAAGGGTCAGCGTCTCGGTGGCTGCATCGATCCGGTATACGGCGGTGAAGCGGCGCGCTTCGCCGCCGGCCGGCAGCCAGAACGGTTCTTCCAGGGCGAGAGGCCCTGGCTGATAAACCGCCAACGGTTCGATTGTCTGCTCGTCGGCGTCCACCAGGGTCAGTCGGTTACTGATTGGCATCATGCCGCCGGTGTCACTCTCGTTTCGCAGGGATCCCGTCAGCAGCAGGAGTTGCGTGTCCGGCTCGGCCGAGTGTGTGGCGAAGGTCTCCGCCTCGCGTAGATCGTGAAGCTGGAACGGTGTCGGTTCATCGGCGATCTCCAGCAGCACCTCGGTACTCGCCATACCCTCGGTCGATCGGTCCGACTCGAGGGCCAGGTCGAGCGTAAAGCGTATTGGTTCGCGGTTTCGCTGCGGGATATCGGTGGCGCGGAACTGTGGAAAGTGGGCTACCAGCTCCACCTGATCCGCCTGTTCGGGCACCGGAAAGACCGCCAGGCCGCCGGCCGTCGCGTCGGGCAGCCAAGGCGGATCGGCAGGTAGCGTCCCCAGGTCGTTGCGACGCAAATAGCCATGCTGCTGGTCGACCACCAGTTGCAGCAGGCCGCTTGCCTCCATGTATTCCATCACCTTCGGTACCTCTGCACGGGCGTCAAGGTCTGCGGAGACATCCAGCGCCCGGGCATCGGCCTCGATGGTCCAGAGACTGGTGCCGCGCAGATCCACCGCAACCCATTGCATGCCTTCAGGAGCTGCCTCGCCTCTCCATTGCTCATGCAGGGACACGTCATGGATGCCGATTCGCATCAGGTCGTTCTCGGCGCTGTCCAGCGCGTCTGAGGCGGTTGCCTCGCCGTCTACAAGGCTGACGCGAAGCGGCGCGTATTCATCGTGGTAATAGTGCAGTGAGAGGGCTTGCAGGCCATCGGTCGGCACGCGGTAGGCGACTTGCCCGCTGGCACTGGCCCCGACGTGCGGAAGGACGAATTCATCCGTCATCCCGGAGTCGGCCGGAAGCGTGGCCCGATTGATGCGCGCACCATTGGCAAGCAGATAAAGCTGGCGTTCCAGCGAGGCAATCAGGATCGGTTCCGGGTAATTCAGACCGAAGAGCAGATCGGCCGGCATCCAGTTATCGAACCGCAGGTCCAGCACCAGCCAACGGTCGCCATCGGCCGGCGACTCTCCGTCCAGGCCGTCCTGCAGCCGTGCGCCAGTCACGTGCAGGCTGATCGCCCGGTTGCAGTCGGACAGGGCGAGGGACTGGTGACGTTCCAGCTCCGCAAGCTGGTCCGGACCGAGCGGTTCGGAAATAGGCTGGGCAGCCGGCGCCATGGGCAGTAGCAGGCAGGCCAAGGCAAGCCAGGGGATGATCGTTCTGGGCTGGGTCATCGGTGGTTCCTCAACACTGGCTGGCCGGCGTTACCGCGTCCAGGAAGCTGTCGGTGGCCTTTCCGGCCAGCTTGCCGACCGCCATGCTGTTGAGCATGTCGAACAGCTTGTTGCCACCGGTGATGACGAAACCCGACAGCTCCGCATAACTACTCAGGCCGTTGCTCATGTAGCTGCTCACGGCGGAATTGACCGCGGCACTCTTGACGCAGCAACTCATGCCCTCGGCGTAGTCGAACTGGAACATGCAGGCCCAGACGGTCTGGACCATGCCGACGACATCGACTGCGGTTTCCATCTGCTCGATCAGCAGCAGAATGCCCTCGACGTACTGTCCACGTGCATCCGGACCGAAGCCCAGAAGATCTCCGGTTTGCGGGTTCAATTGCCACCACACGGGCTCGCCGTCGGTTTCGGCAGGCGCGATGATCAGTTGGTCCTCGCCTGCAAGCGCAAGCGTTGCCCGCAGATCCTCCTTCTGTCCGGTCCCCTCGAATACGGCATCGGCCGATTGCGCGGTCCATGGGGATTGCCGATCGAGATCCCGCGCGAATGCGACTGCCGTGTTGGCGGCAGTCGGTGTGTCGCCGGCGATGAGCCGTGCCTCCAGCAAGGTATCGGTGACGCCCTGGGCAATCCGGACCATCGCGGCGTCATCGCTGGCGGCCGGCACAGCGACCCGGTTATCGATGATGTCCAGGCCTTCCCGTACCGCCGGCTCGCCATCACCGTCCAGGCTCAGCAGGCGTGCGAAGCCCAGCAGATTGACACGGTCCAGGGCAATATTCTCGCGTTCAGGGCTCAACACCTGCCGCAGGCGCGCAAGCTGGTCCAGCTCGGAGCGGCGCGGTTGCCGTTCGTCCAGGGCCTGGTCAAGGAAATCGAGGCCGTCACGAACCGCGGCATAGGCGGCGCCAACGGCGGGCAGGCGGTTATCCAACAGTTCGCCATAGCGCAGCGCGGAGAGTTGCTCGGCCGGCATCCAGGCAACCTGCGGCGCCAGTTCCATGCTGCCCAGCATGGCGGTTGCCCGTGCGTCCCGGCGCGCCTGGTTGAAGCGGGGTAGATGGCTGTCGCCATGCCGCGCCGCCGCACCGATGACATCCATCATCGGCCGTTCGAAGTGGTCCACATCGCGGTTGGGCGTGTGAACTGCCAATTGCAGCAGGACGGCACTGAGTTCCGCCGGTGGTGCCTCGTCCTCGCGCTCACGACCGCGGAGGCTAAGTTCGCCCAGGGCGCCGGTCGCTTCGTCAAAGGCCTCGCCGTGCGGCGCCAGCCCCCGCTGCTCCTGCACCGTGCCGTCGCTGAGAATGCTTTTGTCGCTGACCAGATCGCCGCCAATGCGGAGCAGGGGCATCCATTCCGTTTCCTGCAATACCGCGGAGGGCAGTCCGGCCTGATCGAAATCGCCGTCCACGCCGAGTACCGCGGCCATGCCAGGTACGTTGAACGGGTACGTTTCGATGCGGATCTGTTTGCCGATCAGTTCGCTGACCGGGAAGCGATGCGTCAATGCCGTATGTTGCCGCAAGCGGTCGCCGACCAATTGCTCGGCGATGATGGCAAGCTCCAGCCAGTGGCGCTGGTCCTCGGGGATGTCTTCGGGGTAGAACGCCGTTTGGTGCGCCTCATCAAGCCAGCGTTCACCGGCGGCGAGATCGGGGAGTGCCGGGTCCAGGTCCTGCCAGTGTCCGCCCTGGTCGATCTGGACCCACCAGTGATGCGTGACGGGCGCGCTTCCGGCCGCCACATCCCCGTCGAGGAACTGCTCCAGCGCGCCTTGCTGGACCGAGACGGCTTTGGCCAGTTCGCTGCCGCTGGCCTCGAATCGTTCCAGTTCCCGCCGTATGTCCATGGAGAATTCCGCGGGATCGAGATCGAAGCGTTCGGCGGTCGCCTGGATTCCCGCATCCTGTTGCGTCAGTTCGGCGCTGGTCTGTGGTTCCAGGGGAATCGGCACGTCCAACCAGCGGGCGGCCAGGGCGGTTGCCTGCTCTGTCTCGATTTCGCTGCCGACGATGCGGGCGGTATGACCGGCACGCCGCAACAGATCGGCCAGCAGCAGTGCACGATCCAGACTTGATCCCATGCGGTCCATGACCACGCCCTGTGCGCCACGCAGTTCGCCGTCATAGGCCAGCCAGCGGGTTTCGTCCCGCACCCAGGCGAACAGTGTTTCCGGTGCGCTGCCAAGCGAGGTCTGCAACGCGGCCGGATCGAAATCCTCTCGCGGCAGGGCCTGTGCGGCGTCGTGAGCGGCCTGGCTTACGGCGTGAACCTGCTGCTCCAGGCTGGCCGTGCCGTCGTCCGGGCCGATCGGTGAGCCCGGACAGCTATTCGCGGCCAGGGCGCTCCCGCAAACGCCGAACAGGACCAAAAGCCCGAAACAGCGGTGGATATGGGCAAACAGATAGCGCATGGGGTGGCTCCGAATCCTACTGTTGGTCCAGGCGGAAGGTCTTTTCACTGCCCGGGGCCAGGGTCAGGCTGAAGCGCCGTTCGCCGTCGGCGCCGTCGACCAGCAGTTCATAGTCGCCGGCATCCAGGGCCAGCGCCTGGCCGTCGTCGACCCGACCCTCGGCGACCACGTCCTGCTCGGAATCAACAATCCGGTAGGTGGCAGTCAATGCCTGTTGCAGTGCCCGACTGAGTTGCTCGCCATCGCTGCTCTCGAAGTAGGCGCCGCCGCCGTCGCGGGCAAACCGCTCGAACTCCGCCTGCATGCCGATTTCTTCAATATGAAAGCCAACGATGTTCAACCGCAGGTCCATGCCGGCGTCCACCAGGGCTGCCACCGAGGCTTCGACGTCTCCGTCGCAGGTTTCCTCGCCATCAGTCAGCATCACCACCAGCTTGCGCTCAGCGTCCACGTCCGCCAGGTCCTCCGGCACCGCGTCAAGTGACGCTGCCAGCGGCGTTCGGGCCAGATTGATGGCCTGGATCGCATTGACGGTGTCGCGGACGGTATTGTGGTTGCCGGCAGTCGGTGGCACCAGCAGTTCGGTCTCGCAGCTATGCGGTTCGGTGTGACCGTAGGCCCGCAAGGCCACCGGTACCTGCTCGGGGATCCGTTCGTCGAGGACCTCGTTGACAATCCGGCGAGCGACTTCGATGCGGCGACCACCCTCCATCTGACGCAACATCGATCCGGAGGCGTCGAAGATCAGGTGCACGGCGCCGGCAGCCAGGGCCGGCGTCTCGCCGCTGACAATCTCCAGGGTTCCGGGTTCGGGTGGTTCCTGGTAGCGCATTTCCGCATCGAGGAAATAACGGGTCGGTTGGCGTACGGCCCGCATTCCCTGTTCGAAGGCGCGAATCAGGCCACCGCGGTCAACGTTGTAGCTGTAGTGTCCGCCGCCAACTGCCGACCAGCTTCGCATCAGGTTCTGGTACCAGCGGGTCTCGGCGATGTCCCGGGGCATGCCGTGACTGATTTCCAGGGCGAAGATTCTCGGTCTGACGCGTTCCAGAACGGGCCAGACGTCCATGGTCCGACCGCGCAGCTCGGCATCGGTGATCAGGAAAATCACCCGGTCGACCTCACCACGTGCACTGTCGTCGTGTTGCAGCATTTCCAGTTCCCGGCTCGCCTGCAGCAGGGCCGGCTCCGAGTTGGAGCTGGTGAACTGGCGCTCATAGGCTTCCAGCGTCCGGCGCAGACGCTGCGGCGATTCCGCCCAGTCCGCCATCAGCATCGGGCCGCCCAGCGGCATCAGATTGGCGATCTCCTCGCCGGGGCGCAGCCGCTCGGCGAATCGGCTTACCGATTGGTAGATGGTGCGCTCGTGGGCCCGCAGACTGCCGCTTGCGTCCCAGAGAAACGCAATCGCCCGCACCGGTTCGGTGACATCAAGCCGGTACTCGCCGGGATCCAGATCCACCGCGGTCGCTTCGCGCCAGCCGTGGCCGTCGGCAGTCCAGTCAAGGGCGATGTCGTTGCCTTCCGCATCCTGCAGGGTGGTAATCAGTCGGCCCGCCATGTCTTCGCGCAGACGCAGGGCCAGCGTGTTGTCCCCGGGCTCTAGCGTGAGCCGGTAACTGCGCGTGTCTCCGGGCGAGTCGACGCGACCGCTGAGCTTGCCGGCGAAATGCCACGGCGCGTCCGGCGTGCTGTCGGCATCGTCAACCTCGACAGGCCAGTCCGGCCCTTGATGCACCGCCTCGAACGGACCCTCGCGGCCGTCTCGCTGCCAGTGGGCAAGGACCGATTCGCCACTGTCCGGGGATGCCGCTTCATAGGCGCCGAGTTCGGCGGGTATCCGCCACCGCTGACCGCGTCCGCCGTCCTCCAGCGGCTCCGGTTCGGTGACTTCGAGCCGCAGGTAACGGGCCCAGACCGGCTCCTCCAGCTGCAGGTGGGCAAGCCCGTCCGCATCCCGTTCGAGGGTCCAGCGACCATGATCCGTCCAGGGTCCGACCGGGCTCTCCAGGCTGCTGAAGACCCGTACCCGCTCCACCGGCAGTCCGTCCCGGTTCGCGTCGTCCTTCCAGCTCAGGCTGTCGAGTCTCGCGGCGCGCTGCTGCAGGAAGCCGAACACAAGGTCGATACGACGTCCGCGAATCACTTCGCCGCGTTGCCGCGTGCCGTCGCTTGGGCGGAACAGGCGGGCGCTACCACCAACCAGCTCGCGCAGGCTGGTCACGTCGGGACGGCTGTAGATCCAGTGACCGCCCAGCGCCGGGTCGAGCAGATTGGGGCGCGAATCGGCTAGCGCGCCAGTCGGTTTTCCCAGCACCTGCAAGGCGCCAATGCCGGTGCTGTCACTGCGGGAGACGGGCCCCCAGTAGCTCAACGGCCGAACGCCGATGTAGCGGGCTTCCACGGGCTCGTCGAGCGGGAAATACTGGTCGCCGTCCAGATTGTCCAGCTCGATGGTTTTCAACGGGGTGAGTGAATCGAAGGACGGCCCGATGCTGATTTCCACCTCGCGCCAGCGCTGCAACGGCGAGTGCTTGGAGCGGGGATCGAGCACCAGTGTCCGGATCTCGCCACCGTCACCGGCCAGGCGCAGGGGCGGCAGGGGGTCCCCGGGGTCAACCCGGTTGCGAAGGTGGCCCCAGCGTATCGAGCTGCCGGCGGAGCTCATGCCGTCGATCAGGTGGTACAGCCGATAGTCACCCCAGTCGGTCTCCAGGATGTCGCCGCTTTCGGCGTCCACGAATCGCGCCCCGAGACCCTCCCAGGCCAGGTCCACCATGCCTCGCGCGGCGCGCGCGGCGTCGGTGAGATCATCGGCAGTTGCCACGGCTTGCGATTCACTGTCCACGGCAATTGCAAGCTGGGCGTCAGTGCCGCCGGCACGGATGAAGAGGCGCACCGGGGAATCGTCGGGCAGGCCAGCAGGCAGGATCCAGTCCAGTTCCAGCGTCGTTTCGCCGCCTGGTTCCAGGGTGTACGTCTCGGGCAGGCCGCGAACCTGCCAGCCGCTGTGGTTGGCATGGGCGGACAGCGGCACCTCGAGCAGCTCGTCGCCATGGTTTTCAAGCTGTAGTTCGGTCTCGACCTGCTGCGGTTGACCGGACCAGGCGGCGAGGGTCTCGACCCGTGCATCCAGGGCCATCGTGATGTCGTCGCGATGGCGTTGCCTTTCTTCTGCGCGTTGTGCGAGCAGCGGATCGTCGACCTGAAGCTGGATAGTGCCGCGACGCCCGGAATTTACCCGGAGGTACCAGGGGCCACCGGCCGGCACACTGACGCCCCTGGCATAGGCGTCGTCGGCGGCGGGGTCGATGTCTTCCTGGTCCAGGGCCACGCCTGCGTCATCCAGGATCTCGAATTCCGCGCGGGCAAGGCGGTTAGGGCCGAAAGCGGTGAGCCGGATCTCGCGATCGGATTCTCCGGTGGGCAGCAGGAACCACTGATAATCGCCACCCAGTTCGCTGTGTGGCAGATCCAGCAGCCCATCGTCGGGTAAGGGTGCGGCGAAACTGATGTCCTCGCCGAAGGGGTGGCCGGCGTCGATGTCCCATGGCGCCATCGTATCCACGGCAAGCTGATAGGCGGATGATCCGTCACGGCCGCTGATCTCCAGGTAATACTCCCCCGGGGGAAGCTTGGCGGTTGCCCTTAGCGGATCGGCATCGGCATCAAGCCTGGAGTGGTTGAGCAACCGGGTTTCGCTGTCGGTGTAGAGTGCAGCGGCAATGCTCCCCTGCTCCGGAGGCAGGATTTCCAGACGAACGCGGTTCCAGCCGTGCAGGGTGAAACGGAAATAGTCGGTATCGCGACTGTCCCTGAGTTCACCGCGGACGGGTTTGCCCATGTGCAGGCTGTTGGCGTTTGCCGGATCATCGTTCGGTTCCGTTTCCCGGGTCGGATCCGGCGCACCCAGCCGTTGCGCCTGAATGCGGTAATCCGTGTCCTTGCCATCCAGCCGCAGGTAGTACTCGCCAGGCAGGAGTTGCAGACGGTCGAAGCCGAACCCGTCCAGCGTGTCACTGACCCAGGGGTCCCGGCTTTGGCGCCATGTGCCCTGCGTATCACGTCGCACGATACGTAGACCGTCGAGGCCGTCGCCGGTCGCCTCAATTCGCCAGAGCTGGTCGGCTTCCAGCACCTGTAAACGGAACCAGGCCTGCCGCTCGCCGGTGAAGGTGCCGTGCAGGGACTCGCCGGGTGCCAGCGGCGCTGCCCAGTCGCGGATGTCGCTGGGTTCCGGGACCTGATCGTCGTCGCCCGGCGGTACTGCCCGCAGTGTGATGTCGACCTCGGCGTCCTGGTCGTCCGGCTCCAGCCGGAGGTAGTAGACATTCGGCGTCAGGCGTAGCGCGTCGAAACTTGGCTGGGCGGAAGCCTGGCGGCAGGCCTCGTCGCGGGTGAAGAATTCGCCGAGGCAGAGCGTTACGTCCGCGGTGTCCCCGGCGGCATCGATCTGCCAGCCGTGTTCGTTCGCCTGCGTCTCGTCCAGGGTGAATCGCAGGTAACTGGGGGTCTCCGGTGCGAGGGTCAGGCGGGTTGTGTCATCCGGTGCCAGTTCGATGGCGTCGGCCAGGGTGGTGGCGACTGCATCGGGTTGTGGCTCCGGCCGTTCGCCATCCTGCTCAAGCCGCACGGCGACGCGGCCAATGGCTGCACCATCGTCCCGCCTGATGCGCAGTCGACTACGCTCCGGCAACGGCTCGGAAAGCCAGCGATGGTTGAGCGGGTTTCCGTGAATCGGATCGGTCAGCGCCTCGCCATCCGCGTTCAGCAGCGTTGCCGTCAGATCGGCGCCCAGCTCGCCAAGCAGTCTGATTTGCCAGAGCCAGTCCTCGGTCTCCTCGGTTCGGAGCGGAAGCTCGAATGCCTCGGCGTTGATCTGGAAGTACCAGTCACGGTCAACCCGCACCGGCAGATCCTCGCCGGCAGTATCGGCATCCGCGGTACCGTGCAGTTCGATGGTTTCCACCGGGGTCAAGGTGAACTGATAGTCACCGCCCCCGGCTTCAGTCAGCAGGCGGATCAGGTATTCGCCGTGCGGCACCATCAGGCCGTCATGGGTTTGCACTGCGCGGCGTGCCGTCGCCTCCAGCTCCAGCAACGGTGCCGTCTCCGCATCAGGAGTCGGTTCATTGTCCGTGGCCATGCCGAATTCGGCCACGCCGCTGTCCTCGGCAGCGTCGACCTCCGGCATGGTCCCCAGCAGCCCGCGGATCGCGTCCTCGGTACCCGCCTGCAGTTCCAGTCGCCAGAGTTGGTCGGCTTCGGCGTCGTCCACCTGCCAGCGGAATTTGTCCCGGCCATCCGTCTCCAGTTTGCCAATCAATCGCGCGCCGCCGCGGAACGGCTGCGCGGTTTCGACGGTGTCATTGGGATCCTCCGCAAATAACATTTGCGGATAGGTTGCGGGTGTCGTGGCCGGCAGAAGCAGGCCCAGAACGATGCAAAAACCGAATGCTGCAGATCTGCCCATGACGCAAGCCCTGCCCGAGCGGAGGTTCGGACGCGAAACTCCACGGCTAGTGATGGGAACCGCTTTTTACGACGCCTCTGGGATCGCTGAGCGAACTGATCCGGGATGGATCCGGTCCTTTCCCTGACCTGATTGTCCCGGCCGCTCCGGGCGCCTTTATTCCAGTTGGCGATTTATCCGTTCCCGTTCGTATTGTTTTTCAGGCAGCCTATGTGAGCCGGCTTGGCGGGCGCAAGTCCGGAAGCGGTGGGGTGGGGCGATCTGTCGCGACCGCAGCTACTCTTTCGGTGGTAACGGTCTCTCAGGCACCTTGATGGAAATGCTGCCCTGGCTGCGTTGCCGTTGACGATCCGGGTTCCGCGGCTGATAGCCGTCCTCGGCCTCGATCTCCGAGGCGCGCGTTTCGCCGGCAAGCTCCCCCTCGGGCAGGGTGACAACCACTTCCCTTGGATCGTTGTGGGAGGCGTCGCCGTTGGTGGCGTCCTGCTGCTCCTGAAGCGCATCCCAGGCTTCCTGCGCCTGTTCCAGGAAATCCAGGTTTTCCTCGGTGGCGGGCAGGCTGCAGAGATGGCTGCCCTCCGGATAATGCACACGACTGTCCAGCCAGAAGTGGACGTTCATCAAACCCTGTTCGGGGCCGATCGGTCTGCCCAGCAAGACATAGTCGACCTTGCGCTCCTCGGTGACGATATTGTCGTCCACGTCACGGATTGGTTCGCCGTCATCGTCTAGCCGGGGAACGCTCTCGGGCTCGAACACGATGCACTCGTCATCGGGCGTGCCGTCATACTGGGCCTTGTAGATTGCGTGGTGGTGCCGGTCCAGCGCTTCCGGCAGTACCAGTGCGACGGTCACCGCGATCAGGAACAGCACAATACTGACGCCGGTCGCCGGCAGCACCAGGCGCCGGGGCTTGCTGGTGGAACTGACCAGCAGGCTCGCAATCAGTCCCAGCAGCAGCAGGCTGATTACCAGCAGCGCCAGCGGCAGCGCGGTGGCCAATGTGCCGTGGTCCTGCATCAATCCAAGCAAGCTGTCTAGCATCGGATCCATCGTCAGTCGCAGTTGTAGCGCGCCCCGGTGGCGAGGCGCAGTTCCCTGGGTTCGGTCATCGACCCATCAACCAGATTGCCTTCATCGTCGATCTGGAAGCTGACGCCGAGTTCCTGGCGTGGCTCTTCCAGCGGGATTTCCCAGCTGAAGCTGCGTTGATTGGGTCTGTCCCGGTTGATGGTGACGCGTAGCGAGGTCGTCACCGGCAGACGTTCCTCATTGGTGCTGTACAGGTGCACGCTGACCATGTAACGCCCCTGCGGCAATGTCACGGTGCGTGCACCCACGGTCTCCAGATTCAGGTTTTCCTGGCTGTCGTCGCCCTCCCAGCCACGGTCGTCCTGATCCAGGCGAAGCAGCGCCGACTGCCGGATATGATTGGGGTAGCCAACCACCTGGCATCCACCCTCCGGATCCATGTAGACAGCCCAGAGATCCACATCCGCGTAGGAGTGGCCCGGCTGGATGATCGCGCCGTCGCGTTCCAGGACCGCCTGGCGTTCCGGCAGCGGATCCTCCTGGTGACGCCTTGGCAGGGTGGGGTCCCATTCCGCCGTGATATAAAGGGCGCTGTCGTCCGGGTCCACCGGCGGTGTCACCGGGTTGACCAGCAGCAGCAGGACCACCAGCACCAGGGCCAGTGCGCCCATCACGGCCCA
Source organism: Methylonatrum kenyense (assembly GCF_023195885.1). Lineage (GTDB taxonomy): Bacteria > Pseudomonadota > Gammaproteobacteria > Nitrococcales > Aquisalimonadaceae > Methylonatrum > Methylonatrum kenyense. The sequence goes on from NZ_JALPKO010000006.1 coordinate 49,255, forward strand.
GGGCAGGTCCGCGGTGGCGATATTGCTCGCCTCGTCGTGCTGTTGCTGCCGCTGATGTCGCGGATTGCGTGTCATGCCGGCGAGGCCGTCAGGCGGGGTTCGTCGATGGCTGCGCTGGTTACCGGCATGTCCTGGCGAATCAGCGCCATTTCCGCATCATCGTTCACCAGAGGCAGTACCCGGGTCAGCATCAATACTTCAACTTCGTCCACCATGCCGCCAACCGCGCGGTCGAACGCGTCCTGGTGGCGGGACAGGATGATGTTGCCGGCCATGCCGGCCAACGAGGTGAGCACCGCCATGCCGATGCCCGAGAGCACCTGGCCGGCGACGATCAGGCCGGCAGCCACATCGGCACCGCCAGACTCGCCGACAATGGTCGAGAAATCCACGGTACCCAGGCCGATGGAGACACCAAGGAAGGTGAAGAACAGGCCGTATCGGGGTTGGTAGGAAGCGGCCAGGCTGACTTCACTGGTGCGTCGCTTGAGCTGGCTTTCCAGCAATGCCGAAAATGAACCAAGGTCCAGCGGGTAGCGGGGGTTGCTTGCCTTGGACAGGGCCAGCCGGCGCAGGAAACGGGCCAGCACGGTGCCTTCGTCCAGTTCCGGCACGCGTTCCCGGAACAGTGCGACCACGCGGTCATGGGCCGTGCCGCCCTGCCGGTCGTTATCCAGGTGTTGCCGCAGGGCCGCCAGGGCCCGGCGCTCGCGGTCCAGCATGAGGCTGCAACGCGGTGTGGTGTAGAGCAGATGGTAGATCAGATTGGCTGCGATCAAGCCGATGCCGGTCAGCACCAGCATGCTGCTGGGAAGCAGCAGGTTGATCCAGCCCTGGAGATGCAGCGTGATCAGGATGGCGAGGAGGACGGCGTGGCTCCACAGGACCAGCACTGTCATTCGGTAAGGACCGTGTTTCAGCCAGTTTCCATCCATTTGCGAGACCTGTCGCTGCCAGAACCGGGAGATCGGCGCTGGCAGCGCGGACATGCTGCAACCATACGACGACCAACTGTGTGACAGGTCATTGTCCGCTCAGTTCGGATGCCCCCGGAAACGAAGGAGGGACTCACAGGCCGTTGGCCTGCTCGACGGTATCGGGGCGCTCGCCCAGCAGGTCAAGCAGTTCATCGCGAATCCTGCGGAACAGGGCGTCGTCGCGCAGCGGCTGGTTGTGCTGGTCGGTGATGAAGAACACGTCCTCGGCGCGCGAGCCGAGGGTAACGATCTTGGCGCTCTGCAGCCGGATGCCCAGGTGCGACAGCACATAGCCGACCCGGGCCAGCAGCCCGGGTCGGTCCGCGGTGAGCAGTTCCATCACCGTGCGGCCGTTGGCCTCGTCCTGTACGAAGCTGATCTCGGTGCGCAGATTGAAGTGCCGATGCTGACGCGGGATCGGCAGGCAGATCGGGTTCTCGATGCCGTTGCGTTTCAGTGCCGCCTGCAGCCGTTGCACGATCTCCTTCTTGCGATACGGATCGCTGACCGGCTCGCCGTTGTCTTCCAGAACCAGGTAACTGTCCAGCGTATGGCCGTCTTCGGTGGTGATGATGCGTGCGTCCTGGATGTTCAGGTTGAGCGTGTCCAGTGTGTGTGCGGAAAGGGCGAACAGGTAGTCGCGGTCACTGGTGTAGATGAAGATCTCTGTGCCACCTCGCGCGCTCTGCGGCTCCATCAGCACCAGTGGCAGGTCTTCCCGTCGGGTGCGGGTGATGGCGGCCGCATGCCAGGCTATTTCCTCGGCGGAATACCGCAGGAAGTAGTCGTCGGTGAAATGCCGCCAGAGCGATTTCACGGTCATGTGATGGACGCCCATGGCTTTCAGTCGGCGGCGCGCCTGGAGCTGCGTCTCGCGGACCAGTTCGGCGGCGTCAATCGGATGCTCGAGGCCGCGGCGCAGTGCACGGTTGGTCAGCATGTAGAGTTCGAGCAGGAGCGAGTCCTTCCAGGAATTCCAGAGCGCCGGATTGGTGGAGCGAATGTCGGAGACGGTCAACAGGTACAGGTAATCCAGCCGGGTCCGGTCGCCGACCTGATCGGCGAATTCGGCAATCACGTCCGGATCGGAGATGTCTTTTCTCTGTGCGGTCAGTGACATCAGCAGGTGCTGCTGCACCAGCCAGGAGACCAGCCGCGAATCGTACTGGCTCATGCCATGCTCGATACAGAACTGCCAGGCATCCTCCGCGCCGAGTTCGGAGTGGTCGCCACCACGGCCCTTGGCAATGTCATGGAACAGGGCCGCCAGGTAGAGCAGTTCGGGTTTCGGCAGGCGCTGCATGATCGTGCTGCAGAACGGCAGTTCGTCGGCGAACTCCGGAAGCGCGAAGCGGCGTACGTTGCGCAGCACGAAAAGCGTGTGCGAGTCGACGGTGTAGACGTGAAACAGGTCGTACTGCATGCGGCCGGTAATCTCGCCGAACGCGGGGATGTAGCGGCCGAGGATGCCGTAGCGGTGCATGCGCCGCATTTCGTGGGTGATGCCGCGCGGCTGGCGCAGGATTTCCATGAACAGGCTGCGACATCGCAGGTCGTTGCGGAAGCGTTCGTTCACCAGGTGCCTGTGATTCCGGATCAGGCGGATGGTGGAGGCCCGCACGCCCTTCAGCCCCGGCTCCTGCTGCATCAGCAGGAAGACTTCCATCAAGGCAAAGGGGTAGCGGCGAAACACGTTCGCGTGGGTCACCTCGATGAAACCCTTGCGGGTCTGGAAGCGCTTGTTGATCAGTTTCGGCGGCTCATGGTCGTGCGCATACAGGATCGCCTCCTGGAACAGCTGCAGCAGCATTTCATTGAGCCGGTTCAGTTCCATCACCGTCCGGTAGTAGCGCTGCATGAGCTGCTCGACGGCGAGGGTGTGAGGCTGATCCTTGTAGCCGAACTGCTTGGCCAACGTGGTTTGGTGATCGAACAGCAGGCGATCCTCGCGGCGCCCGGCGGTTTCGTGCAGGGCAAAGCGGATGTCCCAGAGAAAATTCTGGCCGCTGATCAGTTCCTGGTACTCGTTTTCTGTAAGAAAGTCGTGCAGCACCAGGTCATGCAGGGTGGTGGCGCCGAAATGGCGTTTCGCCACCCAGCCCACCATGTGAATGTCACGCAGCCCTCCGGGGCTTTCCTTGATGTTCGGCTCCAGGTTGTAGGCGGTGTCGTGGTATTTCTCGTGGCGCGCAACCTGCTCTGCCAGTTTGGCTTCAAAGAAGTCGCGGCTGGGCCAGAGCCTTGCCGGCCCGGTGGCGTCGCACATCTGTTCGTACAGTGCGCGTCGGCCGGCAAGCAGGCGGGATTCCATCAGGTTGGTGGCGACAGTGATGTCGGCCTGGGATTCGCGTTCGCAGTCGCTGACCGAGCGCACGCTGTGACCCACCTCAAGGCCGATGTCCCAGAGAAAGGTCAGGAACTGTTCGGCATGGCTGGCACGATCACCTTCACAGTTGCTCGCCAGCAGCAGCATGATGTCGATATCCGAGCCGGGGTGCAGCTCGCCACGGCCGTAGCCACCGACAGCGACCAGCGCTACATCGCGATCATCCCCCATGATGCGTTGCCAGGCCCGGCGTAGCAGCTCATCCATGATGCAAGCGCGTTGCGGTACCAGTTCGCTGGCGGGAGTACCGTCGCGAAACCGGCCCATAAGCATGGCATCGGCGTGTTCACGGGCGTCGCGGAACACGCGCATTGGTGATTCGCCCCGGGCCAGTCGGCTGTCCAGCTCCTCGGAATCGAACAGGAAGGTGTCGATGAGGGGTTGCTGCTGCGCTGGGTGAGGCATCGGGGGTTTACTCCGGGACGACGCCTGGCGTCTCGTCGTGGCGTAGCGTCAGAACCTCATGGCCGCCAGCGGTGACCAGTATCGTGTGTTCCCACTGCGCGGACAGGCTGTGGTCGCGCGTCACCACGGTCCACTCGTCCGGTAGCAGCCGGGTTTCGCGCTTGCCGGCATTGATCATCGGCTCGATGGTGAAGGTCATGCCTTCCTGTAATGTGATTCCGGTGCCGGGTTCGCCGTAGTGCAGCACCTGCGGGTCTTCATGGAACACGGCACCGATACCGTGGCCGCAGTATTCGCGGACCACCGAAAAACCGGCACCTTCCGCCAGCGCCTGGATTGCGTGACCGATATCACCCAGGGTGGCGCCGGGGCGCACAAGCCGGATGCCCTCCCAGAGGCAGGCATGGGCCATGTCGGAGACGCGCTTGCCCTTGATGGTCGGTTCGCCGACATGAAACATGCGGCTGGTGTCACCGTGATAACCATCCTTGATCACGGTGACGTCGATGTTGAGGATGTCGCCCTTGCGCAGTTTCTTCGGCCCGGGAATGCCGTGGCAGATGACATGATTGATCGAGGTGCAGATCGACTTCGGGAAACCGCGGTAATTCAGTGGCGCGGGGATGGCGTCCTGGACCTCGACGATATGCCGGTGACAGATGTTATCCAGCTCTTCAGTGGTTACCCCGGGGCGGACGTGTTCCTCGATCATGCTCAGCACTTCCGCTGCGAGCCTCCCCGCGACCCGCATCTTCTCGATTTCGTCGGCTGTCTTGATCGTTACGGCCATGCCGGGACGGACCTCCAGAGCTGAATTTATCAGGGTGACGATCGCTGGCGACCCGATCAAAAAAAGCGCTGCCATCAGCGCTTTTCGACCCGCCAGCAAATTGTCGCGTCAGGGGCGGTATGGTATAAAGCGCGCGCTGCTCAGGCAAACCGGCATCAGTTGATCGTGCGCCGCAGCAGCAAAACCGTACAGCCAGCCCGGAGCTGGTCCGCAATTCCTCAGGGAGTGGACGATTCGGGCGGCTTTAATCCGCACATGGACCGACACATGCAATGGGTTGCCCGCCGCGGCGGGTTTTTGCACGCGGGTTCATGGAGGCCCAAACCCTTTCAGGAGATAGCATCATGGCCAATGTTTCCATGCGGGAAATGCTGGAAGCCGGTGTCCATTTCGGTCACCAGACGCGTTACTGGAACCCGAAGATGGCGCCCTACATCTTCGGTGAACGCAACAAGATTCACATCATCAACCTGGAAAAGACCCTGCCGCTTTACCAGGAAGCGCTGAATTTCATGGGCAAGATGGTTGCCAATGGCGGCCGCGTGATGTTCGTCGGCACCAAGCGGGCCGCCCGCGAGTCCGTGCGCGAGGAAGCGCAGCGCTGCGGCATGCCGTATGTCGACCACCGCTGGCTCGGCGGCATGCTGACCAATTTCCGCACCGTCAAGCAGTCCATTCGCCGGCTCAAGGATCTGGAGGCGCAGAAGGAAGACGGCACCTTCGACAAGCTGGCGAAGAAGGAAGCGCTGATGCTTGATCGCGAGCTGGAAAAGCTGAATCGGTCGCTGTCGGGCATCAAGGACATGGAGCGGCTGCCGGACGCGCTGTTCGTCATAGACGTCGGCTTCGAGAAGATCGCCATCCAGGAGGCCCGCAAGCTGGGCATTCCGGTGGTCGGTGTGGTCGATACCAACAACTTCGTGCGTGATGTCGACTACGTGATTCCGGGCAATGACGACGCGATTCGCGCGATCCGCCTGTATCTGCGTGGCGCGGCCGACGCCATCCTGGATGCTCGTGCCTCGTCCGTGCGGCCCGGCGCCAACGAAAACGACGATTTTGTCGAGGTGAAGGAAGAGGCGGCGGCCGATACCCCGGCGGAGAGCTGAGGCCAACGTTTCGCCTGTCGCGACCGCGGCCGCTTCCCCAGGTAGCAGGCCGCGGTCGCGTATCCGGAAAAGCTGAATTCAGAGAGGACAGACCCATGGCGATCACTGCCGCAATGGTTAAGGAACTGCGGGAGCGGACAGGCTCCGGCATGATGGAATGCAAGAAGGCGCTGGTGGAAACCGACGGTGATATCGAACAGGCCGTCGAGCACATGCGCAAGAAGGGCCTCGCGAAGGCGGACAAGAAGGCCGACCGGGTGGCCGCGGAAGGCAAGATCGTTGCTGCCACCGCCGACGGCGGCAGGCGCGGTGTGCTTCTTGAAGTGAACTGCGAAACCGATTTTGTCTCCGGTGGCGATGACTTCGGGGCCTTTGCCGACCGTGCCGCCGCGCTCATTCTCGAGCAGCAGCCGGCCGACGTCGAAGCGCTGCTGGAACTGCCCGCCGATGGCGACAAGACCCTGAACACGCTGCGCCAGGAGCTGGTCGCGAAGATCGGTGAAAACATTCAGGTTCGCCGCTTCAATACCTTCCAGACCGAAGGCCAGTTGCACCATTACCTGCACGGTACCCGGATCGGTGTCATGGTCGATGTCCAGGGTGGTGACGAGCAGCTGGGGCGCGATGTGGCGATGCACGTGGCCGCCAGCCAGCCGGTCTGCGTCGACGAGGGCGGCATGCCGGCCGAGGTGCTGGAAAAGGAGCGTGCGATTCTCAAGGCCCAGGCCGAGGAGAGCGGCAAGCCGGCCGAGATCGTCGAGAAGATGCTGGATGGCCGGATGAAGAAGTTTCTCAAGGAAACCACCCTGCTGGGCCAGCCGTTCGTCAAGGATCCGGATCAGACCGTCGGCGAGTTGCTGAACAAGGCCGGCGCCACCGTGCACGGCTTCGCACGTCTCGAGGTCGGCGAAGGCATCGAGAAGGAAGAGGGCAACTTCGCCGAGGAAGTGATGGCGCAGGTGCGCGGTTCCTGAGGGACCTGACAACTGGAGGTCGGCGGCATACCCATGAGCGAGCCTGCGTACAAGCGGATTCTTCTCAAGCTTAGCGGTGAGGGGTTGATGGGTGATGGCGAGTACGGCATATCGCCGCGCGTCATCCGCCGCCTCGCTTCGGAAATACGTGAGGTGCGCGCGCTCGGCGTGGAGGTGGCGCTGGTGATCGGTGGCGGCAACATCTTCCGCGGTGCCGGGCTTGCGGCCGCCGGCATGGACCGGGTCACCGCGGACCACATGGGTATGCTGGCCACGGTCATGAATGCCCTTGCGCTCCAGGACGCCCTCGAATACGAGGGCGTTTTTACGCGGGTCATGTCCGCGATCAAGATCAATCAGGTGTGCGAGGATTACATCAGGCGCCGCGCCATGCGGCATCTGGAAAAGGGGCGGGTGGTGGTGTTCGCTGCCGGCACCGGCAATCCGTTTTTCACAACCGACTCGGCCGCCAGCCTGCGGGCGGTGGAAATCAATGCCGATGTGGTCATCAAGGCGACCAAGGTGGACGGTGTTTATTCTGCGGACCCGGTCAAGGATCCGAATGCGAAGCGGTACAGCCATCTGACCTACGACCAGGTGCTGGAACAGCGCCTTGCCGTGATGGATGCTACCGCTATCGTGATGTGTCGCGACAACAATTTGCCGATTCGCGTTTTCGACATGACCCGGCCCGGCGCCCTGCTGGACCTGGTCTGCGGTGCGTCGACCGGCACACTGGTTGAAAGGGGATGAGACAGTGATTGAGGATATTCGGAACGATGCGGATGCACGGATGAAGAAATCCGTTCAGGCGCTTGACGCCGAGTTGCTGAAACTGCGTACGGGACGGGCGCATCCGAGTCTGCTTGATCATGTCATGGTGGAGTACTACGGCGCGCCGGTGCCAATCAATCAGGTGGCTACCGTTACTGCCAGCGACCCCCGCATGCTGACCGTGACGCCCTACGAAAAGAACATGGTGGCTGCGGTGGAAAAGGCGATCATGAGTTCCGACCTTGGCCTTAATCCGTCCTCGGCCGGCACCGTGATCCGCGTGCCGATGCCGATGCTGACCGAGGAGCGGCGGCGGGACCTGGTCAAGGTGGTCCGGCATGAGGGCGAACTCGCCAAAGTGGCGATCCGCAACGTTCGTCGGGATGCGAACAATGATCTCAAGGCGCTGGTCAAGGAAAAGGAAATCTCCGAGGACGACCAGCGACGCGGCGAGGAAGACATTCAGAAGCTGACGGACAAGTACACGGCGCAGGTGGACGCGGCTCTGGATACCAAGGAACAGGACTTGATGGCGGTATGATTGCCTGATCGCTGTCCTGAGTATTTGGTCGGGGGGCGCACACGCGCATGAAGGATCATCAGCCGACAGGTGAGGCCGCACGTCTGCCGCGACATATCGCCGTGGTCATGGATGGTAACGGTCGCTGGGCCGAGCAGCGGCGGATGCCCAGGACTGCCGGCCATCGTGCTGGCGTGAAGGCGGCGCGGACCCTGATCGAGAGCTGCGGCCGTCGCGGTGTCCATGCGCTGACCCTGTTCGCCTTCAGCAGTGAAAACTGGCGCCGGCCGAAGCAGGAGGTGTCGACCCTGCTGGACCTGATGTTGCGCACGCTGCGCAAGGAAGCCTCGAAGCTGCACGAGAACAACGTCCGGATTCGCGTGATCGGTGACCGGGACAGGCTTGGCGGAACCCTGTGTCACCAGATCGAGCGCGTCGAGGCGTTGACCGCGGATAACACCGGGTTGCAGCTCGTGGTGGCGGTCAGCTACGGCGGACGCTGGGACATTACCCGGGCCTGTCAACGCCTCGCATCGCGGGTGGCGGACGGAAGCCTCGATGCCGAGGATATCGACGAGGGAATGCTCAACGATGGAGTGGCTCTCGCCGGCCTGCCAGGCCCCGATCTGTTGATCCGCACCGGCGGCGAGTGCCGGCTCAGCAATTTCCTGCTCTGGCAGTTGGCCTACGCGGAACTCTATTTCACCGATGTGTTGTGGCCGGATTTCACCGAGGCGCACCTCGACCGCGCATTGACCTGGTTTGCCGGCCGCGAACGCCGATTTGGCGGCGTTCCAGCCATGCTGGACGGCACTGCCGGACGTGCTTAGTCATCGCATTGTCACCGCGCTGGTGCTGCTGCCGCCGTTCCTGGCGGCAGTTTTTCTTTTGCCGACCGCATGGTTTGCCGCGGTCATTGGCCTCGTAGTCATGCTGGGCGTGCGCGAATGGTTGCCGATGATCGGGCTGCACCGCGCTTCCGTGGTATGGGCCGTCATGGGGCTGCTGGCAGGGCTGATGGCGCTGGTGGCCGGCTCTGTCCAGGCCGGTGTGGTGACGCCGGCGGTCCTGTTGGCCGGCGCGGCATGGTGGCTTCTGGCACCGCTGCTGCTCTGGCACTACAGCCGCCACGCGGGACAGGTCCGACCAATGGGTCCCGGTGTCGGCCTGGTGGTCGGCCTGTTGTTATTGCTGCCTTCGTGGACCGCCCTGGTCTGGTTGCACGGCCAGGCTGCTGGTCCCTGGCTGGTGTTACTGTTGTTCCTGATGACCTGGATGGCCGACGTGGGTGCCTATTTCGCTGGCCGCCGTTTCGGTCGGCACCGGCTGGCGCCGGCGATCAGTCCGGGCAAAACCTGGGAAGGTTTTACCGGGGGCGTCCTGCTGGCCCTGCTGTCTGCGGTGCCCCTGTGGCACCTGGTTTCGCTGGACGCGGTGCCACTCGGATTCTTCCTGCTGCTGGTGCTGGTGGCCATCGTTTATTCAGTGGTCGGTGACCTGTTCGAAAGCATGGTCAAGCGGCGGGCCGGTCTGAAGGACAGCGGTGCGCTGCTGCCGGGCCACGGTGGGGTCCTTGATCGCATCGACAGCATCACCGCGAGTGCGACGATCTTTGCCGCCGGGTTGTTCTGGTTATGGCTGTAATGCAGCGTCGGATCACGATCCTCGGTGCCACCGGTTCCATTGGTGTAAGCACGCTGGATGTGATCGCCCGCCACCCCGAACGTTTCCGCTTGCATGCCATCACGGCGCACCGGAACCGGGATCTGCTGTTGGCCCAGTGCCTGGCGCAGCGGCCGGCATTCGCCGTGATCGAGGATTCATCGGCCGCGGAAGCGGTCCGCGAGGCGTTGCGTGCGGCGGGTTGCGACACCGTCGTCCTCTCCGGTCGGCGGGCACTGTCCGATCTGGCCGCCAGCGAAGAGTGCGACACCGTGGTTGCCGGCATTGTCGGTGCCGCTGGCCTGGAGCCGACGCTGGCTGCAGTGCGGGCCGGCAAGCGCGTGCTGCTTGCCAACAAGGAGGCCCTGGTCATGGCCGGCCCGGTATTCATGCAGGCCGTGCGTGACCATGGCGCCGAATTGCTACCGCTGGACAGTGAACACAATGCGATCTTCCAGTGTCTACCGTCGACGTTCCGCCCCGGAGAATTGATTCCGCCCGGGGTCCGGCGCATTCTTCTTACCGCATCCGGTGGTCCGTTCCGCACGCTGGATCCTGAAGCCATGGCGAGCGTTACCCCGGATCAGGCCTGTGCCCACCCGAACTGGGACATGGGGCGCAAGATTTCGGTCGATTCGGCGACGATGATGAACAAGGGCCTGGAGTTGATTGAGGCCTGCTGGCTGTTCGATGTACCCGGAACGCGGGTGGACGTGGTCGTGCATCCCCAGAGCGTTGTCCATTCCCTGGTGGATTTCGACGACGGCTCGGTGTTGGCGCAACTGGGGAACCCGGATATGCGTACGCCGATCGCCCATGCACTGGGCTTTCCGGAGCGTCTCGATGCGGGAGTGGCGCCGTTGGATCTGATGGCCATCGCGCGGCTCGATTTCGAGGCACCGGACATGCAGCGGTTTCCCTGCCTCCGGCTGGCCTATCAGGCGCTTGCCAGTGGCGGCACTGCCTGTGCCACGTTGAATGCCGCCAATGAAGTGGCCGTTGCCGCTTTCCTCAATGGCCGCATTCGCTTCAACGATATCGCCGTGCTGGTGGAGCGCTGCCTGGATCAAAGCCCGGTTCAGGCGCTGAATTCGCTTGAGGACGCCCTCGCGGCGGATGCCGGAGCGCGGCAACTGGCCGATGCCTTGCTCCCGCAACTGGAGGTCGAGACATGAGTGGTTTCGGCGTTAGCCTGTTGGCCTTCCTGGTGGCCATCGCCATTCTGGTGGCGTTCCACGAGTTCGGTCATTACTGGGTCGCGCGCCGGCTCGGGGTCAAGGTGCTGCGCTACTCGATCGGCTTCGGCAAGCCGCTTTACACCCGCATCGCCGGACCGGATCGAACCGAATACTGCATCTCCGCCATCCCATTGGGCGGTTATGTGAAGATGCTCGACGAGCGCGAGGGTCCGGTGCCGGAAGGCGAGCGCCACCGCGCCTTCAACCGGCAGTCGCTGCGGGTCCGCACGGCGATCGTGATTGCCGGGCCGGCCTTCAACTTCCTGTTTGCACTCGCCGTCTACTGGTTGATTGCGGTGGTTGGCACAACCGAGATTCGTCCGATGGTGGGCGAGGTGATTCCGGATACGGCCGCGGATCGAGCAGGGCTTGAGAGTGGCGACGAATTCGTGGCCGTCGCCGGTCGCGATACCTACAGCTGGCAGCAGGTCCTGATGGCGCTGCTTGATCGCGGCGTCCGCGGCAGCGGCGAGGTGGATGTGACGGTCGTTGGCGAGGATGGTCGTGAGCGCCAGCTAAGCCTGCAACTGGACCGTCGCGCATTGCTCGGAGAGGACCCCGACATGCTGCGGCTGATCGGCTTTGAACCCTGGCAGCCGCGGCTTGAAAGTCGGGTCGGGCAATTGATCGATGGCGGGGCGGCGGAAGAGGCCGGGCTGCGCGGCGGTGACCTGATCCTGGCCGTGGACGGTGCATCGGTTGCGGAATGGACAGCCCTGGTCGCCGTCCTGCGCGAGCATGCCGGAGAGACGGTGATGCTCAGCGCCGAACGGGACGGTGCCCGTATCGAGCGGGAGGTGCGGCTTCACGGCGCCGACAGCCAGCGCGGTGTGCTGGGTATCCGGCCGGATGTGCCCGAGGGGCTGTACGAGGACATGCAACAGACCGTACGCTATGGGCCCATCGCATCGGTCGGTGAAGCGGGCCGGGATACCTGGCAGGCCAGTGTGCTGACCGTGCAGGTGCTGTGGCGGATGGTGACCGGCGAGGCCTCGCTTCGTAACCTGAGTGGTCCGATCAACATTGCCCAGTACGCCGGAGACACTGCGTCATCGGGCGTGGTGCCATTCCTGAAATTCCTGGCCATCGTGAGTATCAGTCTGGGGATCATCAATCTGTTACCGATCCCGATCCTCGATGGTGGTCACTTGATGTACTTCCTGGTGGAGGCGGTCAGGGGAAGGCCGCCCTCGGAAAGGGCCCTGTTGATCGGCCAGCAGGTCGGTATCGTCCTGCTGCTGATGATCATGAGTCTGGCCTTTTACAACGATTTGGCGCGACTCACCGGCTGAGTCCAACGAGAATCACAGCATCCGCAGTTGCACGACGAGTAATCAGGGACGTCGTCTGAACGCGGGGACAACATGACAGGCTGACGACTGCCCCTATGCGCAAATTCATTCTAGCTACCGTCCTTGGTCTGGCGGCCAGCACCATGGCCCATGCCGAGGTCTCCGAGCCGTTCGTGGCATCCGATATTCGTGTTGAAGGTCTGCGTCGCATCTCACCCGGCACGGTGTTCAACTATCTGCCGGTCGACGTCGACGACCGTATCGATCAGCAGACGGCGGCGGACGCGATTCGCTCCCTGTACCAGACCGGTTTTTTCCAGGACGTGTCGCTGGAGCGCGATGGTGACGTGCTGGTGGTCAACGTGGTCGAGCGGCCGGCCATTGCCCGGGTGGAAATTTTCGGTAATGACAATATCCCCAGCGACCCGCTTAACGAGGCGCTGCGGGACATCGGCCTTTCGGAAGGCGAAACCTTCAACCGCTCGTTGCTGGAGAATCTGGAGCGCGAACTGGAGCGGCAGTATTTCGGTCGCGGCCATTACAACGTCAACATTTCCAGCACGGTCTCGCCGCTGGCACGCAACCGGGTCGGCATCCGCATCGATATCGACGAGGGCGACATCGCGCGGATCCAGGAAATCAATTTCGTCGGTAACGAGTCATTCAGTGACCGGGAACTCAACCGCTTGTTCGATCTGGGGCCCAAGCCCTGGTATGTGCCGTTTTCCCGGCGTGATCGCTATTCGCGGGAAAGCCTTGGCGGCGATCTCGAAACCCTGCGCAGTCATTATCTGAACCGCGGCTATGCGGATTTCTCCATCAGCTCGACCCAGGTTGCGCTGACCCCCGACCGCAGCGGCATTTACATCACGGTCAACATCTCGGAAGGTCCCCAGTACGAGATTGGCGAGGTTCGCCTCGCCGGTGATTACATCGTGTCCGAAGACGAGTTGCGTGAGTTGATCGATATCCAGGAAGGCCAGGTGTTTTCCGATGCCGACATCACGGCCGGGTCCAATGCGGTGCGTGATCGTCTGGGCGTCGAGGGCTATGCCTTCGCCAACGTCAATGCCGTGCCCGAGGTCGACCGTGAGAACCGGCGCGTCAATCTGACCTATTTCGTTGACCCGGGCCAGCGGGCGTATGTGCGCCGGGTCAACATTTCCGGGAATTTCCGCACCGACGACGAGGTGATCCGGCGGGAAATCCGGCAAATGGAGGGCGGCTGGTACAGCAGTGAACGCGTCGAACTCTCGCGCACCCGCTTGAACCGTTTGGGCTTTTTCGACCGTGTCGACGTTGAGACGCCCCAGGTGCCCGGTGAAACCGACCAGGTGGATGTGAACTTCAATGTCGAGGAAGGCCTGTCCGGCAGCCTGCAGGCAGGTATCGGCTACGGCAGCGGGCAGGGTGTCCTGCTGAACTTCTCGGTGGCTCAGGACAACGTGCTGGGTACCGGGGACCGTGCAGTAATCGCAGCCAACAACAGCCGGTTTGCGCGGCTGTACCAGTTGACCTACACCGAGCGCTACCACACGGTGGACGGCGTGTCCCGGTCGTTCTCGGGCCTTTACCGGGAAACAGATTTTGCGCGCCAGCGACTGTCCGATTTCAATCTGCGCACCGGTGCGCTGCAGGTCGGCTTCGGTGTGCCGCTGAACGAGGAAGACGAGGTCCGGGTGGACTTCGGCATCGAGGACATCGCGCTCCGGATTCGTGACGATGACGACACGCCGCAACGCCTGCGCGACTTCGAGGATGATTTCGGCAACAACTATTTCAACTACACGGTAGGCCTGAGCTGGAACCGGATCACCACGGATCGGATGATCTTCCCGAGCCGGGGTGGCAGCCAGACCCTGGGCGCCGAGGCCACCACCCCGGGCAGCGACCTGCAGTACTACAAGCTGAACTACCGCAATCGCCGCTTCCTGCCGATCACCGAAACCAGCTCGCTGTCCCTGCTTGGCCGGGTGAGTTACGGCGAGGGCTACGGCAATACCAGTGAGCTGCCATTCTTCGAGAATTACTTCACCGGCGGTATCGGTTCGGTGCGTGGTTACCGGATCAGCTCCCTGGGTCCACGCTACCCGGAGAACGACCGCCCGGCCGGCGGCAATTTCCGCCTCAACGCGAGCATCGAGTATTTCTTCATGCTGCCGTTCATGGACACACCATCGGTGCGGTTCTCGACCTTCGTCGATGGTGGCCAGGTCTACGACCTGCGTGCGGACAGCTCGATTGATTTCAATGAGGTGCGCTACTCGGCCGGTGTCGGGTTCACCTGGAATTCGCCGCTGGGCGCGTTGACAATGAGTTGGGCCAACCCGTTAAATAACAAGAGCGGAGACGATATCGATCGCTTCCAGTTCACGCTTGGCTCCTTCTTCTAGGCCCGTTTCGCGGACGCTTATGGACCCTGACCGGCGACATCGTGAGACGTGCCTCACAATCGCGCGTTGCTTGAAGGCGACGACTCGATTCTCGGTCCTCGCTTTGGTAGTTGTTGGTCTGCTGTCTTCAGTGAGCGCCGCTGCGGAGAGTCGCATCGGCTTCGTCAACGCCGCCCGTGTCTCTGCCGAGGCGCCCCAGGCCGAGGAGGCCCGCGCCAGCCTGGAGCGCGAGTTCTCGCCGCGTGACCGGGAGATTGCAGAGGAGCAATCGGAGATCCGGCGCCTGGAGGAACAACTCTCCAGGGATGGGGCGCTGATGGATGAAGAGGAACAACGCCGGCTACAGCGCGATGTCGTTGCCCGCAAGCGGGAACTGCGACAGGCGCAGGAGGAGTTCCGCGAAGACTTCAACCTGCGCCGCAACGAGGAACTGGGACGCCTGCAACGGCGCATCGTCGATACCATCAATGACCTGGCCGAAGAGCGGGGGTTTGATCTGATTGTCAGTGAAGGCGTCATTTTCGCCAGTGACAAGGTGGACCTCACGGAAGACGTTCTGGAAAGGCTGCGACAGGACCTGGATGAGTCCGGATCCTGACGGGGCATCGGTCGTGCGCGTCAACGACTTCAGAAGTTGCGATACGGACATAGCGAGGAGAACGCGTGGCGCAGACCACACTCGAAGGATTGGCGAATGCCCTGGGGCTGACATTCCGTGGCGATGGCTCGGTCATCGTGGATCATGTCGCTTCATTGGGGGACGCGGATCCCCGGTCCCTGAGTTTTCTCGCTGATCCGAAGCACCGCAAGCACCTGGAACAGACACGTGCCGGGATCGTCGTTTTGCATCCCGACATGGCGGATTCAAGTCCGGTGCCGGTGCTGCTTTCAAAGAATCCGCACTATGCGTTCGCACGCGCCGCGTCCATCGTGCATCCGCCGCCGGACGGTGATGGCCAGGTGCATCCAACAGCCTGGGTTCATCCCGAAGCCCGTCTGGGCAGAAACGTCAGTATCGGCCCCCATGCCTCGGTGGATGCCGGTTGCCGGCTGGCGGATGATGTCATCGTCGGGCCCGGGTCGATTCTGGGTAAAGGCGTGCAGGTCGGGCGTGGCAGTCGGCTGGTTGCCCGGGTTACGGTTTGGGACGGCTGCATCATCGGTCAGCGTTGCCTGCTGCATCCGGGAGCGGTGATCGGCGCGGACGGCTTTGGCTATGCCAACGACGAGGGCCGCTGGAGCAAGGTACCGCAGGTCGGCGTGGTGCGCCTCGGCAATGATGTCGATGTGGGCTGCAATACCACGATTGACCGAGGCGCGATTGGTGACACGCTGATCGGCAATGGGGTCAAGCTGGATAATCTGGTCCAGATCGGGCACAACGTTGAAATCGGGGAACACACCATTGTGGTTGCCTGCTCCGGCATCGCCGGCAGCACACGTATCGGGCGCCACTGCGCCATTGGTGGCGCTGTTGGTATGGCAGGACATATCAGTATTGCCGACGGTGTCCAGATTACCGGGATGACGCAGGTCACCAAGAGCCTTAACGAGCCGGGCCTTTATTCCTCGGGTACCGGTGTGGAACCCAACCGTCAATGGCGGCGGAATGCGGCGCGCTTCCATCAACTGGATGCCATGGCCAAGCGACTCAGGCAACTGGAACAGCAGCTGGCGGCACGGGGTGACGAGCAGAGGGATTCATCCGAATCCTGAGTCGGAACAACAAGAAGCGAATTCATGGATATTCAACAGATCCTCAACCATCTCCCGCATCGGTATCCGTTCCTGCTGGTTGATCGGGTGGTGGAATCCAACCCCGGCGAGTCCCTGGCCGCGATCAAGAACGTCACGATCAACGAGCCATTCTTCCAGGGCCATTTTCCGATCCGGCCGGTGATGCCCGGGGTGCTGATTCTCGAAGCCATGGCCCAGGCCTGCGGACTACTGGCCTTCGCCACCGAAGGTGAGGCTCCCGGCAGCACCATCTTTTACCTGGTGGGAGTGGATAACGCACGGTTCAAGCGTCCCGTCGAACCGGGTGACCAGGTTCGTCTGGAAAGCCGGATCGCCCGCCGCCGGCGGGGAATCTGGGTATTCGATGCCCGCGCCTCGGTCGATGGGCAGTTGGTTGCCGAGGCTGAAATCATGTGCACGATGCGGGATGTGGCGGCTTGATCCATCCAACCGCTATTATCGATCCGGCTGCGAGTCTTGCCGACGATGTCTCCGTTGGTCCGTTCACGATCATCGGTCCGGACGTCGAGATCGCCTCGGGTACGACCATTGGCCCGCACGTGACGTTGCGGGGACCGACGCGGATAGGCCGCCAGAATCGTATCTTCCAGTACGCCTCGATCGGCGACGAGCCCCAGGACAAGAAGTTCAAGGGTGAAAAAACCGGTCTGGAGATCGGGGATCGCAATACCATCCGCGAATTCGTGACCATCAATCGCGGCACCGTGCAGGACCGTGGGCTGACCAGCATCGGCAACGATAACTGGATCATGGCCTATGTCCACGTCGCGCACGATTGCGTGATCGGCGACCGCACGGTGTTTGCCAACGGCTCATCGCTGGCGGGGCACGTGCTGGTGGGTGATGATGCCATCCTTGGCGGCTTCAGCCTGGTGCACCAGTTCTGCAATATCGGCGCCCATGCCTTCACCGCCATGGGCAGTACGATCAAGCAGGATGTACCGCCGTTCATTACCGTTTCCGGAAATCCTGCCGTGCCCCACGGGGTCAACGCCGAGGGGCTGCGCCGCCGCGGTTTCGAACCGCCGGATATCCAGATCCTGCGCCGTGCGTACCGGACGCTTTATAAATCCGGATTGCGTCTCGAGCAGGCGATCGACGAGATTCAGCCATTGGCCAGGGACTGCGCTGCCGTCGGCGAACTGCTGGAGTTCATCGCGTCGGCAAAGCGCGGCCTCGTTCGCTAGGGCAGGCCGCATGCCTCCTGACCCCGCATCCGGTAAGGCACTCGCCGATTCCCGGTCGCTGCACATCGGTATCGTCGCCGGGGAGTTGTCGGGTGACCTGCTCGGCGCGGGTCTCATGCGCGAGCTCCGCCAGTTGTTTCCGAATGCCCGGTTCGAGGGTATCGGTGGCGATCGGATGCTGGCCGAAGGCATGCACAGCCACTACCCGCTGGAGTCGCTATCAGTGATGGGCCTGCTGGAGGTGTTGCGCCACCTGCCGCGCCTGCTCGGGATCCGCCGCTGGCTGCGGCGGCATTTCCTCGCCGACCCCCCGGACCTGTTCATCGGTATCGACGCCCCTGACTTCAACCTGGGCCTGGAGCGCAGTCTGCGTGCGGCGGGGATTCCGACGGTCCACTATGTCAGCCCGACGGTCTGGGCCTGGCGGCAGGGCCGCGTCCGGACCATCCGTCGCTCGGTGGACTTGATGCTCAGCATCTTTCCGTTCGAGGCTGAATTCTTCCGCAGGCATGATGTGCCGGTGACATTTGTCGGGCATCCGCTGGCCGACGAGATCCCGCTGCAACCGGATCGCGAGGCCGCGCGGAACGCAATGGATCTGCCGCCGTCACCGGCATTGATAACGGCCCTGCTGCCGGGTAGCCGGATGAGTGAGGTATCGCTACTCGGTCCGGTGTTTCTCGACACCGTGGAATGGCTTGGCGCCCGCCGCGACGATATCCGGTTCATCGTGCCCTGTGCTACGCCGCGAATCCGCGTTTATCTGGAAGGTCTGCTGCAAGAACACGCCGCCGACCTGCCGGTCACGCTCTACGATGGCAGGGCGCGGGACTGCATGACCGCGGCGAATGCCGTGCTTGTGGCCTCGGGGACCGCGACGCTGGAAACCCTGTTGCACCAACGGCCGATGGTCGTAGCCTACAAGGTAACGCCGGTGACCGGCTGGCTCGCCAGGCGGCTGATCAAGGTGCCGTTCATCGCCATGCCCAACCTGATAGCTGGTGAACGCCTGGTGGACGAATTCGCGCAGGAGCAGGCCACCGTCGCCAACCTGGGCCCGGCCATGCTTGCCCTGCTCGATGATCGCAGCCAGCGGGAGGAACTCATCACGCGTTTCCGCGCCCTGCACGCGATGATGAAACAGGATGCCAACCGACAGGCTGCACTTGCCGTGGCGCGGCTGCTGGAGCAGCGCGGATGAGCCAGATTGAAATGTGGGTGACGGCGGCTGAGTTCCGCTTTCCTGACCAGAGTTTCTTCAGGGATTCTGCGCTGCCCTTGTTTGCCAAGCTTCAGATCCATCACCTACCATTTAAACGGTGTCCGTTGCTGCGGACGCGATCCCACAGCTACAGGGTCTGCACGCTTGCGTAGGATCAAGGTACGCAATCTCACCAAGATATTCGGCGAATACCCTGACCAGGGCCTCAAGATGCTCCGCAAGGGCCTTTCCGGGGAGGAGATCCACGAGCGCACCGGGATGACGGTGGGGCTGGACGATGTCTCCTTCGACGTGGACGAGGGCGAGATCCTGGTGATCATGGGCCTGTCCGGTAGCGGCAAATCCACTCTGATCCGTTGTGTCAATCGGCTCATCGAGTCCACCGCCGGTATCGTCGAGGTGGATGGCGAAGACATCCTCCAGTTCAGCGCCGAGAAGCTGTTTGAGCTGCGGCGGCGTAAGTTCGGCATGGTGTTCCAGAATTTCGCCCTGCTGCCCAACCGCACGATCCTCGACAATGTGGGCTTCGGGCTGGAGATCCGCGGTGTGGCTGAGGAAGTACGGGTGGCGGAGGCCCGCAAGGCGCTCGAGCTCGTTGGCCTGAAGGGCTGGGAGGAGGCGTATCCCAGACAACTGTCCGGCGGAATGCAGCAACGCGTGGGGCTGGCCCGTGCGTTGGCGGTGGATCCGGACATCTTGCTCATGGACGAGGCCTTCAGTGCACTGGACCCCCTCATCCGGCGGGATATGCAGGATGAACTGCTCGATCTGCAGTCGCGGATGCACAAGACCATCCTGTTCGTCACCCACGACCTGGACGAGGCGCTGAAGCTCGGTGACCGGATCGTCTTGATGAAATCCGGGGCGGTGGTTCAGATCGGTACCCCCGAGGAGATCCTCAGCCACCCGGCCTCGCGCTACGTCCAGCGTTTCGTCGAGGATGTGGACAAATCCCAGGTGCTCACCGCCGGGAGCGTCATGGGTAAGATCAGGGCAGTGGCCTTTGAGACCGATGGCCCGCGCACGGCGTTGCATAAGATGCGCGAGGAGAGCTTCTACAGCGTATTCGTCACCTCGCGGGACTTCCGGGTCAAGGGCGTGGTCTGGGCCGATGACTGCGACGCGGCGATCAAGCGGGGTGACAAGAATCTTGCGTATATCCTCGATACCGACTTCCACAAGGTGCGCGAGGATGCCCCCCTGGCGGAATTGATTGCCCGGTTGGCAGGGAGTCGTATACCCCTGGCAGTCGTGGATGAAAAGGAAAAGCTGCTGGGTACCGTGGTCAAGAGCAACGTGCTTTCCGCATTGGCCGAGACGCAGCAGGGCGACGTGCTGCCAGAACACCCGGGCCACGGCGGGGAGGAGAGCACAGACGGAGCGGGTGCGGCCGATGGTGCGGAGGCCACGGACACCGGCGGGAAGCGGCAAAAGGGGTAGGTATCGTGAGTCAGGAGTTTCCAATCATCGGCAAAATCCCGTTGGCCGAGTGGATCGATACCGGCCTGGACTGGTTGACCGACCGCTTCGCCCTGGTGACCCGTGCCATCAGTCGCTTCGTGGGCGAGGGTGTGGACCTGGCGGTTGGGCTGTTGACCTACCCCCCACCCTGGGTGGTCATCCTGGCGCTGGCCGCGCTGGCCTGGCTGCTGGCGGGACGGCGCGTGGCCATCGGCAGCGCCGCCGGGCTGGCCCTGCTGTGGAACCTCCAGCTCTGGGGGGCCACGATGGAGACACTCACGTTGGTGTTGTTCGCCACCACCGTGGCGGTGGCCATCGGACTGCCCATCGGCATCCTGGGCGGGTTGTCCGGCCGCGCGCACCGGGTCATGACGCCGATGCTCGACTTCATGCAGACCATGCCCGCCTTCGTCTACCTGATCCCAGCGGTGCCCTTTTTTGGCCTGGGGCCGGTATCGGCCATGTTTGCCACGGTCATCTTTTCCATGCCACCGGCGATTCGCCTGACTACACTGGGTATACGGCAGGTACCCGCTGAACTTGTAGAGGCCGCGGATGCCTTCGGCGCGACGCGTTCGCAAAAGCTATTCAAGGTGCAGTTGCCGCTGGCCGTGCCCACTATCATGGCGGGCATCAATCAGACCATCATGCTTGCACTGTCGATGGTGGTCATCGCCGCCATGATCGGAGCCGGCGGGCTGGGCGGCGAGGTCTGGCGCGCCATTCAGCGTCTGCAGTCGGGAAACGGGTTCGAGGCGGGTATCGCCATCGTCATCCTGGCCATGATTCTCGACCGCATCACGCAGAAAATCGGTCAACGTCGCCAAACCTAAGCAGCAGGAGGAGTGTCTCGCTATGAAAACCCCTGTAAGCAGTTTGTTCACCGCTGCCGCGGCAGGTGCTCTGCTGGTCACCTCGCTATCCGCGGCCGCCGAGGGTCGTATCAACCTGGCCTACGTGGAGTGGGATAGTGAAGTGGCGAGCACAAAAGTGGTGCGCGTGGTCCTCGAGGAGGCGGGATACGACGTGCGGACCACGTCGGTGAGTGCCGCGGCCATGTGGCAGGCGGTGGCGAGTGGAGACCAGGACGCCATGGTGGCGGCCTGGCTGCCCACCACCCACGCCAGCTACCTGGAGCAGACCGAGGATCGCATCGTGGATCTCGGACCCAACCTGGACGGCACCCGGATCGGTCTGGTGGTGCCGGACTACGTGGGGATCGACTCCATCGAGGAGCTGAACGAACACGCGGACCGCTTCAATGGCCGGATCATTGGCATCGATCCGGGTGCCGGCATCATGAGCACCACCGAGCAGGCCATTGAGGAGTACGGACTGACGGACTTGCGGCTGATGGACGGGTCCGACGCCACCATGACCGCAGCCCTGCGTGACGCCATCCGCAACGAGGAGTGGGTGATCGTCACCGGGTGGACCCCGCATTGGAAGGAGGGGCGCTGGGACCTCAAGTATCTGGACGATCCCAACGGGGTCTACGGTGGTGACGAGCAGATCCATACCATCGTGCGCCAAGGGCTGGAGGAGGACCACCCCACGGCCTACCAGATCCTCGACAACTTCTATTGGGAGGCCGAGCAGATGGCCGAGTTGATGGTCATGAACGCCGAGGGTGGCGATCCGTATGACAACGCCAGGCAGTGGGTCGAGGAGAACCGGGACCTGGTGGAGAAGTGGCTACCCTGATCGGGGCAGGTTGCTGGGGAAGTGTCCGGGGAACTGCTCGGCGCGGGTTTGATGCCCGCGTTTCCCCGTGTGTAGCCGAATGCACGTTTCGAAGGCATCGCGGTTCCGCGCCCCGGACGCGATAATGAAACAGGATGCCAACCGGCAGGCCGTGTTGGCCGTGGCGCGACTGATGGAGCAGCGCGGATGAGCCAGATCGAACTGTGGCCGGCTTCGGATGGACCAGCGCTATGCGCCGGGGTTGACGAGGTCGGACGCGGGCCGCTGGTTGGCGCCGTGGTAGCGGCAGCCGTGATTCTGGATCCGCGAAAGCCGATCAACGGGCTGACCGATTCGAAAAAGCTCAGCGCCCGGCGGCGGGACGTGCTGGCGGCCGAAATTCGTGATCGGGCCATTGCCTGGAGCATTGCCGAGGCGAGCGCCGCGGAGGTCGACCAACTGAATATCCTGCATGCCTCGATGCTTGCCATGCGCCGTGCCGTGGGCACCTTGTCACCGGCTGCGGAATCGGTCCTTGTGGATGGTAATCGTTGCCCGGACGGCCTGTCCTGTCCTGCGCGTGCGATCGTCGGCGGTGACGCCAGCGAACCGGCCATCGGCGCGGCGTCAATACTGGCAAAGGTTCACCGGGACGCGCAGATGGACACCCTGCACACGTTTCATCCCGACTACGGCTTCGACCGCCATCGCGGCTATCCCACGGCCCAGCATCTCGATGCCCTCCAGCGACTTGGTCCACTGGCCGAACACCGCCGATCCTTTCGCCCCGTCCGCGATCTAGTTCAGGGACAGCGGAACGTAAAACCTTAAACGTAAAACGTTAAACGCAAGAGAGGGTTAAAAAACACTTTTAACCGTTGACGTCACTTCGTCGATCTGCGCGTCGTTGAGTTCCGGGAATATCGGCAGCGACATGCAGCGGCGGGCGATGTCCTCCGTGACCGACAGCATCTGGCCCTTGCAGTCTTCCTTGAACACCTCCTGCTGGTGCAGGGGAACCGGATAGTAGACCGCACAACCGATCTGCTTTTCGCGCAGGGCCGCCAGGATGGTGTCGCGGCGGTCGGAAAGCAGCGTGTATTGATGATAGACGTGCTGCATGCCGGGTCGCTCCGACGGCACCACGACGCCCGGCAGTTCGCCGAGAGCCTCCGAATAGGCGTGCGCGGCACGACGACGACCGGCATTGAAACTGTCGATGTGCCGGAGTTTGGCGCGCAGGATCACCGCCTGCATTTCGTCCAGGCGGCTGTTGTAACCGATCACGTGGTGGTAATAGCGCTCGCGGCTGCCGTGATTCCGGTAGACCTTCAATTCCTCGGCAATGGCATCCGAGTTGGTTGATACCAGCCCCCCATCGCCGTAGCAGCCAAGGTTCTTGCTGGGGAAGAAGCTGTGGCAACCGGCGATCCCGAAGGCCCCGGTCTGCACGCCATCGACCGTCGCGCCGAAGGACTGTGCGCAGTCCTCAATCAGCAGCAGGCCGTTGTCGTAGGCCAGTTGCTGCAATGGCGTGATCTCGGCAGGGTGGCCGAACAGGTGGACCGGCAGGATCGCGCGTGTGCGTTCGGTGATCGCCTGCCGCACCAGATCCGGATCGAGATTCATGGTGTCCGGCTCGATATCCACGAAAACCGGTGTCGCGCCGACGTATCGGATCGCCTCGGCGGTTGCAATAAACGTGAAGGGACTGGTGATGACCTCGTCACCGGCACCTATGCCGGCGGCACGCAGCGCCAGGTGCAAGGCGTCGGTGCCGGAGGCGCAGGCCACGGCGTGCTTCACGCCCAGATAATCGGCCGTTTCCTGCTCGAAGGCCTGGACATTCGGCCCAAGAATGAACTGGGCGCCGTCCAGCACCTTCGACAATTCGCGTTCGATTTCCTCGCGGATGAGCGGGTATTGTGCGGTGAGATCCACCATTGGAATCATCTGATTGGTCCTCGGGAAGACGTTAATTCATTAAGGAAACGCTGATTTACTCCCGCGTCTGCGTTGGAGTCCGCATTTTTTCCGAGGCAAGGCGCGCTGCGCAGCGCCGCAGTCATTCTGCGGTCACGCAGCGCAACACAGCAATCGGGAAAAATGCGGCCCAACCCGAAGGGCCCGGCCGGTTTTGGCCCCTGGCGGCGTTGCGCCACCGGCCCGGTAGCTCAAGCTACCGAACCGGCACCGCGCCTTGCCAGATGACCAAAACCGGTCTCGGGCGCAGGCGCGGGAATAAATCAGCGTTTCCTTATCTCATTCGCGTGTCAGCGCTGGCCATGATCCTGTCCAGCATCGGATTGCTGCGCAGCAGGCGGCCGATCTCCATGGCCGTCTGCAGGGCCTGCAGCCCATCCTCGCCGCTAACGATGGGCCTTGAACCCTGCTGCACGCTGTCGAGAAAGGCTTCGATTTCGGTCAGCAGGGCATCTCCTGCCTCGAAGCTGACCTGTTCGGATTCGATATTGGGGATGCCGGGATGCTGTTCCCCGTCGCCGGTCCTCCGGATGTCCAGCGAGCGAGCCTGGAAATCCAGCGCTATGTAGCCGCTTTGCTGGAACAGGCGCATCTTGCGTTCACTCTTCTGGCTCACCCGGCTCGCGGTGACATTGGCGACACAGCCGTTCTCGAATTGCAGCCGTGCGTTGGCAATGTCGATGTCGTTCGAGATCACCGGCACGCCGTTGGCATCGATTCTCTGCACTGGCTGGCCGACGAGGGTCAGAATGATGTCGATGTCGTGAATCATCAGATCCAGCACCACACTGACGTCGGCACCACGCGGGTTGAACGGCGCCAGGCGGTGCGACTCGATGAACAGCGGCGTCTCGATCCGGTCGGAGAGTGCCTGCACGGCGGGGTTGAAGCGCTCCAGATGGCCGACCTGCAGGCGCAAGTCCCGTTCGGCGGCCGTGTCCACCAGTTGCCGCGCCTCGTCCAGCGTGGCAGTGATGGGTTTCTCCACCAGCACATGGATCCCGGCGCGCAGCATGTCCAGGGCCACGGCATGGTGCAGTCGGGTGGGTACCACCACGCTAACCACATCCACGCGACCGACCAGGTTCCGGTGGTCGGTCAGCGCCTCGCAGCCAAGTTCGGTAGCGACGCTGGCAGCCCGTTCGCCATCCCTGTCGACCACCGCGACCAGATCGGACTCGGGCAGGGCCGCATACTTCTGGGCGTGAAAACGACCCAGGTAGCCGGCGCCGATCACCGCTGCGCGCAACTTGCTCATCGGGTAATGCCTCGTTTACTGGTTCGTATGAAATCAAGCAGATCGCGGATCGGCTGGCTCTGAAGACCCGCATTCGCTTCGATGGCGGCGAGCGCCTCGTTCAGCCGCAGGCCGTCTCGAAACAGCAGCCGGTATGCCGTGCGGATCTGCCGAATGATGTCCGCCTCGAAGCCATGACGCTGGAGCCCGCGCCGATTGACGCCATACAGCCGGGCGTGATTGCCGGATGCCATGGCGTAGGGCGGAATATCCATCGGCGCCATGGTGCCGCCGCCGAGCATGGCGTAGGCGCCGATGCGGGCGAACTGGTGCACCGCGCACAGGCCGGCAATGTTGACATGATCACCGACGCTGACGTGACCGGCCAGGGTGGCGGCGTTCGCCATCGTGATGTGATTGCCAAGCACGCAGTCATGGCCTACATGGCTGTACGCCATCAGGTAATTGTCGTTGCCCAGCCGGGTTACGTGATTTTCCTTGGTGGTTGCCCGGTGGATGGTCACGAACTCGCGCAATACATTGTCGTTACCGATCTCCAGCCGCGTGGGCTCACCCTCGTACGCCCGGTCCTGGGGCGGCGTGCCAAGCACGCAGTGTGGCCCGATCCGGTTGTTCGAGCCGATTTGCATCGGCCCTTCCAGCACTGCGTGGGCACCGACGCTGCAGCCATCACCGAGTTCCACATCAGCGCCGATCACGGCGCCAGCGGCGATGATGACGGAGTCGCCTAGAATCGCTCCAGGGTGTACGGTTGCGGTCTCGTGAATGGTCGGCAATGGGCGGTACCGGTCTGCTGCGGATCACTGCCCGGCCACTTGCCGGACACGGACTCTGAGGCGCGATACCGTGGATCACGGTGGCGCCGTTGTTTCGACGCGTTGGCCTCAACCGGGACCATTTCAGCCATGCAAAATGCGGCCCCGAACGTGCCGAAGGATGAAGCAAGCCCAGATCGAAGTCGAGCATGAACCAGACCTTTGTCCACCTGAATCTGCATACCGAGTTCTCACTGGTCGACGGAATCGTCCGCATTCGGCCGTTGATGCAGGCCGTTGCCAAGCATGGCATGCCGGCGGTGGCAATGACCGATCAGTGCAATCTGTTTGGCATGGTCAAATTCTACAAGACGGCGCTTGCCGCCGGGGTCAAGCCACTGATCGGGGCCGATCTCTGGATCGAGGACCAGGCCAGCCAGCAGGGTCGCAGCCGGATCACGCTGCTGGTCAGGACCACTGCCGGCTATACCAGCCTGACGCGGCTGATTTCCCGCAGTTATCTGGAGGGCCAGCATGGCGACGTACCGTTGCTGGCCCGGGACTGGCTGGAACAGGATCGCGAGGGTCTGATCGTTCTGTCCGGCGGGCGCGAAGGTGATGTCGGCCAAGCCCTGCTGGCGGACGATCCGGCAACCGCTCGGGAACGCCTGACCTGGTGGTGCGAGTTGTTTCCCGGCGACTACTATCTGGAATTGCAGCGCACCGGACGTCCCGGCGACGAAGAACATGTCCATGCCGCCGTCATGCTGGCTGCCGAGACCGACGCCCCGGTGGTCGCGACCAATGCCGTGCGCTTCCTCTCCGCCGAGGACTTCGAGGCCCATGAGGCCCGCGTCTGTATCCATGACGGCCGAACCCTGGCCGATCCGCGCCGACCGCGCCAGTTCAGCGAGGAGCAGTATCTGCGTTCGCCGGAGGAGATGGTGGCGTTGTTCAGCGATCTGCCGGAGGCGATCGAGAACACGGTGCAGATTGCCCGACGCTGCAATCTGGAAATCAGCCTGGGCGAGAACGTGCTGCCCGATTTTCCGATCCCGGCGGGGCTTAGCGAGGCGGATTATCTGCGGCAGGAGGCCCTGGCCGGTCTGGAACGGCGTCTGCAGCAGTTGCAGGCGCTGAAGGACGCGCCGCCGGTGGATCGTGAACGCTACGTCGAGCGGCTGGAGAGAGAACTGGACGTCATCGTGCAGATGGGGTTCCCGGGTTACTTCCTGATCGTCGCCGACTTCATTCGCTGGGCCAAGCAGAACGACATCCCGGTCGGCCCGGGGCGTGGCTCCGGCGCCGGTTCCCTGGTGGCGTTTTCGCTCGACATTACTGACCTTGACCCATTGCGTTACGACCTACTGTTCGAGCGGTTTCTCAACCCGGAACGGGTCTCGATGCCGGATTTCGATATCGACTTCTGCATGGAAGGGCGGGATCGGGTGATCGACTATGTGGCGGAAAAATACGGCCGCGAGAAGGTGTCGCAGATTGCGACCCACGGCACCATGGCGGCCCGGGCCGTGGTCCGGGACGTCGGCCGTGTACTGGGTCATCCCTACGGCATGGTCGACCGGATCGCCAAGCTGATTCCCTTCGAGATCGGCATGACCCTGGAGAAGGCCCTGGAACAGGAGCCGGACCTCAAGGCGCAATACGACGACGACGAGGAAATCAACACGCTGCTCGATCTGGCGATGAAGCTCGAGGGGCTGTCGCGCAACGTCGGCAAGCATGCCGGCGGGGTGGTGATCTCGCCCACCGAACTCACCGATTTCTCGCCACTGTACTGCGAGCCGGGTGGCGCCTCGCTGACCACGCAGTACGACAAGGACGATGTCGAAGAGGTCGGGCTGGTAAAGTTCGACTTCCTCGGCCTGCGCACCCTGACCATCATCGACTGGACCGTGAAGGCGGTGAACGCGATCCGCTCCGGGCAGGGCGAGACGGCGCTGGATATCGCCACCATTCCGCTGGACGACAGGCCAACCTTCGAACTGCTCAAGCGTTGCGGCACAACGGCCGTATTCCAGCTGGAATCCCGTGGCATGAAGGACCTGATCCGGCGCCTGCAGCCCGACAGTTTCGAGGACATCATCGCGCTGGTCGCGTTGTTTCGCCCCGGGCCGCTGCAATCCGGCATGGTCGACGATTTCATCGACCGCAAACAGGGCCGGGCACGGCTCGCCTATCCGACCCCGGAGCTGCATCACGCCGACCTGGAACCGGTGCTGAAACCGACCTATGGCGTGATCCTGTATCAGGAGCAGGTGCAGCGTATCGCCCAGGTGTTGGCCGGCTATTCCCTTGGCGGCGCTGACCTGCTGCGGCGCGCGATGGGCAAGAAGAAACCGGAGGAAATGGCCAAGCAGCGGGCGATTTTCCTCAAGGGTGCCACCGAAAACGGGCTCGGCGAGGAGCACGCGGCGGGCATCTTCGACCTGATGGAGAAGTTCGCCGGCTACGGCTTCAACAAGTCCCACTCCGCGGCATATGCGCTGCTGTCCTACCAGACTGCCTGGCTGAAAACCCATTATCCGGCACCGTTCATGGCCGCCGTGCTGTCCTCGGACATGGACAACACAGACAAGGTGGTCACCCTGATTGAGGAATGCCGGGACATGGGCCTGACCGTGGCGCCGCCGGATGTGAATCGCTCCGGTTTCCGCTTCCGTGCCGCCGATGAATCGACCGTCATCTACGGTATGGGGGCGGTCAAGGGCGTCGGCCAGGGTGTGATCGAGGCCATGGTGGAGGAACGCGAGTCCCGGGGTGCGTTCGGCAGCCTGTATGACCTGTGCCGGCGGCTCGATGGACGGCGTCTCAACCGGCGGGTGCTGGAGGCGCTGGTGCGCGCCGGTTGCATGGATTCCATCGGTCCGAATCGCGCCACCCTGATGGCCACCATCGCGCCGGCGCTGAAGGCCGCCGAGCAGCAATCCCGGGATGCGGCGCTGGGTCAGAACGACATGTTCGGTCTGGCCGAACCGGCCGGCGATGCCGCCCAGCAGGGGCCGACCGTCGAGCCGTTGCCGGAGTGGGAGGACGACGAGCGGCTGCAGGCGGAAAAGGAAACCCTTGGCCTGTATCTGACCGGGCATCCGATCAGTCGCTATGAGGCCGAGCTGGAACGCGTGGTCAGCGGCCGTATCAGTGGACTCGTGGCCGGTGCCTCGCCGGCCGAGAGTGGCGGCCGTGGCAATGAACGCCGGGTGGTGGCCGCCGGTCTGGTCATGTCCATGCGGGTTCGCAACACGCAGTCCGGCAATCGCATCGCCATGCTGGTGCTGGATGACCGTACCGGCCGCATCGAGGTCACCCTGTTCACCGAGGCCTACCGCAAGTTCGGTCACCTGATCAGCAAGGATCGCCTGCTGGTGGTGGAGGGCAACCTGGGCTATGACGATTTCTCCGACGGCTGGCGCATCAATGCCGACCGGGTGCTGGATATCGGCGAGGTACGGGAGGCCTACGCCCGCCGTCTGGTGATGCGCGTGTCCGCGCCCGCGTTTGCCAATGGGGCGGTAGAGTCACTGCGCTCGGCGCTGACGCCGTTTCGTGATGGCGCCTGTCCTGTCTGGCTGGAATACCAGGGCGAGACGGCTTCGGCGGTGCTGCGGCTTGGTGATGACTGGCGGGTGCGGCCGTCCGATGAATTGCTGCAGCGGCTGACGGCACTCGGTGGTGACGACGCGGTGCGGGTCGAGTACTAGGTAAACACGGGCCTGGTAGTGCGCCTGCGCTGAACTCGGGCATTGCCAGATGACCAGAACCGGTCTAGGGCACAGACCCGCGAATGAATCCGTGTTTCCTTGGACTGCTTGCCAGATCATGGGCGGGTGGCTACGGTAACGGCCTGTCGTCCGGCCGCGGTCTGTGACGGACCGTGAAAATTGTTTTAATGGCGCTCGCTATGAATCTGAATTTCCTCGATTTCGAACGTCCCATCGCCGAGCTGGAGGCAAAGATTGACGAGCTTCGGTTCGTCGGCGATGACAACGATCTAAATATTCACGAGGAAATCCAGCGCCTGCGCGACAAGAGCGACAGCCTTACCGCCGAGATTTTCGGGCGCCTTACGGCATGGCAGATCGCCCAGCTTGCGCGGCATCCGCAGCGACCCTACACGCTCGACTATCTGCAGCGGCTGGTCACCGAGTTTCACGAACTGCATGGCGATCGTGCCTTTGCCGACGACCCGGCGATCGTCGGCGGTATTGGCCGGCTCGACGGTCGGCCGGTGATGCTCATCGGTCACCAGAAGGGGCGCGATACCCGAGAGAAGATCCGACGGAATTTCGGCATGCCGCGACCGGAGGGTTACCGGAAGGCCCTGCGGCTGATGCAGACCGCGGAACGGTTCGGCCTGCCGATTCTGACCTTTATCGACACCCCTGGGGCTTACCCGGGGGTCGGCGCCGAGGAGCGAGGCCAGAGCGAGGCCATCGCGCGAAATCTCCAGGTCATGGCAAGCCTGAAGGTGCCGGTGATCTGCACCGTGATCGGCGAGGGTGGCTCCGGCGGTGCGCTGGCCATCGGCGTCGGGGATCGCCTGAACATGCTCAGCTACAGCACCTACGCCGTGATTTCGCCCGAGGGCTGCGCCTCGATTCTCTGGAAAAGCGCGGAGCGTGCCCAGGATGCCGCGGAGGCCATGGGCATTACCGCACCAAGGCTCAAGGAACTCGGACTCGTCGACGAGGTTCTGGAAGAGCCGCTAGGAGGCGCGCACCGGGACGTGGATGCCATGGGCGAAACGCTCAAGTCGCGATTGCGTCGCCAGCTGGCCGTGATCGAGGCCGAGGGAACCGACCGCATGCTGGAACGGCGTTACGAGCGACTCGTTTCGGTCGGCAACTGGAAAGAGTAGGGCGCCGCTTGCCGGCGTGCCAGTGAACGCCATGTCAGCGCTGCGCCCGGAGTCACTGCTGCATCGCCTGCCGGATGCCCGACGCTATCTTGTCGCCTTCAGCGGGGGCTGCGATTCGCTGGTCCTGCTGCACCTGATGCGGGCATTGCGTCCGCGGTTGTCCGCGACGCTGCAGGCGGCGCACGTCAATCATGGTCTCCACCCGGACGCAAGCCGATGGGCCGCGCACTGCCGTGCGGTCTGCAATGCCTGGGATATCCCGCTCATCAGCCACACCCTCAATCTGGATCCAGGCTCCAACCTGGAAGCGCGCGCCCGTGAAGCCCGTTACGCGGCGCTGGCGGCGGACCTGGACCGTGAAACGGTGCTGCTAACCGCGCATCATGCCGATGATCAGGCGGAAACGGTGTTGCTGCGGGTGCTGCGCGGCAGCGGGGTGAGCGGGCTGGGTGGCATCCGGCGACAACGCGGCCTTGGCGAGGGCCGTTTGGCGCGCCCGCTGCTGGACTGGCGGCGTGGCGAACTGCAGCACTACGCCGGGATTCATTGCCCGCACTGGCTGGATGACCCGGCCAACCAGGATCTGATGCGGGATCGTAATTTCCTCAGGCACCGGATCATGCCTCCGCTACGCGAGCGTTGGACGGCGGTCGAACGGGGCCTGGTTCAGCTGGCCGATGACGCAGCCGAGACCGACCAGCTGTTGGCGGAGTTGGCTCGGCTGGATGGTCTGAAAGGCGCGGCATCGATGCCGCTTGAGCGCATTCAGTCACTGCCGGAACACCGTGCCCGTAATCTGCTGCGCCACTGGATCCGTGATCAGGGCTTGCCGCTTCCGGGCCGGCGGCGGCTGGTTTCCGGCCTGCAAGCCCTGTGTTCCGCCGCCACCGACCGTGCTCCCGAACTGGTCTGGCCCGGTGGCCGGATCCGGCGCCATCGGCATCAGCTGTACCTGGACCGGGGCGGGCCGCCGCCCGCCGTTCCGGATGTGGTCAAGCTGGCGGGCGCGGAGGAACGGCAGCTTTCCTGCGGGCGGTTGCGGTGGCAAGCGGGTGGATTCCTCGCCGCCGATGTGCTGGACACTGGCGATGTTCAACTTCGTTTCGGTGCCTTGCATACCCGATTGGTGCCGCTGGGGAGGCCGGCGAAACGCCTCGGGCGGCTGCTGCAGGAGGCGGGTGTGCCTCCCTGGCAGCGGCATGCCTGGCCGGTCCTCCGTACCCCTGAAGTGGTGCTGGCGGTGCCCGGAATCTGCGTTTGTGAAAGTCCCGCAGTAACCGATTCCCCATCCGGCCTGATGCCACTCTGGGAGCCCGATCCTGGTCTCTGATTGCTCGTCTCCGGTACGCCCCGCGTTGTGCGGGAGACACCCTTCTGCTACCGTATGGAGCCGTCCTGCAGGCCGCCCGGCACTGCCCCCTTAACGTGCTCCAACGGGGATCTGATGACCCGATACATTTTCATTACCGGCGGCGTTGTGTCGTCGTTGGGCAAGGGAATTGCCTCTGCCTCGCTGGCCAGCATCCTCCAGGCCCGCGGCCTCGAAGTCACCCTGATCAAGCTTGACCCCTACATCAACGTGGATCCCGGAACGATGAGTCCGTTCCAGCACGGTGAGGTGTATGTCACCGAAGACGGGG
Source organism: Methylonatrum kenyense (assembly GCF_023195885.1). Lineage (GTDB taxonomy): Bacteria > Pseudomonadota > Gammaproteobacteria > Nitrococcales > Aquisalimonadaceae > Methylonatrum > Methylonatrum kenyense. The sequence continues at coordinate 81,598 of NZ_JALPKO010000006.1, forward strand.
CGGAAACCGACCTGGATCTGGGGCATTACGAACGCTTTGCCCGCACGATCACCACCCGGCGCAACAATTTCACCACCGGACGCATTTACGAGAACGTGATCCGCAAGGAGCGCCGCGGCGATTACCTTGGCGGCACGGTGCAGGTGATTCCGCATATCACCGACGAGATCAAGCGTTGTATCCGCGAGGGAGCAGAAGGCAGTGATGTGGCGCTGGTGGAAATCGGCGGCACCGTGGGGGATATCGAGTCGCTGCCGTTTCTGGAAGCGATTCGGCAGATGGGCGTCGAGCATCGCCGCAACAGCCTGTTCATCCACCTGACCCTGGTGCCGTTCATCGGCGCCAGTGGCGAGATGAAGACCAAGCCGACCCAGCATTCGGTCAAGGAACTGCGCTCCATCGGCATCCAGCCGGACATCCTTCTGTGCCGTGCCACCCAGCCGATTCCGGATGACGAGCGACGCAAGATTGCGCTGTTCACCAATGTCGAGCAGGAGGCAGTGATTTCGGCGCTGGATGTGGACGACATCTACAAGGTGCCGCTGGTGCTGCATGCCCAGGGACTGGACCGTATCGTGGCGGAAAAGCTCGGGCTCGAGCTGCCGGCGGCGGATCTCTCCGACTGGCAGCGCGTGGTCGATGCAAGGGGCCGGCTCGATGGCGCGGTGACCATCGCCATGGTCGGCAAGTACATCAACCTGGCGGATGCCTACAAGTCGCTAAGCGAGGCCCTGATCCACGCCGGTATTCACACCCTGACCAAGGTCAATATCCGTTACGTCGACTCCGAGGAACTGGAGCGCGACGGCCTGAGCCGCCTCGAGGGTGTGGATGCCATTCTGGTGCCTGGGGGCTTTGGCAACCGCGGTGTGGAAGGCAAGATCATGGCGGCGCAGCACGCGCGCGAGTCCGGTATTCCCTACCTCGGAATCTGCCTCGGCATGCAGGTCGCGGTGATTGAGTTCGCCCGCCATGTTGCCGGGCTGGAAGGTGCGCACAGCACCGAATTCGACCGCGATGCGCTGCATCCGGTGATCGGGCTGATTACCGAATGGATGACAGAGGACGGCCATCTGGAGCGGCGTGGTCCGGACGATGACCTGGGTGGCACCATGCGGCTGGGCGGTCAACCCTGTCAGCTCGTCGACGGCAGCCTTGCGCGGCGCATCTACCAGCAGGACAGTATCGTCGAGCGGCATCGGCATCGCTTCGAGTTTAACAACCATTACGCCGATCAGTTGACCGCGGCCGGATTGGTCATCTCGGGCCGCTCCGCAGACGGCAAGCTGGTGGAGATGGTGGAGCTCTCCGATCATCCCTGGTTCCTGGGTTGCCAGTTCCATCCGGAGTTCACCTCGACGCCGCGCGACGGCCATCCACTGTTCAGCAGTTTCGTACGCGCGGCCCGGCAGTATGCGTCGCAACGCGAGAGCGAGCCAGAAACGGTGTCCTCGTGAGCGATATGCGGCTCTGTGGCTTTCCGGTTGGTCTGCAACAGCCACTGTTCCTGATCGCCGGCCCCTGCGTGGTGGAAACCGAACAGCTGGCACTGGATACCGCCGGCCGCTTGCAGGAGATCTGCCGGCCGCTGGGCGTGCCGTTGATCTTCAAGTCCTCTTTCGACAAGGCCAACCGCTCGTCGCATGGTAGCTTCCGCGGGCCCGGCATCGAAGAGGGCTTGCGGGTCCTCGAGACCGTCAAGCGGCAAATCGGTGTCCCGGTGATTACCGACGTACACGAAGACACGCCGCTGGCCGAGGTGGCTGCAGTGGTAGACGTGCTGCAGACGCCGGCATTCCTTTGCCGGCAGACCAATTTCATCCAGAACGTGGCTCGCCAGGGGTTGCCGGTCAATATCAAGAAGGGCCAGTTCCTGGCGCCCTGGGATATGGTGCATGTTGTGGACAAGGCCCGGGCGGTGGGCAACGAGCAGATCATGGTCTGCGAGCGGGGCGTGTCCTTCGGCTACAACAACCTGGTCTCGGACATGCGCGCGCTGGCGGTAATGCGCCAGACCGCCTGCCCGGTGGTATTCGATGCCACCCATTCGGTGCAACTTCCGGGCGGTCAGGGCAGCAGTTCCGGCGGTCAGCGGGAATTCGTGCCGGTGCTGGCGCGGGCGGCGGTTGCGGCTGGTGTCGCCGGGTTGTTCATGGAGACCCACCCGGAGCCGGCAAAGGCGTTATCCGACGGCCCCAATGCCTGGCCGCTGCGGCGAATGGAGACGCTGTTGAAGACCCTGGTGGCGCTGGACCGGCAGGTGAAAGCGGATGGCTTCGAAGAACAGGCATTGCTGCAGCAATGATTGCGCGGCGTCAGAAACCACTCTAAAAAATTCAAGTCATTTCAGGGGGAAAGAGCCAAGATGGCGAAAATCAAGACAATCGTGGGGCGGGAGGTTCTGGATTCCCGGGGCAACCCCACCGTTGAAGCCGACGTGCGACTTGACAGCGGGGCGTCCGGGCGGGCCATTGTGCCGTCCGGTGCCTCCACCGGGAGCCGGGAAGCCGTGGAACTGCGGGATGGCGGTCCGCGTTACCTGGGCAAGGGCGTGGAGAAAGCCGTCGCCAACGTCAACGGCCCCTTGCGTGATGCGCTGCTGGGAATGGATGCCGCGGATCAGCGGGCCCTGGATCAGCGAATGATCGAGCTTGACGGCAGCGACAATAAGGGCCGGCTCGGTGCCAATGCGCTGCTGGCCGTGTCGCTCGCCGCGGCGCGTGCCCAGGCCGATGACCGTGGTCAGCCACTGTACCAGGCGCTCAACCCGGACGGCCCCTGGGAACTGCCGGTACCGATGATGAACATCATCAACGGTGGCGCGCATGCCGATAACAGTGTCGACATGCAGGAATTCATGATCCTGCCGATCGGCTTTGATCGTTTCGGCGAGGCCTTGCGCTGTGGTACCGAGATCTTCCATGCGTTGAAGGCAGTGCTCTCGGCACGGGGCCTGAGCACCGCGGTTGGCGATGAGGGGGGCTTCGCGCCGGACCTGCCGTCGAATGAAGCGGCGCTGGAGGTGATTCTCCAATCCATTGAGCGGGCCGGGTACACGGCCGGTGAGCAGGTCTGGCTCGGGCTTGACGCGGCCAGTTCCGAGTTTCACAAGGATGGCCGGTATGTGCTGGCTTCGGAGAACGCCTCGTTCAGCCCTGATGAATTCAGTGCCTACCTGGCCGACTGGGTTGATCGCTACCCGATCATCACCATCGAGGACGGCATGGACGAGAATGACTGGGGCGGCTGGGAAACCCTGACCCGCGCTGTTGGCGAACGGGTCCAGCTGGTTGGCGACGATCTGTTCGTCACCAATACCCGGATCCTGCAGCAGGGCATCGACCGCCGGGTGGCCAACTCGATCCTGATCAAGTTCAACCAGATCGGCACCCTGACAGAGACGCTGGATGCCATCGCCATGGCCCACCAGAACAACTACACGGCGGTGATCTCGCATCGCTCCGGCGAAACCGAGGACACCACCATTGCCGATCTGGCGGTTGCCAGCACTGCGACACAGATCAAGACCGGGTCGCTTTGCCGCTCGGATCGGGTTGCCAAGTACAACCAGTTGCTGCGGATCGAGGAACAGCTCGGTAGTCGGGCTCGCTACGCGGGTCGGCAGGCGTTCCCGAATCTGGCATCCTTCGCCAAATAACGCGGGGCCGGTTTGGTCCCGGCTTCGTCCGGGACAGGTTGTTCCGAGCGACCCACGGCGGGGTTGGCCGGCGAGGAAACGCAATGCGTGCATTGTTCGTGGTTCTCGGTGTCATGTTCCTGGTGCTGCAGTTCCAGCTCTGGTCGCCGGATGGCGGTCTGCCTCAGGTCTGGCAGCTCAGCACGACCCTGGCTGAGCAGGAAGCCGAGAACCAGGCATTGAGGGAGCGAAACGAGGCGCTCGATGCCGATGTGCGGGATCTGAAGGACGGGCTCGAGGCCATGGAAGAACGGGCGCGCAGCGAGCTTGGCATGATTCGGGACGACGAGACCTTCTATCAGGTCATCGAACGGTGAGTCAGTCGGGCGTCTGGGCGATTGTGCCGGCAGCGGGAGTTGGTCGGCGCATGGGGGCCGCGATACCCAAGCAATATCTGCCCCTGGCGGGGCGTTCGGTGTTGCACTGGGCGCTTGCGGTGCTGCTGGATGCGCCCCAGGTCAAGGGTTGTGTGCTGGCCATCGACCCGAAGGACCGTTATTGGCCGGAATTCCGGCCGGCCACCGACAAGCCGCTGCATGTGGTTGATGGTGGCGCCGAACGCTTCCAGTCGGTTTTCAACACCCTCGATTTCCTGCTGAAGCTCGCCCCTCCCGGGGCCCGTGTGCTGGTGCATGACGGGGTACGCCCATGCCTCGCCGCTGCGGCACTCCAACGCCTGCTAAACCAGGGGCTCGCCAGCGAGAGCGGTGCCCTGCTCGCGGTACCGGTTCGGGATACACTGAAGCGGCAGGATCCGGCCGGGTGTGTCGAACGTACCGCAGACCGGCAGGATCTCTGGCAGGCCCAGACCCCGCAATTGTTCCCGCTGGGCCTGCTGCATCGCGCGCTGGGCAGGGTCATCGCCGAGGGTTTGCATGTGACCGACGAGGCCCAGGCCGTGGAGGCATTGGGCCTTCGACCGCGGCTGGTGGAGGGCAGTGTCTCCAACCTCAAGATCACCCGACCGGATGACCTGCCCCTGGCCGAAGCCATCCTGCGGGCCCGGACCGCCACCGACAAGGGGTCAGACTGAATGTTTCGTATAGGCCAGGGAATCGATGTGCATGCCTTTGCGGCCGGCCGGCGCCTGCTGCTTGGCGGCGTCGAGATACCACACAGCCAGGGTCTTGCCGCGCATTCGGACGGTGACGTGATCCTGCATGCGCTGTGTGACGCGCTGCTCGGCGCGGCGGCGCTGGGCGATATCGGCCAGCATTTTCCGGACAGCAGCGCCGACTGGAAGGATGCCGACAGCCGCGACTTGCTACGCCGCGTGCAGACCATAGTGACCGGTCACGGCCTGCAACTGGTCAACGCCGATATTACCGTGGTTGCGCAACAACCCAAGCTTGCGCCGTGGATCCCGCAGATGCGTGAGTGCATCGCCGCCGACCTGCAGGTGGAATCCGGCTGCATCAGCGTCAAGGCGACCACCAGTGAATGGCTCGGTTTCACCGGACGTGAAGAGGGCATACTCGCCTCGGCTGTGGTCTTGCTGCAGAGTCCGGATGGCGGCTGACCTGGCAACTGCGTGGCATGGTTTGCCGCATGCCTTTGGCAAACCCGGGCTGTGCGGCAAGCTTCGCCAACGACCCGAGGATTTCCAGGTCAGTGAGCAACTGTCGTTTACCCCGTCCGGTGACGGCGAACACCTGCTGCTGCAGATCCGCAAGAGCGGCTGGAATACCGGCGACGTCGCGAGCTGGCTGTCTCGGGCGCTGGGTGTGAAACGACGCAGCGTGACCTTTGCCGGACGCAAGGACCGGCACGCGGTCACGGAGCAGTGGTTTGGCGTGCACCTGCCAGGCCGCTGGCCCGACCTGCCGGAGCTTCCGCCGGGCCTGGAATTACTCCAGTCAACGCGACATGGCCGCAAGCTGCGTCTCGGGGCCCTGCGCGCCAATCGCTTCCGCATACGGCTTACCGAACTGCAGGGGCCCCGTGAGGTACTGCATCGACGGCTGGTGCGGATCGCCCGCCGGGGCGTGCCGAATTATTTCGGGGCCCAGCGTTTCGGCATCGATGGCGGCAATCTGGCGGGCGCCGAGCGCCTGTTCCGGGGGCAGCGGGTCAGCGATCGTCCCCTGCGCGGCCTGTATCTGTCCGCGGCGCGGGCCCTGCTGTTCAATCAGGTGCTGGCCCAGCGGGTGCGGCGGAACTGCTGGGACCAGGCTCTGCCCGGTGACCTGATGACGTTCTCCGGGAGTCGCAGCATCTTTCCGGCGGACGATACGACTGCCTGTGATCCCCGAATCATGGCGCTGGACCTGCATCCCACGGGTCCCCTGCCGGGGATTCCGGGCATGCAGCCGGAAGCCGCGGCAAGGGAGCTCGAGGAGCGGGTGCTGCAAGGCCATGCTCCGATGTTGCAGGTCCTGCTGGATTACCGGCTGCGTGCGGAACGCCGGGCGCTCCGGCTACCCGTTGCGGAACTCGGCTGGTTCGAGGAGGACGGCGCGCTGGCGTTGAGTTTTTCGCTGCCGCCGGGCGCATTCGCGACCGCTGTTATTCGGGAAATAATAGATATTGTTTAACGTTTTACGTTTTATGTTTTACGTAAAACCTTAAACATTAAACCTAAAACGTTAAACGTTAAACGTAAAACGCGAGGGCCGTCAGGCCCGAAGCAACACATACACCGCGCCGGTGCCGCCGTCGACCGGGCGGGCGGAGGTGAAGGCGATGATCTCGTCCCATTGCCTGAGCCACCGGTCGAGCTTTCCCTTGAGGACCGGTCCACGATTGCTGGAACGATGCCCCTTGCCATGAATGATGCGGACGCAACGACGATCCTGGGCACGACTCTCTGCGATGAACTGCTGGACAGCCTCACGTGCCACCGGCACCGTCATGCCGTGTAGATCCAGTTCGTCCTGAACCGTGTACTGGCCGCGCCGCAACTTGCGCATGACCCGTCGTTGCACACCGGGCCGGGCGAAGTAGAGTTCCTCGCCGGTTTCCATCGTCACCGGATCGATGTCGTGCACCAGCAGTTCCCGCACCACCGCGGCCTCATCGGCGGCGCGCTGTTGCGGTACGGGTTTCGGGCGAGGCCAGTCGCCGGTCACCTGCCGCTGATCCCGCAAACGCCGAACGTCAGCCATCGCCTCCTGAAACAGGCGTCGGTCCTCGTCATCGTCATCGTTCATCGACAGCATCCCTCATGGCCCGGCTTCGGCGCAGCCCTGTCTGGCCTGGGACAATGATCGTCCCTTCGGCATTCCGTTTTGTGACCCGTTGTGCTGATGCAGCGCGCGATTCGACCAGTATACTAGCCGCTTGGTCGGGCCTGGCTGGCGACAGGAACAGGGGGTCGAGCGGTATCGATGCACATTCTGGTAAGTAATGACGACGGCTACATGGCGCCCGGGATCCAGCGCCTGGCAAAGGAACTCGAGGCGCTTGGCGATATCACCGTCGTCGCGCCGGATCGGGACCGTAGTGGCGCGAGTAATTCGCTAACGCTGGATTTGCCGATTCGGGCCCGCGAGGTGGAGCCGCGCCAGTACCGGGTCGAGGGCACGCCGACCGATTGCGTGCACCTGGCGGTAACCGGGCTGTTGCAGGACGAGCCGGATATGGTGGTTTCGGGCATCAATGCCGGGGCCAACATGGGCGATGACGTGCTCTACAGCGGTACTGTCGCGGCCGCCACCGAGGGTCGTTTCCTGGGGCTTCCGGCCATCGCCGTCTCACTCTGCTCGCATGCCCCGGATCACTACGGGACCGCGGCACGAGTGGCGGTGATGTTGGTGCAACGCTTGCTACATGATCCACTGCCCACGGATACCATTCTCAATGTCAATGTGCCGGATCTGCCCTGGGACCAGCTCCGTGGATTTGAGGCGACCCGGCTCGGCCAACGCCATCGCGCCGAGAGCGCAATCCGTTCGGAGGATCCCCGGGGTCGGCCGATCTACTGGATCGGCCCGCCGGGGAGTGAGCAGGATGCCGGGCAGGGCACCGATTTTCACGCGGTGCGGCGGGGTTTCGTCTCGATCACGCCGATCCAGGTTGACCTGACGCGCTATGAGGCGCTGGACAAGGTGGCCGGTTGGATCTCGGGCCTGGGGCAGGACTGATGTCGGTACTGATGCACGGCATCGGCATGACATCGAAGCGCACGCGGGAGCGCCTGCTCAAGCGTTTGCGCGAGAAAGGCATCAGCAACGAGCAGGTGCTCGATGTGATGCGGGTCGTGCCACGGCACCTGTTCGTGGACGAGGCGCTTGCCAGCCGGGCCTACGATGACACGGCCCTGCCCATCGGTTACGGCCAGACGATTTCGCAGCCCTGGGTTGTGGCCCGGATGACCGAGGCGTTGATCGAGGGTGGATGTCCCGAATCGGTGCTCGAAATTGGCACCGGTTCCGGCTATCAGGCTGCGATTCTCGGCTGCCTGGTCGATCAGGTCTACACGCTGGAGCGCATTCGTGCGCTCGCTGCCCTGGCCAGGGAGCGCATGCGCCGGTTCGGTTTGAAAAATGTACACGTGCGTTACGGCGATGGATTTCGGGGCTGGGCAGCGCATGGCCCTTTTCAGGCAATTCTCCTGACCGCGGCCCCAGCGGGTGTTCCTGATGAATTGTTCCAGCAGCTCGCTGATGGTGGTCGCCTGATCGCCCCGGTCGGCTCACGGGACGTGCAGGAACTGATCCGAGTCACGCGCCGTGGCGACCGACTGGAGCGGGAGGTCCTGGATCGGGTGGTTTTCGTGCCGATGCTCGGCGGTACCCAGTGACCCGACTGTTCAGCGGCCTGTATCTGCGGATGTTGCGCTGGGCGGCGCACCGGCACGCGCCGCGCTATCTGGCGGTACTGAGCTTCGCCGAGTCGTCGTTTTTTCCGATCCCGCCCGATGTCATGCTCATGCCCATGGCGCTGGCCCAGCCGCGGCGTGCCATGCATTTCGCCCTGATCACCACCGTGGCCTCGGTGCTGGGCGGGGTGCTCGGCTACCTGATCGGTTATTTCGCGATGGGCCTGGCCGAGCCCATCATTATTGCAGCCGGCCAGGAGGAGGCGTTGCAGACCGCGCGGGAGTGGTTCCTGACCTGGGGCTTCTGGGTCGTCCTGCTGGCCGGGTTTTCGCCGATTCCCTACAAGGTTTTCACGGTTGCCGCAGGTGGCATGGCACTGGCCCTGCTGCCCTTCGTGCTTGCTTCCCTGATCGGCCGGGGGGCACGCTTTTTCCTGGTGGCCGGCGTTGTCGCCTGGGGTGGTCCCAGAATCGAACCCTGGATCCGCCGTTATGTCGACATTCTCGGTTGGCTAGGTGTGATACTGCTGGTTCTGTTGTACCTGTTCTACGTACACTGAGATCAGCCGAACTCGCGGCGATCCCGAACCTGGCTGCGTGTTTGGCGGACGCTGGCGCTGTCCATCGATACAAGGGCTGTTCATGTCGTTGCGGTTGGTCCTGCTGCTGCTTTGCTGTTGTCTGCTGGCGGCCTGCGCCCGGGACACCTATGCGCCGGTCTCCGACCGTGGCGGCGCCCGGGGTGACAGCTACACGGTCAGTCGCGGCGACACGCTCTACGGCATCGCATTCAGGCACAACGTCGACTACCGGGACCTTGCCCGCTGGAACAACATCCGCTCGCCCTACACGATCTATCCCGGTCAGGAGCTACGGCTGGCAGGCGATACCCGCCGCACCGCCCAGGCCGGGCGACCGACCCGGTCCGCCGGTGGCAGCCAGGCCACCGGATCCTCGCCGTCCACGCCCAGCCGAAGCAACGGCGCGGCTGGCAGCCGAGAGCAGACGACTTCCCCACCACGCCGGGCAAGCACCGAGATCGACTGGAAATGGCCGACCGACGGCAGCGTAAGCAAGACCTTTTCCGCCGATGCCGATGGCAAGCAGGGCATCAATATAGGCGGCTCTGCCGGACAGGCCGTTCGCGCCGCGGCGCCTGGCCGGGTGGTCTACAGTGGAAGCGGGCTGGTCGGCTACGGCAACCTGGTGATCATCAAGCACGACGGTGATTACCTGACCGCTTACGGCTACAACCAGGAATTGCTGGTCGACGAGGGCGCTGAAGTCTCGGTCGGGCAGGAGATTGCGCGCATGGGCCGCAATGGCGCCGAGAGCATGTTGCATTTCGAGTTGCGCCGCGAAGGCAAGCCCGTGGATCCGCTGGGTTACCTTCCGGCGGAGCCGTAGGGGACACACTGATCTCTTCCGGCGTCTGCGCCCAAGACCGGTTTTGGTCATCTGGCAAGGCGCGCCACCGGCCCGGTAGCTCTGGTTCCCGAATCGGCACCGCGCCTTGCCTCGGCAAAATGCGGACTCCAACGCAGGCGTGCGAATAGATCAGTGTTTCCCCACGCGGGGTTGTGTCCGGTTCCTTTAAGGAGATTAAGCGATGCGAGACGAGCTTCCTGCCAGCGCAGGCGATCTGGCTGAAGATTATCCGGAAGTCTGGGAGGCCTATGCGGCGCTTGGCGAAAGCTGTGCGGATGCCGGTCCGCTGGATGAGCGGGAACGCCGCCTGGTCAAACTCGCCCTGGCAGTGGCGCTTGGCAGCGAGGGTGCGACGCACTCGCATGCCCGGCAGGCACTGGAGGCCGGGCTTGACCCCGAGGACATTCGGCATGTGGCGCTGCTGGCGGTGACGACGCTCGGTTTTCCGCGAGCGGTCGCGGCGCTGACCTGGATTGATGACGTGCTGGATGGTGACGAGGAGTCGGACGAGGACGGTTGACGGGTTCGGGCATGAGCTTGTGAACAGGTCTTGTAGATGCTCCGTACACCATTTTAATCAGGGGCTTGCAGCGTTTTTGGGGCAGGCATATAGTGCTTCGTAAGGGTTTTCCAACAACCTCCCTGCACGCCTGATGACGCTGGCGCGCTCATCTGCGATGCAGGCCAAGGAGCGTGCCGCGCTGGGGGATGCCATGGCCGAAAGACGTTCATCCGGAGTTGAGGAGGTCCAGTTCCCGCATCAAGTCGACGAGCGTTTTCTGGATGCACGCGAGGATGAGCAGATCGCCGCGTCCGCATCCGGCGAACTCGACAATCCCAGTTTTTCGCCGGGTGAATACGGCGGCGCCAGTCTTGATGCCACCCAAATCTATCTCAACGAAATAGGCTTTTCACCGCTGCTTACCGCGGAGGAGGAGGTCTATTTCTCCCGCCGTGCGCAGCGTGGCTGTGAAGAGTCGCGGCGCAGAATGATCGAGAGCAATCTGCGCCTGGTGGTCAAGATTTCCCGCCGCTACATGAATCGTGGGCTGGCCTTCCTCGACCTGATCGAAGAGGGCAACCTGGGTCTGATCCGGGCGGTGGAAAAGTTCGACCCGGAACGCGGTTTCCGTTTCTCGACATACGCCACCTGGTGGATTCGGCAGACCATAGAGCGCGCCATCATGAATCAGACGCGCACCATCCGGTTGCCGATTCATATTATCAAGGAAATCAACCAGTACCTGCGTGCATCTCGACAACTTGCTCAGCAGCTTGACCATGAGCCCACGGCCGATGAGATTGCGGAGTTGCTTGACCGTCCGCTGGAGGACGTGCAGCGGATGATTGGCTTGAACGAGGGTACGACTTCGGTCGACACGCCGATCGGCAAGGACGCGGACCGCGTGCTGCTGGATGCGATTCCCGACGACAACAATCCGGATCCATCGGACCTGCTGCAGGACGGAGACGTGCTGGCGCATCTCGAGCACTGGCTTGAGGAATTGACCGACAAGCAGCGCGCCGTGGTGGAACGTCGGTTTGGCCTGCACGGCCGCGAGCGGGCCACGCTCGAGGAGGTGGGCAACGAGATCGGCGTGACCCGGGAACGGGTTCGCCAGATCCAGATCGATGCCCTGCGCAAACTGCGCGAGATCATGGAGCGCCAGGGTTTCTCGCAGGATGCGGTGTTTGGCTAGACAGCGCCGCGGGGCTTGGACCGCCTGAGAATCCTGTGCGAGCGAAGCCGGGTTTCGGTCTATTCCTCGATCGGAAACAGCGCGGCGGCGACCTGGCGGCCCTCGGCCAGCAGGACATTGTAGGTGCGACAGGCAGCCTCTGTGGTCATCACCTCGATGCCGATACCCGCATGCATCGCCTGGCCTAGCAGCCGTGATGGCGGAAACTGCTGCCGTCGGCCGGTGCCGAGCAGCAGGATTTCGGCGTCCAGCGCAATAAGTTGCCGCATTTGTTCGACCCCAAGGTGGCCGACGTCCGTTGCCGACCAGTCCTCGATGATCCGGTCGGGGGTCACGACGGTGACCCCGCGGTAGACGGTTTCGTTGACTGTTACAGTGCCGATGTCGTAAGCGCGTATCCGGTTTGCATCACCGGTCCGCTCCAGCGTCAGTTGCATGCCTTCCTCTCGACAATTTCATAGCTCGTGCCCCGGCCCCAATCGAAGTGCAAACCAGATTGGCGCCGTGGCATCGGTGTGGCTCCATTCTGACAGAGTTCTGCCGGATGCAGACAGTTCCGGGGGATTTCTGCGACAATCGGCGGCTGGCCCGGTCGGTCGGGCATTCCGGGAACGCATGGCAGGGATCCCATGCTACAGTTCCCGGTTTTCGTATCTGCGACGGTAACTTATTTTTGTGCCCGCCAAGCGGGTGCACGGAGGGTGTTGCGTGAGTTCGGTCAAGGTCGGATTGCTGGGTTTGGGGACGGTCGGTGCCGGCACCATCAACCTGCTGCAGAAAAACAACGACGAAATCGCCCGGCGTGCCGGCCGCGGCATCGAGGTCGTTTGCGCGGCCACCCGGCATCCGGATCGCCCGCGAGCCTGTTCCACCGAAGGTCTTCGGGTGACCGATGATCCCTATGCGGTGGTGGATGATCCCGAAACCGGGATCATCATCGAGCTTATTGGTGGCGAAGATCCGGCCTTCGATCTGGTGATGCGGGCCATGTCCAACGGCAAGCATGTGGTGACTGCGAACAAGGCCCTGATCGCGAAACACGGCAACAAGTTGTTCGAGCATGCCACCAAATGCGGCGTCACCGTCGCCTTCGAGGCAGCCGTAGCTGGCGGTATCCCGATTATCAAGTCGATTCGTGAGGGCCTGACCGGCAACCGCATCGAATGGCTGGCCGGGATTATCAACGGTACCTCCAATTACATTCTCAGCGAGATGTTCTACGAGGGACGGGAATTCGCCGATGTGCTGGCCGAGGCCCAGCGCCTGGGTTACGCCGAGGCGGATCCGAGCTTCGATGTCGAAGGTGTCGATGCCGCGCACAAGCTGACGATCCTGGCCTCGATTGCTTTCGGTGTGCCGTTGCAGTTCGACCGGGTTCATGTTGAAGGGATTACTCATGTCAGTCGTGAGGACGTGGCCTATGCACAGGAACTGGGTTATCGGATCAAGCACCTGGGTCTGTGTCGACAGACCGATGCCGGCATCGAGTTGCGTGTCCATCCGACTCTGCTGCCAGAGCGTCAGTTGCTCGCCAATGTGGATGGCGTGATGAATGCCGTGATGGTCATGGGCGATGCTGTCGGTCCAACGCTCTACTACGGTGCCGGTGCCGGTGCGGATCCGACCGCCTCGGCGGTGGTCGCGGACCTGGTCGATGTGGTGCGTGCATTCAATCTCGAGCCGGAAAACCGGGTCCCGTACCTGGCGTTCCAGTCCAGTGCCTTGTCGGATCTGCCGGTACTGCCGGTGGATTCTGTCAGCACGGCCTATTACCTGCGCCTCGAGGTGCTGGACGAACCCGGCGTGCTGGCGGATATCACCAGGATTCTCAGCGAAAACGGAATCAGCATCGAGGCCATCCTGCAGAAGGAGCCGGCCCCTGGTGCCGAGAACGTTCCGGTGATCCTGCTGACCCATCGCGTGCAGGAGCAGCGGATGGACCGTGCTCAGGCATCGATGGAAGCCTTGCCGGCGGTGCAGGGTCGGATCGTTCGAATTCGCCTGGAACAGTTACAGTAACTTGCCGCGGCGCCAGTCCGCCCGGCCCGAAACGAGTCGAAGCCATGCCATTCAGAAGCCGCTACACCGGCCTGATCGAGAAGTACCGTGACCGCTTGCCGTTGCGCGATGACGCTCGCGTCATAAGCCTTGGCGAGGGCAATACGCCGCTGGTCCGATTGAACAACATTCCCCGCACACTGGGTAGGGATGTTGATATCTACGTCAAATTCGAGGGCCTCAACCCCACCGGATCGTTCAAGGATCGCGGCATGACCATGGCCGTGACCCAGGCGGTGAGCGAGGGCAGCCAGGCGATCATCTGTGCTTCGACCGGAAACACCTCCGCATCCGCCGCCGCCTATGCCGCGCGGGCCGGGATCCGGGCGTTCGTGCTGATTCCGGACGGCAAGATTGCGATGGGCAAACTGGCCCAGGCGATCATGCATGGTGCCGAGGTGCTGCAGATCAGCGGGAATTTCGATGCCGGCATGCGGATCGTCAAGGACATCGCCGATCACGCACCGGTGACCATCGTCAACTCGATCAATCCCTACCGGCTTCAGGGGCAGAAGACCGCCGCCTTCGAAATCATCGAGGAACTCGAGCGCGCGCCCGATTTCCATTGCCTGCCGGTCGGCAATGCCGGCAATATCACCGGGCACTGGATCGGCTACTGCGAGTCATCGGCCAAGCCCGGCGAGCAACAGCATCTCACCCGGGCCTGCCAGTTCTGTCAGGGGCACTGTCGGTTCGCCGGCAGTCAGGTGGCGGGACGCCCGCGCATGGTTGGTTACCAGGCAAGCGGCTCGGCACCGTTCATTCGGGGTCACATGGTCGATGATCCGGAGACGGTTGCCACCGCAATTCGCATCGGCCATCCGCAATCCCATGAGCCAGCGCTCGCCGTGATCGAGGAGTCGGATGGCTGGTTCGACGAGTGCAGCGACGCCGAGATCCTCGAGGCCCAGCGCCTGCTTGCCGCCAGCGAGGGCGTATTCTGTGAGCCGGCCTCGGCGGCGTCGCTTGCCGGCGCCATGCGGGACATTCGCTCCGGACGCATCCCCGAAGGCAGCACCATTGTCTGCACGCTGACCGGTCACGGCCTGAAGGATCCGGACATCGCGATCCAGCAGTCCGGTGATGCCATCCGGACCATTCCCGCGACCCTGGATGCGGTGAAAGCGGCGATCCTAGATCGCCTCTGACGGCGGCATGCCGCGAAGCGGACCCTGATGGGATGTGGCGGCGAAGGATGAGTTGATGGCTGTGGCAAGGCTGCATGTGATCGCTCCGGGCCTGCTCGGTCCGGTGCCGGCGGAGGCCGCCACCAGCCTGTATTCAGCCGCAGCGGGACACGCCGAAACTGCGCTGCTCCTGGCGCGCGCCGGCCGTCCGGCCAGGCTTGGGCAGCAGGCAGTGGCAGACCGCCTGTTCGCCTTGCTGCGTGAACCGGTGGAAGCCGGTGCGCCGGTTGCTCCCTACCGCGCCCTGGGAGACGGCATGGGCATCAGACAACGCACCGTGTTCTGCGCCGATCCGGTCCAACTCACGCCCGATCGGGATCAACTCCGGATTCTCGATCCGGGGCCGGTGCACCTGACCGAGTCCGAGCTATCCTGGTTCAGCGCGCTTTTCCATCGGTATTTTGCCGACGAGGGGCTGGAACTGCGCTGCCATCCCTCCGGCCGCTGGTATCTGCTGGCCGAGCACTTGCCGAAGCTGAGCGTGCAGCCCGCGGGAGCCATTTACGGTCAATCGATGCGTGACTGCCTTCCCAGAGGAAAAGATGCCGGGTACTGGATCCAGTTGCTAAATGCCGTGCAGATGCTGTTGCACGATGCGCCGTTCAACCAGGAGCGGGTCGCGTCAGGTCTGCCGCCGATTTCCGGACTCTGGTTCTGGGGCGGTGGCGAGATGAATGCCACGGTAGCCGCTGAACCCCGGTTTGACCGCGTCTACAGTGACGATCCGCTGGCGCGGGGCCTTGCAGTCAGTACGGACCTGGTCTGCGAGCCAGCGTCTGCCTGGCACACGGATGATCCGGCCGGCAACGGTGGCCAGCGATACCTGTTGCAGACGCCGGCACTTCCCGCGGTTGAGGATGCAGACAGCTTTGAGCGTTGGCATGGCGCCCTGGACCATTGGTGCCGGTTGTGGGGTCCCCCGTTGTTGCAGCAGTTGCGGCGGGGGGGCATCCGGCAGCTCCTGCTCGAGGTCGATGGTCGTCAGTTCCGGCTCGGCCCGCGGTCGCTGAAGGCCTTCTGGCGAAGGCCGCAGGACTTGTCGCAATGGCTGCTACGAACATGATGCGCCGGATCCGTCGACGTCCGGTTGCCGAGGAGCATCGCCAGGCGCTGCTTGCGGACCAGGCGATCTCGCCGCTGGCCGCACGGATCCTGGCGGGGCGCGGCGTGCGGGATGCAGCGGATCTCGACCTTGGTCTGCAACGCCTGCATCCGGCGACGGAACTCGGTGGCCTGGACCGCGCCGTGGCATTGCTCGCTACGGCAGTCGAGCGGGATCAACGTATTGTTGTGGTCGGTGATTTCGACGCCGATGGCGCGACCAGTTGCGCACTGACGCTGTTGGCCTTGCGGGCGATGGGCCACCGCTCGGCAAGCTACATCGTGCCCAACCGGTTTTCCGGCGGCTACGGCTTGAGTCCGGCCATTGCCGACCATGCGCACGAACAGGGTGCCGAGCTCCTGCTGACGGTGGACAACGGTGTTTCCAGCATCGACGGCGTCGCCCGTGCCAGGGCGCTGGGCCTGCGCGTGATTGTCACCGACCATCATCTGCCGCCGCCACGCTTGCCGGACGCCGATGCGATGGTCAACCCGAACCTGGTCGGAGACGGCTTCCCCAGCAAAAATCTGGCCGGCGTCGGCGTGATTTTCTATGTCCTTGCCGGACTGCGAAGCGCCTTGCGTGAGGCGGGCTGGTTTGGTCCGCAGAGGCCGCAACCATCAATGGCGGACTGGCTTGACCTGGTGGCACTGGGGACCGTAGCCGACGTTGTGCCACTGGATCGCAACAACCGGGTACTGGTGGAGCAGGGGCTGCGTCGGATTCGTGCCGGCCGGGCGCGTCCCGGTGTTCTGGCCTTGCTGGAAGTCGCGGGTCGGGATCCATCCCGGGTGACGGCGGCCGATCTGGGGTTCGCGGTCGGGCCACGGTTGAATGCGGCCGGGCGGCTGGAGGACATGGCGATAGGTATCGAGTGTCTGCTCAGTGATGATTCCCGGCAGGCCGCGGGCAAGGCGGCGGAACTGGATGAGCTGAACCGCCAGCGGCGGTCCATCGAACAGGACATGGAGAGCGACGCCTTGGCGGCGCTGGAAAAGCTGGAACGCGTACAGTTTGAGGCGTCTCCGCCGGCCGGGTTTTGCCTGTTCGATCCAGCTTGGCATCAGGGTGTCATCGGCATCCTGGCATCCCGTCTACGGGAACGGTTCCATCGGCCGGTCATCGCCTTCGCCCTGGCAGAGGACGGCTTGAAAGGCTCGGCACGGTCGATCCCCGGTTTGCATATTCGCGACCTGCTGGAGCGGATCAATGCCGGCAACCCCGGATTGATCGCGAAATTCGGCGGGCACGCGGCGGCCGCGGGACTGAGCCTCGCGATGTCGGATCTGGAACGTTTCCGGCAGGCGTTCCTGGAGCATGCCGAAGAAAGCCTCGAACCGGAGATGCTGAACCAGGATCTGCTGACCGACGGCTCACTGGCTGCCGATCAACTGAGCCTGGGCACCGTTGAATCGTTGCACGCCCTGGGTCCGTGGGGGAAGGGGTTTCCGGAGCCCAGCTTCGACGGCCGTTTCGAGATCCTGCAGCGCCGAGTGGTTGGCGGCAGGCATCTGCGACTGGATCTGCGACCATCGCCACCGGTTGGGCACGCGGCACCGGTGGAGGCCATTGCCTTCCGTGCCCTGGATCGTGGCTGGGACCAGTGCGGGCGGCACGTGCAACTGGTCTACCGGCCGGACATCAACCGCTGGCAGGGCCGTCGCCGGCTGCAGTTGATCGTCGAGCACATGCAGCCGGTGACGGGCATGGAATAAATTAAAAAAAAGGCGACCTTGAGGCCGCCTTTTTCCAGGGGTGAGTACGTTTCAGCGCTGGCTGAATTCATTCTCCCAGCGCTGTGCCGTCTCGGGGCTGCCGTTGATCACGAACAGATCCGCCATGATCTCCACCGTTGCATCAAGCAGGGTGTCCGGCTCGTCATCAGCCAGGTCCAGCTCGTCCAGTGACTCGATCGGCTCCAGTCCGTGAGCTGCACGCCGCCGGTTGGCCTTGTCCAGACGTTCCTGGTTGCGCTGATCGCGGTCCGCCTCGCGCGTTGCCCGGTGGACGGATACGGTCTCCCGTTCGTTGATCGCCGAGAGCTTTTCCATCTCCGCCACGTAGGCCTGATAGGCCTCGTCGTCGGTGGAGCGTTCCTCATGGCGGTTCTTCAGCAGGGCGATGGTGTCTTCCAGCTCGCCGAAGCGGGTGAAACGCGTGCCGTCGATCTGGTCCCAGGGCAGGGGATTATCGGCCGCGCTCTCGCCGACATCCTCGGCACCCGCCAACGACGGGAACGTGATATCGGGCACGATACCCCGTTTCTGCGTGCTGCTGCCGGTGACGCGGTAGAACTTGGCGATGGTCAGCTTCAGGCGACCGGCTTCGTCGTCATCGGATTGCCCGCGGGTGAAGCGATTCAGGTCGACCAGGGTCTGGACGGTGCCCTTGCCGAAGGTCTGTTCGCCCAGCACCACACCGCGACCGTAGTCCTGGATTGCGCCAGCGAAAATCTCGGAGGCCGAGGCGCTGAAGCGGTCGACCATCACCGACAGCGGGCCATCGTAGGCCAGGCCGGTATCCCGGTCGCGCATCACCTCCTTGTCGCCATCGCTGCGCTTGATCTGCACGATGGGGCCCTCGGGAATGAACAGTCCGGTCATGTCCGCAGCTTCCTGCAGTGAGCCGCCGGAGTTGCCCCGCAGGTCGATCACGATGCCGTCAATGCCTTCTTCTTCCATCTCCTCGATCAGGCGGCGGACATCGCGCGTGGTGCTGCGGTAATCCTCGTCGCCGGCCTGGGCGGCGGCGAAATCCGAGTAGAAGGCGGGGATCGTGATGATGCCGACCCGCTGGGTGGAGCCATCCCGCTCCACTTCCCGGATTTCACTCTTCGCGGCTTGTTCCTCCAGCTCGATTTCGCTGCGCACCAGCGTCACGGTACGTGGCGCCGAGTCGGAGCCAGCGGAGCCCGGCAGGATTCGCAGCCGGACTTCGGAGTCCCGCGGACCGCGGATCAGGTCGACCACGTCCGACAGCCGCCAGCCGACCACGTCCTGCAGGTCCTCGTCCTCCTGACCGACACCGATAATGCGGTCGCCCGGGCTCAACTGCCCACTGCGGGCGGCCGGACCACCGGGGACCAGCTCCATGATCTCGACAAAGTCCCGGTGGGTGCGCAGCACGGCGCCGATACCCTCCAGCGACAGCCGCATCTGGATGTCGAATTCACGCGAATTGCGCGGCGACAGATAGGCGGTATGGGGGTCGAATGCCCGGGACCAGGCACCCATGAACATTTCGAACACGTCCTCGGAGCCGGTGCGCTCGACATTCTCCTTCATGCCCTTGTAGCGATTGCGCAGCAGCTCTTCGGTTTCTTCCTCGCCTTCACCGGCAAGCAGCAGGGTCAGAGCGTCGTGTTTGACCCGCTTGCGCCACAACTGGTCCAGCTCTTCCTGGTCGGCGGCCCAATCCGCTTCGCGCCGGTTCAGTTCGATCTCTTCCTCGGTGTCGAAGTCCAGACCCTGGTCCAGTAGCGAGAGGGCGAACTCGGAGCGCTGCCGGTTGCGGTGCCGATAACGCTCGTAGATCTGGAAGGCGGCATCGAGATCACCCTGCATCAGCAGGTCATCGAGTTGATTGCGATAGACCGAGAATTCCTCGATGTCATCGGCCAGGAAGTAGTAGCGCTCTGCGTCCAGCCGATCGAGATAGGAGTCAAGAACGGTCGCGGAAAGCAGATCGTCGATGGGCTGCTTGCGGAAGTGTTGGTGTGTCAGCAGGTTGGCAATCAGGCGAGCCTTGTCGGGATGCTCTGCACTCGGCTCCAGCGGTTCCGGCGCCGCCTTGGCGGATCCGGCAACAAGTGCCAGCATCAGCATGGCCGCCAAGGCGCCGGTCCAGATGTTCTTGATCCAGTAAGGCATTCTCAACTCCTGATCACCGTGATCGTTCGCTTGCGTCGGACTTCACAGGGAACCGTACAACCGGTCCCACGCCCGCGTTAAGGCCCTCGGCAGGGTTTGGCGCCGGCGGTCGGGTGTGTATTCCTACCAAGCTTAGGTACGTAAACTTCTGTCTACCACGTCCTGCACGTCCTTGGACAGCGTCGGCACCTTTCCTATCCGTTCCAGTTGCTCGCGCATCATCGCCTGACGCTTCTCGTCCTGCCGGCGCCAGCGGGTGAGAGGCAGCAACACCCGTGCAGCGACCTGCGGATTAATGTCGTTGAGTGCGATGATGTTATCGGCCAACAGGCGATAGCCCTTGCCGTCGGCGCCATGGAAGCGCAGCGGATTGCCCTGGGCGAAGGCGCCGATCAGCGAGCGTACGCGGTTCGGATTGCGGAGCGTGAACGCCGGATGCCGGAGCAGCGCCTCGACCAGTTCGGGCGCGTCCTCGCGTTCCGACATGGCCTGCACGCGGAACCACTTGTTCATCACCAGCGGTTCATCGGCCCAGCGCTCGGCGAAATGCTGCAAGGCGTTGTCCCGCTCCGCGCCATGCTGATGGCAGAGGAGGGCGAGGGCGCCAAGCTGTTCGGTCATGGTCGCCGCTGTCCGGTATTGCTCGACGGCCAGGGGCAGGCCCTGTTCGCCGGTCATCAGGTAGTCCAGGCAAAGGTTGCGCAGCGCACGTCGTCCCATCGACCGGCCGGAGATCGAGAACTCCCGCTCATCCATCGCCCGGTAGACCGCCAACAAGCAATCCTCGTGCGCGGCATGAATGCGCTGCTTGAGCTCTTCACGCACCCGGTGGATTGCCTCGACGTCCACCACCTCGCGCTGCTCGGCCAGCACGGTTTCCGATGGCAACATCAAGGTCTCGGCTGCCAGCGAGGGATCCGCCTCGGCGTTGTCGAGCAGACTCCCGACCGCAGTCGAGAGGGATTCGGGAAGGCTCACCGGTTGTCCGCTATCCCATGCCCGCAACATGACGTTCATCGCCAGTTGCTGGCCGGCGTCCCAGCGACAGAAGCCGTCGTTGTCGTGCGCCATCAGGAAGGCGAGCTGCTCGTCGTTCCAGGGGTAATCCAGTCGCACCGGCGCGGAAAACCCCCGAAGCAGGCTAGGAACCGGCCGTTCAGGAATATCCAAGAACTCGAACACATGCTCGCGATCGCGTAGTTCCAGCACGCGCTCGGTGGCGATCGCGCTCTGCTCTCCGGTCAGCTTCAGCGGGAGCTCGCCGCCAGTCTGGTCCAGCAGGGCCAGTGTCAGCGGCATGTGCATCGCCTGCTTGTCGGCTTGTCCGGGCGTGTCGGGGCATTCCTGCCGCACCTGCAGGCTGTAGCGGCCGGTTTCCGGATCGTACCGGTCGCGCACCGTCAGCAGCGGGGTACCGGCCTGGCTGTACCAGAGTCCGAACTGCTCCAGATCCGCGTCATTGGCATCCGCCATCGCTGCCCGGAAATCGTCACAGGTCACGGCCTGGCCATCATGGCGCCGGAAATAAAGCTCGATCCCCCGCTGGTAGCCCGCCTCACCAAGCAGGCTCCTGTACATGCGGATGACCTCGGCCCCCTTGTTGTAAACGGTAGGCGTGTAGAAATTGCTGATTTCGGCATAACGTTCGGGGCGGACCGGATGCGCCATCGGACCGGCATCCTCCGGAAACTGCGCAGTACGCAATAGCCTCACCTCGTTGATCCGCTGCACGTCGGCCGAGTGCATGTCTGCGCAGAACTGGTGTTCGCGATAGACGGTCAGCCCTTCCTTGAGGCTGAGCTGGAACCAGTCGCGGCAGGTCACCCGGTTGCCGGTCCAGTTATGGAAGTACTCATGCGCAATCACCGCCTCGACGGTGGTGAAGTCCTGGTCGGTGGAGGTTTCGGGATCCGCCAGCACGCAGACGGTATTGAAGACGTTCAGGCCCTTGTTTTCCATCGCCCCCATGTTGAAGTCGTCCACCGCGACGACCATGTAGGTGTCCAGGTCGTATTCCAGCCCGTAGGTCTGCTCGTCCCAGCGCATCGCATCCTTGAGCGCCTGCATGGCGTGGTCGGTGCGTCCGGCATTCCTGTGCTCGACGTAAAGCCGCAGCGTCACGTCGCGACCGGATGGCGTGACGTGATGATCCTCATGCAGATGCAGGTCGCCGGCGACCAGGGCGAACAGATAGCTGGGCTTGGGGTAGGGGTCATGCCAGCGGGCGAAATGCCGACCGTCCTCCAGTCTGCCGTCCTCGACCAGGTCACCGTTGGACAGCAGGATCGGGAAGCGGCCGGGATCGGCGACCACGGTGGTGGTGAAAACGGCCATCACGTCCGGACGGTCCGGGTAATAGGTAATGCGGCGAAAGCCCTCGGCTTCACACTGGGTACAGAACAGGTCACCGGAACGGTATAGCCCCTCGAGCGCCGTGTTGTCTTCCGGATGAATCCGGGTGGTGACGGCCAGTTCGAAATCCGCCGGCACGGCATCGATGCTGAGTCCAAGTTCATCCGTTCGCCAGCGATCCTCGGCCAGCGGTTCGCCATCGAGCCGCAGTTCAAGCAATTCCAGCTCCTGGCCGTCCAGTCGCAGCGGCAGGCCGGCCCGGCCATCACGGCTGCGAATCCGAAGTCGGCTGAAGACGATGGTTTCACGCTCCTGGAGTTCGAACCGGAGCTCGACCGTGTCGACCAGGTGATCGGGTTCTCGGTAATCGGCAAGCAGAACGGTCTGCGGACGTGCGTGGGCATCAGCCATGCGCTGGGACTCCGGGTTGAGATAGTTGGTGATTCAATCGACTGCGTGGAGGCACGCCAGTTCCTGAGTGGCCTGCCGAGTGGAAAATTTCCGGCAAGTCGAGCTCCGGCCTGCCAGTCCGTCAGCGTCTCCTTAAATGAAAATGCTACCATGCGCGTCGCCTGCGAAAGGATTCCACATGCCCGCACCCGTGCCCGGTCTGCGCTGGCGTCTGTCGTGTGTCTTTCTGCCTTTCGCCGCGGGATACTTCATCTCCTATCTGTTTCGCGTGATGAATGCGGTCATTGCGGATGATCTGGCGACGGATCTCGCGCTCAGTGCCGGTGCCCTGGGTCTTCTCACCAGCGCCTATTACCTTGCCTTTGCCGCGCGTTTCCTGCTGATACTGGCCGCATTGGCTTGGTACCTGTATGGCTGCCGTCGGCATGCTGAGTCGGACTGACTCAAGCGTGTGCAGGTGGCGCCATGGCCCGTGGAATTCATCAAGGAGGTTGACTGGATGCTTGGTCTGAACTGGTCGCGAGTGGCGACACCGTCGCCGGAACTCGAGATCGTCGAGCGCGCCCCCGATGCGGGGAACGGTTTGCCGGGCCTGCTTTTCGTGCACGGTGCGTATGCCGGTGCCTGGTGCTGGGAAGAGCACTTCCTCGATCATTTCGCGGGGCAGGGTTTTCACTGCCGGGCAGTCAGCCTGCGTGGGCACGGCGCGAGCGGCGGACAGACCGCGCTGCATGACACCGGCCTGAACGATTACGTGCAGGATGTGGCGACCGTGGTGCAGGGATTCTCGAAACCGCCGGTACTGATTGGTCATTCCATGGGCGGCATGGTGGTGCAAAAGTATCTGGAGACGGCCTCGGTTCCGGCAGCGGTGCTGCTGGCCACGGTTCCGCACATCGGCCTGGGGCATTCTATTGCCCGATTGCTGCTACGGGATCCATGGCTGCTTGGCCAGATGGGACTGATGCAGGCAGGTCTTGATCGCTGGATGGACCTTGAGACGGCGAGTCGAGCGGTATTTTCACCGGATTTGCCGGCGGATCTCCGCGCGCGATACGCCGCCAGGATGCAGCCGGAATCACGCCGCGCACTGGCCGAGATGGGCTTTGCCAATTTGCCGAATCGGCACCGTATGGCGAGCCTGCCGCCGATGCTGGTCCTGGCGGCAGCGGAAGATGCCCTGTTCGAGGCGCGAACGCTGGAGCAAACGGCGCGCTACTACGACGCGGATTTCGTCACGCTGGCGGGTCTGGCGCATGCAATGATGCTGGAGCGGGACTGGGTTCGCGCAGCCGATGCCCTGAACGACTGGCTGCAGCGAAACCTGCAGCCAGTGACTTGAGGTCAGTGATGGCCTAGTGCAATTTGAGGCGTGGGCGCGTGCGTTTGAACAGACCGCGCAAGGTAATCAGTACCAGCATCCGGAACATGCCGTGTACCGCTGCCAGATGCTTACGATAGAGCATGTTGTAGGCGCCTCGCGCCAGTATGCCTTCCAGCATCAGGCTTCCGAACAGGCCTCCCATCAGGCGACCGACAGCATGGTCCTCGCTCAGGGAGATCAGTGATCCGTAGTCCTTGTAGACGAAGGCGTCCGGCTCTTCGCCGCGCAGCCGCTTTGCCAAAGCCTTGTTGAGATAGCTGGCTTGCTGGCTTGCGGTTTGCGCCCGGGGCGGTAGCGGCGTGTCCTGACCCTCCGGGATCAGCGAAGCACAGTCACCAATGGCGTAGATGTTGTCGTCGACGGTGGTCTGCAACTGCTCGTTGATCACCATCTGATTGCTGCGGGTTGTTTCCAGGCCGTCCAGATCGGCCAGCCAGTCGGGGCCCTTCACGCCGGCGGACCAGACCCGCATGTCGGCAGGAATGAAATCACCGGATTCCAGCAGCATGCCCTCGTCGGTCACCTCCGTGACCTTGCTGCCGGTCAATACCTGCACCCCAAGGTCGTCGAGTTGTTTACGCGTCTTGATCGACAGTCCGGGTGACAGCGCGGGCAGCACCCGGTCAGCGGCCTCAATGACAGTCAGACGGAGGTCCGTTTCCGGATCGATGCGGTCGAGGCCGTATCCGACGGCCTTGCGCGCAGCGTTTCGCAGTTCGGCCGCCAGTTCCACACCGGTTGCGCCACCACCGACAATCGCCACAGACAACTGCGACTCGTTGATTGCGGTTTCCTGCACCTGGGCGCGGAGGAAGGATTTCACCAGCAACTGCTGGAAGCGCTCGGCCTGGGCGGAATCATCCAGGTAGAGGCAGTGTTCGGCCGCACCAGGCGTACCGAAGTGATTGCTCACGCTGCCCACCGCGATTACCAGAGTGTCATATTCCAAGTCGCGTTCCGGTACGACCTCGCGGCCCTCGGTGTCCTTGAACGGCGCCAGCCGTACGGCCTTGCGCTCCCGATCCAGGCCGATCATGCGGCCGTATTGATAGCGGAAATGGTGGCGCTGGGCCTGCGACAGATAGTCCAGTGCGTCCTCTCCGGAGTCCAGGGTGCCGGCTGCCACCTCGTGCAGCAGCGGTTTCCAGATATGGGTCAGGCTCGCGTCCACCAGCGTGACCTGGGCGCGGCCACGTTTGCCCAGGCTGCGGCCGAGCCGCGTTGCCAGTTCCAGCCCACCGGCGCCGCCGCCGACGATGACAATCCGATGTCCCGCTGTGGAATTGCGCATGCCCATCCCCTTGTACTTGTCGTTCCGAGTCTGCAGATCGCTGCAATGACGCGCATATTACACCGTTTGCCGGCGGTGAAGGTCCACCACCGGGGCAGAGCCCCTGGTCTCGGCGGACACAAATTGATGGGGCCACGGCGAAGGGCGCCGTATCGCGAGGCGGTACGGCGCATTCCGACGGATGGGTTTCGTTTGGGTCCTAGTCCCGGCGTGCCTGCAGCGGGAAGGCGCGGTTACTGCGCCCCTGGTAATCCACCGAGAATTCGTCGAAGGCTTTCAGCGCCTCTTCGGCGGCTCGATCCTTGCGGATCTCAAAGGCATTGATCCCGCAGCGTTCCATATAGGCAATCTGATCACGCAGGACGTCGCCAGTGGCACGGATCTCGCCATCATAATCGTGACGGGTACGCAGGAGCCGCGCGTGGCTGTAGCAGCGGCCGTCCTTGAAAGCCGGGAAGTGAACGACAATCAAAGGCAGGCCGAGCAGGGTATCCAGCTCTTCGATCGGGAAGTCACCATCCAGCCTGACCCCAAGGCGTCCATTTAGGGCGCCGATTTCTCCCTTTTCAGTCTGCCAGCGTTGCCAACTCACGGTAACGTCGCCACTGGTCGGTACCGCGTCGTCGTCGTCCAGATGCAGCCATGGGTCGTCGTTCACCAGCGCACGGTTGCGAATAAGATTAGGCATAAGCGCGCTCCTTGAAGGGCTTGACGCCGACCCGCCGGTAGGTTTCGAGAAAGCTTTCCTCGCCTTCCCGCAATTCGGTATAGGTGTGGATGATCGTTTCCATGGTGTCGGCGACCTTGTCCTTGCTCACCGCGGGGCCCAGCCGGTCGCCCAGAGAGGCGTCGTTGGCCGACGATCCACCCAGGGTGATCTGATAGAACTCCTCGCCCTTCTTGTCGACACCGAGGATGCCGATATGGCCCACGGAATGATGGCCGCAGCCGTTCATGCAGCCGGACAGGTTGACCCGCAGTTCGCCCAGGTCATAGAGATAGTCCAGATCATCGAAGCGCCGGTTGATGTCGGATGCCACATCGATTGACCCGGCGTTGGCCAGGCTGCAGAAATCAAGCCCGGGGCAGCAGATCATGTCGCCCAGCGTGCCCACGTTCGGTGTCGCGAGATCCCGTGCATCCAGATCCCGCCAGAGCGCTTCGAGTTCATCAACGGCGACGTCGGCCAGCACCAGGTTCTGCTGGTGGGTGACGCGCGCCTCGCCGAAGCTGAAGCGATCCGCCAGTTTGGCCACGGCGTCCATCTGCGCGTCAGTGGCATCACCGGGTGCCTGGGCAGGTGATTTCAACGACACCACGACGGCACGGTAGCCGGGCTGCCGGTGCGAAACGGTATTTCGCGTGTACCAGCGCTTGAATGCCTCGTTACCGTCAAGCAGCGGATCCACGGCGGCGGTATCCACGTCGGTCCGGTACTCGGGGCGTGGGAAGTGGGCCTTGAACCGGGCGATATCCTCATCGGCAAGCTGCAGCGCCGGATCGTTTCGGGTGTGCTGCCACTCCTTTTCCACGGCTTCGGCGAAGGCCTCGGCACCCATGGCCTTGACCAGGATCTTGATCCGGGCCTTGTACATGTTGTCGCGCCGACCACGCAGGTTGTAGACCCGCAGGATGGCGTCCAGGTACGACAGGATGTCACGCTCCGGCAGGAATTCACGGATCACCTCACCGATGATCGGGGTCCGGCCCAGGCCGCCGCCGACCAGCACCCGAACACCAAGCTCACCGGCCGCGTTTCGTTGCAACTGCAGACCGATGTCATGCACCTGGGTCGCCGCCCGGTCCCGCGCACTGCCGGTCACCGCAATCTTGAACTTGCGCGGCAGGTAGGCGAACTCGGGATGCAGCGTCGCCCACTGGCGAATCAGTTCGCAGTAGGGGCGGGGATCCTCAACCTCGTCCTCGGCCACGCCGGCGAACTGGTCTGATGTTACGTTGCGAATGCAGTTGCCACTGGTCTGGATTCCGTGCATTTCGACCTTCGCCAGGTCGGCCAGGATATCCGGTATCGACTCCAGTGGCGGCCAGTTGTACTGGATGTTCTGTCGGGTGCTGAAGTGGCCGTAACCCTTGTCGTAGGTCCGCGCGATATGCGCGAGGGTCCGCAGTTGGGCCGATGACAGCAGGCCGTAGGGAATCGATACACGCAGCATCGGCGCGTGGCGTTGAATATAAACCCCGTTTTGCAGGCGCAAGACAAGGAATTCGTCCTCGCTGAGCTCGCCCGCCAGATAACGGCGGGTCTGGTCCCGAAATTGGGCAACCCGCTCGTCGACCAGCTGCTGGTCGTAATGATCGTACTGATACATGAATCCTGTCCTGAATGCGTGATCCCGGGAAACGCCGACCCGCGCGTCGCACGCACTTGGTCCGCGTTTCTCCAACAATGCACAACTTTAAGGCGCTGCAGGCTAGCAGGGCGCCGCCTATGGGGAAAGGACCGTTTCGCTATATCCAAGGAAAGCCGCGTTATCAGAGTGCGGCTACTACCAGCGATAGCGGTCGAACATCTCCGGGTTCGCCCAGTGTTTGGGATTCAACCAGTCTGGGGTCACCTTGTAATTGCCCAGGTCGAAGCCGTAGAAAGCGGTGCGCGGCGGCTCCGGGAGAGTGAAAAGGCGCTGAAAGCCGAAGGCCATGACGCGCTGGTGGTTCCACTCGCCCGGATTGGGGGCCAGGCGCAACAGGATACGCCGTGCATACAGGTCCCGGAGACCGGCGAGCAATTGATCGCCGTCCCGCCTGTCCATCGACTCCAGCGTCTCGCCGACCACCACAAGATCCTGGATCGGCATCCGCTTCAGTTTCTCCAGGGCCTCGGCGGCCTCCAGCCGAACCAGCTTCTCGAGGCTGCCCGAAAGCGTCGTGCTGGTTTCCATGTCGAGTTCCGGCAAATGCCCGATCTGACAGACGGTTACCGGCTTGAGCGGACCAAGCAGGCGTTCCAGCGCACGGGTGACCGGCTTCTCGGACACGACTCAGGCCGAGCGTCGGCGCCGGGCCACGTTACCGGGGTGCAGTGCCTTGTGCAGCGCCGCGTATTCCTGGGAAACCTTGTGCCGCGGCGCGAAAAGCACCAGCGGCTGACTGCGTTCGTGGGATTCCCGGACCTTCACCGACGCCGACAGGGGAGGCTCCAGGATCGGCTGACCGGTTGCCGCCAACTCCGCCACGGCGTTCTGCATGACCTTTGCCCGGCCCTGGTACATGTTGACGATGATGCCTTCCACCGTGAGCTCCTGATTGTGGTCCATGCGGACCTCGGCAACGTTGTCGAGCAGTTCAAGCAGGGCGCGGCGGGAAAACTCGTCGCAGTCGAAGGGAATCAGGCACCGTTGGGCTGCGATCAGCGCCGAGCGGGTGTAGAAATTCAATGCCGGTGGCGTATCGAGGTAGATGGCATCATAGTCGTCGCTGAGCTGCTCGAGGGCTTCCCTGAGCTTGTAGATCTTGTAGCGTGACTCCAGCTTTCCCTGTAACTCGTCCAGTTCCCGGCTCGCCGGCATCACGTCCAGGTTCGGCACCGGCGAGGCATGAATGAAGTCGTTCACAGGCTTGCTGTTAAGGCGCAAGCTCAGCATGTCCTGGAAAAAGTCGGAAAGCCCCGAGTCAACCTCGTCCAGTCCGTCGCCGAGCAGGTAACGGGACGAATTCGCCTGCGGATCCAGGTCCACCACCAGGGTCCGCTGGCCGTTGATTGCACTAAGCGCTGCCAGGTTGCAGGTAATCGTCGATTTCCCAACACCACCCTTCTGGTTGAAGATGACTCGCCGCATGCCTGTTTCCTCCCGCCGAGGTGTGATCTGCACGGTGCACCGCACAATTGTTTTCGAAGTCTACGGAATGTCCGATTCAGGGTCGAATTCACGTGCGAATTGGCCGCCGTTTCCATAGGGAAACGGCGACCAGTTCCCGCGCCTGCGCCCGAGACCGGTTTTGGTCATCTGGCAAGGCGCGGTGCCGGTTCGGTAGCCGTCGCTACCGGGCCGGTGGCGCAACACCGCCAGGGACCAAAACCGGCCGGGGCTTAGGCAAGCATGCGCCGTCGCACGCCGCCGCGTGACCGTCGGATTCGCTGACCTGCAAGGCGCGGTGCGCCGCGCGAGGGTGATTCCCTCGTCCAGCGCCGCAACGCCGCAGGGCGGGGAATCCGGCGGTCACCCGCAGGGCTCGGGCCGTTCTTCCGCCTGGCGGTGTCGGAGGCCACCCCGGGTAGCACCACGACCCGAGGCGACCTGCTCCTTGCCAGCCGAAAGAACGGCACTCGAGCGCGGCGGCGTGGGACGGTGCATGCTTGCCTCCGGTTGGGCCGCATTTTCCCCGATTGCTGCGTTGCGCTGCTTGACCGCAGAATGACTGCGGCGCAGCGCAGCGCGCCTTGCCTCGGAAAAAATGCGGACTCCAACGCAGACGTGCGAATTGGTCGCCGTTTCCCTAGCATAGGCCCATGTCATACCGCCTCGTGAGAAGTCTGTTGTTCCGGCTGGATCCGGAAACCGCGCACGACATCAGTCTCGGATTGTTGTCGGCGACTGCGCCGTTGCGTCTGCCCAGGTTGCTGAGTGGACCCCGGCCGAAAATGGAACGGCAGCTGCTGGGGCTGCGTTTCCCGAATCCCGTGGGTCTCGCGGCGGGGCTCGACAAGAACGGCGACCATCTGCGGGCGCTGTCGGACCTGGGCTTCGGTTTCCTGGAGGTCGGCACGGTGACGCCGCGGCCCCAGAACGGTAACCCGCGACCACGCATGTTCCGGTTGCCGCGCGACGGAGCCTTGATCAACCGGATGGGGTTCAACAACAAGGGCGTGGATCACCTGGTGCAGCGCGTGCAGAGCGCACGCTTCCGGGGGATTCTGGGCATCAACATCGGCAAGAACGCGGACACGCCGGCGGACCGGGCCATCGACGATTACGTGCACTGCCTGCAGAAGGTCTATCCGTACGCCAGTTACATCGCGGTTAATGTGTCCTCACCAAACACGAAAGGACTGAGGGACCTGCAACACGGCAGCCGTTTTGACGATTTGCTGGCGACACTCAAATGCGAGCAGTTGCAACTCAGCCTCACCTGGAACCGGTATGTGCCGATTGTCGTGAAGATTTCTCCGGACATGGATGATGAGCAGTTGCGAGGGCTCGCCGACGCACTGCTGCGGCACCGAATGGATGCCGTTGCCGCAACCAATACCACCGTGGATCGCGACGCGGTGATCGGACATCGTCACGGCAATGAGGCAGGGGGGCTTAGTGGCCGCCCGCTGCTGGCCAGAAGCACGGCAACCATCAGCCTGCTGTCGGAACACCTGCACGGCGCATTACCCATTATCGGGATCGGCGGAATCAACCGGGGTAGCGATGCGGTGATGAAACTGCGCGCTGGTGCAAGTCTGGTGCAACTGTATACCGGCTTCGTGTACCGCGGTCCCCGATTGATCCGTGAATGTGTGACTGCCATGCGGCACATGGACGAGCCCGTTCGATCCGTGCCGGAAGAGCTGGCCGACGAGGTCGTTGCCGAATAGGACCCTTGCGCCGGACGTGCAAGCCCGCCGACAATACCCGCGCGACGGACTAAGTCGGCGTCCAGCGGGTCGGACGATACGCGGGCAGCACGACAGTGCACCGCAGCAATGCCTCCCTCTCTGCGCCGAGCCGGGCCTCAATGGCCAGCGGCGGCGCACAATGAGGCAGGCAAAGAATACGGAGAGGTGGCAGAGCGGTCGAATGCGGCGGTCTTGAAAACCGTTGGCCCGCAAGGGCCCGGGGGTTCGAATCCCTCCCTCTCCGCCATCAACAATCAGGGAATCGAACCCCCCGGACAGACAAATCGGTTCGACTCCCGAAGCGCAGCGGAGGGAGCCCGCAGCCGCGGAGCGGCAAGAAATCCTTCCCTCTCCGCCATCAACAATCAGGGAATCGAACCCCCCGGACAGACAAGTCGGTTCGACTCCCGAAGCGCAGCGGAGGGAGCCCGCAGCCGCGGAGCGGCAAGAAATCCCTCCCCCTGTGCTGCAACCATCCCCGGTTCGCCTTCTTGCCGACCCGCCAAGGTTGTCTCTCCGGAAAGTGATCGGATTTCCGTCGGTGTTGTCCACCCAGGGGGCGCGAGCTTTTCACTGCATTAGCCGTTCCGCGGGCGCAGAGCCCCGGGCGGGGGTAGTGGACAACGCTTCGACGTTCGGCGCATGTTTTCCCAGCGTTGCAAGTCAGGATGAATCGGGCATTGGATGAGCTGAGTCCAGAGGTGCAGTTGCGTCAGCGGCTGATGCTGGCAGGCGAAGTGTCGCCACGGTCGCCGTTTGCGCTGGACTGGTCCGGGGCACGGGAAGCTGCGGTGCTGCTCGCGGTGATGCAGCGTGAGGCGGGATCCACTGTACTTTTGACGCGACGCAGTGATGAGCTGCCGCATCACGCCGGCCAGATCAGCTTACCGGGTGGGCGCGTCGAGGCCGGTGACAAATCCGTGGTCGACACTGCGTTGCGCGAGGCCATGGAAGAGGTCGGGTTGGCGGCGAACCGGGTTGAAACACTCGGCCATTTCGGCCCGTTCCAGACCGGCACCGGTTTCATCGTGCATACCGTCCTGGGCCTCGTGGCGGAGCCGCCGCTCCTGACTCCGGATCCAAGAGAGGTCGCAGACGTCGTCGAACTGCCGCTAGCGGTCGCACTGGATCCCTGCGCGTACCAGCCGCACCTGTTGCGACGCGGCGAAAGAACGTATTCAGGATTCGCCATCGACTTTGAAGGCCACCGGATATGGGGCGCGACAGCGTGTATCCTGCGTTGTCTGATGGAGAGTACCCTGCGGGCCGAGCGTTAAGGAAACACGGATTTATTCGCACGCCTGCGTTGGAGTCCACATTTTTTCCGAGCAAGGCGCGCTGCGCAGCGCCGCAGTTACTCTGCGGTCAAGCAGCGCAACACAGCATTCGGGGAAAATGCGGCCCAACCCGAAGGGCCCGGCCGGTTTTGGCCCCTGGCGGCGTTGCGTCCCCGGCCCGGTAGCTAGGGCTACCGAACCGGCACCGCGCCTTGCCAGATGACCAAAACCGGTCGCGGGCGCAGACGCGGGAATAGATCCGTGTTTCCTTAAGGAAATGCTGAGAACCGGATATGGAGTTTCGCTAATCGTCGAATCGGGCCATTATATCCTCATGGTCATCGAGTCTTTGGATGTGAACTCATGAATCGAGCAAGTGATTCGTTTTCAATGACCGGCATGCTCCTCGCCTTTGCGATGAGCATGCCGTTTCTGGCTGCGGCCTCGGTTCAGGCCATGGATGAAGAGGTCGATGGCACCCAGGTTGATATTTCCGAGTCCGCGCAGGAGCAGGCGGACGAGGACGCGGCGCTGAAGGAGCGCAGGCAGCGAAACGCGTTTCCGTTGCCGCCGAATGACGTCGATGTGGTGGGTGAGATCCAGATTGTCGAGGCGCGCGACGAGGACACCCTGCTGGATATCGGTCGTCGTTACGGGATCGGTTTCGAAGCCATGCGTATGGCGAACCCGGGTGTGGATATCTGGATCCCGGGCGAGGGCACCGAAGTCGTGATCCCCAGCCGCTATATCCTGCCGCCTGGACCCCGCAAGGGACTGGTCATCAATCTGCCGGAAATGCGGATGTACTACTATCCGGAGCCGAAACCGGGTGAGCGACCGGTGGTGGAAACCTATGCGATCAGTGTCGGCCGCCTGGACTGGAGTACGCCAATCGGCACTACGCGGGTTACCGGGCACGTGAAGGATCCTGCCTGGTATCCGCCGGCATCGGTGCGTGAGCGCCACGCCAACGAGGGCCGGAGTCTGCCGCGACGGGTGGACCCGGGGCCGGACAACCCGCTTGGCCGGCATGCGATCGGGCTGGATATCCCGAGCTACTTCATTCACGGGACCAACCGGCCCGCAGGCGTGGGCATGCGCGTGACCCATGGCTGTATCCGGATGTTTCCGGAAGACATCGAGTACATCTTCAATCGCCTGCCGCGTGGCACCGAAGTCCGGATCATGAACGAGCCGTACAAGGTTGGTTGGGCCTCGGGTCAGTTGTTCGTGCAGGCGTTCCCGCCGATGGAGGAGGACGACCTCGATGAGGCAAGGTCCTACAACAAGGCTGTCCAGGAAGTGGTGAAGGTGCTTGATCAGCATCCAGCCGGACGGGTGGATCGGGATCAGTTGCGGGCTGCGATACAGACGAGCAATGGTCTTCCGGTGGCGATTCTCGAGGAGCCGGGACGGGACACGCGGGACGTCGCACGCGGTCAGGAGTCACCGTCACTTTGGTGATTTTCGGAGGCTGACGGCAATCCGGCTGTTCTTCGACAAGAGACGCGCACGCGGTCGACAGCCTCGCGGCCGAATTTCGCCACGACATTGAAGAGGTCGTAGACCACGGCGGCGTTCGGGTAGTGGTGCTGCACCTCACGGTCCATGGCCGTCCATGGCCTCGATGCGTTTACAGGCTTGCTTGCCCGGCCATTCAAAGAACGGGCGCACCGCGGCGCGCGAGCGCCCCTCGCCAACCCACAAGACCTGTTGGTGTCGGCAGAGATGGCCACCGTGGCGTAGCGGCGGCCCTTGTGGAGGGAAAACGCATCCATGATCAGGCGTCGGGACCGGCTCAGGTCCGGCGCCTGGAGATGACGACGCAGCCGACATGAACCAAAAAAGGGTTGGCCCGGCCAAAGGCCGGACCACACGTCTTCCCCTTCAGGGCTTTGCCGGAAACCCTACAGCCGCCATTCGAGCTCGGGGTTTTCGTCCGGATTGTAGGGCGTGCCCCAGGCCCGCTGCTCGCGCTTGAAGGGCTTCTGGTGCTGCGGATCCTCGTCCTCGATCTCCCGAGCCAGGCGGTGACCGTCGAAGGTGGCATCGGCAATCAGGCGGGGGGCTTCGGCATCACCGATGACGAACACGTCCGTGATGTCGTTTTTTCCCCATTCGTCCTTGCGTGCCTTGAGCTCTCGATAGAGTCCATCCTCCGACTGCCGACCCGTGACCAGAATCACCGTGTCGCATTCGTACCACTTGTGGGTGTCGTTCTCCTTCCGGGGCAACTTACCGGCACCCTTGTACTCGCGTTTGTAGCCATCTCCCCAGATATTGAAGAGCTCGACCCTGCCCTCTTCCACCCTCGAGCAGGCCATGTCGCCGAGTACAGTGATGCCGAGTTCGTGAATGAGCCGGTGCACGTTCGGCCCTTCCAGCGTGTAGTGCATATAGGCACCCAACTCGCAGACGGTGGCAACCGTGACCTCATGACCGTCCCTGGCAAACTTCTCGGCCAGGCTCGGGGCCATGTAGTAGGGATCATAGTTGAGGATCATTACTCGCTTTCCGACCGGCTTCTTGCCCTCGAAAACCTGCTCGGGAGTCAGGCAATGGGCGAGACTGGCATCCGCTCCCGGAATTGGCTCGTGGGTGCGGTGGTTCACCCCAGTGGTGCTCCATTTGGAGCCGGTGGCAATGACCACCCGGGATGCACCGTAAGCCAGTATGTCGTCGGCCGTCATTGGTTTCTGCCCCAAGGCCACTTGGCACATCTTGTTCTTCTTCACAAGCTTTTCGAGCTGGGTCTCGCGATAATCGCGATGGAATCCCCACTCTCCAAGGCCGGGCAGTGTTGCCACATCATTGACATAGCCGCCGATCTTGTCCCTGGCGTCCACCAAGTGAACCGTGTAGCCGCGCTCCATCAGCACGCGGGCGCACTCTGAACCCGCCGGACCTGCACCGACTACCAGGACGTCATGGTCCGATTTCGCCGGTTCGAACTTCTCCGGATGCCAGCCACGGCGGTATTCCTCGCCGGCAGTGGCGTTCTGGGTGCAGATGAACGGCACGCCGCCCATCTCCCAGCGCGAGATGCAGACATTACAGCCGATGCAGGTGCGAATGTCGTCAATGCGACCCTCTTCGATCTTGCGGGGAAGCCACGGATCGGCAATGGACGGGCGTGCCGCGCCGATCACATCCACAATGCCCGAGTTGATGACTTCCAGCATCTTCTCGGCATCGTAGTACCGTCCAACACCGACCACAGGTTTATTGGTGGCCTGCTTGACGTAGCGCAGCCAGTCGTTCTCGTGACCGATCGTGTAGAAGCGCGATGGGCCTGCATCCTCGCCCCACTCGGCGATGTCACCGAGGTTGACGTCCCACATGTCCAGATAGGGCGATGCCAGCTCAATGAACTTCAGGCCGTCCTCGCCGATCTCGACGCCGGCGGGACCGTAAAGGGTGTCAACCGCGCAGCGTGTCACCAGGGCACAGTCATCGTTCAGCGCCTTGCGGATCTTCTCCAGCACCTCGATCCAGAAACGGGCCCGGTTCTCGAAACTGCCACCATACTCATCCGTGCGCCGGTTGTAGTAGGGGCTAAGCCACTGCATGGGCCCGTAGGCGTGGGCGCCATACACATTGACGATGTCGAAGCCGGCGTCCCGCGCCCGCAGTGCCGCATCCACATATTGCTGCTGCAGCCGGAGCAGTTCGTCCTTGTCCGCCGCATGGTTGTACGTGAAACCTGGGCATCCCGGAACGGTGGTGAAATCCGAATTATACTGGCTCGGGCCACGCGCTATGGTTCGTGTCTCCAGCCCCGGGGCGTGCACGCCCCCGTAGAACAGCTCGCATCCGGCAAGGGATCCGGCGCTGTGGACGTGATCCACCATCGGACGCAAGTTGCGCACATCGCCGTCATCCCAGATTCGGGCGGTAATCCGCAAGGTATCATCACACTCGGGGTGAATGGAGCACTGTTCGGTGTTGACGGCACCCCAGCCGCCTTCGGCTTTCACCCCACGGTGCGCCATCTGGAAACCGGGACTATTGGTGCCAGCGCCGATGCAGTGCGGCACTTGGTAAAACCGGTTGCGAATGGTTTTTGGACCGATCTTTATCGGAGTAAAAAGTATGTCGTATCGCGGATCGCGAGCCATGATGATCTCCTCCTCGTTATCGGGCCCCGACAACCGAATATTGCGGCACCCATATCCTTAAACAGTTAAACCAACAATGCGAAACATAAGGTGCATGTTTTCTGTAGAAACAAGACCTACAGATCCAGAAACACCGGTGAAGGTATGACGCATAGTTACCGTCCACATTACATGCCCAGATCGTCGTTTATGGTGGGCCCTGATTACAGGAAAACAGTCGCTATTTCTTGGTAATTCGAAGTCGCATAGGATCGTAAAACGGGCAACGGACGACGTTTCCGTCATAAACGGTACCATCCGGGTTTTTTACCTGAATCGTCGTGCCGAGCGCCTGGGCTGCAGGCTTGAGATGGGCAAGAGCGACCGACTGCATGAGGAACCGACTGTAGATGGGGCTTGTGACCAAACCTGCGTCCTGATCGCCCACCAGGATGGTCGCACCGGCCTCCACCGCCACCTCATGGCGCACCCAGATGCCGCCCAGGCGAAACCGTTCCTTGCCCCTGGCGGCCAGAACCGCCGCACGGCCTCGATAATCACCCTCGGTTGCGATGGTCCACCCCAGACCTACTTCCCAGGGTGTGACGTCTCCCTCGGGCATATCCAGCGGGTAGAACAGCAGTCCTGCCTCGGTTCGCATGGTGTTGAGCGCCGTCCAGGAACCAGGCATCAGACCGTGGTCCCTGCCAGCATCGACGACTGCATCCCACAATTTGCCCGCGTCGTCGGCACGGCAGTAGATCTCAATGCCATGCTCTCCGGTGAAACCGCCGCAAAGGACTCGTACCTGGCAGCCGAACAGCGTCGTCTCGACATGCTCGAACCAGCTCAGCTTGAAAAGATCCTGCGCGCAGTGCGGTTGGAGCACCGCGGCGGCTCGGGGTCCCTGAACAGCGAGAATATTGAGGTCGTCCTCCCAACGGACATTAGCATCGCGTCCCTCCGCGCTCGCACGCAGGTTATCGGGGGTTGCGCCTCCGCCATGGCAAAGCAGGAAGACGTCATCCGCGGCACGCAACACGATGACGTCGTCGACGATATGCCCCGCGTCATTGAGTTCGCTGGCAACCCGAGCGGAACCCACAGCAAGTGCCTGACAATCGCAGCTGAGCAGATGATCAACCACCACAGCGGCCTCCGGCCCACCCACCCGCGCGGTGAGTACCGCCGACAGATCAAACAGGCCGGCGCGGGTGCGGGTGGCCGCCACCTCGTCGAATGGATCGCTGGCGTAGGACCAGGGCACGGCCATATCGTTATAGGATCCGCCGCCGAGATCCGAACCAAGCGCACGGTGTCGCGAATCCAGGACATTGTTACGCATCTCAAATACTCCTTATCTGGTGGCGTGACTCTGTGTTTCTTCTCCTTGAGTCAAGTTCCGTGCCAATGGGCAAGGAAAAATGCACAAGCCCAGTCAGGCTGTGACGCGGACGGGTGACTACTCCATTTTTTGCCGAGAGGAGAATGCAGAAACGATTCAAGATGAATCAGTTCTGCGCCAGTGTGTGTCATTTTCGCGAAATGAGAAACGAGAACGAAACAAAAAGAGATTCAGACACTTTAAAATGGATCCAAAAACGGGCGTTGATTTGTTCGCGTCCTCACGACAGACTGATCAGTTTTTCCGGAAAAAAGGTTCACCGCGCTTTACAGGGAAAGGCGGCCTTGATCTTGAGGAAGAAGTAGTCGGCATCTCGGTAGCAGTAAGTCATGCGCCTGATGACCTTGATCCGGTTGTTCATACCCTCGAGGACGCAGGTGCTGAGGCGATAGCGGGCGCTGGCGACGTTACCCCGGAGGTAGGGTCGCAGGCGCTTGGCGAAACGCATGACCGGTAGCAAGCCGCTGCACATGGCGAGTTGGTACCAGCTGCCCCAACGGCGTTTGGCTTCCTCCTCGGACGGTGGGTACCAGGGCTCCTTGAGTTGGGTTTTCAGCACATCGATGGTTATCAGCGGAGCATTCGCGGCGAGCAACTCGTCGAGTCTTTGGGGCTTGCTCGCCGGTGAGGTTGTCGCGGTTGCGCAGGAGCAGCCAGCGACTGCGCTTGATGACTCGGCGCGCGTGCTTGGACCGTGTGCCAGTGCAGGCCCAACGGCTCGGCCACATGACGCACCGGCTTCAGTCGCACCAGGGCTTCACCCCAGTCGACCATCGCCT
The DNA here is from genome assembly GCF_023195885.1 of Methylonatrum kenyense. Lineage (GTDB taxonomy): Bacteria > Pseudomonadota > Gammaproteobacteria > Nitrococcales > Aquisalimonadaceae > Methylonatrum > Methylonatrum kenyense. The sequence goes on from NZ_JALPKO010000006.1 coordinate 119,957, forward strand.
GCGTGGGGCACGGCGGCCGGTCAGCCAGGCAATGCGCGCCCGGCGCGGCCCAGAGCGCGGGCACCGGACACGGTGGACCGGCGCCTCAAGGTAAACCCCGTACGACAACAGATCGCGTTCGCGACCCCGGCGGATGGCGACATCGCGGACGAGGAATGTGGCTTGGCCGCATGGCCGCAGATGGGTGGATGATCCGCCATCGGACGGAGACGAATCCGCAGTGTCTGCTCGTCAAGGAGCTGATGCTGTGCTCGTTCAGAACCTTCCCAGAACAGCCCCAGAGGATTAGCCTCCGTCACGGCGGTAGTCCTTTGTGGTGGTCATCGGTCGGAGTGGTGCCCAACCGAATTTAGCCCACTGAGCCACCGCCCCCTTGGCTCAGCTTTCACGCTGATCTGCGATGAACCCAAAAAAAAGCCCCGCACCAGGCGGGGCTTTTTGCATTCCCGATGAAGCGTCTTACTTCATCATGGATTCTTCGAACATCCGGTCGATCTTCTGGTTCAGTTCGTCGATCCGCTCGCTGTTCCGGTTGGCACGATTCTGCGCGGAGGTGGCAGTGCGATTTGCCTCGGCCGCATCGGTACGAGCCTGGTTGGCAGTGGAAAGGGCTTCATCAGCCTTGGCGTTCACGTCTTCCAGCGTCAGCTCGTCATCAGCGGTGGTTGCGCAACCCACGACAAAGGCGAGGGCGGCGCCCAGAGCGGAAACCTTCAGCAGCTTGCTCAAGCTATCGGTCATTTCACTGTCTCCTTGCGTATCAACGTTGTTGTCGTGCCAGTCCCCCATGACCAGCAACTCGAAATCATTCTAGGACCAATAACGCACCTTGCAAAGGTGTTCCGTTCATTTATCGAAAATAAAGCAAAGATTCAACGGGATGACCGGGAACCTGTTACCAAAAAGCGACATTCCGGCCTATTGAACAACGACCCGGGTCCCAATTTCGACCATCTCAAGCAGATCCTCGATCTGGGAATCCGTGAGGGCCACACAGCCTCTGGTCCAGTCCGACACGGCGTGTACGTCCGCATCCGCTTTACCGACCCCGTGAATCCCGATATGGCCGCCGAGATCCGTTGTCTGGGGCGGGACGCGGTTGGAGCGGAGCGAATCGGTGACCTGCAGGAACTGGTCGATTCCGAGTTTACCGTTGGCATAGGCCTTTCTGGTGTGTTCGAAATCCGGAAAATCGAGTCCCAGGAAAATGTGGAACTGGCTCTCCTCGTTAATCCAGTGAATTCGGAACTCTCCCAATGGCGTGGTGTTGTCGCCGCGGCTGCGCACGGTCGATGTTCCGCCACGCCCGATCGCCGCGCCTTCGAATGTACGTACTGTGTTTTCGCCGTCATAGACGGCCACCGTTTTCTTGGCGGTGTCCACCAGCACCCAGCGTTCGGTGGCGGACACGGACAGCACAGGGATCAGAAGGAGGATGAACAGAAGGACCAGTCGCAGGGCAATCGGTTGAGACCACATCAGTATTGTTCTCCGGCGGAGGCCAGGAAATCCTGGACGGCGTGATGGTCGAAAGGCCAGTCGAGCTCCCTTGCATCGGCGGCCAGCACTGGAATCCGGAGACCGTACAGTTCCATCAGTCGATCGTCAGTGCTGATATCAATCAGGCTGTAGTCATCGGCCAGCCCGCATCCGGCAAGTACGTCCTGTGCCTGCTCGCAGAGGTGGCAGTGTTCAGTGCCGAAAAGTACCAGTTGAAAGTCGTTCTGGCGCATGACCCCCGAAACCATGGCAAGGACGAATTATTCGTCCTGTCAGCCTTTTACCACCGATTTGGAGATTTTGCCAGAAATGGACCGGCCGCGTAGGCCGGTCCGGTTCTTCATGTGAGGTTCCAGCGCTGGTATCAGCAGTCGCCGATTCGCTCCCCGGAGATGTCGGTGAAGATCTGCATGCCCCCGTTCGGATCTTCCCCCGGCTGAACTTCGGCTGCAGCCGGCGCCATCATGTCCAGCCGCATCTTGCCGGTCATACTGTCGCCGTCAAAGGTGTATTCGCCACCGACTTCAGCGACCTGACCTTCCAGGTCGCAGGTCATCTGAAAATCCATGCCCTCGCTGGTGATGTCGGTGCTCATGACCTGGCATTCGCCAACACTGCTGAGCAGCGTGTCCTCGACGGACTCGATATCCGACTCGGTCAGGCATTCGCGATCGGTATGGCTCTGTTCCGGCATCGCCTGACCACCTTCCATGTTGATGGTCGTGGTGAATTCCCATTCACCGGGCTCGACGTTCGGTGTTTCAGCCATCAGACCAAGCGGCATCGCGAGCGCGGCCACGGCGGCCAATCGGGTGATCGTCTGCATGGTGCTCCTCCTTGCGGCGGGTCAAAGGTCAGCTACTGAAACTGCGACTCCCTCAAGGCGTCGCGGGTTCACCTGTAATTGTTTTCGACGGTATCGGACCGTACCCGAAACCAGTCCCCATGCCGTGGAAGGACAAGCTTGCCTCCGGACTGACGTACCTTCGGTCCAACAGGTCCGGAGCCAACCTTCTCCTCCCGCGGCACTCGGTGCCAAGCCGTGCGGTGGCGTTGTCCCGGACGTGTCAGACCTGCAGCGAGTCCCATGCCACTTGGTGCCAGCCTGTGCGGATGGATGAGCGGCGGCAATAAATCGGCATTTCCCTGTTGGCTGGCGGGTGCGCACCGGCCGTTGATTCCTTACACTTCGGCTCCCGTTGTGCGAGCGTCGAGTCCGGATATGCAGCCGTTTCCCGCCCATCGTCTGAGTGTTGCCCCGATGATGGAGTGCACCGATCGCTTCGCGCGCTACCTGTTGCGGCTCATTTCGCGGCACTGCCTGCTGTATACCGAGATGGTGCCGGCGGCGGCGATTGCGCATGGCAAGCATGCCCAGTTCCTGCCGTTTCATCAGGCCGAGCATCCACTGGCCGTGCAGTTTGGCGGCAACGCCGGGGACGAACTTGCCGCGTGTGCCCGCTGGGCGCAGCGCTACGGCTACGATGAAGTGAACCTGAACATCGGCTGTCCCAGCGACCGGGTGAAATCGGGTCGCTTCGGTGCCTGCCTGATGGCAGAACCGGAACGGGTCGCGCTGATGGTTCGTGCCATGCGCAGTGCCGTGGATCTACCGGTTACCGTGAAAACCCGGATCGGCATTGACGACATGGACGATTATGCGGACCTGCGCAACTTCGTCGATCGGGTGGCGGAGAGCGGTTGCCGGCATTTCATCGTTCATGCGCGCAAGGCCTGGCTTCAGGGGCTGAGTCCGAAGCAGAACCGGGATGTGCCGCCGTTGTGCTATGACAGTGTCTACCGGTTGAAGCAGGAGCTGCCGGAGCTCGAGATCGTGATCAATGGGGGGATCGCCTCGATTGACGAGGCGGAGGAACACCTGCGTTACGTCGATGGCGTGATGCTTGGCCGGGCCGCCTATCACACGCCATGGATCCTGGCCGAGGCGGATCGACGGCTGTTCGGCGACCTCGAGTCGGCGCCGGATCGGATGACCGTCTATCAGGCCTACCTGGAGTTCGTCGATGCCGAGTTGCGGGACGGCACGGCACTGAGCGCCATGAGCCGGCACGTGCTGGGCCTGTTCCAGGGCGTGCCGGGTGCTCGCCGGTTCAGGCGCCACATCAGCGAAAATGCCCACCGCCGGGGGGCAGGCCTTGGCGTGCTCGAGGATGCCGCTGCTGCGCTCCAGCTTTGAGGAAACGTTGATTTATTTGCGCGCCCGCCCAGGACCCCCGGCCGGGTTCAGTCCTTGCGGCGTTGTGCCGCCGGTGCGTTAGCGACGGCTAACGAGGCTGGCTGCCGCCGAACAGCGCTACTGGCTACGAAGCTCCGGCCCAAGGTCGACTCCCTCCTTGTCACTGATCCGCAGGCCGCGCCCAAGGCGGAAAAAGCGACGTGCGTTGGCCGAGGTCGTGGCCCCAAGCTGTTCCAGGTCCTCGCCACGGTGTTCGGCGACGCCCTCCAGCACGTAGCCGAGATAGGCGGGTTCATTGCGCCCGTTTTTCGGCTTCGGCTTCAGGGTGCGCGGCAACAGATAGGGCGCGTCGCTCTCGATCAGCAGGCGGTTGGCCGGAATGTCCCGGACAATGCCGCGAAGCGTCTCGCCGCGGCGTTCATCGCAGATCCATCCGGTGACGCCGATGTAGAGGTCCAGATCCAGATAATCGTGCAGGGCCTCGCGGGTGTCGGTGAAGCAGTGGACCACGGCGTCCACCAGGTCATCGCGGTACTCCCGCAGGATCGGCAACAGCCGGGCATGCGCATCCCGTTGGTGGATGAATACCGGCATTTCGAGCTCAACGGCCAGTTCCAGTTGTGCGGCGAAGGCCTTCTCCTGGTCAGGGCGCGGTGAGAAATCCCGATTGAAGTCGAGCCCGGTTTCTCCGATGGCGACGACTTCCGGCAGGGCCGCCAGTTGCCGCAACTCCTGCAGTCCCTCGGTGGTCAGCGAATCCGCGTGGTGCGGATGGACGCCGGCGGTACTGACGACCTGACGCGGGAAACGCGCCGCGATTTCGGCGGCCTTGCGCGACTCTTTGACCGTGGTTCCGGTTGCGACCATTGCCAGGACGCTGGCCGCCGCGGCGCGTTCGAGAACGGTTTCCAGGTCGTCCGCAAAGGCCCGGTTTCCGAGATTGACGCCGATGTCGATCAATTCCACGTGCTTGGATCCCCGTAGTCGAAACGTGTCGCTCCAGCCGGCGAGTATGACAAGCCGCCTGCTTGCCGCACAATAAACGCAAAACGGAAGAAGGGGGCGGCTGGTCGCGCCGGACACAGTCCGGGCACCGGAAATCCCCAAATGCCAGCAGAGGAGGGCAGGCAATGACCCGCGTGCAGCCCATGGAAACACAGCCGATGGACTGGATCGGCAACTGGGTCGGTCGCTGGGCCAGGGTCGCGCCCGACCGGGCGGCCCTCTACGACGACTTGCGTGGCACCACGTTCAGCTACGCGGAACTGAACGCACGGGCCAACGCGCTTGCTCACTGGCTGACCCGGGTCCGGGGATTGCGCAAGGGCGACCGCATTGCGCTGATGTTGCACAACCGGGTGGAGGCGGTGGATTTCTACCTGGCCTGCGGCAAGGTCGGCATCATACTGGCGCCACTCAGCTACCGGCTGCGACCACGCGAGCTGAATGCGTTACTGCATCGAATTCGCCCCCGTCTGCTGGTCAGCGAGGACACCTTCGACAATCTCGCCGCGGCGCTCGAACAGCCCGAGTCGCTCGAGTACCGCCTCGAGATCGTGGATCACGGCGAGAGCTATGATGCGGAAATGCTGCAGACCGGGCGCGGCAGCGAGGCGAATTGCCCGTTGGCGATGACCGATGTGTTTCTGTACATCCATACCGGTGGCACGACTTCAACGCCGAAAGTGTGCATCGTTCCCTACCGGCAGATGATCTGGAATGCGCTGGAACTGATTGTCGCCGGTGGTGGCACCATGGACGCGCGCGAACTGGTCACGTTTCCGTTGTTTCACGTCGGCGGCTGGAACTCGCTGACACCGATCCTGCATGGTGGTGGCTTCTCGGTGTTGATGGGGCAATTCGATCCGGAGCGCCTGCTGGATCTGGTCGACCAGCAGCGTATTCGGCATTTCGGCGCCGTCGAGGCCATGCTCAGCCTGATTGCCGCCGCGCCCTCGTTCGCCGACACATCGCTGGCCACGCTTGAAGCGATCACCACCGCGGGCGCGCCCTGCGCCAGGGAAGTCATGGCACCTTTCGTCGAACGCGGTATCGCGGTGCGCCAGGCCTACGGCCTGACCGAGGCAGGACCATCCAACTTCATTCATGCGCCGCCCGACGCCACCGCTACGAACCTGCGTCATGCACAGCACAGCATCGGCACGGCGATGCCGCATGGCGATTACCGGATTGTCGATCCCGAGACGATGAGCGATGTCCCGCGCGGAGAGGCGGGCGTGCTTTGCCTGCGCAGCATGCACAGTTTTGCCGGTTATCTGGGTGATCCGGAGCGGACCCGGGCGGCCCTGCTTGCCGATGGCTGGGTCTTCAGCGGCGATCTGGCACTCGAGGAAGCGGATGGCCTGGTCCGGATCATCGGTCGCGCCGACAACATGTTCATCAGTGGCGGCGAGAATGTCTCGCCGGAGGAAATCGAGCAGGTCATGGAGGTTCTGCCAGTGGTGCGCCAGGCCGCGGTTGTCGCGGCACCGGATTCGCGCTGGGGCGAGGTGCCGATCGCGGCCGTGGTGATCGGTGACGGCGTTGATCCGGCAGAGGCGGAAGTGACCATCCTCGGCCATTGCCGCGAGCAACTGGCGGCCTTCAAGGTGCCCAAACGGGTGCATTTCCTGCAGCAACTGCCGTTGACCGGGGCCGGCAAGCTGGATCGACGAAGCCTCGAGGAAAAACTGCGATGAATCAGGGAACTTCGTCGGGACGCGTCCTGGTTATCGCCGGCTCGGATTCCGGTGGCGGCGCCGGAATCCAGGCGGATACCAAGGCGATCACCTGCATGGGCGCCTACGCGGCCACCGCGATCACCGCCCTGACCGCGCAGAATACCCTCGGTGTTCACGGGGTTCATCCGGTTCCGGTGGACTTCCTCCGGCTTCAGATCCGAACGGTGCTGGATGACATCGGTGCGGACAGCCTGAAAACCGGCATGCTGCATGATGCCGTCACGGTCGAGGCAGTGGCCGGTGAACTGGCGCCATGGACAAACCGCTGCCCCCTGGTGGTCGATCCGGTCATGGTCGCGCAGAGCGGGGCCCGGCTGCTGGATACCGATGCACTTGACGCCCTCTGGCAGCATCTGATCCCGCAGGCAACGCTGCTGACGCCCAATCTGCCGGAGGCGGCAGCCTTGCTAGGCAGGCCGGTAGAATCCGGCCCGGATATGCCCGAGGCCGCTCGGAGACTGGCTGAACGCGCGGGTACCGCCGTATTGCTCAAGGGCGGCCACCTGCCGGGTGACGCCTTGCAGGACGTGCTGGCTTCCGCGCAGGGGGTCGAGGTGTTCGAGCACCAGCGCTTGCCGACACGGCATACCCACGGTTCCGGCTGCACCCTGGCTTCGGCCATTGCCGCGGCCCTGGCCCAGGGAAACGACTTGAGGACCGCCGTGGAGCGTGGCCGGAACTATCTGCTCGAGGCGATTCGCAGCACCCGGCCACTTGGCCGGGGTGCCGGTCCGGTCAACCATGGCTGGACAGTGGATCCGGAACGCTGCTGACCCCGGCGCTCGGCGCACCCAGGGCGTGGCTCACCCGCCCGTCTGGCGCTGTTCGGTGCCGGCGTGGAGTGGCGGATAGCGCCGTTCCACATAGCGTTCAATCACGGCCTTGAAATCGGCAGCCAGGTTTTCGCCCTTCAAGGTCACGGTTTTCTCGCCGTCCTCGTAAACCGGTGCTACCGGCCGTTCGCCGGTGCCGGGCAGGCTGATGCCGATGTTCGCGTGTTTGCTTTCGCCGGGGCCATTGACCACGCAGCCCATCACCGCAAGGCTCATGTCCTCGACGCCCTGATAGGACTGCCGCCAGCTGGGCATGCGCTCGCGCACGAACTGCTGGATCTCGCCGGCGAGCTCCTGGAATAGCGTGCTGGTGGTCCGGCCGCAGCCCGGGCAGGCTGCAACCAGCGGCGTGAAGGCGCGTAGACCCATGGTCTGCAGCAGCTCCTGCGCGACCACCACTTCCTGGGTCCGGGGGGCGCCGGGTTCAGGCGTCAGGCTGATACGGATAGTGTCGCCGATTCCCTGCTGCAGCAGCACACCGATGGCGGCGGAGGAGGCGACGATGCCTTTCGAGCCCATGCCGGCCTCGGTCAGTCCCAGGTGCAGCGGGTAGTCGCAGCGCGCGGCGAGGTCCCGATAGATCCGGATCAGGTCCTGCACGCCGCTCATCTTGCAGGAGATCAGGATCCGGTCGTGGCCCAGGCCCAGTTCCTCGGCCCGGACCGCGCTGTCCAGTGCCGATGTGATCAATGCCTCCATCATCACATCGCGGGCGTCCAGCGGCCGCTGGCGCGAGGCGTTCTCGTCCATCATGCGCGCCATCAGGTCCTGGTCCAGGCTGCCCCAGTTGACGCCGATGCGAACGGGCTTGTCGTGTTCGACCGCGATCCGGATCATCTCGGCGAACTGTCCGTCGCGGCGAGCACCCCGTCCAACATTGCCCGGGTTGATACGGAACTTGTCCAGCGCCGCGGCGCAATCGGGAAAGCGTGACAGCAGTTTGTGGCCATTGAAGTGAAAGTCGCCGACCAGTGGCACGCGCAGGCCCATCTCGTCGAGCCGCTTGCGAATCCCCGGAACCGCGGCCGCCGCGTCCTCGCGATCCACGGTGATGCGAACGATTTCGGAGCCGGCGCGCGCCAACTCGGCAACCTGGATTGCCGTGCCGACCTCGTCGGCGGTGTCGGTGTTGGTCATCGACTGCACGACTACCGGGTGCTCGCCACCAACCATGACGCCGCCCACGTTGACCGCGACGCTGGCGCGCCTTTGCGCTGGACCTGTCTGCATAGTGCTGGATTCCGAAACTGCATTGGGGTTTGCTGATGCCGGTTATGATACAGAGCGCATCAGAGCCACACCAACGCAGACTCGGTCTGGTGCTCATTGAATGGGGGTAAGGCTTTCCATGCGGTCACTGTTACTTGTTGGACTGCTGTTCGGTCTCGCCGGCTGCGCCGCACTACCCGGCGCGGGCGACGGGCCGGACAATCAGGTTCTGCGGCTGGAAGCGCATGCCATGCATGCCTACCACGGTGACGAACCGGAGGAAGCCGAGGCGCTTTACCGGCAGGTGGTGGAGCGCGATCCGTCCCGTACCCAGGCCTGGTTTCGTCTGGGTAACCTGACGGCTGCCCGCGGCGAACTGGAGTTTGCCATTGAGGCTTTCGATACTGCCCTGGAACTTGATTCGGACCTGCATCGTGCCCGGCATAACCGGGCCGTGGCGCAATTGCGTCTCGCGGCCCGGGAGCTCGAGGCGGCGAGGGAATCGCTGGAGCGGGAGGGCGTTGACAACGTCTATCAGGCGGATCGTTTCATCGCCCAGTTGCTGGTTGGCCTGGTTCGCAGCGTGGATCTGGCGATCGATTGCGATTAACAGCGCTTTGCCGCGGCAGCGGCGGCATCCTCGGGCGTCAGGCCGCCTTCGATGAAGGCCATGACCGTATCGACGACCTCGGCAGGCGGCAGCCGGCCTTCCCAGACGGAATAGCGCAGGCCCAGAAAGTTGGCGATACCCATCAGGGCCCAGGCCTGGGCCGTGGCAGAACCGGCACGCGTTTCACCCAGTTCCTGGGAGCGCTGCAATTGGGCCGTGTAGGCCTCGGCCAGGCGTTCGTAATAGTCGCGATAAATCGATTCATCGATGAACTGGGATTCAAGTACCACGCGGTAGAGGTTCTTCTCGCGAATCGCGAATTCCAGGAATGTCAGCAGCCCCTGGCGCTCCATTTCCATCCGGGTGGCGAGACCATCCGTGGCCTCTTTCAGGGTTCGCCGGAGCTTCTGCCCGATGCTGTCGACCAGCTCGCGTAGTATCGCTTCCTTGGAACTGTAATAGATATAGAAGGTACCCTGAGCGACGCCGGCGCGCCGGGTAATGCTGCTAACGGATGCGTTGTGGAATCCGAATTCGCCGAATTCGCGTTCGGCTGCATGGAGCAACTTGCAGCGGGTGCGTTCACCGCGGGCGGTCAAGGGCTTTCGCGCCTGTCTGCTCAATACCGGATCTCCCTCAGGTCTGCCGCCTGATTGACCTTGATTGTCGCCGGCTTCACGCCGATAGCACTTCGTTCCGGTGGCGCGACGTTGCAACTCGACGGTAGGCAAGCCATGTCGGCCTGTCAACTTGCTTCGCTGGCAAAATGTTGCACCTTGGGAAGCGCCTCTGCGGTTTCCAATCCGGGGGCAGCGGTGCAATGATTCGGGAGCAATTGGGCGATGGACGATGTGATGGCGCAGGACGATCTGCTGGCGATGCGTGAGTTGTTGCACATCATGCGACGGCTGCGCGATCCGCAATTTGGTTGCCCCTGGGATGTGCAACAGACGTTTCGCAGCATCGCGCCATACACGCTGGAAGAAGCCTACGAGGTGGCCGACGCGATAGAGCGCGATGATCTTGTTGCGTTGCGCGATGAGCTGGGTGACCTGTTGTTGCAGGTGGTGTTTCATGCGCGCATGGCGGAAGAGGCCGGTCATTTCGATTTCGCGGAGGTGGCAGCGGGTATCGCCGACAAGATGCTCCGGCGGCATCCGCATGTGTTCGGCGACGAGCAGGTGCGGAGCGCCGAGGATCAAACCCGGCGCTGGGAGGCCATCAAGGCAGAGGAACGCGCCGCCAGCGGCGCCTCGCAGGACGATGATTCGGCACTGGCCGGCGTCAGCCTGGCGATGCCCGGCCTGTTGCGTGCCGTCAAGCTCACCCGGCGGGCTGCCCGGGTCGCGTTTGACTGGCCGGATGCCGACGGCGTGTTTGACAAGGTAGCCGAGGAACTGGACGAGCTGCGCGCCGAACACCGCCAGCACGGTGGACATGAGCGGCTGGAGGACGAGCTCGGCGACCTGTTGTTCGCGACTGCGAATCTTGCCCGGCACCTGGAGCTGGATCCGGAGGCGGCCCTGCGACGGGCCAACCGGAAATTTGAACGACGTTTTCGACACATGGAACGGCATCTGGCCGGACGAGGCGAACGCCTGGACACAGTGGATTTCGAGGAACGGGAGCGGGCATGGAATCGGGCAAAACAACACGAACGGCAAGAACAATGATGCGTGCCCTGGTCGCCGGTGTCGGCCTGCTGTTGGCGACCACCTTGCCGGCACTCGACGAATTCGAGGATGACCCGGAGTTGGTCGACACTGGTGCAGACACCGATGCCGGTGCCCGCGGCTACTACGTGTTTGCGGGTGCCGGGGTGCAATCATTCGAAGGCTGGAACAGCGGCACGCTGGGCAGCCTGGTGCTGGGTCGGAAATTCAACTACACGCCGGTGGATTCGCCGCGCTCAAGCCTGGCCCTGGAGCTCGAGTTGTCGCGGAGCATTGATCCGGTGACCAGGACCCGTGGTGGCGAACGCAGGGAACGGAATGTCACCACCGTTGGCGGCTGGCTCGCATTGAATACCTATGTGACGGAAAACGCCTTCCACCGGGTTCGACTTGGCGCGGTGTATCGCTATCTGGATCGTGATCCGGGGAGCGGCTCCAGTCAGGCGCGGATCGGCTTTGGTCTTGGCCTCGGTTATGCGCTCACCGAGCAGGTGGAAGCAGTCGCCGATGCCACGCTGCATTACATGGGAACGCAGGAACTGATGTATGGCGCAGTCGGTGGCCTGCGCCTGAATTTCTAGCGCATGCAGGGCGGTGAGCGTGTCCTTGTCCGGCCTGGTTCCCATGGCTGCTGTTGCTGCCGCTGTCCCGCTGGACCGCCGATGAGCCGCAAGCCATCGTCCTGTTCCTGCACAGTTTCGGTGATTTTCGGGAGGCGGCAGTCCTGGCAGGCCCCTGGCTGCGTTGCGTCACCGGCCCGGTAGCTCTATGGCTACCGACCCGGCACCGCGCCTTGCCAGATGACCAAAACAGGTCTCGGGCGCAGGCGTGCGAATAGATCAGTGTTTCCCTAGAGCTGTCCCACCCAGCGGTCATTCTCGCGGGTAAAACGAATGGCCACCGGCATTTCCTTGCCGTCATCGAAGATCAGGCGGCCGTCGATCATGACCTCCTCCTCGCTCCAGGCGTCTTCCCGGTCGATCTGGACTTCCCGCAGCCTGCCGTGGTCTTCGATCTGATCGGAGACATTGCGCGCCATCATGTAATAGGCGCCGCCGCGAAAGGTATCGCCCAACGCGCCCTCCGGGGCAAGTTTTTCCAGCGCGCTGTTGGTGTTGCCGCGGCCAAGCTGGGTGAAGAATTCCTCGTAGCTCTCGGCCGGGCTGAGGTCGCGATAGGTGTCGGATTCACCGCAGGCCGCCAGCAGCAGCGCAAGCAGCAACACCGCGGTTAAACGAAAGCCCCCTACACGGTGCATGGTCGCACCTCCTGCCGGCTCAGCGATCCTGCTGCTCAGTGTAGGGCGCGACGGGGTCTTGTGCAGCATCGGCCAGCGATTGATGGAGATCCCGCATCACGCGGCGGTGTAGCGGGCGCAGCGCCGGCAGGGCGGCACGGATTTCCGATTCCGTACCGTGCAGGCCGATATCCCGACGCAGGCGGGTACCGATGCGCTCCAGGCTGGCAGCGACGACTGCCGGGTCTTGATAGTTCTCCAGCCACTGACGCCTGACCAGCGAGTCCAGCACGCCACGACCGGCCGCGGGCCAGTATTCGCGGGTTGCCTCCAGGTCGGCATAGCAACCATCCAGAAAGGCATCCAGCGGTTGCCTGGCGAAGGCATTCCAGTCGTGGATCAGCAAATGGTCGAAGACCACATCGAGTATGATCGGAACGGCCCGTCGGCGGTGCGGCGAGAACAGTCGATGGGCATCCCGGAGCAGGGGGTGGTGATCAGTGGTGGCGTCGATCCAGCGATGCCGGCGCACGCCGTCGAGCATGCGACGTGGCAGCGCAAGACCCTCGATCCGGCCCTTGATCCAGTCGCCACCCAGATTGCCGAGCCGGTGCAGGCCATCGCTGTCCGAGAAATACAGGTGCCCCAGGTAATTCAATGCGACTCAGTCGGCCTTGGCCGCCGGACGTCGGCGACCGCCACCACCACGTTTTCCGCCGTTGCGGCTACCATTCCCGCCACGGCCTTTCGGTCCGTTGCTGCGGCGGGCGATTTTCTTGGGCGGTTCCGGCTTGACCATCCACTCCGGGTCGGCGACCTCGGTCGGGATCTTCTGCTCGATATAGGCTTCGATATCGGGCAGTGAATAGACATATTCGTCACAGGCCAGGCTGATAGCGTCACCGCTGGCGCCGGCGCGGGCGGTGCGGCCGATGCGGTGCACGTAGTCCTCGGCCTCCTGCGGCAGATCGAAATTGACCACGTGGCTGACATCGGGGATATGCAGTCCCCGTGCGGCCACATCGGTGGCCACGAGGATCGGCAGATCGCCGCTCTGGAAGCGCTGCAGCAGCTTCTCCCGCTTGGTCTGCGGGATATCTCCGGAGATTACCTCCGCCTCGAAACCGTTGCCCAGCAGATAACCGGTGACATGGTCTGCGCCGCGCTTGGTGTTGACGAACACGATGGTGCGGTTCATCTCGTGCGCCTTGAACAGCCCGATCAGCAGCGGGATCTTGTCTTCCTTGGCGACGTGGAACAGCCGCTGGTTGACCTTGTCAGCGGTCACCTGCTCCGCCTCGATGCGGATCACCTCGGGTTCGTTCATGTGCTCATAGGCCAGTTCCATCACCCGATGCGACAGCGTGGCCGAGTACAGCATGTTGATGCGCTGATCCGGCGGCGGCATGCGCCGCAACAGGTAGCGGATGTCATTGATGAAGCCGAGATCGAACATCCGGTCGGCCTCGTCCAGCACCACCACCTCGATGTTCTTCAGGTCGAACACGCCCTGCTTGTAGAAATCGATGATCCGTCCCGGCGTTCCAATCATGATGTCCACGCCGGCCTCGATCTGGCGGCGCTGGGATTCGTAACCGGTGCCACCGTAGACCGCGACCCGGTTCATGCCGGTAAAGCGGCCGAGCAACTCGGCGTCCTTGTGAATCTGCAGGGCAAGCTCGCGGGTCGGCGCAAGAATCAGCGCCCAGGGGCCGATCTTGTCCTCGGCAACCGGCGTTTCCATCAGATGATGCATGGTCGCCAGCAGGAAGGCGGCGGACTTGCCGGTGCCGGTCTGTGCCTGGCCGGCCACGTCCTTGCCCTTGAGTGCCAGCGGCAGGGTCGCGGCCTGGATTGGCGTGCAGTGCGTGTAGCCGGCCTCGTCGAGGCTGTCCAACAGGGACGGTGTCAGGCCCAGGGAGCGGAAATCGGTGGTTGTCATGTGGTCTTTTTCCATGGCGCGAGAGGGTACAACAATTTCAGCGGCATTTCCGCAGCCGCGCGCGGCTGCCTGCGCGGCCTTTGTCTGGCGCGGGGCTTTGTGGTTCCATGCCAGCCACTCCGCACTGCCAGGGCAAAACAACATGTCACCCGAGCATCTCGATTCAATCCTGTCGCGGGCCGAGGAAGTCCATTCCCCGGCGGCCGTGGATGCGGCCCTGGATCGCATGGCGGACGCGATATCGGCCGACTACCGGGACCGCATGCCACTGGTGCTGAGCGTGATGATCGGTGGTCTGGTGATGTCCGGTCGCCTGCTGCCCCGGCTGAAATTCCCGCTGACCGTGGATTATCTGCACGCCAGCCGTTACCGGGGTGAAACCCGGGGTGGTGCAGAGCTGCACTGGCTGGCGCGGCCCACCGAGAGTTTGCGCGATCGTTCGGTACTGATCCTTGATGACATTCTCGACGAAGGGCACACCCTGAAGGGGATTATTGCCTTCTGTCGGCAGCAGGGGGCCCGCGATGTGGCCACTGCGGTGCTGGTGCGCAAACGTCACCAGCGCCGTGTTGCCGGGCTGGACGTGGAATACGTGGGCCTCGAGGTGCCGGACCGGTATGTGTTTGGCGCCGGCATGGATTACAGGGATTATCTGCGCAACCTGCCGGGCATTCTCGCCCTGGCGCCGGATGACGAGGAGCAAGCGTGAGCGTCGCGATTATCGGTGGTACCGGACTGACCAGTCTGCGCAATCTGGAGATTACGCACCGCGAGGTCGTGCACACGCCGTATGGGGAGCCATCGGGCCCGATCACCCACGGCCAGCTGTGCGGGCGGCAGGTCATGTTCCTGGCCCGGCATGGCTACGGACATACAATCCCACCCCATCGGGTCAACTACCGCGCCAATCTCTGGGCACTGCGCCACCTGGGGGTCGACCGCCTGATCGCGGTCGCCGCGGTTGGCGGCATCGCCGAAGAAATGGGGCCGGGCCGGCTTGCGATTCCGGATCAGATCATCGACTACACCTGGGGTCGGCAACACACGCTGTTCGAGGATGATCTGCCCCATGTCACGCATGTGGATTTCACCCATCCCTATGACCGGGATCTGCGCCGCCGGTTGCTGGCTGGTGCCGAACGCGCGGAGCTATCCGTGATGCCCGCAGGCACCTACGGGGCGACCCAGGGGCCCCGGCTGGAGACCGCGGCGGAGATACGCCGGCTGCGCCGGGATGGCTGTGACATGGTGGGGATGACCGGCATGCCGGAAGCGGCGTTGGCGCGGGAACTGGGCATCAGTTACGCGACTTGCGCGGTCTGTGCCAACTGGGCGGCCGGCCTCGGTGGCGAGGAGATCTCCATGGACCAGATCGAACAGGTCCTGAAGGGCGGCATGGAACAGGTCCGCCGCCTACTTGCGGAGATGATTCCGTCGCTGTGATTCAGTGACGCACTGACTTACTCGCACGCAGACGGGGAATAAGCCAGCGCCTCCCTAGGCCGCTTCCTTCAGGCGAAGCGCATCGATCAGTTCGCGCGCCAGGGCGAAGCGCTGGTCGGCATCCGGTAATTCGCGTTCGACCTTCAGCCGTTCCTGGCCTTCCAGGCGGAAACTCGCCGGTGATCCCTGGACCAACTGGACCAGGGCGCCGGGGTCTACCTGGGTGCCGGCACCGAAGACGATCTGGCCGCCGTTCTCGCCCAGCTCAATGCGCTTCAGCCCCAGCGGTTCCGCTTCCAGCTTCAGTTCGGTGACCCGGAACAGGTTCTTGGCCGCCGCCGGCAGCAGGCCGAAACGGTCGATCATCTCCACCTGCAGGTCCTTCAACGCCTCGTGGTCTGCCGCGTTCGCAATCCGCTTGTAGAGCACCAGCCGGGTGTGCACGTCCGGCAGATAGCCCTCCGGCAGCAGGGCGGGTATCCGCAGTTCGATCTCGGTACCCTGATGCAACGGTTTATCCAGCTCCGGTTCGCGTCCCTGCTTCAGGTCCTTTACCGCCCGGTCCAGCAGATCGTTGTAAAGGGTGAAGCCAACCTCGCTGATCTGGCCACTCTGTTCGGCGCCCAGCAGTTCCCCGGCACCGCGGATTTCCAGGTCGTGGCTGGCCAGCGTGAACCCGACCCCCAGGTCCTCATGTGCCGCCAGCGCATCGAGGCGCTTGACCGCATCGGCGGTCATGAGCTTGCGTGGCGGAGCGATCAGGTAGGCGTAGGCCCGGTGGTGAGAGCGGCCGACGCGACCGCGCATCTGGTGCAGCTGGGCCAGGCCGAAGCGGTCGGCGCGATTGATGATGATGGTGTTCGCGGTCGGTACGTCGATACCGGACTCGATGATCGTGCTGCAGACCAGTACATTGTGCCGCTGGTGGTAGAAGTCCAGCATTACCTGTTCGAGTTCCCGTTCCGGCAGCTGGCCATGGGCGACGCCGATTCGCGCCTGCGGCACCAGCTCCTGCAACTGTTCCGCGGCGCGGTCGATGCTCTTCACGTCGTTGTGCAGCAGATACACCTGGCCGCCACGCTTGAGTTCGCGCAGGCAGGCCTCCTGGATCAGCGCGTCGTTCCACTCGGAGACGAAGGTCTTGACCGCCAGCCGGCGTGCCGGCGGGGTGGTGATCACGGACAGGTCGCGCATGCCGGACAGCGCCATGTTCAGAGTCCGCGGAATCGGCGTCGCGGTCAGGGTCAGCAGGTCGACCTCGGCGCGCAGCTGTTTCAGGCGTTCCTTGTGCTGCACGCCGAAGCGGTGTTCCTCGTCGATAATCACCAGCCCCAGGTTGTTCGCCTTGAGGTCGCTCTGCAGCAGCTTGTGGGTGCCAATGACGATGTCCAGGTCGCCGCTCTGGAAATCATTGATTGTCTGCGCCTTGGCCTTGCTGCCGCCAAAGCGCGACAGCAGACCGATGCGCACCGGCCAGTCGGCGAAGCGGTCCCGGAAGTTCTGGTAGTGCTGCTGGGCGAGCAGGGTGGTGGGCACCAGGATCGCCACCTGATAGCCGCCCTGGACAGCAACGAATGCGGCACGCATGGCGACCTCGGTCTTGCCGAAGCCGACATCGCCACAGACCACCCGGTCCATCGGTTGTGACGAGGCCAGGTCCTGGATAACCGCATCTATTGCGTCCTGTTGGTCCGGCGTTTCCTCGAACGGAAAGGCCGCGGCGAAGGCGGCGTATTCCTCGATACCGGATTCGATCGATGTGCCGCGTCGGGCGGCGCGGCGGGCGTAGAGATCGAGCAATTCGGCAGCGACGTCGCGAACCTTCTCCGCGGCCTTGCGCTTTGCCTTTTCCCACTGGCCGCTGCCCAGTCGATGCAGCGGCGCATGATCCTCGTCGGCACCGCTGTAGCGGCTGATCAGCTGCAATGCGGCCACTGGCACGTACAACTTGTCACCGCCGGCGTATTCCAGGGTCAGGAACTCGGTCGGGTATTCGCCCACATCCAGCGTCTGCAGGCCGTGATAGCGGCCCACGCCGTGTTCTTCGTGCACGACCGGAGCACCAATCCGCAAGTCATTGAGATCACGTATGATCAGCGCGGGATCACGTTCCTGGCGGCGGCGCCGGCGCCGCTGTTGGGCCCGGTTGCCCGACAGCGCCGCTTCGGTAACCAGCGCCAACCGGCTCTGCGGCAGGATGCCGCCACGCTCCATCGGCGAGATGGTGATGCCGATGTCCTGATCACTCTCCAGAAACTGCTGCCAGCCACGGAACTCCCGCGGGCGAATCTGCTGCCGCGCCAGACTCTCCAGCAGGGCCTCGCGGTGCCCAGCGGTCTCGGCGACGAACAGCACCCGGCGCTCCTGCCGGGCGACCCAGTTGCCGATTGCCTGCCGTTGCTCGCCGTCACGCACGATAATGCCGAGTTCGGGTAGCGGTTCGCTGGCAAAGCGCACCTGGTCCGGATCGGGTCCGCGCTGCAGAACCTCGGCGGATTCGGTGTTGCAGATCACGGCCCGGCTGGCGGTCGTCCGAGCCCGGATCTCGCGGGGATCGAGGAACACCCGATTCGGCGGCAGCAGCGGCCGTTCCTGGTCGTGCCGGCGTTGCTCGTACCGTTCGCCGATTTCGTGCCAAAGCTCATCAGCGGCATCGAAGACACCGTGATCCAGGTGAATCAGTATGTCGTCGGGCAGGTAATCAAACAGGGTTGCGGTCTGTTCGAAGAACAGCGGCAGGTAGTATTCGATGCCACTGGGCATCGTGCCTTCGCTGACTTCGCGGTAGATCAGGCTGCGCGTCGGGTCGCCCTCGAAGCAGGAGCGGAAGGCGCCGCGGAAGCGGGCGATGGCTTCCTCGTTCACCGGGAACTCCCGACCGGGCAGCAGCGATATGCGCTCGACCCGGGCGTCACTGATCTGGGTTTCGGGATCGAACAGGCGAATCGTCTCGATCTCGTCATCGAACAGGTCCAGCCGATACGGGCGTTCACTGCCCATCGGAAACAGGTCGAGCAGGGCACCGCGAACGGCGAACTCGCCGTGTTCTCCCACTTCCGGCACGCAGCGGTAACCGGCCTGTTCGAGACGACCGCGGGTCTGCGCCATGTCCAGCCGGTCCCCGATTGCCAGGTTCAGGGCGTGCCCGTCGAGGAAACTGCGCGGCGCCAGACGTTGCAGCAGGGTGCCGATCGGCACGATCAGGATGCCGTCGCGGCAGTCGGGCAGCCGGGCCAGGGTTGCCAGCCGTTGCGAGACGATGTCCTGATGCGGCGAGAAAATGTCGTAGGGCAGCGTCTCCCAGTCGGGAAACACCAGGATCCGGTCGCTGGCATCGTTGCTGTAGAAGCGCAGTTCCGTCTCCAGGCGCTGCGCGTCCTGGGAACTCGCGGTCACGGCAAGGACCAGGCCCGATTGCGGGTCATCGGCCATCTGCCAGAGCGCCAGTGCACCCAGGCTGCCTTCCAATCCGGACCAGTACAGTGCGCGCCCCGGCTTGCGCGGAAACACCGGCGTCAGCGGGTCACAGTGTTCGCGACTCATCAGCTGTTCGCTGCCTCCCGGGCCAGGCGCTGGCGCTCAGCGGCGCGGCGTCGCTGTTCGTAGGCCTCGCGGGCATGGCCCACATCCTCCAGAAACCAGGGAAGTTCCTCCAGGGTCAGCGCCTGGGCACCATCCACCAGCGCCCGTTCCGGCTCCGGATGGAAATCCACCAGCACCATGTTGGCGCCGGCAACCACGCCCTGGGCCGTCGCATGCACCAGGTCCGGAATGCCGTCCGGCGCACAGGCACGGATGCCCACTGAATGCGAGGGATCGATGCAGACCGGCATGCGGGTCATGCGCTTGACCGTCGGCACATGGGCGAAATCAACGAAATTGCGATGCGGGTCGCCGAAGCTGGATTTCATCCCGCGCAGGCCGAACACGACATGGCTGTTGCCCTCGCTGGCCAGGTATTCCGCGGCGTTCAGCGATTCCTCCAGGGTAATGCCGAAGCCCCGCTTTAGCAGGACCGGGAAACGGGTCTGGCGGCCCACGTGCTTCAACAGTTCGAAATTCTGCGTGTTGCGGGTACCGATCTGCAGCATGACGCCGGTGGGGTTGCCGGTCTGGGCCAGCGCCAGTTCGACTTCCTCGATGTGGCGGTCATGAGTGATCTCCATTGCCACCACGCGGATGCCGTACTTGCCTGCCAGCTCGAACACCCAGGGCAGACAGTCCTTGCCATGCCCCTGGAACGAATACGGATTGGTGCGCGGCTTGTAGGCGCCCATGCGGGCGCACTGCTGTCCGTTCGCCTGCAGCGCGGCGAACATGCGTTCGACATTGGTGGGGTTGTCCACCGCGCAAAGCCCGGCGAAGACGTGAAAGCTGTCCTGGCTGAAGGTGACGCCGTTGTACTGGAAGCCACTGGTGCGCGCATCGTCGCGATGACGACCCAGGACCCGATAGGCATCCGATACGCGGATAACGCGCTGCACGCAGGGCAGCTCCGCCATGTCCCGTTCGGACAGCGCGCTTGTGTTGCCGATCAGGTAGATCTCGGTCAGCGTCCGTTCTTCGCCGAAAACCTGGTGCACGCGGTGGTGGACGCCCTTGAGCGCTTCCAGGTGACCGATCAGGCTCTGGAACTCCCTGGAATCGGTGTTGGTGTCGGGATTCAGGATCAGAATCATTGGCGCATTCCTCGTTGCGGCCTGTTTAGTCTCGAAACAGGCGATTCAGTTCGCCGTAATGGTCGATACGTCGGTCCCGCAGGTAGGGCCAGATACGCCGGACTCGTTCGCTGCGCGCCAGGTCGATATCGCAGAGCAGCACCTGGGGCTGGTCTGCGGCGGCGCGGGCCAGGATTTCACCCTGGGGTCCGGCGACAAAGCTGTTGCCCCAGAAGCGGGAACCGTTGCCGGGATCGGCGGGGTCGGGCTCGAAGCCAATGCGGTTGCAACTGAGTACCGGCAGGCCGTTGGCCACCGCATGGCTGCGCTGGATCGTGACCCAGGCGTCCAGTTGCCGGGCCTGCTCCGCCGCATCGTCGGCATCGTCCCAGCCGATCGCGGTGGGATACAGCAGCAGATCGGCACCGGCGGTGGCCATCAGCCGGGCCGCTTCCGGGAACCATTGATCCCAGCAGACCAGGACCCCGAGCCGGCCCAGCCGCGTCTCGATGGGCGTGAACCCCAGGTCGCCCGGGGTGAAGTAGAATTTCTCGTAGTAGCCCGGGTCGTCCGGGATATGCATCTTGCGATACCGTCCCGCCATGCCGCGTTTGCCGTCGAACACGACCGCAGTGTTGTGATACAACCCGGCGGCGCGACGCTCGAACAGCGATCCCACCAGTACGATATCCAGATCCGCGGCGATGCTCTCCAGTTGTTCCGAGGTCGGCCCGGGAATCGGTTCGGCCAGATCGAAAACCGCGGGATCCTCCTGCTGGCAGAAGTAGCGGCTGCGGTGCAACTCCTGCAGCAGCACCAGCTCTGCGCCGGCGGCGGCCGCCTCACGGATACCGTCCAGGCTGGCTGCCAGGTTTGCGGCCAGATCGTCACCACAGGCGTGTTGGACCAGAGCGGCGCGCAATGTGTCGGGACGGGGCATGGCGGTGGTCTCCGCTGAAAATCTCAGGCGCGCAGTGTAGCGAAAGGCGACAAGGATTTCGTCAGCGGCATCTGTCTGCGATGGAAGGCGGCGGTCGCCTGGTCAGGTCAGCGGTATCTGCATGCTTGCGCAGTGCACGCTGCCGTGCTGCCGGACCAGCGGCAGGGCAGGTATCGGGATGATTTCCCGGTCCGGAAAGGCCTCGCCGATCAGACGCATCGCCAGGGTGTCGCCGGCCTGCGCGTAACAGGGCACCAGCACCGCGCCATTGATCACCAGAAAGTTCGCGTAGCTCAGCGGCAGCCGCCTGTCATCGACCACACATGGTTCGGGCCAGGGCAGCGGCAGCAGGGTATACGGCTTGTCCTCTCGTGTCCGCAGCTGCGCCAGTTCCGCCTCCATTGCACCGAGGTCGGCGGCATGGCTGTCCTGCGGATCGTCACAGGCGGTGTAGAGGATGGTGTCGCCGGGCGCGAAGCGCGCCAGCATATCCACATGACCATCCGTGTCGTCACCATCAAGATGGCCGTGATCTAGCCAGTGCACCCGGTCGCAGGCAAACAGGTCCAGTAGCTGCTGCTCGACCTGGGCGCGGGAGGTGGGCCCATTGCGTGACGGATCAAGCAGGCATCGGCTGGTGGTCAGCAGCGTCCCGTTTCCGTCACAGTCGATGCTGCCGCCCTCAAACACGAACGGCACCGGCTGGTGTTCAGCCCAGCGAAAGTGGCCGTGTTCCGCAAGCTCCCGGGTCAGGGCGTCGTCGAGCTCCGCCGGATACTTGCCGCCCCAGCCGTCGAAGCGGAAATCCAGCAGCACTGCCGTGCCATCACGAATTACCGTGATTGGCCCGTGGTCCCTGACCCAGATGTCATTGGACGGGGCAATTGCCAGGTCGAAGCTGTTGCCGGCCGGCAGTTGCCTGGCCACATGCTCGCGATGGCCTTGGTCGCGGCAGGCGATAAGCACACGTTGGAATCGGCCGATGGCCGATGCCATCGCGACAAAGGTCTGCTCGACGGCCGCCAGTCCGTCGGCCCAGTCACCCCGGTCATGGGGCCAGGTCAGCATGACGCAGCGTTGCGCCGCCCATTCGGGTGGCAGCCAGAGGTTCGAACCGCTCATCGATCAGCGTTTGCGGACACTGTGGAGGACGCGCTCATGTTCAAAATAGACCATGTATTCGCTGTAGTCCCAGCGGCTGATCGGGGGATCGCCAACCGCCGGGATGCGGTTCTTCGGCGCGCCGAAGCGGGCCTCCACCTGCTGCATGGTCTCGCCGTTGCGGGGCAGGCTGCGATCCGGGCGGTCCGGATCCAGGTCATCGATGATCAGGCGATCGGCGGCGGCCATTGCCGAAACACCGGAAAGGCACGTTGCAAGCAGAAGGTTTGTTAGCCAGTAACGCATGGATGATCTCCCGTGTCCGGATGCTGCGCTATTGGAGCAAGAATAACACCGCCGCCTGCCGATCAGTCTGCGCACTGTGTCGCGTCCGTGGTGCTGCGGTATGCTCCGCCGCCTGATGAGGATCCCCATGCAACGCAACAGACCGCCCACTCCCGCCCAGCGTCGTGCCCTGGCCGTTGCCCTGGTCGAGCACTATGCGGCAATCGTCGATGCGCCGGAGGCGCTGCTGGACAGTCTGCTGAAGCCCCTGCCGGCGACCCTGTGGGCCGACCCGCGGCGCATCAGCCGGGACGCCTTGCAGACTATTCTGGCAGGCGATGGCCTGCGATCCCGGCCGATTGCCTGGCATCCGCATGCGCTGCGCCTACCGGCGGGCAGTCGCCCGGGGCTGCACTGGACATTCCTGGCGGGGCTTAGTCGGATCCAGGAAGAGGTATCGATGCTGCCGGTGGTGCTGCTGGACCCGCAACCGGGTGAACGGGTGCTGGACCTGTGTGCGGCGCCGGGCAACAAGACCGCCCAGATCGCGATTGCCATGCAGGACACCGGGACCGTGGTGGCCAATGACAGCAAGCGCGGTCGCATCGCCGCCTTGCGGCAGATGATCAAGCGCCTGGGGCTGACGAGCTGCTCGGTCACCGTGCGTGATGGCCAGGGCATGGACCGGCGTGCCGGAACCTTCGACCGGGTGTTGGTCGATGCGCCTTGCAGTTGTGAGGGAACGTTCCGCAAGGTCCGCGTACCGGAGCCGGTCGACGACGAGTTGCGCCTGCGTTCGGCCGCGGTGCAGTTGCGCCTGTTGCACCGCGCGGTGGCCCTGACCCGTCCGGGCGGGCGAATCGTCTATTCCACCTGCACCTTTGCGCCGGAGGAAAATGAGGCCGTGGTCGACGCGATCCTGCGGCAGCATCCGGAGGTGTTGCAACTGCGTCACGTGGAGGTGCCCGGCTTGCGGACCGCGCCGGGGATTGCCGCCTGGCAGGGGCAGTCATTTCTGCCGGAGATTCAGCATTGCCTCCGGGTCTGGCCCCATCAACAGGATACCGGCGGCTTCTTCGTTGCCGTGTTCGATCGCCTGGATGGTGCGGGAATGCCCGCCGACGAGACGGCCTTTTTGCCGGCCGCCGAAACCAATGACTGGCTCGCGCCGCTGACCGAGCGCTTCGGGATTCCGTCAGCTGCGTTCGCCGATGTCCGGCTCATCCGGCGCGGGAACCGCCATGTGCACGCCCTGTCCGCCGGCCATCAGGCACCCCGGGCGCCGGCACCGGAGATGTTGGGTTTGCCACTGATCCGGCGCAAGAGCCTGCCGTTGAAACCGACGACCTCGGCGGTGCTGCGATGGGGCCGCCATGCCACGCGCAATCGGCTTGACCTGAGCGCGGCGCAGCGGGATGCGTTTCTGCGCCGCGACGACTGCCTGGTGTCACCGGATCAGCGTCTGGACTGCACCGGGCCGGGCTATGTCATCGTCCGCTTCGCCGGTTATACGATTGGCCTCGGGCAGTTAATCTTCGACCGCGACAGTCCGACGGTACGTCTGATCAGCCTGGTGCCGAAGGCCTGGGCGCGGGATACGGGCGCGCAGGATCCGGGTTCCGGCGGCTGACGCCGGCTCACGACTGGCCGCGGGCGACACAATCGCGACGAGGGAGGCGAGATTGAGAAGCAGGACGCCGCAGCCGCCTGCCATGCCGGCGCCGTTGGCGGAACGAATCAAGTCTCGGGATCGTAATCGGTTTCCGGCCAGTTTGCGCGTATCTCCCGGGCCTGGTCCTCGGCCGAGAACTGTTCCCAGATCAGCCCGTTTATATCGTGCTCCACCGACAAGGTGGTGGCCTGCGGGTCTTCCCAGCCCAGATGCCGGACGACGCCTCCCTCGCCGTGGATCTGGCGAATGGACAGATTCAGCGTCGCCGTTCGCCAGAGCGCATAGCGGCCAGGCACCACAACGGTGGGCGCGGCACCGAGGCGCCGACTGTAGTCGGGGATGGTCGCTGCCACGTCAGTGACGGCAAGCGCCAGATGAAACCGTCTCATGCCCGATCTCCGCCAGCGGGGCGGCCAGCCCCGGGGCACCACGTCACGCCGGAAGATCGAGACCGGCCGGCGGTGTTTCCCAAAAAGTCTTTTTGTTTTGCAAATCAACCGCGCGACCCTGGACCGGGCCCGCCATGTTATCCCAGTGTAGCCTCTCTGAGCGTGGCGCCCGCCGGGAAAACGGCCACGGTCACTTCGTCGCGGTCGTGGTAGAGGTGGCGGCAGACCGTGTGCCATGCGGGCCCGGTGGGTAGCCGCGCCAGGCAGTCCCGCACTGTCTGGTGGCGTTGTTTCATCGGTAGCTTGAGGTTGAAAATGACGGCGCGGCACCAGCCCTGGGCCAGCCAGTGCGCGACCAGGTCCGACACTCTGACGGGTCTCTCCACCATATCGCAGACCAGCAGGTCCACCGGGCTCGGCGGACGATAGCGGAAACCATCCTCGCGGCGATGTTCCACCAGGCCCGAATCCAGCAACTCCGGCTGGATGGGCCCATTATCCACGGCCGTCACTCGGATGTGCCGACGCACCAGTTGCCAGCTCCAGCCGCCGGGCGCCGCGCCGAGGTCGACGGCCATGGCCGCCGGTCGCAGCAGGGTGTCCTGAACGTCGCTCGGCAGCATGAGTCGAATTGCCTCGTCCAGCTTGAGACCGGATCGGCTCGGCGCACCGCGCGACTGGCGCAAGCGCAGTATTCCGTTGGCTTCCGGTGAGCTGCGTCCGACCAGGCCCTCGGCCGGAAATACCTGGTCGAAGTCGCTGAAAAACAGGTGCAGCCGCCGTGGTGCCGAAGTCGCATTGCTGCTGATACCGGCGCTGGCCAGACCCTTTTCCAGCGGCTTGCGCAGGCGTCGGGTCAAAGCAGAAACCTGCTTGCCGCAGTTGGTATCCGGATGGTCCAGGCACAGTGCGGCGTAGGGGCCGATCCGCCCGGCATTCTCCAAAGCTTCCAGTACCGGCTGGACGCGATCACGCCGCGGCAACGGAATCGGCTCCGCGCTGGCAAGCAGCCATTGGCGCGGGAAGACCAGGTCCCTCAGGTCCAGTCCGTCCGAGAGTTCCTCGACCACGCCGGAATCCGCGCCGTGGAACTGCAGCCAACCGTCTCCGTGGCGAGCACGCACGTAACCCGGAAGGGATTCGGCGCTGCTCCGGGCCATGATTTCGGCCGCGCAATCCTTTTCGAAGCCGGGACGGCAGTAGAACAGCAGGGAGGGGGACTCGTTCGCCATGGCAACTTAGCCTACTGTAGCGTGGTGCGTGCCGGAACAAGGCCCCGGTGCCGGGGTCGGAACGGTGGCATCCATCCATTCGCAGGGAGAGTAGGCATGGAAACGATTCTTCTGGTCGTTGCTGCACTGATTATCGCGATTCTGGCGTCGGCGATACGCGTGCTGCGCGAATACGAGCGCGGCGTCATCTTTCAGCTTGGTCGTTTCTGGAGCGTCAAGGGCCCGGGCCTGATCATCGTCATCCCGGTCATCCAGCAGATGGTGCGTACCGATCTTCGTACCGTGGTGATGGATGTTCCCAGTCAGGATGTGATTTCCAAGGACAACGTCTCTGTCAGCGTCAATGCGGTGCTCTATTTCCGGGTCGTGGATCCGCAGCGGGCCGTGATCAATGTCGAGGACTACTTCGCCGCCACCAGCCAGCTTGCCCAGACCACGCTGCGTTCGGTGCTTGGCCAGCATGACCTGGATGAAATGTTGGCGGAACGCGATCGCCTGAACGAGGACATCCAGACCATTCTCGACGAACACACCGATGCCTGGGGCATCAAGGTGGCCAACGTCGAGATCAAGCATGTGGATATCGACGAAAGCATGATCCGCGCGATCGCACAGCAGGCCGAGGCCGAGCGCAGCCGGCGGGCCAAGATCATCCATGCCGAAGGCGAAATGCAGGCGGCGCAGAAGCTGCAGGACGCGGCCAATGTGCTGTCACAGAACCCGCAGGCGCTGCAGCTTCGGTACCTGCAGACGCTTTCCGGTATTGCCGGGGAGCAGAACTCGACCATCGTGTTCCCGCTGCCAATGGACCTGATGGGCGCATTCAAGGACATGATCAACCGGGCCAATGCCGGTGCCAGCGGCTCGGACAAGGGCTGATCAGGGCATCGTCGCGGAGCCTGGCGAGGCGATAGACCGCTTTCTTGACGCCATCTGGGCGGAGAGCGGGCTCAGTCGGCAGACCCTGGCAGCCTATCGGGCTGACCTGGTGAGTTTCGCGCGTTGGCTCGACGGCCGCGGCGGGGGCCTGTCGGGAGCCGGTCGCGAGGACGTGCTGGCCTACCTGGCGGCCCGGGTGGCGGGCGGATTGAAGCCTCGCTCCACCGCGCGGTTGCTGTCCACGCTGCGGCGTTACTACCGCTGGCGCTTGCGCGAGGGTCTGGCCGACTCCGATCCGACGGCCGATGTCGAATCTCCCCGCCTGGGCCGCCCGCTGCCTGGCGCCGTCTCGGAGGCCGAAGTCGAGGCGCTGCTGGTCGCCCCGGACACGGCTGATCCGGTGGGGCTGCGGGATCGCGCCATGCTGGAGCTTCTGTATGCCAGCGGCTTGCGGGTGTCGGAACTGGTGTCATTGACCCTGGGTCAGTTCAATCCGCGGCAGGGCGTACTGCGCGTTGTCGGCAAGGGCTCCCGCGAGCGACTGGTTCCGCTGGGTGAACAGGCCCTGGACTGGGTTGATCGCTGGCTACGCGAGGGGCGCGGTGTCCTGCTTGGCCAACGGCGCAGTGACGCCTTGTTCGTTACGGCGCGCGGTGCCGGCCTCAGTCGCCAGGCGTTCTGGTACCGGATTCGCACCCACGCCCGGACGGCAGGCATCCGCGGCCATCTGTCGCCGCATACGCTGCGGCATTCCTTCGCCACCCATTTGCTGAACCACGGGGCGGACCTGCGGGTGGTACAGTTGTTGCTGGGCCACCAGGACCTTTCCACCACCCAGATCTACACTCACATTGCCCGTCAGCGCCTGCAGGAACTGCACGCGCAGCATCACCCGCGGGGCTGACCGGGTGCCGATTGCATAGCAGAACGATGGGGTTCAGATGACATACCGATTGTTTGCCGCCGTCAGTCTCGCCGTACTGGTGACTGCTGCCCCGGGGTTGCTCGCCGACGATGAACTGGCGGAAGTGAGCGAGCGCATCAGCGAGCGGCTGCAGGACATCAACCCGGAACTGCGTCCCGACCGGGTGGACCGGTCACCGGTGCCGGATCTGTACCAGGTGGTGATCGGGGGCCAGGTCCTCTACATCACCGGCGACGGACGTTATCTGGTGCAGGGTGACATGATGGACCTGGAGACGCGCCGCTCCGTCTCCGATGACTTGCGCGGCCAGGTCCGGCTGGAACAGCTCGACGCCCACGGCGTCGACAACATGATTGTGTATCCGGCAAACGGCGACACCGAGCATGTGGTGACGGTGTTCACGGATATCGATTGCCCCTACTGCCGCCAGTTTCACGCCAACATGGATGCCTACAACGACCAGGGCATCGAGGTTCGTTACGTGCAGATGCCGCGGGCCGGCTTGGGCTCTGATTCACACCGCAAGGCAACGGCTGTCTGGTGTGCCGACGACCGCAGGGCGGCCATGGACGAGGCCAAAGACCGGGGTGACTTTTCCGGCGACACCGACTGCGACAACCCGGTCGAGGAACAACTGGCCCTGGCGCAGGACCTGGGCGTGAATTCGACGCCGTCGATCATTACCGAACGCGGTATCCTGCACCGCGGTTTGGTGCCCGCGGACGAACTGCGTCAGATCCTGGATGAAGAAAAGGCGCGGGCGGGAGATTGAAGCGCCTGCACTGGCTTACGCAAAAAGGCGGCCTTGTGGCCGCCTTTTTATTGGAATAATAGAATAATACGGCGCCTACCGCTCAAGCAGCTCGAGTTTGTTCGGCTTGCCGTCCCATTCCTCGGCGTCGGCCGGCGGGTCCTTCTGCTCGGTAATCACTGGCCACTCCCGTGACAGTTCGGCGTTGAGCTCGAGGAAGTGCATCTGGTCCTCCGGCAGGTCGTCTTCCGAGAGGATGGCCTCGGCCGGGCATTCCGGCTCGCACAGGGTGCAATCGATGCATTCATCCGGGTCGATGACCAGGTAGTTCGGGCCTTCATGGAAGCAGTCCACCGGGCAGACTTCCACGCAATCGGTGTATTTGCACTTGATGCAGTTCTCAGTGACGACAAAGGTCATGGGTTACTCCAGTATCAAAAATCCGGTCGGTCCGGTGGTGAGATGGCGCAATAGTACCGATAACGGGCCCGCGGCTCCAAAGGCAAACGCCAGATCGCGGATTCGGGCCGGTCAGTGGTTACCACCGCTGTCCTGCAGGTCTCGGATCCGGTAGAGCAATTCCAGCGCCTGGCGCGGGCTGAGTGCATCCGGGTCCAGGCCATCCAGCAGATCCCGGACCGGATCATCGGCTTCCGGTTCGCTGAATAGCGGCAACTGGCCGTCGGTCTCCGCGTCGGCGCGCCAGGCCGCGCGCTCCAGGTCAGTCAGCTTGGCTCGTGCCGCCTGGATCACGGGTTTCGGCACGCCCGCCAGGGCAGCCACCTGCAGGCCGTAACTCTGATTTGCCGGACCATCCTTGAGCTGGTGCAGGAACACGATTTTCTCGCCATGCTCGACGGCGTCCAGGTGCGCATTGCGGACGCCCCGGTACTGCTCGGCGAGGGCGGTCATCTCGAAGTAATGGGTGGCGAACAGGGTCAGGGCCTGGATCCGTTCCGCCAGCCAGGCCCCACTGGCCCAGGCCAGCGACAGCCCGTCGAAAGTACTGGTGCCACGACCGATTTCATCCAGCAGCACCAGGCTGTTGGCGGTGGCATTGTTCAGAATATTCGCGGTTTCGGTCATCTCCACCATGAAGGTGGAACGCCCCCCCGCCAGGTCGTCGGAGGCACCGATGCGCGTGAAGATCCGGTCCACCGGGCCGATTTCGGCCTCGCGGGCCGGCACGAAGCTGCCAACGCAGGCCAGCAGCACCGTCAACGCGACCTGCCGCATGTAGGTGGATTTGCCGCCCATGTTGGGGCCGGTAATCACCAGCATCCGCTGCTTTCGATCCAGCCGGGTGTCGTTGGGCACGAACGGGCCATCCAGCACCTGTTCGACCACCGGATGGCGTCCGTCCCGGATCACCACTCCGGGGCGGTCGCTGAGGCGGGGCCGGCAGTAATCCAGACTGCGGGCGCGTTCGGCCAGGCTGCAGAGCACGTCCAGTGCGGCCAGTGCCCGGGCGCTGGCCTGCAGCCGGTCCAGCCCCTCGTTCAGCGTCTCCAGCAGCTCGGCGTACAGGGACTTCTCCCGCGCCAGCGCCCGTTCCCGCGCACTGAGTACCTGGTCCTCGAAATCCTTCAGTTCCGGCGTGATATAGCGTTCGGCACCCTTCAGTGTTTGCCGACGCTGGTAGTACTCCGGTACCCGCGCGGTCTGGCCGCGGCTGACCTCGATGTAGTAGCCGTGGACACGGTTGTAGCGCACCTTCAGGTTGGCGATGCCGGTCTGCTCTCGCTCCCGGTTTTCCAGATCCAGCAGGAACTCGTCGGCATCGCGGCTCAGCTTGCGCAGGCGATCGAGTTCGGCGTCGTAGCCTTCCGCGATCATGCCGCCATCACGAATCAGCACCGGCGGGTTGTCGACAATCGCCCGGGCCAGTAGATCCGTGGTTTCCGGATGCTCGGACAGGTCCGCGCGCAGCGCATCGATCAGCGGGGCGGGAAGCTCGGCGGTTTGTTCCTGCAGCGTCGGTAGTCGCGCCAGGCAGAGCCCAAGCGCCTCCAGATCCCGCGGCCGGGCTGAGCGCAGTGCAATCCGGGCCAGGATGCGCTCTGCATCGCCAAGTCCCGCCAGTGTCTCCCGCAGTAGGGTTTCGCTGCCGCTCTGCAGCAGGGTGTCGATCGCTTCATGCCGTGCGCGGACGGTGTCCTGGTCCTGCAGGGGGCGTTGCAGCCAGCGCCGAAGCAGGCGGCTGCCCATCGCGGTGCGCGTGCTGTCGAGTACCGAGGCCAGCGTATGCGCCGTACCGCCGGCCAGGTTCTGCTCGATTTCCAGGTTGCGCCGACTGGCGGCGTCAATGATGACCGCATCATCACGCTGTTCCAGCTGCAGTCCGCAGACGTGGGGCAGGGCGCTGCGCTGGGTGTCGGCGACGTACTGGAGCAGGCTGCCCGCCGCCTGCACGATGACGGGCAAATGCTCGCAGCCGAAGCCCGACAGGTCCCGTGTGCCGAACTGCCGGTTCAGCAGCCGCCGGCAGCTTTCTTCCTCGTAATGCCACGGTGGCCGGATCGTTCGGCCACTATGTTGCGACAGCCAGTCCGGCGCCGGGTCGCCCTCGCGCAGAAGTACTTCCGCCGGATTCAGGCGTTCGAACTCGGCCTGCAGGGTTTCCTCGTCATCAACCTGTTGCGCCAGGAACTCGCCGCTGGAGACCTCAAGCACGGCAAGCCCGAACTGCTCCTGCTGGCGGACCACCGACAGCACGCGATTACTGCCGCGTTCCGGCAGCAGGCTGTCTTCGGTCAGGGTGCCGGGCGTGACGATGCGCGTGACCTGGCGGTCCACCGGTCCCTTGCTGGTGGCCGGATCGCCGATCTGCTCGCAGATCGCCACCGATTCGCCCTGCCGGATCAGCCGGGCGAGATAGTTGTCGGCCGAGTGGTAGGGCACGCCGGCCATCGGGATCGGTTCGCCGGCCGTGGTGCCGCGGGCGGTCAGGGTGATGTCCAGCAGTTCGGCGGCGCGACGGGCATCGTCGAAGAACAGCTCGTAGAAGTCGCCCATCCGGTAGAACAGCAGGATGCCTGGATGTTCGGCCTTGATGCGCAGATACTGCTGCATCATCGGCGTGTGCTGGTCCTGTTCGCGTGCTGCCATCTGGGTTCCGGGTTGGTTTGCGCGGTTGACGTTTGTCGACGGTCCGTCATCGTAGGGAAAGCCGCATCGATTCGCACGTACAGGGATTGGGCATGAGCGAGGACCGCCTGCAACGAAGCAGTGAACAGCTCGGACAGCTGTTGCAGCTGCGCGGCCTGCGGGTTGTCACCGCCGAGTCCTGCACAGGCGGCTGGATCGGCAAGGCGCTCACCGACATCGCCGGTAGTTCCGCCTGGGTGGAAGGCGGCTTCATCAGCTATTCGAACCAGTGCAAGCAAAGCATGCTTGGCGTTGATCCGGCACTGCTGCAGCACCATGGTGCGGTCAGTGAGTCGGTGGTGCGGGCGATGGCCGCTGGCGCATTGCAGCGGACCGGCGCTGATCTCAGCATTGCCGTCAGTGGCGTGGCCGGACCGGCCGGGGGTAGTGCCGGGAAGCCTGTGGGGCTGGTCTGGTTTGCCTGGGCCCGGGCCGCTGGCGAGGTCCGGGCCGAATCAGTGCGGTTTTCCGGCGACCGCGAGGCCGTTCGCCTGGAGGCCGCCATCTTCGCACTTCGCGGACTGCGGGGATGGCTCGATGTCGGATGAGGCGGTGCGGCTGTTCTTCGCCATGCAGCCGGAGCGGGAGGTACGCGCGAGCCTGCATCGCGCTGCGGCGGCTATCGGCGCCGGGCGGCCGACCCCGGCTGACAATATCCACCTGACGCTGTTTTTCCTCGGACGCTGTGACCACTCGCAAAGGCAGCAGGCGGAGCGGGTCGGGTCGGCGATCAGGTCGCCGGTCACATTGGTTCGTACCACTGAGCTCGAATACTGGAGCGGTCCCCGTGCCGGAGTGCTGCTCGCCGAGCCATTGGACGATGAACTGATCCGGCTGCAGCAGGATCTGCGGCAGGCACTCGAGAACGCCGGCTTTGTACCGGACCGGCGGCCGTTCCGGCCGCACCTGACATTGCTGCGCAAGCTGGACGCCCCGACCGGGCTGCCGGAATTGCCATCGCAGCGCCTTCGACTGGCGGGTTTCGGGCTGTTCCTGTCGCGGCCGGGAGCGCAGGGATCGGTTTACGAACACCTCCGGTACTGGCCGGCGGCAGACTGAGCGGCAGTCCCCAGGGAAACACTGACGCGGGAATAAATCAGTGTTTCCCTAAGGGTGCGGCTCGGCACCCCGGTATGGGATACTGACGGATCGCACGGCGAGCGCCATGGATGGTGTGTTGCCGATGCCGACCGAAACCACAGCAGGAGATGCAAGAGAATGGATGACAATCGCAAGAAGGCGCTTGGCGCTGCCCTCAGCCAGATCGAAAAGCAGTTCGGCAAGGGTGCGGTCATGCGGATGGGCGATGCACGCGCGGTCAGGGATGTGGACGCGGTCTCCACCGGTTCTCTGGGCCTCGATCTGGCACTCGGTATTGGCGGCTTGCCCCGGGGGCGCGTGATCGAGATTTATGGTCCGGAATCCTCGGGCAAGACCACGCTGACGCTGCAGGTCATTGCCGAGGCGCAGAAAAAGGGCGGCACGGCGGCCTTCGTCGACGCCGAACATGCGCTCGATCCGGACTATGCCGAGAAGCTTGGCGTCAATGTCGATGAATTGCTGGTGTCGCAGCCGGACACCGGTGAGCAGGCACTGGAAATCGCCGACATGCTGGTCCGCTCCGGCGCCGTGGACGTGGTGATCGTCGACTCGGTGGCGGCACTGACGCCGAAGGCGGAAATCGAGGGTGAGATGGGGGATTCCCATGTTGGTCTGCAGGCCCGCCTGATGTCCCAGGCGCTGCGCAAGCTGACCGGCAATATCAAGCGCTCCAACACCATGGTCGTGTTCATCAACCAGATCCGGATGAAGATCGGCGTGATGTTCGGCAGCCCGGAGACCACCACCGGCGGTAACGCCCTGAAATTCTATTCTTCGGTGCGGCTGGACATTCGCCGGATCGGCGCGATCAAGAAGGGTGACGAGGTGGTCGGCAATGAAACCCGGGTCAAGGTGGTGAAGAACAAGATGGCGCCGCCGTTCAAGCAGGCCGAGTTCGAGATCCTGTATGGCGAGGGAATCTCGCGGGAAGGCGAACTGATCGACCTGGGCGTGAAGAACGGCCTCGTGGAGAAGGCGGGTGCCTGGTACAGCTACAACGGTGATCGTATCGGTCAGGGCAAGGATAATGTCAGGCAGTTCCTCAAGGAACACCCGGATATTACAGAGACTTTGAACGAAAAGCTGCGAGAGATTCTAATGCCAGCCAGGCGGCCGGCAGCGCAGGATCAGGCGGATGAGCCGTCCGAAACGGCTTGATCGTGAGGGCGGACGAATCCGGTCCGGAGGCGCCGGATCCGGCCGAGATCGAGGACAAGGCAGTCAGGCTTCTGGCAAGACGGGAACACTCCCGCAAGGAACTGCAACGCAAGCTGCGCCAGCGTCAGTACCCCGAAAGTCTGATAGCCGACACCCTTGAATTGCTGGAACAGCGTGGCTATCTCGATAATCAGCGGTTTGCCGAGGCCTTTATTCGCGAACGCATCGGCAAGGGCCATGGACCGCTGCGCATCACCGCCGATCTTCGCGAGCGCGGAATCAAGGACGGCATGATCCGTGCGCTGCTCGACGCGGCCGAGGTGGACTGGCAGCAGCAGGCAGCGGTGGTGCGGGAGCGGCGCTTCGGCACGGCGCCGCCGGCGAATCGGACGGAATGGGGCCGGCAGGGGCGATTCCTTGCCGGCCGCGGTTTTTCTGCCGAGCAGGTCAGGCGCGTGCTCGGCGACGGCCGGGGCGATGACTGATCGCACCCGGCGTTTGGTATGGGATCAACATGACGAGTAGTGCTGAGCTTCGACGGGCCTTCCTGGAGTATTTCCGTGATAACGGGCATCGCATTGTGCCCAGCAGTCCGCTGGTGCCCGGCAACGACCCGACGCTGCTGTTCACCAATGCGGGCATGGTGCCATTCAAGGATGTGTTTCTCGGTCGGGAAAAGCGCGACTACAGCCGCGCCTGTTCGTCGCAGCGCTGTGTGCGCGCAGGCGGCAAGCACAACGATCTGGAGAACGTCGGCTACACGGCCCGGCATCACACGTTCTTCGAGATGCTGGGCAATTTCAGTTTCGGCGACTACTTCAAGCGCGATGCGATCCGCTATGCCTGGACCTTTCTGACCGAGGTCATCGAACTGCCCGCGGAGAAGCTCTGGGTCACGGTGTTCGAGGAGGACGACGAGGCGGCGGCGATCTGGGTCGACGAGATCGGCGTGCCGGCTGACCGGGTCAGTCGTATCGGCGCCAAGGACAATTTCTGGGCCATGGGTGATACCGGGCCCTGCGGTCCGTGTTCCGAGATTTTCTACGACCATGGTCCCGAGGTCGCCGGCGGTCCTCCGGGCACGCCGGAAGAGGATGGCGACCGCTACATCGAGATCTGGAACCTGGTGTTCATGCAGTACGACCGCAGCGCCGACGGCACCCTGAACCCGCTGCCGAGCCCCTGCGTGGATACCGGCATGGGCCTGGAGCGACTGGCCGCGGTGCTGCAGGGCGTGCACAGCAATTTCGAGATCGATCTGTTCCGCAAGCTGATCCAGGCCGCCGCCGATGCCACCGGCTGCCGGGACCTGGAGAGCAATTCGCTGAAGGTGATCGCCGATCATATCCGTGCCTGTGCCTTCCTGATCGTCGATGGCGTGCTGCCATCGAACGAGGGGCGCGGCTATGTCCTGCGGCGCATCATCCGCCGCGCGGTCCGGCACGGCTACAAGCTTGGTCAGGAAAAACCGTTCTTCCACAAGCTTGTCGAGCCGCTTGTTAAGGAGATGGGTGATGCCTATCCCGAGCTGGCCGAGATGCAGGAGCACGTCGCCACCGCACTGCGCCAGGAAGAGGAGCGCTTCAGTGAAACCCTGGATCAGGGCCTTCGGCTGCTGGAGGGCGACCTGCGCGCGCTGAAGGGTGACACCATCCCCGGCGAGACGGTTTTCCGCCTGTATGACACCTACGGCTTCCCGGTGGACCTGACCAACGACATCGCGCGGGAACGCGGCCTGCAACTGGACATGGCGGGTTTCGAGACCTGCATGGAGGCGCAGCGCGAGCGGGCCCGCTCGGCCAGCCAGTTCAAGGCCGATCACGCCGGCGGCGCCGTCATCGATGCACGTTCCCGGTTCACCGGCTACGACCGCCTGCAGGATCGCGGCAAGGTCGTTGCGCTGTTTGCCGACGGCAACGAAGTGGACGCACTCCAGGCCGGGCAGTCCGGCCTGGTGGTGCTGGACCAGACACCGTTCTATGCGGAATCCGGCGGCCAGGTGGGTGACAGCGGACAGCTGCTGGCCAACGATGTCGCATTCCGCGTCGAGGACACCCGCAAGCAGGGTGATGCCCATGGCCATTTCGGTGTGCTCGAAAAGGGCAGTCTGCGCCTGGGTGACACCGTGCACGCTCAGGTCGATCAGGCCCGCAGACAGGCCACGGTCCTGAACCACTCGGCGACACACCTGCTGCATGCGGCCTTGCGCCAGGTGCTTGGCACCCATGTGACGCAGAAAGGTTCGCTGGTTGCACCAGATCGCCTGCGTTTCGATTTCTCGCACACGCAACCGGTCACCGCGGCGCAGCTGCGTGAGCTGGATCGGCTGGTAAACGCGGAAATCCGCGCCAACCACGTCACCGAAGTGCGGGAAATGGCTTACGATGAGGCCATCGCCGCCGGCGCCATGGCCCTGTTCGGCGAAAAATACGGCGATGTCGTGCGCGTTGTGCGCATGGGGGATTCCACCGAACTCTGCGGTGGCACCCATGTGGCGAGGACCGGCGAGATCGGGCTGTGCAAACTGGTTTCCGAAACCGGCGTTGCAGCCGGGGTGCGCCGGATCGAGGCGCTGACCGGCGATGCGGCGCTGGACTGGGTGGATCAGCAGGTGGCTTCGCTGGAACGGCTGGCCGGCCTGCTCAAGGCCCGTCCCGAAATGCTCGAAGAAAGGGTGTCGCAGCTGCTCGAGCGCGGCCGCGGCACCGAGCGCGAACTGGACCGCCTGCAGCAGAAACTGGCAGCGCAGGCCGGCGGCGATCTGGCGGACAGCGCGGTGGAAGTCGGTGATATCAAGGTGGTTGCCACGGTGATTGATGGTGGTGACGCCCGCCGCCTGCGCGACATGGTGGACCAGTTGAAGGCCCGGCTGACTCGCGCCGCCATCGTCCTGGGCACCGTGGAAGGCGGAAAGGTTCGCCTGGTGGCCGGTGTTACCGATGATCTTACCGACCGGATCAAGGCCGGCGAAATGATCAATGCGGTAGCGAGCCAGGTCGGCGGCAAGGGCGGTGGTCGTGCTGATATGGCGCAGGCCGGTGGCAGCGCCCCCGAAGCCCTGGCGGCGGCCATTGCCAGCGTGCCGGACTGGATTGCCGCACGCGGCGACTGAGCCGCTGTGGACGCATATTCGTATCGACAGACAGGTCGGCTGCCCGTCCGGCCCCACAACACGATGAATGGAATCACATGGCACTGATTGTTCAGAAATACGGTGGTACCTCGGTCGGCAGTCCCGAGCGCATCGAGCGGGTTGCCGAAAGGGTTATCACCGCGCGAGAGGCCGGCCACGACGTCATCGTCGTTGTCTCGGCGATGAGCGGTGAGACCAATCGGCTGCTGGAACTGGCGCGTTCACTGCACCCGTCGCCGCCGGCCCGGCTGTCCGATCTGCTGGTTTCCACCGGCGAGCAGGTAACCATTTCCCTGCTCGGCATGGCGCTGGAGAATCGCGGTTGCCCGACCCGGTGCTATACCGGTGCGCAGGTCCGCATTCTCACTGATAGCGCGCACAGCAAGGCGCGAATCCAGGAAATCGATGCCAAGGTGCTGACCGAGGACATGAAGGCCGGTCGAGTCGCGGTTGTAGCCGGTTTCCAGGGTGTCGATCCGACCGGTGCCATCACGACGTTGGGACGCGGCGGTTCCGACACCACGGCTGTCGCCCTTGCGGCGGCGCTGAAGGCCGATGAATGCCAGATTTACACTGATGTGGATGGCGTCTACACCACGGATCCGCGGGTGGTGGCGAAGGCCCGTCGGCTGAAGCGCATCACCTTCGAGGAAATGCTGGAAATGGCCAGTCTCGGCTCCAAGATCCTGCAGATCCGGGCCGTCGAATTCGCCGGCAAGTACCACGTGCCGCTGCGCGTGCTGTCCAGTTTCGAGGACGGCCCTGGCACCCTGATTACGTTTGAGGATGAAACCATGGAAGAACCGCTGATCTCTGGCATTGCGTTCCACCGCGACGAGGCCAAGCTTACAGTGCTGGGTGTGCCGGATCGTCCGGGGATTGCCGGCGCGATCCTGGGGCCGGTGTCGGACGCCAATATCGAAGTGGACATGATCGTTCAGAACATCAGCCAGTCGGGCGCCACCGACTTCACGTTCACGATCCACCGCAATGATTACGAGAAGGCGCTGCAGATTCTTGAAAAGACGTGCAACGATCTGGGCGCACGTGAGGTCTACGGAGACACGAAAATCGTCAAGCTGTCGCTTGTCGGGGTAGGGATGCGATCCCATGCGGGCGTTGCCAGCACGATGTTCAAGGCGCTGGCCGATGAGGGTATCAACATCCAGATGATTTCCACCTCCGAGATCAAGATCTCGGTGGTCATCGAAGAGAAATATCTGGAGCTTGGCGTCCGTGCACTGCATTCGGCGTTCGGCCTGGACGACGAATCCGCTCAGGTTCAGGTTGAAGGGCAGGGCAGCTGACAGCAGGTCCTGCGAGACAGAGTTGAAGTTGGGGCGGGAAGTGGTTCCCGCTCCGGGGTCTCACTGAGGCCGCGCGTTGGTACCAGGAAGGGGGGGCGCTGAACTTGAGCCGGTTTAGCGGTCTTAGAAAGGACACCTCGGGATTGAGGAGTAGGCAACGATGCTGATTTTGACCAGGCGCGTGGGAGAGACACTGATGATCGGCGACGAAATCACCGTCACCGTGCTTGGTGTGAAAGGAAACCAGGTGCGCATTGGCGTTAACGCCCCACGCGACGTTTCCGTGCACCGCGAAGAAATCTACGACCGTATCCGCGAAGAGGGCGGCGGCAATCCGGAGCAAAAGGACTAAGCCTCCCAGGGTTTACGCTGCAGGCCCGATCCACTATCCTTGCGGCCTTCGCTTCGGCGAGTACCAGATACCGGAGAGGTGGCCGAGCGGCTGAAGGCGCTCCCCTGCTAAGGGAGTATGGGTCAAAAGCCCATCGAGGGTTCGAATCCCTCCCTCTCCGCCATACAAATGAAAAGGGGGTGTCCGAATGGACACCCCCTTTTCATTTGTATGCGAAAAGAAGATTCGAACCCGAGATAATAAAAAAGTCGGGTTCGATTACCGAAGCGAAGCGCAGGGAAGTCGCAGGAGCGCAGCGACTGCGACAATCCCGACCCAACCGGTTGCCGTGACGCTCGGATCGAAGAGCACCGTACCTAATGGACCACGTTCGATTGCCGTAGCGAAGCGAAGGCAACCCCCGTCGCCGCGGAGAGGCGACGACCACCCCTCCCCAATCGGTTGCCGCAAACCCCTGCCGAAGCCACCTGCCGGGTATTTCCCGGCTGCCAGGGGCACGCGAAGCGTACGGAACCCAGTTGGCACCTGACTACTGGCTGGATGGCACCTGTCGAGCAACGATCAGACCCTGCCCGAAAACCTGATCGCAACCACATCCACCTGCGATCGCCCCACCTATACTCGCAGAACCTTCATCCAACATCGCTTTCAAAGCCAGAGACGCCGCCACGGATCCGCCGCCATGCGCCGATTTCATCCCTACGCCTTGTTGTTGATCCTGCTGCTGCCCCTGCAGGCGCAGGCGGCAGGCCTGATTGGTGACCGTGACAATTTCCTGGCCTGTCGCGAAGGCGATGAAGCGCTGTGCGACCCCGGTCTGCTCTCGGAAGCACAGCGGGAGACCGTCGAGAAAGCGGCCCAGCGGCGCAACGTGCAGGCCTGTATCCGAGGCACTGATGCCTGCCGTCGTGATCGCCTGACGGAGTCTCAGCGCTACGAGGTCGACGAAGAGCGGTATTCCATCAATTACAGCCTCTGCCTTGCCGGCGACTCCGCCTGCCGTTGGGAACAGCTTTCCAGCGCGCAATACCTGGAGGCCGAGGAGAGATCCGATAAACGCAACCTCGAATCCTGCATGGTCGGGGGACCCTGTGATTCCGATCGGCTCAGTGACCGGCAGCAGGCTGAAGTCGAGATCACCGTGCGCCAGCGCAATTTTCAGGACTGTGTGGCGCGTGCGCCGGAGTGTCAGCGAAGCGTGCTGACCGAGTCACAACGGAACGAGGTGGATCGACGGCTGGCGGAACGCAATTTCAATGCCTGTCTGCGGGACGACGGACGTTGCGACTACGGCGCCCTGAGTGACGATCAGCGTGCAGCGGTGGATCGTGCCGAACGGCGCGCCGCCCAGCAGGCGGCCGCGCCACAGGTGGTGTACGTGCAACCAAGGCAACCGCGCCTGCGAACCCACACCTATGTTGGCGTCAACGTCGGTCGCGGTTTCCGCCACCGCCGCGGCGTGACCACCGGATTCGGCATCGGCCGCAGCTTCGGTCACTCGCGGTTCCATCATGGTTGGCACGGACACTACCACCCGTTCTACTGGTAAGGAGTCGTTTGACTGTCCCCGGCAATTTATGGATACTCTCGGCCCTCAAACAACGCGCCCGTAGCTCAGCTGGATAGAGTACCTGGCTACGAACCAGGCGGTCGGAGGTTCGAATCCTTCCGGGCGCGCCATACGAAAGAAGGTCTGTACCGGACACATGGGTTACAGATCATACCGAGCACATCGGTAACACTTTTGGCCCGAAGGGATTCTCGGCGGGTTCGACGCGATCCGCGTCCTCGTCGAAGAATCCCAGGTCATATTGCATGAAGCTGACGCGCCAGATCCTGTCAGCGACCTCCCGAACGCCCACGTGCTGTCCTGCGAATACGGTGCTCAGGCTGAGAACCCTTCCGTCCTGATCCGCGACAGACCACGTGCCCGTTACATCGTGATAACACGCTCCCATTTTGCGATACTGGCGCCTGTTAAGGGCGACCCCGACCGAAAGGCGGGCACGCAAAATCACCGGCCTAAAGACCTTCGATTCTACGGCAGCGGGATTGCCGACAGGCGTTGCGGCGTACAAGGCCTGCCGTCAGTCCATCTCCCGTATCGAGTTCACAGGCCCTGGTTTGGCTCTCGGCGCTGTTTCTCGGGTCGGCCCAACCGTTCTCAGCTTGGGTCACGGATCCGACCGCCAGGGAGTAGCGCA
This sequence comes from Methylonatrum kenyense, assembly GCF_023195885.1. GTDB lineage: Bacteria > Pseudomonadota > Gammaproteobacteria > Nitrococcales > Aquisalimonadaceae > Methylonatrum > Methylonatrum kenyense. The sequence goes on from NZ_JALPKO010000006.1 coordinate 160,576, forward strand.
TTGGCTGATGAAACCTCGTTGCTGGAAGCACAACAGACCGTCCATGAGCTGATTGCGGAACGGACACCTCTTCCGCAGATGCTGGACAGCATCGCAAACTGGATCGGAATTCTGCTCCCGCAGGCCACTGTCGCCTTCATGCGTTACGATGCCGACGCCCACGCGCTGAGCTTGATTCCGAGCGCTCGGTTCTCGCAAACCTACACGCAACTTCTTCAACAGGTGCCCGTCGGACCGTTTCGGTCAGCCTCCTTCGGTGCCGCGGCCCATGACCGTCACCTGGTGGTGACGGATGACATCGCAACAGATCCGCGCTGGCTGCCATTTAGAGAAGGTGCGATGGCTGAGGGCTTTCGGTCCTGCTGGTCGAACCCGATTGTCGCACCGGACGGTGAATTGCTTGGGACCTTTGGCGCCTATTACGCAAGCCCGGCCTTGCCGACAAGTGCGGCAAAAAAGCGACTGAAACAGGCCTCCGCCCTGATTGGTCTGGCCCTGGTCCGCGACCGTGACAGTCAGCGTCACCAGGAGGCCACCGAGTGGCATCACTCATTGTTCGTGAATCATCCGGAAGGCGTTTATGACCTCGACCTGCAGGGGCGCTTTCAGCGATGCAATGCCGCATTGGAACGAATCACCGGCTACCGGGAAATCGAAATAATCGGCCGATATTTCAACGAGATTGTTGATCCGCGCTACCGGGAGATGACCCAGCGCTGCTTCGATGCCGTGTGTCGAGGAGAGGCGCCGACCTATGAAACGCAGTGCACGCATGCCGACGGCCACAGCTATATCCTGGAGGTCACCAAATTTCCCGTCACCATCGAAGACAAGGTGGTCGGGGTATCCGGAATCTGCCGTGACGTGACCGAACGCATGCGTCGCAACGAAGAGCTGCGCATACTGAAACGCGGGATCGATACGAGTCCCAGTGGCATGCTACTTGTTGATGCGCGCGAACCAGATATGCCCATCGTTTACGCCAATCCTGCGTTTACACAGATCACGGGCTACGCCCAGCAAGAAATTCTTGGCCGGAACTGTCGCTTTCTGCAGGGACCGGATAGCGACCCGGACGTTATTCAAGGGATTCGTCGTGCTATTCGGGCATTTCATGATGCCAGCGTCGTTCTGCTCAACAACCGGAAGGACGGCACGACATTCTGGAATCACTTGACCATCAGTCCTGTTTTCGATGACGACGGAATATGCACCCACTTCATCGGTATTCAGCAGGACGTCACCCGGCAGAAGGAACAGGAAGCCCATATTGCCTATCAGGCGACTCATGATCTGCTGACAGGATTGCCCAATTTCTCGGCGTTCTACGACCGTGTGGAAGAGGCAATGGAGCGGTTTCGCCAAGGTGCCGGGGCGGCCGCGGTTCTATCCCTCAACCTGGATGGTTTCAAAGCCATCAATGACGAGCTCGGCCACGACATAGGCAACGAGGTGCTTGCGGCCGTCGCACAACGGCTCGCGCCTTTGGCAGGACCCGATGACTTGGTGGCCCGTCTGGTGGGTGATGAGTTCGCCATCCTTCTGGTCAGTGACGTTGACCAGGAGCGCGTTGTCCGGTTGGCCAAACGAATTCTCGCAACCTTGGGCGAGCCGACTGAAGTGGCGGGATCTCCGATTCACCTGAGTGCGAGTATTGGTATTGCTTGTACGCGTCATTCCATGAGTGACGACTATGAACTGATGCAATGTGCGGATCTCGCCCTGGAGCAAGCCAAACGCCAGGGACGCAATACCTGGCAGTGGTACCGGAGCAGCCGCTCAGAGGGTATCCGCGAGAGCGTAGCGATGCGTCACGACCTGCACGCCGCACTGCGGGAAGAGCAGTTCGAGTTGCACTACCAACCTGTGGTCGATGCCTTGAGTGGCCGAATCCGTAGCGTGGAAGCACTGGTCCGGTGGCATCACCCAAAGCGTGGCGTGGTTTCGCCTGGCGTATTCATTCCCTTGGCGGAACGCACTGGTCAAATTGTCCCCCTGGGACGCTGGGTGCTACACCGGGCCTGCCGGGACATGATGGCGTTAAATTCCCGGCACGGGCGTACGCTGCCGGTGGCCGTGAACATCTCCTCACTTCAATTTGGTCGCGAGGGCTTCCTCGGGGATGTGCAGCGAACACTTGAGGAGACCGGCTTGTCCCCTCGCTTGCTGGAACTGGAAGTTACCGAGAGCGTCCTGATCGACGGGGCCGAGCCCGTTATCGACCTGATGAACGCACTTCGACGTATGGGGGTGAAAGCCGCTATCGATGACTTCGGAACCGGTTTCTCCAGCCTGAGCTACCTGAGGGACTTGCCCACTCACAAGGTGAAGCTCGATCAGAGTTTCGTCGCGAAGGCCTTAGATGATCGTCGTACGTCGGCAATCGTCCAGGGGGTTATCACCATGGCGCATCACATGGACATGGCCGTTGTCGCCGAGGGAATCGAAACCGATGAGGAATGCAACGATATGGTGCGACGGCAGTGTGACCTGCTGCAGGGTTATCTGTTTTCCCGCCCAGTGCCTTTAGGCGAGCTTGCTGGGTTGCCGGATGTCCTGCCTGTGACCCAATCCGCCCCGGTGTCACGTGGAAGGCATCCTCATGGTTCGCGAGGCATGGGGCACACCCACCAGGACCAATCGTACTAACTCGAGCAGTGGCATCCGGGAGCAGTGGATATATCGCTACGGCCCTGGGCGCGCGAACTACGTCTATCTAGAAAACGGCCGGGTGACCTCCATCCAGAACTAATCCGGTTGCCAGAAGCGGTTCTCGGATTGCCGGGTTATACCCCCGTCTCCACGGAGAACGGCCCTTTCGGCGCGGCCGCGCCGAAACCTGTTTGCCGCCCGATTCACCCCCCCCCCCCGATTACTGAGCGAGGTGTGTCACTCACGTATACTGGCACCCGTGGTTTCGGTTTCTGTGTACACGGAAACCTCGGACCTGCTCACGTCCGCGACTGCTGTTGCATCTGCAGAGAACAATGGAGTACGCATGCGCGCAATCGAGATTCGCGAGTTCGGTGATCCGTCCGTTCTTAGCCGGGCCGAGCGTCCGATGCCCAAGCCGGCGGCCGGCGAGGTGCTGGTGCGGATCGCCGCTGCCAGCGTCAACCCGATCGATACCAAGATTCGGCGCAATGGTCCGCCGATGGCACCTGAACTGCCGGGTGTGCTGGGTTGTGATTTCGCCGGCACCATCGAGGCCGTGGGTGACGGTGTCGATGACCTCTCCGTCGGGGATCAGGTTTACGGTTCACCCGGGGGCGTGCGCGGTACCTGCGGCGCCTACGCGGAATACGCGGCGGCTGACGCCCGCTGCCTGGCGCCCAAACCCGAAGCGCTGGATATGCGGCAGGCGGCAGCCATGCCGCTGGTCGGCATCACCGCCTGGGAGGGGCTGGTCATTCGTGGCGGCATCACGCCGGGGATGAACATCCTGATTCATGGCGGCGCCGGCGGTGTCGGTCATGCCGCGATCCAGATTGCCAAGGCCCATGGCGCCCGGGTGACGACCACGGTGTCGAGCCAACAGAAAGCGGACCTGGTGCGCGAGCTGGGTGCCGACGAGGTGGTGTTCTATCGCGAGGAAGCGGTGGAAGACTATGTCGAGCGGTTGACCCGCGGAGAGGGCTTCGACCTGGTGTTCGACGCCACCGGCGGCAGCGACCTGCCGACCTCGTTCAAGGCGGCGCGGCTCAACGGCCAGGTGGTGACCATCGTCTCGCAGTACCAGGCGGATCTGACCCTGATGCACCTGCGGGGCCTGACCCTGCACGTGGTGTTCATGATCATCCCGGTACTCTACAACCAGGGGCGCGCAGTGCATGGTGAAATCCTGCGCAATCTGTCGGCACTTGTGGAGCAGGGGCATTACAAGCCATTGCTCGATCCAACCCGCTTTACCCTGGAACAGGCCGCCGAGGCGCATCGCCGGCTAGAGGCGGGTGAGGCCCTCGGCAAGCTCGTCCTTGATGTGGATGTAAGCTGATGGCGGTGGCGCGACAGGGAAGGCCGCTGCTGCGAAAGCCCTCGGCGGCGGTTCGGCTGGGCGTTATTGCCTTTCACGATGCCGGTGCGGCACCCGAGCAGTTCGATGCAGCGTTTGATGCCTGGGCGACGGTTTTGCCGGATGCCGTTTTCTACGCGCCCCGTGCACCGATGCCCTGTCTTGCGACCATGCGCGGTTACCAGTGGTACGAGATAGAGGATATCGGTCCGGAAAACATCGAGCAGCGACTGGCCGAGGGCCAGGAACTGGTAGCGGGGCTGATTCAACGTTTCCAGGAGCAGTTCGGGCTGAGCCCGCAGAACACCATCGTCGCCGGATTCTCCCAGGGCGCAGTGCTGTTGACCGGCCTGCTGCAGGACGGCGAACCACCCTACGGCCAGTTGCTGAGTTTCAGCGGTCAACCGATTCCCGATGCGGCGCTGGATACGGCCGCTGTCAGCGACACGGAGCAGGCCCTGTTCCACGGCGCCGAGGATGACGTGGTGCCGCTGGCCTTCGCCGAGAACCTGTTCCGCTGGTTCGCTGATGCCGGCGGCAACCCCAGCCTGTATGTGGAAGAGCAGGGCGGCCACGATATCGGCGAGGGCAGCATCAGACGGGCCGCCGAGCAGCTCCAGCAGTACCGGGAGCGGCTGTAATTCGCGACGGCGGATGCAATACCGCCGAGCAGGCCTGATAAACTGGGGCCTCACTGAGTGATCCCCGCCTGCGTGCGAGCCCGGCTGCGTTCATCTGGCACGGCGTGACGGAGATCAATCCGTATTTCCCTGATTTTGCTTTGAGGACGGTTTGCCTGATGGGTTCCGAGGCCGCGCTGCTGCTTTTCTCCGGGGGACAGGACTCCGCCACCTGCCTGGCCTGGGCGTTGCAGCGGTTCGAGCGCGTCGACACCGTGGGCTTCAGCTACGGCCAGCGCCACCATGTGGAACTTGAGGCCCGCAAGCGCGTGCGCGGGGCCATGGCTGATGGCTTTCCGCAATGGGCGCCCCGCCTGGGGCAGGACCGGCTGCTGGACCTCGGCCTGCTGGGCGAGCTGGGCGGCAACAGCCTGACCGATGCGGCGGCCATCGGCGAGCGCCCGGACGGCCTGCCCGATACCTTCGTGCCCGGCCGCAACCTGCTGTTCCTTACCGCTGCCGCGGCACTGGCATCGCAGCGTGGCTGCCGTCACCTGGTTGCCGGTGTCTGCGAGACGGATTTTTCCGGCTATCCGGACTGCCGGGACGACACCGTGAAGGCCATGCAGGTCGCACTGAATCTGGGCATGAACGAGCGCTTCGTGATCCACACGCCGTTGATGTGGCGGGACAAGGCCCACACCTGGCAACTCGCCCATGCCCTGGGCGGCGATGCACTGATTGGACTGCTGCTGGAGGACACCCATAGCTGTTATCTGGGCGAACGCCGGCAACGCCACCCCTGGGGCTATGGCTGCGGCAATTGCCCGGCCTGCGAGTTGCGTGCTGCGGGCTGGCAACGCTGGCAGGACGAACTGGCGTGACCTACACGGTGCATTCGCTGTTCCACACCCTGCAGGGCGAGGGCGTGATGACCGGTCGCTCGGCGGTGTTCCTGCGCTTCGCCGGTTGCAACCTCTGGAGCGGACGGGAAGAGCACCGAGCGTCCGCCATCTGCCGGTTCTGCGATACCGAATTCGTTGGCGGCGCCAAGTATGCCATCGCGGAGGCCCTGGCAGCCGAGGCGCGCGCGGTCTGGGACAGGGCGGTCAGCGATGCGGGTAAGCCGTATATTGTCTGCACCGGCGGCGAACCGCTGCTGCAACTGGACGCCGAACTGACTGAAGCGCTGCATGAAGCCGGGTTTACCATTGCCGTGGAAACCAATGGCACCCTGCCGGCGCCGCCGGGGGTCGACTGGCTTTGCGTTTCGCCGAAGGCCGGTGCCGAGTTGGTGCAGCGTTCCGGCGATGAATTGAAACTGGTCTGGCCGCAGCAGGGGATCGACCCGGCCGAGCTGGAAGAACTGGCATTCGAGCATTTCCTGCTGCAGCCGATGGATGGTCACGAAGGCGCGACCCGGCTGTGCCTGGACTGGTGCCTGGCCCATCCCCGCTGGCGTCTGTCGCTGCAAACCCACAAGATTCTGGATATCCCATGAGCACTGTCTACCGCATCAGCCGCCGCATCGCCATCGACGCCGGCCACCGCATCGCCTCCCATGGCTCCAAATGCCGGCACCTGCACGGCCACCGCTATGAGATCGAGGCCTGGTGTCGTGCCAGCCGCCTGCACCAGGCCGGCGAACAGGCGGGCATGGTGCTGGATTTTGGCTTTCTGAAAGAGGAAATGCTGGCACTGATCGATGCCGCCTGCGATCACGGCTTCATCGCCCATGTGGAAGACGAGGAATTGCTGCGCATGTTCTGCCCCGAGGACGAGGATATCGCGACCTGGCTTCGGGGCATGCGCGACCGTGTGGAACGGGACGGTTTTCTCTTGTGTCACGACACCCGGTTGCAGACACGTTTGTATGTGATGGCCGAGCCGCCTACTGCCGAGGGGCTGGCCAGCCACTGGTTCCGGCGGCTGGCAGAGCGTGTCCGTGTCCGCAGCGACGGTATCGCCGAGCTGGAACGGATCCGGGTCTGGGAAACCCCCAATTGCTGGGCCGAACACGGCATTGCGGGGTGATGATTACCCATGCGTCTTGTACGGTAACCGGAAAATACTCACGCGGATCAACGAGGGACGGTCAATGACGGACGACCTGCTGTCACAGCTCAAGCAGATGACCACCGTGGTGGCGGACACCGGTGACCTGGAGGCAATCCGCCGCTTCTCGCCGCAGGACGCCACCACCAATCCGTCACTGCTACTGCAGGTGGCCCAGCGTGAAGATCGACGTGCCCGGCTGGCCGAGATCGCGCGCCAGGCCAGCGACATCGACGATGCCCTGGATGCCGTGGCCGTGGAGGTCGGCAGCGAGATCACCGGCCTGGTGCCAGGCTACGTCTCCACCGAGGTCAGCGCCCGGCATTCCTTTGATACCGATGCCACGATTGCCCGCGCGCGCTCGCTGATCGAACGTTATGATCGCCACGGCGTGGGTCCCGAGCGCATCCTGATCAAAGTGGCCGCTACCTGGGAGGGGATTCGCGCGGCCAGCCAACTGGAGCGCGAGGGCATTCACGCGAATCTGACATTGCTGTTCAGTTTCACCCAGGCCCGCGCCTGCGCCGACGCCGGCGTGACCCTGGTCTCGCCCTTCGTCGGACGCATCCTCGACTGGCACAAGGCGCGAGATCCGGAGGCCGACTTCAGCGGCGACCGGGATCCGGGCGTGCAGTCGGTCCGGCGCATCTACGACTATTTCAAGGCAAACGGCTACCAGACCATCGTCATGGGCGCCAGTTTCCGCAACAGCGGGGAAGTACTGGCGCTGGCCGGCTGCGACCGGCTGACGATCTCCCCGGCGCTGCTCGGCGAGCTGACGGCGGCCCGCGGCACGCTGGAGCGGCGTCTGACGCCCGGGCGGGCCGGCAACGCGGCGCCGCCCCCCCAGGACGAGGCAGAATTTCGCTGGGCTCTGAACGAGGATGCCATGGCCACCGAGAAGCTCGCAGAGGGCATCCGCAAGTTCACCGAGGACCAACGCAAACTGGAGGCCCTGCTTGGCGAACTGCGGAGGCATTGAGGCGCTCCATCCGATTGATTATCGCCCCGTGCCCCTAGGTGACCCGGTCCAGCCTTTCCCACCGCAAGTCCGAACACCAAACCTCCCTTTCAGTTGGTTGAGGCCATCTTGGGGATTCTCCGCCGCTAGCGTCAGAACAATGTTTCTGGGCGACTCTATTCGACAACGGATACGTTCCTTCACTGGAGTGAAGTCAGATATTTGACGGCCCCATGGCGATCAGGAATAGTACCGAAAAGCAATACCACTTTTGGCGAAAGTGTTGAACAGAAAGCGGGTACACGGGGTCGATCGGATGGCAAAGGTGGTGGCGTTCGCGGGATCCGAGCAGCGTGCGGCGGCGATGCATGCGGTGTTCTGTTTTCTGCAGCATGATTGCGAAGCGTTCAGCTGCCTGGATGCGCTATGCCAGCATTTGCAGGACAGCGAACGCGCCCCGGATATGACACTCCTCTGGGCCGATGGCAGCCCTGGTGACCTGGATGCTGCCGTATCCGTGATGCTGGACAGTTCCCCACAGTCACCGTTCTTTATCGTCACAGGACAGAACGCAGGCATTGCAGCGCGCTATGCCGATGACGGCTGTCTCGGTCAGCTGGATTTCCCGCTCGAGCAGCAACAGTGCGTCGGTGCCATCGAGCGCGCACTGCGCCAAGCCCCCATCGCCGGGCTGTCAAGGAACAACGCGACCACCGAGCGCCGGGCCGCGGAACCTCCGGGTTTCCCGCGGCTGATTGGCAGCAGCCGGCCGATGGCGGTGGTCCGCCGGCTGGTGCAACAGGTGGCTGCCACCGAGGCCACGGTGCTGATTCGCGGGGAATCCGGCACCGGTAAAGAGGTGGTGGCGCGCAATATCCACATGCGTTCCGATCGAAAGCACAAGCCGTTCGTGCCGATCAACTGCGGCGCCACCCCGGCGGACCTGTTGGAAAGCGAACTATTCGGCCATGAGAAAGACGCCTTCAGCGGTGCCTTCACGGCCCGCCAGGGCCGCTTCGAGATGGCTCAGGGCGGTACGCTTTTCCTGGATGAAATCGGCGACATGAGCCTTCACATGCAGGCCAAGTTGCTGCGGGCACTGCAGGAACGCACCTTTGAGCGCGTTGGCGGCAACAAGCCGATTCGGACCGATGCACGTATTGTGGCGGCGACCCATCGGGACCTGGAAAAGCAGATCGAAGACGGGCAGTTCCGCGAGGACCTGTTCTATCGCCTGAACGTTTTTCCGATCGACATGCCGCCGCTGCGTGAACGCCCCAGCGACATTCCGGAACTGGCGGAAAATCTGTTGCAGCGGCTGGATGCCGACGGCCGCGGGCGGGTCAAGCTCAGCCAGCGCGCGCTGGCCGCATTGGGGCAGTACGACTGGCCCGGCAACGTCCGGGAACTGAGCAACCTGATGGAGCGGCTGGTTATCGTTGCCGAATCCAGTTCCGTGTGCGCTAGAGATTTGCCGCCGCAGTTCCAGACCGCCAGCCTGGAAGAGATCATGGCGGATCTCGATGCCTCGCTGGATGACGATTCCCTGGCAGTCATGCCCGGCGCTGCGACGCTGCCGTCGGTGGACTGGGACAACGGCGGTATCGACCTCAAGCAGATGCTTGGCGACATGGAAGTCCGCCTGATCCGCGAGGCGCTCAGCGCAGCCAACGGCGTCGTCGCCCATGCCGCCAAGCTGCTGAACCTGCGGCGCACGACCCTGGTAGAAAAACTCCGCAAATACGATATCTCCCGCGAAAAAGACGAAAGCGTGGCATAGAGCCTGCCTCGGTGTGGAGTCTCATGAGGTTGTCCCCGGTTAGCCCCAGGACGCAATGATGTTTTTCGAGACACCGCTGCTCGCCGGCCACCTGATTCGTCGATACAAGCGATTCCTGGCAGACGTCAGGCTGGACAACGGCACGACGCTGACCTGTCATTGTCCCAACACCGGATCCATGCTCGGCTGCGCGACGCCGGGCGCGCGGATATGGTTGAGTACCTCGGACAATCCGCGGCGCAAGTACGCCCACACCTGGGAACTGGTGGAGGCGGACAATGGCGTGCTCACCGGCATCCATACCGGTCGCGCCAACGCCCTGGTGGCGGAAGCACTGGAAAACGGCGCGTTGCCAGCCGTTGCCGGGCTGCATCAGATCAAGCCTGAGGCTCGCCAACCCGGTGGCCGCAGCCGCATCGACTTTCGGCTCGCGTTCCGGGACGATCGCGCCGACTGCTTCCTGGAAGTCAAGAACGTCACCGCCGCGGTAAACGACGGGGTCGCGCTGTTTCCGGACGCGGTCAGCGAACGGGGCACGCGGCATCTGGAGGCGTTGATGCAGCTGCGTGAAGAAGGTTATGGCGCGATGCTGGTATTCTGCGTCCAGCGTGGGGATGTGCAGGAGGTGCGTCCCGCGGACAGTATCGATCCTGTCTATGGCGCGGCCCTGCGGCAGGCGATCGCCGCCGGTGTCATGGTGGGGGCACTCGGTGCCCGGGTCAGCCCGCAGGAAATTCGTTTGTGCAGGCCGCTGCCGGTGGTCTGCCCCTGACCGCAGGCGGTTGGGCTCGCGCCACATGACCGCCGGAGATCCGACTGCATGTTCAAACCCCTGGAAGTGTTCATCGGCTTGCGCTACACCCGCGCCAAGCGACGCAACCAGTTTGTTTCCTTCATATCTCTCAGTTCGATGCTCGGCATCGCGCTCGGGGTTACCGCCTTGATCACCGTGCTGTCGGTCATGAACGGTTTCGAAAAGGAATTGCGGGAACGCATCCTCGGCATGGTCGCGCACGGCTCGGTCACCGAGGCCGGCGGACGCCTGCGGGACTGGCCCCGGCTGGCCGACGAGGTGGAGGCTCACCCGCGCGTGGAAGCCTCGGCGCCTTTTATCGACGGCGAAGTGATGATCACCCGTGGCAGCGAGGTCAGTGGCACGATGATTCGCGGCATTGATCCGCAACGGGAGGGCGATGTCGCACGGGTGATGGACCATATCGTGACGGGTTCGGCCGACGACCTCGAGTCCGGTGCCTTCCGGGTGATTCTGGGCAGCGCCCTGGCGCGGATGATGCGGGTCGAGGTCGGTGACATGGTGACCCTGGTCACGCCCGAGGCACGCGCCACGGTTGCCGGTATTGTCCCCCGCATCAAGCGCTTCGAGGTGGCCGGTACGTTCCACATCGGCATGTACGAATACGACCGCGGTCTGGCGATGATTCACATCGACGACGCGGCGACCATCTTCCGCATGGGCGACCAGATCAGCGGGCTGCGCCTGCAGTTCGACGACATGATGGCCGCACCGCGGCTGTCGCGGGAATTGAGCCTGACCCTCGACGGAGATTACCGGGTCCGGGACTGGACCCAGGAACATGCCAACTTCTTCCGTGCGGTGCAGACCGAGAAAACCGTGATGTTCGTGATCCTGACGCTGATCATCGCGGTGGCTGCGTTCAACATCGTCTCCACCCTGGTCATGGTGGTAAACGAGAAAAAGGCGGATATCGCCATTCTGAGAACCCTCGGCGCCGAGCAGGGCGCGATCCTGCGGATCTTCGTCATCCAGGGCGCCATCATCGGCTTCTTCGGCACCCTGCTGGGCACCGCCGGCGGGATTGCCCTGGCGCTCAATGTCGAGAACATCGTGCCGGCCATTGAGAGCCTGCTGGATCAGGAGTTCCTGGCGGCGGACGTGTACTACATCAGCGATTTGCCCAGTGAGCTGCGCTGGCCGGACGTATTCCGCATCTCCGGCGTCGCGCTGGTGCTGTCATTGCTGGCGACGTTGTATCCGGCATGGCGCGCCTCGCGCACCGAACCGGCGGAGGCCCTGCGCTATGAGTAACGCCGACGACAACATCATTCTCAGCTGCCGCAACGTCAGCCGTCGCTTCAGCGACGGTCGCCTGTCGGTGGACGTATTGCAGGACGTCAACCTGGACGTGGCGCGTCAGGAGCAGTTGGCGATTGTCGGCCGCTCCGGTTCCGGCAAGAGCACCCTGATGCATCTGCTCGGTGGTCTGGACAGGCCCACCGAAGGCGATGTCCGCTTGATGGGGCGATCTCTCAGCAAGCTCGGCAGTCGTCAGTTGAGCGCCATGCGCAATCGCCACCTGGGGTTCATCTACCAGTTCCATCACCTGCTGCCGGAATTCACGGCATTGGAGAACGTGGCCATGCCACTGCTGATCCGACGCCAGCCCGTCAACGAAGCGCGAAACGCGGCCGAGCGTATCCTGCAGCGGGTTGGTCTGGGCGAACGCCTGACGCACAAACCCGGCGAACTCTCCGGCGGAGAGCGCCAGCGTACGGCCATTGCCCGGGCCCTTGTCACGCGCCCGGACTGCGTGCTCGCGGACGAGCCGACCGGTAATCTGGACAGCCAGACGGCCGAGGATGTGTTCGACCTGCTTCAGGAACTGAACCGGGAGGAGGGCACCAGCCTGGTGATGGTGACGCATGACCGGAACATCGCCGCGCGCATGGACCGCACGCTGACGATGATGGACGGGCATCTGAAACCCGGTTAACCGGGTTACTTCCCGGTGCGCTGTTCTTTTTCGGCATTCCGTCGCTGCCGCAGTCGCCGAAGTCTGAGCCGCTGGCGCAGATGTAGCCGCCAGACCAGATGCACGAAACCATAGGCGGCCATTGCAGCAATCGCGCCGCAGATAATGCTACCCAGCAGCAGGGGCTGCCAGATGGCATGGAACTCGGTCCAGAACCAGTGCAGCGTCGGCTCGAAGCCGCGCTCCCGATCGCCGCGGCCCAACATCCAGCTACCGATCCGGTAATTGAAAAACAGCAACGGTGCCATGGTCAGTGGATTGGAAATCCACACCGCCAGCACCGATACCGGAAGGTTGAGCCGTAGCAGGATTGCCAGGAAGGCGGCGGCCAGCATCTGGAAAGGCATGGGCTGAAAGGCGAGAAACACACCGATGCCGAAGCCTCCGGCGACCGGATGCCGGTTCAGATGCCAGAGCCGGGAGTCCTGCAGGCGGTTGCCGAACATGCGCACGGACTGGTGCTCACGCAGCTTTCGCGAACTGGGCAGGTAACGTCGGATCAGGTGTTTCGGCATCGTCCAGTCGCTCTCCGGCGGACCCTCGTGGTGACCGGAACAGGCTCATGGGTGTTCAGCGGCAAAACGCTGTCGCATTCCCGCGCCTGCAGCCGTGCGTCAGCGTACCCCCGGGGCGGCGGGATTGTCTCAGCAGATCCCTGCCAGCGCCACTCCAGCGCGCAACTTTTCTACACTGATTCGAGGGACAACATGAACGTTGCCCCCGGATACCTGGCCCGATTCTGCCAGGCTACGGCCAGGGACGGTCATGCCTGCCTTGCTGCTTGCCTTCGCTACCGGCCTGCTCCTGGTGCACCTGTTGCCGGTGCTGCCATCGCCATGGATTGGTGCAGGCCTGTTACCATTGCTGCCATTCCGGCATCACCGGGTGATTCGGCTTTCGATGGCGGTGTTGGCCGGACTTTTTGCCGGCATCCTGGTGCTGCAACCACAGGTCGCGGCCTGGCAGATTCCCGCCTCGCAATGGGGCGGTTCGGCTGTCAGTGGCAGTGTTGTCAGTATCCCACGACTGCGCGGCGAATCGCTGGAGTTTCAGTTTCGACCGGACCGCACCGCAGTGACGCCGGAGCGTGCGCGGATTCTTGTCCGCTGGTATCGCCCCTCCGTCGATGTCCCGGCAGGGTCCCGTTGGCAACTGGACCTGCGCACGCGTTCCACCGCCGCGCCACGGAATCCGGGCGGCGTCGATATGGAGCGCTACTGGCGTTCACAACGGTTGGCGGCCATCGGCTCGGTACAGACCAACTCCGACAACCGCCAATTGGCACCACCTCGTGGGCTGCACGCCTGGCGCCAGCAACTCGGCGAAACGCTGCGACACCGCATCAGTCGGACGGACGGCAGCGCCCTGGCGGTTGCCCTGCTGGTCGGTGACCGCCAGCACCTGTCGCCTGACCTGCGTGAGACCCTGATCGTCACCGGCACTGCCCATCTGATCGCGATCTCCGGCCTGCACGTCGGCCTGGTGGCAGCCGCGGTCTGGGCCGTGGCCGCCGCGCTCTGGCGCTTCCTGCCAGTGTTGCCGGGCAGGGTCCCGTGCCACCTCGCAGGTGTTCCCCCGGCCCTGCTGGCTGCGGGCGGGTATGCGGCCCTGGCAGGCTTTGCCCTGCCCACGCAGCGCGCGCTGATCATGCTCTGCCTGGCCATGCTGCTGCTTGCCGCACGCCGTTTGCGCGCGAGCTGGGCGATCCTCTTGACGGCATTCTGTCTGGTCCTACTGTTGGACCCCCTCGCGCCACTCAGCCCCGGCCTCTGGCTGTCCTTCGGCGCGGTACTCAGCCTCTATCTGCTGCTTGCCGACCGACCGCTGCCGCCAACGGCATGGCAACAGTTCCTGCGCGTGCAGGTCGCGCTCCTGTTCGCCTTGCTGCCTCTGACCCTGTTCTGGTTCGGGCGCATTGCCTGGCTGTCGCCGCTCGCCAACCTTGTGGCCGTGCCGCTTGTGGGCGGCCTGGTGGTGCCGTTGTTGATGCTTGGCGCCGCGCTCGGCCTGATCTGGGACGCCGGCGGCACCTTTCTGCTGCAATGGGGCGCGTGGCTGCTGGAACTGCTGGTGTCCACGCTAACAATGTTGCAGGGCTGGTCGCCCGCGGAACGGCGACCTGGACCGCCCGCATGGTTGCTGCTGCTGGCATTGCCAACTGCGCTCGCGCTGCTGCTGCCGTTGGGGCTGGTCCGCCGTCTCGCCTTGCTGCTGATCCTGGCCGTGCCTGTCAGCTGGCAGGCACCGGCGCCGCCATCGGGCCAAGCCCGCGTTACCGTGCTGGATCTCGGACATGCGCACGCGAGCATTGTCCGCACACGTCGCCATGCATTGCTTTTCGATGCGGGGCATCGACATCAGGCGGTCATTCTGCGGAGTGCGCTTCGGCAGCAGGGCATTTCCGCCCTGGACCGTCTGGTCGTCAGCAATCAGCGCGCCGGCAGCGAAGGTGGTCGCGAGCGGCTGACCCTGCCGGTGGAATCCGGCGTCGGCCATGGTTTCGACCGGGCCTGTGGCGAGGTTGATGCCTGGCACTGGGATGGCGTGGATTTCCGTTTTCTTGACCCTGGCGCGGGGAATGATTGCCTGCTCCGGGTCACGGCAAGCGGGGAGCGTCTGCTGCTGGCGCACGGCACAGAGCAACCCATCACGAGCCATGTTCATTCCCTGGCTGCACCCCGGATCGACTGGCTGGTGCTTCCGGCCCACGGTCATCGACAGGGTTTGCCGCAAGGTGGGGAAACCGGCCTGTCACCGATCGCTGCCATCGTTCCCGTGGACAAGCGCAATCGGTTCGGACTACCGCACGCCGAAGTTCGGGAACACTGGCAGGCCCGCGGCTCCCGCTTGCTGACAACCGGCGAGCGCGGCGCCATCACGCTGCAGCTGGGATCCGGGCGGACCGTCCGCGCCAGTCGCGACGCGGACCGCGCCTGGTGGCGGTCGCGGTCAGGGCAACCGGAGTGAGCCGATCCTGCCAAGACCGCGGGCTCCGCGCAGCATGCGCCACGGCCCGCGCAGATCTGTGACCTCATCAGCGTTTCCCTTTCCGAAGATGCGTATCATCTGCCTCAGGCAATTCGGGGACGAGGAGACCTCTGTGTGGGAACTGATCGCCGCAGGCGGCTGGTTGATGGTACCAATCCTGATCTGTTCGGTGTTCGCCATGGCCATCATCGGCGAACGGTTCTGGACGCTGCAAAGTCATCGCATCATCCCCAGGCACCTGGTAGCCCGTAGCTGGAGTCTCGTTCGCGACCGGAAGGTGAACTCCGACGAGGTCCTGCGCCTGCGCGAGGACTCGCCGCTGGGACGGGTACTCGCCGCAGGCCTGGTGCACATGCACCAGAGCCGCGAAGTGATGATGGAGGCCATCGAGGACGCCGGCCGCCACGAAGCTCACGGCCTGGAACGTTTCCTGAACAGTCTCGGTACGATTGCCGCGGTAACGCCATTGCTCGGGCTGCTGGGCACCGTGATCGGCATGATCAAGGTCTTTAGCGCCATCACCACACAGGGCGTGGGCAACGCGCCGGCACTGGCGGGTGGCATCTCCGAAGCCCTGATAACGACCGCGGCCGGATTGACCGTGGCAATCCCGTCGCTGATCGCCTATCGCTACTTCAGTGGCCTGGTCGACAAGTACGTCGTTGCCATGGAACAGGATGCGCTGAAACTGGTGGAGGCAATGCAGGCCCAGCGCCCGGCAGCGGGGCAGGGTGGGGCGCGGTGAACCTGCGGGGACGCCGGAACCGGGAACCGGAAATCAACCTGACTCCACTGATCGATGTGGTTTTTCTGATGTTGATCTTCTTCATGGTCAGCACCACCTTCCAGCATGACGCCGATCTGTCGATCCAACTGCCCGAGGCCGGCATTGAAACGGGTCCCCGCGAGGCCACGACCATGCATCTCAGCATCAGCGCCGACGGTGAATACGCCCTGGATGGACGCATTCTTGCCGACGGCAGCCGCGAGACGATTGTTCGCGCCCTAGAGCAGGCCAGGGAAGAAGATCCCGAGCGGCATCTGATCGTCCGTGCCGATGCCCGCACGCCACACCAGAACGTTGTCCGTGCGATGGAGGCAGCGGGTCTGGCGTCGATCTCCCGCCTGTCGTTTGCAACCCTGCAAGGCGATGGCTCCGAGTAGGCTGTCGAAGCGGAGAAGCGCGACCGTGGCCGCAGCCCAGGGAAATTGTGCGGCATGACGGGCATCCCGGATTTCTGGCTGAGACGGGGGCTTGCGGCTTACCTGCTGTGGCCGCTGGCACTGCTGTTCCGGGCTGTCGTCGGCCTGCGTCGCCTTGGCTTCCAGTCAGGGCTGTTCCGTTCCCAACGCCTTCCGGTGCCCGTGATCGTGGTCGGCAACATCTTTGTCGGTGGCACCGGCAAGACACCCCTGGTGCTCTGGCTGGCGGAAACGCTCCGCGCACGCGGTCGACGGCCGGGCATCGTGACCCGCGGTTACGGCGGCAGCGCCAGCAGCTGGCCGCAAGCGGTTACGGCACAGAGCGACCCAGCGCAGGTTGGTGACGAGCCCGTACTGCTGGCCCGCCGCAGCAGTTGTCCGGTCATGGCCGGACCGGACCGGGTCGGCTCGGGCCTGGCGCTGATCGAACACCACGGCTGTGATTGCCTGATTTCCGACGACGGCCTGCAGCACTATGCGCTGCAGCGTGATCTCGAAATCGTGGTGATTGACGGCAAGCGCGGTCTGGGAAACGGTTTCCTAATGCCGGCCGGGCCGCTGCGGGAGCCGCCTGCCAGACTGCGCTCCGTGAACCTGCTGTTGTCCAATGGCGGACCATCCGCGTGGACCGCGCACCATTTCAGCCTGCGGCTGGATAGCGCCCGCCAGCTCGTGGACGGCGGAACAGGCCGTGCGCTGACTGATTTCGCCGGACAGGAGGTGCATGCGGTGAGTGGAATCGGCAATCCCCAGCGATTCTTCGACGCCCTCCGTACCAGCGGCATAAAGGTCATTCCGCATGCGTTTCCCGACCATCACCCGTTCCGCTCGGCCGATCTGGAGTTTGCCGACGGGCATCCGGTACTGATGACAGAGAAGGACGCGGTAAAATGCGAGCCGTTCGCCAAGGCCCATTACTGGGTGGTGCCTGCCCGGACCGAGCTTTCCACGTCAACCCGGCAGACCCTCGAGGCCTGCCTCGAGCATTGCCTGAGCAGCCGATGACCGAATTCCTGACTGTGATACCCGCCCGCTATCAGTCCTCGCGTTTTCCCGGCAAACCGCTCGCCGTGCTGGCCGGAAAGCCGATGGTGCAGCATGTCTGGGAGAAGGCCCGTGCCAGTGGCGCCAGTCGCGTGCTGGTTGCGACCGATGACGACAGGATCAGGGCGGCCTGTGAGAGCTTTGGCGCCGACGTCATGCGGACAGCGGCCCACCACCGTTCAGGCACGGACCGTCTCGCGGAAGTGGTCGAGCGGCTGGCGCTGCCGGATTCGACCATTGTGGTGAACCTCCAGGGTGATGAACCACTGATGCCGCCGGGTCACATCCGTCGCGTGGCGGATCTCCTGGTGGAGCACAACGATGCCGAGATGAGCACCTTGCTGCTGCCCATGCAGGGACCGGTAACGAACTCCTCCGCCAACACGGTCAAGGCAGTCACCGACCGCCGCGGCTACGCCCTGTACTTCAGCAGGGCACCGATTCCCTGGCCGCGGGAGCTCGCCGGAACTGACAAGCCCGCGACGCCGAGCTGGCATCGGCACCTCGGTATCTACGGCTACCGAGCCGGATTTCTGCGGCGTTACCCGGACCTGGCCGTGTCCGAACTGGAGCGTCTCGAATCGCTGGAACAGTTGCGTGCGCTGGATCATGGCATCCGTATAATCACCGGGACCGTCGCCCAGGATGGCGGGCCGGGCATCGACACACCCGAGGACCTGCATCGGGCTCAGGTTCTTCTGACAACTGCCGATACCTAGGTGTGGCGTCCGCCACCCGGATCCACGATCTGCCCGGATCGGCCCGTTCCCGCAATGCCGACAGCGGATTGGGCACCGCCGTTTACTGGTAGACTCGGCACCTTTGACGAGGCTATCGGGAGTAATCTAAGTGTCGGATCAGGATTTTGTGCGTGTGTTGTTCGTCTGCATGGGCAATATCTGCCGCTCGCCGACGGCCGAGGGCGTATTTCGCCACAGGGTCCGGAATGCCGGCCTGGCGGATCGAATCGAAACCGATTCAGCCGGCACACACGGCTACCATATCGGAAAGGGACCGGACCAACGTTCGCAGGCGGAAGCACGAAACCGCGGGATTGACCTCAGCGACATACGCAGCCGCCGGGTAAAGGCAAGTGATTTCAGTTATTTCGACTGGATTCTTGCGATGGATCGGGAGAACCTGTCGATCCTCGAATCGGAGTCCCCTGACGCCGAGCGGCACAAGCTGCACCTGTTTCTCAAGTTCGCGCCGGATCTTCCGGAAGAGGAAGTGCCGGATCCGTATTACGGCGGTGAACGGGGATTCGTTCACGTCTTCGACTTGATCGATGCGGCTGCCGAGGGGCTGCTGGATACGATACGTCGGCAACATGGCTTGAGGTAGCGGCCAGTAACATCAGCGCGGTACGGGGGTGCCTCACCGAAAGCGGTGCCCCCGTCGCCACCGCGGGGAACACCATCTCGACGATTACCCTGATCAGCCCGATTTACCCTCACGATGCCTTTCGTCCGGCGCTTGCTGTTCCGATTCATCGGTCGCGGCCGGTCCGGTATCCCCGTCCTTACCGGATTCTGCCGCCACGCCGGCCGTCCCGGCTTTCGAGGGTTTTTCCGGCTCCACCGAATCCAGGCCCTCTTCACGCGCCTCCTCCGCAGTTGCCTCCTGCAACGGCTGCCAGGCCCTGGGTGCGGCGTCCGCGCCAGCGGTGGATATCTCCTCTGCGCCGCCTGTGGTTTCGGTCTCGCCGCTCTCGGCCGCCGATTTCGCCTGCTGCTCGGTCGATGCCGTTTCCACCGTCTCGACGGCAGCACCCGCGGAGTCGGAAACCGGCTTCTGCGGCGTCTGCGCGGCGGACGATTCAGTGACAGACTCCGACGATTCCGCGGCCTTACGGCTACGTCTGCGCCTCGGCTTGGGGCTCGCCTGCGTGTCGTCCGCGGATGTCTGCGGGGCAGCTTGCTCCGGTTCCGGACTCTCAGAGTCGGTGCGGGATGCCTTGCTGGACGCCTCCGCCTTGTCCGCTGCCGGGATGCGCGGCCGACCGCTGCGCATTCGAGGGTCCTGCTGTTCCTCGGCGGCCGCAGTTTTCTTTGCCTCCTCGGGCTGTGCCTGCTGATCGTCTGCGGATCCGCCGGCTGGCTTTGATTTCGCTCCCTTCGCGGAAGGTTTTGCGGACCCGGCCTGCTCGGATTTCGCTGCGGTATCGGACCCGGAATCCTGGCTGGATTCGGCGGTGGCATCCTGCTCCGGATTCCGCGCCTCCGTGGACTGGCCCTCGGCATTCTGTCCGCCGCGTCGCCGGCGACGCCCACCGCGACGACCCCGACGGCTGCGTCCGCCACCCTGCGCGCCTTCGGCATTTTTCTGTTCACCGGCAGCAGCCTGCGTCTGCTTGGCGTTTCCTTCGGTATCGGTCTTTTCTGCTGCGGGATCGGCTTTCTTGTCCGTCTTCGCAGGCCCGCCCTTGCGCGCGTCGGTGGCGCGACTTTCCTCATCCGAGGCACTGGCGCCACGCCCACCGCGCCGGCGACTGCGTCCGCCGGAACGGCGGCCGTTACCCGCGCCCGACTGCTGGCCGGCGCGCCGACGCCGTTGCCCACCATCGCTGCCAGACTGTTCCGATTCGCCATCCTTGTCACCGGCGGTGTCGGCGAGGCGCTCACTTTCAGCGGTGTCGGGCGAGAACAGGGAACTCATCCAGCGGAAGAATCCACGCACGCCACCATCCGTCGTCGTGGCGCTGGTCGCCGGGCTGGTGGCGGCGGCTGCGGCCTTGGTCGGAGCCGGTTTCTCCGAGGGCTCGGCAATGGTCGGCGCCGGTTCCGTACTCACCGAAAGGGCACTCACTGCCGGTGCCTCGGCACGCGGCCGCTCGCTGACCTGGGCGAGGGTGCTGGTATCACCGGCTTCGTCGGTTGCCAGCAGGTAGCTACTGTCATCCGCGGAGTCGTCGTCACCGCGCACCCGCTGCACCGAGTAATGCGGTGTCTCCATGGTCTTGTTCGGAACAAGCAGGATCTGCACGCGGTGGCGTTGTTCGATTTCCGTCACCGCATCGCGTTTTTCGTTCAGCAGGAACGTGGCGACATCGACCGGCAGCTGCGCCATGACCTTGGCCGTCTTGTCCTTCATCGCCTCTTCCTCGACAAGGCGAAGAATCGACAGGGCAAGGGATTCCACACTGCGGATCGTGCCCTGGCCACTGCAGCGCGGGCAGACTTCCTGACTAGCCTCACCCAGAGAGGCACGTAGCCGCTGACGCGACATCTCCAGCAGCCCGAAGCGGGAAATGCGGCTGAGTTGAACCCGCGCGCGGTCCATTTTCACTGCCTCGCGCAGGCGGTTCTCGACGTCGCGCTGGTTGCGATTCGGCCCCATGTCAATGAAATCAATCACGATCAGGCCACCAAGGTCGCGCAGGCGGAGTTGCCGGGCGATCTCCTCGGCCGCTTCCAGATTGGTATTGAGTGCGGTTTCCTCGATATCGCTGCCCTTGGTGGCTCGCGCCGAGTTGATATCGATGGAAATCAGAGCCTCGGTGTGATCAATGACGATCGCGCCGCCCGATGGCAGCTGCACCGTCCGCTCGAAGGCGGATTCGATCTGGCTTTCGATCTGGTAGCGGGTGAATAGCGGTACCGTGTCCTGATACAGCTTCAGTTTGTTCAGGTTGTACGGCATCACCTGCCGCACGAAGTCCTGCGCCTGCTGGAACACGCCCGGGTCGTCGATCAGGATTTCGCCGGTATCGGCCCGCAGGTAGTCCCGCAGGGCTCGGATGATGACGTTGCTCTCCTGGTAGATCAGGAAGGGAGCACTGCGCTCTTCGGCGGCCTTGTTGATCATCTCCCAGAGTTGCAACAGGTAGTTCAGATCCCACTGCAATTCTTCAATGTTCCGGCCTACACCGGCAGTGCGAACGATGAGGCCCGCACCCTCCGGCGTCTCGAGCTGACGCAGGGCTTCGCGGATCTCGTCGCGTTCCTCGCCCTCAATCCGGCGTGAAACACCACCGGCGCGCGGATTGTTGGGCATCAGCACCAGGTAGCGGCCGGCCAGGCTGATGAAGGTGGTGAGCGCGGCGCCCTTGGTGCCACGTTCTTCCTTGTCCACCTGCACCACGACTTCCTGGCCCTCGCGGATCACGTCCTTGATGCTGGCCTTGCCGTTGCTGCCGCTGCCTTCAGCGTAATAGCTGCGGGCGATTTCCTTGAAAGGCAGGAACCCGTGCCGTTCGGAGCCGTACTGTACAAAGGCCGCTTCAAGGCTCGGTTCAACCCGAGTGATCTTGCCCTTGTAGATATTGGACTTTTTCTGCTCCCTGGACGGGGTTTCGATGTCTAGATCATAGAGCTTCTGGCCGTCGACCATTGCCACCCGCAGCTCTTCCGGCTGGGTGGCGTTTATCAGCATTCTTTTCATAAAATTCCTGTCTCCGACGCTCGACCCTGCCACGCCGGCATCCGTCCAGCGGCGACCCTGTAGGGAAAACCGCCGACCCAGGCATTAGAACGGCTCCAGCCACCGCATCGGGCGCTGACACAGTGTGTGCGTCGCGCCAAATCAGCAGTTGCAGGAGCAGCATCCGGAGTGGGGACATGGGAGCGTCCAATGTAGCCGACCCAGGGGCCGGCATTTCCAAAAAAGAGTGTCAATCGCACATGCGACTGACCCGTAAACCGTGTCTAGCGCGCCACGCGATCCGTGAGTCCGGGGGCGCGAATTTCCGCCGGCACAATTTGGCTACCCTGATCCGGAACATTCGGCGGACCGCCATTCCGGTAACAAAAAGCGATTGAGGTACCCCGCACCTGCGGCCCGAGGATTATAGCGACGATATTGTGGTGCATCAATTGCCCCAGCGGTGTGTTGGCAGTGGGCGCAAAAGCTGTCCTGGCCTGCAGAAACGGCCTGCCCGAAAAGCGGTCAAGGCCTGCTCGGGCTGGTATGATCTGGCGCGTGGAAAAGCCAAACACGCAAGCATCTGCGCC
Source organism: Methylonatrum kenyense (assembly GCF_023195885.1). Lineage (GTDB taxonomy): Bacteria > Pseudomonadota > Gammaproteobacteria > Nitrococcales > Aquisalimonadaceae > Methylonatrum > Methylonatrum kenyense. The sequence continues at coordinate 182,983 of NZ_JALPKO010000006.1, forward strand.
CACGACCGTGCGGCATGTCAATGTCCCGGCCGACCAGGCGGGGCAACGCATCGACAATTTCCTGGCCAGGGAGTTGAAAGGCCTGCCACGGACGCGGCTCTATCGGCTGCTGCGCAAGGGCGAAGTCCGCGTCAACAAGGGGCGGGTGCAGCCGAGTTTTCGCTTGAACGCCGGCGATACGGTCCGCATTCCGCCGGTCCAGGTCGCGGACAGCCGGCCCGGCCCCGGAAAGGCACCCGAAGGCCTGCTGGATGAACTCGAGGCGGCGATCCTGCATGAGGACAAGCACCTGATGGTGTTGAACAAACCGGCGGGGCTGGCGGTGCATGGTGGCAGCGGGCTGCGCTTCGGTCTGATCGAGGCCTTGAGGCAACGGCGGAGCGATTGCAGGTTTCTCGAACTGGTCCACCGGCTTGATCGCGACACCAGTGGCTGCCTGCTGATCGCGAAGAAGCGCAGCGAATTGCGGCGCCTGCACACATTGCTGCGCGGCAATGCTGTCGAGAAACGCTATTGGGCGCTGCTTGCCGGCACGCTGCCGCGCGGTCCTGTTCCGGTGGAAGCCGCGCTCGACCGCTCGGGCAAGAAGCTCGGCGGGCAGGTGCAGGTCGCCGCCAGCGGCAAGGCCTCGCGCTCGGTTTTCCGGCGCCTGGAAGTCTTTCGCCATGCCAACTGCACCTTGGCCGACGTGCAGATCGAGACCGGGCGCACCCATCAGGTGCGGGTGCATGCCGCACATATCGGCCATCCGGTCATCGGCGATGTCCAGTATGGCGACCCGGAGCGCAACCGCGAATTCAGGGGGCTCGGCCAGAAACGGCTCTTTCTGCATGCGGCGGAGTTGCGCTTTTTCGATCCGGATGCCGATGCATGGACGGGGTTCCGCGCTCCGTTGCCGACGGACCTGCAGCAGATTCTGGACAATTTACGCACTGATCCGGCCACTGGCGGTGTGCGAAACGATATGGAGGCCGAAGAGCGATGAACGACGAGCGTTGGGAGCGCGAAGCACTCCGCGAGGTGGCACAGGAAGGAATTCGCGAACGGCGTCGGGCGAGACGCTGGAGCATCTTCTTCCGCCTGGCCTTTCTGATCTACCTGTTCCTGCTGTTGTTCGCTTTCCGCGGGCTGGACCTGGGGCTAGGCAGTGACCGGGAGGACGTCGGACCGCACGCCGCAGTGGTGAAAATCAACGGCGTCATCATGTCGGACGGCACAACCCGGGCCGAGACAGTCATTCAGGGCCTGCGACGGGCCTTCGAAGACGGTTCCACCGCCGGCGTGATCCTGCAGATCAACAGTCCCGGCGGCAGTCCGGTCCAGGCCAGCCAGATCAACAACGAAATTCGTCGCCTGAAGGACGAGTATCCGGACACGCCGGTGTATGCCGTCGGCGAGGACATGTTTACCTCCGGTGCCTACTACCTGGCGGTATCCGCCGACAAGATCTTTGTCGACCGGGCGACCATGATCGGATCCATCGGCGTGCTGATGAACGGCTTCGGCTTCACCGACGCGATGGACAAGCTCGGTGTCCAGCGGCGCTTGTACACAGCTGGCGACAACAAGGGACTGCTGGACCCGTTCTCCGAGGAACGGGACGAGGATGTGGCGTGGATCCAGGGCTTGCTGGATGACATCCACGAACAGTTCATTGACGCGGTGCGGGACGGTCGCGGTGACAAGCTGAGCGATGACGACAAGCTGTTCTCGGGCCTCATCTGGACCGGCGAGGAGGGGGTTCGTCTGGGTCTGGCGGATGAGATCGGTTCCGTGCATGACGTCGCGCGCAACGAGCTGGATACCGAAAACCTGCGGGATTTCACGCCGCGGCCCAGTTTCTTCGAGCGCTTCGCCGGTCGTATCGGCATGAGCCTCGCCGAGGGCTTCAGCAATATTCTGCTGCGGGAGCAGGCTCCGCGCTGATCAGGGAACCGGATAGCCGAGGGCGCGCAACCGCGCGCCCAGGCGAATCAGGGGCAGGCCGACCAACGCGGTGGGGTCGTCGCCGCGCATGGCGCTGAGCAGACTGATACCAAGCCCTTCGGAACGAAAGCTCCCCGCACAATCGTAGGCCGGCTCGGCCGCCAGATAACGTTCCGCCGTGTCCCGGTCGATGGTGCGGAACTCTGCCGCGACTGTCACCACGTCCAGACTGTGCTGCTGTCGCCGCGCATCGAGAACGCAAACGGCGGTGTGGAATTGCAGTGTGGCGCCGGAGGCATCCAGCAGCTGCTCGACGGCCTGCGCATGCCCTCCAGGCTTGCCGATAAGCCGCTGACCGCGGCAGGCCGTCTGGTCGGAGCCAATGATGACACTGCCGGGGTAACGGCAGGCGACGGCTTCGGCCTTGCCGAGCGCAAGCCGACGGACGTAGTCGATGGCGGTCTCGCCGGCATGCTGGCGTTCGTCGATGTTCGGGGAGTCCTGTTCGAAGGACAGGCCGAAGCGCTGCAGCAGCAGCTTTCGATGGGGCGAACCGGAGGCCAGCACCAGGGCTGGCGGAGTGAGTTCCCGAGGCATGCAGAACGAGTCCGTTTTTTCGCTGAGAAACAGTGTGCTATTCGCCCATTGACGCCATTTTGACAGCCATCGGACGCAGGGCTAGTATGCGCGGCTTATGACCGGCCGTGGCCTGCCCGCATTCATCGATCCGTTCCGGCTTGCCGCGGCAGGCGGGAGACTGAATGGCCGCCTGCCGCTCGCGATTATGCGACGTCTCGGTGAGGCACTGCTGGACCAGAGTGGCGAAGTCCGGGTGGCACTGCAATTCGACCGTCATCAGGACTGCCACGGCCAGGTCGTCGGGCAGGTGGAAGCGCGGGTAAGGATGCGTTGCCAGCGGTGCCTGCGACCGGCCGAGCTGGAACTGCTGGTGCCGGTATCGCTCGGCGTCGTTCGCTCGGAAAGCGAGGCAGAGCGCTTGCCGCACGAACTGGAACCGTTGCTCGTCGGTGACGACCGTTATCGGCTGTCGGACCTGGTCGAAGACGAATTGTTGCTGGCGCTTCCAGTGGTGCCAATGCATTCGGAGAATGCGACGGAATGCGTTCCCGGAACGATGGAATTCAAGAGCGAGGGGGCGACTGAATCCGGCGCGGCCGATACCGAACGACCCTTCGATGTTCTGGCGGCGCTGAAGAAACAGCAATAGACGCCAGCGAGTTACCTTTACCCGGAGTACAGACACAATGGCTGTTCAACAAAATCGCAAGACCCGTTCCAAGCGCGGTATGCGTCGCGCCCACGATGCCCTGACCGGTCCGACACTGTCGGTCGAACAGAAGACCGGGGAGACGCACCGGCGCCACCACATCAGCCCGGACGGTTTCTACCGTGGCCGGCAGGTTATCGCCTCGGCCGAAAACGACGACGAATAAGACCCTTTTCCCGGCGCAGCGGCATCGGTGCAGCTGATACCGATGCCGGGGCACCTGGCGCCGATTTCGCGCGAGCATATGTCTCGCCGAACCGCAGGATCCAAGGCTGTCGGGCTTGTCGGTTTGTCTCGTCCGGCGTGTCGTACCGAACGTGATCACGACAGGGACGCGCCACCTTCAGGAGCATGCATGGCCTTGCCTGTGCCGCAGGAAAATTCAGTCACCATCGCGCTTGATGCCATGGGCGGCGATCACGGCGTTGACGTGGTGGTTCCTGCCGCATTGCGCTGTCTACAGCGTCATCCGGATAACCTGAGGCTGATCCTTGTCGGTGATGAAAGCCGGATTCGCGAGGCGCTGGAAACCGCCGGTCGGCCCGAGTCGGAGCGGTTGATCGTGCGCCATGCGTCACAGGCCATTGCCATGGACGAATCACCGTCCCAGGCACTACGGCTAAAGAAGGACTCGTCGATGCGGGTGGCGATCGATTGCGTCAAGCAAGGCATCGCCGATGCCTGCGTCAGCGCCGGCAACACGGGCGCGCTGATGGCCACCGCGCGGTACGTGCTGAAAACGCTGCCGGGTATCGATCGGCCGGCGATCATCACCACCATTCCCTGCCGCGGCGGCTATACCCGGATGCTTGACCTCGGGGCCAACGTCGATTGCTCTGCCGAGCACCTGTTCCAGTTTGCAGTGATGGGCGCGGTACTCGCCGAAGCGCTGGACGGCACCGCGAGGCCACGGGTTGGCCTGCTGAACATCGGCGAGGAAGAAATCAAGGGAAATGATCAGGTCAAGCAGGCGGCGCGGATACTGGCGGCCAGCGACTTGAACTATCAGGGCTATGTGGAAGGCGACGACGTCTTTCAGGGAACGGTTGATCTGGTTGTCTGCGATGGTTTTGTCGGCAATGTAGCGCTGAAGAGCTCGGAGGGTGTGGCCTCGCTGATCACGCATTATCTGCGTGAGGAGTTCCAGCGGAATCTGCTGACACGACTGGCCGGCCTGGTCGCCATGCCGGTGCTGAAGCGCCTGCGCCGGAGAACGGATCCGAGGCGTTACAATGGCGCAAGTCTTCTGGGGCTGCGCGGCATCGTCGTGAAAAGCCATGGGGGCGCCGACCGGATCGCCTTCGCCACGGCCATCGAAACCGCAATCCTGGAGGTCGAGAAGGGCGTCCCGACCCTGATCGATCAGTCCATCGACGACATGTTTTCGGAAAGGCAAGCGCCGTGAAGTACTCGCGCATCACCGGCACCGGCAGCTATCTGCCCGCGAGAGTCATGACCAACGCCGAACTGGAGGCGCGTGTCGAAACCAGCGACACCTGGATTCGGGACCGGACCGGAATCGCCGAGCGGCGCATTGCGGCCGACCATGAACTGTGCTCGGACCTCGCGCTCGCCGCCGCTCGCCGGGCTTTGGAGATGGCAGACCTCACGGCCGACGAGATCGATCTGCTGGTGCTCGGCACCTGCACGCCGGACCGGGTGTTCCCGAGTACTGCCTGCCTGGTCCAGCGCGGGCTTGGCATGCGCGAGGGCAGCATCGCATTCGACCTGTCGGCGGCCTGCTCCGGCTTCGTCTATGCACTGGATGTCGCCAATCGCTTTTTGCTGACCGGTGGCGCGCGGCGCGCGCTTGTCATCGGCGCCGAAACCTTCAGCCGCATCATCGACTGGGATGACCGTTCAACCTGCGTGCTATTCGGTGACGGTGCCGGTGCCGTGGTACTCGAGCAGTCGGAACAGCCCGGCGTCCTGTCCACGCATCTGCATGCCGACGGCCAGTACGAGGATCTGCTCAAGGTGGACTGGGGCGTGGGTCAGGGTTATGACCGGCTTAACGCGGCGTCGGGAACGGTCTCCATGCGCGGAAACGAGGTCTTCAAGGTTGCGGTGCGCACGCTGGGGCGGATTGTCGACGAGACGCTGGCGGCGAACGGCCTGGCCAAGGCCGACGTCGACTGGCTGGTGCCACATCAGGCAAATATTCGAATCATCCAGGCCACGGCCCGCAAACTGGGGTTGCCGATGGAGCGGGTGGTTCAGACCGTTCAGAAGCATGGCAACACCTCGGCCGCGTCAATCCCGCTGGCCCTCGATACCGCCGTCCGGGACGGACGCATCCGCCCCGGCGATCTATTGTTGCTGGAAGCATTTGGTGGCGGCTTCACCTGGGGCTCGGCCCTGATTCGCTACTGAACACGGAAGGGGCTGAGACTATGAGCAAAACCGCGTTTGTCTTTCCCGGCCAGGGCTCGCAATCGCTGGGCATGCTCGCCGATCTGGCGGCTGCCCACCCGCTGGTGCAGCGCACCTTTGCCGAGGCATCCGATGCACTGGAACTGGACCTCTGGACACTGGTCCAGGACGGTCCGGAAGATGAACTGAACCGGACCGACCTGACCCAGCCCGCAATGTTGACTGCGGGCGTTGCCGTCTGGCGGGTCTGGCAGGACCAGGGGGGAGCGACGCCACTGTGGATGGCCGGCCATTCACTGGGCGAATACACCGCGCTGGTCTGTGCGGAGGCCCTGTCCTTCGCCGATGCGGTGAAACTGGTGGCGGAACGTGGCCGTTTCATGCAGGACGCGGTGCCGACAGGCGAGGGCGCCATGGCCGCCATCCTCGGGCTCGATGACGACACCGTGCGCCAAGTCTGTGCCGCAGCAGCCAACGGCGAGGTGGTTGACGCCGTCAATTTCAACGCCCCCGGCCAGGTGGTGATCGCCGGCGGCGCGGCAGCCGTGGAACGCGCCGTGGCGGCGGCCAGGGAAGCCGGCGCGAAGCGCGCCGTGACGCTGCCGGTCAGCGTGCCCAGCCACTGTGAACTGATGCGCCCGGCATCCGAACGCCTGGCCGAACGCCTGGCCTCGGTGCAGATTGCAATGCCGGTCACCCCGGTACTTCACAACGTTGACGCAGCGACCGCCAAGGACCCCGATGCCATTCGCGACCGGCTCGCGCGGCAGCTGCATTGTCCGGTCCGCTGGGTGGAGACGGTGCAGAACCTGGCGAAAAACCAGATCGGGACGCTGATTGAATGCGGGCCCGGAAAAGTCCTCTCGGGCCTGGGCAAGCGCATCGACCGCTCCCTTAACAGCCTGCCGATCGTTGACTCGGCTAGCTTGGAGAAGGCACTGCAAGGAGCTGCTAATGACTGATCAGGAGAAGCGCCTGGCACTGGTTACCGGCGCCAGTCGAGGTATTGGACAGGCGATCGCGCTTGCGCTCGCGGGTGCGGGCTTCCGGGTGGTCGGTACGGCCACCTCGGAAAGCGGTGCCGCAGCCATCACCGATTACCTGTCCGCCGCCGGCGCCGAAGGCGAGGGCATGGCGCTGGATGTAACCGATGCCGACCAGCTCAAGGCCGTGCTGGGGCAGATAACCGAACGCCATGGTGCCCCACTGGTATTGGTCAACAATGCTGGCATCACGCGTGACAACCTGATGATGCGCATGAAGGACGAGGAATGGGAGGACATCATTGCCACCAACCTCAGCGCCGTGTTTCGGCTGTCACGCGCTTGCTTGCGCGGCATGATGAAGGCGCGCTGGGGCCGCATCATCAACATTGCTTCCGTGGTCGGTTCAACCGGTAATGCCGGACAGACCAACTATGCTGCCGCCAAGGCCGGCCTGCTTGGCATGAGCAAGTCTCTGGCGCGGGAGGTTGGCAGCCGTGGCGTGACCGTCAATGCGGTAGCACCGGGGTTCATCGATACCGACATGACGCGCGGGCTCCCCGACAGCCAGCGCGAGGATTTGACGCGGCAGATTCCCTTGGGCAGATTGGGGCGCCCCGAACACATCGCAGCGGCGGTTGCGTTCCTGGCGTCCGATGTAGCGGAGTACATCACTGGCGAGACAATGCATGTCAATGGCGGCATGTTCATGCCCTGACTCGGGCCCAATCATTCAGCGGCGCCAGCATGATTTTTGCGCCGTGTGGTAACGCTTCACGCGTTTTCTTAGAATACGCCGGCATTAACGAACAGCCGGTTTACACAGCAGGAGACAGGAACTCATGAGCAGCATTGAAGAACGGGTCAAAAAAATCGTCGTCGAACAGCTTGGCGTCAAGGAAGAGGAAGTAACCGCTGAAGCTTCGTTTGTCGACGATCTGGGCGCCGATTCGCTGGACACCGTCGAGCTGGTTATGGCGCTGGAAGAAGAATTCGAGTGCGAGATTCCCGACGAGGAAGCGGAAAAAATCACCACGGTCCAGCAGGCCATCGACTACGTCAACAACCATCTGGATCAGTAAATGATCTGATGGCGGCTTTTTGCTGCTCGATTTGAAAAGGGCATCGACACTGTCGCATGCCCTTTTCAGGTTTGATGGATTTGGAAAAGCGCGGAGACAGGCTTTTGAGCAAACGGCGTGTTGTAGTTACGGGAATGGGGATTATTTCTCCGGTCGGCAATACCATTGCCCAGGCCTGGGAGTCGATTCTCGCGGGCCGCAGCGGCATTGGTCCAATTACGCGTTTCGACTGTTCCGCCTTTTCCACCCGATTCGGCGGCACCATCAGCGATTTCGACGCGAAGGATTACGTCAATCCGAAGGATGCGCGGAAAATGGATCCGTTCATCCACTACGGCATTGCGGCGGCCAGCCAGGCTATTGCCGATTCAGGCCTGGAAATCACCGATGCCAATGCGGCACGGGTGGGCGTCGCGGTCGGTTCGGGAATCGGCGGCATCAACTGGATCGAGCAGGGTCACGAATCCTATCTGAAGGGCGGTCCTCGCAAGCTGTCCCCGTTTTTCATTCCCGGCGCGATCATCAACATGATTTCCGGCCATCTGTCGATCATTCACGGAATCAAGGGGCCGAACATTTCCATCGTCACGGCCTGCACCACCGGCACGCACAACATTGGCGAGGCCGGGCGCATGATTGCCTATGGTGATGCGGATGTGATGATCGCCGGCGGCGCCGAGTTCTCGACCACGCCCACGGGCCTCGGCGGCTTTGCCGCAGCAAGAGCGCTTTCCAGCCGCAATGATGATCCGGAGGGCGCCAGCCGTCCCTGGGACAAGGGCCGTGACGGCTTCGTGCTGAGCGACGGCGCCGGCGTGCTGGTGCTTGAAGAGTACGAGCACGCGAAAAAGCGCGGTGCCCCCATCTATGCCGAGGTCGCCGGCTACGGCATGAGCGGCGATGCCTACCACATGACGCAGCCTTCGGAAGGCGGTGATGGTGCGGCGCGTTGCATGCGCAATGCGCTGAACGATGCCGGACTCGATCGCAGCGAGGTGGACTACATCAACGCTCACGGCACATCCACGCCGGTGGGCGACAAGGCCGAGACCATGGCGGTCAAGAATCTGTTCGGTGATGCCGCCTACAAGGTCCCGGTCAGTTCCACCAAGTCCATGACCGGACACCTGCTGGGGGCGGCCGGCGGCGTCGAGGCCGTGTTCTCGCTGCTTGCAATTCGCGACCAGGTCGCGCCGCCGACCATCAATATCACCGACCCGGACCCGGACTGCGATCTCGACTACGTGCCGGATCAGGCGAGGGAGATGCCGATTCGCGTTGCGCTCTCCAATTCCTTCGGTTTCGGCGGTACCAACGGCACCGTGGTATTCAGAAAGCTGGATTGAAGCGGTCACCAGCGTCGGAGCGTCCATGAGCAGCCTGATCAATGGTGAAGTCGGCGCGACGCTACCGGCTGCGGACAGGGCGACCCAGTACGGCGATGCCGTGTTCGAGACCATCGCCGTCCGGCAAGGCCGCCCACTGCTGTGGGAACGTCACTGGTGGCGCCTGACGGACGGTCTGACCCGCCTGAAACTGCCCCAGCCGAAGCAGGCCCTGCTACGCGCCGAGGCCGAACAGCTCTGCGCCGGAACCTCCCGTGGCGTGCTCAAGGTGTTGCTGACCGCCGGGGTAGGGGGACGCGGTTACCGCCGCCCCGATGCACCGAACTGCCAGCGCATCCTGAGTCTGCATCCCTATCCGGACTATTCCGCTGATCTCTGGACTGAAGGGGTTGCCGTTCGCTGCTGTCAGATGCAGCTGGCCCGCCAACCCGCTCTCGCCGGGCTCAAGCATGGCAACCGGCTGGAACAGGTACTCGCCCGCGCCGAATGGACGTCGCCAGAAATCAGCGAAGGGCTGATGTGCGACACCGATGGCAACCTGATCGAAGGCACGATGAGCAATGTCTTCGCCGTGCGCCGCGGAAAGCTGCTGACCCCATCCCTGGAACAATGTGGCGTCGCAGGCATCATGCGCGAGTGCATCCTGGAGCTGGCTGTCGATCTGGGAGTGGAATCACAGGTCGAGACGGCGCCGCTGGAAACCTGGCTGCAGGCCGACGAGCTGTTCCTCAGCAACAGCGTGATCGGGATCTGGCCGGTCCGCCAGGTGGACGCGCAGGAATTCCGCACGGGCCCGTTGTCCCGGCAGTTGCAGAATCGCATCATCGAACAAGGGCTGGCGCCGATTCCGACCGCCAGCGCACTGGAGTAAAGCGGAATGATTCGTCGACTTCTTCTGACCGTCCTTGGCGGCGGCCTGGTGCTGGGGCTGGTTGCCGCCGGCGCCGTGTATCTGGACTACCAGCAGTGGCTGGCCGGGCCGGTGCATGAGGAAGCGGATGGCCTTGAGGTCGACATTCCGCGCGGCAGCTCGTTCCGCGAGGTACGGGACACGTTCGACGAGGCCGGCCTGCTTGCCGATCGGCCGTGGTATTTCGAGTTTCTTGCCCGCGAACGGGAACTCGCCGGCCGCCTGCGCGCCGGTGAGTACCGGATTCCCGCCGGCGTCACACCGGCTGAACTGCTGGAGCAGATTGTCCGCGGTCGCGTCATTCAATACAGTTTGACGATTATCGAAGGCTGGACATTCAATCAGTTGCGTGCCGCAATTAATGCGAATCCGCACGTGCTTAACACGCTGGACGATCTGTCCGACGAGGAGGTGATGGCCCGCCTTGGCGCTGAAGACCAGCACCCGGAGGGCTGGTTCTTCCCCGACACCTATCATTTCCCCCGTGGGACCACCGACGAGCAGCTTCTGCGGCGCGCGTTGCGGACCATGCAGGACACCCTGGAAGAACTGTGGGCGGAGCGGGACGAGTCGGTTCCGCTGGAGAGTCCGTACGAGGGGCTGATCCTCGCCTCGATCATCGAACGCGAGACAGGCCAGGCCGCCGAGCGCGACGAGGTGGCCGGTGTTTTCGTCCGGCGGCTGCGCCGGGGCATGCGCCTGCAGACCGACCCGACCGTCATCTATGGCATGGGATCCGCCTACGAGGGCAGGATCCGGCGCAGTGATCTGGAGACCGACACCCCGTACAACACCTACACCCGGCACGGCCTGCCGCCGACCCCCATCGCAATGCCCGGTCGTGCCTCGCTGGAAGCGGCCATGAACCCCGCCGAAGGGAGTTCCCTGTTCTTCGTCTCCCGTGGCGATGGGACGCATTATTTTTCCGACACTTACGATGAGCACCGCCGGGCGGTGCGCCGCTATATCCTGGGTCGCGATTGATGCCGGGCCGGGGACGTTTCATCACGCTGGAAGGCATTGAGGGTGCGGGAAAAAGCACCGCCATGGGTGTCATCCAGGCCTGTCTGGAACAGGCGGGACATACCGTGGTCAAGACCCGCGAGCCGGGTGGCACAGCGCTCGGGGAATCGGTTCGGCACCTGCTGCTGCAGCCAAGCGAGCAGGCAATGAGCCCGAAAACCGAAGCCCTGCTGATGTTCGCGGCCCGGGCCGAGCATCTGGACAAGGTCATCGAACCCGCCCTGCAACGCGGCGACTGGGTACTCTGCGACCGTTTTACCGATGCGAGCTATGCCTACCAGGGTGCCGGGCGGCAACTGGGATCGGAGGCGATCTCGATCCTCGAACACTGGGTTCAGGGTTCGATGCGCCCGGACCTGACCGTACTGCTGGATCTGCCGCCGGACACCGGACTGGATCGTGCCGCCGGCCGCGGCCAGCCTGCGGATCGTTTCGAATCGGAGAATGCGGTCTTCTTCCAGCGCATCCGACAGGCCTATCTGGATCGGGTACAGGCCGAGCCGACACGGTACCGCTGCATCGATGCGGCGCAGCCGCTGGAGGAGGTCCGACACGCCTTGCAGGAAACCATGCAGCAATGGATCGGACAGCAGGCGAAAAGTCGCCAATGACCGCGCCTTATCCATGGCAACGCGAACAGGCGGAGCGGCTCCGTCGTGCCTGGATGGCAGGACGGGTACCGCATGCAATCCTGCTTTGCGGCATCGCCGGCCTTGGTAAACGTGACTTCGCCCGCTGGCTCGCCGCCTTGCTGCTGTGTGAATCCGGCGATGCCGATAGCGCCCCCTGCGGCCACTGTCGCGGCTGTCTCTTGCTGCACGGTGAGGCACATCCGGACCTGTTCCGTATCGGTGTCGAGGAGGGCAAGCGGCAACTGGGCATCGACGCGATCCGGTCGCTGCTGGAGTTCACTCGCCTGAGCAGCCAGTATGGCGGTTACCGTCTGGCGCTGGTCCACCAGGCGGATCATATGACACGCAGCGCCGCGAACAGCCTGCTGAAGACACTGGAGGAGCCGCCGGCCGGGGCGGTACTGGTGTTGCTCGCCGATCAGTCCGCACGGCTGCCACCGACCGTTCGCAGCCGCTGCCAGCAACTGCGCTTCGCAGCACCGGAGATCGCTGTCGGAACACAATGGCTGCAGGCGGCCGGGGCGCCGGAGGCCGCGGCACTGCTGCCGGCCTGCGGCCAGGCGCCACTGGCAGCGCAGGCGCTGCACGAGAAAGGCGCCGCGGAATTACGCCGGTCCCTGATGCAGCAGCTGCTCACGCTCAGCCGGGGCAAGGCTTCGGTTAAGTCCTGTGCGGACAGCTGGCAGGCACCGGATCTGCCACTGTTGCTGGACCTGCTCATCGTCACCGTGCAGCAGATCCAGCGTCAGTCGGCAGCGCCCGGTGGCGACACGTTGCCGTCGGCCCTGGCCGAGTTAAAACTGGATCCCGACGCGGCCTATGGGTATCTTGACTATCTGTACCAGACGCGGGCACTGAATGACCGCGCGTTGCAGCCGCGGTTACTGGTCGAGGATCTGTTGTTGCGCTGGCGAGGCATTGCAGCACCGGCGGGCCGGTCCGTCAGCAGGGCACAAGAGAGCTGAAAGCCTTATGACACAGCCTGAACAGGTGGCGGCAACTGGTGGTCGTCAGGGAATTCTGTCCCTGACAATCAAGGACAAACAGGCCCTTTATGCCGCCTATATGCCATTTATCCGCAACGGCGGGCTGTTCGTCCCCACGGGCAGCGAATACAAGCTTGGTGACGAGGTTTTCATTCTGCTGACGTTGATGGATGACGCGGAAAAGCTGCCGGTGGTTGGCAACGTGGTCTGGATTACCCCCCGCCGCGCACAGGCCAACCGCTCGGCGGGCATCGGCATTCAGTTCAGCGATAAGACCGGTGATCAGGCCCGCACCCGGATCGAGAGCTACCTTGCCGGCGCGCTGGAAGGTGATCGCCCGACCCACACCATGTAACGCCGGGCTGCGGCAGCCGCCGTGGCCGTAATACACCGCTCATGCATCGCACAGGAGCTGGCACCATGCAGCCCATGCTGGTCGATTCCCATTGTCATCTGCACATGCTGGAATCCGGGAAATCGCACCCGGATATCTATCTGAACGCGGCCCGCGAGCGCGGTATCGGACATTTCCTGACGGTGTCGGTGGATCTGGATTCGGTCGACGGCTTGCTGGACATGGCCGCGCGCTATCCACAGGTTTCAACCTCGGTGGGTGTACATCCCTGCGGCCGTCAGCTGCGGATGGAGTCACCGGAGACCCTGGCCGCAATGGCGGCCCCGGATCATGTGGTCGCAATCGGCGAGACCGGACTGGATTACCTGTGCACCGAAGACTCTGACCGGGAATGGCACCACCAGCGTTTCCGCGATCAGATTCGCGCCGCGAAACTGGCCGGCAAGCCGTTGATCATCCATACCCGCGGGGCGGCCGAGGACACGATCCGCATACTGCGTGAAGAAGGCGCGGATGCCGTCGGCGGCGTGATCCACTGTTTCACCGAGAACTGGACTTCGGCCAAGGCCTTTATGGATCTTGGCTTCTACATCTCGCTGAGCGGCATCATCACGTTTCCGAAATCGCACGGTCTGCGCAAGGTCAGCCGCAAGCTGCCAATGGACCGGATCATGGTGGAAACGGATGCTCCGTATCTTGCACCGGTACCGCACCGCGGCGGTCAGAATCAGCCGGCCTTCGTACGCGAAGTCGCCGAATGCCTGGCCGAGGTGCGGGACGTGCCCTTGCCCGAGCTGGCCGAACGGACCAGCGAGAATTTCCGTCAATTGTTCGGCGTCGGTCTCTAGATGTGGAGTCTCATGAGGTTGTCCCCGGTAAGCCCTAGGACGCTGATCGGTGGTTCGTTGTTGAGACTACCGTGCTGGCGATGCCAGGAGTAGGGTGAGTCAAGCGAAGCGGACCCACGCAGTGTGATCTATTGGCGGGAGAAAACGGTTTTCGGACAAGGAAGGTGTTCGGACAAACCAGAGCCGGGGTGCGCACTGGCGGCGGCGGTAAGGGAGCGCCTTTTTGCCACGATCGTGACGGATCACGCCGCGTGCATTCGCTACGCTTAATGCACCCTACGAAGCCTAGCGTCTTCGCCAGAACCCGTCTTAAAAAACCTTGTGCCTTGAACCTTTAACCTTGAGCCCGTGACGGATCACACTGCGTGCATTCGCTGCGCTTAATGCACCCTACGCTTCGGGCGCAGCGCGCCTTGCCTCGGAAAAAATGCGGATTCCGACGCAGGCGTTCGAATAAATCAGCCTTTGCCTAGCGGAGCGTTGATTGATTCCCGCCTCCGCCGCGCAGGGCAGCGTTTTCCGGCGTCGCGGTTTCAGGGCAGGGCGGCGAGCGCGGTATCTAAAGCGCGGTCCAGTTGCTCCGGCGTGTTATAGAAATGGGGCGCGAATCGTACGCCGCCACCACGCCTGGCGCAGATGACACCAGCCTGCATCAACTGCCGATGCAGAACTGCGGAATCCAGCCCCGGGGAGCGAAAAACCACGATACCCGAGCGGCGCGCCGGTGACGGGTCCGACAACAGCTCCAGCGCCGGCTCCTGCCGCAGTCGATCACAGAGATGGCCCGTATTTGCAAGAACCCTGCTCTCCACTGCCGCCATGCCGACCTCGTCCTGCAACAACGACAGACTTGCCTCCAGGGCATGCGTGGCCAGCATGTTGGGGCTGCCACACTCGAAGCGCCGAGCTGTCTGGGCAGGCTGCCAATCCTTACGGTCGTAATCTCCGGCATGCTCGACCATGTGCCAACCGAACTGATGCAGGGTCAGCCGCTCCCGCAGTTCGGGGCGAACGTAAAGCAGGCCGAGTCCCTCGGGTGCCAACATCCACTTGTGACCATCGGCCACCACGAAATCGGCAGCAACGCTGGCCAGATCGAACTGCAGCGCGCCAAGGCTCTGGATTGCGTCGACGCATAACAGAATCTGGTGCTCTCTGCAGGCGCTTGCCAGTCGCGCGAGGTCCATCCGGCGCCCGGAGCCATACTGGACCGAGCTGACGCTGAGAAGACGGGTGCGAGACCCCATGGCCGCGATCAATCGTTGCTCGGGATCGTCCGCCCCCCGGGTGTCCACGTCACGTATCCGCACACCACGGGGGTGCAGGGACTCCCAGACGATGCGGTTGGACGGAAACTCCTCGGTGTTGATGATCACTTCATCGCCGGCCTGCCAATCCAGACCATGGGCGATAACCGACAGCCCCTCTGACGTGTTTTTCACCAGTGCAATATCGTGAGGCGCATGCGCACCGATCAACCGCGCCAGGCGCTCGCGAAGGGCGTTCTCGGTCTCCAGCCAGCGGGGATAATCGGCCGCGCCGCGATGAATGTTCTCGTCTGAGAACCGGATAACTGCGTCTCGCGTGCGCTTTGGCCATGGTCCCACACCGGCGTGGTTCAGATAGACCAGGTCAGGGTCTTGGGGAAATTCCGGATGCAATTGGCCTCCAGCTTTCCAGGTCTAGAAACTGGATGGGACGCAAGTCGGCAACAGAAGCGCGCCGACCTGCATCAATAATCCCGGACGAGTCAGGGAATGACCATGACGGGGCAGGGGGCATGATGAATGACGCGTTGCGACACGCTGCCCATTAGCGCACCACTGATCCGACCAAGGCCACGGTGTCCGAGCAGGACGAGCGGACTCTCCGCTTCCTTTGCATAACGCACGAGCTCCGTCGACGGGTCACCCGCCAGACGCACACGCTCGACATCGAGCGCCGGATCGAGTTGTTCGGCCGCCAGATCGAACGCCTGTGCCGCCGCGTCATCACTGAGCCGGGTGAAGGTCTCCTGATCGAACGGGTCGATGCCAACCATCGCCGCCGAGGGACCGTGCATGCCGATCAGGTCCAGCGCTGTCCGGGGAAATACGTGGACCAGCTTCACTGAGGCCCCGGTCGAGCGAGCCAGCGTGGACGCGTAGCGGGCAGCGACAAGGGCATGTTCAGAGCCGTCGCAACCAATGATCAGGGTGCGTATATCCGTCATTGCGGAACCTCCTTTTTCTCAAGGAAACACTGATTTATTCCCAAACGCAGGCGTGCGAATAATTCAGCGTTCCCTGGCCAGCGGGACTGGCAGGTTTCCTTCTCAGCCTGGTGGCAATCGGGAATAATGCGTGCCACGAATTACGAGAAAACACCTTCCGGGACCGGCAACTGCTGTCCCGGCGGCCGTTTTCACTCACATTGAAGCATAGGAGAGCGCATCGGATGTGGCATGAATCGACAAACGAGCCACCGGAGACGGGTTCCAGCAGCCAGTCGCCGCTTGCGGAGTTGATTGACGGCCAGACACTGGCCCTGGTGCCGAAAAGTATCAGCGGCTGGGTGTTGTTCGAGTCCGGAGTTTCCAGCAAGGCATCCCTCGCCTTCATGATGATCTACCTGAAGGCGACGATTTATCAGGCTGGTGCCCGCGGCGGTGTTGAGCAGGTGCGCGAACACATGCCGGCTTACTTCGAAATCTCGGAGTCGGAAGCGGATGCACTGCTGGACGAACTGGTGGATGCGCAGCTCCTGCTAAGGCGGGAGGAAGGGAGTGAAATAATCCGCGAATTACCGCCCCAGGCGTTTCAGGCAAGCTGATCTCCCAGTTCCTTCCGGTGCCTGTCGGCCTGACTTGACCTTCGCTTCGCTAGCGTCTAGCCTTCCCCGCTCACGGACGGACTGGTCAGTCCGTTTTGGAGGTTTGGGATGGGTGTGATGGCAAAACGGGTGCACAAGCCGGCGGCGGTGCGCGAATCGGAAATCCTGGAGGCGGCCGCAAGCTGCTTCGCGGCACATGGCTACCGGGGCGTGGATGTCCAGTTGATTGCCGACACGGCTGGTGTCGGCAAGGGCACGGTCTATCGCTACTTCGTCAACAAGGAAGCTTTGTTTCGCGCGGCGCTCCGCCATTGCCTTGACCTGTTACGGCACGAAGTCCGGACCGCATCGGATCATCTGACCGAACCGATGCAACGCTTTCGTGCCGCAACCCGCGCCTACCTGGCTTACTTCGACCAGCATCCGCAGACCATCGAATTGTTCATTCAGGAGCGAGCAGAGTTTCGCGACCAGGAGACGCCGCTGTATTTCCTCTACGTGGATGAGCACCGGGACCATTGGCTGGCTTTGTGGCGGCAGTTGATGCAGGAAGGGCGGCTGCGGGTAAACGATGCCGAGGCCGTCAATCGCCTTGTCAGCCGCATGCTGTACGGCTTCATCCTGTCCCGGACCGCGGAGCCGAACGCGGGCTCGCTGGAGGACGGCTTTCAGGAGCTGTTCGACATCATGCTGCACGGCATCCTTCGCGCCGCCCCGAAGGACAGCACCTGACGGGGCAACTCCCGCCGGCAAGAATTAACGAACGGAGCAGGGCAAATCATGACACACCCGGCACGCCAAAGGACCACCGCGCAGTACTCGGCCATTATTGGCCTGGTGCTGACGGCCGTCGTTGCTCTCAGCGCATGCATGAATGGCAATGACGAAACCGCCGCCGACCCACAGGCAGAACAACGCAGCGTCTCCGTTGCGGTCATGAAACTGTCCTCCGAGTCCGTCGAGGTGGAAAGCGACTATGCCGGCCGCGTTCGGGGCTCGAGGGAAGTGGAAGTCCGTGCGCGGGTCGAGGGCATCCTTGAGGAGCGCCTGTACCAGGAGGGCCAGCGCGTGGAGAAGGGTGATCCGCTGTTTCGCATCGATCCGGAGCCGTTCGAGATTGCGCTCCGTGGTGCCCGTGCCGAACGTGACGACGCGGCGGCCAACCTGGAACTGGCCAACCGCGAGTGGCAGCGCATTTCACGCCTGTTCGAGCAGGATGCGGTCAGCCAGCGACAGCGGGACGAGGCCGAGATCAACCGTGATCTGGCCCGCGCACGACTGGCGATTCGCGAGGCAGCGGTGGCGGATGCCCAGCGTAACCTGCGGTATACCGAGGTCGTCGCTCCAGTCACCGGTGCCACTGATCTGGAAACAGTGCCGGAAGGCAGCCTGATTGATCGCAACGCACTGCTCACCCGTGTGACCCAGCACGATCCGGTACACATCCGTTTTTCGCTGCCGGAAAACGATGCCGCGGTGCAGCGGGTTGCTCGTCGTGCAATGAGTGGCACCGGCGAGCATGAATACAGCGCCCGTGTGCGACTGCCGGATGGCAGTTGGTACGACGAACGCGGCACCGTGGACTTCACCGACAGCACCATCGATGCGCGCACCGGCAGCGTTCAGTCCCGCGCCGTGGTGCCGAATGCGGATGGCGGCCTGATTCCCGGTCAGTTCGTGCGTGTGCGCCTGATCCTGCAGCGACTCGAAGACGTCTACCTGATCCCAGCCGAGGCAGTCGGAGAGGGACCGAACGGACCCACCGTTTTCCTGGTTGATGGCGACGACAAGGCCCGCCAGGTCGATATCGAACTGGGCTCGCTGATCGATGGCCGCCAGCTTGTACTCAGCGGATTGAGTGACGGCGATCGCCTGGTGGTCGACGGCCAGGTTGCCCTGTCGGACGGCGCCCCGGTGCAGGTCCGGGAGGCGGACTGAGATGCTGCGTTTCTTCATTGACCGGCCGATCTTCGCCTCCGTCATCTCGTTCATCATCCTGCTCGCCGGCGGGGCGGCGCTGCAGACCCTGCCCATTGAGCAGTATCCCGATGTGGTGCCCCCGGAAATCGTGGTCGAGGCGAATTATCCTGGCGCCAGCTCCGAGGTGATTGCAGAGTCCGTCGCCGCGCCGCTTGAGCAGGAGATTAACGGCGTCGACGACATGATCTACATGGAGTCGACCAGTACCGACGCCGGCTCGCTGCGCGTCACTGTTTCCTTCGAGCTGGGCACCGATCCGGACCAGGCGACGATCAACGTCAACAACCGGGTCCAGGCCGCGCTGCCACGCCTGCCGCAGGCGGTCCGTGACCAGGGGGTTCGGGTCGAGGCGCGCTCCACCAACATCCTGCTGGTCCCGGTGTTGAGCTCGCCGGACGGCCGCTACGACTCGCTGTTCATCGGCAACTATGCGCTGCTGAATGTCCTCGACGAGCTGGTCCGCCTGCCGGGCGTTGGTGATGCGGCGCTGTTCGGTGCCCAGGACTACGCCATGCGTATCTGGCTGCGACCGGACAAGATGGCGCAGTACGATCTGACACCCAGCGATATTGCCGCGGCACTGCGCGAGCAGAATGCCCAGTTCGCCGCCGGCCGCATCGGCGCCGAGCCCTCCAGCGAGGGTCAGGCATTTACCTTCGCCGTCACCACGCGGGGACAACTGGATGACACCGGGGAGTTTGAACGGATCATCCTGCGGTCCGACGAGGACGGCGGCACATTGCGCCTGGGCGACGTCGCCCGCGCCGAACTCGGTGCGCAGGATTACAACTTCTCCGCCACATACAACGGCGAACCCACAGTACCCATCGGCATCTATCTGCAACCGGGCGCCAACGCGCTGGACACCGCCAACGAGGTCCGTCAGGCGCTGAAGGGCATCAGCGAGCGATTTCCCGAAGGCCTGGAATACACCATCGCCTACGACACCACCGAGTTTGTCGAGATCTCCATTCGCGAGGTGGTCATTACCCTGCTGGTGGCGATCGGGCTGGTGGTGCTGGTGACCTTCCTGTTCCTGCAACATCTGCGCGCCACGCTGATTCCGGTGGTGGCCATCCCGGTGTCGTTGATCGGCACGTTTGCCGGCATGCAGGCACTCGGCTTCTCGATCAATCTGCTGACGCTGTTCGGCCTGGTGCTGGCAATCGGCATCGTGGTCGACAACGCGATTATCGTGATGGAGAACGTCGAGCGCCTGATAAAGGAGAAGGGGCTCAAGGCGCGCGATGCCGCAGTTGAAACCATGCAACAGGTGGCCGGCGCGGTGGTGGCCTCAACCCTGGTTCTGGTGGCAGTGTTCGCGCCGGTCGCCTTCCTTGGCGGCCTCAGTGGTGAGCTCTACCGACAGTTCGCGGTGACCATTGCCGTCTCGGTGGTAGTCTCCGGCGTGGTGGCCCTGACCCTGACCCCGGCCATGTGCGCGCTTTTGCTGGACAAGCAGAAGCACACCGTGTCGAAACCCTTCGCCTGGTTCAATGCCGGCTTCGAGTACCTGACCCGCGGTTTCGTGGCCACGGTCGGATTCCTGATCCGACGCTGGATCGTCGGCCTGACCCTGTTCCTCGGCTTTTGCGTCGGCACCGTGCTGTTGCTGGAACGCATGCCTTCCGGGCTGGTGCCGCAGGAAGATCAGGGCCTGGCGCTGGTTGCCGGCCAGTTGCCGCCGACGTCCTCGTTGCCGCGCACCGAGGACGTGCGGCAACAGTTGACCGAGGCATTGCTGGAGATCGACGAGGTGGAGGAGTTCACCGCCTTTGCCGGCTTCGACATTATCGCCGCAAGTCTACGCACCAACTCCTTGGTCGGGTTCGTCAATTTCACGGACTGGTCGGAGCGACCTGCGCCCGAGCAACATGCCCAGGCGCTGACCGGACGCATCATGGCGGCCGGTGCGGAGATCAGTGGCGCCAACATCTTTTCCTTCCTGCTGCCGCCGATTCAGGGCATGTCGCTCACCGGTGGCGTCGAGGGCTACCTGCAGGTGCGCGGGGATGCCACGATTCAGGAAGTCAGTACGCTCGCCAACGACGTCGTCGAACGGGCCAATGCACGCCCCGAGCTGACCAATGTGCAGACATCATTGGACGCCAGCATCCCGCGCTACAACGCTGAAGTCGACCGGGAAAAGGCGAAGGCGCTGGATGTACCGATCGACCGCATCTTCGAAACCATGCAGAGCACCTTTGGTGCCTTCTATGTCAATGATTTCACGTATCAGGGGCGGCTCTGGCGCGTGAACATGCAGTCCGAGGCGGAATTCCGCGGCCAGCCCGAAGACATCCGCCATGTCTTCGTGCGCTCGGACAGCGGCGACATGGTGCCATTGAGTTCCCTGGTCAGCCTGGACCGGCAGAGCGGGGCGGACCTGCTGGACCGTTTCAACCTGTATCAGTCGGCTCAGATTCTCGGTGACCCGGCACCCGGGTATACCTCGGCAGAGGCCAAGGCCGCACTTGAAGCGGTGGTCGCCGAACTGGACACCGAGCAGGACACGGTCTTCGGCTGGATCGGCGAGGCCTATCAGCTGGATGTGGCGGCCGGCGCCGGCGGCGCGGCCTTCGCCCTGGGCCTGCTGATGGTGTTCCTGATCCTGGCCGCCCAGTATGAGCGCCTGACCCTGCCGCTGGCGGTCGCGACCGCGGTGCCGTTTGGTGTGTTCGGCGCGGCCATGCTCGCGCTGATCCGCGGCTTTCCGAACGACATCTACTTCCAGGTGGCCTTGCTGGTGCTGATCGGTCTGGCGGCCAAGAACGCGATCCTGATCGTCGAATTCGCGGCCCAGAACCGTGCCACCGGAATGAGCTCCACCGATGCCGCGATGGCGGCGGCCCGACAGCGTTTCCGGGCCATTATCATGACCGCAATGACCTTCATCATTGGCACGCTGCCGCTGGTCTTTGCCACCGGTGCCGGCGCCGCCAGCCGGCAGGAAATCGGTACCGCCGCAGTCGGCGGCATGCTCGCCGCCAGTACGCTGGCACTGCTCTTCGTGCCGCTGTTCTACAAGCTGTTCGAGGATCTCGCCACATGGCGCAACGAGCGCAAGGCAAGGAAGGAGCAGGGCGATGCCGCGTAACTGGATAAACCTGGCCCTGGTCACCGGTCTGCTGGCCGGCTGTGCCGTGGGCCCGGACTACGAGGCGCCGGAAGCGGATCTGCCGTCCGACTGGCCCGAGCACACGCTGCTCAGCGAGGCGGAACAGGAAGAATGGCAGGACTGGTGGACTCGCTACGAGGACCCGGCACTGAATGCACTGGTTGCCAGGGCCCTGGACGACAATCTTGATATTCGACTTCAAGTCCAGCGGGTGCAGGAATCCCGCGCCCGACTCGGGCTCGCCGACGCCAACCGGCTGCCCACGCTGGACGCCCAGGCCGAGGCCATGCGCAGCCGTCCCTCTGCGGCGGAACTGGGCATCGATGATGACGGCTTCGGGCTCAGCGATCCGCGGAATCTTTTTTCGATAACCGGCGTTCTTGGCTACGAGGTCGATTTGTGGGGGCGGCTCTCCAGGCAACAGGAGGCCGCCGAAGCCTTTCTGCAGCAATCCCTGTTCGGTCACGAGGCCGTGCGCCTGGCGGTGATTGCCGATGTCGTTATCGGCTACGTCAATCTGCGCAGCGCGCAGGATCAACTCGCCATCGCCGAGCGCACCGTTGCCTCTCGGGAACGGGCCCTCGAACTCGAGGAAATCCGCTATGCGGGTGGAGAGGCCGATGCCCTCGCCGTGCGTCAGGCACGTGCCCAGCTCGAGACCACGCGCGCTCAGATTCCCGGCCTGCGCGAGCAGCTACGCCTGCAGGAAAGTGTGCTCGGTGACCTGGTAGGCCTATCGCCCGCCGAATTGCTTGCGGATATCGCGCTGGAGCAGGGCGCGCTGGCGGACCTGCGGCTGCCCGAGTCGATACCAGCCGAGTTGCCGTCGGAGATCCTCCGGCGAAGACCGGACGTCCGGGCTGCCGAGGCGGAGCTGATGGCAGCCACCGCGGACATCGGAGTCGCTGAGGCAGACCGCCTACCACGCCTCAACCTGATGGGCTTTCTGGGTACGGCGGCGACCACGACCAGCGACCTATTCAGCACCTCGGCGGAAACCTGGGGCATCGGCGCCTCAGTCGCCGGGCCGGTGCTGGATTTCGGTCGTGGCCAGGCAAGGATTGCAACCGCCGAATCACTGCGCGATCAGGCGGAGACCCGCTACAGCAATACCGTCAACCAGGCGTTCCGCGAGGTCCGTGATGGACTGGTCCTCTACGACGCCGCCGAGGAACGGGTACAGGCAATCGAGGCCCAGGTTACCGCCGTCAGAGAAGCCCGGGATCTGGCACGGCTGCAGTACGATGAAGGCTTGATCGGCCTGCTGGACGTGCTGGATGCCGAACGTACCTTGCTGGAGGCAGAGCTAGGCCTCAATCAGGCGATCCGCGACCGCCTGGCCGCAACCGCCACCTTGTTCAAGGCGTTGGGCGGGGGATGGCAAGCGGAACAACGGAATGGCCCGGAATAAGGACTCAACACCTGATCGCTGTGGCGCCCCGGTGCATTACGGCACGACCAGAAACACCACCAGCGCAAGAATGCCGATGAATGTCAGGGTGAAAAGAATGCCCCCGAAGATGAATACTCGGGGGTTGCCGTAAGTAAAGTCCCGCTCCCGGGCGGCCTGACTCTGTACGCCGAAAGCAGCCGCCAGAATGCTTAGCAGGTACTGCCAGAACGTAGGGCGTCGCTTCTCTTGCATCGCTGATCTCCGGTGCTTGCTCCGCGGGGCGGAACCATCTGCAAGCGTGTCCGCCCCCGATTATCGTGGCGAAACCTACCGCCCCTTTTTCCAGAGCCAATGGATGAAGACGGGCAAGGCGACCATATCTAGTGAGCCTTGCAAGGGGACGGTCGCGCGGCGATTCACCACGCCGGTATCAGGACTCTACGGTGGGAGCGCTGCTTGTAACAGATACAGTTCTTGCATTAAGACTATGTAACAGATGCCCTTGCCAAACTGACCAAACAGCTGTGAAGCCCGCTTGATGAAGCTCTACGAAAAATTGGTTGACGATCTGGTCCGCCTTATCGAAAGCGAGGTGTTAAGGCCGGGCGAACGCCTGCCGTCAATCCGCCAGCTTGCCCGGAGCCGCTCGATCAGTCCGGGGACCGTGCTCCAAGCCTACGGTGTCCTGGAGGACAAAGGTATCGTGGAGGCTCGCGCCCGGTCCGGTTACTTCGTCGCCAGCCAGGCGAAGGAACTGTTTCCGGTGCCCGAAACCTACCAACCGGGCAGCTTGTCCACACCGGTGGATGTGAGCGAACTTGTCTTCCGCATTCTGGAGGCGGCCAAGGACCGGCATGTGGTTCCATTCGGGTCCGCATTTCCGTCGCCGCTCCTGTTCCCCCTTCGGCAGCTGTCCCATGCCATGAGCCGGGCAATACGGACGCTGGATCCATGGCGAACCGTGGAGGATCTTCCGCCAGGTAACCGGCAACTGCGCCGCCTGATCTCCCGTCGTTACCTGGACAGCGGCTGTACCATCAACCAAGAGGGCATCGTCATTACTTCGGGCGCGCTCGAGGGCTTGAACTTGTGCCTGCAGGCGGTTACCAGCCCGGGCGATATCGTCGCCGTCGAGTCCCCGACCTTTTACGGCGCCCTACAGGCTATTGAGGCGCATTCCCTGCGCGTCGTGGAGATTCCCACCGACCCCAGGTACGGGGTCAAGGTCGACGCCCTTGAACAGGCGCTGAAACGGCATCCCATCCGTGCCTGCTGGTTCATGACCAACTTCCAGAATCCCCTGGGCAGCCTCATGCCCGAAGAGAATAAGCGGGCCCTGGTGGAATTATTGAATCGATGCCAGGTGCCGCTGATCGAGGACGATGTCTATGGCGAGCTCTTCCTGCGCGGCGAACGTCCTCCGCCCGCCAAGGCCTTCGACACCGAGGACCTGGTACTGCATTGCTCTTCCTTCTCAAAATGCCTGGCGCCAGGATTTCGAGTCGGTTGGGCCGCCCCCGGGCGCTATACCCGGCAGGTGCGGCAACGCAAGCTGATAACCACGCTATCGGCAACAATCCCCGCCCAGGCGGCGCTGGTGACGTATCTGGAGCGGGGCGGATACGAGCGGCATCTCCGGCGGTTGCGGCATGCGCTGGCGAGCCAGCAACACGCCATGTTGACCGCGATCAACCGCTATTTCCCGTCCGGCTGCCGCGTGACCTGCCCGGACGGCGGCTATTTCCTTTGGCTGGAATTGCCGACCGAGACCAACAGCGTCGAGGTGCATCGGCGGGCCATGGAGGCGGGAATCAGCGTGAGCCCAGGCCCCATGTTCTCGGCGCATCGCGGGTTCCGGAACAGGCTGCGCCTGAACTACGGTCACGGCTGGTCGCAGCGCAAAGAGGAGGCGATGCAGGCCCTCGGCGCCATCATCGCGGACCATGACGGTTGAATAGGATTTCCGCTCACACTTACCTCGGAACCACTGCGAACGCATTAATGACGGGGCAGGAGAGGGCTGGAGCGCCGGCGTTTCCACTGCAGAGGGAGAAAGTCCACCAACATCGTGTTCCGGCCCACGGTCAAGCGATCGGAGCATCAATCATGTTCCGCCTCGATTTTTTCTGGCGTACGCCGTGCTGTTGCGGGCTTCCGGAGACTCTCCGATATGGCGGCGTACAACTGACTCGCCTGCACGGGCTTGTGAAGAACGTTAATTCCATTAACGAGGGCTTCGTTTTCCATTTGCTGGCTGTAGATGCCTGAGAGAATAACGGCCGGGAGCTTGCGTCCGATCAAACCATTGGCGACTCGAATCAGGTGCGTGCCCGTCTCGCCCCGCTCCAAAAGATAGTCGAAGACGCAGACATCGGGATTGACAGTCCCGTCCTCGAGCATCCGGACTGCCGCTTCGAATGAATCGGCCGCAACGACTCTGCATCCCCAAACTTTCATTGTCTGGGTAACGGCCTGTAGGGCGAGAGGGTTGTCGTCGACAACGAATATGGTTGAATTCTCCAGGGCTACGTCAATCGCAGCGGAGTCGGCTTGTTCTCGGGTGGCGACGGCGGCGGGGTTTCCATAGGGGAGCTGCACCCCAAACATCGTCAACCGTCCACGGTCTGATACCACCTCGACCGGATGAGAAAGAAGATTCGAAACGTGTTCGACGATCGACAGACCAAGCCCTATACCGGGCCCAAGTTTCGTGGCACCTTCCTTATTTCTGTTACCCTTGGCCCGGTAGAACTCTTTGAAAAGAAGCTTTATTTCTCCCTCGCGAATGCCGATCCCGGTGTCCCACACTTGCATGGATACACCATCTTTACGCCTGCGACAGCCGATAAGCACGCCGCCTTCCCTGGTGTTTTCAAGCGCATTAGAGACAAGATTGGTTAGAATCCGATACAGCAGGTACGGATCACTGCGAATGACGGCCGTGGATTTTGCCACCCGCAGTTCAAGCCCCAGATCAGAGGCGACCGCAGCGTATTCGCTGGCGACTCTCTCCAGCACGCTTGAGACGGGAACATCCGTGACCTCTGGTACAATCCCACCAGCATCCAGTTTCGCGATATCAAATATTTTCGCGAACATCTCCCTGAGCGAATCAAGGCATAACACGATTTTTTCAACGTCCTCCGATAAATGGCCAGGCGGAACTTTATGAGCCAAGTTCTCAGCCATGAGACTCATGGCATGAACGGGTTGTCTAAGATCGTGGCTCGCGGCAGTCAGGAAACGGGATTTTGAGGCATTCGCCCTCTCCGCCTGATCCTTTGCCCGTACCAGTTCCTCTTGGGTCCGTTTGCGCTCATTGAGTTCCCGTTGGAGTTGCTCGGTACGTCGTTCTACCCGCTGTTCCAGTTCCAAATTGAGATTTCGAATTTCCATTTCGATTTTCTTTCTTTCCGTTATGTCAACAAACGCATTAAGTATCGCTTGCTGCCCCTGAAATTCGAACGAGCGCATCGAGAAAAGAACGCGTATTTCTTCCTCTTTCCACAACCGTAGGGTTGCCTCGAAATTTCTGACATGTCCCGATTGGTTAACTAAGTCAAGTAATTCGTTTAGCTCCCGCTTTTCCTTGAAGTAGGCGTCGAAGTAGACCCGGCGGTTGGCTGACCCCTGTAATCCAAGTGTCGAGGAAAAACTGACATTGGACAGTAACACCTCACTATCTGATTTCCGCGTTATTGCAACGGGGTAGGGTACACTCGCGATCAATTCCCGAAGCTGGGCCTGCCCCTTGGCCAGTGCCTGATTCGCGACCTCGCGATCTTCGATCATATCCCGTTGTTGCTGAAGAATGCGCTGCAAGTTGGCGGTAAGAACATTGAGTATTTGCCCCAGCCGACCCAGCTCATCCCCTGTTTGAAGCGTGGTCTTTGCTGACAGATCACCAGAAACCTGCCTTTCGGCAACGTTAGTTAGGTGTCGTACCGGACGCACGACCGAATGGAATACGTAGAATGCGGTGCTTATTACGGAGGCGAGGGCAGCAGTCGCCATAACCATGATGATGCCGAGCGGAGTTTTCCAGAACCATGCGAATGCCGCCTGTTCGTCAATGAACAGGTTAAGATTCAACGGATCCTTGCCGTTTAACTGTGTCTCGGCCAGCACGGTTTTGACCGTGTGTGCCGCGACAGGGTTATCCGACGTGGCATCGGAAAGAGTCGAGGCCACGGTTGAGTCGCCAGCCATGAGAGCCAAGACGTCCCGCTCCTCGACGAGCAGGCCGGCGAGTACGTCCTCCGTAAGCTCACGACCGACAATGACCACACCTGCGGGCCCGCTGATGCCGTGTACAACCCTAGCCGAAATGAGTGTTGGTCTATCCTGGTATCGGATAATGCCGACCTGCGAATCGTCCTCACGGCTGCGCCGGGCCCCCGCGATCAGCTCACGGACGAGGCCGCTTAATTCGTCTTGATCGCCAAAGTGGCTATGCCTCACACCGCGAGCAAACGCATATCCATCCAGATCATAAACGCTGATCAAGTCACTCTTCGTGTATCCGATAAAACGACTAATCGCGTTAAGCACATCGAATTGCTCGTTGATAAGCAACCCATTTTCTACCGTCGGGTTTTCCGCCAAGATGCCCGCAATGTCAACTACTTCCTGCCGAAGCTCCCTGTAGCGCCCTTTTACGCTGCTGACGGTATCCTGGGTTCTTTCCTCGACCAGCGCATGAAACGAACGATGCTGGTGAACCACGATCAGCGCGGTCAGTGCGGCGCTAAGAATGGTTAGAATAACCATTGGCAGGAGCAGTTTTTGGCTCAGCGTTGCTGAATTCATGAACCCGCTGAGCAATCTGCCGTTTAACATGGTCCACGCGCCTATTTTCTTACGTTATAACAGGATTTAATGCCAAACCACAGACCAGCACCCTAAAAACGTTATTCGCTCCGAAAAATATTTCCGATGGGCATGGAGTTCTCTATTGCACGGCGCACCTCATCGTAAAATTCATCATCACCGATCACAAACCCGGAGGATGGTATCCCCTCTAGTAATTCATGGTCTATTTCTAGAAGGGCTACCTGAATGCGATCAGCCATTTCTTGCGGGAGAGAACTGTTAGTTGCGATCCCTAAATTCGGAATCGTTCCTATCACACTGAATATTTCAAACTTATCTCCATGTTTTTTAATGGCCTGTTTGAGATTGAAATCCCAGGTGACTCCCACGTCAATGCTCCCAGCGACAATCGCGTCAGTAACGCGCGGGTGACTTCCGAGAAAATAGACCCGTTCAAAGTGTTCCGAATATTCAATGCCACGATCACCGAAATACATAGCCGGGTAGATGTATCCGCTTGTCGACTCCGGCTTCTTGACCATACCAAGGCGTAATCCCTCCATGGCGTCTAGTGAGTCAATGTCATCTCGATCCGCATGCTTTACCAGATAGCCCTCATAGAAAGGACTGTGGTTATCTCCATCGAGCGATGGACTGAGTTCCGTAACAAGCATTCTGACGTCAGGGTTGCGTATTTGGGCAAGAATGAACGGAGTAGGCGAAATACTGGCCAAGTGTATAGACTCGTTAGCAAGCATTTCCGTTATCTGGCTATACCCCCTCGAACCGACGATAACAAATTCGGCACCGACCTCATTCCCGAGCCATTCCAGCATTGGCCTGTAAAGGCCTCGTATCTTGTCGACGGTTTGCCCATGCTGCCACGAAGTTACGCCGAATTTGTAAACCGGAATTTCCTCACCAGGTAAATCGTCCTGCGCAATCAGGTGTGGAGGTAATATCAGGAGTAGAATCGCGCAATGCGTTAAGAAAAACCAGATTTTAAATGTAGGGGCTGCTGAAAATGCACGCATGTCTCAACCTTCCCGTTTTTCGTTCGGATGGTTTTCTTCTTCAAGCTTGTGGGCAAGAATCGCCGCCTGGGTCCGATTCGCAACCCCCGTCTGCCTGAGGATTGCTGCCACATGAAGCTTCACCGTGCCTTCTGTCATATTCAGTTTTCGCGCGATCAGTTTGTTGGATTTTCCATCGCGCAATTCCTGAAGAACGTCATTCTGTCGCGGGGTGAGCTGGGAAACACGCTCCCGAACTCCATCGATGCCCAATCTAACACCGGAACCATCGGATTTGTCCTTAGCTTCCCCCACGCGCGGCGTAACGTTTACCCCACAAGATAAAATCAGGCGAAGCGAATTGAGTATTTCGTCCTTGCCGAGGGCCTTGGGGATAAAGCCGCAGCATCCTGCAGCCATGGCACGCTCGGCATCGCGAGGTGAGTCGGAACTGGAAATCACGACTAGAGGCGTGTGCGGCCTCAACCCGCGAATCTCTTCGATGACTGTAGGCCAGTCTCCCCCGGACATGAAGAGATCCAAAAGAATAAGATCGAGAGAAGTTTCACGGTGCACGATGAACTCCATCGTGTCGTTAAAATCAGCTGCCTCGAGTATATCTACTTCGGATTCCAGCTCCGCGAGAACAGAGGCGAGAGCACCTCGATATAACGGGTGGTCATCGGCAATCAGTATGCGAAACTTTTTTTGCATTGGACGCAACGGATTTGAAAAATTAATAGATATCTAATTATTACAATGACCCAAATAATAAACTTCTCGATGAAACGAGAAAAAATTTTTATACATGAAACAGTATAACGTAATTGTGCAGATGGCTTTTGGCTCCGCACTTTAAGAGTAACCGCAATTGGAAACCCGTCAAGCCACGGCGCGGTTGTTTTTACTTTCCTTTTGACATCAAACGGTTTTGATCGAGAGTATGTTTATCAGGTCGATGAACGGCTCGATTTCAGTAATTAATATTCCCTGCGTGGCCCCGGATAAAAAAACGGATACCCACCAATACTTTTAACCCATCGCCGATATATCTTTCGATATAGCCGACCTCGTATTTAGGCATATCTCTAAAGTCTGTGTTTTCTGCTCCTAAGGATATATCGCTTAGTCCGTATGTACGGAATAACTGCTTCGGTCGATAATTTCCCTGTCCTTCATAAATGAAGGCAACATTGACATCAATGACATAGAAAGGGTCTTGGCTAGCGTTCAGTAACGGGCCCATACACGACGGCACGGAGTCAGACAGAGAAACGTAAGGAGGCCTCACAATGAAAAATCGTACGCACAAGGTTTGCGCTATTGCTGGTTTAATGTTGGCAGCTCCGTTCGCCCTATCGAATGCGAATGCTGTTGGCAATAAGAATGTCGATCTTGTAATCAAGATTGTACTTGATCAGGTGCGTGGCGAATGGCCCATGCAGCAATACGAACATCTTGACGGAGGGTTGAGGTACTTAATTGACGAAGGGATGTATTTCCCAAACACGGAGTACAAGCATGCAACCACCTTTACCGCCGTTGGTCATGCCGTTATTGGAACTGGCGCGCCGGCAGCCTTGCACGGCCTTCCAGGGAACGATTGGGCGGACCGTGTAACCGGTGAGCGCGTTTATTGCGTGGAGGACGACAGCGTGGAATCGCTGGATTCGGATCAAGATCCGCGTTCACCGAAAAATCTTACGGCAACGACCGCGTCGGATGAGATAAAGATGGCCTTCGGTGGTGAACCGAAAGTATGGGGTGTTTCGATAAAAGATCGGGGCACCATTCTGCACGCAGGTAATTATGCAGACGCGGCCTTCTGGTATGACACCAGTGAAGGAACATTTTTTACGTCCAGCTATTACATGGACGAGACGCCTGGTTGGGTGCAAGAGTGGAACGCCGCCGGGCACGCGGATCGCTATCGGGATAAACAGTGGGACCTGCTGCATCCAGCAAAGACCTATAGTGTAGATCCAGCGCATGAGCACGGCTTCGGCATCTATGGATGGGAGCCAGGCATCCCGAAGAGCTACGAGCCGCCCGAAGATGGTCGATATTACGCCGGGCTTCGCTTCAACCCGGCGGGCGATGAGCTGACCCTCGATTTCGCAAAGGAAATCATCAACAACGAGAACTTGGGGCAGCGTAATACCACCGACGTGCTTGCTCTTGGCCTGTCCAACCTTGACTACATAGGTCATGCCTACGGGATTCGGAGTCTGGAATACGAGGATCACTTCCGTCGCGTTGATCAAATGCTTGGCGACTTCTTCGACCACGTCGATGAGACCGTGGGATTGGACAGGACGTTAATCGTATTGACCTCGGATCACGGCAGTCCCGATGCGCCGGAATACTATGCCGACGTGTTGGAAGTCGATGCTGTTCGCCTGCGTCCCGATGATTTCATGGACGGTGCGAATCAGCGCGCCCGCGATCATTACGGTATCGATGACGATCTGATCTTTGCCTTCTGGAACCCGATGCTTTATTTCGATCCGGAGGTGCTCGAACGTCACGATATCGACCGCGAGGAAGCGCAACTCATCATCGCCGACTACATGCGTGAGGATGAGGAGGGCATCGCGTTCGCAGTAGCCAGGTCCCATATCGAAAAAGGCTGGGTTCCGAACGTGCATCCGTGGCCAGGTGTGGAACGCGCATTCCATCCTGAACGTTCGGGAGACGTGATCTTCATCCAGTCCCAGTTCGGGTACCTGTACTTCGACCCCGACATGTTCGCGACGATGCACGGTTCTCCATATGCCTACGACTATGTCGTTCCTGCGTTCTTCGCCGGTCCGGACATTCCGCGCGGAAAACTTGTGGACGACACGGTCTTCGTGGACCAGATCGCACGCACGATTACGCAGTATCTCGGTGCGGGTACTCCGTCGGGGACGGATGTTGGCCCGATTTCCCAAGTGCTCCGGGATCGCCCAGTGGGCAACCGGTCTCTCGTGCCCAGTGGTAACGGGCAGTAAGGATCAACGTTTGTTCGGGCATCCTGCAAGTCGCATCTGACCGGGCGACAGGCCCGGTCAGATCCTCCGACCGATGGGGTACTCCAGGGGGACAGGAAGATGAAAAAAATTAGCTTGAAATCGAATGATAACCGGTTGGCAATGGACGGTGCCATTAATTCCGGTGCGGCATCGAAGGGAGTTTCTATCCTCGGTTTTTCGCTGTTGATCGGAGCGGCATTGACCCTACCTGGCAATGCCTTCGCCACATCAGTCAGCGCTAGTGAGACGGGGGGCTTCACAATCACCTCACCCGATGAGCGATTCAGCTTCTCATTTGGTAATCGGGCGCAGCTTCGTTATGACTACATAGACGCCGATGATGGCGATGATGTAAGCAACTTTCGACTGCGTCGGTTGCGTCCGGCTGTTAGCGGCCACGTCTACACTCCGGACTTGACCTATATAATTGTTCCGGACATCGCCAATAGCTTCACGATGCTAGTGGCTGCCATGAACTACCGGTTTACGGACCAGTTCCAGGTTCGCGTTGGTCAAGCTAAGACGCCTTACGGATACGAGCGATACACATCTTCCGGACGGCTCAGTTTCGTTGACCGATCGCTTACAACGACATTCGATCATGCCTTTCCAATTGGGATTACGGCGCACGGCAACATTCCGGAGGCTGCGGGCCTGACGTACGAGGTTGGAGTTTTTAATCAGGGGGAGCGAAACCAAAACAACTTCGACAACAGGCACCGGCTCGTTGGCCGTCTCGATTTTGAGCCTTTCGGGTCGATGCACCCACGGCGTCTCTCATATCCCGACGCTCCGATCGACGATATGCGGTTTCGCGTTGGGGTGGCGGGGTCAATCTCTCGGACCGATCTGAACCTGATCGACGACAGAGGCAGCCTCAGCGGCTTTGAGGAAACCGCGCTCCTCTCCCTTCAAGCGCAACCGGGATTCGTCCGGGGCGACCTGAGACACGTCGATATCTGGGCAATCAACCCGGACTTTGGCGTTCAAATCCAGCAATTCTCTCTTCATGGGGAATTACACTATATGGAAGCCGACCCAAATGGGACTGGTGACCGCAAAGCCGAAATTCTCGGCTGGATGGCGCAAGCCGGTTTATTCCTTACTCCCGAATGGCAGGTTGTGGCCCGCTATAGCGAGGTCGACGAAGACAACTTCGACGCCCCTGGAGTCGATGCCCAGGAGTGGCGCGTCGGTCTCAATTGGTTTTACGACGGTCACGGGCTCAAGGTGCAAGCCGACATTGGGCAGTTCGAGGATAAAGTCACTCGCGACGAGGACACCGAGTTTCGGCTTCAGGCTCAAATCACGTTTTGAACGAGAGCGGGGGAGCACATTTTCCGGATTCTGGAATCTCTGATTCCACATAGGACAGGCAACTGTGGCTCCCTCGTCCTTCTTTATTACGGCCTGTTCCGATTTAACCTCGATGACTGCATCTCGAGAGTCGCAATCGGTTTCACAGTTGTCATTGGGGCCAATCGACATGAGCCAAGGGTTGAACGCACCTCGCATGATCGGAAACGGCAGCTCTGGATTGAAAGCGGTATTCCGAGCGTTGAGTGTCACGCTCTTAATCGGCTGTGTCTTAGGCATCTACTCGGTCGGTGCCGTTGTTCACGATCATGAAATTCAAAACGACGCACTCGATTGCCCCGTCTGCCAGATTGTTGGTTACAAGGCTGGCGCCTGCAATGGCATTGGAGGTTCACCACTGCTATTCGATACCCGGACAGCCTGCAATTGTCGTCATTTTGGTGGTCCCCCGGTCACATCGCACTCAATTTCTCTGCGCCCTCCGCTTCGTGGGCCACCCGCCCTCTGATCGTTCCCGCATACCGAATTTAAGACAAGGCATCTCGAGGTCCTGAAAGGCAGGCGTACGGATTCACGCCTGACAGGTCCCATTTTCCTCATGTCGCGGTTGAAGCGGCGCGGCTCGGACGAGTCGCTACGGGCGAAGAGGGTAATGCTCATGAAACTCCCGACTCTTATAATTGTTTCGGCTGGGTTCTCAATGGTGATTCCAACCGGAGCGCAAGCCCAGCAGGATGAGCGATCCGGCCAACTGGTGCTGTCACCGGTAACCGTCACCGCGGACCCGTTCGGTGTCCGCATAGTGGACGACCTGGTGTCGTCGACCACGGTGATCAGCGGC
>NZ_JALPKO010000007.1 GCF_023195885.1 Methylonatrum kenyense
TTTAGGTTTTAGGACAACGTCATTTTTTTTCGTAAAACATTAAACATTAAACGTAAAACTTAAACCGGTCATTTCGCGTGGAGCTCATTCATCACCCGCTCCAGGTCGCCGGCGATAAGTCTGGGCATGGCGTCGGCGGCGCGGTCGATGGCCTGTTCGATGGCGACGCGGTCATCCGCGGCGGGCTTGCCCAGGACCCAGGGCGTGACCAGCCTGGCGTCGCCCGGGTGGCCGATTCCGAGCCGCAGGCGCAGGTAGTCGCGGCCGCCTAGCGCGCGTTCGGTATCGCGCAGGCCATTGTGTCCACCGTGACCGCCGCCACGTTTGAGACGCGCGGTTCCGGGTGCCAGATCCAATTCATCATGCGCCAGCAGGATGGCGGAGGTCGGCAGCTTGAAAAAGTTGGCCAGCGCGGCCACCGCCTGGCCGCTGCGGTTCATAAAGGTCATCGGCTTGAGCAGATGCACATCGCGGCCTTCGACAGTGATGCGGCCGGCCTCGCCAAAGAATTTCGCCTCGGAACGCAGCGACCCGCCATGGCGCCGGGTCAGTTCATCCAGGAACCAGAACCCCGCGTTATGACGGGTCGCCGTGTACTTCTCACCAGGATTGCCGAGTCCGACAATAAGCTGTATCGCGTCGGCCATCGGCATCCGGAAGGACGATTACTCTTCGCCCTTTTCCTCCGCGTCGCCGGCGTCCTTCGTGTCCTCGGCGGCCGGTTCCTCGGCTTCACCTTCGGCTTCGTCCTCGTCTTCCTCACGGGCGATGCGCGGCATCACGATGCTGACCACCGGATGGTCGTGATCGTGCACGTCGCCGCCGTGGCTGAAGGCCTCGAGTTCGACACCTTCCGGCACGTTCAACTCGGACAGGTGGACGGCCTCGCCCACATCCAGGTCGGCCAGATCCACTTCCAGGTATTCCGGCAGGTCCTTCGGCAGGGCGATGATCGCCACTTCAATCATGTCGCGATGGACCACGCCACCGGCCTTGACGCCCTTGCACTTCTCTTCGTTGACGAAGTGGATCGGCAGGCCGACGTGCAGCTTCTCGCCCGCCTTGACGCGCTGGAAGTCGATATGCAGCACGCGATCCTTGTACGGGTGGCGCTGCAGGTCCTTGACCACCGTCTGCTGCTTCTTGTTGCCGACACTGAGGTCGATGATCTGCGAGTAGAACGCCTCAAGCTCCATCAGACGGGCCAGCTCGAAGGCGCTGAGTTCGATCATTTCCGGTTCCTTGCCGGCACCGTACACGATACCAGGAACCGCCTTCGCACGACGCAGGCGGCGGCTCGCACCTTTCCCCGTGTCCGTGCGCTTCTGCGCGGTCAGTTTCATTTCCACAGACATTGTCGATTACTCCGATGGTTAACCGGAACCCCCCGCGACCAGAGCGGTTCCAGAGTTGGCATCGCTCGTGTGAGGGATGCAAATAAGGTTGAAGTTTTCAGTGTTCAGTTTTCAGACAAGACGAGGGCACCGGCTGTCTGAAAACTGAACACTGAAACCTGAAAACTTTTACTCAACGAATAATTCGCTTACAGATTCATCCGAGCTGATCCGGCGCATGCTTTCGCCGAGGATCTCCGCCATGCTGACGACGCGGATCTGCTTGCAGGCGGTGGCGGCTTCGGTGAGCGGGATGGTGTCGGTCACCACCAGTTCGTCCAGCGCCGAACCGCTTATCCGTTCTATGGCGTTTCCGGACAGCACGGCGTGGGTGATGTACGCCACCACCCGCTCGGCACCGGCATCCTTCAGCGCGGTGGCCGCCTGGCACAGGGTACCCGCGGTGTCGACGATGTCGTCGACGATGATGCAGGTCTTGCCGCGCACATCACCGATGATGTTCATCACCCGCGCCTCGTTGGCCTTCGGCCGGCGCTTGTCGATGATCGCCAGTTCGGCGTCGCCCAGACGCTTGGCGATGGCCCGGGCCCGGACCACGCCGCCGACATCCGGCGAGACCACGATCTTGTTCGGATAGACCTGGCGCCAGATGTCGCCGAGCAGGATCGGCGAGGCATAGACATTGTCCACCGGGATATTGAAGAACCCCTGGATCTGGTCGGCGTGCAGGTCGACGGTCAGGACCCGGTTGATGCCGGCTGCCTGGATCATGTCGGCGACCAGCTTGGCGGTGATCGGCACCCGCTGCGAACGCGGCCGCCGATCCTGCCGAGCGTAGCCGTAATACGGGATCACCGCCGTGATACGTGCGGCCGAGGAACGGCGCAGCGCATCGGCGATGATCAGCAGTTCCATGATGTTGTCATTGGTGGGCAGGCAGGTGCTCTGCACGATAAACACGTCCTTGCCGCGGACATGCTCGTCAATTTCCACCATGATCTCGCCGTCGCTGAACTTGCTGACGACCGCATAGCCGGGGCGACTTCGGAGATGGTCGGTGATCGCGGTAGCCAGTTGCGGGTTGGCGTTACCCGCAAATACCATCATGCGTCCGTTTTCGCTCACGCTGATCCCGCTATGCTGCGCCCGGCCCCTGTTCGGACCGGTCAAGAATGTGGCTGGGGTGCCAGGATTCGAACCTGGGAATGACGGGATCAAAACCCGTTGCCTTACCGCTTGGCTACACCCCAGTAGATTGAATGCCTAATTGACTGAACGTATTACCCGACATCGTGCGCCGTCGCACCAGCCTCGGCATCAATGCGGGCGTGCACATCGGAGCGATCACGGCCCCGCGCCACACGCACCGGCCATCCCGCCTGCCGCGCGGACTCGGCAACGCTGCACGCCTGCTCCTGATCAACACAGGCCAGGAACACGCAGGCGCCGGTACCACTCATGCGGGCCGAACCGAACCCGCCAAGCCACTCAAGCGCTTGCGCGACTTCCGCATGCTTTCGGCTCACCACCGGCTCGCAGACATTCCGACCACCGCCGGCCAGAAAGGCCGGTATTCTGATTGGCGCACTATCTCTTGTCAATTCAGGGTCGGCAAAGACTTCGGCGGTACTGACAGGGCATTCGGGGCACAGCACCACATACCATGACGGCGCCAGATCGAGCGGCTGCAGTCGCTCGCCAACGCCCTCGGCCCAGCTGCTCCGGCCATGCACGAAAACCGGAACGTCGGCACCCAGACCGAGGCCGATTTCGGCCAGTTCCTGCAGCGACAGACCGGTGCGCCAGAGGTGGTTCAATGCCAGCAGGGTGGTGGCGGCGTCGGAACTGCCACCACCCAGGCCGCCACCCATGGGCAGTTGCTTGTGGAGCCGGATGCACGCGCCCCGGGATGTGCCGGTGGCGTCACGCAGGGCCTGCGCGGCGCGCACGGTCAGATCCTGCTGCTCGGCGATGCCGGGCAGCGGCACGGCCCGCCGGATACGACCGTCATCGCTAACCGCGAAGTCCAGCAGGTCGGCCATGTCCAGCAGGCGGAACACGGTCTGCAGCTCGTGGTAACCGTCGACGCGGCGGCCGGTGATATGCAGGAACAGGTTGAGCTTGGCCGGCGCCGGCCAGCCCCGCGACCAGACGTCGGCGGTCGGCTCAGTCACGGCCGAGCTCCCAGCTACGCAGCGAGGCCCGCAGATTAATATCCGGCCCGTCCAGGGTCATGCGCGACGGCAACTGCAGGCCGTCGGATTCGGTCCAGCCGGTGTAGCGAATGCTCCAGCCAAGCTGGTCCAGGCTTTGCGGGCGGCCATGGTCGTCGAGTTCCATCTCATGGTCGTGGTCGGCGGCCGGCAGGCCGCGCACCCAGTCCCGCAACACGGCCATCGGCAACTGGTAGCCGGTGTAGTGGTAAAGGAGTTCACCGGCGTCGACGGCAAAGTCCTCGCGGCCGTCGGCGGTCCGCAGCGTCACGCCCTGGGCATTGCCCTGCAGCTGGACGGCGCCGCTGCCGAACGGGCCACGCATGTCCAGCCGCCAGGACTCACCGGTTTCACGCCAGTCCAGCGACACTGTGACATTGTCGGACGGGGTATTGATGGCCATACGGCCACTGGTTTGCCAGCGGTCCTTGGCCGCCAGTGCCTGCACACGCTCGGCGAACAGTTCATCCGCTGGCCTGTCCGGCGGCGGTGGTTGCGTGGCGCAACCGGCGAGCACGATCGCCAGCAACAGGAACAGCAGAATTCGCATCAGGGATCCAGCCGCTCCAGCGTCTCGCGCAGCGTGCGGTGCTCGGCATCCAGCTCTTCCCCGCGGCGCCAGATCTCGCGCGCCTCGTCGCGGCGATCCATGGTCCAGAGCACCTCGCCCAGATGCGCGGCCACCTCGGCATCGGGCATGCGCTCGAAGGCACGCTCCAGGTAGTCCAGCGCCTCTTCGTAGTTACCCAGCCGGAAGTGGGCCCAGCCCATGCTGTCGAGTATCGCGGCGTTCTCGGGTTCCAGCGCATGGGCGCGGCGCACCAGGTCGAAGCCTTCCTCGTAACGGTCGGTCAGGTCCACCAGCGTGTAGCCAAGTGCATTCAGCGCATTGGCGTTGTCCGGTTCATCCTCGAGCACGCGGCGCAGATCGCGTTCGGCGGTCTCCACGTCACCGCGGTAGACGGCGATCAGGGCACGGCCGTATAGCAGGTCGACGTTGCCGGGATGGCGGCCGATGGCTTCATTATAGAGATCGCGCGCTGCGTCGAATTCCTCGTTCCGCCGCAGCACCTCGCCCTCGATCAGGTAACTGCGCACGGCTTCCTCGGGAAATTCCTCGCGCAGTTGACGGACTTCATCACGGGCCGCGGCAACCCGCCCCATGTCACCGAGCAGAATCGCCCGGCGCACGCTGGCGGCGACGAAATTGTCGCCCTCGACCTTTTCGTACCAGTCCAGCGCCTCACCGGACTGGTCCATGTCCTCGGCAATCTGTCCCAGCAGAAAGCGGGCGTCATCCAGCCGCCTGCCCTGCTCGTTGAGCTGCAGGAAATACTGCCGGGCATCCCGCACATTGCCCGTCTCCAGGGTCAGGATGCCGGTGGCGTAGAGCAGATCGGGGTTTTCGGGATCGTTGCGCAGGGCGCGCCGGAATTCACTGAGGGCTTCGACACTGCGCCCGGCCCGAACCAGGGTCCGCGCCAGATACAGACGCAGGTCATGGTCGTCCGGGTCCGCCTCGCTCAATGCCCGCAGGGCGGACACACCGGCCTCGACACGACCCGCCTCGACCAGGGCCTGGGCGCGCAGCATCGCCAGTTCGCGCGAATCCGGTATCCGCTTGAGTCCGGCCTCGGCGGCGTCAATCGCGCGCCGGGCGTTGCCGGTGCGCAGCGCCAGCTGTGCGTAGGACAGATGCGCCTCCGGCACGTCACGGTAACCCTCAACCAGGCTCTGCAGCGTATCCAGCGCCCGACGGCGATTGCTCTCGCCCGCCAGTACGGTCCCCAGTTGGGCGAAGGCCATGCCCGGGTCGTCCATCAGGATGATGACCTGCCGGAACGCGTCCTCGGCGCCCTTGCTGTCATCATCGCGGAGCCGGAACACGCCCACCGCCTGCCAGGCCGCAACGGTCTCCGAATCCAGGGCAACCCAGCGTTCCGCCGCCTGCAGGCCCTTGGCATCCTGGTTTGCGTACATGGTGATGCGGGTCGCACGGGCGGCGATCTGCGGATCGTCGGTCAGGTGCATGGCCTTGAGGTAGGCGTCCAGTGCCGTGGAGACCTGGCCGCGGGAGCCGGCAAATTCGGCCAGCAATACCTGGTAGATAAGGTCCTCGTCCTCGGCGATGCGGGGCTGCATCTCAAGGATGCGCGGCCGGTCCTCGGCGCTGGCGGCACCGTCAGCCGAGCGCTCCTGGACAACGGCACAGCCCGCCAGCAGCAGGCCGAACAGACTGACCGGAACCGCCCATTTCCACATGCTATCTACTCTGAGAACCCGTTCGCGTGTGCTGTCTCCGACCGCGCACGGAAGACCCCGTTCCCGGATCTTCCCGGTGCGCGGCGCACCAACACACACAGTACAATAATCCGGTCCCGTCGTGGCGCCCTTCCTTGTATTCGGAACGACGATTCCCGACAATTCACGGCCTTGTGGGCCGATGACCGCAGAAATGCTGTCATTGGCGAGCCATGCCGGGCGCGTCAGGATGTCCGGCAGCGACGCGGAACAGGGCCACGTCAACAGGATTCGGCCGGAGCCGTGAACGCGGGGGGTTCCGAACGAGTCTGACGCGGGCGTTCATGATGTGCCGGGAGTGCCGGTCGTACAGCCGGTAACCGAATCCTCCGCCATTGCAGCGTGCCAGCCAACAGCAAAAATGCTCCTGTGTGCCCTCGGTCTCAATCACATGACCGCACCTGTCGAGGTGCGGGAACGCGTGGTCTTTCCGCTGGAGACCCTGCAGGAGTCCCTGCGGACACTCACCGCGCGCTCGTCCGTGCGCGAGGCTGCGGTGATCTCGACCTGCAACCGGACCGAGGTCTATGCGGTGTTGCAGACCGACGGCGATCCGGACCAGGTGCGCCGCTGGCTTGCCGGCTCGCACGGGGTGGATCCCGACTGGCTGGCACCATTCCTCTACCAGCACACCGGCCGCGACGTGGTGCGTCATCTGCTGCGGGTTACACCGGGGCTGGACTCGCTGGTGCTCGGCGAACCGCAGATCGCCGGACAGACCAAGACCGCCTATCTGGAGGCGGCATCCGCCGGCACCATCGGCCCGGTGCTGGACCGCTTGTTCCAGCATGCCTTCACGGTGTCCAAGCAGGTTCGCACCGAAACCGAAATCGGCGCACACCCGGTGTCGGTGGCCTTTGCCGCGGTCTCGCTGGCGCGGCAGATCTTCGGCGCCCTGGACGATTCCACCGCCCTGCTGGTCGGTGCCGGCGAGACCATCGACCTGACCGCGCGGCATTTGTACCAGCAGGGCGTGCGCCACTTCATCGTCGCCAACCGCACCCAGGCGCGGGCCGAGGAGCTGGCCGGTCTGTACCAGGGTCGAGCCATCGCCCTTGGCCAGCTGCCCGACACGCTGGTGGAGGCGGATATCGTCGTCTCGTCCACCGCCGCGCCGCTGCCGATCCTGGGCAAGGGCTCGGTGGAACGGGCCCTGCGCAAACGGCGCCACCAGCCCATCTTCATGGTCGATATCGCCGTGCCCCGCGACATCGAGCCCGAGGTCGGTCAACTGGACGACATCTACCTGTATACCGTCGACGACCTGCGGGGCGTCATCGAGGCGAACCTGCGGTCCCGCAACCATGCCGCGACGGAGGCCGAGGAAATCATCGAGCTGCAGGTCGAGCGTTTCATGAGCTGGCTGCGCAGCCTGGAATCGGTGCCCACGATCAGGGGATTCCGGCAGCGCGCCGGCGCCCACCGTGACGAGGTCCTGGAGCGGGCACGGCGGCGCCTGGCGAACGGCGAATCCGCCGAGGAAGTACTCGAGTATCTGGCGCATACACTGACCAACCGCCTGCTGCATCTGCCGACCACCCGGTTGCGCGATGCGGCGGCCGAGGGCGAGCGGGCCCTGCTTGAGGCTGCACAGCGATTGCTCGACGTGGGCGAGGAACAGGACCGGGAATGAGTCGACGATGAACGCATCCATACGCGCCAAGCTGGAACGGCTGATCGATCGCTTCGAGGAAGTCAGCGCCCTGCTGTCGGATCCGGACACCATCGGTGACCAGAACCGGTTCCGGGACCTGTCCCGGGAATACGCCAAACTCGAGGCGGTGGTCAGCACCTTCAACCGCTACCGTCAAGCGGAAGAGGACCTGGCAGCGGCACGCGGCATGGCCGAGGACAGCGATGCGGAGATGCGCGAACTGGCAGATGAGGAAGCCAGTGCCGCCGGGGAAACGCTGGAAACGCTGGAACGTGAGCTGGAACTGCTGTTGCTGCCGGAAGACCCGTTCGACGAGTCCAACATCTATCTGGAGATCCGCGCC
The DNA here is from genome assembly GCF_023195885.1 of Methylonatrum kenyense. Taxonomy (GTDB): domain Bacteria; phylum Pseudomonadota; class Gammaproteobacteria; order Nitrococcales; family Aquisalimonadaceae; genus Methylonatrum; species Methylonatrum kenyense. The sequence continues at coordinate 7,867 of NZ_JALPKO010000007.1, forward strand.
GGTACCGGCGGCGACGAGGCGGCGCTGTTCGCCGGCGATCTGTTCCGGATGTACGGCCGCTATGCCGAACAGCAGGGCTGGCGGCTGGAGACCATCAGCGAAAGCGAAGGCGAGCACGGCGGTTACAAGGAAATTGTCAGCCGGGTGGTTGGCCAGGGTGCCTATTCCCGGCTCAAGTTCGAATCCGGCACCCATCGCGTGCAACGCGTGCCGGAAACCGAATCCCAGGGGAGGATCCATACCTCCGCCTGCACCGTGGCCGTGCTGCCGGAAGTCTCGGAGGTCGACGCAATCACGATCAACCCCAGCGAACTGAAGGTCGATACCTTCCGTGCCTCCGGCGCCGGTGGCCAGCACGTCAACAAGACCGACTCGGCGATCCGCATCACCCACCTGCCCAGCGGCGTGGTGGTGGAATGTCAGGATGAGCGCTCGCAGCACAAGAACCGGGCCAAGGCCATGTCGCTGCTACAGGCCAAGCTGCTGGGCGCGGAACGTGATCGCCAGGCCGCCGAGCAGAGCGCCCAGCGTAAGCTCCAGGTGGGCAGCGGCGACCGCTCGGAACGCATCCGCACCTACAACTTCCCCCAGGGCCGCCTGACCGACCACCGCATCAACCTGACCCTTTATCGACTGGACGAGGTAATGGCCGGCAGCCTTGACCAGGTGATCGGCCCACTGGTGCAGGAACATCAGGCGGAAGAGCTGGCGAGGATGGCGGAGGCGTAATTCGACGTTTTACGTTTTACGTTTTACGTTTTACGTTTTACGTCAACAGCTTAAAACCTAAAACGTTAAACTTTAAACGTTAACTGTTACCCCGAAACCTGAAACGCAAGGCTTTAACCCCCCAAACCCCCACCCCGATAACAATCCCGGTCAGGACGATCGCCGGGCCCGTCGGCAGGTCCATGGTCCAGGAGGCGGCGATGCCACCGGCGGTCATCAGCATGCCCACCAGAACGGCCGCCAGCAGGACCAGGCCGAAGCTGCGGCTGACCAGCATCAGGCCGATCATCGGCGGCAGCGTGAACAGGGCCAGCAGCAGGACGATGCCGACCACCTGAATCAGCAGGATAACCGCCAGCGCCACCAGCACCAGCAGCAACAGGGTCAGCACGCGCACCGGCACGCCTTGGACCCGGGCGAAGGTCTCGTCGAAGGCAACCGCGACCAGACCGCGATGCAGCACCGCAAGCAGGACCAGGGTTATCGCGGTGAGGATGGCCAGCAACACCACATCGCGGGGCGCGACGGTGAGGATGTCGCCGAACAGATAGGTCATCAGATTGGGCGCATAGCCGGGCGTCATGTGGATGAACAGCACGCCGACCGCCATGCCGCCGGCCCACAGTACACCGATCATCGCGTCCTGCGACCGGGCCTGGCCCTCGCTGAAGAGCCCCAGGAACAGCGCCGCGGCAACAGCCACAAGCACGGCGCCAATCAAGGGGTCATGGCCCAGCCAGTAGAAGAAACCCAGGCCGGCGAACGCCGCATGGCTGATGCCACCGGCGATGAAAACCAGCCGCTTGACCACGACGAAGGTCCCCAGCACCCCACCGAGAACGCTGGCAAGCAGCCCCGCCACCAGGGCCAGCAACGTGAACTCGTAGCTGAAGAACAGCGCGAGTTCACTCATTCCCGCACTCGTCATGGGCGTGCAGCAGCCGGTGCGGTACACCGTGGGCGATCAGTTCCACCGGGCAGCCGTAGGCCTCCTCGAGCTGCGAATGACTGAGCTGCCCGCTGCCATGGTAGAACAACCGACGATTGACGCAGGCGATCTGTTTTACGTGCACGGCCATGGCCGTCACGTCATGCGTGACCACGACCACCGGGATTTGCCGGTTCAGTTCGGCCAGCAGATTGGCCAGGGTGCCGCGGGTCTCGGCGTCCACCGAGGCGGTGGGTTCGTCCAGGAACAGGATTTCCGGTTCGCAGACCATGGCCCGCGCGATCAGGGCGCGCTGCAACTGGCCCCCGGACAGGTCCGCAATCGGCTGTTCGGCGAACGCCGCGAGGCCGAGATCCGTCAGCACCCGGTCGACCGCCTCGCCATCGGCACGTGTTCGGCGCCGCAACCAGCCGCGATGGCCGATGCGCCCCATCATCACGGTCTCGCGCAGGCGCAGCGGAAAGTTGCGATCAAAGGTGGAGAACTGCGGCACATAACCGATACGCGGCAGGCCGCCGCCGGCCCAGTGGACCCGTCCGCTCCAGGGGGTTTCCAGGCCGAGGATTAGGCGCAACAGGGTCGTCTTGCCACCACCATTGGGGCCGATGATGGCCAGGAAGTCGCAGTCGTGGATCTGCAGGTTCACGTCGCGCAGTACCGGCTCGCGATCGTAACCGAAGGTGACGTCCTGCAACTGCAGCAAAGGCACCATGCTCAACTGTCCTGCTCCGCCAGCGCCCGGGCCAGCTTGCGCAGGGACTCCGGCCAGTCCGGTGCCAGCGGATCCACCTCGACGCTGCGGGTATCCAGTTCGCGGGCAATCAGGTCGGCACCGCGGCTGGAGAAGCCCGGCTGGACGATTACCGTGCGAATGCCGGCCTCGCGTACTTCCTCGATCAGTCGCGCGAGCTGCGCCGGCGACGGGTCCTTGCCCTCGTGCTCGATGGCGCGCTGGGTCAGTGCATACTCGTCGGCAAAATAACCCCAGGCCGGATGGTTGACCAGGAAGCGGCGCTGCTGCAGCGGCTCCAGCGTGGCGGTCAATTCCTGATCCAGGGCATCGATGTCGAGCAGCAGTTGCGCCAGGTTGCGCTCGTAGTGGCCACGGCCGTCTGGGTCCAGCCCGATCAGCGCTTCGGCGATCGCCTCGGCGCTGCGGCGCATGACCCGCGGCGAAACCCAGAGGTGCGGGTCAGTATCACCGTGGGCGTGATCGTGGTCGTGGCCGTGTCCATGATGGTGATCCTCCAACCCCCGCAACTCGGCGTGGTCGGCCATGCTGACCACCTGGACGTCGCCGTTGCCGTCCTGCAGCCGGCCGAGGAAACGGCGTTCATAACTGTATTCCGGATGCCCGACCTTGACGTACAGGCGCGTGTCGGAGAGCGCACTGATCCGCCGCGGCGACGGCGAAAAGGTGTGACTGGACTGCCCCGGATCGACCATCACCGAAACCCGCACCCGGTCACCACCGATGGCCTCAACCAGTTGTCCCTGGGGCGCGACGCTGACCGTCACCGGGATTTCGGCAGTCATGACCGGCGAGGCGCTGGCCAGCAACATGGCGGCCAGGCTGGATAGCATCAGCCGACAATTGATCATGTTCGGTATTCCATGTAACGCCGTTTCGGCACCGCAGGTCTGCAACGTTACAGGATAACATTACCTGCAAGGTCGCGGACCCGGCGGCGTGGAAATCGATCAGTGTTTCCGCAAACGTCGGGGTTCAAACAGAACGGGCCCGCACTGGCAGCGGGCCCGGATCATAGGCAAGGCGGGGCGTGGTGGAATCAGGCGACGCGCTGCTTCTCGCGGATTTCTTCCAGCGTCTTGCAGTCGATGCACAGGGTCGCGGTGGGGCGCGCCTCCAGCCTGCGCAGGCCGATCTCGACCCCACACTGTTCGCAGAAGCCGTAATCGTCCTTGCGGATTGCCTCCAGCGTCTGGTCAATCTTCCGGATCAGCTTCCGCTCGCGATCCCGCGTACGCAATTCCAGCGCGAACTCTTCTTCCTGAGTCGCACGGTCGGCGGGATCGGCGTAGTTGGTGGCATCGTCGCGCATGTGATGCACCGTGCGCTCCACCTCCTCCTGCAATTGCCGTTTCCAGGCCAGCAACAGGTCCCGAAAGTGGGCAAGCTGGTCCTCGCTCATGTACTCCTCGCCCTTTTTCTCCTTGTACGGCGTGAAGTCTTTCACCGGGAGCGCGTGCTTCTGTTCCATGGTCCTTCTCCTTCAAAACCGATCGGCAAACGCGATCAAGCACTCCTTATAGCAGCGTCGTTCACTGAAGGCAAAACGGCAAACCAGAGTCCGCATCAGGGCAATCTGTCCGAGGATTGAACAGCCGGCAATCGGGGTTCAGGCCGGCGCCTTGGACCGTTCCGGTAGCGCCTCCCGAACCTGCTCGGCGAACTCGCGCACGCATTTCTCGGTGGTCTCCCAGTCGATGCAGGCATCGGTGATCGAGACGCCATACTGCAGCTCGGCCGGGTTCGCGGTCAGCTTCTGGTTACCCCAGCCGAGGTTGCTCTCCACCATCAGGCCGACGATGGATTCGTTGCCCTCGCGAACCTGGCGCGCAATATCTTCCAGCACCAACGGCTGCAGCGCCGGATCCTTGTTCGAATTGCCATGGCTGCAGTCCACCATGATGTTGGCCGGCAGCCCCGCATCGGCCAGCGCCTTCTCGCACAAGGCAATGCTGACCGAATCATAGTTCGGCTTGCCGCCGCCACCGCGCAGCACGACATGACCGTAACGGTTGCCCCGGGTCCGCGTGATCGCGCACTGCCCCTGGCCGTTGATGCCGAGGAAACTGTGCGGATTGGCGGCCGACTGCAATGCATTGATCGCCACATCGAGGCTGCCATCGGTGCCGTTCTTGAACCCCACGGCCGTGGACAGGCCGCTGGACATTTCGCGGTGGGTCTGCGATTCGGTAGTGCGCGCACCGATCGCGGTCCAGCTGATCAAGTCCTGCAGGTACTGCGGCATGATCGGGTCCAGCGCCTCGGTTCCCGCAGGCAGCCCCATTTCCGCGATATCCAGGAGCAGCTTGCGTCCCAAATGCAGGCCTCGCTGGATCTGGAACGAGTCGTCCATGCCCGGATCGTTGATCAGGCCCTTCCAGCCGACCGTGGTCCGCGGCTTTTCGAAATAAACGCGCATGACCACGAAAACGCTGTCCTGCACCTCGTCGGCCAGCGCCTTCAGCCGGCGTGCATAATCCAGCGCCTGGTCCGGGTCATGGATCGAGCACGGACCGATCACCAGGAAGATGCGCGGATCCCGACGATCCAGGATGTCTTCGATGACCTGGCGCCCATGGAGCACGGTTTCACGCGCGACACCGTCGACCGGCAGTTCGCGGTGCACCTCCTCGGGCGTGGGAAGTAGCTCCTGGGTCAGGATATTCAGGTTGTCCAAGGTTTTCTGATCCGCCATTGCGTTCGCCATGTTCGCTCCCACTGATTCACCCGGTTATCACGCCCGCCGGAATGGCGGCGGACAGCGCGATGTGCGGGTGCAGCATAAATCGCGCGTTCGAGTGCGGCAATGGTATAGGCAGAGCGGTTTCGATTCACCTCCGGCGGGCCGGAACAGCAGTCGGCTCGCAGGACGGGTATCATCACGCCGCATACCTCGTTGCACTCGGAGTAAGCCGATATGTCCGTCGACCGCCACCTGCTGCAGGTTCTTTGCTGCCCGATCACGCACCAGCCGGTCAGGCCACTGCGCCGGGACGAATTGCGCCTGTTGAACGAACGCATCGACACCGGCGAACTGCTCTACCAGGACGACACGCCGGTCAGCGGCCCCGTACGCGATGGATTGATCACCGAAAACGGGGAACGCATCTACCTGGTCGAGGACGATATCCCGGTGATGCTGGAGGAGCGCTGCATCAGCGCCCGCGCGGCCGGCCTGAAAACCTGAGGACAGCGTCACGGTGTCGGAAGGTGTCACTCTCGGACAGGGCCTGCATGCTGCCATTCGGCGACTGGCCGGCAAGTCACCGAGCCCGCGCGTCGATGCCGAGATGCTGTTCTGCCATGTTCTGCACTGCTCGACCGTGCGCCTGCGCCTCGATTCGGAGCAGCCGCTTGACCGGGCGACCTGGCAGCGCATCGACCACCTGGTCGCGCGACGCCTGGCCGGTGAACCGGTCGCCTACCTGATCGGCGAGCGCGGTTTCTGGACGCTGGACCTGAGCGTCGACCCCCGCGCGCTGATCCCCCGGCCGGAAACGGAATTGCTGGTCGACCGCGCGTTGCACCGGGTGCCCCGCCCCAGCGCACGCGTGGCGGATCTCGGCACCGGCACGGGGGCCATAGCCCTGGCCCTGGCCAGCGAGCGTCCGGGCTGGCAGATCACTGGCATCGAACGGGATCCGGACACCCTGGCCCTGGCCCGCCGCAACAGTATCCGCCTGCAATTCAGTGTCGACTGGCGCGAGGGTGACTGGCTGAAACCGCTGGCCGGCGAACGCATGGACCTGATCGTCTCCAACCCGCCCTACATCGCCGACGGAGACCGCCATCTGGAACAAGGCGACCTGCGCTTCGAACCGCGCCACGCCCTGGTCTCCGGGCCGGACGGCCTGGACGCCCTGCGCATCATCATCCGCGACGCCCCGCGACACCTGCGGCCAGGCGGATGGCTGCTGCTCGAGCATGGCTACGACCAGCAGGCAGCGGTCCAGGAGCTGATGCGCCGAGAGCGATTCCGCGACATCACCAGCCACAAGGATCTGGGCGACCAGCCGCGCGTCACCGAGGGCCGAATCGCGTAGTCCAATCCCTTTGCCGGGGGCCGGGACCTCAGCCCAAAAACATTGATGACTGGAATAGGAATCTCTCGCTCCTATGCCGAGCCCCGTGCCGGGGAGGACAAGCTTTTCCCCGGACTGACCTACCTTCGGCCCAACAGGTCCGGCAAAAACCTTTTCCTCCCCCGGCACTCGGCGGCAACCGGATTGAGGCTTCCTGACCGAACCGCTTCGTATCTCAAGGCCCTATCCGATCGGAGCCACACCATCCGCAGCCTGGCAGGGGCAGTGGAAGTTTTCGGCTGGCCCTGTTGAACGGAACGTTCGTCAGGCCAGACGAAACCTTGCACTGGCCCCGAAACTTCCGGATAGAGACCGATCAGCCCGACACTGACAAACCAGAACCACAAACCGGACAGGCCGGATCACGATCGAACTTTACCGTCTGCCAGACACCATCCAGTGCCGACCACAGGGTCAGGCGGCGGCCATCGGCCTCGGAAAAGCCGGTCAGCAGGCGGATCACCTCCACGGCCTGAAGACTGCCGACCACCCCCACCACCGGCGCCAGCACACCGGACTCCGAGCAGCTCAGGCGGGCATCGGCGCCGTCGGCCGGCGGATACAGGCAGGCATAGCAGGGGCGATTTCCCAGATCGGGACGGAGCACCGCGAGCTGGCCCTCCAGCCGAATCGCCGCGCCGGAAACCAGCGGTGTGCGGGCCTCCACGCAGGCGGCATTGACCGCGAACCGGGTGCTGAAATTGTCGCTGCCATCGACCACCACATCCGCTGCCCGCACCTCGCGCAGCAGCGCTTCCGGATCGAGCCGCTCGGACAATGCCGTGAGCTGAACCTCGGGGTTGAGGTCGCCAAGCCGCGCCGCGGCCGAAGCCACCTTGGTCTGCCCGATCGACCCGGTGCCGTGGACGATCTGGCGCTGCAGGTTACTGATTTCGACCACATCGTCGTCCACCAACACCAGATGCCCGACCCCCGCCGCCGCCAGATACATGGCCGAGGCCGACCCCAGCCCCCCCAGGCCGATAATAAGCACCCGCCCCGCCAGCAACCGCTCCTGCCCGGCGTAATCCACCTCGGGCAGCATCAAATGGCGGGAGTAACGGAGAAGTTGGGAGTTGTTCATAAAACCCGCTGTTTTAGGTTTAAAGTGTTAGGTTTTAGGTGGTTATGTACTCACGTAAAACGTAATACCTAAAACGTAAAACGCCGCGAAAGCTCGCGGCCTCAATGCCTCGTCCTTCCGGGCGGCGTGGTGTCGCCTTCGCCGCTGAACAACTGCTCCACATCGACTGGGTCGAACACATAGGACTGGCCGCAGAAGTCGCAGTGGGTTTCGATTTCCCCCTGTTCGGCAACGATCGACTCCGACTCGGCGCGGCCCAGTGAAAACAGCGCCTCGGCGACCCGTTCGCGGGAACAGGGGCAGTGGAAGCGCATGGGCTCCGGGGCATAGAGGCGGATGTCTTCCTCGTGAAACAGGCGGTGCAGGATGTCGGGGATCGGCAACTGCAGCAGTTCCTCGGGCCGAATGGTCCCGGCCAGGTGCTCGGCACGATCCCAGGCGTCCGCGTCGGGGTTCGGCGCATCCGGCAGGCGTTGCAGCAGCAGTCCGGCGGCCGATTCGCCGTCACAGGCCAGCCAGATGCGGGTCGGCAATTGTTCGCTCTGGGCGAAGTAGCCGTCCACCGCCTCGGCCAGGCTCTCGGATTTCAGTGGCACGATGCCTTGATAGCGGTCGTTGGATTCATCGGGGTCGATGGTAATCGCCAGATAGCCCTCGCCACAGAGCTCAGCCAAGGGACCATCCGCCACATCCGGCTCGCCATGCCGGGCGACCGCGCGCAGTTCCGATGCGTGACTGGCACTGGCCACCGCCATCGTCACCGGCCCCTCGCCCTGGATCTGCAGGATCAACGAGCCCTGGAACTTGACCGTCGCGGCAAGCAAACCGGCTGCGGCCATGGCCTCGCCCAGCAGCCGCGCCACCGGCGCCGGGTAGTCGTGCCGACGGAGTACTTCCTGATAGCTGTGATCCAGATGAATCAGTTCCCCTCGCACATTGGCGTGCTCGAAAATGAAACGGCGGCGTTGATCGGGATCGGCGGACAAGGACACACCTCGCATTATGAATTGCGGCTCGACACTGCCAAGGAGACTGCCGCCAGCGCTCGCGGTCAAGCCGGGGCTCCGACGCCATTCGTGAAAAAAGCGGTGCCGGGTCGGGCCGGGGTCTTCCCGCTCCGGGATCGCTACAAGTTCATCCATGAACGCTCGACGGCCGCATCCCTGCGGCCGACGTCCCTGCGCGGGAACACCCCGACCCGACTCCACTGCATTTCAGGATTTCCCCCTGGGCGATTATCGCCGCGATGACCCAAAGCGAAGCCGTCACGGTGACGCACCGAAAGGCCCAAGGCGGGCGGGCGGAGGACGGCGGAGGAATGTCGATCGCAAGGATGCGATCGTCAAGGCCCCACGGATGGGTTAACGCCGCTTCCTCCGCCGTCCTCCGCCCGCCCGCCGTCGAAGCCACAAACCCAACGCGCACTTAGCCGGACAGCTTCTTCTTCAGCAGTTCGTTGACCTGCGCCGGATTGGCCTTGCCCTTGGAGGCCTTCATCACCTGACCGACGAAGAAGCCCAGCAGCTTGTCCTTGCCGGCGCGGTACTGTTCGACCTGGCCCGGATTGGCGGCGATGACCTCGTCGATCATGGCCTCGATGGCACCGGTGTCGGTGACCTGCTTCAGGCCCTTGGCCTCAATCACGGCGTCGGCATCGCCCTCGTCGTTCCACATGGCCTCGAACACGTCCTTCGCGATCTTGCCGGAGATGGTGTTGTCGCTGATGCGCTTCAGCATTCCGCCGAGCATGGCCGGCGTAACCGGACTGTCGCCGACTTCGCGGCCGTCGCGGTTCAGCGCACCGGACAGATCGCCCATGACCCAGTTGGCGGCCAGCTTGGCCTCGCCGCCGGCTGCCTCGACCACCGCTTCAAAGTAGTCGGCCTGGTCGCGGCTGGCGGTGAGTACGCCGGCATCGTAGGCGGACAGGCCGTAGTCGGCCATGAACCGCTGCTTCTTCGCGTCCGGCAGTTCCGGCAGCGTGGCGCGGATCCGTTCCACCTCTTCGCTGGTGATCTCCAGCGGCAGCAGGTCCGGGTCCGGGAAGTAGCGGTAGTCGTTGGCTTCTTCCTTGGTCCGCATGGAGCGGGTCTCGCCCTTCACCGAGTCATACAGGCGGGTTTCCTGGACCACGGTGCCGCCCGACTCGACCAGATCGATCTGGCGTTCGATCTCGTGGTTGATGGCCTTCTCGACGAAGCGGAACGAGTTCAGGTTCTTGATTTCGGCACGGGTACCGAACTCGGCCTGCCCCTTCGGCCTGATCGAGACGTTGGCGTCGCAGCGGAACGAGCCTTCCTGCATGTTGCCGTCGCAGATCTCCAGGTAGCGCACCAGCGAGTGGATCTTCTTCATGTAGGCGACGGCCTGCCTGGCCGAGCGCAAGTCGGGTTCGGACACGATCTCCAGCAACGGCGTGCCGGCGCGGTTGAGGTCGATGCCGGTGACGCCCTCGAAACCCTCGTGCAGCGATTTGCCCGCATCCTCTTCGAGATGCGCGCGGGTCAGGCCCACCCGCATCGTCTCGCCGTCATCCAGCTCGATCGTGACCTCGCCGTCGTGCACCACGGGCAGCTCGTACTGGCTGATCTGGTAGCCCTTGGGAAGATCGGGATAGAAGTAGTTCTTGCGCGCGAACACCGAATGCGGGGCGATGCTGCAACCGGTGGCCAGGCCGAAGCGGACCGCCATGTTCACGGCCTCGCCGTTGAGCACCGGCAACACGCCCGGTAGCCCCAGGTCCACGGCACAGGCCTGGGTGTTGGGGTCCGCGCCGTAGGCGGTGGAGGCGCCGGAGAAGATCTTGCTGCGGGTGGCGAGCTGGGCGTGAATCTCCAGCCCGATGACCGTTTCCCATTCCATCATCATTACCTTCTTGTCAGTCCATCGCGCGCGATGGCGTTGAACAGCAGCCTCAGGCGAACGCCTCCGGCACCCGGGTGTGCCAGTCGGTGACCTGCTGGTAGGCATGGGCGGCGCCCAGCAGGCGCGCCTCATCGAAGTAATTGCCGATCAGTTGCAGCCCCACCGGACGTCCGCCGGCGAATCCGGCGGGCACGGAAATTCCCGGCAAGCCAGCCAGGTTGACCGCGATGGTGTAAATGTCCGACAGATACATGCTGACCGGATCGTCGCTGCGTTCACCGATATTGAAGGCCGCGGTCGGCGAGGTCGGGCCGAGGATCAGGTCCACGTCCTCGAAGGCACTGAGGAAATCGTCGCGAATCAGGCGCCGGACCTGCTGCGCCTTCAGGTAATAGGCGTCGTAGTAGCCGGCAGACAAGGCGTAGGTGCCGACCATGATCCGCCGCTGCACTTCGTCGCCGAAGCCCTCGCCACGGGAGCGTTTGTACAGGTCCTCGAGATCCTTCGGTGCGTCACAGCGGTGTCCGAAGCGCACGCCATCGAAACGCGACAGATTGGACGAGCATTCAGCCGGCGCAATGACGTAATAGGCCGGCACTGCCAGGTGGGTATTGGCCAGGCTGATCTCGCGGAATTCGGCCCCCAGCTTACGGTATTCGGTGACAGCCGCGTCGATTGCCGAGGCCACGGTCGGATCGAGTCCTTCGCCGAAGTATTCCTTCGGCAGACCGATCGTCAGGCCGTTCAGATCGGTCGCCAGGTGCTGGCTGTACCGCGGCACCTCGCGCTCGACACAGGTGGAATCCCGCATGTCGAAACCGGCCATGGCCTCGAGCAGCAACGCACAATCCTCGGCGGTGCGGGCCATCGGCCCGGCCTGATCCAGGCTGGAGGCGAAGGCGATCATGCCGTAGCGGGAGACGCGACCGTAGGTGGGCTTCAGTCCGGTAATGCCGCACAGGGCCGCCGGCTGCCGGATCGAGCCACCGGTGTCCGTGCCTGTGGCCGCCGGTGCCAGGCCGCCGGCCACGGCGGCTGCTGACCCGCCCGACGAACCACCGGGTACGGCGTCCGTGTCCCAAGGGTTCTTCACCGGACCATAGAAACTGGTTTCGTTGGACGAGCCCATCGCGAACTCGTCCATGTTTGCCTTGCCCAGGCAAACCATGCCGGCCGCCGACAATCGGTCGACCACATGAGCGTTGTACGGCGAGATAAAGTTATCCAGCATCCGCGAACCGCAGCTGGTGCGCACGCCCCGGGTGCAGAAAATATCCTTGTGCACCATCGGCACACCGGTCAACGGCCCGGCCTCGCCGTCGGCTCGCGCCCGGTCGGCTGCATCGGCCGCCGCCAGGGCCTGCTCCGCGGTCACGGTAACCAGAGCATTGAGCGCGACACCCTGGCCCTGAATGCGCTGCAGGAAGGCTTCGGTCAGTTCGCGGCTGGAGTGATCGCCACGGGCAAGCGCCGTGGAAAGCTCGGCAACGGTGCTGGTGTGAATGCTCACTATCGATTCCCGTAATGTGGTTGTGTCGTCGTCGGTGCAGCGGCCCGCACCCCGGGGGTATTAACCGCATTCTTGGCGCTACGGAGTCTTACTCGATCACGCGGGGGACGAGGTACAGGCCGCCCTCGACGGCAGGCGCGACGCTCTGGAAAAGCTCGCGCTGGTTCTCTTCGCTGACCTGGTCGGGACGCAGCCGCTGGCGCATCTCCAGCGGATGGGCCAGCGGCTCGACGGCAGCAGTGTCCACCGCATCCATGGCCTCGACAAATTCCAGGATGGCGGAGAGGTTGCTGGCATGTTCGGGCAAACGCTGGTCGTCGACGGCCAGCCGGGCCAGGTGCGCAATCTGCCGCACATCGTCTTTATCCAGGGACATAATTCTCTCCAACACGATTTCGACGGTCCGGTCACGGAGCAGGTGACAGGCAGGTATGATGGCGCCGACGGCGACGTCATCCGACGACAGTTTCCGGCGGGCCGCCAAACCGCGGATTTTCAATCAATGACAACGGGATGGCAAACCCGGCGCGACTGCACCCAAACCCCGCTTTGCTTGTTGCCGAAAGCAGGGCCCGTTGTTAGATTACACGCCTTTCATCGGGGGGACGGTCTACATGTTCAAGGGAATTCGCGGGCTCTTTTCCAATGATCTGTCGATCGACCTGGGCACCGCAAACACCCTGATCTACCTCCGGGGCCAGGGCATCGTGCTGAACGAGCCCTCGGTGGTCGCGATCCGGCAGGACCGGGACGGCGGACCGAAATCGATTGCCGCGGTAGGCGTCGAGGCGAAAAACATGATGGGCCGCACACCGGGCAACATCCGGGCGATCCGGCCGATGAAGGACGGCGTCATTGCCGATTTCACGGTCACCGAAAAGATGTTGCAGCACTTCATCAAGAAGGTTCACGAGGCCCGCTTCTTCAAGCCCAGCCCCCGGGTTCTGGTCTGTGTTCCCTGCGGTTCGACCCAGGTGGAGCGCCGCGCGATCAAGGAGTCGGCGATGGGAGCCGGCGCCCGCGAAGTTTACCTGATTGAGGAACCCCGGGCGGCAGCAATCGGCGCCAACATGCCGGTGGACGAGGCGCGCGGCTCGATGGTGCTTGACATCGGCGGCGGCACCTCGGAAGTAGCGGTCCTGTCGCTTAACGGCATTGTCTACTCCGCCTCGGTGCGCGTCGGCGGTGATCGCTTCGACGAAGCCATCACCAATTACATTCGTCGCAACTACGGCATCCTTGTCGGCGAGGCGACCGCGGAACGGATCAAGCACGAGATCGGCACCGCGTTCCCGGGCAGCGAGGTTCGCGAGATCGACGTCAAGGGCCGCAACCTGGCCCAGGGCGTGCCGCGCAGTTTCACACTGAACAGCAACGAGATCCTGGAAGCCTTTCAGGAGCCGCTGTCGGCGATTGTTGGCGCGGTCAAGAGCGCGCTGGAGCAGACGCCGCCCGAGCTTGGCGCCGACGTGGCCGACCGGGGCATCGTGCTCACTGGCGGCGGCGCGCTGCTGCGCAACCTTGATCGCCTGATCATGGAAGAGACCGGGCTGCCGGTGGTGGTTGCCGATGACCCCCTGACCTGTGTTGCCCGGGGCGGCGGCCGCGCCCTCGAGCTGATGGACGAACAAGGTCTGGACCTGTTTACCGCCGAGTAGCCTGCACGCAGCATAGCCGGGGAAAACCCGGGTATTACGCAAACTGTGGGCCTGGCAATAGATTTGGCGCTTCGCTGCGGTACCCTTTTCGGAACGGTCAGGGAAACGTGGAGGAGATGCGGCCTTGGCTCCGCATTTCTCTGCAGACCACGTGGCAGCCATTCAAGTCCGGGGTAGGCCATCAAACCGTTATTCGCGCAAGGTCCCTCAGCGACCACCCGCATCATCCTGCTGGCCATCGTGTCGGTGGGAATCATGACGCTCGACCATCGCGACCGCTTGACCGAGCCGGTTCGCGAGGCGGTGCATACGGCTGTCTCTCCGGTTCACTTCACGGTCAATCTGCCGTTCGAGATCAGCGATTATCTGAGCGAGACCTTGGCGACGCGGCGCGCCTTGCAACAGGAGAATTCCCGGCTGCGCGATCAACAGCTGCTCAACGCCGCCCGGCTGCAACGCCTGGATGAACTGGAGCGGGAGAACATCCGCCTGCAGGGCTTGCTGGATTCATCCTACGAGGTCGAGGAATCGGTGGTGATCGCCGAACTCATGCGTCTCGACCTGAACCCCCATCGGCATGTGATTCAGCTGGACAAGGGCAGCCGCGATGGCGCCTTTGCCGGCCAGCCGGTTCTGGACGCGCATGGCGTTGTCGGCCAGGTCGACACCGTGGGCCGCGGCACCTCGGTGGTCCGGCTGCTTACCGATCCAAGCCACGGCATCGCGGTCCAGGTGACCCGCAACGGGCTGCGCACGGTGGCCATGGGCAGCGGCAACCTCCGCAAACTGGAGCTGCCGCATCTGCCGAACAACGCGGATATCGAGGTCGGCGACCGGCTGGTGACCTCCGGACTCGACGACCGTTTTCCGCGGGGCTATCCGGTGGCAGAAGTGACCGAGGTCCGGCGTGAGCCCGGCCTGCCCTTCGCCCGGGTCATCGCAAGACCCTATGCCGAACTGGACCGCAGCCGGGAGATGCTGCTGGTCCGCACCACCCGGGAACAGGCGGAGGATCCGGAGCTGCCCGCGCCCCAGTTGCCGGCCGAGCAGCCACCGGAGGACACTGTGCCGCCGGCAGAAGGCCTGCTGCCCGGCATGACACCGCAGGATCGCGGCACACCGGACACCAGCGAACAGCCCGATGCGGGGCGGGCACCTCCGGCCGGCGGTGCGACTGAGGGCCAGCCGTGAGCGAGCTTGCCGGCCGCGGCCGACTGGTGATTGTGGTCACGATTCTCGTGGCATACGTGCTGGTGATCCTGCCGCTGCCGGCCTGGGCGCAACTGGCGCGGCCGGAATGGGTGGCGCTGGTGATCATTTACTGGTGCATGGCGGTACCACAACGGGTCGGTGTCGGCGTCGCCTGGCTGGCCGGCCTGGGCCAGGACGCCCTGCAGGCGGGCCTGCTGGGCCAACAGGCCCTGGCCTTCGCGCTGCTGGCGTTCGTCGTGCTGAAACTGCATCAACGGGTGCGCGTCTACCCGCTGGGCCAGCAGGCCCTGATCGTGCTGGCGCTGTTGTCCCTGGTCACGCTGGTCCAGATCTGGACCAATGGTCTGATTGACCGGCCCATGTCGATTCACAGCTACTGGCTGCCGCCGCTGGCGGGCATGCTGCTCTGGCCCTGGCTGGTCGTACTGCTGCGTGCGGTTCGCCGGTATTATGGTGTGCGGTAATCAATCAGTGTTTCCCTAGAGGTCGCAGAATCAGGCATGGCCAGCAAGAAGGGACAAGGCGAGAACAGGCTCCGGGACCAGATCCAGGAAAAGCGGCTGTTCAACCGCCGCGCCATACTCGCCGGCGCCGGCGTCCTCGGCCTGATGGGACTGCTCGGCGGGCGCATGGCGCACCTGCAGATCACCGGTCACCAGCACTACGCGACCATGTCGCAGGCCAACCGCGTGCGGCTGGTTCCGGTGCCGCCGAACCGGGGTCTGATTCATGACCGGAACGGCGTGATCCTGGCCGAGAACCGGCCCACGTACCAGTTGATGGTCATCCCGGAGCAGGTGCAGGACCTGGAGGCCACGCTGGAAGGTCTGGGCAGCATCATCAAGCTGGAAGAAGCCGACATTGCGCGGTTCCACACGCAGCGGCAACGGCAACGGCGGTTCGACGCCATTCCCATCAAGTTCCGGCTGGATGAACGCGATGTCGCGATTTTCGCGGCAAATCGCCACCGTTTCCCCGGCGTTGAGGTGGAAGCCCGGCTGAGCCGGGTCTACCCGCAGGGCGAACATGCGGTGCACGCCATCGGCCACGTCGGGCGTATCAACGAACAGGAACTGCAGCGGATCGATTCCTCCCGCTACCGCGGCAGCACGCATATTGGCAAGTCCGGCGCCGAACTGCAGTTCGAGGATCTGCTGCACGGTCATTCCGGTATCGAACGGGTGGAAGCCAATGCCCTGGGCCGGGTGATCCGGCCGCTGGAACGGCTCGACCCGAACCCGGGCAATGATGTCTACCTGACAATCGACAGCCGCTTGCAACGGGTCGCCGAGGAAGTCCTGGGCGACTGGCAGGGAGCCATCGTGGCCCTCGATACGCGCAACGGCGACATCCTGGCCCTGGCCAGCAAACCAATGTTCGATCCCAACCTGTTCGTCCACGGCATCGACCGCGACACCTTTCAGGCGTTGCAGGCGGATCCCTCGCGGCCGCTCTACAACCGCGCGATGCGGGGCCAGTACCCGCCCGGATCGACCATCAAGCCGTTCGTCGCCCTGGCCAGCCTGGAAAACGAAATCAAGCGCGCCAGCGAGCGGGTGTTCTGCCCCGGCTTCTACACCCTGCCGGGGGTCAGTCATCGCTGGCGCTGCTGGCAGCGGCGCGGGCATGGCCACATGAACATGGAGGACAGCCTGGTCCAGTCCTGCGACGTGTACTTCTACGATGTCGCCTACCGGCTCGGCATCGACCGCATGCAGGAGTACCTGGGCGGATTCGGCTTCGGCCGCCGGACCGGTTCCGGCATCCCCGGCGAACTGCCCGGCGTGCTGCCGTCGCGCGAGTGGAAGCGCGCCGCACGGGGCGAGGGCTGGTACCACGGCGAAACCCTGATCACCGGCATAGGCCAGGGATTCTTCCTGACCACGCCGATGCAACTGGCACACGCCACTGCCGTGTTCGCGAACAAGGGCTCGGCGCACCCGCCACGGTTGATCAAGCGCATCGAGCGCAATGACAACGGCGAGGTCAGCGATCTGCCACCGGAAGACAAGGAAACCCATTTCAAGCTGCGCAACGAGGCCAACTGGCAGGAAGTGGTCGACGGGCTGATCGCCTCGATCCGGGGGCCGCGGGGAACCGCGCGCAGTATCGCCCCGGGCCTGGATTACGAAGTCGCCGGCAAGACCGGGACGGCGCAGGTCTTCAGCCTGGGGCAGGACGAGGAGTACGATGCCGATGCCATTCCCACGCATCTGCGCGACCACGCCCTGTTCAACTGTTTCGCGCCGGCCGAGGACCCGCGCATTTCCGTGGCCGTGGTGGTCGAGAACGGTGGCAGTGGCGGCGGCGTTGCGGCACCAATGGCACGGCAGGTGATGGACGCCTGGCGCGCCCTCGAGCGCGGCGAACCGGTGCCGCGGCCTGACCCGCCGGACGAGGACGAAGCGGAGGTCCCCGATGGCTGATGCCAGCCTGGTCGATCAGCGGATGACACGGGTGCAGCGCCATCTGCACCTGGACGGCCAGCTGCTGACCGCGCTGGCACTGCTGTCCGGCGTCGGCCTGGCGATTCTCTACAGCGCCTCGAACCAGGACATGGCCGAGTTGCAGCGCCAGTTGATCCGGCTGGGCCTGGCCTTCGCCGCGATGGTGGCCATTGCCCAGGTGCCGCCGGAAACCCTGCAGCGCTGGACGCCCTGGGTGTTCCTGGCCGGGTTGGTGATGCTGGTGCTGGTGTTGCTGGTGGGCACCTATGGCAAGGGGGCGCAACGCTGGCTCGGCTTCGGCCCGGTGCGTTTCCAGCCGGCGGAGCTGATGAAGCTGGCGATCCCGATGATGGTCGCCTGGTATCTCAGCAGGCGGCCGCTGCCGCCCAGCTTTTCCCAGGTGCTGGTGGCGCTGTTCATGACCGCGACACCCACCGCGCTGATCATCCTCCAGCCCGATCTCGGCACGGCCGTCCTGGTCACCGCCGCCGGCCTGTTCGTGGTGTTCCTGGCCGGCCTGCGGTGGCGGGTCCTGATCGGTGCGCTGCTTGCCATCGTGGCGGCGATCCCGGTGTTCTGGATGTTCCTGATGCACGAGTACCAGAAGCAGCGGGTGCTGACCCTGTTCGATCCGGAACGTGATCCGCTGGGCGCCGGCTACCACATCATCCAGAGCACTATCGCGATCGGTTCCGGCGGGGTCTACGGCAAGGGCTGGCTGAACGGCACCCAGTCGCAGCTGCAGTTCCTGCCGGAACGCAATACCGATTTCATCTTCGCCGTGTTCAGCGAGGAATTCGGCCTGGTCGGCGTCGTGCAACTGCTGGTGCTTTACCTGTTCATCATCTGCCGCGGGCTGTATATCGCCTGTCAGGCGCAGGACAATTTCTCCCGCCTGCTGGCCGGCAGTCTGGCACTGACCTTTTTCGTCTACGTGTTCGTCAACGTGGGCATGGTGTCGGGCCTGATTCCGGTGGTGGGCCTGCCGCTGCCGCTGATCAGTTACGGTGGCACATCGATGGTGACGCTCATGGCCGCCTTCGGTATCCTCATGTCGGTGCATACGCACCGCCGGATGTGGTCGTCATGAGACCGTTGCCATGACCTGCGGGAAAGGTTCGACGGTGGCGGAATTTGGCACGCGCCGTTTGTCTTGCGAGAGATCGTCCATGAACCGCACTCCCCTGCTTCACCTGCTGCTGGCCGCGCTGCTTTTCATCAGCATGCCCGCCGTGGCGGATTCGTTCGCGGAAAAGCGCGCCGACATCGACGCCTTCGCCGACCAGATGGCCGAACGCCATGGGCTGTCGCCGCGCGATCTGAAGAACATCCTGCAACATGCCGAACATCGCCAGGACATCATCGACGCCATCTCGCGACCGGCGGAAGCCATGCCCTGGTACCGCTACCGTCCGATCTTCATTCGCGAGGACCGGATCGACGCAGGCATCGCCTTCTGGGAGGAGTACGCCGTCGAAATCCAGCGCGCCTCCGAGGAGTTCGGCGTCAGCGAGGCGATCATCGTTGCCATCATCGGCGTGGAAACGCGTTACGGCGAACACCAGGGCCGGCACCGGGTGCTGGACGCCCTGACCACGCTGGCCTTCGATTACCCACCGCGGGCTGACTTCTTCCGCAGTGAACTCGAGCACTACCTGTTGCTGGCCGAAGAAGAGGGCTTCGACCCGCTGACCATCCGCGGTTCCTACGCCGGCGCCATGGGCATTCCCCAGTTCATTTCCAGCAGCTACCGCGCCTATGCGGTGGATGGCGACGGCGATGGCCGCCGCGACCTGCTCAGCAACACGGCGGACGCCGTGTCCAGCGTTGCCAATTATTTCGCCGAGCACCGCTGGCGCGAGGGTGATCCGGTGGTGTTCGAGGCCAGCCTGGAGGACGATGCCGAGATCGACGGCCTGGCCAATCAGGGGCGGCAACCCTACACCACGGTTGGCGAGCTGCGTGCGGCCGGCGTGGTGGTGGACGAATCGCTGGATGACGAACTGGGCGCCGTGCTGATGGAACTCGACGGTGAACAGGGCAAGGAATACTGGGTGGGGCTGCATAACTTCTATGTCATCACCCGTTACAACCACAGTCCGCTCTACGCGCTGGCCGTCTGGCAACTCAGCGAAATGATGCGGGAACGCCGGGAGACCGACGCGTGACTCATCGCTCCGTCCTGCCACTTGTCATGCTCTGCGGCCTGATCCTGGCCGCCTGCAGCAGCACACCGGATGCCCCGCCGGACAAGGAACGAGATCGGGGGCCCGAGGTGGCACCGGACACCTCCCAGCTGGAGGACGTCGTGCCGCGCAACGAGCCGCGCAGCCGCTATGGCAACCCGGAGTCCTACGAGGTCTTCGGCCAGACCTACCACGTCATGGCGGAGATGCCGCGCACCTTCGAGGAGGAGGGTATCGCCTCCTGGTACGGCAAGAAATTCCACGGACGGCGCACCAGCAGCGGCGAACCCTACGACATGTACAAGCTGACCGCCGCGCATCGGGAACTGCCGATCCCGGCCTATGTACACGTGACCAACCTGGACAACGGCCGCGAACTGGTGGTGCGGGTCAATGATCGCGGCCCGTTTGCCCGCAACCGGATCATCGACCTGTCCTACGCCGCGGCCCAGCGCCTGGACATGGTCGATGCCGGGGTCGCGCCGGTGCGCATCGAGCTACTGCATGCGGATGACGACGTGCCAGCGGTGGCCGACTCTGGCGACGGCGTAAATGAAGCCGGTGGAAACGTGGTCCAGGCAAGCGCCGCCGAGCGTCTGCCCGGCGAGGTGGAGGAAGCCACTGGCAACCGCGGCAGCAACGGCGATCCGCGCTATTTCCTGCAGGCCGGTGCCTTCTCCGAACGCGGCAATGCCGAACGCCTGAAGGAGCGATTGCATCAGGCGCGGTTCGACGAGATCCGCATCGACAATGCCGGAGACGGCGGTCTTTACCGGGTTCAGCTCGGCCCCGTGAGCTCGGTGGAGGCCGTGGACCAACTGAGCCGGGAACTGGAGGATCACGGCATCACTGCCTCGCGGGTCGTCATCGAGCCCTGACCCGACCATAACGGACGACGGCCGCACCCCGGCCGTCACTGCTTTCTTGCCAACGACAGACCAGGATGTACCAAACCCGATGAATGCGCCCCGTCTTGCCCTGCTTTCGCTCGTCCTCCTGTTGCTGACCGGATCTGCAATGGCGCAGTCCATGCCGGTGCCCTCACCGCCCTCGCTGGGTGCCCCGAGCTACATCCTGCTGGATTTCGAGAGCGGCAACGTCCTGGTGGAGCGCGAGGCCGACACACCGCGTGAACCCGCCAGCCTGGTCAAGCTGATGACCGCCTTCGTGGCATTCAACGAGCTGGAAGAGGGTCATCTGCAGCTCGACGAAAAGGTCATGATCAGCGAGACCGCCTGGCGCATGGGTGGCTCGAAGATGTTCGTCGAAGTCGGCAAGCAGGTGGCGGTAGAGGACCTGCTCCGCGGCATCATCATCCAGTCGGGCAACGACGCCAGCGTGGCCATCGCCGAACATATCGCCGGCAACGAGCAGACCTTTGCCCAGTTGATGAACAACCATGCCGAGGAGATCGGCATGTACAACACCAATTTCACCAATTCCACCGGCTGGCCGGATGAGGCGCAGACCACCACCGCCCGCGACATGGCCCTGCTGGCGGCAGCGATGATCCGCAACTTCCCGGAGTCCTACCAGTACTACTCGGAACGGGAATTCACCTACAACGACATCACCCAGGGCAACCGCAACCTGCTGCTGACCCGTGACAGTTCCGTGGACGGGCTGAAGACCGGTCACACCAGCAGCGCCGGCTACAACCTGGTGAGTTCCGCCAAGCGCGACGACATGCGTCTGGTGTCGGTGGTCATGGGCACCGACGGCCCCCGCGACCGCGCCGATCAGTCGCAGGCGCTGTTCAATTACGGCTTCCGCTTCTTCCGCAGCTATGCGCTGTACGAGGGAAATACCGAACTGGCCAGCCCGAAGCTCTGGAAAGGGGCCTCGGACACGATCCCGGTGGGCCTGGAGCGGACCCTGTACGTCACCATTCCCCAGCGGGAGTACGAGAACCTGGATGCCAATATGCGTATCGACAGCCCGGTCATTGCACCGGTCAGTCGCGGGGACAAACTGGGCGAGGTGACCGTCAAGCTGGACGGCGAGGTGATCATGGAAGCACCGCTAATCGCACTGGAGGACGGTGACACCGGTGGCTTCTTCGGCAGCCTGGTGGATGAAGTCCTGCTGTTCTTCCAGTAGCCGGAGCGCCGAATGACGGAAACCCGCGACACGATTATCGAATTTCCCTGCGAATTCCCGGTCAAGGTGATGGGCCGGGCCGAGCCGGACTTCGTGCTGCGCGTGGCCGGCATCGTGCGCGAACACGTGCCCGAATTGCGCGACGCCGATATCGATACCGCCGCCAGCCGCCGCGGCAACTACGTCTCGGTCACCGTTACCTTCACCGCCCGCAGCCAGCATCAGCTCGACCAGGTCTATCGGGCGCTGAATGCGGATGAGCAGGTGTTGATGACGCTTTAAACAGCGTCATCGTTTTACGTTTAACGTTTTAGGTTTAAAGAACGAGCCGCTTTGTTCGCGGGCTTCGGTCTGGAGCGGGGTGTCGGGGTGCCTGTCGAGGGGACGCCGTGAACTCATCCATGAGGGCTTGACGGTCGCGTCCCTGCGACCGACACCCCACGACAGGCACCCCGACACCCCGCCCCGCAAGCTTCGACGACGAATCGGAAAACGCATGTCCAGTCACACCGCCCGCGATACCCGCCCGCAACCACCGCTGCTGCGGCGGTTGGGGCTGCGCGATTATCGGCAGACCTGGCGGGCGATGCAGGACTTTACCGACGGGCGCGGGCCGGGGACGCGGGATGAACTCTGGCTGGTGGAACATCCGCCGGTGTTCACGCTTGGCCTGAATGGCAAGCCGGAACACGTGCTTGATGCCGGCGACATACCGGTGGTGCCGGTGGACCGGGGCGGCCAGGTGACCTATCACGGGCCGGGCCAGGTGGTGCTTTACACGCTGCTGGACGTGCGCCGCCGCGGACTGGGCGTGCGCGCCCTGGTCATGCTGCTGGAGCAGGCGATGATCGACCTGCTGGCCGAACTGGACATCCGGGCACGCGCCCGTCGCGATGCACCGGGGGTGTATGTCGGCGACGACAAGATCGGCGCCATCGGCCTGCGGGTCCGGCGCGGTGCCAGCTATCACGGCCTGAGCCTGAACGTGGACATGGACCTGGCGCCGTTCGAGCGCATCAATCCCTGCGGATACCCCGGGCTTGGCGTAACCCGAATACGCGACCAGGCCGCCTTCCACGATGCCAGCGTCGACACCGTCGGGCCGCGATTGGCAGAGCGCCTGCAGTTGCTGCTGGAAAAACGGAACAGGGACTGATCAGACGGGGTCCGGGGAGACTTTCGAACGCCTGGCATCAGCGATCCGTTCCGCGGCCACCGGCAGCATGATGTAGCACAGGCAGTCCTGACGGATCACCGTGCCGTCCAGGGTCAGCATGCTTGGCATCATCGGCCGCCGGGTCACCAGTTCGCCATCGCGCAGCTGAAAATACGCCTCGGCGTCGGCTCCGTCCGGGTCGTCCACGACCACCGGCATCGACTCGCCGCTGAAACGGCCCAGCGCGGTGCCCTTGGGCAGGACCTGGAAATTCAGGCGATCCAGATCCTCCAGCAGATCCAGCCCCTGACCGCTGCCATCGAATCCGAAGTCCTGGTGCGGCGGAATGCGAACGCGCGCCACGGTCTCGAACAGATCCACCTGATCCCTGGGCGGCAGCTCCGGAAGTTCCGACAAATGCAACACATCCTCGATGTACTGCTCCACATACGCGACCCCCGCCTCCAGGCCCGGCTTGCCGCATTCCAGTGTCACCGCCGGGCACAGGTCCGCCATCGCCAGCGATTGCACGCCGCGCGGACGCGTGAAATAGACCATCGTCCGGCTGAACAACGAGGCCAGGGCCATGTAGCGCCCGTCCAGCCTGTTGATGCAGCCGTAATAGGGGTTGCGGCCGGTGTTGTTGTGAACATCGATGCTGGCAAACAGCTCCCGCCGCCGCAGACGTTCCACCAGGGCCGCCATCAGCCGGGTCTCCGGGCAATCCGGCAGTTCGGTTTTCGGCCAGACCCGGTTGAAATCCACCTGGCCCTCGAGCCGGCGCACATCGAAGGCGGCGGCGTCCACATTGCCGATGAACAACAGCAGGCTGCGCGGCAGCGGGCGGTCACGATACCGGCGCAGCAGCCGCTGCAGGGCCAGGAAACCGGTGGTTTCATTGCCGTGCAGAAGCACGGACAGGAACACCGGCTGCTGCCGCCGCCCGGGGAACTCGAGCAGGCTCGGCCCGCCCAGCAGATCCCGCAACGCCGTGGGCGGCACGTCCAGCAATTCGGCAGGTGGCGTCTCGTAATGGTGCAGGCGCAGCGGTTCGGACACGCGTTCAGATCTCCCAGTCGTGTACGGGTCGGCCGGCCTGCTGGGCGGCGCGGTAGGCGCAGACCAGGCCCTCCATCGGTCCACCGTGACGATCCAGCCAGAGCTGTTGCCAGACGGCGCCGGTACGTCCGCGCACCACACGCTCGCGCATCAGCTCAAGCCAGGGCCGCCATGCCGCCTCATCCAGGCCAAAGCGGCGCAAGCCGTCGGCCGCCATGGGCAACAACTGCTCAAGAATCAGCTCGCGCAGCGGGCCGCGCTGGCCGCCCAGCCATTCCACCCGGGCATCCAGACCATCGCGCGCAGCCCGGTAGAAATTGCGCGCCGCCATCTGGAACGGCACCTCCGCCTCCAGCGGTTCCGGACGCTGCGCGCAGGCCTGGATCAAGCCGTGAAAGAAGCAGGCATTGGCCACCACATCCGGCACGGACGGCCCGGCGGACATCACCCGGTGTTCCAGCCGCAGATGACAGCGTCCCTGGCCATCGACGCCGACCAGCGGCCGGTTCCAACGCCAGATGGTGCCATTGTGCAGCGACAGATGGGACAGTTGCTCCGGTGCCTCGCCGGTAACCTCCGGCAGCAACACCGGATAATGCTGGCGATTCTCGACGAACAGCGGATACAGCCCGTCGCGGGTATAACCGGTACCGAAGGTTACCCGGTCCAGCCCGCGTGCCGACCCGGCCCCCGGCGGGTCCACCGCCACCGCCTGCTCGAACAGCGGGATCCGGGTGTCATGCCAGAGGCGGCGGCCGAACAGCGTTGGTGCATTGGCGGCCACGGCAACGCTGGCCGCGGACATCAGCTGCGCGGCATTGAA
Source organism: Methylonatrum kenyense (assembly GCF_023195885.1). GTDB lineage: Bacteria > Pseudomonadota > Gammaproteobacteria > Nitrococcales > Aquisalimonadaceae > Methylonatrum > Methylonatrum kenyense. The sequence continues at coordinate 32,478 of NZ_JALPKO010000007.1, forward strand.
GCAGCGCGCCGCGTTATCCGCCGTCAGCTGCAGATGCAACTGCAACGAGGTGGCCGCCGCCTCCAGCATCACTGTCTGCTGCTCCAGTTCCAGCGCCTCCTGCGGACCCTGGATGGCAACCCGGAACGGCTGCTGGTTGCGCAGCGCGAGCACCTGTTCGTTCAGTGCCCGATAACGCACCGCATCGGTCATCTGGGGCAGGCCGAGATGCTCCGGTCGCACCGAAGGCAGGATTCCGATCATGACCGGGTGCAGACCCATCGATTCGCCGGTCGCGTTACACCGCTGCCACAATCCCTGCAGGTCATCCATCAAACCGGAGAACGGGTTGTCCGCCAGCCAGCGGGGCGGGCCGTTGAGCTCGACGTTGAAACGAGCCAGCTCGGGCACCACCATCGGGTCGCTCATGCGTTGCAGGAAGGCCTGGTTTTCCGGCACCGGCTGACCGCCCGCATCGACCAGCCAGGCCTCCAGCTCGAAACCGATGCGCGGCGGCTCAGCCAATAATCGCCCCTGCTGCAACCATTGCCGCAGCAGCTCGGTCTCCTGGCGCAGGCGCTCGCCGAAGGCGTGAAAATCCGCCGGTCCGTAACGCCCCAGCCCGACATCACGCCCCATCAGTCAGCCCCCGCAGCGCCTGGTCCAGTTGCTGCAACCGCTCCGGCGTCCCCACGTCACACCAGCGGCCGCGGTGCAGTTCCCCGCCGACACGTCCCTCCGCCGCTGCCGCGCGCAGCAGCGGCGCCAGGGCAAAGGCTCCAGGGGCACAAGCGGCAAACAGCGCCGGATCGTAGACGCCAACGCCGCTGAAGGTATAACGCGGGCCAGAGCCGGCCACGCGCCCATCGTCGAGCGGGAAATCACCGACCGGGTTGTGGCCGGGATTCTCGACCAGTACCAGATGCGCCAGATCACCGGCCGACAGCTGCAGCCCGGCGAAATCGATGTCAGTCCAGATATCACCATTGAGCACCAGAAATGGCGCCCCACCAAGCATCGGCAGCGCGCGGTGAATCCCTCCGCCGGTCTCCAGACCCGCCGCGCCTTCATCGGAATAACGGATTCGCAGCCCCCAACGACTGCCATCGCCCAGGGCCGCCGGGATCTGCTCTCCCAGCCAGGCATGGTTGATCACGACATCGTGCAGACCGGCGCGCGCCAGGCGTTCCAGGTGCCAGACAATCAGCGGCTTGCCCGCCACCGGCAGCAGGGGCTTGGGCACGCGATCGGTCAGCGGCCGCATCCGCTTGCCGCGACCGGCAGCCAGGATCATTGCGCGCATCCGGCCTCGCCATGCCAGTCATGGATCCGCTGCACCAGGGGTTCCAACTCGGGTTCGGCTACGGCAGCCTCGTCCAGGTATCGGAGGAACCGCGGCGCATCCTCCAGGTAGCGGGGCTTGCCATCACGGTGACGAATGCGGGCGAATATGCCCAACACCTTGAGGTGGCGCTGCACGCCCATCCAGAAGCAATCACTGCGAAACGCGGCGAACTCGGCAGGCACGGCGATTCCGGCCTTGCCGGCACGCTCCCAGTACAGCGCCAGCCAGGCATCCACCTTATCCGCCGGCCAACTGATGAAGGCATCCCGGAACAGACAACTGATGTCATAGCTCACCGGGCCGTAGACGGCATCCTGGAAATCCAGCACGCCCGGGGGCGGCATGCTGAACATGAGGTTTCGCGGCATGTAGTCGCGGTGGACGAAGACCCGCTCCTGATCCAGGGCACGGTCGACAAGGCGATCGAACCAGACCTGCAGCCAGTCCTGGTCCGCCGCAGCCAGTTCCAGACCCAGCGCGCGCTCCAGGTACCAGTCGGGGAAAAGCCGAAGCTCGCGTTGCAGCAGCGACGCATCGTACGCCGGCAGTACCCCGGCCCGGCTGGCCTTCTGCCAGCGCACCAGCGCGTCCACGGCCATCTCGAACAGGGCGTCGGCGTTCTTGTCCGACAGCACATCCAGGTAGGTGTGGCGGCCGAGATCCTCGAGCAGCAGGAACCCCCGCTCCAGATCCTGCGCCAGGATTTCCGGCACCCGCACGCCGGCGCCCCGCATCAGGCCGGCGACGGTCACGAACGGCCGGCAATCCTCGGTGTCCGGTGGCGCATCCATCGCAATCGCCTCGCCATCGGCATGGCGCACGCGGAAGTAGCGTCGGAAACTGGCATCGCTGGATGCCGGGATCATGTCCCGGATCTGCAAGCCCTGATCGTCGACCAGCCAGTCGCGCAGCGCCGTCAGCCGCGGGTCGTCCATGCTGTCCTCGTTCGCCTGTTCGGCCACGGCATTCCCTCCTTCTGAATGTTTCGCAGTGTATGTCAGGCACCGCTGCCGCTCGACCCCCGTCACCGGGAACGGCAGCCGACCGGCGGAATGCAGGTTCGCGTTGGCGGCCTCTGCTGGGCGGCGGTAGCATGCGTGATAACAGAGAATGCGCGTCTGACCGGATGCAGACCGGTGAAGCACCGGCCGGACCGCGAGAACAACGACATGGCGCGGGACCTGCCCGGCGCGCACCAAGGGGACCACAGTGATTCGCAGCATCCGCATCCGCCCTCGCCTGCCGGCTCTGGCGCTGGCCATGCTGCCCTGCCTGGTGTTTGCCGATACCCCCGAGCCATGGCCGGTGCTGGAGGAAGAGCGCCAGCGCTGGGACGGTTGCGCCGATGCGCCACCTGCTTTCGAGATGACGCCGCTGGTGCTGCCCGACGACCCGGACACGCCGATGGTGATCGATGCCGACCGGGCCACCTTCGACAACCGTCGCCGGGTGCATGATCTCGAGGGCAATGTCGAGGTGGATCATGGCGGGCAAAAACTGCGCGCCGATGCCATGCGCTACCTCGAACGCGAGGACCGGGCCGAGGCCCGCGGCCGCATGCGCTACCAGCAGGATGGCCTGATCCTCGGCGGCAGCCAGGGGCACATGCGGCTGGCCTCGGATCAGGGCGAAATGGACGATGTCGAATACGTGTTCGCCGAGACCCTGATGCAGGGCCGCTCCCGGCACCTGGAACTGGAAAGCCGGCAGGTGGTGGTGTTGAGCGACGCCAGCTACTCCACCTGCGAACCGGGCGATGAACTCTGGAACATGCGGGCCAGCCGGATCCGGCTCAATCGCGAGACCGGCCGCGGTGAAGCCTGGCACGCCCGCATGGTGATGTTCGGGGCCCCGGTTTTCTATACGCCCTACGTCAATTTCCCGATCGACGACCGCCGCAAGACCGGTCTGCTGCCACCGACACTGTCGCAGTCGGACCGCACCGGCACCGACATCAGTGTGCCCTTCTACTGGAATATCGCGCCGAACTACGACGCCACGATCATCCCCCGCTACCTGAGCAAGCGCGGGCTGATGCTGGACAACGAATTCCGCTACCTGCAGCGGCGTTTTAATTCGGAGGGCGAGGCGCGGGTCGCCTACCTGCCGGACGACGACGAGTTCGGCAGCGACCGCTGGAGCGTGGCCTTCAACCACCGCATGCGCCTGGCCCGCAACCTGCGCTTCCGGGGTGAGTTCAACCGGGTCAGTGATGACGAGTATTTCCGCGACCTCGGCACCTCACTGTATCGTTCCAGCAGCAACAACCTGCCCTCCGAAGGCACGTTCACCTACAGCACCACCGATGTGCGGGCCCGCCTGCGCACCCAGGTGTTCCAGAACCTGAACCCGGACCTGAACGTCGCCAACCGGCCCTATGAACGGGTACCGCAACTGGATTATCTGTACACGCCGGCGCGGACCGAGCTCGGCGAGGTGCCCTTGCAGGGCACGTTCTACGGCGAGGCGGTGCGCTTCGACACGCCGGGCCGGAGGATCCGCGACACCGGCAACCGCTTCGACATCGCGCCCCGGGTCAGCATGCCGTTCGAATCGGCGGCCGGCTACATCCGTCCCGCCCTGACCCTGCGCGCGACCAACTATGACCTGGACCGCGGCAGCCGGAACGAGGGCAAGGACGCCAGCGTAAACCGGGTGCTGCCGCTGGCCAGCATCGATTCGGCACTGTTCTTCGATCGCCATTTCGAGGGCTTCGGCCGGGAGCTGACCCAGACCCTGGAACCCCGTTTGTTCTACGCCTTCGTGCCGTACACGGACCAGGACGACATCCCGCTGTTCGACACCGGCCGTCCGGAGCCCAGTCTGTTCCAGCTGTTCAGCGAGAACCGCTTCATTGGTGGCGACCGGGTCGGTGACACCAACCAGATCAGCCTGGGCCTGAGCAGCCGCTTCCGGAACCGGCTCAGCGGTCGCGAGTACTTCCGGATCGGGGTCGGCCAGGCCTACTTCTTCACCGACCGCCGGGTGACCGCCTTCGCCGATGACGAACCGGACACCCGCAACCGTTCGGACATCATCACAGAAACCCAGGCCCTGCTGCCGGCCGGCTTTCAGGCCCGCACCGAATTCCAGTGGGACCCGGACACCAGCAAGACCTCACTGGCCGGCGCGCGGCTGAGCTGGATGCCGCCGCGGACCTCGGCCAGTCATGGCCTGCGCCCGGTGATCACCACCGGCTACCGATCGCGATACCGCGATGATCAGCGCCGGCTGGAAATCGGCGACGTGGCCGCCGTGTTCCCGATCAGTCAGCGCTGGAGCGGCCTGGGCGGCTGGCGCTATGACTCGCTGGAAGGGCAAACCATCGAGGCGTTTGGTGGTCTGGAGTACAGGGACTGCTGCTGGAGCATCCGGCTGGTCAGCCGCTATTTCCGGGAAGAACCGCAGGAAGAACCCGATCGCCAGATCCTGTTGCAGTTCGAGTTTCGTGGATTGGGCAATATCGGTGACAATGTGCGCGATCTTCTCGACGAAACCGTTTTCGGTTACGAACGCCTGAGGTAAATCCGTTCCCATGACAGCAATTTTCCAATCGCTGCGCGCTGCCGTCAGCCTGGCCGTGGTCCTGTTTGCAGGTGCCGCCCTGGCCGAGCCGATCGATCGCATCGTCGCCGTCGTCAACGACGACATCATTCTCGAATCGGAACTGCGCGCGGAAACCGTGTCGGTGCAACAGCAGTTTGCCGGCCAGAACCTGCCCACCGGCCGCGAGCTGGAACGTCAGGTGATGGAGCGCCTGATCATGAAGCGGCTGCAACTCAACCGGGCTGCGCAGATGGGTATCACCGTCGACGAACAGACCCTGAACGCTGCGGTCCGCCGGGTCGCCCAACAGAACAACATGGGCCTGCCGGAGTTCCAGCAGGCACTGCAGGCGGAAGGCATTCCGTTCGAGCGCTTCCGCCAGGACCTGGAAGAGGAAATCATCATCAGCCGGCTGCACCAGCAACAGGTGGAGCGGCAGGTTGAGGTGAGCCAGCAGGAAATCGACGAATTCCTGGCCACGGCGGCCGGCTCCGAAGACATGGAATACCGGGTCAGCCTGATCCAGATCTCGACCCCGGACGCGGCCTCCTCCGATGCCATCGCCGAAGCCCGCGAGCAGGCGGAGAGCGCGCTGGCCGAAATCCGCGATGGTGAAGACTTCAACCAGGTGGCAGCCCGGGTTTCCGATGGCCAGCAGGCACTGGAAGGCGGTGATCTGGGCTGGCGCCAGGCGGGCCAGTTGCCGAGCGCGATTGCCGAGGACGTGATGGCCATGGAAAGCGGCGAGGTGTCCGAGGTGCTGCGCGGCGGCAACGCCTTCTACATCGTCAAGCTGGAGGACCGCCGTTCCGAGGATACCCAGATCGTGACCCAGACCCGTGCCCGGCACATCCTGATCCAGCCCAGCGAGGTGGTCAGCGACCAGGATGCCCAGGCACGGCTGCGCAGCCTGCGCGAACGCATCGTCGAGGACGGCGAATCGTTCTCGGCACTGGCGCAATCCCATTCCGATGACCGCGGCACCGCATCAGGCGGCGGCGACCTGGACTGGACCTCGCCGGGCCAACTGGTGCCCGACTTCCAGCGCGCCATGGACAGCCTGGAGATCGGCGAAATCAGCGAGCCGTTCCAGAGTCAGTTCGGCTGGCACATCGTCGAAGTGCTGGACCGGCGCGAACACGACAGTACCGAGGATTACCGGCGTGCCCGAGCCGCCTCGCAGATCCGCGAGCGCAAGGGCGAGGAAGCGCTGGAGGGCTGGCTGCGCCGCCTGCGTGACGACGCCTTCGTCGACAACCGCCTGGAGAGTTGAGCGGCGTGGCCGACCGACTGGCGCTGACTGTCGGTGAACCGGCGGGTATTGGCCCTGACCTCGTCGTGCAGATTGCCCAGCAGGCCCGCAGCCACGGGCTGGTTGCCATCGGCGACCACGATGTCCTGCAGGACCGCGCGCGTGACCTGGGGCTGCCTCTGGTGCTGCGGGAGGATGACGGCGGTCCGGCCTGCAGGCAAGCCGGACGGTTGACCCTGCGGCATTGCCCCGTTGCCGCCAGCGTCCGCTGCGGCCGGCTCGATCCCGCCAACGGCCCCCACGTGCTGGAGATGCTGCGCCTGGCCGGCCGGGGATGCCTGGACGGCGACTTCGATGCCGTGGTCACGGCGCCGGTGCAGAAAAGCGTGATCAACGAGGCCGGTGTCGCCTTCAGTGGCCACACCGAATTCTTCGCCGAGCTCTGCGGCCGCATGCGCCCGGTAATGATGCTGGCCGCCGGCGAGCTGCGGGTGGCGCTGGCCACCACGCATCTGCCGTTGCGGGATGTGGCCGATGCGATTACCGGACCACTGCTGGCCGAGGTGCTGGAAACCCTGGACCGTGACCTGCAACGCTGGCTGGGCATCGAACGACCCCGGATCCTGGTCTGCGGACTCAACCCGCACGCCGGCGAAGGCGGCCACCTGGGTCGCGAGGAGCTGGACGTGATCAATCCAGCGCTGGATTCGTTGCGGGCCAACGGCTTGAACCTGGTGGGGCCCTTGCCCGCCGATACCCTGTTCACGCCACGTTCGCTACAGGGTGCCGACGCAGTGCTGGCCATGTACCACGACCAGGGCCTGCCGGTGCTGAAACACGCCGGCTTCGGTGAGGCGGTCAACATCACCCTGGGCCTGCCGATCGTCCGCACTTCGGTGGATCATGGAACGGCCCTGCCTCTCGCCGGCAGCGGCCAGGCCGAGACCGGCAGCCTGCAGGCGGCGATCGACTACGCGGCGCGCATGGTGCAGGCGGCCGCCTGATTGTCAGTGCTGGTCTCAGCGCAGACTCGCGAATAAATCAGAGTTAAGACCTTCCGGCGCGGCGGGGGCAGGGGAGCAGCAGCTCCGGAAACGCCGTAAACGCGTCCATGCGGGCTCGACGGCGGCATCCCTGCCGCCGACGTTCCTTCGCTGCTGCTCCCCTGCCCCCGCCTTCGTGCAGAACCTCTGCGATTTGCAAGTGCCGTGCTGGTTTCCGCCGCTATCGCGGCGATCCCTGCGTCTCGTTATACTGCTCGGCTTGTTTCACGCACCAGTATTGGGTGGGCCATGCGCACGCTTCGCAAATCGCACAAACTCGCGGACGTCTGCTACGACATCCGGGGCCCCGTTCTGACCGAAGCCACCCGGCTCGAGGACGAAGGCCAGCGCATCATGAAGCTGAATATCGGCAACCCGGCCGCATTCGGCTTCGAGGCGCCGGACGAAATCCTGCAGGACGTGATCCGCAACCTGCCGCGGGCCCAGGGCTATTCCGATGCGCGCGGCGTGTTCGCCGCGCGAAAGGCCGTGATGCAGCAATGCCAGCAGCAGGGCGTGCGCGATGTCGACGTTGACGATATCTGGCTCGGCAACGGTGTCAGCGAACTGATCGTGATGTCGATGCAGGCGCTGATCAACAACGGCGACGAGGTGCTGATCCCGGCGCCGGATTATCCGCTGTGGACCGCCGCGGTCAGCCTGTCCGGCGGCCGTCCGGTGCATTACCTGTGCGACGAGACCCAGGACTGGGAACCGGATCTGGCGGACATGGAGGCCAAGATCACCGAGCACACCCGCGGCATCGTCGTGATCAACCCGAACAATCCCACCGGCGCCGTCTACAGCCGCGAGACGCTGGAGCAGATCGTGGACATGGCCCGACGCCACCGACTGGTGCTGTTCGCCGACGAGATCTACGACAAGATCCTCTACGACGAGGTCAAACATCTGCCGATGGCCTCGCTCAGCGACGATGTGCTGACCATCAGTTTTTCCGGACTGTCCAAGGTCTACCGTGCCGCCGGCTTCCGTTCGGGATGGATGTTCCTCAGCGGCGATCGCAGCGGCGCCGAGGACTACATCGAAGGGCTCAACATCCTGGCATCCATGCGGCTGTGTGCGAATGTGCCGGCGCAGTTCGCCGTACAGACCGCCCTCGGTGGCTACCAGAGCATCCGCGACCTGATCGTGCCCGGTGGCAGGCTCTACGATCAGCGGACCATGGCCTACGAGCGGGTCAATGCGATCCCGGGACTGTCCTGTGTCAAGCCACAGGGGGCCTTGTACCTTTTCCTGCGACTGGATCCGGAAATCTACCCAATCAAGGATGACCGCCGGATCGTGCTGGACCTGCTGCGCCAGGAACATCTGCTGCTGGTAGAGGGAACGGCCTTCAACTGGCCGACGCCGGACCACCTGCGGCTGGTGTTCCTGCCCCACCGCGAGGATCTGAATATCGCCCTGGACCGGCTGGACCATTTCCTCGGACGACTGCGGCGGCAATACGGCACCGCCGCCTGAGGCGATTTACCGCCGAATCGGGGTCAGAACGGAAGCACCGGCGCCACCAGCACGACCTCCCCGGTCGGCGCTCCGGTGGGCGAGCCGCCCTCGGGCTCGATCGAGACCGCGAATGCACCGGCCTGGCGCAGGTCCTGCAGGTCCTCCTCGGCCAGCGAAATGGTGCGGTCGCCGACCCGGGGCAGCAGCCCCATTGAGCGCGGCACCGGATCCTCCTCGGGTGGCAGCAGCCAGAGCTCGTAATCCTGGTCGGGCAAGGTCTCCAGCGGTTCGACGGCGGTGATGCGCAGCCGCTGCTCGGCCTCCTGGGCCGCCAGCATCCAGTGCTGCCGGCCGCCCTCGCCGGAGAGCACGGCCAGATAATCCGCCGACGGCACTTCCACCGGGGCCGGCGGCGGATCCGGCGGCATCATCATGGGCTGGAACACCAGCAGGGCGGCGACGCCGACCGCCCCGGCCAGGGCCAGCGTCCGCCAGACGCGGATGCTCGCGCCCAGTTTCTCCCGGATGCCTACCTCGGCTTCGCTGCGTCCTGCCATATTGATCCGCGCCAGTATCCCCAGCCAGACCCGCTCGGTGGGACGGCGCTCGGGCAGCAAGGCATGCAATGCATCGAAGTGCCGCTGCCAGCCGAGCACGCGCTCACGCAACTCCTGCTCGCGCTGCATCCGGCGCTCGAACCGCAGCCGCGTGCGGCCGGTCATCGTGCCGAGCACGTAAGCTGCGGCCAGCTCGTCGTCCAGCTTCTGCGTCCTGTCGTTCATTCCGCCAGGCACCTGCGAAGGCTTTCCAGACCGCGCCGTATCCAGCTCTTGCCGGTGCCCAGGGGCCGTTTCAACTGGCGCCCCAGCTCCGCATGGGTAAAGCCATGCAGGAAACTGAGCACGATGCTGCGTTGCTGGTCAGGGCTGAGTCGTTCCATGCAGTCTGCCAGGCGCCGGTTTTCCTGGGCCACTGCGGACAGGTCCATCGGGCCGTCATCTGCCGATACCAGCAGTTCCACCAGGCCGTCGTCGCCGTCCGGCCGACGTCCGCGCTGGCGCACCACATCGATCGCCCGATGCCGTGCAATGCTGCACATCCAGGCCATCGCGCTGCCATGCCCCGGATGATAATCGGCGGCCCGGTGCCAAATACGGACATAGGCCTCCTGCAACACCTCCTCCGCAAGTTCGCGCTGATACAGCACGTGCAGGCAAACGGAGAACAGTCGCGGCGACGTCTGCCGATACAGGCGCTCGAATGCCTTCTGGTCGCCATGGCTCACCGACACCAGCAGATCGATCAGTTCGTCCCTTTGGCCCATATCCCCCGGTTCCGTATCCTGAGCGACCAATGTCGCACCCATGATGGAAGGTCGAGGCGACAAGTGCCACATCAGACGGCTGTCACCCTGACCGCCAGCCGGTGCAAGGCAGTACGAACCCTGCCCGGAACCGGATGCGGCGCCCACTCGATCCGTGCCCTTATTTCCTGCCCTGGCCGGATTGCGGTGCCGGACCGGACTGCCTGCGGCCGGACGGGAGGCACCCCGTTACGGGAGCCGCACGGAGCAGAGTGGAAATCCGCGTTTCCCGCGGCAACTTCTGTTGTATTGTTCTGCCTGATGACCATGCCCGAACCCGGAGCCGACCCATGCGCCTTGTGCTTTTCGCGCTGATGCTTCTCCTCCTCCAGCCCGCCATGGCCGGCACCGCGCTGGCCGCGGAGCCACACGCCGAACGCAGCCTGTTCATTGCCACCTGGGACCGGCTTGGACGCGGCAACCGGGATGTGGACCTGGATCAGGTCCTGCAGCGTCTGGGAGACTACCCGCTGGCACCGTACCTGGAATGGCGTGCATTACGTCAGGGTCTGCCTGATGCCAGCGGCGAGGACGTTCGCCGATTCGTGGAACGGCACCCCAACCTGGCAGTGACACCGCTTCTGCAGCGACAATGGCTGAACCATCTGGGCCAGGAACGCCGCTGGGCGGGGTTCCTGGCCCACTGGGATGGTCAGGGCGGTACGACAATGGACTGCTATCGCCTGCGTGCGCTGCGCATGGAACAGGGCGTGGATCAGGACTGGGTCGAGGAGGCCGTTGCGCTGTGGACCGTGGGCCATTCCCAGCCGGATGCCTGCGATGCCGTGTTCGACGTGCTCTACGACCGTGAGCTGCTGAGCCGGGAGCAGCGTTGGGAACGCATCCGGCTGATCATGGCGCGGGACGATCGTCAGTTGGCACGCGCACTACGACCCCGCATCGACCGTCGGGATCGGGACTGGCTCGATGACTGGCTACGCCTTGCCGGCAACCCGGAACGCCGGTTGCGGGATCCGCATTTCGACACCAAATCGGATCGCGGGCGCGAGCTGATTGCCGATGGCATCCGCCGGCTCGCGATACGCGAGCGGGACGTGGCCCGCGAACTGCTCGACCGGTTCCGCGAACGCCAGGTCCTGGACCGCGAAACGGGCCTGGATCTGCAACGCCAGATCGCGCTGCGCGCGGCCTGGTCACGCGACGGGGAGGCCGCCGAGTTGCTGGCCGGTCTGCCGGCCGAGGCGGTCAACAACGACGTCTACGAGTGGAGTGCCCGGATCGCGGTGGGGCAGCAGCAGTGGGAGCGGGTGCTGCGGCTCACCAGCATGATGCCCGGCGAACTCGCCGGCACCGGCGAGTGGCGCTACTGGCGCGGCGAGGCCCTGGCCCGCAACGGACGCCGCGAGGAGGCCGAGGGGCTACTTGAGGAACTCGCCCGGGAACGCAGTTACTACGGTTTCCTGGCCGCGGATCGGCTGGAACTGCCTTACGCGATGAACGATGCCACCGCCGCCCCGGACCAGGAACGGCAGCAGGCGCTGTCCGAGCGCATCGAGTTCCTGCGCGCACGGGAACTACGGGCCGTCAACCTGGAAACCGAAGCCCGCCGCGAATGGCTTGCCGGCATCGACCGCATGAATTCGGCCGAGGACCTGTTCCAGGCCGCGGCCATGGCCATAGACTGGAACTGGTACGACCGCGCCGTGTTCACCGCCAACCGGGCCGGACTGAACGATGCCGTGCGCCTGCGATTTCCGATCGCCTGGCGGCAGGATTTCCAGCGCAGTGCCGAGGCGGAAGGCCTGGACCTGGCGCTGATCTACGCCATCAGTCGAAAGGAAAGCGCGTTCATCGCCGATGCCCGCTCGCATGCCGGCGCGCTGGGTCTGATGCAGGTCATGCCCGGCACCGCACGCCAGACCGCGGCCGGCCTCGGCCTGCCCTCACCCAGTGACCGGGATCTGCGCGAGCCGACCGCAAACCTGCGGCTCGGCGCCAACTACCTGGCCGAAATGCTGGATCGGTTCGACGGCAACCTGATCATGGCTTCGGCCGCCTACAATGCCGGCCCCAATCGGGTGGATGGCTGGGTTCGGGACAATGCCGGACAACCGGCTGCGGTCTGGATCGAAAACATCACCTTCGGCGAGACGCGGGACTACGTGAAGAGTATCCTCGCGTTCCGCGCGGTCTATGACTGGCAGCTGAACGGTGAGCCACGCCGCCTGCGCGATGTCATGCCCGAGCGGATGCCCGGCCCGCGCCGCAGCGAGGGCTGACCCGCAAGCTTAGCAACAGCTTGTGTTTTTCGGTTGCTGGAAGCAGCATATGTTGGGCGCTGCGGAAGTCACAGCAACTCGCAGCCCACCCCATTCGCACCGTTGTCTCGTGCCGCCGGAGCGGCGATGGGCGCGGTTTGCCCGGAGCCTGACCTGTCATGTCCGACAACGGCTATCCCGCCTCACCCTGCGTTGGCCGCTGCCAGATGGATGCGCAGCGCCAGTACTGTCAGGGTTGCCGTCGCACGCTGGCCGAGATAGCTGGCTGGAGCACGATGGACATTGCCAGTCGACGGCGCGTACTGCAGGAGCTGGATGATCGCGGCCAGATGCCACTCGATACGCCTGCTGGATCCGGCCGAGGACTTGCCTGATGGTCAAGCTCACGCGCATCTACACGCGAACTGGTGATACCGGCGACACCGGCCTGGGGGATGGGCAGCGGGTGCCCAAGCATGGTGCCCGCGTTACCGCCTACGGCAGCGTCGACGAGGCGAACGCGGTGCTGGGACTGTGCCGGCTGCATACCGACGGCGAGCTGGACCGGGAACTTGCCCGGGTCCAAAATGACCTGTTCGATCTGGGTGCGGACCTGTGCACGCCGGAGGTGGACAACCCGCCCTACCCGCCGCTGCGTATCGTCGCCGAGCAGATCGACTGGCTTGAGCAGGCGATTGATCGGCACAATGCAGAACTGCCGAGCCTCCGCTCGTTCGTGCTGCCGGGGGGTACGGCGCTGGCCGCACACCTGCATCAGGCACGGACCGTGGCGCGGCGGGCGGAACGGGATGTGTCGGCGCTGGCCGCAGCCGACGAAGTCAATCCACTGACCCTGACCTACATGAATCGCCTGTCGGATTATCTGTTCGTGCTGGCGAGGAAGGCCAACCGGGATGCGGGTGGGGACGTGCTCTGGCAGCCGGGCGCCAATCGGTAAGGGCCGAACGCCCATTCCCAGGGCAGGACAGAGCAACACCACCCGCAGCCTGGTAGGGGCAGTGCCTTAAGCCGGACTCAGTCGGCGGCGTCGAGTTGATTGCGGAGCTCCGCGGCATCGGCGAAGGAAATCACGTTTTCGCGGGTGATGCGCTGCCATTCCTCGGCCAGGTCTCGCTGCAGATTGGCCATGCCATCGGCGTCACCGGACAGGCGCTGTGACAGCTCGCCGATCAGGGCTTCGCGCTTGCTGAGAAAATCCCGGCAGGCCGGGGAATCGACAAATGCCTGAAGTGAACGGCATTGCCCCAGAGCAAATTGACTGTAGGCACCCATCACATCCAGTTGCAGACTCACCATGTGCATCGCGTGGTCGAGCACCATACCGTAAATGCGCTGGCCGGCGACGGTGGCCAAGGCCGCCTGGCGGTGACTCAGGACATACAGGTCCTTTGGCATAAGCGAAGCTCCTGTCGACGTCCGGCGCGGGACCAGTGGTTACCGAGCGTAACACCGTAATCGGATCCCCAACAGCGCCAGTTGCAAATTTGCGAAATCGTCGACTTTTCGCCGTCGACGCCGGCACCGGTGATAAACTGCGGACCGTTTTCCAGCAGCAGGGAAGCCTTGCCATGTCCAGCGCCAGTGATCCGCACTCCGCCATTCTTCTGGTCCACTGCCGGGACCAGCGCGGCCTGATCGCCGCGGTGACCGAATTCCTGTCGCGGCATGGCGGCAACATCCTCGACCTGGATCAGCATGTGGATGCCGTCCGCGGTGTGTTCTTCATGCGGGTCGAATGGGATCTGGAGCGCTTCGCGCTGGCCCGGGACGCGATTGGTCCGGCTTTTGCGAAGGAAATTGCCGACCCCTTCGACATGCACTGGCGCCTGCATTTCTCCGATGAGCGACCGCGCATGGCGATCTTCTGTTCGCGCCTGTCGCACTGCCTGTTCGACCTGCTGGCGCGATGCCAGTCCGCCGAATGGCAGGTCGACGTGCCATTGATCATCAGCAACCATGACGAGCTGCGGCCGGTGGCGGAGAGTTTCCGGATACCATTCGAGCACATCCCGGTCAGTGCCGAGACCAAGTTCGAGGCCGAGGCCCGACAACTCGACCTGTTGCGGCAGCACGACATCGACTTCGTCGTGCTGGCCCGCTACATGCAGATCCTGTCCGCGGATTTCATTAGCCACTATCCAGAACGGGTGATCAATATCCACCATTCCTTCCTGCCGGCCTTCGCCGGCGCGCGGCCCTATCACGCGGCGCATGACCGGGGTGTCAAGGTCATCGGCGCGACCAGCCACTATGTCACCGCCGAACTGGACGCCGGCCCCATCATCGAGCAGGACGTGGCCCGGGTGACACACAAGGACTCGGTCCAGGATCTGGTGCGCCAGGGGCGGGACCTGGAGACCGTGGTGCTGTCCCGCGCGGTCTGGAAGCATCTGCAGCGCAAGGTGCTGTGCTACGACAACCGCACCGTCGTATTCGGCTAACCGGGTCTGTCTCAGTATTTCCCTGTGGACATAAAAAAGCCGCCGGTCCGGTGACGGACCGACGGCTTGTTACCGCTTACCGGAGTCTTAGGCGGCCTTGGCGGCCTTGCTCACGGTGGCGACATTTTCCTGGGTCAGCTTCTGCAGCTCGGCAGTCAGGTCCTTGCCGAAACCGGCCAGCGTGCTGGCATCTTCGTTCAGCTTTTCACCGACGGTCTTGGCAACCTTGGTCTGGTTGCTCAGGAAGTCCTGCAGGCTCTTGGCATCGCTGACCTTGGCGGCAGCGCGCAGCTGCTCGACGCTCAGGTCGGAATAGGCCTTGAGGGCTTCCAGCTGGAACTCGGAGACCTTGGCGAAGTGCTCGATCACCAGGCTGCTGGCCTTGCGAGCGGGGGCCAGATAGGTTTCGAACTGGGCATTGGTTTTGTTCAGGATTTCATCGTACAACATGGTCAAATCTCCTACGATTCAGGGTTATCCGCAGGGGACCTATCCCCTGATGCAATGCAACATAGCACCCTGATTTGTGCTTTGCAACATTTTTGTTGCGCCGCGTCATCACTCCATTCCAGCGAATCCGGATGACAATTCGATGCTCGTCGCGAGATCTTCATCCGGCGTCGTCGCGGAACCCTCGGCAGTCGCCAGAACGCCACCGCTGCCGGCGATTTCCATATCGATCCCTGGCGGCCCGCGCCGCGCGCCCACGGCGATAACGCCCGCAGTGGCAGCGGCGTCTATTTCGCCCAGCGGGATAAGGAGATCGAGCAGCTGGACCGCTGGATCCGGCGGCACACCACCGAGCGTTTCGGATCGGTGCGCGCTGTGGAAGCGGTACAGGTGTTCAAACGCGCCTTCGAGGGCATTGCGCCGTCCAGCCGGCACAAGTCCGGCATCGCCCTGCGCTTCCCCCGGATTGCCCGCTGGCGGCAGGACCTGGCGCCGGGGGATGCGGATTCGCTGGAACAGGTGCATGCCCTGCCCCGGCAGATCAGAAGCGCAGGTTGACCCCGCCATGCACCAGACGTTGATCCCGGACCCGCACCGTGCCGCTGGCGGCATCTCCGCTGAATCGGTCACTGATGCCGGTAACAAGATAGCGATAGCCGATTTCAACCTCGACCCGG
This sequence comes from Methylonatrum kenyense, assembly GCF_023195885.1. Lineage (GTDB taxonomy): Bacteria > Pseudomonadota > Gammaproteobacteria > Nitrococcales > Aquisalimonadaceae > Methylonatrum > Methylonatrum kenyense. The sequence goes on from NZ_JALPKO010000007.1 coordinate 48,278, forward strand.
TCGGTGACTTCGATCAGACCACCCAGGCGCGGCCCGAGCACCCAGGAACCGGCGGTATCGCCGCTGACCCCGAAATGCTCGCCGCCGTCCAGGGGGTCGTTGCCGCGCCAGCGCACCTGCCCGTAGCCGGCAGCCGCACCCAGGTACCAGGAGAAGATGTTACCCGCCGAACGCACCCAGTCCGCATAAACGGTCACCACCCGCATCCGCGCCTCGTCGTAGCTGACCTGCACTGCATCACCGCCGTAGCGCCAGCCACCCTGCAGCCGCGTGACCCGCAGCAGGACCGAATCATCCATGCCGTTACTGTTGCCGCCGAGGTCATTACCGGCGCGAAACCGGCTTTGCACCGTGGTTCCGGAAATACCCAGCGACCAGCTCTTGTCGCCGCCGTCCGCCGATGCCGGAGCCACCGGCAGCATCAGGGCGCAGGCAAGCCCGATCCATGCAAGACGCATCGTTTCTCCCATAATTCCCGCAAACCATCGGTGAGCCAATAATGCCAGCAAATCAGTCGACGGACCCGATCGATGGCTGGTTCCGCAGGCAGGGCTGGCAAATCCAGCCGTTCCAGCGCCAGGTCTGGCAGGCCTATGCCAACGGCGACAGCGGCCTGATCCATGCGCCCACCGGCACCAGCAAGACCCTGGCGGCCTGGTTCCGCCCGGTATGCGAGGCACTGCAGGCCGAGGGCGCCAAACACCAGAACAAGGAAGCGCCGCTGACCGTACTGTGGATCACGCCGCTACGCGCCCTCGCGGCGGACACCACCGGTCACCTGCAGACCACGGTCGAGCAACTCGGGTTGCACTGGCGGGTTGAACGCCGCACCGGCGACACGCCGCAGCACATCCAGCGCTTGCGGCTGGCCCTGAGCGACGCCTCACTGCTCGACAATCTGCGCCAGTGCCTGAACGCGGCGGAGATGGCGCGCCGGCACTTTCGCGAAATCGCCCGCATCGCCGGGCTGGTCTTCCAGGGCTACCCGGGGCAATCCAAGTCCACCCGCCCCGAACGACTGGCGCCACTGGGTTTCCTGCTCTCGGTCAGCCGCATTCAGAGCCAGTTGAGCAGCGAGGACTGGCAGACCCGGGCCCAGGCCATGCTGGAGCGGCTGAAATCAAGAACGCCGGGCCGGCTGAGGCAACAACCGGCCCGGCGTAATCGACGATTCGGCCGACCCCCTGCGAGATCAGGCCCGCCGCTCAGTACCAGTGCCGCCGACCATGCCGCGGCGACTTCGAGCGGTGGTAGCGCGGCGCGCTGCGGTAGTGCCGCGGCGGTGCGTAACGCTTCGGTGGCGCGTGGTAATGATGGTGGTAGACCACGGTCCGCCGCGGTGGCGCGTAGTGCCGGGCACGAGGTGGGGGTGCCGAATAGTAATGGTAATGCCTGCGGGACGAATAATGATGCCGAGGCGGGTGGTAATGGCGCGCCGTCCGATAATGCGGCGTCGCCACGGCAACCCCGGAGCCGGCGCCCAGCATGCCGCCCAGGATCGCGCCTTCACGACCACCAAGCTCGGCGCCCAGATACCCCCCGAGGGCGCCGCCGACAGCACCGCCAACCAGCGCCCGCTCACTGAGCCGATGGTCGGCCAATACGGCACCCGCCGGCAACAAAAGGCAAACTACGGCAATCAGCGAGCGTCCGGCCAGGACATGGATGAATCGTCGACCAGCTGCCATGACAGCAACTCCTGTATCGCGTTGAATGAAGAGACGCGTGCGAGGGGACGGAATGCCCCTCATCACACCACCCATGATCCACAACGAAACTGAACGGAGGCTGAAGCGCGGTGCAGGACGGAACGACCCAGGAACCGATGGACTGGCACATTGACGTCAAACGCGGGCGACTCGCGGCCGCACGACAACAGCCGTCACCCAACCAGGATGCCCGCCCGGATCCGACCGACATCGATCTGCTGATCCTGCACGGGATCAGCCTGCCGCCGGGAGAATTCGGTGGCCGCTGGATCGAAGATCTGTTTCTCAATCGACTGGACCCCGATGCCGACCCCTACTTCGCCGGCATTCACAGGCTGCGTGTCTCGGCGCATCTGCTGGTGCGGCGCGACGGCCGCCTGATACAGTTTGTGCCGTTTCACCGCCGCGCTTGGCATGCCGGTGTGTCCTGCTGGCGGGGCCGTAAACGCTGCAACGACTACTCCATCGGCATCGAGCTGGAAGGAACCGATGACACGCCTTATGACGACAGGCAATACCGGACCCTCGAGCACCTGCTGCCGTCGCTGCGCGCCGCCTATCCGGGCATCACGGCCGAGCGCATTGTCGGCCACAGTGACGTGGCCCCGGGCCGCAAGACGGATCCAGGGCCGGCATTTGACTGGCAGCGGCTGCGCCGAAGCGGAGGCATGAGCTGATGGATGTGATCGCGATCCTGCTGGCGCTGCTGATCTGCCACTACTGGCCGGTCAGCCGGGACTGGAACATGCGCGCTCCTTTCCTTCGCTACGCGGACTGGCTGCAGGTCCGCCTGGACCTGGCGAACGACTGGAACAGGACGCTGCCGGTGCTGCTCCTGCTGCTTCCTCCGGTGTTGCTGACCGCGCTGCTGCAACTGCTGCTGGGATACCGGCTGGCGGGCATCCCGGCGTTGCTGTTCGGCGTCCTGGTGCTGCTGTTGTGCCTGCCGCCGCTGCGTGCGGATCAACTGCTGAGCAAACTGATCCGCACGCTGGAGCGGAGCCGCGAGGACCAGGCACAACAGCTGGTTGACGAGAACCTGCCGGCGGACCGGGAGCGCTTCGGCGAAACCGCGTCCGAGCAGGCCGAACGGCATGCGCTATCCGAGGGCGCGCCGGATCTGCTGGCGCTGGCCTTCTGGTTCATCGTCTTTGGCCCCTTTGGCGCGGTGGCCTGGCGGCTGGCAGACCTGGCCCGCGGCCTCGCCGAAGATCATGAGAGCGGCGGCCAGGCGTTGCGCGTCTGGCATGATTGGCTGGGCTGGCTGCCGGCGCGCCTGCTGCTGTGTGCCTACGGCTTCATGGGCAGCCTGCAGGCGGTACTCGCGAGCTGGCGCGGTCTTGGCCCCCATGTCAGTAACCGCGAGCTGCTCGACCGAAGTGGCCGCGCGGCACTGCACCTGCCGGCGGATGCCACGCCAGTGCAGCGTCTGACCACGAGCCGGCAACTGATCCGACGGGCGCTGATCGGATTGTTCGCGGCGCTGATCGTGCTCAAGCTGATCCTGCCAATCTGAGATGCGGATCGGAATTGACCTGGGCGGGACCAAGATCGCGGCCATCGCCATGGGCGATGCCGGCGATGAACTCGAGCGGCTGCGCGAGGCCACACCACAGAATGACTATGCAGGCATCCTTGCCTGCATCCGTGGGCTTATCACCCGCCTGGAACAGTCGCATGGCCCCGCCGCCCGGATCGGCATCGGCACGCCCGGCTCCGCATCACCGGCCACCGGCCTGATCCGCAACGCCAATTCTGTGGTGCTCAACGGCCAGGCGCTGCAACAGGATCTGGAGAAGGCGCTGGGCCGCCCACTGCGGCTGGCCAATGATGCCAACTGCTTTGCACTGTCCGAGGCCCGCGACGGGGCCGCCGCCGGCGCCGACTGCGTGTTCGGCGTGATCGTCGGCACCGGCACCGGTGCCGGCATTGTCGTCCGCGGCGCGCTGCAGCAGGGCGTCAACCGGATCGGTGGCGAATGGGGTCACAATCCCCTGCCCTGGCCGCGCGACGAGGAGTGGCCGGGACCGGCCTGCTACTGCGGTCGCCGGGGCTGCATCGAGACCTGGCTCAGCGGCCCCGGGCTGAGCGCCGCCCACCATCGCCAAACCGGAATCGCGCTGAGCGCCGCCGAGATAGCCGCCGCCGCGGCCGGGGGTGATGCCGCCGCATGCCGTAGCCTGGAGGATTACGCAGATCGCATGGCACGCGGTCTGGCGACGGTGATCAATGTGCTGGATCCGGATGTGATCGTACTCGGCGGCGGCCTGGGGCAGATCCGGGCCCTGTATCAACTGGTGCCGGACCGCTGGGGGCAGTACGTGTTCTCGGACGTGGTCCGCACGCGCCTGCTGCCGCCCCGACATGGTGATGACAGTGGTCTGCGAGGTGCCGCCTTGCTCTGACGGCAGCGGACCACAGGGCGACTGAAACGACGAGAATCAGCCCGGCCGCTTGGCCCCGGGGCAGGGCTGACTGATGCGCTGGCGCTCGCCATCCAGGCGGATGGCCGTCAGACAGCCACCCCAGAGACAACCGGTATCCAGCGCCACCAGATCCCCCTGCTCGAGATAGCCCAGGGTCGACCAGTGCCCCACAACCAGGGTCAGACCCGCCGGCATGGGCTTGCGCCCGGGAACCTGGAACCAGGGCACGAGGCCGTCGGGCTGGCCGCCCGGTGGACCCTTGTAATCCATCCGCATCCGGCCCTGCATGTCACAGAAACGCATGCGGGTGAAGGCATTGATGATGCAACGCAGCCGGTCCCAGCCGGTCAGGTCGTCCGACCAATTGTCCGGGGTGTCACCGTAGATGTGGTCGAAAAGCTCCCTGTAGCCCTCGCCAGCCAGTGCCGTCTCCGCCTCTCGCGCGCGCTCCCGCGCCTGCTCCAGGGTCCAGGCCGGCAGCAGCCCGGCATGCAGCATCACGTAACCGAGCCCAGGATCCTCGTGCAACAGGGGCTGCCGACGCAGCCAATGCATCAGCTCGTCGGCATCCCGTGCATCCAGCACATGCTGCACGGTGTCGTTCTTCTTCAGGTTCGACGCCCCGGCCCAGGCGGCCAGCATGTGGATATCGTGGTTACCCAGAATCACCGTGGCGCAGTCGCCGAGGTCGCGCACATAGCGCATCACGGCCAGCGAGCGCGGGCCACGGTTGACCAGGTCGCCGGTCAGCCAGAGCCGGTCACGCTTCGGGTCGAATTGAAGGCGGTCGAGCAATGCCAGAAACTCATCATGGCAGCCCTGAATATCGCCAATGCAGTACGTCGCCACGGTAGTATCCGTCAGGCCTCAGTGCAGGGTGTTGGGCATGGCCAGCGTGAACGGCTGGATTTCCGCGACGAAGCTCACACCATCATCGGCCAGCATCTCGTAGCTGCCGCGCATGCTTCCGACGGGTGTTTCGATCATCGCGCCGCTGGTATAACGAAATCCCTTGCCGGGCGACAGGTGCGGTTGTTCGCCAACCACACCTTCACCGCGCACTTCGCGCTCTTCGCCGTTGGCATCAGTTATCACCCAGTGGCGACTGATCAGGCGGACGGCCACCTCGCCGACGTTGCGGATGGTGACGGTGTAGCTGAAGACGTAACGGCCGTTGTCCGGATCGGACTCGTGATCCAGATAGGTCGGGGCCACATCCACTTCCACGTTATATTGCTTGAGTTCGTCCATCACCGCCCTGGTATGCATGGTTTTGCCGACATAACGCGCCCCGAGTAGCGCGCCGGCACCTGGGCCGGCTTCCGCCCAGCGTCGGTCGGATGTTTTTTTCGAGCTTCAGTCTAACGCGTCACTTCGGCGACATGAAGGCAGCCAGGGCATCGGCAAGTGCCACAAACGCGGCCACCCCGAGTTGCTCCGGTCGCGCACTGGGGTCGACGCCGGACGCCCGCATGTCGGTTTCGTCGAGCAGGCCGGCCAGGCTGCGCCGGAGCATCTTGCGACGCTGGCCGAAGGCGGTTGCAACGATCCTGGAAAACACGGCTTCGTCCACTGCCCGCAACGGTTGTGGACGCAGCGGCAGCAGGCGCACCACGGCTGACTCGACCTTCGGTGCGGGTCTGAAGGCCCCCGGCGGGACGGTGAACAAGCGGTCCACCTGGCAATGGTACTGCACCATCACCGACAGGCGGCCGTAGATCCGGCTGCCGGGTGGAGCCGCCATGCGATCCACAAGTTCCCGCTGCAGCATGAAATGCATGTCGCGGATCAACTCGCGCTGTTCGAGCAGATGAAAGATCAGTGGTGAGGAGATGTTGTAGGGCAGATTGCCGACCACCCGCAGGCTGGCGGCCTCGGTGGCAAACTGGCCCAGGTCCGCCTGCAGGGCGTCGCCCTGGCGCAGGGCCAGCTCGCCGAACTCCGCCGCCTGCGCCGCCTGCGCCGCCAGCGGCGCGACCAGATCCCGGTCCATCTCGATCGCATGCAGCCGCCCGGCGGCCCGCAGCAAGGGCAGGGTCAGCGCGCCCTGGCCCGGGCCGATCTCCAGCAGTTGGTCGTCGGGTTGCGGCCCGATCGCCCGCACGATCTGTTCCACAACACGCTGGTCATGCAGAAAGTTCTGGCCGAAGCGCTTACGCGCGCGGTGGCCCGGCGGCTTCGCCCCGGCATTCACCGGGAAGATGCATCCGAGTCGGAAAACACCGGCAGATGCGCCAGTGCGATCACCCCGTCATGCGCCTGCACATCACCCTCGGTACAGATCGCCGCGGTGCCCACGACGCGGCCACCGGCTTGCTCCACCAGCTCGCGCATGCCGGCCAGCGTGGACCCGGTGCTGATGACGTCGTCCAGCAGCAAAACGCGTTGACCACGGAGGACTTCGCGGTCCTTCTGGTCCAGATACAGGCGCTGCTCACGGCCGCTGGTAATTGACAGGGTCGTGGCCTGCAGCGCATTGCCCATATAGGGCTTCCAGGCCTTGCGCAGAACCACCGAGGCCTTGCGGCAACGCAGGGCCAGGGCGTGAATCAGGGGAATGCTCTTGGCCTCGGCGGTCAGCAGCACGTCGAAGCTGACAGCCCTGAGCTGTTCCGCCAGGGCATCGGCGGCGGCCTCGGTGAGTTCCGGGTCGCCGAGGATATTGAGCACCGCAATGCGTACGCCGGGTGCGACCTCGAACAGGGGCAGCTCGCGCTGCAATGTGCCGATGTTCAGCCGAAAGCTCGATGCGCTCATCTCACCCTCCGTTGACCAGGACTCCGGTTCGCCGGGACGTCGGCCGGCCCCGCAGTCGCAGTACCGGGTGCAGGTGTCCGGCCAGCACGCAGCCCTGCCGCATCGGTTCGGGCTCATGCCGGAACACGAACGGCCCATCGGCCAGTGGCCTGTGCCGCCAGTCCAGCATCCAGTCCTCCGGCAGGCGGTCAAGACCCCGATCGTGATTGCCCGCCACCAGGGTGGTCTGCAGCTGACGGTGCGCATCCGCCAGGATCAGCGTCCGCCGGGCCGGCCACCAGATCGCGCGACGCGGCAACTGGTGCAGGGTCTCGCCCTGCAACCGTATGGCCAGCCCCTGCTCCGCCGCGCCGGTCATCCGAAAGCCGCGTCCGGCAGTGGCGTCGCGTATGCCCGCTGATAGGCGGCAGCGAACTGCTCACGGCTGAAGTGGTGATTCTGGGTGCCGTGGTGGGCGATCTTGATACTGCCCATCAGCGAGGCGATGCGGCCGGTCAGTTCCCAATCCAGATCGTGCAACAGCCCGTGGATCAGGCCGGCACGGTAGGCATCGCCGCAACCGGTGGGGTCGTTTACCGCGCTTGCTGTTGCCGCCGGGATTTCGAGACAGCGACCGCCGGTGTAGATCCGTGAGCCATGGGCACCGCGTGTCACCACCAGTGCCTCCACCCGGGCCGCCATCTGCTCCAGACTCAGGCCGGTGCGCTGCTGCAGCAATTCCGACTCGTAATCGTTGACCGCCAGCCAGGTCGCCTGCTCCATGAAGTGGCGCAGTTCCTCGTCCTGGAACATCGGCAGGCCCTGGCCGGGATCGAAGATGAACGGCAGGCCGGCCTCACGAAACTCGCGGGCATGCTGCAGCATGCCGTCACGGCCGTTCGGCGCCAACACCCCGAGCCGGGCACCACTATCGGCCGGCACATGCACCTGGTGCGCCTGGTTCATCGCACCGGGATGAAACGCGGTGATCTGATTGTCGTCCAGGTCCGTGGTGATGTAGGCCTGGGCGGTGTAGTGCTGGTCCAGCTCGAGCACATGGTCACGCGGTATCTGCCAGCGATCCATCCACTCCCGATAGGCCGGGAAGTCACGACCGACGGTCGCCAGACAGATCCCCTCATCACCCAGCAAGCGCATGTTGTAGGCGATATTGCCGGCACAGCCGCCGAATTCCTTGCGCATGTCGTCGACCAGGAAAGCCAGGTTCAGGATATGCACCTGATCGGGCAGGACGTGATTCTTGAACCGATCACGGAACACCATGATCGTGTCGTAGGCGATCGATCCGCTGATCAATGCGGGCATGCAGATTCCTCCGGGATTGTCGGTCGGGGCGCTGCTCAGGCGTCGGGCGTCCAGCGGAGATCCAGTTCGCGTGCCGCCCGGACCTCGTCCAGCCGGCGGACGGGCAGCCGATGTGGCGCGCCCTGAACCAGTTCGGGATCGCGCCGCGCCTCCTGCCGAATGGCCACCATGGCGTCGACGAAGCCGTCCAGCTCCTCGCGGGTCTCGGTCTCGGTCGGCTCGATCAGCAGACACTCCGGAACCAGCAACGGGAAATAGGCGGTCGGCGCATGATAGCCGTAATCCAGCAGGCGCTTGGCCACATCCATGGCGCCGACCCCGAGGTCGCGGGACTCGCGCTTCAGGCTGATGATGAATTCATGGCTGGCCCGGCGTTGCGGAAACCAGACCTGGAAACCTTCGGCACGCAACCGGCTCATCAGGTAATTGGCATTCAGGGTGGCAAACTCGGCGACCCGGACCATGCCCTCGGCACCCAGCATCCGGGCATAGACGTAGGCCCGCAGGATGACGCCGGCATTGCCCATGAAGGCCGACAGGCGGCCGATGCTCTGCGGCCGGTCGGTTTCGGTCAGCCAGCGGTAGTGGTCACCGTCGCGACCCGCCATCGGGATTGGCAGGAACCCCTGCAGCCGCTCGCCGGCCCCGATGGCACCGGCGCCCGGACCGCCGCCGCCATGCGGCGTCGAAAAGGTCTTGTGCAGATTGATGTGGATGACATCGAAACCCATGTCACCAGGGCGGGACTTGCCAAGAATGGCGTTCAGGTTGGCGCCGTCGTAATACAGCAGGCCACCCGCCTCGTGGACCAGATCCGCCATCTCGCGAATGCGACGCTCGAACACACCGAGCGTGGAGGGGTTGGTCAGCATGATGCCGGCGGTCTTTGGACCCAGCGCCTCGCGCAGGGCCTGCATGTCGACATCGCCGTCGGCGTCGGTGGGCAGTTCGCGCACGGTAAAACCGCACATCACGGCGGTGGCCGGGTTGGTGCCGTGGGCGGCATCCGGCACCAGGATCTCGGTCCGTTCACTGTCTCCCCGCGCCTGATGGTAGGCACGGATCATTGCCACACCGGCGAACTCGCCCTGGGCGCCGGCCATCGGCGTCAGACTGAACTCTGCCAGGCCGGTGACCGTGCACAGCATCTCCTGCAACTCCTGCACGCAGGCGAGGAACCCCTGGCTCTGCGCCGCCGGCGCCCAGGGGTGGCGCTGCAGGAAACCCGGCAGCATGGCCAGCGAATTGCTGGCCCGCGGGTTGTATTTCATGGTGCAGGAACCCAGCGGGTAGAACTGGGTATCGATCGAAAAGTTCTTCTGCGACAGACGCGTGTAGTGCCGCACGGCCTGCAGTTCCGACACCTCCGGCAGACAGGGTGGCTGCCGGCGCAGTGCCTCCGGTGGCAAGTCGCCGGTGTCCGGGGATGCGGCCGGGGCCTGGACCTGCGCCCTGCGGCCGGGGCGGCCCTGATCGAAGATCAGACGGTCCTGCCTCATGCAGCCTCCCGCAGGATATCGGCCAGGGCGTCACGATAGGCCCGGATGTCGCTATCGGTGATGACCTCGGTGGCGCAGACCAGCACGCCGTTGGCAAGCGCCGGATCATGCTGTCCGAGGGGGTAACCGCCAAGCAGGCCACGCCGGGCCAGACGTTCCAGCACCGGCTCGGCGGGTTGCCCCAGATCCAGCGCCCGTTCATGGAAACAGGCTCCCTGGTGCAGGGCGCGCACGCCCGGCAGTTCGCAGAGGTTCCGCACCAGCGTGCGGGTGCGTTCGTGGCAGCAGGCCGCCACCCGACGCAGGCCCTCGGCACCCAGCAGCGCCATGTGGATGGTCGAGGCGGTCACCACCAGACCCTGGTTGGTGCAGATATTGGAGGTCGCACGCGACCGCCGAATATGCTGCTCACGGGCCTGCAGGGTCAGCGTGTAGCCCTCCACGCCATCCAGGTCGACGGTGCGACCGACAATACGCCCGGGCATCCGCCGGACCATGCTGCGGCGACAACAGAGGAATCCGTAGTACGGCCCACCCGAGGACAACGGCACGCCCAGTGGCTGACCATCGCCGCAGGCAATATCGGCACCGTGCTCGCCCCAGTCACCCGGCGGCTTGAGCAGGGCCATGGCCAGGGGATTGACCACACCGATGACCAGTGCGCCGGCGGCGTGCGCCCAGTCGGTCAGGCGGTCCACGGCCTCCAGCCGCCCAAAGAAATTCGGCTGCGGTATCACCACGGCCACCACGTCATCGAGCAGCGGCAAGGCCGCCACATCAACCACGCCGGAGGCCGGCTCCAGCGGCAGTGATTCCAGCGTCACCCCCTGGTTGCCAACCACGGCCTGTGCCACCTGGCGGTACACCGGATGCAGACTGTCGGCCACCAGGATGCGTCCGGAACGCACCTTCTGGTTCGCCCGGATTGCCATCAGCATGGCTTCACCAAGCCCGGAGGCACCGTCATACAGCGACGCGTTGGACACCTCCATCGCCATCAGGCCGCACATCATGGACTGGTATTCGTAGATCAACTGCAGCGTGCCCTGACTGGCTTCCGCCTGATAGGGCGTGTACGCGCTGTAGAACTCGCCCCGCGTCGCCAGTTGCCAGACCGCCGCCGGCACGTGGTGCTGGTAGGCACCCGCGCCGATGAAGCACGGCCCGGTCTGGTCGCGGCCCGCACGATCCTGCATCAGCCGGCCGATTTCCATTTCCTGCAGTGCTGGCGGCATCGGCCGCAGGCTGCCCGCGCGCAACTCGGGTGGAATCTCGTCGAACAGCGTGTCCAGGTCCGGCACGCCAATCGCCGCCAGCATCTCGCGGATGTCATCCTCGGTGTGCGGGATGAACGGCACTAGTCGTCCTCTTCCTCGGCAAGCATGTGTTCGTAATCCTCGGCGCTCATCAGTTCTTCGATCAGATCCGGATCCTCCGCCTTGATTCGCATGATCCAGCCGTCGCCGTAGGGATCGGTGTTGACCAGTTCCGGCTCGTCGGTCAGTCGGCCATTGGCATCCACCACCACACCGCTGACCGGCGCATAGATATCGGATGCCGCCTTCACCGACTCGACCACGGCGCAGGCGTCCCCGGCTTCGACATCGGCATCCAGTGACGGCGTCTCGACGAACACCAGATCGCCGAGGGCCTCCTGGGCATGGTCGGTGATGCCGACAGTGATCAGGCCATCATCGTCCAGCCTTGCCCATTCGTGGCTGCTCGCATAGCGCAACTCTGTGGGTAGTTCACTCATCCCTGCTGTCCCCTGTTGAGATATCGGTTTTCATTCGCTCGACACCAGCACGCGTCCATGGCGTACAAATGGCGGCCGTACGACTCGCGCCTCCAGCAAACGTTGGCGGCTCTGCACAACGACGGTCTCCCCGGGCTCCAACGGCAGTCGCGCCAGACCGATCGAGCAGCCAAGCTGCGGTGAGTATCCGCCACTGGTGACGACTCCGCCGCCATCGCGACCGGTCAGTGCCACCGCCTGCCCCTGACGCAGCATGCCACGCGCCTGCAACACAAGCCCGAAGAGGTTGCGGTCCGGCCCGGCCTCGCGCTCAGTCGCCAATGCCTGACGGCCGATGAAGTCGCGCGTCTCCGGTTGCCAGGCCACGGTCCAGCCCAGCCGCGAGACCAACGGTGAGGTACTCGCGTCCATATCCTGCCCGTACAAGTGCATGCCGGCCTCAAGACGCAGGCTATCCCGGGCGCCCAGGCCACAGGGCGCAACACCGGCATTCATCAGCCCTTGCCAGAGGCCCGCCAACTGTGCGGCAGGTACAGCAACCTCGAAACCATCCTCGCCGGTATATCCTGTCCGACCAAGCAGCCAGGCGCCGCGTTCCAGACAGCCGAACGGCTCGAGTCCGCGCAGCGCGTCACCCAAGTCCGACTCCAGCAGGCTGGCCAGAACGTCCGCGGCCTGCGGTCCCTGTACCGCAAGCAGGCCCAGGTCGTCGCGCAAGCGCAGATGCACATTGAAATCGGCGCCCTGCGTCAGCATCCAGTCCATGTCGCTGGCCCGGTTGGCGGCGTTGATCACGCAGCGGAAACGGTCCTGCTGCAGACGGTAGACGATCAGGTCGTCGAGTACCCCGCCCCGGACATTCAGCATGCAGCTGTACAGGGCCCGTCCATCATCCAGGCGCGCCACATCATTCGCCAGCAGGCGGCGCAGGAACGCTTCGGCCTGATCACCGGCGACATCCACCAGCCCCATGTGCGAGACATCGAAAACGCCGCAGGCGGAACGCACCGCGGCATGTTCGCGCAACTGCGAGCCGTAGTGCAGCGGCATATCCCAGGCGGAGAAATCGATCATCCGCGCGCCGGCCGCCCGGTGCAGGGCATTCAACGGCGTCTGTTGTTGTGCACTGCTCATGGACCTCACCGTCGGGGTGCGAACTTTGCCGTCATGATAGAGACGGAAACGGTCGCCGTCTCGTGACGCGGGGAATCGCCGGCCGGGTCAGGCCCCGCCAAGCCGCAGATCACGGCCGGCGGTCGCTTGCACGGTGCCCCGGGACGAGCGGCGTGGCTGCTGGGCGGATCGACGGACCAGGAAGATCACCGGCAACAGGCCGACAAGCACCAGGGTGACGGCCGGCAGGGCGGCCCGTTCCCATTCGCCCTCGCTGGTGAGTTCAAAGATGCGAACGGCCAGTGTGTCCCAGCCGAACGGGCGCATCAGCAGCGTCGCCGGCATTTCCTTCATCACGTCGACGCAGACCAGCAGTGCACCGGCAAACAGGCCCGGCCGCAGCATCGGCAGGTAGACCTCACGCAGCAAGCGACCCTGGCCAGCCCCGAGGCAGCGCGCGGCTTCGGGGATACTTGGCCGGATCTGCTCCACCGCGGCATCCACCGAACTGAAGGCAACCGCCATGAACCGGATACTGTAGGCCAGCAGCAGGGCAACCAGGCTGCCGGCCAGCCAGCCGCCACCACCGAGACCGAACAAGGAGACCATCGCATTATCCAGCCAGGTAAAGACCAGCATGACCGCCACCGCCAGCACCGAACCGGGCAGGGCGTAGCCAAGCGTGCTCGCCGCTACCGCCCGTCGCGTCAGCCAGTCCGGCTGGATGCGCTTGGCGTAGGCCAGTACCAGGGCGACGCTGACGGTGATGAAGGCGGCCATCAGGCCCAGCCCAACCGTTCGCAGCAACAGGTTCAGGTAGCGCGCATCCAGATCGCCGATGGAATGCCAGATCACCCACCAGACCAGCTGGAACAGCGGAATCAGGAAAGCGACGGCGAGCACGCCGCCGGCGAAACCGGTGGCCAGCCAGGCTCGCGTGCCCCGCAGCACGATCCGGTGGCCGCTGCCTGCGACCTGGAAAAAGCGTGCCCTGCCACGGGTGTAGCGTTCGGTAAACAATGCCACCGCCACGAACAGCAGCAGCAACGAGGCGAGTTGCGCCGCCACCTCGATGCTGAAGAAACCGTACCAGGCCTTGTAGATGGCAGTGGTGAACGTGTCATAGTTGAATACCGCGACGGCCCCGAAATCGGCGAGCGCCTCCATCAGCGCCAGCGCCGTGCCGGCGGCGATGGCCGGCCGGGCCATCGGCAGGGCGACGCGGAAGAACGCGCGCCAGGGTCCCATGCCGGCAATCCGCGCAGCTTCCATCAGGGTCGGCCCCTGTGCCATGAAGGCGGTGCGGGCCAGCATGTAGACATAGGGGTAGAGCACCAGGCCCATGACCAGGACCACGCCGCCGGGGGAACGGATCGGCGGGAACCAATCACTGCTGCCGAACCAGTCGCGCAGACTGCCCTGCACCGGCCCGGAGTAGTCGAGAATGCCGATGAAGGTGAAGGCGAGCACGTAGGCGGGCACGGCCAGCGGCAGCATCAGCGCCCAATCGAAAACCCGCCGACCCGGGAATTCGCAGACCGCCGTCAACCAGGCCAGCGACACCCCCAGCAGCAGCACCAGCGCAGCGACGCCGACGATCAGGAACACCGTGTTGCCGATCAACCGGGTCAGCACCGTCTGTGACAGGTGCTCCCAGATGGCCTGATCGGGCTGCAGCCAGGACAGCAGGGTAATCAGGATCGGCGCCAGGATGATCGCCGCGATCGCTACCGCCAGCCAGCGCCAGCCACCGGTGCCGCCACCCCGGGTGGAACCCGCAGTCGGGCTCATCCAGCGGATATCGGCCTCCGGCGTTGCCATGAACCGTTACCGGTAACCGACCCGATCCATCAGCATGACGGCATCCACCTGGCGACGACCGGCCTCGGACACGTCGATGTCATCGCCCTGGAATTCGCCCCAGCCACGCACGCGCTCGGTCCACTCGGTTTCCGGGCGTACCGGATATTCCATGTTCAGCGCGCCGAACATCTCCTGCGCCTCCTGTTCCGACAGCCACTCCAGCAATTGCAGGGCTGCCTCGGGATTCGAGGCGTGGCGGGTGATTCCGGCGCCGGAGACGTTGACGTGTACGCCCTCGGCGTCCTGATTGGGCCAGAACAGGGCCAGCGGCGTCTCGTCCCCATCGCGTTCCTGGAGACGGCCGAAATAATAGGTATTGACGATGCCGACGTCGCACTGGCCGGCAACGATGGCCTCCATCACCGCGGTGTCATTGGAGAACGGCTGGGTGGCCAGGTTATCGACCCAGCCGGAAACGATCTCCTCGGTAAGCTCCTCGCCGTGGCGGGCGATCATGGTCGCGACCAGGGACTGGTTGTAGACCTTCTTCGAGGTGCGCAGGCAGAGCCGGCCGTCCCACTGATCATCGGCCAGCGCCTCGTAGGTGGACAGGTCCTCCGGATCCACCCGCTCGGTGCTGTAGACAATGGTGCGGGCACGGACCGAGAGACCGAACCAGCGACCATCCGGATCACGCAGGTTGGCCGGCACGTTGCGCTCCAGCGTGTCCGACTCGATTGAAGCCAGCACATCCTGCTCCGCCGCCTGCCAGAGGTTGCCGGCATCGACTGTCATCAGCATGTCGGCGCGGGTGTTTGCCCCCTCGGCCCGAAGCCTTTGCAGCAACGGCCCGGCATCGTCGGTGACGTAACGAACACGCATGCCGGTTTCCTCGGTGAAGCGGTCGAACAGCGGCTTGATCAGATGCTCCTGGCGCGCCGAGTAGACGATGATCTCGTCACCCTGCCCACCCGACTGCTGGCTGGCCCAGAACGAGACACCAAGTACGGCCGCGGCGACGAGACCCACAATCAACAATACGCGCATGAGACCGGCTTCCTGACGGTGAACGGGACAATGTCAGCAATGATAATCATTCTTATTACGGCCTGCAAAAAGACTTGCGCATGACCTGAAGAAACCGTGCAGAAATCGGCCGCGACGCGACCCGGGGAGCGATTCGCTGACTAGGGAAACACTGATTTATTCCCGCGCCTGCGTTGGAGTCCGTATTTTTTCCGAGGCCAGCCGCGGCAGGTGGGCGCCCGAATGCAGGGCAAGAGCGGTGAACAGACGCTTCGCCGGGGGCAGGCGTTCGGTGGCCAGGAAACCGAGGTTGCGGGCCAGTTGCCGCACCGGATCCGAATTGCTGAATAACCAGTGAAATCCGTCCATCAGCCATTGCACCGGCAGATTGTCACTGCGGCGCCAGCGGGCATAACGCCGCAGCTGCGGATAAGCGCCGGGGTCAACGCCCTCCTGCAAGGCCTCGCCCACGACCTGGGCCAATGCCGCAGCATCCAGCAGGCCCAGGTTCACACCCTGCCCGGCCAGCGGATGGATGACGTGCGCGGCATCCCCCACCAGGGCGAATCGCGGCGCCACATAGCTGTCCGCCTGCTGCGAGCGCAGTGGGAACAGGTGCCGCGGGCCGGTCTCCCGGATCGGCCCGAGCACCGCCTCCGATGCGTCCGTCAGCGCGGCAAGGAACGCGGTATCGTCCAGGGACTGCAGGCGTTTTGCTTCCTCGTCAGGCAGCGACCAGACGATCGAGCACAAATCGTCCTGCACCGGCAACAGGGCCAGTGGTCCGCCGGGCATGAAGCGCTGCCGCGCGATCCGGCCATGCGATTTCGAAGGTCGCACGGTCGCTACCAGCCCGTGCTGGCCGTAACTCCGGCCGCTCACCCCGATGCCCATCTGTTGCCGCAATGCGGAACCGGCACCATCAGCCGCAACCAGCAGCCGCGCACGCGCCGTGCCACCGTCGCCCAGGCGCAGCCGGCAGCGGGAAGGCTCCGTCCTGGCCTCATCGATCCGGCAGTCGTACCGACAAAGAACGCTGCCACCCCAATGCGCATGCAGCCGCTGGTCCAGCATGGTCTGAAGCAGGCTGTGTTCAACCAGATAACCCAATGCCGGCTGCTCCAGGTCCGCGGCATGGAAACGCAATCGCGCACCGCCGGCATCCCAGGCATGGATGGCCTCGAACGGCCCCAGCCGCCGCTCGGCGATGGCCGGCCAGACACCGACTCGTTCCAGCATGCGACGCGATGCCGGGGTGAGTGACGAGATACGGATGTCCGGATGCTCCGGCGACCACTGCGGCGGCGGGCCGGCCTCGAACACGGCGACACGGGCGCCCTGTTCGGCCAGGGCCGCGGCCAGCATCAAGCCCACCGGCCCGGCCCCGCCGATGGCCACATCGAATGTCCTGTCAATCACGGCCATCTCCGTCCAGCGGCAAGCCTCGGCTCAGCCGCCCACCACCACCATGGCGCCCCATGCCCAGGCCCGCAAACCCCCGCCGCAACGGCGGCAAGCCGGCCAGCAACAGCAGTCCCGCATTGCGGGCCAAGCGCAGCCCCGGAAACTCGTTGGAGAAAAGACCGACCAGGCCGTGGGTGAACGCGGTGACCCGCTGCTGCACGCGATGCTGCGCACGCAGCCAGGCAGCCAGCTCGCGGGAAAGGGCCGGATCCTGACCGGCCTGTGCCGCCTCATGCAGCGCCTCTGCCAGTCCGGCGACATCACGCAGTGCAAGATTCAGCCCCTGGCCGGCAACCGGGTGCAGATTGCAAACGGCGTTTCCGACCAGCAGCAGGCGTCCATCGCGCCGCCTGCGGGCACGGCGCAGCCGCAGCGGCCAGGCACCGCGATCGTTGACCTCAAGCAGTCGGCCGAGACGATAGCCGAAAGCCTGCTGCAATTCGGCGAGGAAGGCCGCGTCGTCCAGCGGGGCCAGCGTGTCGGCCCGCGCGCTGGGCGCGGACCAGACCAGTGACAGGCGACCATCGGGCAACGGCAGCAGGGCCAGCGGACCACCTGGCGTGAAGCGCTCGAAGGCCTGCCCCTGATGCGGACGACTGGCTCGCACTGTCGCCACCAGGGCGACCTGGCAGTAATCCAGCTCTTCGGCGCCCAACCCGGCCGCCTGCCGCAACGGCGATCCGGCGCCATCGGCCGCAAGTAGCAGACGCGCCGACACGGTGCGGCGTGTCTGCTGCTCCAGCAGTTCCATGCGAATCCGGTCGCGGTCGTTTTCGGGCGCCTGTACCTGCGTCCCGGTCAATAGACTGAGCGAGCCGGGATCATCGTTGATCCGCTGCCAGAGGGCCGCTTCCAGGTCGCGGTTCATAATCACGTGCCCGAGTGCCGCCATGCCCTGTTCCTCGGCCTCCAGCCGGACCCGGCCGAAGCCGCCGCGCTCGGACACGTGGATGCTGCGGATCGGCGCCATCCGGCCGGCAAGCCGTGGCCAGACTCCGAGCGCCTCAAAGATATGGCGCGAGCCGGGCGCCAGCGCAACACTGCGGGGATCGGACTTGCCTGCCGGGCCGTGGCCGGGGTCCACCAGCAGCAGACGCAGGCCGGAATGGCGCAGTGCGCAGGCCAGGGTCAGCCCCACCAGGCCACTACCGGCAATCACGAGGTCGGCATCGGGCATCGAGGCAGTCGTCACGAGCGCATCAGTGCCTCGATGTCGTCGATCGCCTTTGGCACATCGAGACTGAGGACCTCGGGACCGTCGCGGCTGACCACCACGTCGTCCTCGATGCGCACACCGATGTTGTGCCAGCGCGGGTCGACATCCGGGATGTTGTCGGCGATGTAGAGGCCCGGCTCGACGGTCACCACCATGCCCGGCTCCAGCTCCCGCCAGTGACCGTCCACCTTGTAGTCACCGACGTCGTGTACATCGAGCCCGAGCCAGTGGCCGGTGCGATGCATGTAGAACGGGCGGTAGGCTTCCTGCTCGATCAAGCCGTCGATGTCACCGTCCAGGAGGCCCAGGTCAACCAAGCCCTGGACCAGTAGACGCACCGCCTGTTCATGCGGCTCGTTCCAGTGGTTACCGGCCCGGGTCGCGACGATTGCTGCCTGCTGCGCGGCAAGCACGATCTCGTAGACTGCGCGCTGCTCCCCGGAAAAACGTCCGTTGACCGGAAAGGTGCGCGTGATATCGGAGGCGTAGCAGTCAAGTTCGCAACCGGCATCGATCAGCAGCAGGTCGCCATCACGCAACTCGGCCCGGTTATCGATGTAATGCAGGATGCAGCCGTTGCGGCCACCGCCGACAATCGGCGGATAGGCATGCTCACCGCCATGGTCGCGGAACACGGCGTGGAATTCCGCCTCGATCTGGTATTCGAAAAGTCCCGGCCGGCAGCGCTGCATGGCCCGTCGATGCGCCTTGGCCGCCACCGCGGCCGCCTCCCGCATCTGAGCCAGTTCCGCCGCACTTTTGAACAGCCGCATTTCGTGCAGCAGGTGCTCCAGCGAGACGAACTCGTCCGGCGCCCTGACTCCCAGGCGTGAACGGGCGCGCAATTGATTGACCCAGCCGAACAGCATCTGGTCCATTTCCGGGTGCTGGCCAAGGCTACCGTACACCTTCTGCCGACCCTCCAGCATGCCCGGCAGGATGTCGTCGATATCGTCGATCGGAAAGGCATCGTCAGCGCCGAACTGATCGCAGGCACCGTCCTGTCCGGCGCGCGGCCCGTCCCAGACCTCGCGATCCGGATCGCGCTCGCGGTTGAACAGGATGTACTCGCCCTGGGCTCGCCCCGGCACCAGCACGAGCACCGCCTCGGGCTCAGCGAACCCGGTGAGGTAGAAGAAGTCACTGTCCTGCCGATAGGGGTAATGCACATCGCGGTTGCGAATCTGCTCGGGAGCAGCAGCGAGAACCGCAACCGCCTGCTCCCCCATCATCGCCATCAGTTCCTCGCGGCGACGGCGGTATTCCTCCTGGATCACAACACCTCTCCTGGCATGGGTGGACTTTTCAACTATTTCCTAGTGAATGGTTCCGTCATCCGGCAGTTGCACCGGCACTGGCCGCTGCCGACGCAGCGGCTGGAGTTGCTCATGCACCAGCAGTGCCGCGACGCGGACGAACTCCTCCAGTTCGGAGAAGGCCGCCTCGTCTTCCTCGCCACTGGCATCCGGGTCCAGCAAGGCGATTTCCGACAGGCTCTGCACCGCCTCGGCAGC
Source organism: Methylonatrum kenyense (assembly GCF_023195885.1). GTDB lineage: Bacteria > Pseudomonadota > Gammaproteobacteria > Nitrococcales > Aquisalimonadaceae > Methylonatrum > Methylonatrum kenyense. The sequence continues at coordinate 67,866 of NZ_JALPKO010000007.1, forward strand.
CTCACCAGGCAGCTTCGCGACGCGGTCCTGCTGGTCATGACCAAGCCCGTAGAGAAAGCCCTGGCACCAGGCCGCCAGCCCTCCAGCACGTGCGGACAGCATTGTTTCTGCCGCCGGCAGCAGCAGCTGCAGACCGAGGTCGGGATCCTGCAACCCATCACGGGTCTGCTGCCAGAGCACACTGAGTTGCTCCAGACAGCGCCGCGCCGGGTCACCCTTCGGCTCGGCATCCTCGAGAACCCGCGCGATCCATTCCGCAATCTCGGTCTTCGACGACGCACTCAGCATGCCGCACAACAGCCCCTGGCTCTCGGCGGCCCCCATCTGCGCGGATACCGCGCCGAGAGCCGCTTCCAGTTCGGCATGCGTACAGGTCTGATCGACCATGGCCGTCCTCCATTTCGCCGGCAGATTTCTGAAACAAGTCTGTGATTGCCGGACAGGCTATCCTACCATTGGGTTCCGGCGGTGCCGGCGGCTTGCTGCCGGCGCCGGACCGGCGTTGGCAAACAGGGGGAGCAACGCGGCAGACCATGGATAACGCGGACGCAGGAAAGATTCGTCAGGACCTCCAGCTTCTCGAGCAGCGAGTCGACCAACTGGTTGAGCTGTGCCTTCGGCTGCGCGAGGAAAATCGCGTGTTGCGCCAGTCCCAGGAAAGCCTGAATGCGGAACGCGCCGGTCTGCTGGAGAAGAACGAGCTCGCACGATCGCGGATCGAGGCGATGATCAGCCGACTCAAAGCGATGGAGCAGCACTGATGGAACGCACGGTGGAACCGGTCAAGGTACACATTCTGGACAAGGAGTTCCTGATTGCCTGTCCGGAGGATGAAAAGAACGATTTGATGAAGTCGGCCGCCTACCTGGACCGGCGCATGCGCGAAGTACGCAAGAGCGGCAAGGTGGTCGGGGCCGACCGCATTGCGGTCATGGTGGCGTTGAATATCACCCACGAGATGCTGCAGACCACCGAGGACGGCGCGGACATCAGCCAGTTGGTACAGGACCGGATCCAGACCATGAGTCAGCGGATCGCCAGCGTCCTGCCGACCAAGGAGTAGCAATTACCCACCCATCCGCGCCACCCACCGCGGGCCGCGCCTGCAGATGGAAGCTACGGCTTGCACCGCGGCGCTGCTGGCCCCACCATGGAGCCAGGCACCCCCTGCGGCGTTCGAGATCCGGCATAGCGATTCTTGAGCCTCAACTTTTTCGCCCGGGGAGCTGCGTGCTGGACGCCGGTGTGCATGTCCGCCAGGAGCGGAAAGCCTAAGGCCCCAGTCGTCCTCCCCACCTGAACCACAGGGTTCAAGGGGCGACGCCGGGACGGCGCAGGCGGGGGGTGTCTGTCCACGACCAAACGGCCCGATTCCCATGAGCCCTGACACCGATCGCAGCGCGATACGCCGCGCCATGCGTCAGCAACGCGCACAGTTGTCGGCGGCGGCGCGCAATGCGCTCAGCGCCAAACTGTGTCACACGATTTCTCGCCTGCTGCCCTGGCAAAAGGCGCGTCGCCTGGCACTGTTTCTGCCCCACCGCGGCGAACCGGATCTGCGGCCGCTGCTGGCGGAAGGCCGACGGCAGGGCAAGCGGATCGTTGTCCCCGTGCTGAAGCCGTTCGGTGAACGCGGGCTCTGGTTTCGGGAGATCACCGCCGAAACGCGCTTGCGACCCAACCGTTTCGGCATCGGCGAACCCGGAGCGCGGGCGGCAAGGCTGAAGCCGCGGGAACTGGACCTGGTCCTTACCCCCTTGCTGGCATTCGATGGTGCCGGCAACCGGCTGGGCATGGGTGCCGGTTTTTACGACCGCAGCTTCGCCTTCCTGCAACGGCAGCAGGGCTGGCGCCGCCCGCTCCTGCTGGGCGTCGGCTTCGGCTTCCAGGAAGTCCCGCAGTTGCCAGCCCAAGCCTGGGACGTGCCACTGCACGGTGTGATCACCGAGCTGGACCTGCGCCGCTTCCGTTGAAGCCGAAGTCCGGTATTGGTTTACTGCCGGAGGCAAACGCCTGTGCGCGGCAAGGCATCAGCCTTCGCCGGCCCATTCGCGACAGGGAGGACCAACGTGCGTTACTGGCTGATGAAGTCCGAACCGGACGTGTTTGGCATCGATCACCTTGCCGAACGGCCCGGGCAAACGGAGCCGTGGGACGGTGTTCGCAACTATCAGGCGCGCAACATGATGCGTGACCAGATGCAGGTCGGTGACCAGGCGTTCTTCTACCACTCCAACACCAAACCGCCCGGCATCGTCGGCGTCGTCGAGATAAGCCGCGCCGGATATCCGGATCACACGGCCTTCGACCCGGAGGATCCGCACTACGATCCGAAAAGCCATCCGGACAATCCACGCTGGTTCATGGTGGATGTGACCCTGAAGCGACGCCTGAATCGCAAGATCACCCTGGACGAGCTGAAGGCGCGCCCCGAGCTCGCCGACATGCGGCTGGTGCAGAAAGGCAATCGACTGTCCGTCATGCCGGTCGAGGCTGACGAGTGGGAAGCGATACTGGCGCTGGAAGATGTGCCTGCTGCCGAGGCCGAACGGCGCTGAATCGTTCGCGGTAATACGGCCTGGCAAGCAGGGTTTGGCCGCTGCAGCATGGCCCGCAACATGTGTGGATATTCTGCAACACGCACTGTCGCCAACCCGAAAAAACGTCCCGCAGAGGTTTCATTTAGGTGTCAGCCTGCCCTCATCTGGTGCTGTCGCTTTTTGGCCACACCCGGGCTGGTCGCAAAACTCCTGCATACGCAATATGTTGCGTCAGATTCCTGCACTTGAGTGGGACAAAGGGATAGGGTAAGTTGCAGCCTTGATCAATTCCTGTCGGGCAGATAACAAGAACGCGCGCGGAACCGCGTCGACTCACTCGGGGGAGTGTGTATCTGCACTGCGGGCCTAACCGATTCCTGGAGGTATGGTGTGCAGGGCACGCGACTGACCGATCTTGATTTCAAACTTGATGGTCCGCGCTTCAACCGACGACACCGCCTCCGAAAAAGGCTGGCTCCCCTCCTTTACGGCATCATTCTGATCGGACTCGTGATTGGTCTGGCCAGGGCCCCGCAACCGGCGAGCCTGGTGCCCGGCGAAGCCGGGAACGAAACCGGATCGCGCGCCCTGGACGTTGCCGACAGCGATGAGCAGGCTGCCGGCGACAAACCGGAAAAACCACTGGGCGACGGACGGGCTGACAAGGCCGACCAGCAGCAGGCTGACGAAGCCGTCGCCGACAGCACCGACGAAGCGGAACAGGAATCAGCCACCGCCGCGACTCCTCGGGACTGGCAGCCAGGCGTTGTCCTCGACAGCCTTCTGCCGATGCCGCGGCTGCATGATATCGCCACCGGCGAACTGCTCGTCTTCAAGCGGATTGTCGAGCTGGCGCCGGATACCGAACCCGACTACCAGAAGGTCACCGTCCGTTCCGGTGACAGCCTCTCGGCGATTTTCAGTCGGGCCGGCATCAGCGCCCAGGAAACCCACCGGGTCACCAACGCCGATGATCGGGTCAAGGCCCTGCGGCGGATCTATCCCGGCGACGAACTGCTGTTCCACGTCGACAAGGATGGCCGTCTACAGAGTCTGCGCTACGCGATGGACAGCGTTCGCACCCTGGTCGTGGAACGGGATGCGGAAGACGGCTTCAGCACACGGATCGTCGAGGAAGTGCTCGAGACCCGCGTGGTGGAAGCCTCCGGCACCATCGACCGCTCGCTTTTCGTCTCGGCCCGGCGCGCCGGCCTGAGCCAGCGCCAGGTGATGCAGTTCATGAGCATTTTCGAGTGGCAGCTGGATTTCAATCGGGACATCCGCCAGGGCGACACCTTCTCGATCGTGTACGAGGCCGAATTCCTCGATGACGAAATGGTCAACGACGGCCGCATCCTCGCCGCAAAGCTGATTAATGGTTCCCGTCGGCACACGGCACTGCGCTTTGAGCAGGAAGACGGCACGGTCGGTTATTACGGCGCCAACGGTGAAAACCTGCGCAAGGCCTTTATCCGCCGACCAGTACAGAATGCACGCATCAGTTCCGGTTTCGATCGCAACCGGATGCACCCGGTGCTGGGCGAGCGGCGCCCGCACCTGGGTACCGATTTCGCCGCCCCCACCGGCACACCGATCATGGCCTCCGGTGCCGGCCGTGTGGTCCACGTCGGGCGCAAGGGTGGCTATGGCCATACGGTCATCATCCAGCACAACAACCGCTACCGGACCCTCTACGCCCACATGTCCCGCTATGCCGACGGCCTGAGCAATGGCAGTCGCGTGGAACAGGGTGAAGTCATCGGGTACGTTGGTCGCTCAGGCCTCGCCACCGGGCCGCACCTGCACTATGAGTTCATGGTGGAAGGCAATCATTACGATCCGATGTCGATTGACCTGCCCACCGGTGAGCCGGTGCCGGACTCGCAGATGACGGCCTTCCGCCAGCACACTGCCGGTGCCCTCGCCCAGCTTCAGGACGGTGCCGAAACCCAGCTGGCAGCGCGCGGCGAGGACTGACCTGGGCCGGAACCGGTGCCTTCGAACACGGTCTAGGTTGAGAGGGAAACCACTCCTGCCGCCGTTCGAGCGCCGTGATGCCACGCAATACCCCGCGAAGCCTTGCCGACCGGACGCCGCATCACCTGCGGCGGTCGGTTGTGTTCGGCCTGCTAGTGCTGCCTTTTCTGCTTTGCGCCTGCGCCGCGATGCCCGAGGCGCTCGATGTCGAGCTCGCCGCCGATCCGCCCAGCCTCGAGCAGGCCCGGCACCAGCCGGATGCGGTCAAGGATGCGAGCGTACGGTTCGGGGGCCAGATCGCAGCGGTCGAGAATCGCAGTGACACGACACTGATCGAGGTGGTTGGCCGGGACCTGCGCAGGGACGGTCGGCCCGTTGGCGATAGCACGAGCCGCGGCCGCTTCCTTGCCGTGTTCGAGGATTTCCTGGATCCGGCCGTCTATGAAGAAGGCCGCCAGATCACCGTGGTCGGTACGCTGGACGGCACCGAAGCACGTAAGGTCGGGGAACATGACTATCCCTATCCCCGGGTCAGGGTCCAGGGCCATCACCTCTGGCCGGAACTCCGGCCGCTACCGCCACCGTATTATTATGACCCCTGGTACTACCGGGACCCGTTCCTGCGCTCGCACTATGATCCGTTCTTCCCCAGGCACCCAAGGCACCACTGGCGATAATGGCACGACGTCGATTCACACCGCTGCTGCTGACCGCGATCTGCCTGGCGCTGCTGCTTTCCGGTTGCGCCACGGGACCCGGTTATGACCTGGCTGCGGCGCGGACCGACCTGACCGCGGAAGCGGTTGCCGCTGGGCGCGACAACTTCCGTGGCGAGCCCGTCGTCTGGGGCGGTCGCATCATCGAGACCACGCCCAAGGATGCCGGCACCGAAATCGAGTTGCTGGCCTACCCACTGGACCAGCGGCAGCTGCCGGCACACCGGCGCCAGTCCCAGGGCCGTTTCCTGGTCGAGTACGCCACGTATCTCGAACCCGGAGACTGGACAACCGGCAGGCTGGTCACGGTTCGCGGCCGACTTGCACCGAATCGCGACGGCAAGGTCGGGGATGCCGATTACACCTATCCGGTGGTGATTGCCGAGGATCTGCATCTGTGGCCGGAAGATGCCGCGCGCACTGATCGATACCGCAGCGGCCCCCGGGTCAACGTCGGCATCGGTGTCATCTATTCGCGATGACAGGCATTGTGAGGAGGGACAAGGAGCTGACGGCCTTGCGATAGCTGTCTCATTACTGCAACAAAACAAAATTATCTGTGTTTTTTTTGCAAATCGGGTATATAGTTGAGGGTAAGAAACCGTTGTGGCGTCAGCGCATTTCCGCCCTTGTGAATGGCGGAACTGTTCGGCGGGAGGCAGCGACAGGCTCGCAGGCGAAGCAAGATGGACAGAAAAACAACACAGTGCGGACTTCTGGTCGTGACTCTCGCCTGCTGCGGCGCGCTTGGTAGCGCCCAGGCGCAGCAGTACCTGACGCCCGAATTCGAATCTTTTGGCGGCGACAGCCTGTCTGAACCGCACCGCTACAGTAGCGGCTTCGACGACTTCCGCAGCGACCAGTTCCGCGATGACGACCACTGGCGAATCAGTGGCGGACTGCGCGTCAATCCGTTTGTCTCGCTGGAGCTCGGCTATCAGGATCTCGGTGCGCGCGGTGCCCGGGAACCGGGTGGCGATGACATGGCCGGCTGGAGTTTCTCAGGCCTGTTGTCGATGCCGCTCAGCAGTGGCCTGGCCCCCTACGCGCGCATCGGCCAGATGTTCTGGGACGAATCCGGCAGCAGTCCGCGCAGCGTCTCGGGTCGCCGAGACAGCCGCGAGCTGTACTACGGCATCGGCTTGCGCTTCGGCTTGGCGGAACAACTGGACATGCGCTTCGAGTACGAGCGTTACGAGCTTGACGAGAGCGAGCTCGACATCGGCACGATGAACCTGCAATTCTCGTTCTGATCGATCCACGCCATCGGCGCCCGCCGATGCGGTCTCCAACGCAGGCGTGCGAATAAACCAGTTTTTCCTTAACTCAGAAACAGCCCGTAAACCGGATTCGCGGTCTCCTCGTGATAGCGGTAATCCAGCTTGTCGAGAAACTCGAGGAATGTCCCGCGCTGGGCCGGGGGCACCTGGACGCCCACCAGCACGCGGCCATAGGCCGCGCCATGATTGCGGTAGTGAAACAGGCTGATATTGAAGCGCTTGCCCAACCGGGTCAGGAACTTGAGCAGCGCACCGGGCCGCTCCGGAAACTCGAAACGGTACAACAGTTCGTTTTCCACCATATGACCATGACCACCCACCATGTGCCGCACATGGGTCTTGGCCAGATCGTTGTTGGTCAGGTCCAGCACCGGGTAGTCCTGTTCGATCAGGCTGGCGACCAGCTTGTCCCGTTCCTCCAGGCCATCGTTCAATTGCACGCCAACGAACACATGAGCCTGGCTCGGATCGGCGAAACGGTAGTTGAACTCGGTAATGCCGCGCTGGCCAATGGCCTGACAGAACTGCCGGAAGCTGCCCGGACGCTCCGGGATCGTGACCGCCAGCACCGCCTCGCGGTGCTCGCCGACCTCCGAACGCTCGGCCACGTGCCCGAGCCGGCTGAAGTTCATGTTGGCGCCGCAATTGATGGAAACCAGGGTCTGCCCGCTGACACCCCCGCGCTCCACGTATTTCTTGATACCGGCGACGCCGAGTGCACCGGCCGGCTCGACGATGGAGCGGGTGTCGTCGAAGATGTCGCGAATACCGGCACAGATTTCATCGGTATTGACCAGCACCACCTCGTCCACATGCTGACGGCAGATGCGCCAAGGTTCCTTGCCCAGCTGGCGGACGGCGACGCCATCGGCGAACAGTCCAACCTGCTCCAGCTGGACACGCTTGTTCCGGCGCAATGACTCGTACAGGGTCGGGGCATCCTCGGGCTCGACGCCAATCACACGGATGTCCGGACGCAGGTGCTTGACGTAGGAAGCGACACCGGCCATCAGGCCACCGCCGCCAACGGCAACGAATATCGCGTCGATCGGATCCGGATGCTGCTGCAGGATCTCCATGGCGACGGTGCCCTGACCGGCAATGACGTCCGGATCGTCATACGGCGGCACCCAGCTCATGCCGCGCTCTTCCATCAACTTGGCCGCATGGGCCGCCGCCTCGTCGTAACCGTCGCCATGCAGGACGACACGGCCACCCAGACGCCGCACCGCCTGTACCTTGATCTGCGGCGTGGTCCGCGGCATCACGATCACGGCCTTGATCCCCATCTGCCGCGCCGCCAGTGCCACACCCTGGGCATGGTTGCCGGCCGAGGCGCAGATCACGCCGCGGGTCCGGGCCTCCTCGGGCAGGCTCGAAATCTTGTTGTAGGCGCCGCGCAGCTTGAACGAGAACACCGGCTGCAGGTCTTCGCGCTTGAGCAACACGCGATTATCCAGCCGCGCCGACAGATTCGGTGCCGGATCCAGCGGCGACTGGATCGCCACGTCGTAGACACGGGCCGTGAGAATGCGCTCCAGGTAGCTTCGGCTCATAGGCTCTTGTTCTTCGGACTGTGTGGGGCGCTCAGTGTAAGGAAACACCAGGCGGTACGCACGTCTGCCATCGATTGGCGCGGTTCCGAAGGAACCGTATCATTGGCCGCAGTCAATTTGAGGAGAAGCAGATGAATCAGGACGATTTGAAACGCGCTGCGGCCAGGGCCGCGCTGGACTATGTGCCGCGGGGCGAGGTGGTCGGCGTCGGCACAGGCTCCACCGTGAACTTCTTCATCGAGGAACTGGCCGCTATCCGCGACCAGATCGCAGGCGCCGTATCGAGTTCGGAGGCCTCGACCGAGAAGATGCAGGCGGCCGGCATCCGGGTCATGACGCTGACCGAATCCGGCGACCTGCCGGTTTACGTGGATGGTGCCGACGAAACCAACCGCCACCTGGAACTGATCAAGGGCGGGGGCGGCGCACTCACCCGGGAAAAGATCATCGCGGCGGCCAGCAAGACCTTCGTCTGCATGGTCGACCAGAGCAAGATGGTGGGGACACTCGGTGCATTCCCGCTGCCGGTGGAAGTCATCCCGATGGCAAGGAGCTATGTGGCGCGGCAACTGGTCAAGCTGGGCGGACGCCCGGTATTGCGCGAGGGATACACCACCGACAATGGCAATGTGATCCTCGACGTCCACGACCTGCGCATCAGCGAGCCGATGAAGCTGGAACAGCAGTTGAACAATCTGCCCGGCGTGGTCACCAACGGGCTGTTTGCCATGCGCGGCGCCGACGTGCTGCTGCTGGCCGAAGCCGACGGCGTGAAGACCCTGAAAGCCTGAACCATGCAGCGCACGCTGATCATCATTGGCCTCGCAGTACTCCTGATCGGTTTGCTGTGGCCCTGGATCTCGCGAATAGGGCTCGGTCGGCTTCCCGGCGACATCATCATTCGCCGGGAAGGCGGCACGTTCTACTTTCCGATCATGACCAGCATCCTGGTCAGCCTGGTTTTGTCGCTGCTTTTCTGGCTGTTCCGCAAATGAAAACACCGGGGTGTTTCACGCACCCCGGTGCCGATGATGCCGGTTTAGAAAGCGAACCCGCGAATAAACCAGTCTTTCCTCAGAACTGTGCCAACTGAAAGCCGATGCCGGCGGAGAAACCACCACTTCCGCCGGACTCGGTTTCCTCGAAGTAGCTGATGTCCAGCTCCACCTGGTCATCGAACAGCACGAACCGGATACCGCCATGCAACGTCGGCGCATTGTTGTCGACGCCGAAGACCTCGGCCGCAAGTTCCACCGGTCCGAACAGGGCCAGTTCGCCGCCCACGCCCCAGAACGGGCTCCAGCGACTGTCTTCCCGGCTCCAGACTACACCTGGGTTGAGGTGCACCAACAGGCGGTCGGCGACCGGCTCCAGGGTCAGCATGCCGAACACCTCGCCCTCTTCCCAATTGCGGCTGTCGCTGTCGTAGCCGGCCGCGACGAAGAGCCCTAACCCGTAGCCGTCGGTTTCCAGCTCCCGGCCGAGCGCCTTGCCCTCCAGCCGGTAGGCTTCGCGGTCGCCGCCACGTGGCATTTCGACTTCACCCAGCAGTTGCAGCGGTGCCGTGCCGCGGCAGGCCAGGTTCACGAAATTCGCATCCTCGAAATCACTGTGCCAGAGCTCCATGTCGCAGGACCGCGGATCGGCAAGATCCGCGTCCTGGACCACCCACTGGCCTGCTCCCTGGGCCGCCAGTGGCGACAAGGCCGCGGCCAGCAACATCACATAACGCAGCTTGCACATAACGAAACCCTCCCTGGTCATCCGCCGGCCGGCAGCGTCAGCACCGCCGTGGCAATGGAGAAATAGATCATGATCCCGCAGATGTCCGCGATGGAGGTGATCAGCGGCGCACTGGCCGTCGCGGGATCAAGCTTCATGCGGGTCAACAGGAACGGCAACAGCATGCCGATCATGCTGCCGACAATCACCACGCAGACCATGGCCAGCGCAACCACGATCGCGACCTCGGGGCCGCCCCGCCATAGACCAATCGTGGACACCGCCAGCCCCATGGTCAGACCCAGGGCCGTGGCAACGCCGAGCTCCTTGCCCCAGAGCCGCAACCAGTCCTTCATGCGTACATCACCCGTGGCCAGCGCACGCACCATCAGCGTCGCAGACTGGGACCCCGCGTTACCTCCGGAGTCAACAATCAACGGCAGGAAGAAAACCAGCGCGATGACCGCCTCGATGGTGTCCTCGAAATGGGCGATGGCGGCACCACCGAAAATGTTCATGAACACCAGCAGCACCAGCCAGCCGACGCGCTTGCGATACAGCAGGCTCGGGCGGGCCTCCTTCAGGCTGAGATTCAGCACACCCACCGAACCCATCTTGTGGAAGTCCTCGGTGGCCTCCTCCTCGACCACGTCAATGACGTCGTCGACCGTGACGATGCCCAGCAACACCCCGCTCTGGTCCAGCACTGGCAACACTTCCAGGTCGTAATGCTGCATCAGGCGGGCGGCTTCCTCGCGGGACTCGCTGGCGATAATGCTGACCGGGTCGTCCTGCATGATGTCGGCGATGCGCTGGGATGGCCGCCCAAGCACGAAATCACGCAGCCGGATCCGGCCCAGCAGCCGATTGCGCTGGTCCACCACGAAAACGACGTTAACGGTCTCGCCGCCCGCGCTCCGGTCACGCACGTAATCCAGCGCACGTTCGACGGTCCAGTCCTCCTTGACCGTGAGAAACCGCGGCGTCATCAGACGGCCGGCCGACCTCTCCGGATAACCCAGCAGGCGCATGGCCTCCTGCATTTCCGGTGCGGGCAGCAGCTTCAGCAAGCGTTCCGACTGCTCGGGCTCCAGTCGTTCCAGCAGCGCGGTGCGGTCATCCGGCACAAGTTCGGCGAGCAATGCCCGGGCGTCGCCCTCCGGCAACTGATCGAGCAGAGTGAACTGCATCCCCGGCGCCAGATAGGCGAACACCGGTGTCCGCCGTTCGGCCGGCACCTTGCGCAGCAGCGCGGCCATCTCTTCGGCCCCGAGGTCCTGCATCGCATCAGCGATGTCCTGGACCGCCATCTCTTCGAGCAGGCGTTCCAGGAGATCGCCGCGATCGGCGCGGAAGAGCTGCAGCAGCTCCAGAATCTGTTCGGTCTTTTCCACGATTGCGTCTCCTGTGGTTGGGGAGACGGCGACAGCGCAGGCATCGAGGGCAGCCTGGATGGACCCGGTCGCGGACATCGGCCAGGGATCAGCGTCTCCAAGCGCCCAAGTGTGGGACACGGATTAGACGCGACCATGACAGACATGGCTTCTCTGGTACCGGCGCTCAAACGCACCGGAGGGTCCTGCAGAATGGGGATTCAGGGGTGTTCAGTCACCGAATCACGGCCGACGCCGGATTCGTGACCGCGGGGGGTCTAAAGCGGGCGCCGGCGCTATTGCGCCATCCTGTTAGATCGACTACTGCTCGGTTCCAACGGATTCACCGCCTCTGGCTTGACAACGGTCGAGAGTCTACGGACGCGGACCGCGGTTGACAAGTGCCGGCACATGAACGGCAACCAGCAGCAACAGGGCGAGCCCCGCGAACAGGGGTGCCAGCGGGCGCTCGCCCGGCAGCCGTGTGGCATGTTCCGGGCCCAGCAGATCAGTCACGAGTTGCTCGTCGTCGCGCAGGCGCAGATAACTGATGTCCGGCTCGGCAGCGAGGCCGACCAGATGCTCCTCGTCCAGCCGGGATACCGCCGCCGCCCCCGAGGGCAGCGACAGGAACCCGGTGGACTGGCCACGCGGATCCAGTCGGGGCACGTTTGATGCCTCCTCCGACCCGGTACCGACCAGAATCACGGGTGCGGCCAACTCAGGCACCGAGGCTCCGGTCCAACCGCCGGCGCCGCCGAACGCCGGCGCCTCGTCGCCGTCCGAAATGAACACCAGGGTCGGCGGTGACTCCATGCGCCGTTGATGTGCCATACCGTCGACCAGTGCACGTCGCACGTTACTCTGCGGCACCCAGCCGAGGGTCCAGTCGATATCCGAGACCAGTTCAGTCAGCTCCTGCCGATGACCGCACGCCTCCACCGGGTTGAGCAACAGGCCGGTTTGCCAGCCGGAGAACAGGGCAATGCCGACCTTCGAGTCGCAGGGCACCTCCCGCAGGAAGCGCTGCAGGCTGCGACGGGTCAGCTCCAGCCGGCTGATGGGTTCACCGTTCAGCAGGTAATCCGGCACGTTCATGCTGCGCGTGACGTCGACCACGAACAGATAGTGAAAGACCTCCCGCTCGGCCGGCAGTGACGGTCGAAAAACGGCGATCACCGTCAGCGCAAGGGCACCGATCAGCAGCAGCAGACGAATGCGGCCGCGGATCATGGCATGCCCTCCGGAAACTCCTGCAACAGCTGCCAGCGGTGCGTACCACCCGCTTCCGGATCGGCAACGTCATCGACCGCCCCTTCGGTCTGGCCCGGCGTCTCCGCCCGCGGCAGCCCGAGGTAATCCAGATTGTACTTGGCCGCATAGAAATCGCTGTCGGCGCGCAGCGCGCGCATGAAGGCGATCCGGGCCTGCTGGATTACCGGCGCGACGTTGGTCCGCGGCTGGTCATACAGTTGCCGTGCGAGCTGGAAATGTGTGGTACCCAGGTTGTAGAGAACGGCTGCAAGCTGTTCATCGTCGACCTGCTGCTCCAGCAGTCGATATCCCGCGATCGCCTCGTCGATCCGCCCGGCCTCGGCAAGATGGTGGGCCTTGACCATGAGCAGCTCGGGAGCGGCATCCCAGGCGATCGCATCGGCATCCCCGGAAGCCAGGGCCCGATTGTAGCTTGTCATATCCAGCCAGAGCCGGCCGTAATGAACCGCTCCGACCGCAAGCACCAGCACCAGCACCAGCAGCGCAGCTAGTCCACGCACCGCCCGGTTTCGCTGAGTCATCGTTCCAACTCCATGCTGCGCAAGCCGACCAGGGCGAACAGCAATAGCCCGGCAGCAATGTAAAGGGGACGGTCCAGTTCGCGCCGGGGGCTTACCTGCTGCATCGGTACCGGGCCCGTCTCCAGGGCGTCCAGACCGGCCAGCACCTGATCCACGGCATCCTCCTCATTCGCCCAGACTTCTCGGGTCGGCACTTCGAGACTGCCCATCACGGTCGGGAAATGAATGCCCTCCGCCTCGCGCGTCTGCCAGCCGCTGGGCCGTCCCACCACGTCATCCGAAGGCGACGGAAAGCGCAGCCAGTGCAAGCGAACGCCGGCATCGCGACTCCACAGCCGAAGCCGTACCGCATGCTGGCCGTCAACGCCAAGTTCGCCGTCGGATACCAGCAGGATCACCCGTTCGGACGCCCCGGCGTGGCCATGAAAACTGTCCAGCGCCTGCACCAGCGGGGCCGCGACTTCGGTCAGGGTCAGACCGCGATCGGTGGCGGCATCAATGGCCGCCCGCACCGCGTCGGTGTTCCCGGTAGGCCGGATGGCTCGCAGCGGCGCTGTGGAAAAACCGATCACCCCGTAAAGGTTGTCCGGGCGACGGGACACGATCTCATGCATCATCTCCCGTGCCTTTTCGTAACGCCGGTAAGGCGACCCCTGCTCGAAGTCGTCTCCCATGCTGCGGCTGCGGTCGACGACCAGCATGACCTGCACCGCCTCGACGGTCGTCGGTTCGATCTCTTCCGGTAGATGCGGCCCGGCAAGCGCCAGGATCAGGGCAAGCATGGCCGCTGACGCCAGTCCGCGGATCAACCAGTCGGAAATACGGGATAGCGGGTCGGACGGCAGCAACGGCAGCCAGGGATAAACCAGCCGATCCTGCCCCGAGCGAAGCAACGGCAATACCGCCAGCGGCAACAGCAGCAGGGGCCACCAGGCATCCAGCGCCAGACCGCTCACTGCCGTCGCTCCAATCGGTCACACTGGCGCAGCAACTGTTCGAGCTCGTCCAGGTCGACCGACTCGACCGTCGCGCCTTCCCGATAGAAGGCGCTGGCAGAGGTCGCGAAGAACTCGCGCAAAGTCGCCTCGGCCGGCTGCAGCCAGGGCCGGCTTTGGATGAAGGCCGGCAGCCTGCGCAGCATCAGGGTTTCGCCTGCGGTCTCGTCCAGTGCCCGATGCACCCGGCGAACCGCCCGGACCGCGAGATCCTGACCATCCGTACGACGCAGCTGGCGAATGTCGTGTCGGGCCTGCGCGAAAGCGTTCCGCTGCCGCCCGTCCCGCAACAACGGCCAGCCCCAGACGAAGAAAGCAAGGCCTGCCCCACCAGCGGTGCAAAGCGCGAACCCCAGCAGCGCCGGCGCCGCGTCCCTGGGTTCCGGCGCCACGCCCGGCAACATCCGACCCTCTCCCGGCGTGCGGTCAATCGCTTCACCGATGAGGGGTGACAGGGCGAAACGCCAGCCAGGCACGGCGGTTTCCACGCGCATGCCATCGCCCGACAGCACCAGGGTGAAGCCAGGCACATCGTGCAGCTGCACATCCACCGGCGCGGCGAAAATCTGGTACTGGATTCGCAGTACCGCCTCGCGCTCGCCGTCAGTCCGCTTTGTTTCAACACGCACACGCTGCCGCTCCAGGCCGCCGGCGAAATTGCGTGCCGTCGGAATACTGCCCGGCTCCAGCGTCAGCCCATCCTCAAGCTTCAAACGCACGACGAGTTCAAAGCTGTCGCCGACGAACAGGCCGTATGGACGCGGCCCCTCGAGGATCGCGGGGACTGGCGCATCCTCCAGCTGTGCTTCCCAACCAAGTCCGATGACCTGCTGGCGCGATTCCGTCTCCGCCAGCGCGGACCCGACCACGACGAGAAGCAGGGAGATACAAGCAAGCAGCCGCATGCGCTAACGATCCGCGAAATAGGCGTTTAGACGGCTCGAATCGACCCGTCCTTCAAGGAAAAAGGGCTCCAGCCCGAAGCTCCGGAACAGGCGGAGCAGTGCTTGCCGGCGCTCTTCGGCGGCGAGTTGGAGCTTGCGCGCAAGCCCGGGACGCACCCAGATGTGCCGTTCCCGACCTGTCTCCGCGTCGCGCGCGAGCATGAAACCGAAGCGTCGGCGCGGCACCATTTCAGCCTCGTTCCAGACCACGATCGGCACGACATCATGCATCGCGGTTAGCGTGGCCAATGCCGGCTCGAGATCCCGGACCGGCAGGTGAAAATCGGAAACCAGGAAAACCATGCCCGGAGTTGCCGGCAAGGCATGGGCCAGGCCGTCGAAATCCGGCGGCGTGGCAGCCTGTGGCAGCGTCTCTCGCAAGCGCTGCAGCGTGCTCTGGACCAGAGACTCGCTGCGGGTTGCCGTGAGCGGTTCGCCCAGCACCGGCGTGGTCGCCAGACCCAGTTGATCGCCGAACCGCCAGGCGGAAAAAGCCAGGGCCTCGATAAAATCCAGGGTCAAGGCCCATTTCCTCTCCAGCCCGCGGCCACCCATTGAAGCCGACGCGTCAAGCAACACCTGCACCGGAATACGGCTGTGCTGGTTGAACACATGAACGTGCAGCTGGTTGAAGGGATCCTGCACGCTGGAACGCAACGCCAGGCGGCGGGGGTCCGGATGCTCAAGCAAAGATACGCGATCACGCAATTCATGGCCGGCACCCGCCGCCAGACCCTTGTGCGCCCCTGGCATCAGGCCTCTTGGCCGAAACCCGGGCCGGTAGTCGAACTCCCGACTTGCAGCCCGTTGCCAGCCGCTAGTCATGGTGAAGGCACCGTCTGCAGGATGGCCTCGCTCAGCTCCGGACCCAGCACATTGCGTCGCCGTTCATAGGCCGGCGTGAAGAACAGGCGGTGAGTCATCACTTCGGGAAAGATTTCACGCACGTCGTCCGGCAGGACGTAATCGCGCCCGGACAGCCAGGCAGCGACCCGGGCTGCCCGAATCAGCAGGCTGACCCCACGCGGGCTGGCGCCGGCAACCATCAGCGAATTCATATCGACGTCTGCCAGATCCACGCCGGCTGCGCCCGGATCGCGGGTCGCCTGCCACAACCGCAGGCCGTAATCCTGCAGCGTCTCGCTGACGGTCACGGCCTGCTGGATCTGCGGCGCCAGCGCAGCCAACTGATCATAGGGCAAGCGCCCGGTCGGCACTTGATCGATCAAACGGTCCACATCATGAAAGCGACTGTCGAACATCAGCGCGCGACGGTCCTCGTCGGAGTCCGGCGGCTGGATATTGATTTCCATCAGGAAACGGTCCCGGGCCGCCGACGGCAGTTCGAAAGTTTCTTCTTTCTCGACGCGGTTCCTGTCGGCAAACACCTGCAGGTGCGGGAAGCGGTGCTCTCGGTTGAACGCGGTGAGGGTCCGTTCCTCCATGACCCGCAGCATCAGCGAGTGGACCTGGGGTCGGGCCCGGTTGACCTCATTGAAGAAGAACACCGCCAGATCCTCGCCGTGCCGCAGCAGCGGACCCGGATCAACCCGGGGCTGGCCGTTTTCATCCAGATAGGTGTGATAGATCAGGTCGTGCGGCAACAGGTCAATGGTGCCTTCCAGCCGCTGGTAACCGCCACCGATGCCCTTGGACAAGGCACGCAGCAGCGTCGTCTTGCCAACCCCCACATCACCTTCGAGAAGAACATGGCCACGCGCGAAAAGCGCAACCAGCAGCAGACGGATGGCCCGCGCCTGTCCGACAACGGTATTCCGAATATCCATTTCCAACGCGAGCGCCGCTTCGCGCCAGTTATCCAGCTCCGAAAATGCTTTGTAATCCATGCAAGACTGTCCTGACAGCGATATCGATGTGCGGTACGCGCGCGTCCGCCGGAAAAACCTATTGCAACGCAGCAATTTAGCGCGCATTTTCCAGCGCCAGATGTACTTATACCATCCAACGAACTTTCTTTTCCAACTCCTAGACAAAAACAGTACACGCCAAGCCCTTTCCGCCGCAGTCCCGACTTTAACCGGCTGCGACAATCCGTGAGAATCGGCTTGATTCAAGGGACTGCAACAGGACAGACATGCGCGCCATTTTTTTGGTAGATAACGGATCACTCCAACCGGCGGCGACTTTCAACCTGCGCCGGGTGGCACGGCTTCTCGGCGAACAAACGGCGTTGGAAATAACTCCAGCCTCGCTGTTGCATTCCCACAAGATCCCGGCGGCTGATCTCGACGGAACGCCTGCGCCGACACTGGCTCCGCAGGTCAGCCGCGCCGCGCGGGCCGGCGTCAACGACGTGGTGGTGGTGCCCTTCTTCTTCGGGCCGAGCAAGGCACTGACCGATTACCTGCCCCGACGACTCGGGCAGATCCAGCAGGAGTGGCCGGAGCTTGCGGTTCGTGTGGCGGCGCCGCTGGTGGATTTGGAAGGCGCGTTGGACCTGCGGCTGGCGGAGATCCTGTGCGATGGCGTGCGGCAACACCTGACTGGCGGTGACCCCCCCTCGGTGGCGCTGGTGGATCACGGCAGCCCGATCCCGGAGGTCAGCGCGGTACGCAATGTGCTCGCGGGCCAACTGGCAGCCCTGCTGGGCGACGAAGTCGCGCGGCTGACACCGGCCTCAATGGAACGGCGCGAAGGCGACAGTTACCGGTTCAACGAACCACTGCTGGAGAATCTGCTGGACCGGCCCGGCTTCAATAGCGGCCTGGTCATCCTGTCCATGCTGTTCCTGTCCCCGGGGCGCCACGCCGGCGAGGAAGGCGATGTGCACGCGATCTGCGCGGCAGCAAGGGACCGCAACCCCGGATTATCGACGGCGATGACGGCCCTGGCCGGCGAGGACCCGCGCATCGTCGAGATTCTCGCCGACCGTCTTCAGGACGCCCTGACCGGTCGCCGTTACCTGCTGGATCTGCCGCCTGATCGCAAACCGGCGAAGAATCAGCCGAATGGCAAATAACGCCGCGAGGGAACGTGTGCCGCAAGAACGCGGCCGTCGATGGCCCTTTCAGCAGGTGCAAGACTCGATCGCCCTGGGGCCAGTGGAAGCTTTTTCCTGGCCTGACGTGCCTTCGGCCCACCAGGGCCAGGAAAAAACTTCCACTGCCCCGTACCACTCCGCCAAGGGATCACACCGCGCGGATCCGCTGCGCTTGATCCGCCCTACGGCCCTGCCTGGGTGTTGAACCTTCCAGGTTCGAACCCTGGGCATCTTCTACCCAACAAAAAACCGGGACCCCCGTTGGGGGCCCCGCACGGGCCGAGGTGATACGTATTGCACCGCCGCGTTGGAGTCCGCATTTTTTCCGAGGCAAGGCGCGCTGCGCAGCGCCGCAGTCATTCTGCGGTCAAGCAGCGCAACACGGACTCGGGGAAAATGCGGCCCAACCCGGAGGGCCCGGCCGGTTTTGGCCCCTGGCGGCGTTGCGTCACCGGCCCGGTAGCTATGGCTACCGAACCGGCACCGCGCCTTGCCAGATGACCAAAACCGGTCTCGGGCGCGGCGGTGCAATACGTATCACCTCGGCCCAGTTGGCTGGGGGACCAGGATTATTCGGCCCTTCGGGCCTCACCCCTTTGGGGCCGCAGTCGCTGCCGCTCCTGCGTTGGCTTCGCTGCGCTACGCGCTCGAACCTTCCAGGTTCGAACCCTGGCATCTTCTACCCAACAAAAAACCGGGACCCCCGCTGGGGGCCCCGGTTTCTTGTTGGCTGGGGGACCAGGATTCGAACCTGGGTTGACGGAGTCAGAGTCCGTAGTCCTACCGCTAGACGATCCCCCAATAAGCGGTTTAGCGCTTGGAGAACTGGGTGGCGCGGCGGGCCTTGTGCAGGCCGATCTTCTTGCGCTCGACCATGCGGGCGTCACGAGTGACGAAGCCGGCCCGGCGCAGGCTGCCACGCAGCTCACCGTCGTATTCCATCAGTGCGCGCGTGATGCCGTGGCGGATGGCGCCGGCCTGGCCGCTGGGGCCGCCACCGGAGACGGTGACATCGACATCGAACTTGTCGGTCGCCTCGACCAGTTCCAGCGGCTGACGCACGACCATGCGCGAGGTCTCGCGACCGAAATAGTCGTCAATCGACTTGCCGTTGATCGTGATCCGTCCGCCACCGGCCCGCAGAAAGACGCGAGCTGCCGAGGTCTTGCGGCGTCCGGTACCGTAATAATGCTGTTCTGCCATGTTCAATCCGTCCAGGTGGTTATCGGCTCGGCTCAGAGTTCAAGCGCCTTGGGCTGCTGGGCGGCGTGGCGGTGCTCGACGCCGGCGTAGATCTTCAGCTTTTTCAGCATGGAACGACCAAGCGGACCTTTCGGCAGCATGCCCTTGACGGCAATCTGCAGGGCTTCGCCAGGCTTGGACGCCTGCAGGCCCTGGAAATTGATGCTTTTCAGGTTGCCGATGTAACCCGTGTGCCGGTAATACATCTTGTCGCTGGCCTTGCGGCCGGTGACACGAAGCTTGTCCGCGTTGACCACGACGATGTAGTCGCCGGTATCCACATGCGGGGTGTACTCGGGCTTGTGCTTGCCACGCAGGCGATGGGCAATCTCCGAGGACAGACGACCAAGCGTCTTGCCGTCGGCATCAACCACGTACCAGTCTCGCTCGACGTCGGCCGGTTTCGCGCTAAAGGTCTTCATGTAAATCGTCCACCGTGTGGGAGCGCGTGCTCCGAATTGCGAAGGCTGCGGATAGTACCCGAAAGGTACAGCCCCTTCAAGCGCATCCGCCGAACCCTTATTGCCCAATCAGGAGCCGCCTGACGACCTGCCCGCCAAGCAGATGCCCTTCGATGATTTCATCCAGGTCCTCGCGATCCACATAGGTGTACCAGACCTCGTCCGGATAGATCACGACGACCGGCCCGTCCTCGCACCGATCCAGGCAACCAGCATTGTTGATCCGGACCTTCCCTGGACCATTCAGGCCCAGTTCCTTGACCCGCGACTTGACGTACGCCCGCGCCTCGGCGGCACCCTTGTCGGCGCAGCACTCGCGCTCACCGTCCCGGCAGTTGGTACAGAAAAATACATGGTGCTTGTAATAGGCCATGAAGTCGACGCTCCCTAGGGAAACACTGATCTATTCGCACGCCTGCGTTGGAGTCCGCATTTTTTCCGAGGCAAGGCGCGCTGCGCAGCGCCGCAGTGATTCTGCGGTCAAGCAGCGCAACACAGCATTCGGGAAAAATGCGGCCCAACCCGAAGGGCCCGGCCGGTTTTGGCCCCTGGCTGTGTTGCGTCACCGGCCCGGTAGCTCAGGCTACCGAACCGGCACCGCGCCTTGCCAGATGACCAAAACCGGTCTCGGGCGCAGACGCGGGAATAAATCAGTGTTTCCCTAGCGGAATTCGAGCCCAAGCGAGACTTCCTGACCGGGCTGCACATTCCGGCCGTAGAAGATTTCCGCCATTTCCCTTCGCAACTTGCGCCGGATCTCCTGTTTTTCGGCGTCGGACACCTGTTCCGCGGACTCGCCGAACAGGTAGTTCGACAGCCGTGGTTCCTTGAGCAGCATCTTGGTGTGAAACATGTTCTCCTGATACACGTTCACATCGATGGTGTGGTACTGCTCCTTGGTGTCCTGGGACAGGTAGTTCTGGATGGAATTGATCTCGTGATCGATGAAGTGCTTGTGACCCTCGACGTCACGGGTAAAGCCGCGCACCCGATAGTCCATCGTGACGATGTCGGAATCGAAGGAGTGGATCAGGAAGTTCAGCGCCTTCAGCGGCGAGATGACACCACAGGTGGAGACATCGATATCCGCCCGGAATGTGCTGACGCCGTGGTCCGGATGCGTCTCCGGATAGGTATGAACCGTAATGTGGCTCTTGTCGAGATGCGCCAGCACGATATCCGGCAATGGGCCCGGGGCCGCCTCGCCGATCTCCTCGCTGGGCACGGTTTCTTCCTCGGCAATCAGGATCGTGACGCTGGCGCCCTGCGGGTCGTAGTCCTGGCGAGCAATGTTCAGCACATTGGCGCCGATGATATTCGCCACCTGGGTCAGGATCTGGGTCAGGCGCTCCGCATTGTAGACCTCGTCAATGTAATCGATGTACGCCTGACGCTGGCCGGCGCTGCGCGCATAGCACACATCATAGATGTTGAAGCTCAACGACTTGGTCAGATTGTTGAAACCGTGAAGCCTGAGCGTGTCCCATTGCACCAAAAGCGAGCCCTCCCCCGACTCACGCGCCGCGTGATCGCGGCGAACGCATGATGGAATTCCTCAGCGTTGTTCGAGCACGTATTCGTGCGTCAGGTTCGCTGCCTTGCCGAGCATGATCGAGGCCGAGCAGTACTTCTCTGCCGACAGCCGCACGGCCCGCGCGACCGCCGCCTCACTCAGGCCTTCACCACTGACGTGGTAGACCAGATGAATGTCGGTGAAGACCTTGGGCGGGGTTTCAGCGCGCTTCGCCTGCACCTCGACCTGACAATCACTGACCGGATGCCGCCCCCGTTGCAGGATATACACCACGTCGAATGCGGTACATCCGCCGAGCCCCAGCAACAACATCTCCATCGGACGGGTACCGCGATTCCGGCCTCCGGCATCCGGCGGGCCGTCCATGACGACCGTGTGTCCACTGTCGGCGGTTCCTTCGAAGCTGGCCTCACCGAGCCATTTGACGGTGGCGTGCACTGGCACCTCCCGATTGATGTTCCGGACCGCCCCGCCGCAGGCAGCCGGCATCCGCCTGCCGCATCAATGACGGTTACAAAAAAGGGCTGGCATTATAATCACTGTGCCTCGCCGGGGAAACGTCGCTTTTGCAGCGCAGCAAAACCGGCCCGGCGGCGCGAGGCGATTGGAAACTTGCATCACGGGCGCTGGCATGTCCCCATAGGAAGATCAGTCGTCGAAGGATGCGAATCGATGGACAAAGTCGTGGGTTCCGCCAAGCGACCTTACCAGGACACAATCGAAGCACTTCTCAAGCACTGCCACAGACGACGCTATCCCGCGCGCAACGGCATCATCTTCGCCGGCGACGCATCGGACGCGCTGTATTACATCGTTGAAGGCTCGGTCAGTGTCGTCATGGAAGACGAGAATGGGCACGAAATCGTGCTTGCCTACCTGAACGCCGGTGATTTCTTCGGCGAACTGGGCCTGTTTGCGCAGGAAACCATTCGCAGTGCCTGGGTGCGGACACGGACGGCCTGCGAGGTGGCGGAAATCAGCTACAGCAAGTTCCAGCAGCTTGCGCACGCAGATCCGGAGATCGTGTTCTGCCTCGCTGCGCAAATGGCGGAACGGCTGAAACGCACCAGTCGCAAGGTCAGTGATCTGGCGTTCCTTGATGTCACCGGCCGGGTCGCCCGCACGCTGCTTGACCTGTGCCGCGAACCGGATGCCATGACCCATCCCGACGGCATGCAGATCCGCATCACCCGGCAGGAACTCGGCCGCATCGTCGGCTGCTCCCGCGAGATGGTGGGGCGGGTGCTGAAGGATCTTGAGGAACGGGAACTGATCTCGGTGTCCGGCAAGACGATGGTGATCTTCAATACGCGCTAGCGTTTTTACGTTTTACGTTTTACGTCAACAGCTTAAAACCTAAAACATTAGACTTTAAACAGTTCTTCCAACTTGTGGCCCGGCTCGTCGGCGCGCATGAAGCTTTCTCCGATCAGGAAGCCGTGCACACCGGCCTTGCGCATCGTGGCCACCTCTTCCCGGGTGGCAAGCCCGCTTTCGGTGACCAGCAGCGTTCCCGCCGGCACCCGGGGCAACAGCCGCAACGTCGTCCCGACATCGGTATCGAAGGTGCGCAGGTTTCGGTTGTTGATGCCGAGCAGGTCCGGCTCCAGCACCAGCGCCCGCTCCAGCTCGGCCTCATCATGCACTTCGACCAGCACATCCATGCCCAGCTCCCGTGCCAGGCCATCGAGTTCCGCCATGCGGTCGTCACTGAGGGCCGCCACGATCAAAAGGATACAGTCGGCACCGAGCATGCGCGCCTCCCAGACCTGGTAGGCGTCGATCATGAAGTCCTTCCGCAGCACCGGTAATTGGCAGGCCTGCCGGGCCTGCTGCAGGTAGAGGTCATGCCCCTGGAAGAAATCGCGATCGGTCAGCACCGACAGGCAGCTGGCGCCGCCCTTCTCGTAGCTGCGGGCGATCGCTGCCGGGTCGAAGTTCTCGCGAATCACGCCCTTGGACGGCGAGGCCTTCTTGATCTCGGCAATTACCGCCGCCTCGCCCTGATCGACGGCGCGTTTCAACGCACTGCGAAAACCACGGGCCGGTGGCGCGGAACGGGCTTCGTTGCGCAGGGTTTTGAGATCCAACGCCTGCGAGTTGGCGGCCACTTCCTCGGCCTTGCGACCAAGTATGCGCTTGAGGACATCCGGGGTATCGGGTTGCAGGTCCATAAAAACCTCAGGCCTTGGGCTGCGACTGCGAGAAGGCAACGAACTGGGCGAGTTTTTCGGCGGCACCCCCGGAGTGCAGGATTTTCTGGGCGCGCAGCACACCGTCGGCCAGCGACTCGGCAAGGCCTGCAAGATAGATCGCGGCACCGCCATTGAGCGCGATCATGTCGCTGGCAGGCCCCGGCTCACCCGAGAACGCGGTACGAATCATCGCGAGACTGTGCTGCGCGTCTTTCACCCGCACCGCATCGAGGCCCACGCGGGTCATGCCGAAATCCTCGGGGCGAATGGTGTATTCGCGGATCACACCATCGCGCAACTCGGCGACCTGGGTCTCTCCACTGATGGTGATCTCGTCCAGACCATCCTCGGCGTGGACCACCATCACATGCCGGCTGCCAAGCTGCTGCAGCACGCTGGCGATCGGCAACACCAGACTGGGGGAAAAAACGCCCAGCAACTGATTGGGTGCCCCCGCCGGGTTGGTCAGCGGACCCAGCACGTTGAAAATGGTGCGCACCGCCATCTCCTTTCGTGGGCCGATGGCGTACCTCATGGCCGAGTGGTAAAGCGGCGCGAACAGGAACCCCACGCCGACCTGCTCGACGCTTTCGGCAACCTGGGGCACATCCAAGTCCAGCCGCGCCCCGGCCGCCTCGAGCAGATCGGCGCTACCGGAGGAACTCGACACGGAGCGGTTGCCGTGCTTCGCCACCCGGCCGCCAGCGGCTGCGACCACGAAGGCGGTGGCGGTGGAGACATTGAACGTACCCGAGGCATCGCCTCCGGTACCACAGGTATCCACCAGATGGTCCGTCGATACCGGCACGGCAGTCGCCAGCTCACGCATCACCCGGGCGGCAGCGGTAATCTCGTCGACGGTCTCGCCCTTCATCCGCAGACCGACCAGAAAGCCGCCGATCTGGGCCGGGGTCGCCTCGCCGGTCATGATCGTGCGCATGACCGAAGCCATGTCGTCCACGCTTAGATCGCGGCTGTCGACGACCGAGCGAATCGCGGTTTGCATATCCATCGCATCTACCTGCCTGTCTGCTGGGTTTGTCTACCGATCTCAGCCGGCGACCACGTTGGGCTGCCGGTCACGTGGCCCGAGGAAATTTGCGAGCAGTGCATGACCGTCGGTGGTCAGGATCGATTCCGGATGAAACTGCACGCCTTCCACATCCAGTTGGCGATGCCGGAAACCCATGATTTCCTCCTGGCTGCCGTCCGGATTGCGGGTCCAGGCGGTGACCTCAAGGCAATCGGGCAGGCTGTCGGCGGCGACCACCAGCGAATGATAACGGGTCGCCGTCATCGGATTGGGCAGTCCTCGAAACACGCCCACATCCTTGTGATGGATGTCGGAAACCTTGCCGTGCATGACCCGGCCGGCATGCACCACCTGACCACCAAACGCCTGACCAATTGCCTGATGACCGAGACAGACCCCGAGCAGCGGCACCCGCCCGGCGAAATGCCGCACCACATCCAGCGAAACGCCGGCCTCGTTGGGGGTACAGGGGCCCGGCGACAGCACGATCCGCTCCGGGCCCAGCTTCTCGATCTCATGGATACCGATGGCGTCATTGCGGAAGACCCGGACGTCGGCACCCAGCTCACCGAAGTACTGCACCAGGTTGTAGGTAAACGAGTCGTAATTGTCGATCATCAGCAGCATGCCGGTCCTCTCCTCGCCTGCAGCTCAGTCGTCCAGTCCGCGTTCCGCCATGGCGACGGCACGGAACAGCGCCCGCCCCTTGCTGAGCGTCTCTTCCCACTCCGCATTGGGCACCGAGTCATACACCACACCGGCCCCCGCCTGCACGTGCACCTGGCCATCCTTGATGACCGCGGTGCGAATGGCGATGGCGGTATCCATGTTGCCGCTCCAGGACCAGTAGCCGATGGCACCCGAATAGATGCCGCGGCGTGTCGGCTCCACCTCGTCGATAATCTCCAGCGCACGGATCTTGGGCGCCCCGGACAGCGTGCCGGCGGGGAAGGTCGCACGCAGCACGTCCAGCGGCGACAAGCCGGACCGCAACCGGCCGGTGACATTGGAAACGATATGCATGACGTGGGAGTAACGCTCGATGGTCATCTGGTCCGTGACCCGCACCGACCCGGTTTCGCTGACCCGGCCGACGTCATTGCGACCCAGATCGATCAGCATCAGGTGCTCGGCCAGTTCCTTCGGGTCGGCCAGCAGCTCGGCCTCCAGGGCCTGATCCTCCGCCTCGTTGGCACCCCGCCGACGGGTGCCGGCGATGGGCCGCAACGTGACCTCGCCGTCCTCGACACGGACCAGGATTTCCGGCGAGGAGCCCACCACATGAAACTCGTCCAGATTGAGGTAGAACATGTACGGCGAGGGATTGGTGCAGCGTAGCGCCCGATACAGGTCCAGCGGCGGCGCCGTGTAGTCGGCCGTCATGCGCTGGGACGGCACCACCTGCATGGCGTCACCGTCGATGATGTAGTCACGAATGCGGCTGACGGCGGCCTCGAAATCCGCCTGCGGAAAGCCGAAGCGGAAATCCGTCTCGTCAACCTGCCGCGGGGCATGTGGCACCCGGTAGTCGCCGCCATTCCCCTGGCGCAGGGTGCGCACCAGCTGGTCAAGGCGTGCCGTGGCCTGCTGCAGGGCAGCGTCCTGCCGTGGATCGACATTGACCACCAGATACAGCCGGCCGCCGAGGTTATCGAACACCAGCACCTCGTCGGCCACCATCATCAGGATATCGGGCACACCGAGCTCATCGGGCTGACCGCGCTGCGCCAGCCGAGGCTCGATGTAGCGGATCGTGTCGTAGCCAAAATAGCCGGCAAGGCCACCGATGAAACGTGGCAGGTGGTCGAAGCCGGGCGGCTCGGCCACCTTGTAGCTGGCCTGGTAGGCCTCCAGCCACTGCAACGGGTCATCCAGCCGCTGATCAAATTCGGCAACGCCATCGCGGTGCACGGTGACCCGATGGTCCATGACCCGCACCACGGTTCGCGCCGGCAACCCGATGATCGAGTAACGGCCCCATTTCTCGCCGCCCTGGACAGACTCCAGCAGAAACGAATACGGGCCGTCCGCCAGCTTCAGGTAGGTGCTGAGCGGCGTATCCAGATCCGCCAGCACCTCGCGGATGACCGGAATGCGGTTGTAGCCGGCCTCGGCCAGCGCATCGAAAGCCTGTTTATCCATAGGAACTACCGTCGCGGCTTGCCGGCCGCCGCGGGCACCGACCGATGTCGATTTCCGCGGACCGGGCTCGCCTGTCAGGCCGCCTCGCGCAGTATCTGTTGCAGCTCGGTCAGCTTGTCGATCACCGGCACACCACACTCGCGGATGTTGCCAGTCGGATTGTAGCCATAGCTGACACAGGCAATCGCGGTCCCGGCATTGGCCGCGGCGCGGATGTCGGTAATCGAGTCACCCACCATCAGGGTCTGTTCGGCAGTCGCTCCCAGTGCCTGCATCGCATGCCGCAACGGCGCCGGATCCGGTTTCTTCTGCGGCAGGCTGTCGCCACCGACCACCACCGGAATCAGCTCGGGGCCGAGACCGATCTCTCGCAACAGATCACGGGACAAGTCCTCCGGCTTGTTGGTCACGCATCCCAGGCGATAGCCCTCGGCATGGAGCTGGTCGACACACTCGCGAACCCCGGGGTAGAGCACGCTGCGAACGCAGAGCGCCTCCCGGTAGGCCTCCAGGAACAGCGCCAGGGCGCGTTGCCGATCGGCCTCTGGCGGCATACCGTCCATGGTGCCTGTCAGGGCACGATCCATCAGTTTCTGCGCACCATTGCCAATCCATTTCCGCGCCAGGGCCTCGCCACGCGACTCACGCCCCATGGCAAGCAGCGCCTTGTCCATGGCCACGGCGATGTCAGGTGCCGAGTCCACCAGCGTGCCGTCAAGATCAAACAGCAGGGTCGTGATTCCCTTCATGCGAATTCCTCGAAAAACAGGTCTATGGTGCAAGCCCGGCGGGCTCAGCCCAGCAATCCGAAGCGGCCGCCGCTGGCGACCACGACCACGACGATGCCGAGCAGCAGATTCGCGCCGACCAGCTTGCGCAACATGGCCAGGGCATTACCGCCGGCCTGCCAATCCTGCCGGTCCACGGCATCACGCAGGGCACGGAACGGCAGGAAGAACGCGACCAGGAACAGCACAACCATGATCCAGCTCAAGCCATGCATGACATGCACATGGGTCGGCCAGTTGGCCATCGTCTGCCAGATGCCGAAACCGAGCCAGTAGCCGGTCAGCGTCATGATCAAACTCGCCTTCCAGACCCAGACGAAGAACTTGGCGAGAACGCGACGCCAGAGCATGAGCCGCTCCGGGGCCTCGAGCACACTGGCCGCAACCGGCCGCAGAATGATCCACGCGAAGAACATGCCGCCAACCCAGATGACGGCAAACAGCACATGCAGGAGACTGGCAAGGCTTAGCACGGCAGCGCACTCCTCGAATCGAACAATGGCCGGACCGCCGCCGAACCAGCGGCAAGCGATCCCGAGGGCGCGAAGAATAGCATGGCGGGCGGACTCACTGGACTACCGCCCATCAACTTGCGGCGACCAGCAAACCGGCGGAACTGATTCCGAGCCCGTCACGCACCTGCTGCAGTACGTCCTGGAAATGCCGGCTGCCGCGCAATCGTGCCAGCTGCAGGCCGCCCTGCAGCTGGGCAAGAATCGCGACTGCTACCGCCCGACTGGCGCCCTCCAGACGGATATCCTGCGCGCGACGCCCCTCCTCAAGCACTGCCGCGAGCCAGGTCTCCAGGTCAGCTGCCAGGCCGGCCGCCTCGGCCTGAACCGCCTGCGTAACGTTCTCGAACTCGACGCAGACCACCCCTAGCGGACAGACCTTGCCTTCCAGGCAGTACCGGCTTTCCAGTTCCAGAAATCTCGCCACTTTCTGCGCCGGCGTCAGCCCCTGCCGCTCGACCTGCTCGGTCCACCAGCGGAAGCTGTCCCGATAGCGACTGAGCAAGGCAACCCCAAGATCTGCCTTGCTCGGGAAATGGTAATGAATCGCGGCATTGCGCACCCCCAACTGGGCGGCAATATGCTGATAGCTGAAACCGCTGAAACCGCGGCGCTGAAACAGTTCCGCGGCCGCATCGAGAATCCGTTTGCGGGTACTTCTGGCTGCGCTCACTGGTGCCTCACCTGGTTGCCTCACACCGCCGCTCTGCGGCCGGGCCCGGTGTTCGGTTCGATCCGGTCCGGACAAGGCCTCTTCCCCCAAGCCTCGCAACCCGGGGGCGCGTAAAACGGTTCAAAGGTTCTTTACTGTTGAAGCCTACCATCGTCGGCGATTATCCCGCCGCATCCAGTCGGCGCCGAACGCCGTACCGCAGACGAAATCAGTGCTTGCAGTGCATGCCAAATGATGTACATTCCCTGTACAAATATTAATACGGTATTAGGCGATGCGTATTGCGGTGGTCGGCGGAGGAATCTCGGGACTTTCGGCAGCCTGGCTACTGAGCAGGCGTCACGAGGTCATGCTTTTCGAAGCGAATGAT
Organism: Methylonatrum kenyense; assembly: GCF_023195885.1. GTDB lineage: Bacteria > Pseudomonadota > Gammaproteobacteria > Nitrococcales > Aquisalimonadaceae > Methylonatrum > Methylonatrum kenyense. The sequence continues at coordinate 96,716 of NZ_JALPKO010000007.1, forward strand.
TACATCGGCGGTCATTCGAACACCGTTGATGTCCCGGGACCGGGTTCGACGCCGGTGGCCGTCGACACGGGTTTCATCGTCTTCAACGAACGCAATTATCCGCACCTGACGGGGCTTTTGCAGACGCTCGGCGTCGTCACCCGATCCAGCGACATGTCGTTCGGCTTCAGTGACCGTCGCAGCGGCCTGGAGTGGGCGGGCGACAACCTCAACAGCCTGTTCGCCCAGCGCCGCAACCTGTTGAACCCGGGCTTTATCGCGATGACGCTGGATATCCTCCGGTTCAATCGTGCGGGCAAGCGGTTTCTGCGGATGCGGGGCGGCGACGCCATGTCACTCGGAGAGTTCCTGCGAGAAATCGGTGCGGGGTCGGCCCTGCGCGACCACTACCTGCTGCCGATGGCGGCGGCGATCTGGTCCTGCCCTCCCGATACGATGCTGGACTTCCCGGCCCGCCGTTTCCTGCACTTCTTCGACAATCACGGCCTGATCGACTTACGCAACCGACCCCAGTGGCAAACAGTGCTCAACGGATCACGCGAGTACGTGCGGCGCATGCGCCCGGCAATCAGCGGCGGCAGCCATTGCAATACCCCGGTACGGCGGGTTCGGCGCAAGGCTGGCGCGGTGGAACTGTTCGGCGACCAGGGATCCCTTGGCGAATACGACCAGGTGGTCCTCGCCAGCCACGCCGACCAGGCCCTGGCGATGATCGAAGAGCCCGGGTTCTGGGAGGCAAAGCTGCTGGGCAGCATCCGTTATCAGCGCAACGAGGCCTGGCTGCACCGGGACCCGGGGCTCATGCCCAGCTCCGGGCGTGTCTGGTCTTCGTGGAACTACCTGGCCGGCAACGGGCAGTCCCAGGCCTGTGTCAGTTACTGGATGAACCGACTGCAGGAGCTGCAGACGAACCAGCAGTGGTTCGTCACGCTCAACCCGCCGGAACCCCCTGCGGAAGCCTTGGTCTTCCGTCGTATGGACTACGATCACCCGGTCTTTGATATGACCGCAATGCGGGCCCAGGAGATGCTGCCGCAGATCCAGGGACAGGACCGGATCTGGTTTTGCGGTAGCTACCGGGGCTATGGCTTCCACGAGGACGCGCTGCGTTCGGCGGTCGAGGTGGCAGCCGCGTTCGACATCCATCCGCCGTGGCAGTCCAACCCGAATCTTGCTGCCGCCAAGCCGCATCGGGAACCGGCTGACGTGCAGATGGAGACCTCCTGAGTCGTGACAGCGGCGTTATACATCGGCAGCGTCATGCACCGGCGCCTGGTGAAGCCACGGCTGCATTTTCGCTACCGTCACTTCGCTCTGCTGCTGGACATTGATCAGCTCGACCGCGACCTGTCCGCGACCAGGCTGCTATCTCGGAACCGATTCAACCTGTTCTCGTTCCATGACCGGGACCATGGCCCGCGCGACGGCTCACCCCTGCGCCCCTGGATCGACCGGATTCTGCGCGGAGCGGGAATTCATCTGCAGGGCGGCAGCGTCCGGCTTCTCTGCATGCCGCGCACGCTGGGATACGGTTTCAATCCGTTGAGCAGCTGGTATTGCCACCATGCAGACGGCAGCCTGCGGGCCGTGCTTTGCGAGGTGCGCAACACCTTCGGCGAACACCATGGCTACCTGCTGCACCAGCGAGGCGAACCGCTGGCAGCAACCGTTCGCTCCGCGGCGAACAAGCAGTTTCACGTGTCGCCGTTTTTCCCTGTCCAGGGCCGCTACGAGTTCAGCATCCAGCCTCCGGCGGACCGCGTGCGCATCGGGATCCGCCTGATCAGTAACGAAACCGTCCAGCTACTTGCCGGCCAGCACGGCCGACATCGCCCGCTAAATGATCGCGAGTTGCTACGGCTGGCACTGCGCCAGCCGTTCAGCAGCCTGAAGGTAATCGCCAGCATTCACTGGCAGGCCCTGAAGCTCTGGCTGCGAGGCGCCCGCTATCACTCGAAACCACAACCTCCGCAACAGGAGATCAGCTGATGGATGCCGAGCGCACTGCCGAACGCGGTCAACTTGCGTTTAGGCCCTCTCGCAGCTGGCATGGGCGCCTGCTGAACCGCGCGCTGTCGCGCATCGAACACGGCGAGCTGGATGTCCGCATGGGCGACGGCAGCCGCTACCTGCACCAGGGCGCCAAGTCCGGCCCGAAGGCGCGAATCATGGTACATCGGCCCGGTCGGCTGGTCTGGCGCCTGGCGACCAGCGGCGGCCTGGGGCTGGATGACGCCTTCCTCGCCGGCGACTGGGAAACCGACGAGCTGTCGGATTTCCTGACCCTGATGGCTGCCAACGAGCACTGTTTCGGACGGCTCGGCGAGCCCCGGCTGCTGGCCCGCATTGTCACAGGGCTGGTCCATCGGCGCCGACGCAACACCCGGCGCGGCAGCCGACGCAACATCGCCGCCCACTATGACATCGGCAACGATTTCTACCAGGAATGGCTCGATCCCGGCATGACCTACTCCGCGGCACTGTTCGACCGGCAGGACGAGGACCTGGAGCAGGCGCAGCAACGCAAGTACGGTTCCATCCTGGAGCGTCTCGACCTGCAGGCCGGCCAGCACATCCTGGAAATCGGCTGCGGCTGGGGCGGTCTCGCGGAGGCCGCCGCCCGACGTGGGGCAAGGGTCACCGGCATCACGCTGTCACGGGAGCAACTGGACTTCGCCCGCCGCCGGATCGAACGGGCGGGCCTGTCGCATCTGGTCCGGCTCCGCTTGCAGGATTACCGGGATGTCGAGGGTCAGTTCGACCACGTGGTCTCGATAGAGATGTTCGAGGCGGTGGGCCGGGACTACTGGCAGACCTTCTTCGAGTGCCTGCGCAAGCGGTTGAAACCGGGTGGCCGCGCCGCCCTCCAGATCATCACCATGGATGCAGAATTCTTCGAACGCTACCGCCTGAATCCCGACTTCATCCAGCGCTATATCTTCCCCGGCGGCATGCTGCCAACGGTTTCGGAGCTTCGTACCATCGTCCAGCGGCTGGGGCTGGATCTTGCGGAAACCCAGTTCCACGGCCGGCACTATGCGGCCACGCTGCACCGCTGGCACGAACGGTTCAACATGGCCTGGCACCGGATACAGCTGCTTGGCTTCGACGAACGATTCCGCCGCATGTGGCGCTACTACCTGGCCTACTGCGAGGCCGGCTTCCGGACCGGTCGTATCGACCTGATGCAGACCGCCCTGATCACGACACCCGGACACGAGGCTTGACCGCCACCACCCCGGTAAAGCGCAGGACCGTTTTCTTCTACGGCCTGCCCGGGCTGCCTTTGGCGGTGCTCGGGATACCGTTGTATGTCTTCCTGCCGCCGTTCTATGCCGAGACCGTGGGCATCGCCGCGGTGGGTGTCATCCTGCTTGCGGCCCGCTTGTGGGACGTGGTTACCGATCCGCTGGTCGGTGCCATCGGTGATCGCCTGGACAACCGGCTGGGCCGACGCAAGACCCTGATCCTGATCGGCACACCATTGTTGTTGCTGGCAGTCGACCAGCTCTTCCGGCCGCCGGACGGCGCTGGCATGCTGCACCTGCTGGGCTGGAGCTTTCTGGTCTACCTGGCGTGGACGCTTGTTGCCCTGCCCTACACGGCCTGGGGTGCGGAACTGTCTCCGGATTACGACCAGCGATCCAGCATCGCCGGCAGCCGCGAGGGATTCGTCATCGTCGGCATGCTGCTGGCCATTGCCCTGCCAGCGATCATGGTGCCGGATGGCAGCCCCGGCGAATCCCTCGCCTGGCTTGCCGGCATGCTCTGGATCAGCGTTCCGCTGGCGCTGGGCGCGACCCTGCTGCTGGTTCCGGAACCGCGCAACCTGTTGCCACCGGTACCCTGGCGTGAGGGCCTCCTGTTACTGAAGGAAAACAGGCCGTTCTTCCGCCTGCTGGTGGCCTACATCCTGAACGGCATGGCCAACGCCCTGCCTGCCACGCTGTTCCTGCTGTTCGCCCAGCACGTGCTGGTTGCCGACGACTGGGCCGGCGTCATGCTGATTACCTATTTCGCCGCCGGCCTGGCCGGGATTCCGTTGTGGTTGTGGCTTGCGCGCCGGATCGGCAAGCACCGCGCCTGGGCATGCTCCATGCTCTGGGCTGCGATGATTTTCGCCTGGGTGCCGCTGCTCGGCGCGGGTGACATCTGGCCGTTCCTGGGGATCTGCCTGATGTCCGGGCTGAGCCTCGGCATCGACATGGCGCTACCGGCGTCCATCCAGGCAGACCTGGTGGACCGTGACACGGCCCGGGGAGGCGGCCAGCGCACCGGGCTGTTCTTCGGCCTCTGGGGCATGGCCACCAAACTGGCCCTGGCATTGGCCGTTGGCCTCGCGTTTCCGCTACTGTCGCTGAGCGGGTTCGACGCCGGCGCCAGTGAACCCGACGGGCTGCTGGCCCTGGCGCTGCTGTACGGGTTGGCGCCAATTCCGTTCAAGCTGGCCGCCGTCTGGCTGATGTGGAGCTTTCCGGTGGATCGCGAAACCCAGCAGCACTGGCAGCAGCAGGTCCGCGAGCTGGAACAGGTCGACGAGACTGGGCCGGGTCTCATACGCTAGACTGCAGGGTTTGGAGAACCGGCGTTTTCTCGAAGGAGCGCCCATCGTCATGACGAGGGTTTTTACCGTGTCCCGACACCTGATCGCACTGCCCGGACTGCTCGCCTGCGCGGCACTTCTCGGTGCTTGTGCATCGTCCGATCGTAATGCCGAGCAAGAGGCGGCGGAGCCGCAGGCCCGCTACCCCACCCAGGAAATGCAGCAGAACGCGCTCGGCGATCGCGAGGCCGAGGACGAGAGCGGCGGCTGGTTCTCCGGGCTCCGTGGCCTATTCAGCAGCGACCGCGGCGGTGAGCGACCCATGACCTACCAGGAGCGGGAACGCCAGCGCCGGGGCGGCGGCGGACCTGCGCGCCAGGAGAATTACGGCAGCGGCCCGGCACCGGAACGGCGGCAACGGGATCAGCGCCAGGAGTGGGATCCGGCGGCCATGGATAGCCGCGACCAGGAAATCCGTGAACTGGAAATGGAGCTGGCCATGCTGGAGGCCGGTGAGGATGACCGCGGCTTCCTGCAGGCCCTGCGCGGCCTCGTTGTACCCGGCGGTGACAACGGCGGCACTCGGGACTTCCAGCAGGTTCAGCGCGAGCGTTACCAGTCCACAACAACGAGCCGGGGTGGTGAGCGCCGCATGCAGCAATCGGAGCGCGAGGAACGGATTGCCGCGCTGCGCGAGGAACTGGAACAAAGGGAGCGCGCGGCCTGGGACGAACGGCTGCGGGAAACCGAGCGCAGTGATGCACGCGGGCCACGCACCCGCGTCGGTGTGATTCTCAGCGGAGAGGACCGGGACCGGTTGGAGACCGCCTTCAAAGCGGCGGCGCTGGATATGCCGATTCGCCTGATCAGTGATCGCCGGACGCGTGATGCCGTCGAGCGGGCCGGGTGCAGTATCGAGAACGCGAGTGCCTGTGCGGAAACGCTGCGGCGCGATCTGGGCCTGCGCATGCTGATCGAAGTCCGTGTCACGGATGACCAGCGCGTTGCCGTGCGTAACCATGACCTGGAGATGCAGGGTGCGATGAGTGAACGCCGGCTGGCGCCGGGTACGCCCAGCGGCCGCGTCTCGGCCCGATCCCTGGAGGAATTGGGGGAGAACGTGCTCCGCGACTCGCTGGAACAGGCACGTCGCATGCCCTGGTTCGCACGGCCTGTGGATGCCGCCGCCGAGGAGCGCTGGATCATCAATGCAGGGCGCGCCTCCGGGCTGACCGCCGGACAACAACTGCGGGTGCACCAGCCCGGCCGGCTAATTCGCGGACCCGAGGGTCAGCCGCGGAGCTGGTTGCGGGGACCCGCCATCGGTGTGGTCGAGGTCACCGACCTGGAAGACGAGGATCGCGCCAGGGTCCGGCTGCTGGATGGCCAGGGACCGGCGTCGGAGTCGGTGCTGATTCCGCAAGGATAGGCGGCCTCCGGCAGACTCAGCATAAAAAAACCCCGCTTATGCGGGGTTTTTTCTTGGCTGGCTTTCCGTCCTAGCCCTAGCCGGCGCGGTCGCTCAGCACCTTGACCGCGGGCAGGGTCTTGCCCTCGAGAAACTCGAGGAAGGCACCGCCGCCGGTGGAGATATAGGACACCTGATCGCCGATGCCGTACTTGGCAACGGCCGCCAGCGTGTCGCCACCACCTGCGATGGAAAACGCCGGACTTTCGGCAATGGCCTGGGCCAGCGCCTTGGTGCCCGCTCCGAACTGATCGATCTCGAACACGCCCACCGGGCCATTCCAGACAATGGTACCGGCTTCCTTCAGCCGTTCAGCGTAGATGCGCGCAGTTTCAGGGCCGATGTCCAGGATCAGGTCATCGTCGGCCACATCGGCCACCGCCTTGGTTTCAGCAGCGGCGTCCTCGGAAAACTCCTTGGCCGTAACCACATCCACCGGCACCGGAATCTCGCCACCCTTGGCCCGGGCCTGCTCCATCAGGCGCCTGGCCTCGTCCACCAGATCCGCCTCGTACAGGGATTTACCCACCGGATAGCCGGCGGCGGCGATGAAGGTGTTGGCAATACCGCCACCGACGATCAACTGATCGACCACACCGGCCAGGGATTCCAGCACGGTCAGCTTGGTCGAGACCTTCGATCCGCCCACGATTGCCGTCATTGGCCGCTTCGGTTCCTCTAGCGCCTTGCCCAGCGCATCCAGCTCGGCTGCCAGCAGCGGGCCGGCGCAGGCCACCGGCGCAAACCGGGCCACGCCGTGGGTCGAGGCCTGGGCACGGTGGGCGGTGCCGAAGGCGTCCATGACGTAAACGTCACAGAGCGCCGCCATCTTTTTCGACAGGGCCTCGTCGTCCTTTTTCTCGCCGGCGTTGAAGCGCACGTTCTCGCACATCACCACTTCGCCTTCGCCAACCTCGACGCCATCCAGCCAGTCGGCCACCACCCGGACAGGCTGGCCCAGCAGGCCTTCCAGGTGCTTGGCCACCGGTGCCAGCGAGGCCTCCGGGTCGAACTGACCCTCCTCGGGACGGCCGAGGTGACTCATCAGCATGACCCGGGCGCCGCCATCCAGTGCCGCCTGAATGGTTGGCAGCGAGGCACGAATACGGGTGTCGTCGCCGATCTGGCCGTTTTTCACCGGCACGTTCAGGTCTTCGCGGATCAGGACGCGCTTGCCCTTCAGATCCAGGTCGGTCATGCGCAAAATCGTTGCCATGATCTGTCTCCTTACAGGTTTCTTGAAATCGGTCAGTGCTGAAATCGGGCCGCCCAGCGATCCGCCACCTCGAGCATGCGGCAGGCGAAGGCCCATTCGTTGTCGAACCAGGCCATTACGGTCAGCAGACGTCCGCCACTGACCCGGGTCTGGGTCAGGTCGACGATGCTGGACCGGGTGTCATGATTGAAGTCGCAGGACGCATGCGGCAGGTCGGTCCAACCCAGCACCCGATTGCATCCCGCCTTCAGAATCGCGTTGACTTCCGCCTCGTCGGTGTCGCGGGCCAGCAGCAGATTCAGCTCCATGACCGAGACATTCATCGTCGGCACCCGCAGATGCCGTGCGTGGATCCGTCCCTCCAGTTCTGGCAACAACCGCTCGACCCCGCGCGCCAGTTCGGTGGACACCGGAATCACCGAGTGCATCGCCGAGCGGGTGCGGCGCAGGTCGCTGCGATGATAGCCGTCCAGCAGGGGCTGGTCGTTCATCGCCGAATGCAGCGTGGAAATACCGGCTGCCTCGACCCCCAGCGCCCGGTGCAGCAACTGCAGTAGCGGCACCACACAGTTGGTCGTGCAGGACGCGTTCGACACCAGCCTCGCCGCCGCGGGGATCGCCTCCTCGTTGACCCCCATCACCACGGTGATGTCCGTGTCCTCGCGGGTATTCATCGGCTGCGAAAGCAGCAAGCGGGGACACCCTGCGGCCTGGTAGCGCTCGGCGGTGGTCCGGTCACCGAAACTGCCGGAACATTCCAGCAACAGATCGATACGCAAGGCCGCCCAGTCCACATCCTCGGGCTCGGTGGCGTGAAACACGCGAATCCGGCGGCCATTCACCGACAATGCCGTGCCGTCCTCCTTCACCTGGCCGGGAAACCGGCCATGGGTGGAGTCGAACTGGCTCAGGTAGGCCATGCTGGCCAGATCCTGGGGCTCGTTGATCGCCACCACCTGGATCCGGTCCGCGTCGCCACGTTCATGCAGGGCGCGCAGCACACAGCGGCCGATACGCCCGTAGCCATTGATGGCGACGCGGAGCATGCGCCGCGGATCAGCCCTGCAGCAGGGCCTTCGCCCGCTTCACGACGTTTTCGGTGGTAAAGCCGAAGTGCTTGAACAGATCACCGGCCGGCGCCGACTCGCCGTAGCTGCTCATGCCCACCACATCGCCGTCCAGGCCGACATACTTGTGCCAGCCGTCGACGTGCGCGGCTTCGATGGCGAGCCGCTTGCCGACCGCCTTCGGCAGCACCGACTCGCGGTAGGCCGCATCCTGCTGCTCGAACACCTCGAGGCAGGGCATGGAGGCAACGCGCACCTTGACGCCGGCGTCAGTCAGCTCCTGCCAGGCATTGACCGCCAGTTCCACTTCCGAACCGGTGGCGATCAGCAGCAACTCCGGCTCGCCGTCGCAATCCTTCAGCACGTAACCGCCCCGGACCACGTCGGCGAGCTGCGCCTCGTCCCGGGGCTGATGCGGCAGACCCTGACGGGTCAGAACCAGCGAGGTCGGGCCATCCTGGCGCTCGATACCGGCACGCCATGCGGCAACGGTCTCGACCACGTCGCAGGGCCGCCAGACGTGCATGTTCGGAATCATCCGCAGGCTCGGCACATGCTCCACCGGCTGGTGGGTCGGACCGTCTTCACCCAGACCGATGGAATCATGGGTATAGACCAGCACCACGCGCTGCTTCATCAGGGCAGCCATGCGCACGGCGTTGCGGGCGTAGTCGGAGAACACCAGGAAGGTGCCGCCATAGGGCAGCAGACCACGATGCAGGGCAACGCCGTTCATCACCGCGGTCATACCGAACTCGCGCACGCCATAGTGGATGTAGTTGCCGCCGGCCTCGCTGGTGCTGATGACCTTGCTGCCGGACCAGTTGGTGTTGTTGGAACCGGTCAGGTCCGCCGAGCCACCGAGGAATTCCGGCAGCACCGGACCGAAGCCTTCGATCACGGACTGCGAGGCCTTGCGGGTCGCGACTTTCTCCGCCTTGTCGTTGGCTTCACGCAGCAGCTTGTCGGCGGCAGCGGCGAAGTCCGCGGGCAGATCGCCGCGCATCCGGCGCTGGAATTCGGCGGCCAGCTCCGGGTGTGCCTTCTGGTAGGCGGCGAAGGTTTCGTTCCAGGCATCCTCGGCGGCCTTGCCGGCCTCGACCGCATTCCAGCCCTGGTAGATCTCGTCCGGCACCTCGAACGGTGGATGATGCCAGCCGATGGCCTCGCGGGTCGCCGCCACTTCGTCATCGCCCAATGCCGCACCGTGCACGCCATGGGTACCCGCCTTGTTCGGCGAGCCCATGCCGATCACGGTCTTGCAGCAGATCATGCTCGGCTTGTCCGTGACCGACCGGGCTTCTTCGATCGCCTTCCTGACCGCCTCGCTGTCATGGCCGTCGACATTCTCAACCACGTGCCAACCGTAGGCCCGGAAGCGCTCCGGCGTATTGTCGGTAAACCAGCCCTCTACCTCACCGTCAATGGAGATGCCGTTGTCATCGTAGAACACCGTGAGCTTGCCCAGACCCAGCGTGCCGGCCAGCGAGCAGGCCTCGTGGGACACACCTTCCATCAGGCAGCCGTCGCCGATGAAGCACCAGGTGCGATGATCGACCACGGCATGATCCGGGCGGTTGAACTGGCTTGCCAGCACCTTTTCCGCCAGCGCCATGCCGACGGCATTGGCCAGCCCCTGACCCAGCGGGCCGGTGGTGGTCTCGATACCCGGGGCATAGCCGTGCTCCGGGTGACCTGCAGTCTTGGCATGCAGCTGACGGAAGTTCTTCAGTTCTTCCATCGGCAGGTCATAGCCGCTGAGATGCAGCAGGCTGTAGATCAGCATGGAACCGTGGCCGTTGGAGAGGACGAAGCGATCACGATCGACCCAGTCCGGGTTGCGCGGGTTGTGGCGCAGATAATCGTTCCACAGCATTTCCGCGATTTCGGCCATCCCCATCGGCGCACCAGGGTGCCCCGAATTGGCCTTCTGCACCGCGTCCATACTCAATGCTCGGATGGCGTTCGCCAGGTCTTTACGCGACGTCATGAGTCGACTACTCCTCTCTGGATTCAGAATTCTGGGCGCGCACCACAACTGTGTCCGCCGGGTTGCGGAGCTCTGGCGACCCCTTTGAAAACCTCGCACTGCGACGGACGACTGCCCCGATCGGTGCCGTGAAAAGTCGGCAATTTTCTCTAAGTTTGGGTGCAGCAGCAAGCCGGCATATATAAGTGTTGCTCGCCGCGAGCATAATCCGGGCGGAACCGACCGCGGCGAGCGACGTCAACGGACTGGAAATTTCACGGCGAGACCTTACACTTGACAGTCTTTTGCGGACGTCGCCCACGGTTGGAGGAGGCAGACGGTTGAGCGAGTTTCTCTTTACCTCGGAATCGGTGTCCGCCGGGCATCCGGACAAGATGGCGGACCAGATTTCCGATGCGGTGCTGGACGCAATTCTGTATCAGGATCCGAACGCCCGCGTGGCCTGCGAGACCCTGACCAAGACCGGCATGATACTGCTGGCCGGCGAGATCAAAGTGGCGGACCACGTGAATGTGGACTTCGAGTCCATTGCCCGGGATACCGTGAAGCGAATCGGCTATACCGACTCGTCAATGGGCTTCGACTGGGAGACCTGCGCCTTCATCAACGCGCTTGGCAAGCAGTCCATGGACATCAACCAGGGCGTCGACCGCAATTCCCCCGAGGAACAGGGTGCCGGCGACCAGGGCCTGATGTTCGGCTACGCCTGCGACGAAACCGATGTACTGATGCCGGCGGCAATCACCTACGCGCACCGGCTGGTACAGCGGCAATCGGAGCTGCGCGCCAGCGGTGAACTGGCATGGCTGCGGCCGGACGCCAAGAGCCAGGTGACGCTGCGTTACCGCGACGGCCGGCCCTTCGCCGTCGACACCGTCGTCCTGTCGACCCAGCATGCGGATTCTGCCAAGGACGCCGAGATCCGCCAGGCGGTGATAGAGCAGATCATCAAGCCGGTCCTGCCGGAAGAGTGGATCACCGCGGACACACGCTACCTGGTCAACCCGACCGGCCGTTTCGTGGTCGGCGGGCCGATGGGCGACTGCGGTCTGACCGGCCGCAAGATCATCGTCGATACCTATGGCGGCATGGCCCGCCATGGTGGCGGCGCATTCTCGGGCAAGGACCCGTCCAAGGTGGACCGCTCTGCCGCGTATGCCTGCCGCTATGTGGCCAAGAACGTCGTTGCTGCCGGCCTGGCACGGAAATGCGAGGTCCAGGTGTCCTATGCCATCGGTGTGGCAGAACCCACCTCGATCATGGTCGATACCTTCGGCACCGGCGAGATCGACGACCGCCAGATCGAGGTGCTGGTGCGTGAGCACTTCGATCTCAAGCCCTGGGGCATTATCACGATGCTGGATCTGCTGCGCCCGATCTATTCCCCAACCGCGGCTTATGGTCATTTCGGCCGCAACGGTGATCAGTTCACCTGGGAGCGAACCGATCGTGCCGAGGCCCTGCGGATCGCAGCCGCCGCCTGAACACGATCTTTCGGTGAAGGCCGAGGAGCGCTGCAACGGGAGTCTCCCTGCCAGGCTTGGCCCTCACCACCCTTAATTGAACGGCGCTCAGCGAATGCGGGGAACGGCAGGCGTTCTCCCGGGAAGGAGTCAGCACCATGAATGCAGTGGTTGAAACCAGGGCATCCGACTACATCGTGCGCGACATCGGCCTGGCTGACTGGGGTCGCAAGGAAATCGGCATTGCCGAAACCGAGATGCCGGGTCTGATGGCGGTGCGCGAGGAATACCGCGCGCAGCAGCCGCTGAAGGGCGCGCGCATCGCCGGCAGTCTGCACATGACCATCCAGACCGCGGTCCTGATCGAGGCACTGGTGGAACTCGGTGCCGAGGTACGCTGGGCGTCCTGCAACATCTATTCGACCCAGGACCATGCTGCGGCGGCGATCGCCGCCGCCGGCGTGCCGGTGTTCGCCTACAAGGGCGAGAGCCTGGAGGAATACTGGGAGTACTGTCACCGCATCTTCGATTTCGCGGATGGACAGACGGCCACCACCATCCTGGACGATGGCGGTGATGCCACCCTGCTGCTGAACCTTGGGGCGAAGGCGGAACAGAATCCGTCGGTGCTGGACAATCCGGGCAGCGACGAGGAAAAGGCGCTGTTCGGCAGCATTCGTGCCCGGCTGGAGACCGATCATGGCTGGTACGGCCGCGCACTGGCCGCCATCCAGGGGGTAACCGAGGAAACCACCACCGGCGTCAACCGCCTGCTGCGGATGGAAAAGGACGGCTCGCTGCCGTTCCCGGCGATCAACGTCAACGACTCGGTGACCAAGTCCAAGTTCGACAACCTCTATGGCTGCCGTGAATCACTGCTGGACGGGCTGAAACGCGCCACCGACGTGATGATTGCCGGCAAGATCTGCGTGGTCTGCGGTTACGGCGATGTCGGCAAGGGCTGCGCGCAAAGCCTGCGCGGCCAGGGTGCCACCGTCTGGGTGACCGAGGTGGATCCGATCTGCGCGCTGCAGGCGACCATGGAAGGTTACCGCGTGGTGACCATGGAAGACGCGGCCGCGCAGGCCGATATCTTCGTCACCGCCACCGGCAACTACAAGGTGATCAACCACGATCATCTGGTGCAAATGAAGCACAATGCCATCGTCTGCAACATCGGTCATTTCGACAACGAGATCGATGTCGCCAGCCTGAAGCAGTACCCTTGGGACAACATCAAGCCGCAGGTGGACCACATCACCCTGCCCAGCGGCAACCGCATCATCCTTCTGGCCGAAGGCCGGCTGGTGAACCTGGGCTGTGCCACCGGCCATCCCAGCTTTGTCATGTCCAACTCGTTCACCAACCAGGTACTTGCCCAGATCGAACTGGTGCAGCACCGGGAGCGGTACGAGAACAAGGTCTACGTCTTGCCGAAGCACCTGGATGAAAAGGTCGCGGCGCTGCATCTGGAGAAGCTCGGTGCCAGACTGACCAGGCTGACGGAGGAGCAGGCCGACTACCTCGGGATCGAGGTTGCCGGACCGTTCAAGCCGGACACCTACCGGTACTAGGCGGTCCCGCGTCCGGGCCTCTCGCCCCGTCGGCAAAACTGCCGCCGGGGCGTTCCTCGTTGACAAACTTCGGTAAGCACAGCATGACAAGCGACAGCAATGCCTCGCGGGTTTTCAGTTTCGAGTTCTTTCCGCCCAAGAGCCCGGAAGCCGAGGCGCGCCTGCAACGCACACGCGAGCGGCTTGCGCGCCTGAATCCGCTGTTCTTCTCGGTAACCTTCGGTGCCGGTGGCTCCACCCGTGACCGGACCTTCGAAACCGTGGTCGAGATCCAGCGCAGCGGCGGCATCGACGCCTCGCCACACCTGTCCTGCATCGGCGCGACGCCGGAAAGCATCCGCGAGATCCTGGCACAGTACCGGGAGCACGGCATCCGCCATATCGTCGCCCTGCGGGGTGACATGCCGTCGGGCACCGGCATCGTCGGTACCGGTGACTTCCGCTACGCCAGCGAACTGGTGGAATTCATCCGTGCCGAGCACGGCGATCATTTCCGGATCGAGGTGGCCTGCTATCCGGAGGTGCACCCACAGGCGGATGATGCCGACGCCGATCTGCGGCACTTCGTACACAAGGTGCAGTGTGGCGCCGACAGCGCCATCACCCAGTACTTTTTCAATGCCGACGCCTATTTCTATTTCGCCGACCGCTGCCAGGATGCCGGCGTCACGATCCCGATCGTCCCGGGCATCATGCCGATCATCAATTTCAAGCAACTGGCCCGCTTCTCCGACGCCTGCGGTGCCGAGATCCCCCGCTGGTTGCGCAAACGGCTGGCCGCCTACGGTGACGACAAGGCCTCGCTGCAGGCCTTCGGAATCGACGTGGTCAGTGATCTTTGCGAACAATTGCTGGACGGCGGTGCGCCCGGCCTGCATTTCTACACACTGAACCAGGCGGGTCCCACTGAAGCCATCTGGCGCAACCTCGAGCTGCCGGTGGACACCACCGCCGCACCCGCCTGAGGTCAAGGCATGGCGTCCCGCAATCGCGCCCTGATCGAACGTGACCTGGAGGTGCTCTGGCACCCCACCACCCAGATGAAGGACCACGAATGGCTGCCGCTGGTGCCGATACGCCGCGGTGAAGGCGTCTGGCTGTACGACCTGGACGGCAACCGTTATCTGGACGCGATCAGTTCCTGGTGGGTCAACCTGTTCGGCCACGCGCACCCGCAGATCAATCAGCGCATCCGCGAGCAGCTGGACAATCTGGAACATGTTCTGCTGGCCGGCTTTACCCACGAGCCGGTGGTCGAACTCTCGGAACAACTGGTGGAGATCACGCCGGTGTCGCTGACCCGCTGTTTCTATACCGACAACGGCTCGTCCGCCGTGGAGGTGGCGCTGAAGATGAGCTACCACTACTGGCACAACAGGGGCCAGGCGGAGAAGCGCCGCTTCATTACCCTGAGCGGCAGCTACCATGGCGAAACCCTGGGCACACTCGGGGTCGGCGACGTGGCCCTGTACAAGGAAACCTACAAACCCTTGCTGATGGAGGCGATTACGGTGCCGTCACCGGACTGCTTCCAGCGCGAACCCGGACAGAGCTGGGAGGATCACAGCCGGGCGATGTTCGTCCACATGGATCAGGCCCTGGCCGAACATGCCGGGGAGACCGCAGCGGTCATCGTCGAACCACTGGTGCAATGCGCCACCGGCATGCGCATGTACCACCCGGTGTACCTGCAGTTGCTGCGCGAGGCCTGCGACAGGCATGGCGTGCACCTCATTGCCGACGAGATCGCGGTCGGCTTCGGCCGTACCGGCAGCCTGTTCGCCTGCGAGCAGGCCGGCATCTGTGCCGATTTTCTCTGCCTGTCGAAGGGCCTGACCGCCGGCTATCTGCCGCTGGCAGTTGTGCTCACCACCGATCAGGTGTACGAGGCCTTCTACGATGACTACGCCACGCTGCGCGCCTTCATGCACTCGCACAGCTACACCGGTAACCCGCTGGCCTGCAGTGCCGCACTGGCAACGCTGGAGCTGTTCCGCGAGCAGGACGTGATTGGCCGCAACCGGGAACTGGCCGAGCACATGGGAGATGCTGTCGCACATCTGGCCGAGCATCCGCATGTCGGCGAGATCCGCCAGACCGGCATGATCCTCGCGATCGAGATGATGCAGGATCCGGCCAACCGCGTCCCCTACCCGTTCCAGGAGCGCCGCGGCATCCGCGTTTACCAGCATGCCCTCAGCCGCGAGGCACTGCTCCGCCCGCTGGGCAACGTGGTCTATTTCATGCCGCCCTACGTCATCAACGAAGACCAGATCGATCACCTGGCACGGGTGGCGGAGGAAGGGATTGAGCACGCAACGCGGTAGCGTGGCGAGTGTTCGGTTTTCAGTGTTCAGTTTTCAGACGGCGCCCGGGCAACGGTGAGCGGCGGAGTTGAGGCCCAACGCAATGCCTAATATCCGGCTTGGTTCCAATACCATTCGGCTGCTCTAGACCGATCTGCAACAGCAATCCGAAATTCGCGCCGCAAACGCCCCTGAAAACTGAACACTGAAGCCTGAAAACCGCCGCGCGAAGCGCGGCTACGCGTCTACCCCATATCCCCCCACAGCGTCTGGACGGCAGCCAGGGCGGCGATGCCGGCGGTTTCCGTGCGCAGTACGCGGGGTCCGAGACGCATACAGGTCCAGCCGGCATGCCGCGCGCTGGCCACTTCCTGATCGCTAAGACCACCCTCAGGACCGACCAGCAGGCTGAGGCCATCGGCGTCCGGCGGCGGCAGTTCGGTAAGGCCGTGCCCGGCCCCCGGATCAAGCACCAGGCGACGGCCGGCGCCCTCGCGCGCGAGCAGCTCAGGCAAGGCGCGCGCCGGTAACAACCGTGGCAACTCCGCGCGGCCGCACTGTTCGCAGGCACTGACGATCACTCCCTGCCAATGAGTCTGGCGTCGGGCCAGGCGCCGCTCATCCAGCCGCACCACACTGCGCTCGGTGAAGACCGGGCCGATGCACGCCACCCCGAGCTCCACCGCCTTCTGGATGGCGGTATCCATGCGGTCGCCCTTGCTCACACCCTGAAAAAGCGTCAACGGCAGTGAAGGTGCCGTTTTGTTGGGTCGAGCCTCACCCAACGCAACGCGGGCACGGCGGCGCTCCAGGGCCAGCAACTCGCCGGGGTAATCCAGGCCATCGCCATTGAACAGAACCACCGCCTGGCCGGGGCGCGCCCGCAACACGCGCAGGTGCGCCGCCGGACCTGCCGGCAAGTCCAGTTCGCCGCCCGACTGCAGCGGTTGATCCAGGTAGAGTCGCGGGCACTTCATGGACTGGCTCAGGCCGGTTGGAGGTCGTTCAGCAGGCGGTCCATCGCGGCAAAGTCGGGTATCACGGCTGGGCCACCATCAAGCCGGACCGCTGCGGCGATTCCCGTGCCGTGCAGGCCATTCGGGTCGGGCTCGAGGTTGTCCGGTCGCACATGGGTCAATCGCGGCGATCCCTGGACCAGCATCACCAGAAATTCGCCATGCCGGACACTATCGACGCGCTTCAGCACCAGCAGGCGCCTGCGGGAGCTACTCGCGGCCGGCGTGCCGGTGGCCATGCACTCAAGGTCGATACACGGCAAGGGGCTTCCATGCCAAAAAAGCTGGCCGAGCAGCCAGTCCGGACCGCCCGCCGGTTCAGGCACCGAATAGGCCAGCACCTCGGCCACCATGGCACCGGGGACCAGCAGATTGCAGCGTCCCATCGGTGCCAGTAGGCCTCGCAGCGGAGAAGTGTCCGTTTCGCTCATATCTCGATTTCTGTTGTCGCCGGTCCGTGATCAAGCCGACGGTTCGGACTCGGATGCGATGGCCAGCCCGAGCAACTGATCCAGGTGGCCAAGCAGCACGCTTTCCTGATAGGGCTTGCCGAGGTAGTGCTGTACTCCCAGTTCCAGTGCTCGCTGGCGATGCTTCTCACCGGTGCGCGACGTCACCATGATGATCGGCAGCTCGCACAGCGCCGGCTCGTTGCGGATGAAGCTGGTCAATTCGTAGCCATCCATGCGCGGCATCTCTATATCCAGCAACATCGCGTCCGGACGATTTTCCTGCAACAGGGCAACAGCGTCGACGCCGTCCCGGGCCGTGATCACCCGCATGCCGTGACGTTCCAGCAGGCGGCTGGCGACCTTGCGCATGGTGATGGAATCGTCCACCACCATGACCAACGGAGCTCGCTCAGGGAGATCCGCGGCCAGCATCTCGCCGTCTGGTGCCGACGGGAATTCGGCAGGGTCGGCCCCGATCAGCGCCGGCAGATCGAGTATCAACACCACGCTGCCGTCACCCAGCAATGTGGCACCCAGGACGCCGGGCACGGCTGACACCTGGAGACCGACCGATTTCACCACCACTTCCCGGTTGCCCATCAGCGCATCGACATACAGGGCGAGTCGCGTGTCGCCAACGCTGACAAGTACCAGCGGTACCCGCTTCAGGCTCTGCGGCGGCGTGCTCTCCCCCATGCCGAGCAGCTGCGCCAGCGACATGATCCGATAGGGTTCGTCGTCATAATGCCGCATGTGATCCGCTTCGACGTCGGAAGACAGGCGATCCATCAGTTCCTCGCGCGCCATCCAGACCACGGCGCGGACGCCGTTCAACGGCATCGCAAACGCCTGTTCCTCGACCTGGCAGAGCAACGCCCGGTTGACCGCCAGCGTAAACGGCAACCGCAGGGTGAAACTGGTGCCTTCGTTGGCCCGCGATGCAATATCAATACTGCCGCCAAGTTGCTTGATCTGCGCGTTGACCACATCCATGCCGACGCCGCGACCCGAGATCTGGGTCACCTCGGTGGCGGTGGAAAACCCCTGGGCCAGGATCAGGCGCGCCAGATCCTGTTCACCGGATTCCGCGTCGTCGGTCAGCAGGCCACGTTCGACCGCCCGTTCGCGAATCGCCTGAAACCGCAGTCCGCCGCCGTCATCCTCGACCCGCAGGATGACATCGCTCCCCTCCCGCCGCAGTTGAATACCAATCGTTCCCTGCTCCGGCTTGCCGGCGGTGCGCCGTTCTCCCGGCGTCTCGATGCCGTGGGCGACCGCGTTGCGCAGCAAATGCTCCAGTGGCGCGACCATGCGCTCAAGGACGGTCCGGTCCATTTCCCCCTCGACGCCGCCAACATCGAGATACACCTGCCGCCCGAGTTCCTCGGCGGTTTGGCGGACGACCCGGCGAAGCCGCGGCACCAGTTGGGCAAACGGCACCATCCGGGTCCGCATCAAGCCATCCTGCAGCGAAGTCCCAAGCCGCGCCTGCTGCTGAAGCAGGGTTTCCGAATCACGCGCCATGCCATCCAGCAGCCCCTGCAGGCTGCTGAGGTCGTTCATCGATTCGGCCAGGGCACGGGACAGTTCCTGCATGCGGGAAAAACGATCCAGCTCCAGCGGGTCAAACTGCGGCGATCCATTGTCCGCCGCCGGGTCACGGTCGAAACGGTAGCGGATCTGTTTCTCGGTCTCGATCTCGAGCGAACGCAGCTGGTCCCGGACCCGGCCCACGGTTTGCTCCAGCTCGCCAAGATTGAACCGGAAACCGGACATCTGCTGTTCGATACGGGAACGGTAGACGCTGATCTCCGCGGCCTCGTTGACCAGCGTATCCAGCAGTTCGGAGGGCACGCGGATCTGGTCGCCGGAGGCGCTCGGCTGTCCACTCAGACGCCTGGGCGCCTGAGTCGCTTGGGGTGCTGCCTGGACCGGTTCCGGCAGTTCAAGGTCACGCAAGGCACGCCGCAGGTCCACCGCCGGCTCCGGTAGACTGCCTGCTGCCGCCTGCTCACACATCTGTTGCAAGCGCCCATGAGATCTTTCGAGCACCTCGCGCACTGCCGGCTCGGGGCGCAGTTCTCCCCGCTGCCTTTCGAGCAGTGCCTCCACCTCGTGGGCAAGATCCGCAATAGCCGACAGACCCGCCATGCGGGCTCCACCCTTCAGCGTATGCAAGGCCCTGCGGATCTCCGCAAGCGGGGAGCTGTCGGAAGGGTTCAGCTGCCATTGACCAAGCCGCTCACCGATCAGTTGCAAGGCATCGGTTGCTTCCTCCAAGAACAACTCAACCAGTGCGGGCTCGTCGTCCTGAGCCGGTTCGACCACATCGGGCGCTGCTGCCGTGCGGCCGAACTCCGCCAACTCGGCCAGCAGTTCCTCGGCTTCTTCCGGCTCCGCCGGCATACGCAGCGCCGCGAGCATATCGTCAAGGCGCTCGTGGACCCGACGCAGCACATCAAAAAGTCCGTCATCGACGGCCAGCGACCGCGCGTCAACCGCCTGCAGCACGGACTCGAGGCCCTGGCAGAGATTTCCCATCGGCGCGCATTGGGCTAGACGCGCCCCGCCTTTCAGGGTGTGCACGGTTCGCCGGAGCTCGGCCAGACGGGGCCGGGTATCACCCGTCCTTTGCCAATCGTCAACCGATTCTCCGAGCACCTGTATCAGGTCCTCGGCCTCCTCCAGGAACAGCAGCAACAGTTCGTCGTCTTCCTGGGTGGTCGAGTCCCCTGGCGTGCGCTTGTCGGCGAATGCCGGCCGGATGGCCTCCGGCAATTCGGCCATGAAGACATCGGCACGCTCGATCAGGTCGGCAACCTCCGGTTGCGGCAGGCGCGCGTCGGCCAGGCTGGCCACCAGTTCCCGGGTCCGACGCAGCGCAGCGTCCAGCAACTCAAGTTCCCGCCCCTGCATGGCCCGGCCCTGATCGCGATAGGCACAGACCAGGGTCTCCATGGCGCGACCAAGCGACGCCAGGGTCATCACCTCGGCCATTCTCGCGCTGCCGCTGAGGGTGTGCAGCGCACGGGCCAGTGGCTCGTTCACCTGCCCCCGGTAACCCTGTTCCCTGCAGCGGTCAAGAAACGCGCTGATGACCTGCAGGTGATCGTCGGTCTCGTTGCGGAAGACCTCGTAGAGGGCCGGGTCAAGCACCGGCTGGGGAGGACCTTTGGAAACAACGTAGGACGGAGCGGCCTCATCATCGTCTGCCGACGCCGAAGCGGCTGGCTGGTCGGCGCTTTCCGGCGGCTGGGCAGGCGATTCGCCTGGTGCTGAATCGGCCAGACGATCTGCCTGGCGCATCAACTCCCGCGGATCCTGCTCCGGCGCAGGGCCGCCACGCAGCTCCTCAACCATGGCCGGCAGGCAGGCCGTAACCTGCTGCACGAGCTGCCGCACGGGCTTGTCGGCACGCACCTGCCCAGCAAGCAGGCGATTCAGGAGCCGCTCGACCGACCAGGCCAGTTCCCCGACCAGCAGTGCCCCGATGGTCCGGCCACTACCCTTGATGGTGTGGAAATTGCGGCGAATGACAGTCAGCGGTTCCCGATCTCCGCTGTCCTCCAGCCAGCGTGGAATGTGCTCCTCGAGGGACGTTAGCACCTCCTCCATTTCTTCCAGAAATATCTCGACCAACTCCTCGTCGAGTTCCAGGGCGCGCACCGGCACCGCATGATTCACCGCCTCGCCGAAGCCGGCCCCGACCAGAGGTTCCGTGCGGGACGCCGTCACCGCGCCATCATCACCCTCCGGCACCGGCGTGCCGCTGCCCGGTTCAGCAGGCCCTTCAGATGCCGTTGCCGCCTCGCCGGGCTCCGCCATTGCGGCATCATCGATCTCCGACGCTGACTCGACATCCGGGACCGGTTCCTCCTCCGGCAGGGCGCCGGTTTGCACCTCGCCGGCAGCGTCATCGCTTGGCGCCGGTTCCGACACGCCGTCGGCGTCTGTCGCATCCGCCCCGGACAATGATTCCCCACCCTCGAACTCGGGCAAGGTCTCGGGTTTCTGCAACGACGCAAGACGCAGTTCGGCACGGTTAAGCCAGTCATCGCGCTGCTGATGCCCATCGAGCTCGTTCTCCAGGAACAGCTCGACCCCGGCGATTGACTCGGCAAGCGCCGTTTCCTCGTCTTCGGTCGGCCCGCCCGAGTCGCCACTGATCAGGCGATCGAGACTGTTGATCGCCGACTCCAGCAGATCCCGGCAGCGGCCCATCCCCAGAATGGATAGGGCGCCGGCAAGGCGGTTGCCGAGTTCGTTCACGGTTTCCGCGGAATCGCCATCACGCAGACGCCGCATGACGCCGTCCTTCAGTCCGTCGATGTCATGCAGCACCTCGTGCAGCACCTGCCGCCTCAACGCTCCCTGGCGCAGGCGGAACAGCGCAGCGTCGCTGATCGAACCATCGTCGTTGAGCGCGTCTTCGGGCTGCAGGGCGGCGCCTGCGATTGCCGCTTCGAGACTGGTCTCGGCCAACAGCAGGGCGCGAGCCACCTCGACCATTTCCGCTTCGTCCGCATGGCCGCTGGCGCGACAGGCAGCAATCGCCTCGCGCCGCTGACGGATGGCGTTGGCCGGAACAACGAGTCCGGCCATTGCCAAGGCCCCGGCCACGCGGGTCAGGATGTCCTCGGCGTCGGCCAGGCGTCCGACCTCCGCCTCGCCGCCGCGGGCCACCATGTCCAGTGCATCCTCCAGCGCCGCCAGGTCTTCCTCGATTGCCAAGGCAGCAGCCCGCAGTACGGCGGCGCCGGGCCTGGCGACGCTTTCCGCGCTTGCCGGCGAACGGCCGGGAGGTGTATCGAATTCGCGCCCAGGCTGCGCGACGCGCAACGCGTCCAGCAAATCCGCTGAGGGAATCTGGCGCTCCTGTTCGGTCGCATCCGATCGGGCGAGGTCCCGCAGTTGTCGGTCGATCATCCCGAGCAACACCCGCATCCCGGGACTCGGTGCGCTGTTCGCCTTGCCGAGATCCTCCAGCAGGGCCCTGACGCGCCACCAGCACTCCTGCATCGGCGGCCGCTGGCTGGCCTGACTGAGGCGCTCGGCAAGGCCCACCATCTGGGGCACGGCCTCGAGCCGGCCCCGCAGCAATTGCAACAGACCCCGCTGGTAAACGGCGCGGCCGGCGCGGGCAACGCTGTGCAAGGTACCGGGTTCGCCGGAGTCGGACGGGGGGTTCACGGCTTTGCCGCGCAGGCGCTGGATTCGATGCAGCAGTGGACCAAGCTGTGCGCAGGTACCGTGCTGCCCCGCCTCGATGCGATCGATGCAATCGGCAAGCCGCAAGGTGCCGGTCATCAAGGCATCCTGCACGTCTTCGCGGCCGTCGTCGTCGGCCCTGGCGATGAAATCCGCAAGCAACAATTCCAGCTCACGAGCAAGCTGTGCCAGGTCCGTCAGGCCCAGCATCGCGAAACTACCGCGCGCATCGCGAAGGTGCTGACCGCAACGCTCCAGCTCGCGCCGGTTGGCGTAATCCTCGGTGTAGTCCTGAATCGCCGCGGCCGCCTCGTCCAGACTGCGGTCGATCTCGTCCCGCAGCCAGGAAAGCCCGCGCAGGACCCTGTCGGTCTCAGTCATCACGCAGCTCCCGGTGCCGGACCGCAACTGCCTCCGATGCCCCCGGCCACTCGCATCGTGGGGTCATCGGCAGGCGTCTGATCACGGCAACTTGAAACCGGAGACGGATTCGCGCAGTTCATTGGCGAGCTCGGTGAGGTTGCCAATGGAGGTCGCGGTCTGGTTGGTACCGGCCGAGGTCTGCGAGGTGATTTCCTGGATCACGTTCATCGAATCCGACACCCCGGTGGCCGCGCGCGACTGCTGGCGGGCGGTTTCACTGATCCGCGTGATGAGTTGCGCGAGTTGCTCCGAGGTCGCCTGGATCTCCTTCAAGGCCTCACCGGCATCCTCAGCCAGGCCGGCACCGGCGACTACGCCGGCGGTGGACTGCTCCATCGACGTCATGGCTTCACTGGTATCGGTCTGGATTGCCTTGACCAGCGCTTCGATCTGCTTGGTGGCACCGCCGGAGCGTTCGGCCAGACGTTGCACCTCGTCGGCGACCACCGCGAAGCCGCGTCCAGCCTCACCCGCCATGGCCGCCTGGATCGAGGCATTGAGCGCCAGGATATTGGTCTGGTCGGCGATATCGTTGATCAATTCGACGATGTTGCCGATCTCCTGAGAGGATTCACCAAGACGCTTGATACGCTTGGAGGTTTCCTGGATCTGCTCACGAATACCATCCATGCCGTCTATGGTTCGGCGCACGGTCTCGCCACCGCGCTGTGCCAGTTCCACTGAACGGTGCGCGACACCCGCTGACTCCTCGGCATCCGCCGAAACCTGCCCAATGGAGGTCACCATTTCGCTGACCGCTGCCGACGCCATGGTGATCTGGTGCGACTGATGATCGGACGCCTCGGCGAGTTGCAGCGCCGTGGCCTGGCTGTCGGAAGCGGCGGTGGAAACCTGGGCGGAGGTCTCGTTGATCGTGGTAACCAGATTGCGTAGCGCGTCGGTTGCGTCGTTGAAGGCATCCGCGATTGCGCCGGTAAAGGCTTCTCCCACGGAAGCCTCGACGGTCAGATCGCCTTCGGAGAGCCCCTGAATCTCGTCAAGCAGATTGAGGATCGCCATCTGGTCCCGCTGGGTACTTGCCGCCAGCCTGGCGCGCTCGGCCTCCAGCGCCTCGCGCTGGCGGCGGGACTCGGCCCGCACCAGCACGACCTGCACCAAAAGGACCACCAGAGCCACGAGCAACAGCCCGGCCAGGGCCTCGGTCGGCAGCATCGCGGCACCGTCCAGCTGCTGACTGAGCAAGCTTGCCAGCGGTATCGCCAGCAGCGCGACCAGGATCACGCTGAACAGCACGGTCAATGTCTGCAGTCGATCGGTCTTGCCTTCCATCCGTCATTTCCCCGTTCTGGTTGTTCGATCGCCGGCAATCGGCGAGAGCTCAGTTGGCGGCGCCGGAAAACTCCGGGTGCGACGCAAGCCCGGCCACACTCAGCACCTGCCAGGATTGGCCCTGATCATCGAATTCACCGGACAGCACGGCGGCCAGCCCAGCCGGGACATCGCCCGCTGCAGCCGAAAGACTGTCCAGCGGAAACTGCCGCATGCCCAGGACCTCGTCGACCAGCAGACCGGTGGTGAGCTGATCCGCTCGGGCGACCAGTACCCGTGATGATCGAGTGATGGTGCTCATCCCGTCACCGAGAAAACCCGCCAGATCCATGATCGGAAGCAGGTTTCCGTGGACATTGGCAACACCACGCAACCAGTGGCGGGCACGAGGCACGGGCGCCACCACCGGGTAGGGCACGACTTCCTCGACCTCACCGGTGCGACAGACGCAATACCGTCCAGCGAGGCGGAACGCCACCCCCAGCCATTGTTCGGGCAGCGCCTCAAGTGCACCCTCCGGCGTCATTGGGTGCTGCTGCGCCAGTTGGTTGAGGCGCTGCAGTATTGCAAGCGGGGTTTCGCTCGACGTCTCCATCAGGCCGCCATGACACTGCGGACCTTGTCCAGCAGTTGCTCCTCGCTGACGGGCTTGATCAGGTACTCTCGGGCACCCTGGCGCATGCCCCAGATGCGGTCCGTTTCCTGATCCTTGGTGCTGATGATGATCACCGGAATCGCGCTGGTGGCTGCATCCCGGCTGAGTTTGCGCGTCGCCTGGAAGCCGTTCATGCCGGGCATGACGATATCCATCAGGATCAGGTCCGGGCGCACCTCGCGCGCGATCCGCAGGCCTTCCTCGCCGCTGCCTGCGACCAGTACCGTGAAATCGTGCCGCTCCAGCATGCTGCGAAAGACATGTGTCTCGGTCGGCGAATCGTCAACAATCAGAACCCGTGCCATGCCCTGCTGCCCCCGCCCGTCGCCGTGCATCGTGTGCCGGCCTTGCTTGTTTCCACCCTGGGGCCCTGCCCCCGCCCGTCTTCCGATGTCACCGCCCACGCCCGGCAACCGCGGAACGATCACCCAGGTAAACACGGATTTATTCCAACGTCTGCGCCCGAAACCGGTGTTGCTCATCTGGCAAGGCGCGGCGCCGGTTCGGTAGCTGTAGCCACCGGGTCGGTGGCGCAACACTGCCAGGGGCCAAAACCGGCCGGCGTCTAGGGCAAGCGTGCGAATAAATCCGTGTTTCCCTAGGCGGCAGTGGCGACATGCTGCCGTATCGCTCCCAGCAACTCGTCACGAGTGAACGGCTTGGTCAGATATTCCTCGGCCCCCGCGATCCGGCCACGTGCGCGATCGAACAGACCGTCCTTGCTCGACAGCATGACCACCGGGATCTGGAGATACGCGGGATTGTTCTTGACCAGGGCACAGGTCTGGTAGCCGTCAAGCCTGGGCATCATGACATCGATGAAAATGATGTCCGGCCGGTGATCGGCAATCTTCGCCAGGGCCTCGAAGCCATCCACCGCGGTGATGACGGTACAGCCCTCCCGGCGCAGAAGCGTCTCTGCCGAGCGACGGATGGTGCGGCTGTCATCGATCACCAGGACCTTGAGCCCGCCAAGATCCGGAGCGTTGCTGGTCTCGTTCAAATGCTCGCCTCCGAACAGATACCGGGTACGCCCTGCAACCGTGGATCGGCTTGCCCGCACGGCACGACAGGCACCCGCCATGCCCTGATGATCAGATGTAGCATAGCGCTCTGCAGGGCGCTACAACATGACGGACAAGGCGTGACGGACTTCGCATCCTGTAGACTTCCGGTCCGTCCCGAACACGGAGCAACAAGATGGCAACACGCCTGGGCATCCTGATGGATCCGATCCAGCAGATCACACCTTACAAGGACACCTCCCTGGCAATGCTGCTGGCCGCCAGTCGGCGCGACTGGCAATTGCACTACCTGGAACTCGCCGACCTGTTCCTGCGTGATGGCGAGGCCTGGGGACGCAACCGCGAACTGCGGGTCCGGGATGACAATCAGGACTGGTTCAGCCTCGGCGCCGCCAGCGAGGCACCGCTGGCCGAGCTGGATCTGCTACTGATACGCAAGGATCCGCCGTTCGATGGCGAGTACCTTTACGCAACCCAGATCCTGTCACTCGCCGAGGACCAGGGCCTACTGGTGGTGAATCGGCCGGCCGGGCTGCGGGATGCCAACGAGAAGCTGGCCTCGGCCTGGTTTCCGCAATGCTGCGCGCCGACCATTGTCGATGCCGATGCCGAGCGGCTGAAACGTTTTATCCAGGACCAGGGACATGCGGTGCTGAAGCCGCTGGACGGCATGGGTGGACGCTCGATCTTCGTGCTCGCCGACGGCGACCCGAACACCACCGTGGTCATCGACACGCTGACTGACGGCGGCCGCCGTTACGCCATGGCGCAGCGCTATCTGCCGGAGATCCGCGACGGCGACAAGCGAATCCTGGTCATCGACGGCGAGCCGGTGCCCTACGCGCTGGCGCGGGTGCCTGCATCCGGGGAAACCCGCGGCAACCTGGCGGCCGGCGGGCGCGGCCTGGGCCAGCCTTTGAGCGATCGCGATCAGTGGATCGTGGACCAAGTGGCGGAGACCCTGGTGACGCGAGGACTGCGATTCGTCGGCCTCGACGTCATAGGCGATTACCTGACCGAGGTCAACGTCACCAGCCCCACCTGTGTCCGCGAGCTCGACGCCCAGTTCGATCTGGACATCGCCGGACAGTTGCTGGATCGCCTCGCAACGGACCTGAACGACCGCTGATCGGACCGGCGACGGCAATGCTGGTCCGCCTGCGGCCGGTTCCGTACCATCAGTCGGCAGGGGCGATGGCATTGTCGGACCATCGCCATCAGCGCGTTTCCACCGGACCATGCAGCAAGCCACTGTCACCAGCAATGACCGCCTCAGCATGACGCTGTTCCTGGCCGCCGTGATCCACGTGCTGGTTATCCTCGGCCTGGGCTTCAGCGGCGTCCTGCCGACGCCCCGGTTTCCGCCGTTGATGGAAATCACGCTCAGTCAGACACCCACGGAAAGCGCCCCGGACGATTACGACTTCCTCGCGCAGCATGACCAGGTTGGCGGCGGCAGCAGCGAGCAGGCCACGGCGCCCCAGGCGCCGGCCGCAGCAGCCAGCGCAACGCCACGCCAGTCAGCACGGCAGGAGCAGACCAGCGAACAACAGCTTGAAGACACGCCACTGGTCGGTCTTGATACGGAGCGGGCGGCCACCGAGGAACCCGAGACCCCGGAAAAGCAGGAAATGGAGCATTCACATAGCCCGGTGGCGCAGCCGGGGATCGACAGCCAGGTAGTCGACATTCACCAGCGCCTGGACTGGGATGCCCGGTACCCGAGCGCGCAACGCATCGACGCGCGCACCCGCTCCCACCATGCCGCCGCCTACATGCAGGACTGGGTCGACACCGTGGAGGATGTGGGCAATCGTCATTATCCGAGCGAGGCACGACGCCTGGGGTTGACCGGCAGCCTGGTGCTCGAGGTCATGCTGCGGCCGGACGGCACCGTCGCCCGCGCCCGCGTGCTGCGGCCATCACCCTACCCGCTGCTCGACGAGGCGGCCCTGCAGCTGGTGCAACTGGCCGCACCCTATGCTCCGGTGTCGGATGATGTACTGGACGGCAACAATCGGCTTGTCATCACCCGTACCTGGGAGTTCGTGGGCGGCAATCAGTTGCAGGCACAATGAGGACATTGCGATGGTGGAACAGAGCTTTACCGACCACTTCCTGATCGCCATGCCCAGTCTGGACGATCCGAATTTCCAGCGCTCGGTGACGTACATCTGTGAGCACAATGCCGACGGCGCCATGGGCATCGTGATCAACCGGCCCACCGATGTCAGTCTCGGTGAGTTGCTGGAGCACACCGATATCGAGACCAGTATCGGCAGCGTTGCCGAACGGGCCGTATTCATGGGTGGCCCGGTGCAACAGGATCGCGGCTTCGTCCTGCACCCACCGGGTGGAAAGTGGGATTCCACGCTTGCTGTCTCGCCACAGGCGGCGGTCACCACCTCCCGCGACATCCTGGCCTCCATCGCCAGGGCTGACGGGCCGGACCGCTATCTGGTGGCACTGGGTTACGCCGGCTGGGGTGCCGGCCAGCTGGAACAGGAAATGGCCGAGAATGCCTGGCTCTGTGGCCCGGCTTCCGCCGACATCCTGTTCGACCTGCCGGTGGAACAGCGCTGGCAGGCCGCCGCGGCCCTGCTGGGCGTTGATCTGGCCCTGCTGTCCAGCGATACCGGGCACGCATGAGCGTAGAGACCCTGCTCGGCTTCGATTTCGGTGTTCGCCGCATCGGCGTCGCGGTCGGCCAGACCCTGACCGGAAAGGCCCGGCCGCTGGCCGTGGTGCATTGCCTTGACCGGGGCCAGCCGGACTGGTCCGCGATCGACACCCTGATCCGGCAATGGCGACCCCAGGCGCTGGTGGTCGGCCGCCCCAGCCATGCCGACGGCAGCGACAACCCGACCTCGGTGGCCAGTGACCGCTTTTCGGACCGCCTGGCCGAACGCTACCAGCTGGCGACCCACCGGGTGGACGAACGGCTCAGCTCGCACGAGGCCGGCCAGCGCCTGCAGGAACTCGGCACGCGTGAGCGGCAGAAGCCGGGCGCCGTTGATATGATGGCGGCCTGCGTCATTCTTGAAACCTGGCTAGCGGAACCCTCGGCATGATGGAATTGCCCCCCGCCGCAGAGCTTTACCAGAAATTCGAGGCCGCCGTGCGCGAACGGCTGCGGGCCGATGGCGTGGACCGTCCGCTGGTGGTGGGTATCCATACCGGTGGTGCCTGGCTCGCGAAACGGCTGCACCGGGCACTGGATGTGCCCGAGCCACTGGGCACACTGGACATTTCCTTTTACCGCGACGACTTCAGCACCGGCAGCCTGCACCCTCAGGTCCGTCCGTCCAGCCTGTCCGGCGATATCGACGGCCGTACCGTGCTGCTGGTGGATGACGTGCTCTACAGCGGTCGCACCGTGCGTGCGGCAATGAATGAACTGTTCGATTACGGTCGCCCGGAGCGTGTGATCCTGGCAGTACTGGTCGACCGCGGCGGTCGCGAACTGCCGATCGCCGCCGACATCTGCGGCCTGCGGCTGGAGTTGCCGCCTGGCCAGCACGTGAAACTGCGCGGGCCGGACCCGCTGCAACTGGAACTGGGAGCCGCATGCTGAATCAGTTGAATGCCGACGGCAGCCTGCGCCACTTCCTGACCACGGAAGGACTGCCACGGCCGCTGCTGGAACGGATTCTCGATACCGCCGAATCCTTCTCGGGGGTGATCGGCAAATCGGTCAAGAAAGTGCCCCTGCTGCGCGGTCGCACCGTCATCAACCTGTTTTTTGAGTCCAGCACCCGGACGCGCACCACATTCGAGCTGGCAGCCAAGCGGCTGTCCGCCGACGTACTCAACATCAATGTTGCAACCTCTGCCACCAGCAAGGGCGAGAGTCTGCTCGACATGCTGCACAACCTGGAGGCCATGCAATCGGACATGTTCGTGGTCCGGCATGCCGACAGCGGCGCCGCCCACTTCATTGCCAGCCATGTGGCGCCGGAGGTCCGGGTGATCAATGCCGGGGATGGCAGCCATGCGCACCCGACCCAGGCCATGCTCGACATGTACACCATCCGCCGGCACAAGGGCGAACTGGAGCCCCTGCGCGTTGCCATCGTCGGCGACATCCTGCACTCCCGCGTGGCCCGCTCGCAGATCCATGCCCTGAACGGGCTTGGCGCCGGCGAGGTACGGGTGGTCGCGCCGCGCACGCTGCTGCCGAAGGACGTCGAGAACCTCGGCGTGCACGTGCATCACGACATCCGCAACGGGCTGCGTGATGTCGACGTGGTGATCACCCTGCGCCTGCAGAAGGAACGGATGCATGGCGCCCTGCTACCGAGCGAACAGGAGTACTACCGCCTGTATGGCATCAGCCGGGAACACCTGGCGCTGGCAAAGCCGGATGCCATCGTGATGCACCCCGGCCCGATCAACCGCGGCGTGGAAATCGAGTCAGCGGTGGCCGACGGGCCGCAGTCGGTGATCCTGAACCAGGTGACCAACGGCATCGCGGTGCGCATGGCGGTCATGTCCATGTGCCTGGAGCACAAGGCGGCGGAGACCGAGGCATGAACCGGATCCGGATCCGACAGGGACAGCTGATCGACGCCAATGGCGATCCCGGAAAACGCAGCGATCTGTTCGTCGCCGGCGGCGAGATTGTCGGCATCGGCGAGGCCCCGGACGGCTTTACCGCGGACCGCAGCATCGATGCCAGCGGTTGCCTGGTCCTGCCCGGGCTGGTGGATCTGTCGGTTCACCTGCGGGAACCGGGTGCCGACCACAAGGCCAGCATTGACAGTGAATCACGGGCCGCCGCAGCCGGCGGCATCACGCGCATGCTCGCCTCGCCGGCCACCGACCCGATCTGCGATACCCCGGCGGTGGTGGAACTGGTAACCCGGCGGGCACGCCAGACGCAGTGCACACGGGTCATGCCGGCCGGCGCGCTGACCCGCGGCCTGGCCGGCGAACTGCTTACCGAGGTATCGGCGCTGAAGGCCGCTGGCTGCGTGGCCCTGAGCGATGGCGGCAGGCCGGTGCGCAACGCACTCGTGCTCAGGCGAGCGCTGGATTACGCGGCGACCTGTGGCCTGCCGGTGATCCTCAGCGCCTTCGATCCCGACCTGATGGCCGGCTCGCGGATGCACGAGGGCTGGGTCTCGGCCCGGCTCGGTATTCCGGGCTCGCCAGTGGCCGCCGAGACCGCCGCGTTGGCCCGTGGTCTGGCCCTGGCCGAGGAATCCGGCGCCCATGTTCACTTTGCCCGGCTGTCTACGGCCCGCGGCGCGGAGATCCTGGCGCGGGCCCGCCGTGACGGTCTGCCGGTCAGCGCCGATGTGGCCATGCACCAGCTGTTTCTCACGGAAATGGATGTCAGCGGCTTCAACAGCCAATGCCACGTCGTGCCCCCGTTGCGCAGCCATGCAGACCGCGAAGCGCTGCGCCAGGCCGTGGCCGACGGCACGATCCAGGCCATCTGCTCGGACCACCAGCCTCACGACGCGGATGCCAAGGCCGTGCCGTTCGTCGCCTCCGAACCGGGCATCTCGGCCGTCGACAGCCTGCTGCCACTGGCCCTGCGGCTGGTGGACGAGGGCCTGTTGACGCTGCCGCAGTTGGCAGCCCGGCTGTGCCGCGGGCCAGCAGAGGTTCTAGGCTTGAGTTGCGGTTTGCTGGAAGTCGGCCGGCCGGCCGACCTGTGCATCGTCGACCCGGAGATTCCCTGGTGGCATGGCCCCGGGACCATGCGCAGCCACGGTGAGAACTCGCCGTTCATTGGCTGGGAGTTCAGCGGCCGGGCGCGCTATACGCTGCTGGGCGGGCGGCTGATCCATGCCGCCGAACCGGCCGGCATGAAAACCGGCTGAGCCGGGCATGGCATTCGGTACACGGCTTCGGTCCGTGGGTGCGCTGCCGGACGGTGGTCAGTTGCTGACATTTGAGCTGCCACGACCGCTCAGTGTCCTCCCCGGCCAATGGTTCGATCTTGAATGCGCGGGGCAAACACGGCTGGTCGCGGCGCTCGATTATTCCCCCACCGAAAGCTGGTTATCACTCGCGCTCCCGCGCGACCAGCGACTGGGATCGACACCGTTGTCACCAGGCACCGAATGCGTGCTGGACGGTCCGCATGGCGAGGGGCTCGATGCCGACGGGGCGATGCAGAACACGATCATTGTTGCCGATCCACTGGGCCTGCCCGGCCTGCTTTTCCTGGCCCGCCGCGGGCCGGCCGCGGCACTTGCACTGGTATCCCTCGAACAGACCAGTTGGCTGCGATTGCGGCCGTCCCGGTACATGCTGCCGCAAATGCCGGCCGGCGTGATCGCCGGGCTTGGGCCGCTGGAGGACGCCGGCATTCCCAGCCGCGCCAGCCACGCCGAGCATCCCGGCTGTCATGACGGGCCGCTCAGCGACTTGCTGGACGCCTGGCTGGCCGGGCGCCCCGCCGAGGACCGGTGGCAGGATCACGCGGTGGTCATCGGTGAAACCGCTTTCGTCCACCGGATCAGGGACCTGCTCCGCGGCCGCATCGGCCACTACCGGGGATTGACCATCCCGGGGCAGGCGCGCAAATAGACCGCTAAAGCTGAATCCCGGGCGCGTCCGGATCAACTTCCGGCACACCGGTGTCGAGTTCCATGCTGCGCTCCTCGCCATCCTGCCAGTAGCGAATGATCGCCGGCTCGTCCTCGGAGCTGCGCCGAATCAGGTCCAGAAAGTCCATCGGGCTTTCCGGCACCGCGTCGTCCACCGACAGGATCAGATCACCGGCCGCAAGGCCCTGATCAGCGGCTTCACCCCGCACACCGCTGACCAGCACGCCTTCTTCGTCCGGCAGACCCAGGGCATCGCGCAACTCATCGGTCACCTCCACCACGGTGATGCCCACGGCAGTTACCACCTGATCCTGGTCCAGCCCCTCGTACTCCAGGTCGCGGGCACTGATCAGGATCCGCGGAGCCACCAGGATCGTGGCACCGGTACGTGCCGCCAAGGCCAACGCATCGCTCGGGCGGCTATCCACCAGCAAGCTCTCTTCCCGCTCGGGGATGGCCAGCTCCAGCGCACCGTGATAAGTCCCGTCGCGAAGGTCATCGATCAGGATGCGGCTGAGCCGGGCATCCAGCGCATCCAGCAGATCGCGCATCAGGTCATGGGTCTGCGGGCGCGGCGGCGCGGATTCGTGCAGTGCTAGTAGGATCGCGCGGGCCTCTGCCACGCCGATGGCGATCGGCACGATGTCTCCAGACACCGGCTCCCGCAACAGCACCACCGGCGTTCGCGTGGCCGGATTCATGCCCACTGTGGCCAGCTCCACGGCCACCATCTCATCCGGATCAACGGCAGGTTCGCGGGCCTGCACGCCCTGCAGCGAGACAAAAAGCCCCGCCAAGAGCAGTACCAGGAATGCCGAATAACGCCGCACTCGTGCTTGCATGCCGCCTCCAGGAATTGGCGATTGGTGTCGTACGGGTCGCGCGACCACGCCCGGTCCGGTGTAGCATCCGGCCCTTGCCCGTCAGTCTAAGCCGGAGGACAAGGCCTCGTGAAACCGTTCCGTCAGATTGCCATCTGCTTGGTGCTGATCACGCTGCTTGCCTGCAGCAGCGCCCCGACGCCGCAGTTGCCGTTGCTGCCCAGCGAGGCCCGCGTCCTGGCCTTCGGCGACAGCCTGACCCGCGGAACGGGTGCCGGTGAGGCGGATGCGGCCTATCCGGCCATGCTGGCGGAACGCATTGGTCACACGGTCATCAACGCCGGCGTTCCGGGCGAGGAATCAGCAGAAGGCCTGATTCGCTTGCCTGAGGTGTTGGACAGCGAGAATCCGGATCTGCTCCTGCTGTGTCACGGTGGCAATGATCTGTTGCGCAACAGAGATGAAGATCAGCTGAGGGACAACCTCCGAAAAATGGTCGCCTACGCCAGGGATCGGGATATTCCGGTGGTATTGATCGCGGTACCCGCACGCGCGCTGCCGCTGCGGCCCGCCACTGTCTACGGGGAACTGGCCGATGAACTGGAGCTGCCGCTTCTTGAAAGCACGGTCAGCGATATTCTTCGCGACAATTCCCTGCGGGCCGACCCGATTCACCCGAACGCCGCCGGCTATGCCCGACTGGCGGAAGCCCTGCACGAGTTGCTGACCGAGGCCGGCGCGCTCAACTAATTACTCGACCGTGCCCAGCGGCGTGCGAGGGACAGTCCGCAATCTATACTTTCGGCAGTGCTATTCCATGGCCATCAGCGAAGGAAACCCGAGGAGGGGGCTGTCATGACGCACTACCACTGCACCGTCGAATTCCGCGATCCCAGCGGCTGCATTCGTCATCACATTCTCGATCTGGATGCCAACACCAACGAGGACGCCATCTCTCTTGCGGAGGCCTCGTTGATGGAGAGCCCGAGCGCATCAAATACCGTCCGCGTCGAGCAGGTAGTCTGCTGGGTCGAGGACGACGAACCGCATTAGGGAAACACTGAGCCATTTTCGCGCCTGCGCCCGAGACCGGTTCTGGTCATCTGGCAAGGCGCGGTGCCGGTTCGGTAACCGTAGCGACCGGCCCGGTGACGCAACGCCGCCAGGGGCCAAAACCGGCCGGGCCCAACAGGGCTCAGCGCGGCGGCTCGTCCTCCGACAACAGGCTCATGTCATCGGCGGCGGCCTGCAAGCGCTCTTCCCGGTCATCCGCCGACAAGCGCGCCATCAACCGGACCTCGTTGGCGGAGTCGGCGTGGCGGATGGCCTCGTCATAGGTAATCTTGCCTTCCGAATACAGTTGGAACAGGTGCTGGTCGAAGGTTCGCATGCCCTGCTCCGGCGACCGCTTCATGATTTCCTTCAATTCATGGACCTCGCCGGCTCGAATCTTGTCCTGCACCAGCGGCGTGCCGATCAGGACCTCGACGGCTGGCACGCGGCCCGAGCCATCGGGCGTGGGTATCAGCTGCTGGGCGATCACGCCCTTCAGGTTCAGCGACAGGTCCATGAACAGCTGGTTATGCCGCTCCGGCGGGAAAAAGTTGATGATCCGGTCCATCGCCTGGTTGGCGTTGTTGGCATGCAGGGTGGCCAGGCACAGGTGTCCGGTCTCGGCGAAGGCGATGGCGTAGTCCATCGTGTCCTGGCTGCGGATTTCGCCGATCAGTATCACGTCCGGCGCCTGGCGCAGCGTGTTCTTCAACGCCACCTCGAAGGACGCGGTATCGATACCCACCTCGCGCTGGGTGACGATGCAGCCGTGATGCCGGTGCAGGTACTCGATCGGGTCCTCGATGGTGATGATGTGGCCGGTACTGTTCTCGTTGCGGTAGCCGATCATTGATGCCAGCGAGGTGGACTTACCGGTGCCGGTGCCGCCAACGAAAATCACCAGCCCACGCTTGGTCATTGCCAGGTCGCGCATGATGCCGGGCAGGCCCAGCTCGTCGATTTCCGGAATCCGGGTCTCGATTCGTCGCAGCACCATGCCGGCCTGATTGCGCTGGTAGAAGGCACTGACCCGGAACCGGCCGACCTCCTTGGCGCTAATCGCGAAATTGCATTCCCGGTCACGGGCGAAATCCTCGCGCTGCTGGTCGTTCATGATTGCCGTGACCACCCGTTCCGCCTGATCCGGGCTCAGCGCGGTCTTGGTCACCGGCATGATGCGGCCGGAAACCTTGAGACTGGGCGGCATGCCAGCGGTAATGAACAGGTCAGAAGCCTTCTTGCTGACCATCAGGTCGAGCAACGCATTGAAGTCCATAGCAATCGTCCTATGTGAAGAGGTCCTTGTTCATCGCCTTCGGCCGTGCGTCCGCCTTGGATACCAGGCCCTGACGCACCATGCCCTGCAGGCACTGGTCGAGGGTCTGCATGCCCAGCGCCTGGCCAGTCTGGATTGCGGAATACATCTGCGCCACCTTGTCCTCGCGGATCAGGTTCCGGATGGCCGCGGTGCCGACCATGATCTCGTGGGCCGCGACCCGGCCACCGCCGGACTTCTTCAGCAGGGTCTGCGAGATAACAGCGCGCAGGGATTCCGAGAGCATCGAGCGGACCATGGATTTCTCGCCGGCCGGGAACACGTCGATGATCCGGTCGATGGTCTTGGCCGCGGAGCTGGTGTGCAGCGTGCCGAAAACCAGATGGCCCGTCTCGGCGGCGGTCAGCGCAAGGCGAATGGTCTCCAGGTCGCGCAGCTCGCCGACCAGGATCGTGTCCGGATCCTCACGCAATGCCGAACGCAGGGCCTCGGCAAAACCGAGGGTGTCCTTGTGCACCTCGCGCTGGTTGACCAGGGATTTCTTCGACTCGTGCACGAACTCGATCGGATCCTCGATGGTCAGGATGTGCTCGTGGTAATTGCTGTTCTTGTAATCCACCATGGCCGCGAGGGTGGTCGACTTGCCGGAACCGGTCGGCCCGGTCACCAGCACCAGGCCACGCGGGTTGTCGGCGATGTCACGAAACACGCTGGGGCAATCGAGCTGCTCCAGGGTCAACACGGTGGACGGGATGGTCCGGAACACCGCGCCGGCGCCGCGATTCTGATTGAACGCGTTGACGCGGAAGCGTGCCAGGCCCGGCAACTCGAACGAGAAGTCGTGCTCGAGGAACTCCTCGTAATCCCGGCGCTGCTTGTCGTTCATGATGTCGTAGATCAGGGCATGGACCTGCTTGTGCTCCATGGCCGGCAGATTGATCCGACGCACATCACCATCCACGCGAATCATCGGCGGCAGGCCGGACGACAGATGCAGGTCCGATGCGTTGTTCTTGACACTGAATGCCAGCAGATCCGCGATATCCATACTGTGTCGTCCCCCGACAGTCCGTTACATTGAAAAAGGAAAACCCTGGTGCAAGGAGACACCGACAAGGCCATGCCGTCCATCGCCACCCGCATTGAAACTGTACGCCGACGGATCCGCGAGGCGGAAATCGCAGCCGATCGCGGACCGGGCAGCGTGACCCTGCTGGCCGTCAGCAAGATGCAATCCGTCGAGGCCCTGCGCCAGGCGGTTGCTGCGGGCCAGCGGGAATTCGGCGAGAATTACCTGCAGGAGGCCGCCGACAAACAGGATCAGCTGGCCGACCTGGCCGGATTGCACTGGCATTTCATCGGCCCGTTGCAATCCAATAAAACAAAAGCGGCGGCCGCACGCTTTGACTGGGTTCACAGTGTCGACCGACTGAAACTCGCCCGGCGCCTGGATGCGCAGCGTCCCGATGGACTGCCACCACTGAATATCTGCCTTCAGGTCAATATCAGCGACGAGAGCAGCAAGGCCGGGCTGTCGCCGGCGGACACCTTGGCTCTTGCCGGCGAAATCGGGCAGTTCGAGCGGCTCCGCCTGCGTGGTCTGATGGCGATACCGGCACCGACCGACGACCCGGAAGAACAGCGGCAGCCTTTTCGCGCGCTGCGAGAACTACGGGATCGGTTGAACCGGCGCTGGGGTCTGCAACTGGACACCCTCAGCATGGGCATGTCGGCGGACCTGGAGGTAGCCATCGCCGAGGGCGCAACCATCGTCCGGGTGGGCACCGATGTGTTCGGTCCGCGGCCGTCCCCGGCGGCAAAACCCTGAGATTGAAGCCGGGCGGCTTGTATCCCGGGCAAGGAGGTCAAGGCAAATGGAACAGGCAGAGATCAGCTTTATTGGTGGTGGCAACATGGCACGCAGCCTGATCGGCGGGCTGCTTGCAGACGGCCTCGGTGCCGATGCGATTCGCGTTGCCGAACCGGACGCCGGTCGACGGCAGGCGCTGGGCGCTGACTTCGGCATCACCACGGTCGAGGACAATATGCAGGCTGCGCAAAACGCCGATGTGGTCGTGCTGGCGGTAAAACCGCAGGTGATGCGACAGGTGGCCGATGAACTGGCGCACACCATCGGCGACGGTTCGATCCTCGTGCTATCCATCGCGGCGGGCCTGCGGGCGCAGGACCTGACCCGCTGGCTGGGTCCCGATGCGGCGGTGGTCCGGGCCATGCCGAACACGCCCTCGCTAGTTCGGGCCGGTGCCACCGGCCTGTTCGCCAACGCCAATGTGAGCGACAGCCAACGCAGTCTGGCAGAGTCCCTGATGCGTGCCGTGGGCCTGACCTGCTGGGTCGACAATGAGCAGCAGCTTGACGCGGTGACCGCAGTCTCGGGCAGCGGGCCGGCCTACTTCTTCCTGCTGATGGAGATGATCGAGAGCGCCGGCATCGAATTGGGGCTGGAGCCCGAGACCGCTCGCCTGCTGACCATCGAGACGGCGATTGGCGCCGCCCGGATGGCACTGGAAAGCGACCATGATCCGCAGACGTTGCGCCGCCTCGTGACCTCGCCCGGCGGCACCACCGAGGCAGCCATCAACAGTCTCGAGGATGCGGATATTCGCGCCCTGCTCAAGCGGGCTGTGACCGCCGCGGCAAACCGCGCCGACGAACTCGGACAACAATTCGGAGAACAATGAGATGAGTGGCAACTACGTCACCGATCCGGTGGGCTTTCTGGTCGAGATCCTGTTCGCCCTGCTGATCCTGGCGATCATGCTGCGATTCCTGCTGCAGTACCTGCAGGCCAACCCCTACAACCAGATTTCGCAGACGCTCGTGCGCCTGACGCAACCGGTGCTCGCCCCGCTGCGACGCGTTCTGCCCTCCGGCAAGCGGATAGACACGGCCTCGCTGCTGGCCATGCTGATCCTGCAATTCATCGCGCTCAGCCTGTTGATGCTGATCGCTGGCCGTGGACTCAACCCCGCATTTCTTCTGGTGCTGTCGTTTGCCGAACTGATCAATTTGCTGCTTAACGTTTTCCTGTTCGCGGTGATCATTCGCGTGATCCTGAGCTGGGTGAATCCGGGGGCGCATCATCCGGGCATCGAATTGCTGCACGACCTCACCGAACCGGTGATGGCACCGGCCCGCCGACTGATCCCGAGCCTGGGCGGCCTGGATCTGTCACCGATTGCCATTCTCATCGGTATCCAGCTCCTGAAAATGCTGCTGTTACCGCCGATCCGGCAGCTCGCCTTCGCGGTTGGCTGAATGCCAGGAAAACACTGACTCGTTCCCGCGTCTGCGCCCGAGACCGGTTTTGCTCAGCGGACTGCAACGCAGGCGTGCGAATAAATCAGCGTTTCCCTAATTGCCCCGGCAGGTTGCCGCCAGTAGACTCTCACCGCTTCTGGCGCCCCGGGTCCCATAGATGCCAAAAGAACTGCCCGCCGACAGCGTCGGCTTCATCACGCCACAAAGCCTGCATTTCGATGAGCCGCTGACGTTGGATTGTGGTCGAACGCTGCCGAATTTCGATCTGACCTTCGAGACGTACGGCGAGCTCAACGCAGAGCGCAGCAATGCCGTGCTGGTCATGCATGCGCTGTCCGGCAATCACCATGCTGCCGGCTATCACGACGGTGATCGCAAGCCCGGCTGGTGGGACGCCTGCATCGGCCCCGGCAAACCCATCGACACCAACCGATTCCACGTCGTGTGCTGCAACAATCTTGGCGGCTGTCATGGCTCCACCGGACCACTGAGCACCAACCCGGAAACCGGTCGGCCGTACGGCGCCGACTTTCCGGTTGTCACCGTGCGTGACTGGGTGCGTAGCCAGGCGCGGCTGGCTGACCGGCTCGGCATTAATCGCTGGGCCGCGGTGGTGGGCGGCAGCCTCGGGGGCATGCAGGCACTGCAATGGAGTATCGATTTTCCGGACCGCTGTCACGCGGCGGTGATCATTGCCGCCGCGCCTCGGCTGTCGGCCCAGAACATCGGTTTCAACGAGGTTGCCCGGCAGGCAATCATGAGCGACCCGGAATTTCACGGCGGACGCTACGCTGAATACGGTGTGGTTCCGGCACGCGGCCTCGCCCTGGCGCGGATGCTGGGCCATATCACCTATCTGTCGGACGACGCGATGGGTGCGAAATTCGGTCGCAGCCTGCGTAACGGCCGGCTGAGTTTCGATTTCAACGTGGATTTCGAGGTGGAAAGCTACCTGCGCTACCAGGGCCAGTCCTTTGTCGGTCGCTTCGACGCCAACACCTACCTGCTGATGACCAAGGCGCTGGACTACTTCGATCCGGCAGCCGAGCATGGTGACGAGCTGGCCGCAGCACTGGCCCGCGGCAGGACCCGCTTTCTGGTCGTCTCGTTCACCAGTGACTGGCGATTCTCGCCTGCCCGGTCGCGAGAAATCGTCCGAGCACTGCTCGACCGTGACCGCGAGGTGGTGTATTCGGAGATCGAGGCTCATCAGGGCCACGATGCCTTCCTGATGCCGTTGCCGAATTACGTCAATGTGTTCAACGCCTACATGCAGGGCCTGGCCCGGGAGGTCGGCGCATGAGTTTCCTGCGGCCGGAATTCAGCATCATCAGCGAATGGATCCAGCCCGGGTCCAGGGTCCTGGACATGGGCTGCGGTGACGGCACGCTGCTGGGGCATCTGCGCGATACCCGCCAGGTGACCGGCTACGGCCTGGAGATCGCACCGGACAACATCCGCCGCTGCGTGGAGGCGGGTATCAGCGTGATCCAGACCGATCTGGATGCCGGCCTCTCGGATTTCGAGCAGGACTCGTTTGACTACGTGCTGATGACCCAGACTCTGCAGGCCGTGCGTTACCCGGAACGCCTGCTTGACGAAATGCTGCGAATCGGCCGCCAGGGCATCGTCACCTTTCCGAACTTCGCGCACTGGAGCCTGCGCCTGCACCTGGCCCTGCGCGGAAGGATGCCGGTGAGCAAGGCACTGCCCGACAGCTGGTACAACACACCCAACATCCACCTCTGCACCGTGCGCGACTTCGAGGAACTCTGTCAGGACAAGGGCATCCGTATCCTGGAACGGACGCTGTGTGACGACCGATACAGGGCCGGCCTTGGTGCCCGGCTGCTGCCGAATCTGATGGGTGCGATCGCACTGTACCGCTTCAAGCGGCATTGACAGGCCGCGCCCGCAACGCGGCGTGCAAAGCCGACCGCCGCTTTCTGCTGGGAGAATATGATGCGCAATCGACCGATCATGGCTCTGCTGTGCAGCGTACTGCTGGCGGCTGGTTCGCCCCTGCTTGCGGACAGCTACCAGCAGCACGATGACCTGGAGATCCACTACAACGCGATGCCGACCACCCGGCTTGCACCGGCAATCGCCGAGGAGCGCGGCATTCAACGCAGTCGGCTGCAGGGCATGGTGGTGATCTCGGTACAACGCGATGGCAAGTCCGTGCCGGCCCGGCTGCGCGGGCATGCCATCGATGGCGCCGGCGAGACCCGGGATATCGATTTTCGCAAGATTCGGCAGGGTAATTTCGTCAATACGGTCGGCACGTTCCGTATTGACGATCTGGAGCGGCTGCGATTCGAACTTGAAGTGCAACCGCGCGACGATGACGCCCGCTATCCGATACGATTCAGCGAACGGTTCCATGTCGATTGATCGGACAACCCAAGCCGCTGCAGGAGGTGCCCGTGAGTGTGATGTTACTGACCCACGAGAGTTGCCTACGGCATGACACGGGTCCGGGCCACCCCGAAAGCCCGGAGCGGCTGCGCGCAATCCTGCAACGACTGAACACCGACGAGTTCGATTTCCTGGACTGGCATGAAGCGCCGCGCGTGGAACGGCAGCAGTTACTGCAGGTTCACGATGCACGCTATGTGGACGCCGTGCTCGACAGCATCCCAGAGGACGGCCTGTCCGCGCTGGACAGCGATACCTGGATCAGTCCCCACTCCGGCGAGGCCGCGTTGCGTGCGGCCGGTGCAGTCTGCGCCGCAGTCGACGCGGTGATGGCAGGCGAGACCCGTCGCGCCTTCTGCGCGGTGCGTCCGCCGGGTCACCATGCCGAGCCGGACCATGCCATGGGATTCTGTCTGTTCAACAACGTCGCGGTTGCCGCGGCCCATGCCCGCAATCGTTACCACCTTGATCGTATCGCAGTAGTCGATTTCGATGTCCATCATGGCAACGGCACGCAGACCATGCTGGCAGGCGACAGGCATTTCCTGTACGTCTCCAGCCATGAGCATCCGCTGTTCCCCGGTACGGGCATCAACCTGCCACCAGGGATCAACAATATCCTCAACAGCCCTGTCACCGCCAATGCGGGGCCGGGCGAGTTGCGGCGGTTGTACGAATCGGAACTGCTGCCGGCAATCCGCCGCTTCGGTCCGCAACTGGTGCTGATATCGGCGGGTTTCGACGCCCACGCGTCGGACCCACTGGCGAATCTCAACCTCAGGGCCGAGGATTTCGGCTGGCTGACGCGGGAACTGGTGGCGATCGCCAATCAATTCGCCAACGGCGGCGTCATCGCCACACTGGAAGGTGGTTACGACGTCGCAGCACTGGCCGAAAGCGTCGCCGCCCATCTGCATGCCCTGGCCGAAGGGGCTTAAGGAAACACTGATTTACCTGTGTTTCCTTGACTCGGCACAAGCGGATCGGTGCCCCGCAGGG
Source organism: Methylonatrum kenyense (assembly GCF_023195885.1). Taxonomy (GTDB): domain Bacteria; phylum Pseudomonadota; class Gammaproteobacteria; order Nitrococcales; family Aquisalimonadaceae; genus Methylonatrum; species Methylonatrum kenyense. The sequence goes on from NZ_JALPKO010000007.1 coordinate 138,824, forward strand.
CATTTATGCACAATTCCAGTGCCGTGACGGGAAAATGGGCGGCATCTGGAGCACACCGTCCGCCGCTTCATAAGTGCTTGTAAATTCGACTATTGATCGAAAGCCAGGCGGGCGACCGACAGATCATGCTGCAGTGAACAAATTCCGGAAGCCACATCAGAAAAAGTTTTCCACACAGTTATCCACAGGCAGGCAGAAGCCTGCATCGTCAGGTGGTTAGCGGTAACAGCTGAAACGAAAAATCAGCTTTAAGGAAACGCGGGAATAGACCAGCGTTTCCTTAAGCGGCGACTGCCCGGATATCGCCAAGATCCATCCAGCCGAGGGATACCCCGGAAACCAGGTGACCGCCGGGCATGGCCGTCATGCTGCGACGGCGGGTGGCAAGCACCAGCCCGTCGCACTCCTCGTTATCTTCCAGCACCTGACCGACACGCAACACCGATCCGTAAAGCCTGGGCACGGAATCAATCCGCCGCAGCAGGCCGGTGGCATCGGCGTACAGGGTCAGTTCCGGGGTCAGGCTCGGGATATCGCACGGCAGGCGAACGCTGAGGCGATAGTAACGCTCCCCGTTGAGGGTCAGCTTGTCGAGTTCCTCGACGCCACAACCCTCGCGCAGCAGCAGGAACGGCATACACAGGGTCTGCCACAGGGTCAGGCCGCAGTAATAGGTGACGTCGAGGGCGTCCCACCAGAACCAGTGGCGAGGTGAATGAAAGACGGTCCCGGGAGCCGTACGTTCCTCAAGCACCGTGCCGTCATCGGCCTGCAACCAGACGCGGCTGGGCTGGAAACGCGCGGTCACACCGGCACGCGGATAACCGGCAATGGACACGTCGGGACCTGCTGTCGAGGCGGTGACCTCGCTGTCCCGCAGCGGTTGGGCCTGGAACCGGGAGGTAAATTCCATGCCCCCCATGCTGACCACGGCCATCACGGCATCGAGTTGACGCCAGCGCTCGACACCACCATGGGCAGCAAGTATCCGCTCGAACAAGCCTGACACGCAGTTCCTCCCAAGACTGACAGCGCCCCTTCCCCGAGGCGATTCCCCGAGTCTACCTGATGCGGCCGGCGAGGCGGGTGCGCCGCTACAGCCTGTGTGGCCGTGCCAGATACTCCGTGGACTGCATTTCCTCAAGGCGGCTGCGGGTCCGCTCGTATTCGAACCGCAGGCGTGCCCCCTGGTACAACGCCTGCGGCGAGGCATCGGCGCTGATGATCAGCTTGACGTTACGGTCGTAGAACTCGTCCACCATGCTGATAAAGCGACGGGTATCGTTCTCGCGCTGGGCGGTCAGCACCGGCACATCGGATAGCAGCACCGTGTGGAATTCGCGGGCAATCTCGATGTAATCCTGGGCACTGCGGGGGCCGTCCACCAATGTCTTGAAATCGAACCAGATCACGTCCTCGGCGATGCCGAGGGCCGGGATCGACCGGCCATTGACATCGATCTGCACATTGCGCTTCGGCTCGGCAGCCATCCCCAGGCGCTCGAACTCCTCGGCCAGGCGGGCACTGGTCTCGGCGTTGACCGGCGTATGCCAGGTTTCCGCCTGCTCGAGATAACGCAACCGGTAATCGGTGGCGCTGTCCAGGTGCAGCACACGGGTGTGCTTGTCCAGCAGATCGATTACCGGCAGGAACTGTTCGCGTTGCAGGCCATCCTTGTACAGGTCCTTCGGTTCGACATTGGATGTTGCCACCAGCGTGATGCCGCGCCGGAACAGGGCCGCCAGCAGGCGGCCAAGCATCATCGCATCGGTGATGTCACTGACGAAGAACTCGTCAAAACACAGCACACGAACACGCGCCGCAAAGCGTTCGGCCACGACCTCCAGCGGGTCCGGTGTGTCCGGCAGCACCTTCAGGTCCGCATGCACCATCTGCATGAACCGGTGAAAGTGGAGTCGCTGCTTGTGCTCGAATGGCAGGCTCTCGAAGAAAGTATCCATCAGGTAGGTCTTGCCGCGACCCACGCCGCCCCAGAGGTACAGGCCCTGCACCCCCTCTCTGGGTTGCTTGCGTCCGAGCAGGCCACGCAGCCAGCCCCCGGAATCCGGAGTTGGCTGTTGCACGAGTCGCTGATGTAGATCGTCGAGCACCTCCACGGCCAGGGCCTGGGCGGGATCGTCGATGAAATCCGGGCGTTGTAGATCTACCTGGTAGCGTTCCTTCGGTGTCATTGTCCCTTCGCATCTGTTGCACCGCCGCAGAATGTAGCACAGCACCCCCGTGTCACGGCGGAACGGGGCGGGAAACGCATTGGCGCAAACCGCTTCCGCCGTGGCAACCTTCTGCCGGTCGGTCTGTCGGATCACAGACCGCAACCATCGGCAAATGCCAATTGCCTGCCGGGCTTGTGCGCTGACCGGCGAGGCTGTCGTCAAGCGGACAGGCGCAGGCTGTCTCGCGCCAACCCCAGGTGCAACAGGAGAGGACCTTGGAACTACTGGCAGATTTCGGCCTGTTTCTGGCCAAGACCCTGACGCTGCTCGGCGTCATGCTGATTCTGATCGCTGCAGTTGCGGCCGTCGCCAGCCGCGGCAAGTCGCAACAACGGGATCGGTTGACGGTCAGGAAGCTCAACGACCGCATGCGGGCCATGGAGAGCACGCTGGCGCACGCGTTTCTCGATCGCCGCGGCCGTCGGCAACTTCGCCGTCGCAAGAAGGAGGAAAAGAAACGGCTCGCAGCCGAAGCAGCGGAAAGGCCACGAATCTTCGTGCTGCGGTTCCACGGCGACCTGCGCGCCAGTTACACGGACAATCTGCGGGAGGAAGTCTCGGCGATCCTGACCCAGGCGCGACCGGAAAAGGACCGCGTGGTTGCCTGCGTCGAGAGCGCCGGCGGCCTGGTACACAGCTATGGCCTCGCGGCGGCGCAACTCGCCCGCCTGCGTGACCGCAATATCGACCTGACCGTCGCGGTCGACCGCGTTGCCGCCAGCGGCGGTTATCTGATGGCCGCGGTGGGGAACCGCATCGTTGCCTCACCCTTCGCAATCCTGGGATCAATCGGCGTGGTCGCGCAGATGCCGAACTTCAATCGCCTGCTGCGACGACACGACGTGGATTACGAGTTGATCACCGCCGGCGAACATAAACGCACGCTGACGCTGTTCGGCGAGAACACCGACGAGGGCCGTCAGAAATTGCGGCAGGAACTGGAAGACATCCACCGCCTGTTCAAGGCCTATGTGCACAAGTATCGCAGCTCACTGGACCTGGACCGGGTCGCGACCGGTGAGCACTGGTTCGGCAGCCAGGCGCTGGAACTGGGCCTTGCGGACAGCCTGCAGACCAGTGATGACCTGTTACTGGAACTGGGTCGCGACCATGACCTGTTCGAGGTTCGCTTCCAGCGCAAGGAACCGTTCAGCCGGCGGCTCAGCCTGGCCATCGAGAACACGCTGGAACGCCTGATGCGGCGCTGAGGCCGACGAATCCACGGCGCGCGGCCGCCGGTGGCTACTCGCCCCGGCGCAGCAGGAAGTGGAACACATCATCCTCCTGCCAATGGCGGACCATGCTGTGCGCCGTCTTCTCGGTGAAGGCCAGGAAATCGATCTCCGCATGGGGGTCGGTCGCCAGCACCCACAAGGTCTGCCCCGGTTGCAGGCGGTTCAGCGCCCGTTTGGTCTGCAGGATCGGCAGCGGGCAATTCAGCCCACGGGCATCCAGCTCTTCGTCAAACCCGGTTTCCTGATCGGTCATCTCGTTCATGGCGCCAGTATACCGCGCGTCTCCGGGGTCTCGACCAACGCGCAGGCGCGGGAATTAATCAGTGTTTCCTTATTCGGTATAATGCGCCGCAAATTCATTGCCGAGGAGATCTCTGCACCCATGCAGGACGACAAGAAGCAACATGACGCGGTGGATCCGCGTTCCTTTACCGACAAGCGCATTCTCGAAGAACACAGCCGCGAGGAAGTCGAGCGCTGGCGCAAGGAGGCGCACGAACGGCATCGGCAGTGGATGTCCGTCATGCAAAACAGCTACGGCAAGGACTGACCGGTCCCTCAAACAAGCCACAGTCGGCCCATACGGACCGCTGGCGCGGCACCGGGAATCAGGTCCCGCAACTGCCAGCCTACCGCCAGGGCGCACAGCAGCATGCCCATCAGGCTCGCGAAAAGGTGTGCGGCGCGCCCCGTCCGAAAACACAGCGCCGGCCCCAGCCCCTGGTAAAGCAGCCAGGCAGCCCAGGCCAGCAGGCCGGTACTGAGCCATACTCCCAGGGGTAGTGCAGAGGTCATACGCGCCGCCGCCAGCGGAACCATCGCGACGGCGACGGCGGCCATCGCCGCATCGAGATCGGCGCGGCCGTCGAAGGCGTCGGCCAGCAGACTGGCAACCAGCGCCAGGGCGAACGCGGCGGCCAGACTGGTTAGCGCCATGTACATTGCCCAGCGGTGCAAGACGGGCCAGCCCTGCTCGGGAATATCGGGCGGGAACATCTGTAGCAACTGAACCTGCACGGTGACCGAGAGCAGGATCAATGGCAGGACCAGCAGCAACAGGCTCCACCACCACCGCGGCGGCCGCTGGCTCCATATCAGTCCGGCATCGGCGGGGCGGTAAAGGCCTTGAACAAACGTCTGCCACGGCATACAGGTACCCAGGCCTCATCATCGGTAACAAGCTGTGCGCACACAGCTTACGGAACACGAGGGAGAACACCAGTGAACACGTATCTTTCCCGATTGACCCGCCGAAGCCGCGCACCACGGCTCGCCGGGCTGCTGCTCGGCGCGGTGATGCTGGCGGCCTGCGGCAGCGGCGACGAACCGGAGCTGGTCAGCGCCACCGGCGGCTACGAAATCTGGGCACTGGATCAGGGCACCCACATTGCCTACATCTACGACTCCGGTCTGCAGGAGGTCGGGCAGATCGACCTGGGTTCCCACGGCGCCGAAGTGCCACACATGATCGAGTTCAATTCCAATCACCGCTATGCGGTGGTGGCCAATGTTGCCAGTGGCAACGTGGCCGTGATTCGTACCGCCGACCGCGAGGTGATCGAGGTCATCGAAACCGGGCCGCGCACCCACATGGCAAGCTTCAGCCATGACGACAGCCGCATCCTGGTGGACGTGATTGGTGATGCGGACACCTATCGGGACGGCAAGCTGGTCGAAATCCGCGCCGATCTCGACAGCGAGACCTTCGAGATCGAACGCGAACTGGTGATCGCCGACGACCCGATGTTCCAGGACAACGAGGACCGCTTCGAGGACGTGGCCGCGATCTGCCACTATCACAACGCCGATCACAGCCAGGCCTACGTTTCACTGGGCCCGGATCTGGACAATGGCGGTTTGCTGGTGGTCAACACCGATGACCTGACCATCGAGAAGCTCTGGGGCCCGGAGGACCTACGGGTCAACTGCGGCACCATGCTAACCCCGGACGGCCGGCATATGCTGGTCAACGGCGGCGGCCATGAGGTCGGCATCTGGTACGCCATCGACACGGAAACCCTGGAAGTCGTACACGAAGCCAGCAGCGAGGGCATCGATGCCCACGGCGTACGTAATCTGCCGAACGGCGAGGAAATCTGGATGGTGAACCGCGGCACCTCGGACGGCATCGTCATCGACGCCGAGACGCTGGAGGTCATCGACACCATTCCGGATACCGGCATGACACCGGATATCCTCGATTTCTCGCCGGATTCACGCTTTGCCTTTGTCACCCTGCGCGGCCCGAATCCGGTGTCGATGCCGCACATGGCCAAGGGTGACACGCCGGGCTTCAGCGTCATCGATGTGGAGAGTCGCGAGCTGATCGGCCTGGTTATGCCCGACGAGGACAACGAGGCCAGCGACTTCCACGGCATCGGCGTGCGCGTGCTGGACGAGTAATTAAAGGCGATTCAACGCTGGCAGGCGGGGCAGTAGTAGCTGGCCCGTTGGGCAATGACGCGCTGGCGGATTGCGGTATTGCATGTCGGGCAGGGCTCGGTGGCACGGCCGTAGACGCGCAGTTGCTGACGGAAGTAGCCGGGCTGGCCCCCGACGCCAACGAAATCCCGCAGCGTGGTGCCGCCGGCGGCTATCGCCGATTCGAGCACCTGGCGGATGGCCAGGGCGAGCCGACGATAGCGGGGCAGACTGATGCGGCCGGCGGCGCGCACCGGGTTGATGCCCGCCAGGAACAACGCCTCGCTAGCGTAGATGTTGCCGACACCCACGACAATGCGGCCATCCATGACAAAGCCTTTCACGGTGCCGCGACGGCCGCGGCTGCGCCGGAACAGTAACTCGCCGTTGAACGCCGCATCCAGTGGCTCCGGCCCCAGATGAGCCAGCAAGGGGTGCGGGGGGGCATCCAGGGGCAACCAGTGCAGGCTGCCAAAGCGGCGTGGATCGGTGTAACGCAGGCAGGCACCACTCTCCAATAGCAGATCCACGTGGTCATGCCGCTGCGGCGGGGGCACCGGCGGCGGGACGACCTGCAGACTGCCGGACATGCCCAGATGCAGCAGCAGGCTACCGGCATCAGTGCGGAAAAGCAGGTACTTGGCACGCCGGTCGACGGTGCGGATGCACTGGCCGGCAAGGACCTCGCCGAGCCTGTCCGGCACTGGCCAACGCAGGCGCGACTCACGCACCACGACGCGCTCGACCCGCGCGCCTGCCACATGGGGCAGGATCCCGCGCCGCGTGGTCTCGACCTCGGGTAGCTCGGGCACGAATCAGCCCCCGTTACCGATCGGCTCGGCAGCCATCGATTCCGGGTCGCCCCGCAACAGGTAGTCCAGCGTGCCGCCGTCAAACACATAAGCCAGGCCACGCCGGTCATCCACCAGCCGGCGCTCACCGTCCTCCTCGTCCAGACGCAGCACACGGCTCGAACCGTCATCCAGCAGCAAGCGGACGTCGGCGCCATCAGGTTCCTGTCGGCGCACCTCTCGCACCACCAGGGCGGAGACGTTACGCCAGTCGGTGGCGATGTCGCTTGCCGGCACGGCAATGTCGGGCTCCGCCTGCCACTCATCCTGCTCCAGTTGCAGCCGGTAGTGAGGCGTCTCGACCGCCTTCAGCGAGCGGCCGGATGGCAGCAGCCGGCGGTCGATCAGGTTCCACCAGGCCCCTTCCAGCAACGGCATGATGCGGTCGGCGATCAACAGTACCCGATCATCCACCTGCACGTAACGCAGGCCGTCCACCGCATCGGTATCGCCGAACAACACCACTCGGTCATTCAACTGCAAACGCACCCTGGGTGGATCCAGGCCCAGCCGCTCCGGTTCGACATCTGCCAGCGCATAATCGGCCTGCGGTTGCGCCCGTGCCACGTTGAGCATCTGTCGGATGTGGAAATCGTTGGCGGAGACTTCCGAGGGCGCCTGCAGCCACCACTCGCCGTGCTGCCGGCGAAGTTGCACGGTTTCGGTATTGGGCCGCTGGATCAGCACCCGGTCGATGGCGTCGGGATTCAGACCGGAAAGCAGTTGTCGGTCCGCGGCGCCGCGGTCGAGCACCAGCCAGGCCGCCAGCGCGACAACACCGGCAAGCAACAACAGCAGCCACGGCCAGCGCGTTCGCATCAGGCGCGCCTGCGTCGCCACCAGAGGGCCAGCGCCATCAGCAGGCAGACCGCCGGCGCGGCCAGCAGCACACCGCCACCGAGAATCAGCAGGCCGCGATCACTGTATTGCAACCGCTGATCGCGGGCCGCCGGCCCATGCATGGCGTCGCTGGGGTCGCCCAGCGCCAGCCACTCCACCAGATTCAGGCCCAGTTGCAGATTGACGCCGTTACCCAGGTAAGCGTTGGACAGGAAATCGGCATCGCCGATCACCGCGATTCGCTGTTCACGGCCATCGCCGGCGACATCATCACGGCTCAACCCGAGGCCGACCGCCAGCGGACCAGGCCGGTCGCCGGCCTCCTCGTCCAGCACCGGCGCGTCCAGATCACTGGTTTCGCTCCAGTGGCGATCTGCAGTCAGCAGCAGGGGGGAGACCTGCCAGTCCTGCTCCATCCTCGGCTCTAGGCCCCTGGCGCTGAGAAACAGGGATACGCCGTCCAGGCCTTCCAGCACCGGGTGCGAGGGGTAGTCTCCGAGTACCAGCAGGCGGGGGTTATCGACCCCGAGCAATTCCTCGGCACGTGGTTCGACGACGATACCAGGCACGAAATCGAGATCGAGCTTTTCGGCAAGAAACGCCAACCGGGTCTCGTCCTCGGCATCCACCAGCCAGAGCAGATGGCCACCCTGCTCGACATGCTCCCGCACCATGGCCTCGGTCTGCGGCAACCAGTCGCTGCGCGGCCCGGACAGAAGCAGCAGTGCCGGCTCTTCCGGCATGGTGTCGCCAGGTGCCAGTGCGGTCAGGTTGAAGCCCTGCTGCTTCAGGTAATCGCCAAAACCACCCAGATCATGGTTGGCGTTGCCCTCGAGATTACGCTCGCCGTGCCCGCGAAGATAGACGATGGGTCGTTGCTCGGTGCGATGCAGGCGCTGCAGGGCCGCGCTGATCCGCGGTTCGCTCGGCACCCGGATGCGCTCCTGCCGTCCCTTGTACTCGACGATCAATTCGCCGCTGCCTTCGATCTGGAAATCCCGCACCAGGTCCGGACGCGCATCCGGATTGACCTGCCGATAGCGCAAGTCCGGCTTGTGGGTCTGATAGCGCGCGACCAGCGAAGCCATGTGGTCCGCCAGCATGTCATCCGGTTGCACGAAGCCGAGCATCTCCACCGGGCCATCCAGTCGCTGCAGCAGGCGCACGCTGTGCTCTGACAGTTCTGCGCTGCGCAGCGTCGATACCTGGGTCGAGGCCTCATACCGCAGGCTTGCCCAGGCCAGCAGTCCGAGCAGCGCCAGGAAGGCCACCGCGAACAGGGCGGCCTGTAAACGCATGAGCCAGCGGGTGCGTTGGTTGATCTGCATGGACCGGGGTTATCGCTGCAAGCGCAGACTGTCGAGCTGGCGGATCGTGAATGCGACGAAGGCCAGCACCAGCAGCGCGAAGTAAATGATGTCGGAGGAACGAATCAGGCCCTGCACCAGTGGCTCGTAGTGACTGAGCAGGGCCAGATAATCGGCGACCGCGTCCTCACCACCCGCCACTGCCTCGACGCCGGCATTCAGGCCCATCAGTGCGACCGCGATGGCGACGGTCAGGGCGGCAGCGGTGGCCGGCTGGGCGGTGAGGCTGGAGGCGAACAGAGCGATGGCCGCCAGCACGCTGACAAGCAGCAGCACCCCGAGATTGGCGCTGAGAAGCCTTGCAGTATCCAGCTCGGTGCCGAACGCCAGCGTCCACGGCAGCAACAGCCATGGCAGCGCCAGCAGGGCCAGACAACCAAGGGCCGCGAGGTACTTGCCGACGGTTAGCTGGGTCATGCTGATGGGCGAGGACAGCAGGAGCTGCAGACTGCCCGAGCGCCGCTCGTCGGCCAGCAAACGCATGGCCAGCATGGCCGCGCCGAGCAGCAGTGCGCCGAGCAGCAGCACGCTGCCGTAGAACGGCAGGACCACAAGGTCATTAACCCCCATCGGACTGTTCACACGCACCACCAGGGGCTCGTAGTGGCTCCGGTACTGTTCGATCAGCAGCAGATACCACCAGGCGGCAAAGACCTGAATCAGGCCCAGCAACAGCCAGAAAGCCGGCCCCCGGCCGATCAGCCGCAATTCCCGCCAGGCCAGTCGCAGCGCCATCATGCGGCGGCCTCTCCCGCCGTCAGGGACAGGAAAACCTGTTCCAGGGTCCGCCGGCAGCGGCCGAATTCCCGGGGCTGCCAGCCCGCCGACACAGCAGCAGCCAGGACGCCGTCCAGCGCCTCGGAATCGTCGGCAAGCAGCAGTTCGAACAAACCGGATTCCAGCTGTTTCACCGACCGGACCCCGGCAAGGACCTGCAGCGCGTCAGGCGCCGGCGGGGTCTGCAGCCGCAGTTGATAGCGCCACTGCGAATCGTCATCCGTGGGCGTGCCCGAGTAGACCTGGCGGCCGTCATGCAGAATCACCACGTTATCGCACAGCGCCTGCACCTCGGGCAGGATATGCGAGGAGAAGATCACCGCATGCTCCTGGCGCAGGTCATTGATCAGGCGCCGGATCTCCACCACCTGCCGCGGATCGAGCCCCACGGTCGGCTCATCCAGTACCACCAGGGCCGGGTCATGGACAATCGCCTGGGCAATGCCGACCCGTTGCTGGTAGCCCTTCGACAGGTGACGGATCAGGCGCCCGGCAACGTCTTCCAGCCCACACCGGTCCAGCGCGCGGGCGACCGCCTCGCGCTTCCGGACAGCCGGGACGCGCCTCAGCATTGCGGCGAAGGCGAGGAACTCACCGACGCTGGTGTCCTGCGTCAGCGGCGGGATCTCCGGCAGATAACCCAGCGACCGTCTGGCCAGCGCCGGCTGCTCAATCAGATCAAGCCCGGCGATATGTATGCTGCCCCGAGTGGGCGCCAGGGTGCCGCAGATCATGCGCAGCGTGGTGGTCTTGCCGGCGCCATTGAGTCCCAGCAGGCCAAGTACCTCGCCACGCGCGACATGCAGATTGACATCAGCCACCGCCAGCCGGGAACCGAAATGGCGCCCCAGCCCGTCGACATGCAGTAAGGCCTCGCTGGATGTCATGCAGTCACGGGTCCCGGCGATCGAGAGGGACCACGACGATAGAGCCGAAGGGGGCCAGGAATCAATCGTCGATGATCGAATGGCGGACAGAAAAAAGCCCGCAACGGCGTGACCGGTGCGGGCTCGCGATTCATGCCTGTGGCGCCTTACTTGATCTTGGCTTCCTTGTACATCACGTGCTTGCGAACAACCGGATCGTACTTCTTGAACTCGAGCTTGTTCGGCGTATTCCGCTTGTTCTTGTTCGTGGTGTAGAAGTGGCCGGTGCCGGCACTGGAAACGAGCTTGATCTTGTCACGCATGCTTCACCTCAGACTCGTTCGCCGCGGGCACGCAGATCGGACAGCACGCTGTCGATGCCCAGCTTGTCAATGATGCGCAGGCCCTTGTTGGAAACCCGCAGACGCACCCAGCGGTTTTCGCTTTCCACCCAGAACCGATGGTAATGGATGTTCGGCAGAAAACGCCGCCGGGTCTTGTTGTTCGCGTGGGATACGTTGTTCCCGGTGGTCGGGCGCTTACCCGTGATCTGGCATACCTTGGACATTGGTACCCGACTCCTGCTTGACCTGATTCTTGGAGGTCACCGCTGACTGGCGATGTCTCAGAAAGAGCGGTGTTATACCAGCATGAGCGAGGCCTTTCAAGAACGAGCCCCGGGTGGCTTGCCAGACCCTTTGAAAACGCCACGCGCCGCCATCATTTCTCAGACAAAGTCGGGGCCGCCGGAACCTGCGGCCCATGCAGTGCAACTGACAGAGCAGAATTACCGGCCACCGAGGTGTCAAACGCTCGGTGCGCCCAGGGAGAATCGATGGAATACAAGGACTATTACAAGACCTTGGGGGTTGGCCGCGACGCCGACAAGGACGCGATCAAGCGCGCCTACCGGCGTCTTGCGCGCAAGTATCACCCCGATGTGAGCAAGGAGGCGGATGCCGAGACTCGGTTCAAGGAGATCGGCGAGGCCTACGAGGTGCTGTCGGATCCGGAGAAACGCCAGGCTTACGACCAGCTCGGTGCCAATTGGCGCCAGGGTCAGGATTTCCGGCCGCCACCGGGCTGGCAGCAGCAGTATACCGCCGGTGGCAACGGTTTCGGTGGCTTCGAAGGCGGTGCCGAGTTCAGCGACTTTTTCGAAAGCCTGTTCGGCGACGCAGGCCCATTCGGCCATGGCGGCTTCCGCGCCCGGGGCCGGCGACCGCCAGCCCGTGGCAACGACCACCGCGCCGAGATCCAGGTCAGCCTGAACGAAGCCTATTCCGGCGTCAGCCGCACACTGAACCTCAGCGATGGCCGTGGCGGATCGCGCAAGCTGCGGGTGAAAATCCCGGCCGGCGTCACCGATGGACAGACCATTCGCCTGACCGGTCAGGGGGGGCGTGGCCCGGGCGGCGCCGGTGACCTGCTGCTGACGGTCGGCATTGCACCACACCCGACGCTGCGGCTCGACGGACGCGATGTTCACCTGGAATTGCCGATCACCCCGTGGGAGGCCGCCCTCGGCGCCCAGCTCAAGGTGCCGACCCTGGGCGGCTGGGTGGATATGCGCATACCGGCAGGTTCGCAGAGCGGGCAACGCCTGCGACTCAAGGGCAAGGGCCTGCCCGGCAAGCCGCCCGGTTCGCAACTGATCACGCTGAAGCTGGTGACACCGCCAGCGGATACCGACAAGGCGCGCAAGCTCTACGAACAGATGCGCCGCGAACTACCGATGAACCCACGAGAGACTTTGACTCTATAGGGAAACGCTGATTGATTCCCTACAACCGAGGAGATGCCAACGATGAATCGACTGTCCACCTGGCTGGCCATTCTCAGCCTGCTGGCACCACTGAGCCTTCCGGCCCAGTTGCCAGACGCCGTCGACGGAGAACCCCTGCCGTCCCTGGCACCGATGCTCGAACGCACCACCCCGGCCGTGGTCAATATCGCCACCACCGGCCGGGTCCAGCTACGCGAAAACCCGCTGTTCCAGGACCCCTTCTTCCAGCGCTTCTTCGACATGCCCGAGCGGCCGCGGGAGCGCGCCACCCAGAGCCTCGGCTCCGGTGTGATCATCGATGCCGAACGCGGCCACATCCTGACCAATCACCATGTGATCGCCCGGGCCGACGAGATCCGCGTCACGCTAGCCGATGGCCGCGAACTGTCCGCCAGTGTGGTCGGCAGCGACCCCGACACCGATGTGGCGGTGATCCGGGTCGAGGGAAATGACCTGCAGGCGATCCCGATGGCGGACTCAGACGAACTCCGTGTCGGCGATTTCGTGGTCGCCATAGGCAACCCCTTCGGCCTGGGCCAGACGGTGACCTCCGGCATTGTCAGTGCCCTCGGCCGTTCCGGACTGGATCTTGGCAGCTACCAGGATTTCATCCAGACCGATGCCTCGATCAATCCGGGCAATTCGGGTGGCGCACTGGTCAACCTGCGCGGCGAACTGGTCGGCATCAACACCGCGATCCTGTCACCGGCAGGCGGCAACATCGGGATCGGCTTTGCGATCCCGGTGAACATGGCCACCTCGATCATGCAGCAGCTGGTCGATCATGGTGAGGTCAGCCGGGGCCAGCTTGGCGTCAGCATCCAGGACCTGACGCCCCAGCTTGCCCGGGCCTTCGGTCTGGACCGGGACCGCGGCGTGGTCGTGACCCAGGTGATGCCTGGCTCTCCGGCTGAACGCGCCGGCCTGCAGACCGGCGACGTGATCCGTGAGGTCAATGGCCGCAGCGTCCAGAGCAGTGGCGAACTGCGCAACGCGATCGGCCTGCTGCGCAGCGGTGACAACGCCGAGTTACGCGTCTACAGGGACGGCCGTACACTTACCGTGAACGCGGAGATCGGCGCGGTGGAACGGGCCTCACTGGATGGTGGCAGCCTCTCGCCGCGGCTTGAGGGCGCGACCTTCGGACTGGTGGAAAGCCCCGATCCACGCAGTGACGGTCAGCGCATTGGCGTAACCGAGCTGCGCGACGGCAGTCCGGCGCAACGCGCCGGACTGCGGCGCGGTGACGTCATCCTGTCCGTGAACCGGCAGCCTGTTGCCAGTCTCACCGAACTCCGTCAGCACAGTGAGGAAGCGAGGGAATTGCTGTTGCATATTCAGCGCGGAAGGGGAGCGTTGTTCCTATTGCTCCGGTAAGTCAGACCAGGCCGGCGGAAGCCGGCCCTTTCAGTTTTCAGTTTTCAGTTTTCAGTTTTCAGTTTTCAGTTTTCAGTTTTCAGAAAATCATACGGCTTTATCTGCGCACCTCGATGGACCCGCATGCCTTCTGAACACTGAAAACTGAAGCCTGAAAACTTCTTTCTATTTATCTCAACGAAAACTGGACCGGGAGCGTGATTTCCATCCGGTCCTGGGGCAGGTCATCCGGGATGCCTGGAAGCGGTGCCGCGCGACGGAGTAGATCCTCGACCTCGTCGTCCAGCAGGCGGTGTCCGGACGACTCGGTGATCTGCACATTGCTCACCTGACCCTCACGGTCGACGGTGAAACGCACCGTCACAGTGCCCTGCTGGCGTCGCTGCCGCGCTTGGCGGGGATAATCCTTGGCGCGGTCGAGGTAGGCCCGCAATGCGTCGCCGTACCCAGCCTCCACTTCCGGGTCACCCTGCAGCTGATCCACATCGCTGGGCATGTCTTCCGGCTCTGGCTCCGGTGCATCCGGTTGCCCCAGTTGTTCCTGTGGTTCGGGTTCGGGCTCCGGCTCCGGTTCCGGTGACGGCTCGGGCTCGGGCTCGGGCTCGGGCTCGGGCTCGGGCTCGGGCTCGGGCTCGGGCTCGGGCTCGGGCTCGGGCTCGGGCTCAAAAGTCTCGACGACCTCCGGCTCTGGTTCAGGTTCAGGTTCAGGTTCTGGTTCTGGTTCTGGTTCCGGCTCAGGTTCCGGTTCAGGCTCTGGCTCTGGTTCGGGTTCCGTCTCGATTTCTTCGACCTCGTCGATGGTATCAATGTCTTCAACATCCTCGACGTCGTCGACCTCCTCCACCGTCTCGTCCAGATCCACCGGTTCGATATCCGGTAGCCCCTCGGTTGCGGTCAGGCGGATCTCCATACCTGCCGCCGGCATGACCTCCGGCTCGTCCCGTTCATACAGCCAGATCAGGGCCACCATGCCGTGCAGGGCCAGCGCGAAGACCAGCGTGATCAGCCAGTGATGAAGGCGGACGCTGTGCATTACGACTCCGGCGTGGTCAGGAGCATGATGCTTTCAGCGCCGGCCTCGCGCAGAACATCCATCAGATCAAGCAGCAACCTGGACGGCACCGCGCTGTCAGCCTTGAGCGTCAGCACCGGCGGCTCCTCGTCCTGTAGCCGCGCGGACACCACATCGGCGAGGTCCGCGAAGGCAATCTCCTCGCCCTCGAAGGCCAGATCCCCGTCGGCGGACAGCAGGATCAAACCTTCCTCGGGATCATCCTCCATGCGTGCCTCGCGGGTTTCCGGCGGATCCACGTCGAAGGCATCAGGCGGGCTCAGGGTTCCGGCCAGCATGAAGAAGATCAGCAGCAGGAACACGATATTGATCAGCGGGATGACATTCTCGCCGAACTCGCGGCGCTCGGGCTCCGGCAGACGCATCAGCGGGACTCCCTGTTCAACGTCACCCGCGTTCCGCCGACGGCATTAAGGGTCTCCACGACACGCACCACGTGCTGCAGGGCGGCGTCATCCTGGGGCCGGACAACCACCGAGTGATCCGGATCATCGGCGAAGATCGCCGAAAACCGATCGCGAAGTTCGGTCACCGAGGTCGCCTCGCCATCGACTTCAAGCTGGCCATCGTCCAGCACGCGGACGACCGTGGATCGCAAATCCGCCTCCGTTGCCCGTCCATCACCGGGCACGGACAGGCTGATGGACTGCCAGTCCAGGAAACTCGACGCCAACATGAAGAAGATGAGCAGGATGAACACCACATCGATCAGTGGTGTGAGCCCGATCAAGTGGCGACGACGACGCTTTTCCGGCTCAACGTGCATCCGCGGTGCGCTGCCCGCTCAGGGCTGGCGAAAGCTGTTCCGACGGGGATTCGGCAAATGCAGCCGGAGTAACGTCCGCGCTGGGAGCGCGCGTGAAGACCTGGGTGACCGCATCTTCCATGATGTGCTTGAACCGCTCGATCCGGCGCTCAAGCCAGGTCAGCATGGCTACCGCCGGAATCGCCACCGCCAGCCCGACGGCCGTGGTCAGCAGAGCCTCCCAGATGCCACCCGAAAGCAATGCCGGATCAACCCGGCTGCCGGCGGCCTCCAACTGGCGGAAGGCCTCGATCATGCCAAGCACGGTGCCGAGCAGCCCGAGTAGCGGACTCAGGGCACCGATCACCTCCAAACCGCGCAGGTGACTGCGCAGGTTTTCCAGATGCCGGGAGGCAATTCGTGTGGTTTCCTCACGGGCAAGCTCATTGCTGTAGCCCGGCGTGTGCTTGCCGGCAATGGCGACATCCATGACATGGGCGACCGGACTACGGTTGGCCGCCAGCATCTCGCGGGCCTGGCGAACGCGGCCGCTGGCTTCGAGTTCCAGGACAGGATCAACGAAACGGGTATCCGACACCTTGAGGCTGGCGAACTGCCAGAGTTTCAGCAGCACGATGGCGACACCGATGATCGACATCGCCATCAACAGCATCACCACCGGGCCGCCCAGATCGAACAGCACAGCGAGGCGGCTTATCCAGGCGCCGTTGACTGCGTTTTCCACCACTTGATCCATATCCTGTCCCCGTTTGCCGCCGCCTCGATGCGGATGCAGATAATCCGTCAGCCAGACTCGATACGACCCGGCATGGTATGAACCGCAAGGTAACCGAGGCTAGTGCGGATGCGAATCATTTGCAATTCGAAATCCGGCTTGTTACCGAAAAAAGGACAATTTCCCGAACGGTGGGGTTCCGGACCTGCATCCCATGACCCGGACGCTATCGGGCCACGGCGATGTGCAGGCGAACGATCAAGGCGTGTAAAATGCCGCTCCAGAACAATGCAACCGGAAACGTTCCGCGCTCAGGAGATCACCGCAATGAACCTCGAGAAGGCACGCTTCAACATGATCGAGCAGCAGGTCAGGACCTGGGATGTGCTCGACCCCGGCGTGCTCGACATCATGGAGCGTCTGCCGCGGCATGAGTTTGTCACCCCGGAGCACCGGGATCTCGCGTACTCGGACCTGGAACTGCCAATGGGCCACGGCGAGGTCATGCTGACGCCGAAGCTGCAGGGACGGATTCTGCAGGCGCTGGGTGCAAGCCCTGTGGAACAGATCCTGGAAATCGGCACGGGTAACGGCTATCTCACGGCATGCCTGGCGGCAATGGGCGCTCATGTACACAGCGTGGACATCCACCAGCCGTTCCTGGATACCGCCGCCCGGCACCTGCGCCAGGCCGAGGTTCAGAACGTGACGTTGGTCGAGGGCGATGCGGCAGAAGGATGGGACGATGGCCGCCGTTATGACGCCATCGCGGTCACCGGATCACTGCCCCGGTTTCACGAGGGTTTCCACCGCTCGCTGACCATCGGGGGTCGGCTGTTCCTGATCGTCGGCGAGGCGCCAACCATGGAAGGCCTTCTGATCACGCGGGTCAGCGAGACACAGTGGTCCCGCGAGAGCATCCTGGACACCTCGATACCGCCACTGGTCGGCGCGCCGCGGTCGACCGGCTTCCACTTCTGAGATGGTCACCGAGACGCAACCGAACGATCTGGCCGACCGGCTTGCCGCCGGCGAGCCGCTAACCCTGCTTGACGTCCGCGAGCACTGGGAAGTCGAGCATGCGGCGATTGACGGGATTCTGCACATTCCAATGGGAGAAGTCGTGGCGCGCCGCGAGGAAATCCCGGACGACAGGCCGTTGGTGTGCGTCTGCCATCATGGCATGCGCAGTGCGCAGGTGGCGGCCTACCTGGAGCAGCAGGGCTGGACCGGGGTGGAAAACCTCAGCGGCGGCATTGATGCCTGGTCACAGACCGTCGATCCCGGCATCCCCCGTTACTAGGGAAACACTGATTTGTTCGCGCGCCGGCTTTCGAATCGGTCCGCACAATCCTAGACCGCAATCAGCGGCCTGATCTGTTCCAGCATGCGCTCGGTCGCGCCCCTGTTGGCGTCCATCAGGGCCTGTGCGCAACGGCCGGCCGCAACCCGCCGATCGGGGTGTTCCAGCAATTCGGTCACCGCATCGGCCAGGAAACCGGCGTCATGGACCTGTTGACCGGCGCCACTTTCCACCAGCTGCTCGGCAACCTGACGCATCTTGAACACATGCGGCCCCATGATCACTGGCAGCCCCATGGCCGCAGCCTCCAGCGGATTGTGCCCACCAATCGGCACCAGCGTCCCGCCAATGAACGCGGCATCCGCCGCTCCGTAGAACACCAGCAATTCGCCCATTGAATCGCCGAGATAGACCTCGGTGCCTTCCGGGCAGGCCTGATCGCTGCTCCGGCAATGGAGGGAAAACCCTTGGTCCCGAACCAGGCCGGCGACCCGTGAGAAACGGTCCGGATGTCGCGGCACCAGCAGCAACAGTGCCCGGGGCACACGCTCCAGCACCGTGCGATGCGCCTGCAGGATCTGCTCTTCCTCGCCATCCCGGGTGCTGGCCGCAATCCACACCGGCCTGTCGCTCCCGAGTTCGCGGCGCAAGGCCTCGCCGCGTTCGCGGGCACTGGCCGGAATCTGCTGCTCGAACTTCAGACTGCCGGTGACAACCACGTTGCGGGGCGGCGCCTGCAGTTGCCGCAAGCGGTTGGCGTCATCCGCAGTCTGCGCGCAGAATCGGTCCGGTGCCCGGAACACAGGCCCCATCAGCCGCGGCAGCCGGGCGTAACGCCGGGCGCTGCGCCCTGACAGCCGGGCATTGACCACCACCAGCGGTACGCGCCGCCGTTTCAGGACGTGAAACAGGTTGGGCCACAACTCCATCTCCACGATCAGTGCCAGACTGGGCCTGGAGCGATGCAGGAAAGCCTTGACCGCATGCGGCAGGTCCAGCGGCAGGAAACAGTGCCGAACGCTGTCGCCGAACAGGCTCAGCACCTGCTCGCGACCGGTCGGCGTCATGGTGGTGATCAGCAGCGGACGCTGGGGAAATTCGCGCTGTAAGCCACGAATCAGGCCGGCGGCGGCCTGAACCTCGCCCACGGACGCGGCATGTACCCAGATGCCGCGCTGCGGCAAATCCATTGGTGGCAAACCGAGGCGTTCACCCCAGCCGTGACGGTAGGCGGGTTCACGCAGTCCGCGCCATGCCAGGTACAGCACGGCGAACGGAGTCAGCAGGTACAACAGGGCACTATAAAGCCGTCGCATACCGTCAGGATGCAGAGGATCGATGATCCGCCGCAAGCCGGGGCAGCACCGTTTCCACCGCCTCCGTGGTCAGCCAGATCCGCTCCAGGTCCTTTCCCGTCCAGCGCCGCGCCCAGCCAAGCATGGCTTTCAGGCGGCGCTTGATGTGATGTCCGCGGCGGACGGCTTCGAGTACGGCCTGTGGTGGCCCCTGCCGCAGATAGTCATCCAACAGTCTGCAACACAATTCACGTCGTTGCTCGCCGTCAAAGGCCTTGATCGCGGTTGCCGAATGCACCAGCAACATCAGGTCCATGGCCTGCCGGGCAGGCAGGGTCAGGGTCTGGTCCAGCGGTTCTTCGAAATCGATGCGATAGAGACGGTCGTCCCACTGCGTGTGATTGCGCAGCTGTGCGCCGCCATGCCAGTGGCCGCGGCGATGAAAATCAGCCAGCTCCGACGCAACCCGGCAGGCCAGCTCGGCCTGCCCGGCCACATCCAGCGAACGCATGACCTGGGTCAGCGGCGGCCCGACGTCCTGCATGATCAGGTGATCATCGGACACCAGCACCACCTCCGGCACCGACTGGCCCTGCGCATGCAGGGCGCGCAGCCGCGCGGCCTCGTAATGCAACTGGTCCGCCTGGCCCAGGCGCAACGGACCAAGCCGGGGCCAGTGCCCGGCGAGGAAACGCACCAGCAAGGCACCACCCAGGGCTCGCGGCAGACTGCGTCCCGCCGCCGACTGCTTGACCATGTACCGCTGGCCGGCGTGATTCAGGGCATACACGCGTCGCTTGGCTGCCGGTGCCTCGCGGTAGGCCCGGGCGCGTATGGCCTCGATTTCGCTCTCGCCAAGGTCCCGAACCGCGGGGACCGGCTCGGACAGGTTGCGCTGCCCCATCAGTCCGGACTCGTTCGCCGCGGGACCGGTCATTCGGCACCCTGTCGCGCGCCGGAACGCACGCGGCTGATCAGGTCGGTGGTGGAGCAACCATCCAGGAAGTCCAGCACCTCCACGGATCCGCCATTGGCCGTGACCTGTCGGTACCCGACGATGTCCTCCGGCTGGTAGTCGCCCCCCTTGACCAGCACATCCGGCAGCACACGCTCGATCAACCGCTCCGGCGTATCTTCGGAAAACGGCACCACCCAATCCACGGCAGCCAGCGCGGACAGCACCGTCATCCGGTTCTGCAGCGTGTTGACCGGACGCTCCGTCCCCTTCAGCCGGCGCACCGAGGCATCGTCGTTGACTGCAACCAGCAGACGATCGCCGCGGTTGCGAGCCTGCTCCAGATAGGCAACATGACCGGCGTGGAGCAGGTCGAAGCAGCCATTGGTCATCACCACCCGCTCGCCGTGAGCGCGGGCATCGGCCACCGCCTGCAACAGACGGTCCTCGGTCATCACGCCGCGGCCATTACCCTCGGATTCATGCAGGGCACGGCGCAGTTCGGAGACGCTGACGGTTGCCGTGCCCAGCTTGCCAACCACGATCCCGGCGGCGATGTTCGCCAGTGCCGTGGCCTGCGGCAGTTGAAGCCCGGCGGCCAGGCCTGCAGCAAGGGTGGCGATCACCGTGTCGCCGGCGCCGGTGACATCGAACACGTCCCTGGCCCGCGCCGGCAGATGCAGGTGCTCCCCCTCGGCGGTCAGCAGGCTCATGCCCTGCTCGCCACGGGTTATCAGCAAAGCCCCGATGCCGCATGCGCTGGCCAGCCGCCGGCCCCGCTCGATCAGGGCGTCGTCATCCGCGCAGGTGCCGACCACCGCCTCGAACTCACTGAGGTTCGGTGTTGCCAGCGCGGCGCCCCGGTAGCGGCTGAAATCACTGCCCTTGGGGTCGACCAGCACCTGCAGGCCGGCCTCGGACGCCGCCTGGATCAACGGCTGGGGATCCCGCAGCGCACCCTTGGCATAGTCGGAGAGCACCAGCACGCCTGCGCCGGCGAATGCATCCTGCAACAGGGGCAGCAGGTCCGCCGCGGTGACGTCACTGAAGGCATCCTCGAAATCCAGACGAATCAGTTGCTGCTTGCGACTGATGATGCGCAGCTTGGTGATGGTTGGTGCAGAGGGATGCCGCAGGAAACGATTCTCGACGCCGGCCTGCTGCAGCAAGCGTTCAAGATCCGCGGCCGTGGTATCGGAGCCGGTTACCCCGCTCAGCGTGGCGCTGACACCCAGCGCGGCCAGGTTCAGGGCAACGTTTCCGGCGCCGCCTGCACGCACTTCGTCGCCGCGCACGCGCACCACGGGCACCGGTGCCTCCGGCGAGATCCGCCCGGTATCGCCGTGCCAGTAGCGATCCAGCATCAGGTCGCCGGCCACCAGGACACGGACGTTATCAAATGTGGGCAGTTGCAGCTTCATGATCGCGGCGCGGGGCTCCTGATGCCGGCAAAAACTGGTTGCGGAGTATATCATTGGCGCCAGTTCACCGATTGAAGCGGCACCGTGCCTTGCCAGATAACCAAAACCAGTCTCGGGCGCAGGCGCCAGAATAGATCACCATTTCCCTAAGGTTGCAGCCGATTCCCAGCAACCCGCCGTTACAACCCTGGAGACCGGATTGAGCGACACGCACGACAGCACGCCGACCCATCCGGCGCATCCGCGCAACTGGGGCCAACTGATCATCCTCGGCCTGCTCTGGCTGCTGGCCCGCCTGCCATGGCGTGCCGCACTCCGGCTGGGCCGGGCCGGCGGACGCCTGAGCTACCACCTGCTGCCGGAACGCCGGCGGATCGCCCGGCGCAATATCCAGCTCTGCTTCCCGGAATTGTCCGGAGCCGACCGCGAGGCAACGGTGCGACGGAATTTCGCCTACCTTGGCCAGGGCATCGCCGAGGCTGCGCTCGCCTGGTATGGCGGCCCGGCAGTCGACCGAATCCCGTGCACGGTGACGGGCCTGGAGCATCTCAAGGCCGAGCAGGAGGCGGGCCGCGCCGTGATCCTGCTATCCGGCCATTTCGTCTCCATCGAGCTCACTGGCCGCCTGGTGCATCCGCATCTGGAGATGGCCGTGATCTACAAGCCGTTGGTGAAACAACCGCTGCTGGACCGCTCGATGCGCGAGGCGCGGTTGCGCCGCGGGCACCCGGCAGTCATCGCCAAGGACGATATTCGCGGCATCGTACGGACGCTTCGCCGGGGCATCCCCGCCTGGTACGCCGGCGACCAGAACTACCGCACCAAGCAGAAGGTTTTCGCGCCGTTTTTCGGCATCCCCACGGCAACGGTGACGGCGCTTAGCCGGCTGTCGCAGATGGGCAAGGCCAGCGTGGTGCCGCTTTTCTTCAATGCAAGACCTGACGGTTCCGGCTATGAAATCAGGTTGCTTCCGCCACTGCAGGATTTCCCCAGCGGTGATGTCACCGAGGATGCCGCGCGAATGAATGCCGTGCTGGAAGAAGCCGTCCGGCAACACCCGGACCAGTACCTGTGGATCCACCGGCGGTTCAAAGACCACCCGGACGAGGTCGACATGTATCCCAAGGTGCCGGATCACCGGGAGCTGCGGCGCTCAAAAAAACGCCGCCCGAAGGCGGCGTCCTGACGCCGTGCTGCCGCCGAATCAGCGGCTCGCCTTTTCCTTGACGTAGCTGCCCGGCGCATCCTCGATCGGCTTCAACTTGCCGTCACCCGGAACACGCGGATCGACCTTCGCCCCGGCACGCCGCACCAGCCACTTGTTCCACTCCGGCCACCAGGAGCCGTCGGTGTGGCTGGCGCCGTCCAGCCAGGCGTCCGGATCCTTCGGATTGCGTGAATTGGTCCAGAAGCCGTACTTGTTCTTTGCCGGCGGATTGATCACCCCGGCGATATGGCCCGACCCACCAAGGATGAACTTGGACTGGCCGCCCAGCAGATGCACGCCCCGGTAGCAGGTCTTCCATGGCGCGATATGGTCTTCCGCCGCCGAGATGAAGCAGCTCGGCACCTCGACCTTGCCCAGATCGATTGGCGTGTCGCGGATGACCAGCGAACCCGGATCCTTCAGCTTGTTCTCCTGGTACATGTTGCGCAGGTAGAAGCTGTGCATCTTGGCGGGCATATTGGTGCAATCCTGGTTCCAGTAGAGCAAATCGAACGGGAACGGATCGTCACCCTTCAGGTAGTTGTTGATGAAGAACGACCAGACCAAGTCGTTGGCGCGCAGCGAGCTCATGGTCGACGCCATCGAGGTGCCTTCCAGGTAGCCCTTTTCGTCCATGCGCCGTTCCAGGGTCGCCAGCTGTTCCTCGTCGATGAACAGCTCCAACTCGCCCGGCCGGGTGAAATCCAGCATCGCGGTAAAGAAGGTGATGCTCTTGACCCGGTCATCGCCCTTGGCGGCCATGTAGGCCAGGGTCGTGCCCATCAGGGTGCCGCCGAGGCAGTAGCCAACCGCATTGACGTCCCGTTCACCGGTCGCCTGCTCGACTGCGTCCAGCGCAGCCAGCGGACCTTCCAGCATGTAGTCGTCAAAGCCCTTGTCCGCGTATTCACGCGTCGGGTTCTTCCACGAGATGGTGAACACGGTGTGGCCCTGCTCGACCATGTACTTGATCAGCGAATTCTTCGGCTGCAGGTCGAGGATGTAGTACTTGTTGATCCACGGCGGAATGAACAGCAATGGCCGCTTGTAAACCTTTTCGGTCGCCGGCTCGTACTGGATCAACTGGATCAGATCATTCTGGTAAACCACCTTGCCCGGACTCATCGCGAGGTTCTTACCGACCTCAAAGGCCTCGGTATCGGTCATGCGGATATTCAAGCGGCCGTCGGTCTCGGACAGGTCGTTCAGCAGGTTCTTCAGACCCTTGAGCAGATTGTGGCCCTTGGTTTCCAGGGTCTTCTCGAGCACCGCCGGGTTGGTCGCAACGAAGTTGGTCGGCGACAGGGCATCGACAAACTGCCGGGTGTGGAACGAAATCTTGCGCGCCGTCTTGTCGTCCAAGCCTTCCACGTTGTTCACCGTGGAATGGATATAATCGGCCGCCAGCAGGTAGCTCTGCTTGATGAAGTCGAACAGCGGGTTCTCCTCCCAGGCCTCGTGCTTGAAACGCTTGTCGCCGGCATCCGGGCTGATCACCGGATCCTGCTGATGCCCCCAGAAGCGCAGGGCCGCGTTGTTCACCAACTGCAGGTAATCCTGCCAGAAGGCCATCTGTGCCTGGGCCAACTGCATGGGATTGGCAAGCAAACGGGTATTGAGCTGCTGGAACAGGCCGCTCATATGCAGGGCGTCATCCATGTCGATGACCTTGGCCTGCTGCTGCTGATCGAGAAAGGACTTGACCAGTTCCTGGCTGCGATCCGTGATATCAACGAGGGTACGCGAGAGTTCTTCCGCGCTGATCTCTTCGGCTTCAGTCGACTTGTCTGACATGATTTCCAATCCTCACTGCAGGCCCCGAACCGAGGCGAATGTCTATGCCGTTTTCAGGGAATCGATCGGCGGTTTCCCAGCAAGCCGACCATGATACTGCACGGCAACAAAATGGCACAAGCGCACAATACGCTATACAAATTACTGAAAACCAAACATTTTTTGAAGAATGCCGATGACTGAGCTGCTGGGCCTTCGATGTTCTGGTGCATTGCAACATAACAGGACAAGCGCCCTGACTGAAAGGCTGGGCATCCCGTTGCTGGCAGAATCAGCGACGCCAGCAGGCCTGTTTCTCGACCTTGGTCCGAAGGGCCTGGCGCTGCTCGATGGCCGTCCGGGTGCGCCGGGAGCCGTGCGTGCGGACTTTCTCGAACCGGCACTGCTACGCCGCATGCAGCAGGTCGGCGCACGCTCGGAACAGCTGGTCCGCGCGGTCGGCGCAACAAAAGGCCGACGTCCGACGGTGGTCGACGCCACCGCTGGCCTCGGCGGCGATTCGCTGATTCTTGCCTGGGCCGGTTGCGCGGTAACACTGGTGGAGCGCTCGCCCATTGTTGTGGCCCTGCTTACCGACGCCCTCGAGCGGGTCAGGCATACCGCCCCCGACAACCCGGCGGCGGAACTCCGCCTGGTCGAAGCCGATGCCAGGGACTGGCTGGCAGGCCTGGCGGAAACCGACAGGCCGGATGTGGTGTATCTGGACCCCATGTACCCTGAGCGGGGGGCCGCCGCGGCGGCGCGCAAGGAAATGCAACGACTGAAGCAACTGCTGGGCAGCGACGAGGATGCGGCCCCCGAGTTGCTGCGGGTTGCCCGCGCCGCAGCGCGCCAGCGGGTCGTGATCAAGCGGCCACGCAAGGCGCCACTGCTTGCCGGCTCGAAGCCCTCGCATCAGATCAGCGGCCGCAGCACGCGTTTCGATGTCTACATGTGCCACCCAGGAACGGAGACGAATCCCGCATGAGTCATGCCCCACTGCCGGCACGGGGTCTGTCCCCGGCTTCGCTCGCCGACAGCGTCAGCGTCGGCGTCCCGACCATCGGCCCCGGCGGCATCGCCTGGCTGGAGTCGGATCCGAGGAACGCCGGCAAGGTCGGTGTCCAGGTCCTGGCACCGGGAAGTCGCAGCCCAAAACGGCTGGTCGACCGGGACTGGAACGTCCGCAGCCGGGTGCATGAATACGGCGGCGGAGCGCTCTGGGCCGGCCATGGCGATTTTCACTGGTTCCTGGTCGATGAACCCAGCCAGTCGCTCTGGGCCATCAGCCGCAGCGGCGAGGAGCCCGTTCGGCTGGTACCGGGTGAGGACGGCATAGCACTGGCTGACGGTCACCTGAGCGCTGATGGCCGACGCCTGGTCCTGTTGCGGGAAGACAAGCAAGCGGACCGGACCCAGGTGCTGCTGCTCGACCCGCGTGAGCCGGCAGAGCAGTCCGTTCTGGAGAACGATGCCGACTTCTGCGCCGCACCCCGACTGAGTCCGGATGGCCGGCATGCCGCCTGGATCGTCTGGGATCATGGCACCATGCCGTGGGAGGCGACGCGCCTTCGAATCGCGGATTTGCAGACCGGCGAACGGCGAACCATCGACGACGACGCCCACTCCATCCTGGAGCCGGTCTGGACCGAATCCGGCGAACTGCTGGTACTCAGCGATCGAAACGGTGCCTGGTGCCCGAGCCGCGTGGCCGGTGATGTGCTGCAACCACTCTGTGACTCAGCCGATGACCACGCCCGGCCGCCCTGGCAACTGGGCGGCGGGCATTACGCACCGCTGCCGGACGGCAGCCTGCTGGCCATCCGCGTCGCGCAGGCGCGCTGCCAACTCGTGCGGCTGCACCGCGATGGCAGCGAGGAATCGATTGCCGGGCCGGAGAACGATATCGAGGGGCTGCGGGTGGATGGCTGGACGGCCGTCTACCTGGCTGGCAGCGCCAGGAGCCCAAGAAATATTCACCGCCGCAATCTGCAAAACGGCCAGGTCGAGCGACTCTCGGGCCAAACGCCGCCGCGGGCCGTGGGTGCAGGCAACGGCGCCGCCGAACTGGTCATGACCGATACCGCGGACGGACCGGTCTACGGGTTTCTGTACTGTCCGGAGGGGGCGATCTGCCCACCTCTGCTGGTCCGCGCCCACGGCGGCCCGACCGCGATGAAAAGCCCGGTTTTCGCTCCGGACACCCAGTTCTGGCTTAGCCACGGCTTCGCGGTGCTGGATGTGAACTACGGCGGCAGCAGTGGCCACGGCCGCGCGTACCGGGAACGCTTGCGCGGTGCCTGGGGCCGAATCGACAGTGACGACTGCGTGGCCCTGGCCCGGGCGTTGGCCGAGCAGCGCAAGGTGAATGGTGACCGGATGGTCATCAGTGGCAGCAGCGCCGGCGGTCTGACCGTACTGAATGCGCTGCAACAGGGTGTTTTCGCAGCGGGCACGAGCCGCTACGGCGTCACCGACCTGCTGCGCCTGGTGGATTCCACGCACCGGTTCGAAGCCGGCTATCTGGATTTCCTGATCGGCACCCTGCCGGAGCACCGGCAGCGCTATCTCGACCGCTCACCCGTCAATCATGCCGACAGGATCCGCGGCGCGGTGCTGTTGCTGCAGGGTGAGGACGACCCGGTGGTGCCGCTCAGCCAGGCCCAGGCGATCCACGACGCCATCCGGGCCCGCGGCGGAGAATCGGAACTGGTGGTGTATCCGGGAGAAAAACACGGCTTCCGGAAGGGCGAAAACCTGGAGGATTCGTTTCAGAGGGAGTTGGGGTTTTACCAGCGACTACTGGGATAGGGAAAGTTTTCAGTGGTTCAGTGTTCAGATTTCAGACCAAACCCAGAGGCAAACGACGGCCCTGTCTGAACACTGAACACTGAAACCTGAAAACTTCAGTTCCCTATTCCATTGTCTCCGCATCGGCGACTTTCGGGCGGCTGCCGAACTTCTCCCGCAGTGCCTTGCTGTTCTTGGCATTTCGCAGGATCAGCGGCTGCTCGACCATCACCCGTGGTTCCTCTTCGGCTGATTCCACCGCATCCCGCACCTGCTGGTGCAGCGGCGACAGATGGCAGGTCGGGTCGGTGGCCGCGGCATCACCGGTCAGCAGATAGGCCTGGCAGCGGCAACCACCAAAGTCCTCGAACCGCTTGTCACAGCTCCGACAGGGTTCCTGCATCCAGTCCAGGCCGCGGAAGCGGTTGAATAGCTCGGACTCGTTCCAGATCCAGTTGAGATCCCGCTCGCGCACATTGGGAAGCGGCGGCCCCGGCAGCATTGCCGCGCCGTGGCAGGGCATGACCCGGCCGTCGGGGTTGACGCCAATAAAGGTCGTGCCCCAACCGTTCATGCAGGGCTTGGGCTTGCCCTCGTAATAGTCGGACCAGATGTAGTAGATCCGCATCTTGCCGGCCATTTTCTCCCGCCAGCGGTTGGCGACTTCCTCGGCGTGCGTCAGCTGTTTCATGGTCGGCATCAAGGCCTTCCGATTCACATACGCCCAGCCGTGGTACTGGGTATTGGCCAGTTCCACGTAGTCCGCTTCGAGATCGGCCGCCATTTGCAGGATTTCATCGATCTGGTCGAGATTGCGCCGGTGCAGTACCACGTTCAGTACCATTGGATAGCCCTGCCGACGGATTTCCCGTGCCATGGCCTCCTTGTGCTCGAACTGCGTCCGCCCCGCCACATCGTCGCTCAACGAGGCGGTGGCCGCCTGGAAACTGATCTGGATGTGATCCAGCCCGGCCTCCTTCAGCCGCGCCAAACGATCCGCGTCCATGCCGACGCCGGAAGTGATCAGGTTGGTGTAAAAACCAAGCCGGCTGGCTTCGGCCACCAGTTCTTCCAGATCCTTGCGCACCAATGGCTCGCCACCCGAGAAACCGAGTTGCACGGCACCCAGTTCGCGCACCTCGCGCATGACCCGTATCCACTCTTCGGTGGAAAGCTCGTCCTTTTCGTTGGCGAAATCCACCGGGTTGGAGCAGTAGGCACACTGCAGCGGACACCGGTAGGTGACCTCTGCCAGAAACCACAGGGGCCCGCGTCGACTTCCGATGTCAGGATTCAGTCCGGATCCAGCCTCGCTCATGTGCATCCTCCAGAAACGCGTAGACGTCGCCGTCGAGATCGGCGTCCGGGAACTGTTCATGCAGGGCCGCCAGCACCTCGGCCACCGAACGACCATCACAGTATTTGAGTATCGCACTGGCGCTGTCGTTCAACTGCACCATGCCTTCCGGGTACAGCAACACGTGCGAGTTCTGGGACGGCTCCCACTGAAACTTCATGCCATGGGCCAGGTTGACCCGTGTATCGGCTGCAAAACTCATGGCTGCATCGCCCCCTTCACGGCGTCGTAAGGTGGCATCCCCACCACATAGGCCAGGTACATGGCGTCGAGCATAGTCCAGAGCACATCAAGCTTGAACTGAAGGATATCCAGAGCCCGCTCCTGATCCTCCCGCGTCTTGAAGTAATCCAGGGTAATGGCAAGCCCGTGTTTGACGTCTTCTCGGGCCTGACCAAGGCGTTTCTCGAAATACTGCAGCCCCTTGATATCAACCCAGGGGTAATGCCGCGGCCAGGTCTCAAGGCGCGAGGCGTGGGCCTTGGGCGCAAACAGCTCGGTTAGCGAGGAACAGGCAGCCTCCTGCCACGGGCGTGTACGGGCGAAGTTGACATAGGCATCCACGGCGAAGCGCACGGCTGGCAGCACGTCATCCAGCGACAGCAGGCGTTCTCGATCAAGGCCCACCGCTTCGCCCAGGGCCAACCATCGTTCGATGCCGCCGGCATCGCCCTCCAGGCCGTCATGGTCGGTGATGCGCTTGATCCAGATGCGGCGGGTCTCGCGATCCGGACAGCTTGCCAGGATCGCGGCATCCTTCTGCGGGATGCTGATCTGGTAGTAGAAGCGGTTGATCACCCAGCCCTGCATCTGCTCGCGGGTGAGCTTTCCCTCCGCCATCATCACCTGGTAGGGGTGATGGAAATGGTAGTAGCGCCCCTTTTCCCGAAGTTTCTTCTCGAAGGTCTCGCGGTCCCAGGGCGCCCCGGAATCCCGCAGCGAGTCAGAGTTCGATGCCAAGCCCGTCATAAGCAACCTCCAGCCCAGCCTCGTCCAGGATCCGCCGCTCATCGCTGTCGGGATTCAGGATCGGGTTGGTATTATTGATATGAATCAGGATACGGCGGGCATCTGGAAAGTCCGCCAGTACCTCGATCATGCCGCCCGGACCGGACTGGACCCTGTGCCCCATCTCGGCGGCAGTCTTTTCACCACCGACTTCGCGGGCCATTTCATCCTCGCGCCAGCATGTTCCATCGACCAGCAGCACATCCGCGCGTTCCATGTAGGGGCGCAGGTGATCCTCGATGATCCCCAGGCCCGGCGCATAAAACGCGGTTCTGCCAGTGGCGATGTCCTCGAACAGCACTCCGATATTGTCGCCCGGCTGCGGATCGGCACGATGCGGCGAATACGGCGGGGCCTTGCTCAACAGCGGCACCGGATGAATGCGCAACCCCGGCAGTTCTGCGGGTTCGAAACTCCGGGTCTGCAGATCAATGCGATTCGGCGTCACCCCCGAATAGTGCTCGAGGATGTTAAAGATCGGAAAGCCGGTTTCGAGATCTTCCCGGACCCGGTCAGTGCAGTAGACGGACAGCGGCGCGCTGCTCTCGCGCAGCATGATCAGGCCTGTCACATGGTCGATCTGGCTATCCATCAGTAATACGGCAGCAATGCCCGAGTCGCGTACAGCGCGAGCGGGCTGCAAGGCGGGCGTTGCCAGGATCTGGGCGCGAATATCCGGTGAGGCGTTGACCAGAAGCCAATTCTCGCCATCAATGCTGACGGCAATCGAGGATTGGGTGCGCGCCTCTGCGCCTGTCGCGCCCTCGCGCCAGTCATTGCAATTACGGCAGTTGCAGTTCCACTGCGGGAAGCCACCGCCGGCGGCGGAGCCGAGTACGTGAATTTTCATGGTAGGAAGAAAAAGGGGGCGGCCGATGGCCACCCCCTTTTATCTCAGCCCTGACTTCAGCGGTTGCTGACGTACAGGTTGATTTCGAAGCCGAGACGCATTTCGTTGTAAGCAGGCTTGTTCCAGGACATTGTGCATCCTCCAGTTGTGGATTCAACTTGCGTTGACGAGCATTCTATCGCTCGTGTTTGCAACCATTGCAAACTAGGACTCGGAAGTCAAGCACCCTATTGACAAACACGACCGGATTATGAGTCGCCGAGCACCGCGCCATACGCGACGCACGCTTGTCACAGGATGTGAACAGATTGGAGCACCCTGAGCTGGCCAGAAATTTTCCTGTCCGAGCCAGACGTCCACTGGCACGAAGCCCGGGACGAAACAACCCCTTGATCTGTCAGGTCACAAGAGCCTTTGACCCTCGCCCCTCAACACATTCCGAAAATTTGCCACCCGTCGGTTGTCCGATTCTCGTGTGACACCCCGGTCCTGTGAGCAGTAACCGTGCCAGCGCCGATTGGCGACTGGTGCCAGTCTTGCGGAATACCGCCTTCAACTGCGCACGTACCGTGTGGATACTGACACCGCTTTCCGCTGCAAGTTTCTCGAGCGGTTCCCCGGCAGCGATGACGCCGGCCACGCGGACTTCGGCGTCGGTCAATCCGTACAGGCTGGCCACCCGAACAAGGTCCAGCGAAACCGGCATGGCCGGATCGTGGAGGAACACCGCGACGAACGTGTCCACGACCGGAAACACGGCATCGATGTCCAGGCTCGGGTGGATTGGCATGACCAGCGCATTCAGGTGGCTACCGTCATCGCGGCGCATGACCAGGTTGCCACCAGCCGACTTGCCTCGGCCCTGGGCCGCGCGCAGACAGACCCTCACCAGGCGCCTCAAGCGATTGTTGTCTGCTTCGATAAAACAGCGGAACCTGCCCTGACGCGGGGTCGGCAACTGCCCGCTCTCGATCAGCGACTCCGCTCCCGGCGAGGTGTATTGCACGCGCCCGCGTTGATCGAGCAGCAGAAACGGCAGTCTGCTGCCGCAGGCAGCCCTCGCGGCGGCCGCGTTGCGCGCGCGCTCGGCGCCGAGTTGGCGGCCCAGGAAGAAGGCCCGACGGAAATGCGGGAGCAGACTATTGATGTGTCGGGTCTCGATGTCGGTGTACGGACCCTGCCCCCCGGTACGCTGGATCAGCAGTTGCACAGCCTCATCGGCGGAGCGATCAACCGTGCCACAGACACCGTGATGGATATCCAGCCTCCGCGCCCAGTCATTGAAGAATTCCGTCTGGTAAAACGCTTCCTGCTTGCAGGAGAAATCAAGATAGGTGGAATACAGGCGGCCGGGCTTCTTGTGCCTGAGCTCGGGGCGCCATGGACAGGTGTTCACATAATGCGCGGTGTATTCGCGGTGGGCCCCGTCATCGATATTGACCTTGAGGCTGCGCTTAACCGTTGTCGCGTCGGCATTCATGATCAGTAGGCGGGCCGATCGCGACCCCGTGCCCTCGACCAGGCACTCGAGCGCCTGCTGCAATCTCTCCGGCTCGGTCACCGAGAGATACAGATTGTCGAGTAGTGACGCGTGCCACTGCGCGTCACTACCCATCACACCTGGGCTATCCATACCCCGACCCACCCTTGCATCCCCGTGACGATGGTTCGTCACTTCTTTTCACGATACTGCCAACCTGGCCACGCCATGCATCCGATGCCGGTTTTTCTTATTGTTGGCGAGGCCGGTTGCCACTGTTTCCGTTTGGCAACAGATTACTAACTAGCGAAAACTCCCGATCACTGCAAGCCTGATGGAGCAAGGATGCAAACCCGAACACTGACCCTGAACAACGGCATGCCACTGCAGTTCGACCACGCGCCGCGTGAGACTGGCCTACCCACACTGGTCCTGATCCACGGCTGGACATGCCGCCGGAGTTACTGGAAGCCGCAGGTCGAGCACCTGAATGATCGCTACCCACTGCTGGTCCCGGACCTGCCCGGACATGGCGACTCACCTGCCTGGCAGGAAACCCCGGCAAGCATTGACGGACTCGCCGATTGTCTCGTCGAATTGATCACACACCAGGTCACGGGACCGGCCATCCTGCTGGGGCATTCCATGGGTGGTGCGGTTGCGCTCAAGGCGGCGCAACAACTCGGCAACGTGGCCCGCGGCGTGATCCTGGCGGACACCTTCGTGATCGACTATGGCGGCCTGGATGCGGAGACCCAGGACACTCTCTACCAGACCTTCGCCGATGACTTTTCCGGCGGCATGCACTGGCTGATCGACAACACCAGCGTCGAACAAACCCCTGAGTCACTGAGAAACCGGTTGAAACAGGAGATGGCAGAAGCCGATCCGGCCTGGGCGCTGCCGCTATGGAAGACGTTGCTTGCCTGGCAGCCGGACGAGACCTTCCCTGCAGTTCGATGCCCGATTCGAGCGATCAACGGCAAGCTGGTCCCGATGACCGCCCGCAAGCGTTGCAAACCCTTTCTGAACGAAGTCGTCATGCCCCGGGCCGGGCATTTTCTGCAGATGGAGGATCCCATTGGATTCAATCGCTTGCTGGATGAAGCCCTGGCCGATTTGACCTGAGCCGCACCGCATCACCCATATGGGTGATGCGGCGAAACGCACCCCCTTGCTAACTAGGACGCAGGGCTGGCTGTCCCGCAGCCCGCAAACAAAACAGCACAGAGGGTGTGAGTCATGTTCAAACGATGGGCAATTCTGGCGTTCGCAATCGGCGCCGCATTTACGCTTGCTGCGTGTAACAGTTCGAGTAGCGGCAGCAGTAGTTCACGCAGCACTACAGATGCCAACCTCGGCGACCCGGCAATTATTGAAGGGACATTTTTCACTGCCAGCGGCAACGGGATGTCCTACCGCATGGATGGCCTTGGTTGGCAGATTGTTAGTCTGGCCGTTTCCGATGGCTTCGCCAGCGACCGCCTCAGCGACTTCCTAGCCCCCGCGACACTCCCCGCAGACGCAACATTCTCGGTTGTGCGCTTGAGTAGTGAAGACGCAGTCGACATCAGCGATGCCGTAGAAGTGATAATGAACAGCATCTACGAGATCGACGTTGACCTCGCACTAGAGCTCGTGCAGTCGGAATTCTCCGACATATCGCAACTGAGCAGCAGCCGTTTGGCGCTTCGCATCAGTTCGGAAGACGAGGAATTCAGCTTTCGGACACCGCTGGCGGTGGGTGATGCCGACGAGCCCGACGCCATCGACACTTCGCCGCTGAGCGAGTTGCTGACCCGGGAGATCGAGGCCCAAGCACTCGGTGGCGACGGCGATCTCGACGCCTTCTATGCAGAGATCGATCCACTCGAAATCAGTGAAATCCGTAACGCGTTCATCGAGGCTGTCAACCAACTGGTCACCGCAATCAATCTCAATGATCTTGAGGATGCGGCGGCAACTCTGGAGGAGAGCGGGGTCGGGGATACAGTCGGCCAAGTGGTTGCACGCGCCTCTAGCCCGCCCGCGGACGCCGCCGACCGGGACAACCTGCTTGGTGAATACAACCAGATTTTTTTCCAGACCTCCTTGCTGACGAGCGGGTTCGAACATCTGCCGACGGTGACCGATCTGGAACTAAGCGAGGGTTCCGAGGCTTCGGAGCTGGAAGTCGCCATCACGCGGGGCGAGCAATCTGTCCAGGCACAGTTCTCGGATGGTGTCGTGGATCCCGGAGATTTCCGCTATGAGCAATTCGATGGCTTGACCGACGAATCCGGCCCTGGCCTGCTCGGAAGCAACGGCGGCCTGATCGTCACGCGGGAAGCTTTTACTGAACTGGAAGAGCGCGACGAATTCAATCGCCGAGCCGAGTTCGCGCCGACCACGCGTTTCTTCGTGGCAAGTCCCGTCGACCGTCTACTTTTCGGAAGTTCGCGGGAGACATCGCGAATCTTCTGCGCCTCGACAAGCTGTGACAGCCTCTCGCAAGGGGACTTGATTGACAGTTTCGTCGACGTGGGCTTTCTGGTCGCGGCACCGGTGCTGGATGCCCCCGTTGAGATCACGAACATCAATGGTCGATACGGCACCCTGATCCTGTCCTCGGATCTTGAGGATGACGGCCGCGAACTTGCCGGACGTGGAATCGCGACGACGGTGAGCAACGGAACCAGCAGCGCGTTCGATTTTTTCCTTGAAGTCGAATTTTTTCGAAGCTCGGACGGCGAACTGGTTCGCGAGGCGGACACCGTTTCCGACGCGGGAATCCCCACCGAGTTCGACGTGCCCTTTGATAACGGCTTCCCGTTCGGTAACGGAGCGCTGGAGCTGACGATTGATAACGACCTCATTCTCCGCGGTTTCGCGAACAACGCAGATGCCGATCTCATGTTCATGACATCGGCCCCGGTCTGCGTTGACACGACTGGTGGTCGCGAGCCCTGTGAGGCAGACGGCGATGACCGCCTGAATAACGGGTTGTTCTTCGCCAACTACGAGCAAGTAGAGCCTGATGACGGAGACAACGGCGATCTCCTGGACCGGGTAAACCACGAACTTCTGGTTGGAATGAAGCTACCGGAATCCACTCCGGAACTCGGTGCCAGAACGTACCGGATCCGCGGCAAGGGTATTACCTACACCGGTAGTGGCAACAACACCCTGACCACCGCCGTCACCGGTGGTCGCCTGGCCCTGGATGGCAGCGGAGGCATGGAATTGACCGCCAGGGTGCTTGAGGCCAAACGCTCCGGCGACGCGGGCAACCCCCGCCGACAGGGAGGCATTTTCGATGGCGTCGGGCAGATAACCGTCAATCCCAAACTAGCCGGTGGCATTAGTCTGGACTTCATGGGTTTCGAGGATGAGGGTCCAGAGTTCGGCGTTGTCGGCAACGGCTTCGTCTCTGCCGACGCGGATCATCGCTACATCGCAATCCTGCTGGAGGTTGGAGACGGTGTTGCTAGCAACCAAGAAGGAAGTGTCGAGGAGGGAGGCTTTATTCTGCTGTTCGGCACCCTGATCGACTGACGCTGAAAGTACCCTTTACCGTCACTGCGCCCGGCTCCCGCCGGGCGTTTTTCGTTCCGCCCCTCAGACCATCAACTGCCCACCATTGACCTCGATCACCTGGCCGGTGACATAACCGGCCAGCCCGCTGGCAGCGAGGTAGAGAAAGGTGCCGGCGCAGTCGTCGGGCTGGCCCAGGCGTTTTTGCGGAATGGCATTGCGCGTGCGTTCGAGTTTTTCCGGCGTCGAGTAGCGTTGGTGGAAATCGGTGTCGAAGGTGCCGGGGCTGATGGCGTTGACGCGGATGTTTCTCGGTGCCAGCTCGGTGGCCATGGCCCGGGTGAAGGTGCTGACGAAGGCCTTCGAGGCGCTGTAGAGGCTCGAGCCCGGGCTGCCGCCATTGCGTGCGGAGATGGAACTGACATTGATGATCGCCCCGCCCTGCTCCGCCAGATGCGGCGTGGCGGCGCGGGTGGCGTGGATCACCGAGCGGGCATTGAGGTCGAACACCGCATCGATGAAGGCATCGTCGATCTCCTCGATCGGCGTGCGCCCGACCATGGACCCGGCGTTGTTGACCAGCACCTGCAGGCCACCAAAGCGCTCGACGGTCTCGGCAACCATGCGTTCCACATCCGCGGCCTTGCGCACGTCGGCGCAGACCAGGTCCGCCTCGCCGCCGGCGTCGCGAATGTCCGCGGCCACCGTCTCCGCCCCGTCCCTGGTCTGGTGACAATGCACCATGACGCGCATCCCGGCTTGCCCCAGCCAGCGCGCTGCGGCGGCGCCGATGCCCCGGCTACCGCCCGTGACCAGCGCCACCTTCCCTTCAAGTTCCAGACTGGGCATCCCGTTTGGCATCCGCGTAACTCCTGACCTGTCGCATGGCTTCATCCCAGCCGGCCACGGCACGCGCTCGCTTGTCGGGGTCCATGGCCGGTTCGCAGCGGCGGTCGCACCGCCAGCGGTCGGCGATGGTAGCACGCGCGTCGAACACACCCAGGTGCAGGCCGGCCAGGTAGGCGGCGCCGAGGGCCGTGGTCTCGATGACCTCCGGGCGTTCCACCGGCACGTCCACCAGATCGGCCAGGCATTGCAGCAGCCAGTTGTTGGCCACCATGCCGCCGTCCACCCGCAGGGCTGCCGGCCGATAGTCCGCATCGTCGGCCATGGCATTGAACAGGTCCCGGGTCTGGTAGCAGGTGGATTCCAGCGCCGCGCGTACCAGTTCGGCGATGCCGGTATCGCGGGTCAGACCGAAGATTGCACCACGGGCCAGTGGGTCCCAGTAGGGGGCGCCAAGGCCGGTGAATGCCGGCACCAGATAGACCCCGCGGTTCGACTCCAGGCCTTTCGCCAATTCCTCGGTCTCGGCGGCAGAGCCGATGATGTGAATCGCGTCGCGCAGCCATTGCACCGCGGCGCCGGCAACGAATATCGAGCCCTCCAGGGCATAGGTGGTCTTGCCATCAAGGCGGTAGCCGATGGTTGTCAGCAGGCGATTGCGCGACTGCACCGGTGTATCACCGGTGTTCAACACTGCGAAGCAGCCAGTACCGTAAGTGCTCTTGACCATCCCCGGCTCGAAACAGGCCTGGCCCACCAGCGCCGCCTGCTGATCCCCGGCAACACCGGCAATCGGCAATTCGATACCGATACCCTCGGTGGCGACGCCGAAATCGGCGGAGCAATCCAGCACCTCGGGCAACAGGGAATCCGGGACATCCAGCAACTCGAGCAACACCGGGTCCCAGCACTGCTCGTGGATATTGAACAGCAGCGTGCGGCTGGCGTTGGTGGCATCGGTGACATGACGCTTGCCGCCGGTCAGTTTCCAGATCAGCCAGGTGTCGATGGTGCCGAAGGCCAGTTCGCCACGCTGAGCCCTTTCGCGGGCGCCGTCCACATGGTCCAGCAGCCAGCCGATCTTGGTGCCGGAGAAATAGGGGTCCAGCAACAGGCCGGAACGGGCGGTCACATCAGGCTCATGCCCCGCCTCGCGCAGCGGTATGCAGCGGTCTGCGGTGCGCCGGTCCTGCCAGACGATGGCCCGGTGGATCGGCTCGCCGCTGGCGCGATCCCAGATCACCGTGGTCTCGCGCTGGTTGGTAATGCCGATGCCGGCCACTTCGGCGCCCTGTTCCGGCAGCGCTGCCAGGGCCTCGCGGCAGACCGCACAGGTGACGCGCCAGATTTCCTCGGCGTCATGCTCCACCCAGCCATCATCCGGGAAGTGCTGGCTAAATTCCTGCTGAGCACTGGTCACGATGGCACCGGCGTCGCTGAACACGATGGCACGCGTGCTGGTGGTGCCCTGATCGATCGCGAGGATGTGGCGTTTGCCGCTCATTTCTAAGGCTCCTGCGGTGAATGTCCCCTGAACGTAACCGGCTTTTCCACGTCCGAAAAGAATGATGCAGCGCGGGACGAGACTGTGTTTCTTTAAGGAAACACTAATTTATTCTCGCGTCTGCGCCCGAGACCGGTTTTGGTCATCTGGCAAGGCGCGGTGCCGGTTCGGTAGCTTGAGCTACCGAACCGGTGGCGCAATACAGCCAGGGGCCAAAACCGGCCGGGCCCTTTGGGTTGGGCCGCATTTTTCCCGACTGCCGCGTTGCGCTGCTTGACCGCAGAATGACTGCGGCGCTGCGCAGCGCGCCTTGCCTCGGAAAAAATGCGGACTCCAACGCAGGCGTGAGAAAAAAGTCAGTGTTTCCTTCAGGAAGCGAAGACCGGGCAAGTCATGCGCGACTCAGAGCACGTTCAGCCGTTCGATCTGCTGATTGCGGGCGGTGGCATCAACGGGGCCGGCATTGCCCGTGATGCGGCCGGCCGGGGTCTGCGTGTCTTGCTGTGCGAACGCGACGATCTGGCCGCCCACACGTCCTCGGCCAGTACCAAGCTGATCCACGGCGGCTTGCGCTACCTGGAACACTACGCGTTCCGCCTGGTTGCCAAGGCCCTGCGGGAGCGGGAACTTCTGCTCCGCGCCGCACCCCACATCATCTGGCCGCTGCGCTTCGTCATGCCCCATGTGGATGGCCTGCGGCCGCGCTGGATGATCCGTGCGGGACTGTTCCTCTACGACGCCCTGGGCGGATGCAGCAGCCTGCCGCGCAGCCATGTGATCCGGCTGGACCAGCACCCGGCCGGCGAGTCGCTCAACGGCAGCCTGAAGCATGGCTATGCCTACTCCGACTGCGGGGTGGAAGACGCGCGCCTGGTGGTACTGAACGCACTGGACGCCGCCGAACGCGGGGCCACGATCCGTCCGCGCACGGAAGTCACCGGTGCCGAAAGGGAAAATCCGCTCTGGCGCGTCGAGCTGCGAGACAGTGTTTCCGGCAGGACCGAGACCGTTCGCGCCCGGGCCCTGATCAACGCGACCGGCCCCTGGGTGGGGAAGCGGCTGAACGGGGACGCCACAGCGGATCAACGCAGGATCCGCCTGGTCAAGGGCAGCCATCTGGTGGTGCCCCGGATCGGCCGACAATCCGAAGCCTACATCCTGCAGAACCCGGACCGGCGCATCGTCTTCGTCATCCCCTACGAAGGTGATTACTCGCTTGTCGGCACCACCGAGGAGCTGTACACCGACGATCCTGCCGCCGCGCATATATCCGAGGCGGAAACGGATTATCTGCTGGAGACCTTGGATCGCTTCTTCGGGGCCGGGCTGGGCCGCAAGGACATCGTCTGGACCTATTCCGGCGTGCGGCCGCTGGTCGAGAACCAGGCGGCGAACATCTCGGCGGTAAGCCGCGACTACCAGCTGACACTGGAAGCCACCGGCGGCGCCCCGCTGCTGACAATCTACGGCGGCAAGATCACCACCTTCCGCCGCCTGGCCGAAGACGCGCTGAGCAGAATCGCCCCGCACCTCGGCGCTCCCGAC
Source organism: Methylonatrum kenyense (assembly GCF_023195885.1). Classification (GTDB taxonomy): domain Bacteria; phylum Pseudomonadota; class Gammaproteobacteria; order Nitrococcales; family Aquisalimonadaceae; genus Methylonatrum; species Methylonatrum kenyense. The sequence continues at coordinate 177,978 of NZ_JALPKO010000007.1, forward strand.
TGGCGCTGGACGGCCGCTACGCCGCTGCCGGGCGGTGACATCCCGAACGCCGATTTCGACGACTGGCAACGGCGCGTGGCGACCCGTTATCGCTGGCTCGATGCCGCACTCTGCCGGCGGCTCTGCCGGGCCTACGGCACCCGTGTCCACGAAATCCTGGGCACCGCCGCCGGCGCGCAGGACCTGGGCGAGGCGATCGCGCCGAGCGTCTTCGAAGCTGAACTGCGCTACCTGCACGACCGCGAATGGGCCCGTTGTGGCGAGGATGTGCTCTGGCGGCGCAGCAAACTCGGATTGCATTTGAGCGCAGCTGGCCGCGACGCCGTCAACGCCTGGTTTGAAGAGAAACTATCGATTGTCACAGCTTGATCCCGATGCCCTGCCATGTACGCTTCAGGGATACCACGCAAAAACCGGATCTCCCGATGGCACTAGTAGATATGTCCCGCTCCAGCGCCGGAGTGTCACCGGCCCTGCGCGACCGCTACCGTCGGGTGCGCGCCGATACGCTGGCGCTGACCGCCCCACTCTCCGCCGAGGACCAGACGATCCAGAGCATGCCGGATACCAGTCCGAGCAAATGGCACCTGGCGCATACCACCTGGTTCTTCGAGGAATTCGTGCTGGCCGGTGGCCTGCCCGGCTACCAGCGCTTCGATGCCGAGTTCAGTTACCTGTTCAACAGTTACTACAACGCGGTCGGGCCGATGCATGCTCGACCGCAGCGGGGCCTGCTGTCACGTCCGGCGCTGACCGCGGTGCACCGCTACCGGGAGCACGTGGATGCGGCGATGGAACAGTTGTTCGAGGTCTCGAGTGATGATCCGGCGGCCACCGCGCTGATCCTCCTCGGCACGCATCATGAGCAGCAGCACCAGGAATTGATCCTCACCGACATCAAGCACGCGCTGGCCTGCAACCCGCTGCTGCCGGTCTACACCGAGGGCGAGGCACCGGCGAGCAACGCCCGCGCCATGCGTTTTACCGAAGGTGTGGAAGGACCGGTCGAAATCGGTCATCAGGGCTCCGGCTTCCACTATGACAACGAGGGTCCGCGGCACACCGTCTGGCTGCATCGCCATGCGCTGGCCGACCGCCTGGTGACGAACGGCGAATTCCGCGCCTTCATCGACGATGGCGGCTATCGGACGCCGGCACTCTGGCTGTCAGAGGGCTGGAGCACGGTTCAGGAACAGGGCTGGCAGCGGCCTTATTACTGGTCCGAAGACCTGGAACGGGAGTTCACGCTGCATGGAGAGCAGGCCATCGATCCGCATCGTCCGGTGTGTCACCTGAGCTACTTCGAGGCCGATGCCTTTGCCCGCTGGGCCGGCGCACGCCTGCCGACGGAGGCGGAATGGGAGTCGGCCGCGAGCGGCGAAACCTGCCCGGAAAGCCTCTGGCAACGGGGCTGGCTGCATCCGGCGCCGGTCAGAGACACCGGCAACCGCCAGTTCCACGGCCAGGTCTGGGAATGGACCGCCAGCGCCTACAGCGCGTATCCGGGCTACCGCCCGGCCGCGGGCGCGGTCGGCGAGTACAACGGCAAGTTCATGTGCAACCAGTATGTGCTGCGTGGCGGATCCTGCGCGACTCCGCCAGCGCACCTGCGCACCAGCTACCGAAATTTCTTTCCGACCAGCGCGCGCTGGCAGTTCAGCGGCCTGCGCCTGGCCCGGGACAACTGAGCGATGGCCTTGCCGAACGCCGCACTGACGCCACCGGCGTCGGAGTTTCTGCGCGACGTTCTGACGGGACTGGCCTGCGAGCCGAAGACCATCGCCCCGAAGTACTTTTATGACGAAACCGGCTCAGCGCTCTTTGACCGCATCTGCGAGTTGCCCGAATACTACCCGACCCGCACCGAGCGCGCGATTCTGGCCGCGCATGCCGAGAAGATGGCAACCGCCATTGGCCCCGGCGTCCAGGTCATCGAGCCTGGCTGCGGCAGCTGTGCCAAGGTGCGTTATCTGTTCGATGCCCTCGATGCCCCGGCCGGATTCGTGCCGGTGGAGATCAGCGGCGAACATATGCTGCACAACCTTAAGCCGCTACGGGAGCGCTATCCCGGTCTCCCGCTGCACCCGCTGTGCGCCGATTTCACGCAGCCATTCGCGCTGCCCGAAGGTTGCGACGCGACCGCCCCACGGCTGCTGTTCTTTCCAGGCTCGACGCTGGGCAACTTTACCCCCGAGGATGCCCGGGTACTTTTGACCAGGCTGCGCCACCTGGTCGGCGACAACGGCATGTTGCTGCTTGGGGTGGATCTGGTAAAACCGGTCGCTGTTCTGGAGCAGGCCTACAACGATCGGGACGGCGTTACCGCCGCGTTCAACCGCAACCTGCTGCACCGAATAAACAACGAACTCGGAGCGGATTTCGTCGTCGACAGGTTCCGCCATCGGGCGGTCTGGAACAGCCGCCATCAGCGCATCGAGATGCAGCTGGTCGCCGAGCAGTCCCAGCAGGTTCACGTCGAGCAGCGGACAATCCGCTTTGCTGTCGGCGAGCCGTTGATTACCGAATACAGCTACAAGTATTCCGACGCGAGGGTGGCCGCGCTGGCCGCGGAATCAGGCTTCAAGATCCGCCAGCGCTGGACTGATAACCGCGACTGGTTCGGCATCTATCTGCTGGACGCCTGCTGACGCCATGTCGCCGGCCGGGAGGTGCCCGATCGCCATTGACGGCGACCGGGCATGTCATTCAGAAGCGTGCTTCGAAACCGCCGTACACCTGACGCCGTACGCCCGGTGTAATGCCGCCAACCCGGTTGGCGACGTACTCGCGGTCGGCCAGGTTGCGGCCGGCAACGAATACCGTCAGCCCATCCCTGACCAGGTAGTTGACCGAGGCATCCAGCACCGTAAACGAAGCAATGCGCCCCTCGTCACCATCCGGCACACGATCGCGCGTGTTCTCGTTGTCGACGAACTGGCGCCCCACATGCTGCACCCCGAGCCGGGCATCAAAGCGGCCCACTTCGTAGCCCAGGGCCATGTAGCCGGAGAACCGGGGCGCGAACGGGAAGTCATTACCGCGCTCCAGTTCACCCTCGACGGAATTCTTGAACTCGGTGTCGAGGACTGTTGCGTTGGCCAGCAGGTAGACATTCCAGTCGGTATCGAAGAAGGCCCAGGAATCCACCCGGCCCGAAAACTCGATACCGCGCATGCGCGCACGGCCGGCATTGAAGTTATCGATATCGCCCTCGGCGTCGCGGTCCGAGGCGATCAGATCCCGGTAGTCGATGTAGAACAGTGACACCTCCCCGGTTACCGGAGCAGCCGGCGTGGTCCGGACACCCACCTCAAAAATGTTGCCGATCTCCGGATCCGGCTCCACATCGGTAGTAGCCGGCGAAATACCGCGGTGAACGCCGCCGAAGATCTCGAAGGTTTCGAAGCCTCCGTAGCTCACGCTGATACCCGGCAGGAATTCATTGAAACGTCGTGTTTCCGTCTCCCGTGAGCCCTCGCCGCGTTGGGCGCTTTCCTTGAGTTCCCAGCGCTCGAAACGGGCGCCAGGTGTGATCGCGAAGTTACCTACCTGGGTCGTGTTCTGGACGAAGAATGAGGTCGCAGTTACGTCGAAGCGGTCATCACGGCAGTCATTTCTTAACCCAATCACATTGCCATCTTCGTCGTATTCTGGCTCTAGCTTGTCGCATTGGCGGTTGTCTGTACCGGGACTATTACCCCAAAATTGGCGACGCTCGGCTCGCTCCTCATGATAGCGGAAACCCGTTACAACCCGGTGATCGTAGCCCAGCGCTTCGTATTCATGGGTCAGGCGCGGCTCGACACCCATCACACGGAAATCACGCGGTCGAATTTGATTGCCACATTGATCTGCGTTGGCAAAATCCTCACGAATACTATCGTCACCCTGCCCCTCTGGCCCATCCGGGCAATTCAACAATCCGCTGGAATCACTGGCCTGCCGCCGAGAGGTACGCTCCGTCTTGTTGGCGTAGAAGTTGGTTGCCAGACTGGTGCGATTGGTGAAGTCGTATTCGTGGATGATCTGGCCTGCGATCCGCTCTACCTCGAAACGATCCTGGGGCAGGGGATTTTCCCGCCGGCTGTTGCTGAACTGCTCCTCGGAGTACCCGGCCTCGCCGCCACGCTGGTTTTCGTTATAGGTCGTTGCCTTGAATGTCAGCCGGTGACCGGGTTCCAGCTCGGTCACCGACTTGAACATGAAGTCGTTGATGATCTGCTGCTCGCCGCGGCGGAAACCGTCCTGCGACTGATGGATGAAATCAACCAGCAGCCCGGTGTTGCCGTAGGTACCGCCGGCCGAGACATTGGTGTCGATGAAGCCGCGATTGCCGGCGGCACCGTAGAGCACCACTTCCGGCTCGCGGGGCGGGTTGCGCGTCAGGTAGTTGATCGAACCGCCAATGGTCTGCGGACCGTACTTGATGGTGCCGGAGCCCTTCACCGCCTCGACCCGGCGCAGACGCCGCGGTGCCGGCTGATAGTTGGCGCTTGAATCGCTGTAGGGCGCCAGCTGGATCGGTGCGCCGTCCTCCATCAGGTGCATCTTTCGCGAGCGCCGCGGGTTCAGGCCCCGAATGCCCACATTGGGCCGCCGCCCCAGGGGGTCCTCGGACACAACGTTGACGCCGGGCAGGCTCTGCATGGTGTCCAGCGTGGTCGCCGGACGGCGCCGTTCAATCGCGAAGTCTTCCACCACGCTGGCGGAGCCGGGCACGCCGGCAACACCCTCGTCGGCAAAAATCTGCACGGGTGACAGGGTCAGGCCGCGGCCCGTGTCGCCACCCTCGTCCTGAGCCGACACGGTGGTGGCGGCCAGCGCCAGGCAGGACATTGCGCCCGCGCGCATGAGATATCGCATGGTTTTCTCCTCCGGGACGGGCCTGGTCTTTACGCCAGATCCCGCGTCATCGTGCAGCAACCGCAGTTGCAACTGCGCATGTTGTTATCTTCTTGAGGTTCGCACCGCGGCTGGCCTCGGCTTTGCGTAAGAACCCACCAGCAGCAGAACGCAGTATTCGCTCGCCCCTCGCTTCCGGCTGGCAACAGTTTGTCACAAGGTAACGGCGCTGGGCTGTGGAGATAGCCGGGAAGATTTCCCTAAATCTCCCCGCCGCAAACAAGCCACTGGCAGGCATAAAAAAACCCGCGCCGACTGGCGCGGGTTTCCTGATCGGAACACCGTGTCCGGTACAGACCCCTGAAATACTGGTGGCCGGGGACGGAATCGAACCGCCGACACGGGGATTTTCAATCCCCTGCTCTACCAACTGAGCTACCCGGCCAAGGGCGCCTATTCAAGCCGATCACCCCGATAGGGTCAAGCTCAATCCTGCGGCTTGAAGTCGGGCGGGGGCGCGGAGCCGCCACCGAGCAGGAACTTCTCCATCTCGGTTTCCAGGAACTTGCGCGCCTTCGGATCCACCGGACTCAGCCGGTATTCGTTCATCAGCATGGTCTGATGTGCCAGCCACTGCTGCCAGGCCTCTTTCGACACATTCTCGAAGATTCGCTTGCCGAGCTCTCCGGGATAGGTGGGCCGATCCAGCCCCTCCGCCTCCCGACCAAGCTTTGCACAATGCACCATGCGCGCCATCGTCACTGCTCCCACCAATGAATGATTCCGGGGCGACTGGCCGGCGTCATCTACCGATTGGCAGCCAGCACCTGCTCCAGCAGGCGCTGGACGGGTGCCGCCAGGCCATGTGCGTCCCGCGCTGCGCCGTTATACCAGACCGATTCTGCACACTCCATGATGCCGTGATCGCCATGAACGCTGGCGTGCAGCGGCTCGATGTCCAGATGAAAGTGACTGAAGGTATGCCGAAACGTCTGGCCCGGTGCCGGCAGCTCAACCTCCAGACCAAGCTGCTCCCGGCACCAGTCCACGGGATCCGTTCCGGCTGGGCACTCCGGCAGGCTCCACAGGCCACCCCACAGGCCCGCCGGCGGCCGACGCTGCAGGAGGATGCCGGCTTCCGACTCCAGCAGCAGCATGCGCGTGGAGCGGACCGGAAGGCGCCTGGCCGGTTTCCTGCCCGGATAGGCGTGTTGCGTGCCTGCCGACCGGGCCTCACAACCATCCGCCACTGGACAGGCCTCGCACTGCGGATTTCGGCGGAGGCACAGGGTCGCACCGAGATCCATCATGGCCTGATTGAACGCGGCGCAGTCGTGTTCAGGGGTATGGCTCTCGGCCAGTTGCCAGAGCTGCCGAAGGACCGCGCTGCGACCGGGCCAGCCCTCGACCGCGAACTGCCGCGCCAGCACCCGTTTGACGTTGCCATCAAGGATCGCTGCCGGGAAACCGCAACCCAACGACAGGATCGCGCCGGCCGTCGACCGGCCGATACCCGGCAGGGCCTGCAAGGTCTCCAGCGACTGCGGAAATTGACAGTCGTACTGGTCGCGCAGCACGCCAGCTGCGGCGTGCAGATTTCGCGCCCGGGCGTAGTAACCGAGCCCGGACCAGTGGGCCAGCACGGTATCCTGATCGGCCTCGGCCAGCGCCTCGACATCGGGAAACCGCTGCATGAAGCGCTGGAAATACGGGATCACCACGGCGACCTGGGTCTGCTGCAGCATCACCTCCGAGACCCACACGCGATAGGGCGTGGCCGGATGCTGCCAGGGCAGATCATGGCGGCCGCTGTGGGCGAACCAGTCCAGCAGATTCTGTCGGAACCGCCGGATGCGCTGCGCCGACGGTTCGCTCGCGGCCGGCATCAGCGGAACAGTCCCCGCAGCCGGTCTTCCACTTCCTCGCGGCCGCGTTCCTGCAATCGTTCGCGCTCGCGTTCGATCCGCTCGCGGGCATCGCCTTCGGCGTCGCGGGCACGCTCGCGCAAGGCCTCCTGCTCCTCGCGCAGCCGGTCCAGGGACTGCCCGCCAAGCGCGGCCTGCAGATCAAGCCGGATGCTGGGATCTGCCAGACTGCCGGATATACGCAGCGGGATCGGCAGGCGCCGCAGTTCGTCCAGCGACTGACCGCCCTGCCCGGTCAGGGTGCCGACCAGGTTCACCACCAGATTGTAGTCGATGCTTTCCTCGTTCAGATCGGCGATGCCGCCGCCCTCGACCCGGAACAAGGGTGAACTGGCGTTCAGCCGTTCATTGTTGATCCGCCCTTCGTCGAACAGCAGCCGACCGGACAGCTCGCTGAAATCGGTCTGCTGTGGCACGTCATCACTGGTGCTCTCGCCGCGCAGCCGGGCCGTGGCATTGCGCACCATTTGCGCCAGGTTGAAGCCGATCACGGCGCCATCGCGGAAATCGAATTCGGACTCACCGCTGAGGCCGGTGACCAGATCGTCCACCTTGAGGCCTCGGGTCGTGCCCTCGATGGAAAAACTGCCAACCCCTTCCAGAAAGTCACGCTCCATGACCCGCTGCACCAGTTCGCGGACCTGCACGTCACGGATGCGCTCGTTGACCGAGATCTCCGCCTCGTCACCGGTGGCATCGATGCGGATGTCGCCGCTGTATTCGCCGCCGTACAGGCGAGCGCCGATCGGATGCACACGGATCCGGCCGCCGTCGGCCTCGACCGTAAAATTGACGTCGGAGAAGGTCAGATCATTGATGATGAACTGGTCGAGCCGGAAGCTGCCGTCAAGGCGCAGGGCCCGGAGCATCTCCATTGGCAGCTCCACCGGCTCGACCTCGCCGTTGTCGCCGTTCCGGGTGCCGTTGTCCGCCGGTTCCTCGTCCGAATCCGGCGGCAGATAGCGATCCGCGTTGAAGCGGTTGCCGCGCAGCTGGAAGCCGATCATCGGGTCATCGAGCTCACGCACCGACACACTGCCCTGCAGGCTTGTCTCGTCGAGTTCCAGCACCAGATCCTGGACCTCGGCGGAATCGCCGCCGTATCGGAAACGGCCCTCGGTCCGGAAGCTGGTCAGCACCTCATCGTCGGCGGTCACCGGCACCTCCTGCCCGAGGCGGTCCAGCAGGGTGCGCAGGTTGAGCTCCGCCAGTTCGAAACGGCCCTCCGCCCGCGGCTCGCCGGTCAATGCCTCGACCGTTGCCGCCAGATCCAGGCGGATGTCATTGTCAACCGCCAGATTCACGTCGCTCAGCCGCAGACTGTCATCGCCGTAGCGGAAATCGCCCGACGAGTTCAGCACCGAAAGGGCATCCTCGTGCATGTCTTCCGGCATCTCCTGGCCGGCACCCTCCAGCAGATGCCGCAGGTTGAGATTGCGCAGTTCATAGCGGCCTTCCGCCGTGGGCGCATCGGGCACGCCGCGTGCCACCAGATCCAGGTCAAGCTCGGCACCATCCAGCCGCACCATGAAGCCCTCAAGGTCCAGCGCGTCGTCCACCAGACTGAAGGCCCCCTCGGCACGGAATGCAGTCAGGGCATCGTCGGCCATGCCGTCCGGAAGGTCTTGCCCGGCGCGTTCCAGCGCCTCCCGCAGATTGCCCTCCGGCACCTTGAATCGGCCACTGGCACGCGGCCCGTCACGCAGATTGGTCGCCTGGGCCTCGGCATCCAGCCGCAAGCCCAGGGCCTCCAGACGCAGGTCACTGAGGCTGGCGGTGTCTGCCTCGAGATCGGCTTCGATCAGGGTCGACAGCCGGCTTCTGACGCCACTGGACGGCAGCCCTTCGGCGAAGGCGGTCAGCTCGAGTTGCCGCACATGGGCACGGAATTTCTCGAATGCCCGATCCGCGCGCAGGTGCAGGTCCAGTTCACCCTCGATCCGGGTGTCGTCATCCAGCAGAACGACCCAGCTTGCGGCCACCGGAATGTCGGTATCGAAATCCAGCGAACCGACGCTCAGGTCTACCGGCCCCGCCTCCTGCCGCGTGCCAGCCTGGCGGTCTTCGTGAATCACCCGCATCTCGCTGATCTCGATGCCATCCAGCCGGCCGATCTGCAGCGGAGGGCTGCGATCACGGTCCTCGTCCCGCGGCGCTTCGTCCTCCGGCGCCTCGGTTACGACATCATCGGGATCTTCTGGCAGGTCCAGTTCCCAGTTAGCCTCACCGTCCTCGTTCACCACCAGGTGCACCAGCAAGCCGTCAAGCCGCACCACGTCCACCACCAGTTCGCGCCGCAGCAGCGGCAGGAGCTGCACCGCAACACCAGCGTTCTCGATCTGGATGAACGGCTGGTCACCGAAACCCTCCCGATTCTCCAGCCGGGTCCGTCCCAGCTCCAGCCCCAGCCAGGGGAAGAACGACAGACTGATGTCTCCCTCGATGACCAGTTCCTGACCCGTGTTCTCCTTGACCAGGCGGGAGATGTCGTCGCGGTAGTCATTCGGGTCAACCAGCGCGATAACCGCCACCGCGGCACCGACCAGCAACACCACGACAAGCACGAGGACAATCAGTAACCACTTGACAATTTTCATATTTTCAAGCCTTTCCCAGGGCGATCCCTTGCACCGGCAAGATGCCTTCTATACTGACAATAGATGGCTTCTCACGAAGGAGGTTCGGCACACCGCCAGAGCACTCCGACATGGCAGCGCCCAGTCGGCGTCTGCCCTTGCCCCCAGCGTAAACCTGTACCGGCCGGATCGGCCAGAAGATACGGGCGCTGGGCCTGTTGCGTCTCGCCAGGGGAACGGATGTGGTCAGCGTTGGCCCCCGCGGCCAGTCACATGTCGATACCAGGACAGGAGAGGACCATGAGTCGATACTGTATTGTCGTCGCAGAGGGTTCCGTCGCCCGATTTTTCACCATGGAACCTGCTGAAGTACCGGAGCTTGAATCCGGCCCCCACCTGATCGAGAAGAAGAGCATGCAGAACCCCGAACACCAGGCCCATGCCGACCAGGTCTGGGCCGATCGCATGGGCCGCAATCGCTCCGTCGGCATGCGAGGCCATCGCTACGACGATCACCGCGTGCAACGCACGGCAGAGATGGAACGTCGTTTTGCCCGCGACATCACCCGGGAGCTGGACCAGTTCGCACGCGGCAACGGCACCCGACACGTGGTGGTCTGCGCCGAGAAACGCATGCTCGGATACCTGCGCCATGACCTGGATCGTGCCGTACCCGAGAATGCGGCGCTGCATGAGGTGCCCAAGGACCTCGCCAAGCTGACGCCCCGCCAACTCCATGATCACCTGGCGCGTGATGGCCATATCCCGCCGAGGGCACGCGCGCGACACTGACGAGGGCCGGATCCTTTGCATCACCGGCGCAGGCCCGCCTTCGAGCCTGCGCCGGTTGCCGAACCCGCTCCACCCCTCCCTGCACAGCACACCGAGTAACACAGTAGAATCCCGCTTCGATTCCAACGGGAACACGGATCCACCCCCGCGGGTCGGACCCGGGACGGTTCCGGTCATCCGGTCCGGTGTTTCCCTCGGTACAGGAGTTGGCTGCAATGCGCGGCATCATGAAGGCTGTTGCAACACTGCTGGTGCTCGGCATCGTCGCCGGTGCCGTCTACGCTTCGGCGGTAAGCAGTGCGCACCGCGAATCCGAGGACACGGTCAATCTGGTCAGGGACTGGCTCAATCAGCGGTCCGAGGCCCAGGTCCGGATGCTGCAGTACGACCGGGACACACTGGGCGGCGAGATTCGCTATGACATCGAACTCACGGCAGACGAGGACTCGCCGCTTTACGCGCCACTGGTGCTGCTGACCGGCGATGAGGAAACGCCGCAATACCGCCTGCAGGGCACCATCGACCTGCGTTTCGGTCCCTGGATTCCCGAGCACGGCTTCGCCGCAATGCTGGGCGAGGAGAACATTCCATGGCGCGACGGCTTCACCGACGCACTTGAAAACGGCCCCGGGGCCGACGACCGATTCGCGCAACTTGTCATCAAGCGGGAACTTGGCGGCGCCACTGACATTTCACTGACCGTGGACGACGTTGACCTGCGGCTCAAGGACGGCGGCGACCGGCTGAGCTGGAGCGGTGTCGGCACGGCGCTACGGTTGAGTGCGGCCCGACGCACGCTGGACTACCACGGGCACCTGGACCAGCTGAAGCTGGATGGCCCGGCGCTACGCCTGGCGGTGGACAGCGCCGGCTTCGAAGGCCGCTCCGAGCGCACCGATCTGGGTTGGCAGGGGCGTCTGTTCCAGTGGCATCTGGGGCACCTGGATCTGCTGGACACCAGCGACGAGCTGCACCTGGAACTGGACGGCGGCCACGGCAGGGCGGGCGTGGAACGGGTCGACGGCCTCGACCAGGTCGACCTGAAGCTGGGCATCGATCGACTCAGCTATCAGAACCAACCGCTGGGCGGCCTGGAATTCGCGGTCCTGATGCAGCGGGTCGATTCCGAGGCGGCGCGGCTGCTGGTGGAAGGCCAACACCAGGCACCCGATCCGGAGGCGCGCTCCAGCGCCGAGGAACAGGCGATCCGCGATGCACTGCGCCGTTTCCACGAGGCCGGACCGCGCTTTGAAGACGGCCGGCTGGCGTTGACCGATGGCGAATCAGCATTGCTGGAATTGCGTTTCAACGGCGAGATCAACGGCCATCGCATTGCCGAGCTGCCGGCGGACACCGGCCGCGAGGAGCTGGACCGGCAGGTACTGGAGGCCGCCTCGTTCTCCGCCCGTGGTGAGCTTTCGGCCAATGCCTACAGTCATCTGGCACGCCTGCTTGTGCTGGCCAACGACCCCCTGGGGGAGACCGCCCGGGACAGCGATCAACTGGCGTCCGAGGCCGCCCTGTACCAGGTGATCATCGAAATGACTGCGCTGCAGATGCCCTTCATCCTTCGGCTGGATGATGGCGGCCTGGGACTGGATGTGAGCTTGCGCGATGGCTGGTTGCTGAGCGGCGACGAGCGATTCGCCCGCCTCGAGGACCTGCTGGAGTAATCCGCGGGAAACCGGGAAGGAAAGCTGGAGCGGGTGATGGGAATCGAACCCACGTCATCAGCTTGGGAAGCTGAGGTTCTACCATTGAACTACACCCGCGCACCGTCCTCATTCTCGTCCGAGCCAGGCGTATTGACAAGCTGCCACAGCGCGGGTGCAGGCCGGGCGACAATCAACGTTTCCCGGACACTGCGGTACACTGCGCCACCTCGACACACCCTCGGACCGGGCCACGGCAGATAGCAGATGGTGGCACGGCGTCACGACAGAAAGCACGGACAGATGCCATGCAGATTCAGATCAACGGCGAACCCCGGACCGTCGAGGACAATTGCTCCGCGGCCGACCTGATCAAGCACCTGGGGTTGGAAGGCCGGCGGATTGCAATGGAGATCAACGGCGAAATCCAGCCGCGAAGCGGCTACACAGAGCGCCGCATCGCGGCTGGTGACTGCATCGAAATCGTGCATGCCATCGGCGGCGGCTGATCGCCGCCACCCGATCAAGGAGACCCAGATGCAAGACGACGTCCTGACGATCAGCGGACGACCGTATCGCTCGCGCCTGCTGGTGGGCACCGGCAAATACAAGGATTTCGCGGAAACCGGCGAGGCCATTGCCGAAAGCGGCGCGGAAATCGTCACCGTTGCGATCCGGCGCAGCAATATCGGCCAGGACGCCGATGCGCCGAACCTGCTGGATGTGATTCCGCCGGACCGGTATACGCTGCTGCCGAACACTGCCGGCTGTTACACCGCCAGGGACGCTGTGCGCACCTGCCGGCTGGCGCGCGAACTGCTGGACGGCCACAGCCTGGTGAAACTGGAGGTGCTGGGCGACGAGACCACCTTGTACCCGGAGATGCGCGAAACCTTTGTCGCCGCCGAGCAGCTTGTGGCCGACGGTTTCGAGGTCATGGTCTACATGAGCGACGACCCGATTGCGGCGCGGCACCTGGAGGAGATCGGCTGTGTCGCGGTGATGCCGCTGGCCGCGCCCATCGGCTCCGGGCTGGGGATTCAGAACCGCTACAACCTGCGCACCATTATCGAGAACGCATCGGTGCCGGTGCTGGTGGACGCCGGCGTCGGTACGGCATCGGACGCAGCCATCGCGATGGAGCTCGGTTGCGATGGCGTGTTGATGAACACGGCCATTGCCGGCGCCCGCGAACCGGTACGCATGGCGCGGGCCATGCGCATGGCCATCGAGGCCGGCCGCGAAGCCTACCTCGCCGGCCGCATGCCGCGCCGCCGCTATGCCAGCGCGTCATCGCCCCTGGACGGAACATTCTTCTGATGACCGGCGGTCAGGAACACCCGCGCCTGCGCCCGGTGCGAAGTTTCGTCCGCCGCGAAGGGCGCATGACCGACGGTCAGAAACGCGCCCTGCAGGACCTGATGGCCCGCTATGGCCTGGATGGCGACGGACCGGCCCTGGACCTTCCGGCTGTGTTCGGCCGTCTTGCTCCGGTGACCCTGGAGATCGGTTTCGGTAATGGCGAATCCCTGCTGGAGATGGCACGCCGGGCACCTGAACAGGATTTCCTGGGCATCGAGGTTCATCGTCCGGGAGTGGGCCACCTACTGGCCCGGGTCGAGGAACTTGCGCTGGAGAACCTGCGGGTCATTTGCCATGACGGGGTCGAGGTCCTGCGCCACCGGATTGCCAGCCGGAGCCTGGACGGCGTGCAGTTGTATTTCCCGGATCCGTGGCACAAGAAACGGCATCACAAGCGGCGCATCGTCCAGCCGGAGTGGTTGCGCCTGGTTGCAGACCGCCTGAAGCCTGGTGGCCGCCTGCACATGGCCACGGACTGGCAGGACTACGCGGAACACATGCTGGCGCTGGCCGATGCCGAGCCTGCCCTGGTCAACTGCGCCGGACCCGGATGCTTCATGCCGGACCGCGCCGGTCGCCCGGAAACCAAGTTTGAACGACGCGGCCTGGCCCGTGGCCACGGGGTCTGGGATCTGGTCTACAGCAAAGCCTGAAAACATCTGCAGCGGAGGTCGACATGGAATACCGTCCACTGGGAACCAGCGGCATTGATGTCAGCGCCCTGTGCCTGGGTACGATGACCTGGGGCGAACAAAACACCGAGGCCGAAGCCCACGAACAACTGGACTATGCGGTCTCCCGCGGCATCAATTTCATCGATGCTGCCGAAATGTACCCGGTGCCGCCAAAGGCCGAGACCCAGGGGCTGACCGAGCAGTACATCGGCAGCTGGCTGAAGGGCCGCCAGGATCGCGACAAGCTTGTGATCGCCACCAAGATTGCAGGGCCCGGCCTGGACACCGTGCGCGATGGCGAAAGCCGCTTCACCGCCAGCCAGTTGCGCGAGGCCGTCGACGGCAGCCTGCGCCGCCTGCAGACCGACTACATCGATCTGTACCAGTTGCACTGGCCGGCACGCAACGCCAATTACTTCGGCAAGCTCGGCTACCAGCCCGCCAGGAATGATCTGCTGACACCGATCGAGGAAACCCTGGAAACCCTGGATGCCCTGGTACGCGAGGGAAAAATCCTCAACATCGGCCTTTCCAACGAGACAGCCTGGGGCGTGATGCGCTTCCTGCATCTGGCGGAAACCCGTGGCTGGCCGCGCGTGCAATCCGTGCAGAACCCCTACAACCTGCTGAACCGCAGCTATGAGGTGGGGCTCGCCGAAGTCAGTCACCGCGAGCGTTGCGGCTTGCTAGCCTATTCGCCGCTCGGCTTTGGCGTGCTGAGCGGAAAATACCTGGATGGCCGGCAGCCGGCGGGCGCCCGGCTGACCCTGTTCACGCGCTTTCAGCGCTACCTGAACGATGCCGGACAGCAGGCCACGGCCGCCTACGTGAAGCTGGCGCGGGATGCGGGTCTCGACCCGGCGCAGATGGCCCTGGCCTTCGTTACCTCGCGACCGTTCCTGAGCAGCAATATCATCGGTGCAACCACGATGGAGCAGCTCAAGAGCAACATCGACAGCGCCGAGCTGGAACTGACCGGCGACGTGCTGGAGGGGATTGACGCAATTCACGCCGAGCGCAGCAATCCCTGCCCGTGAGGAAACCCGCCGGCCATACGGTGTGGCGCAACGCCCGGGCTTGCCGGAACGCGGCAAGCACTCTATACCTGAGTAAAGTAAACACTGATTTATTCCCGCGCCTTGCCAGATGACCAAAACCGGTCTCGGGCGCAGGCGCGCGAGTAGATCAGTGTTTCCTAAAGTGGAACCGGCGATGGCGGAGGCAGCAGATGGTCAGGAGACACGAACCGGTGATCGGGGCCTGGTTCCGCACCAGCGATGGTGCCAGTTTCGAGGTTGTCGCCTCGGACCCGGATGATGCCACGGTGGAAATCCAGTACTCCGACGGCGCCATCGAGGAGCTGGACATGGAAACCTGGCTGGAGCTGAACCTGGAAGCCGGTGCGCCCCTGAACGATGTGCTCGATTCGCTGGATCTGGACGAGGACGACAACGGCATCAACGGAAATCCGCTGGATCGACTGGATCTGGATCGCTAGTGCGTAACCCCGCGTTTCGCTATAAAGCCAGATAGATTGCGATCCCGACCCCGACCGCCAGTATCAGGAATCCGGCGATCTGCCAACGGCCCGGGCGACGATCAAGCTGCCGCATCTCCTCGGCCGCTGCCTCCGAGCTTGCGACCACCGCCTCCTCAACGACCACATTGACCGCTTCCTGTACCGTGCTCCGGACCGCGTCCCGCGCCTCCGAACGCGCCAGTTGGCGAACCCACTCATCCAGCGCATTCTTCAACACCGGCACGGCGTGGTCCTGCAACATGGCCAGCTGCTGCTGGCGAGCCGCCTCACCGCGCAACAATTCCGGCACCAGGTCCCGGACCTGCCGCTCGACGGTCGCCGCGTCGCCTCCGTCGTCCTTGGCCGGGGCGGCCGGCGCATGCAAGCTCACATAAGCGCTGGAGACTTCACGCGCCACGTCACGGGCGGCATCGGTGGCGGCCACGCGAGCCGCCTGCTCCGCCGCCAACAGCAGTGACTCGCGGGCAGAATCGTCGTCGGAATCGGCTTCTCCCGGCGGTGTCGCCAACTCGATCAGGTCGGTGCGCAGCTCCGCCACCGCCTCGGCCACCGCCGCGCTGACGAGCGCCTCGAGTTCCGCCTTCGACGGTCCCTCACCGGCGGTCGGCGGAACGGCGCGCTGCTCGGTCTCGGCAGAAACGGAGAAATCCACCTGGGGCAGAGGCCCCGGCGTCACCTCGGTATCCGCCGGACCGGCATCACCATCACGTCTCTGCCGATCCACTGTCTCCAGCAGTTCCTGCAAGGCCTCTTCCGACACCGGTTTCACCAGAAACCCGGATATGCCGCTGCGGATTGCCCGGGCACGGTCCTCCGGCGAATTACGCGAGGTGTACATCACCAGCGGCACTCCGGCTGCCTCGGGCAGGGCCGACAGGGCGCTGGCGACTTCGAAGCCATCCATATCCGGCATCATGTAGTCGAGGAACACCACGTCAGGCACGTCACCACGAACCGAGGAAACCGCTTCGGCTCCGGAATCAGCGGTTTCGACATCAATACCCTGGCGCAGCAACAGGCGCGTGAGCGCGACACGCGCCAGCCGCGAGTCGTCCACCACAAGGGCCTTCCTGACGTTCATTCCACCTCCTGCAGGCCGCTGCTGCCCCGACGGCAGGGCTGACAATCAAAATGCGCCAAGCCCCGCGGGCTGTAAAGGAAACCCCGCCCTGGCCCGGTCGTCGTGGTTGAACTGCCTGCCCGACCACATCCTGTTGTATGGTGCAGAAAACATGGCTCAACGGGGATCGGCATGCACACGGAAAAGGTGTTTTTCGGCTTTTTCATTCTGCTGGCGCTGACGCTGAATTTCGGTTTCTTCATCGGCGAGATCGACAATCCGGACCATCACAATGTTTACGAGCTTTTCGCCGCGTTGTTCGTCAGCCTGATCGCGACCGTGCTGAAACTGGGCGAGCGCAGCCAGATCGGCGCACTCCTGTTGGCCGCCAGTCTGGTTGCCGACCTGCAGTTGATCGCCGCGGCAACGGTCTGGGCGGTAGCGGTTCATGTAACCGATGTCGGACTCAGCCCGATGGTCATGGCCAGCATTGTCTCGCTGTCCGGCGGCGCGTTGCTGGCGAACGTGGTTTCGGCCGTGCTCGTCACGGTCGAGACCGCGACGCTGAGCCGGTAGCTACCATCATGAGTCAGTCGGCCCGGCCCAACCGGAACCCGGTGATCACGGTCCTGCTTCGGCGCATGCGTACGCCGCTGCTGGTGCTCCTGACCGCGTACGCGCTGGCGGTCCTCGGCTTCAGCCTGATCCCGGGCCAGGATGACCAGGGCGAATCCTGGCGAATGAGCCTGTTCCACGCCTTCTACGTGGTCAGCTACACCGGCAGCACCATCGGTTTCGGCGAGGTCCCCTACACCTTCAGCGAAGGCCAGCGGTTATGGACCATCGTCAGCATCTACATGACCGTCATCGCCTGGCTGTATGCCGTCGGTGCGCTGATTTCGACGCTGCGCGATCCCGCCTTTCATGCGGCACTCGACATTGTGCGCCTGCGCAAGAATATCGCGCGCCTGGACGAGCCATTCCATATGATCTGCGGCTACGGTGATACCGGTGCCTTGCTGGTCCGTGCCATTACCGAGCGCGGCGGTCGTGCGGTGGTGGTGGAGACCGATGCGGAACGCGTCCAGGCATTGAACCTGCGCGAGCATGTGCCGCATGTACCGGCCATGCATCTGGATGCGCGCAACCCGGAACACCTGATGATGGCAGGCCTCAGGAACCGCTGGTGTACCAGCGTCCTGGCGGTCACTGATGATGACCGGACGAATCTGAAGATCTCGCTCGCGGCGAAGTTGCTACACCCCGGCAGTCATGTCATCTGCCGGGCCGAGAGCAGCGAAACTGCGGACAACATAGCCTCATTCGGAACGGACCACATCGTCAACGGCTACGACCATTTCGCCTACCGCCTGCACCTGGCAATTCGTGCGCCGGATCTGCACCGGGTCTATGACTGGTTGACCGGCATTCCGAACACCGAGTTGCCGGAACGCGCCAGACCACCGGCCGGCCACTGGCTGATCTGCGGCTACGGCCCCCTCGGCCGCGCGGTGACGGAGCGCCTGTTGAAGGATGGTCACGAAATCACCGTCATCGACGAGACGGCGGCCGAGCTGCCGGCAGGTGTGCAACGCGTCGCTGGCAGTGGCACGCAGGCAGGCAGCCTGCGCCAGGCCGGCATCGCGCACGCCGACGCGCTGCTCGCCTGCACCAGCGATGATGCCGACAACCTTTCGACGGTGATGACGGCGCGGCAGCTGCGCGACGACCTGTTCATCGCCGCACGGCAGAATGCCCTACGCAACAAGCCGCTGTTCGAGGCTGCAAACACGGACATGACGGTGGAGCCCAGCTACATCGTCTCCAGCCAGGTGCTGGCGATCCTCAATGCGTCACTGCTGAACAGCTTTTTGAAGGCTGCCGAGGACTGCGATGCAAGCTGGCACCGTGAATTGGCGGAACAGATCAGAAAACTCGCCGACGGCAGGATTCCGGTCACCTGGACGCTGCGCGTCAGCCAAAAACGCACGCCAGTACTGGTGAACTGCCTGGAGGCAGGCAAGCCGGTGGCGTTGCAGGACGTGATGCGCAATCCCGCAAACCGGGACAGCTCGCTGGATTGCCTGCCGCTGATGCTGCGCCGCGCCGACCGGACCGTGCTGCGACCAGCCGAGGATACATGGCTGGAGACCGGCGATTATCTGCTGTTCTGCGGCACGCCGCGCAGCGAGACGAGCATGCGGAGGTCACTCCGTAATCGGGACCTGCTCGAATTCCTGCGCACCGGCGTGCATCGGCCGGGCGGCTGGGTGTGGCGGAAATTTCGTCAATGGAGAATGGGCGGCGAGAACGGGAACGCGGCGCAAAAAGAAGGGTAACCCAAGTATCGGGCTACCCTGAGGGGTCTCGCGACGGCCCGTGGCAACCCCCACCACGGACCACGCGACTGGAGCCATCAAATTGCCGTTCCCGCCTGCTCCGACGAATCAAGCCAATCCTGCGCGTACTGGCTGCCGTTGCCCGCTGCGCGATAGAACCAGCGCACGGCTTCCGCGTAATTCACGTCGACGCCGCGACCCTCGGCGTACATCACGCCAAGATTGTGCTGGGCATCGGCATGACCTTGCTCGGCCGCCTCGCGCAGCCAGCGCACCGCCAGCGCTTCGTCGCGCACCACACCCTGACCGGTCGCGTGAAGGAAGCCGAGCGCGTGCTGTGCCTCGGCCAGGCCTCGCATGGCCGCCTGCCGGTAGAACCCGGCCGCCGCTTCCACGTCCATGACCACGCCGTCACCCATCTCGTAACGCCGACCGATCTGGTAAGCAGCAATGGCAAGATCCAGCGCGTTTGACATGATTTTTTTCTCCCGCTAGTTACATTTCCTGCGAAACCTGAAGCACGAAGCGTGCCAGCCAACCGAGACCTTGCGATTCAATGATTTAACAACGCTGCCGTCATTCTTATGACACCTTGGGTCAGATTCCTCCCGTACCAGGTGTCAGGAATGGTCACACTCCGCCCGATGACCGCGGCAAGCCTGATTGGCCGACGGGCACCGACACCTCCGAAAGCCCGTGGGGTCGGCCGACCTGCCGGGGCGATTGCTGTTGACGTTTCATATCCGGTTAGTTTAGGAAAACTCTGACTTATTCGCACGCTTGCCCCGGTTGGGCCGCAATTTTTCCCGATTGCTGTGTTGCGCTGCTCGACCGCAAAATGAATGGGGGCACTGCGCGGCGCGCCTTGTATCGGAAAAATGCGGACTCCAACGCAGGCGCGCGAATAAGTCAGTGTTTTCCTGGAGAGATAGCCGGTTTTCCAGCCGTCAGTATTCCGACACCCGTGGGGCATTCGCGTACGCACCTGAGGAGAAGCCTCATTCGAAATTATCTGGCCCTGTTCCTTGACCGACGACTGGGCATTATTTTCGTGCTCGGCTTCGCCAGCGGGTTTCCGTGGGCGCTGATCGGCTCGACCCTGACTGCCTGGCTGTTCGATGCCGGCCTCACCCGCACTGCGATCGGCGCACTTGGCAGCATCACGATGCTATACGCGCTGAATTTTCTCTGGGCACCGTTGCTCGATCGCGTGCGGTTGCCGGCGCTGGGTCTGCTGGGCCAGCGCCGTGCCTGGATCCTGCTGATGCAGGCCCTGCTCCTGCTGGCCACCCTGCTCCTGTCACTCACCAATCCGGCGGTTTCGGTCTTCTGGATCGCCGCCGCCGGGCTCCTGCTTGCCAGCGCCTCCTCGACCCAGGACGTGGCGATAGATGCCTACCGCATCGAGATCATCGGCCCTGGGGAGCCACACCGGCTGACCGCGGCCTCGGCCATGACCACCGCCGGCTGGTGGACCGGTTTCGGGTTGCCTGGCGGGCTCGCCCTGGTCCTCGCGGACCTGCCAGGCTGGGAATGGAGCCATGTCTACCAGACGCTCGCCCTGATCCTGCTCGGATTGATCCTGTTCACGCTGTGGATTCCGGAACCGGAGTCGAATCGCGATGCGGAACAGCGCAAGGACGAGACACGGATGCGCGAGGCACTCGGCCCGACCCCGGCGGGCAGACGCACCGCCTGGCTGCTGGTCACCGTGGTTCAGCCCTTCGCCGAATTCATTCGCCGCAACGGCCTGTCACTGGCCCTGGCGATTCTCGGGTTCATCGTGCTGTTCAAGATAGGCGAGGCCTTCATGGGGCGCATGGCCATCGTCTTCTACCGCGAAATCGGTTTCAGCAATACCGATATCGGCATGGTGTCGAAATTCATGGGCTGGGGCACGATGCTAGTGTTCACGCTGCTCGGCGGCCTGCTGAACGTGCGCTTCGGCATCTTTCGCGGCCTGCTGATCGGCGGCATCGCAATGGCCTCAACCAATCTGCTGTTCGCGCTACTGGCCCTGACCGGTCCGCAGATGTGGTTGTTCGTGTTTGCCGTGGTCGCCGACAACTTCACCACCGCGCTGTCGACGGTGACATTCGTTGCCTTCATTTCCTACCTGACCAGCCGCGTCTATACCGCCAGCCAGTACGCACTGATGGCCTCGCTGGGCAATCTGAGCCGCACCACGCTGGCGGCCGGCAGCGGCATGATGGTGGATGGCCTGGGCGGCAACTGGGCCCTGTTTTTCATACTCACCACCATCATGGTGCTGCCCAGCCTGATCCTGTTGCTATGGATCCGGCAGGCACTGACCGAGCGACTCGGCGCGGTTTTCGGCCGCGCCAGGGCGGCAGCGAGACAGCAATCACCCTGAGCAGTCGCGCGGCACGTTGGTGGTCGATTCGCGCGTATCAGGCCGGCTTCCACGCCGCCGGAACCAGGCTTTCTCCACTTCGACCAGCAGCAGGACCGAGAAGCCGGCCAGCAGCATGACACCCCAGGTGCTGGCCGGCAGCGGCATGGTGCCAAACAGGATCTGCAACGGCGGCGCGTAGGTGAACAGCAGTTGCAGCGCCAGGATGCCGGCAATGGCCCCGGGGACCCAGGGATTGCTTGCGATGGCGCCACGCTGCCACGCCGGGTCGGCCAGATAACGGGCACTGAGCAGATAGAACGCCTGGCAGACAACCAGGGTGTTGACCGCCGCGGTCCGCGCAAGCTCCACCTCATCACCACCGGGATGTAGCAGGTGGAACATGATGAAGGTGAAAAGCACCAGCAGGCCCGACACGAATGCCACCCGCCAGAGCAGGAAGCGTGACAGGATCGGCTCGGCCGGCGGCCTCGGCGGCCGCTGCATGACCCCGGATTCGGTCGGCTCGAAGGCCAGCGCCAGGCCCAGGGTCACGGCCGTCACCATGTTGACCCAGAGAATCTGCACCGGGGTGATCGGCAGAACCATGCCGGCCAGCACGGCAACGATGATGACACCGGCCTGGCCGCCATTCGTGGGCAGCAGGAACAGCAGCGCCTTGCGCAGATTGTCGTAGACTGTGCGGCCTTCCTCGAC
The DNA here is from genome assembly GCF_023195885.1 of Methylonatrum kenyense. Classification (GTDB taxonomy): domain Bacteria; phylum Pseudomonadota; class Gammaproteobacteria; order Nitrococcales; family Aquisalimonadaceae; genus Methylonatrum; species Methylonatrum kenyense. The sequence goes on from NZ_JALPKO010000007.1 coordinate 199,810, forward strand.
GGCGCGGGCGATGGAAGCAAAATTGTCGTCGGCCAGCACCATCTCGCTGGCCTCCTTCGACACCTCGGTGCCCTTCATGCCCATGGCCACGCCGACATCCGCCCGCTTCAGCGCCGGCGCGTCGTTGACCCCGTCGCCGGTCATGGCGACCACTTCGCCACGCGCCTGCAGCGCCTTGACCAGCCGCAACTTGTGTTCCGGGCTGGCCCGGGCGAACACATCGGTTTCTGCGACAAGCCGGCGCAGTTCTTCCTCACCCAGCCCCTCGATGTCCTGTCCGGTGCTGACCCGCTCACCATCACCGATGCCGAGTTCGGCACCGATGGCGCGGGCGGTCAGGGCGTGATCCCCGGTAATCATCTTGACCCGGATACCTGCCTGCTGACACAACGCCACGGCATTGATCGCCTCGTCCCGTGGTGGGTCGATGATGCCGACCAGGCCGAGCAGGGTCAGGCCCTGCTCCACGTCGTCGAACTGCAGACCGGACTGCTTCACATCCACTTCGCGCACGGCCAGCGCAAGCACTCGCTGCCCCTCCGCGGCCATCTCCTCCATGCGCTGCAACCAGGCGTCCCGCTGCAGGGACCTGCGCTCCTCGCCATGCTGCTCGTGGCTGCACATGTCGAGCAGGCGCTCTGGCGCACCCTTGACACTGACCCAGGCCTGGCCCTCGTTATCCTGATTGAGGCTCGCCATGAAACGGTGTTCGGATTCGAACGGGATGGCATCCAGCCGGGGGCGGTCGCGATGCAGGCCCGCATGATCCAGCTCCGCCTTCATGCCCAGTGTCAGGAGGGCGCCCTCGGTGGGGTCGCCGTGCAGAATCCATTCGCCGTCGCGGTGTTCCAGCGTTGCATCATTGCACAGTACGCCGGCCGTCAGCAGTTGCCGGAATGCCGTGGTCAACTCGCCCTCAAGCTCTCCGTCCGGGGCGTAACCAACGCCACTGACCCGACAGTCTGTGTCCGCAGTTACCACGCGCCGTGCGGTCATCTCGTTGCGCGTCAGCGTGCCGGTCTTGTCCGAACAGATCACCGTGACGGCACCAAGCGTCTCCACAGCCGGCAGGCGCCGGATAATGGCCCGCCGTCCGGCCATGCGCTGGACACCGATCGCCAGGGTGATGGTCATCAGGGCCGGCAGCCCCTCCGGGATGGCGGCCACGGCCAGGCCGACCGCCGCCAGAAACAGTTCTCCCACCGCGTAGTCACGCAGGAACCAGCCGAACAGGAAGGTCAGCGTGGCGAGTACCAGGATTGCCACTGCAAGCAGCCGGCCGAAGGTGCCGATCTGCCGCAGCAGGGGCGTGGCAAGGGTTTCCACTTCCGCCAGCATGCCGCTGATGTGCCCGATCTCGGTTTGCTCACCAGTGGCCGTCACCACACCAGTGGCCTGCCCGGAACGCACCAACGTGCTGGAGAATGCCATGCACAGCCGATCGCCCAGGACGGCATCGGCTGCCACCGGGTCGGGATGTTTCTCCACCGGCACGGACTCGCCGGTGAGTACCGCCTCATCGACCCGCAGCTCGCGCACCCGCAGCAACCGCATGTCGGCGGGCACACGGTCACCGGACTGCAACTGCACGATATCCCCCGGCACCAGCTGTTCCGCCGGAATCTCGCGGCGGTGCCCGTCGCGCAACACCAGCGCCTTCGGCGACAGCATGTCGCGGATGGCATCAAGGGCCCGCTCCGCCTTGCCCTCCTGCACCATGCCGATCACGGCATTGATAACCACCACGCCCAGAATCACCGCGGTGTCCAGCCAGTGGCCGAGCAGGGCCGTGACCGCGGCGGCGCCGATCAGAACGTAAATCAGCACATTGTGAAACTGCGCCAGAAAGCGTGCCAGGGGACCGCGGGCCCGGGGCGGCTTGAGCCGATTTTCCCCGTGACGGCGCAACCGTTCCTCCGCCTCGTCGCGACTCAGGCCTCCGTCGGATGCCGCCAGCTCCGCAAGCACGGCATTGGCCTCAGCTGCATGAAAATCCGTTTCCGTCGTGTCAGGCTTGGTCGGCGGGTTCGACTGGATCATTGGGTATACCTTCGCTCCAGGCTGTTACCGTGGGACTGTTGATGCAACGCAACAAACTGTAACAGCCGAGTTACGCTTTCGCAGCAACGGACAATTTCGGCCGCTACGCTAGCGCCGACCGGGAATCGTGCGGATTCTACGCATACACATTCCGCCGCGGCTGACGCAGAATGCATGGGGCGACTTGAAAGCATCCAGGCGTGCCCCGACCTCCCCGACTTAAGGAAACACTGACCTATTCCCACGCCTGCGTTGGAGTCCGCATTTTTTCCGAGGCAAGGCGCGCTGCGCCGCGCCGCAGTCATTCTGCGGTCAAGCAGCGCAACGCAGCAGTCGGGAAAAATGATGACCAAAACCGGTCCCGGGCGCAGGCGCGGGAACAGAGCAGTGTTTCCTTAAAAACACATGCCACGGGATCAATCAATAATGACGGAATCCAGACATCAGCGCCTGCTCATTCTCGGCTCCGGCCCGGCAGGTTACACCGCCGCTGTCTACGCGGCCCGCGCCAACCTCGAACCGGTGCTCGTGACCGGCCTGCAAATGGGCGGGCAGCTCACCACAACCACTGACGTCGACAACTGGCCCGGCGATGTCGAGGGCCTGCAGGGGCCGGCATTGATGGACCGGATGAAGGCCCACGCGGAGCGCTTCGGCACCGAGGTGCTGTTCGATCACATTCATACGGTCAAGTTGGGCCAGCGGCCGTTCGTGCTGGAAGGCGATGCGGGCACCTACACTTGCGATGCGCTGATCATTGCCACCGGCGCCAGTGCACGGTATCTCGGCCTGCCCTCGGAAGAGGCGTTCATGGGCAGGGGCGTCAGCGCCTGCGCGACCTGCGACGGCTTTTTCTACAAGGGCCAGCATGTGGCTGTCGTTGGCGGCGGCAATACCGCGGTGGAAGAGGCCCTGTACCTGTCCAACATTGCCGACCACGTCACCCTGGTCCACCGGCGCGACACGCTGCGCTCCGAAAAGATTCTGCAGGACAAGCTGTTCGAGAAACGCGATGCCGGCAAGGTGACAACGCTGTGGAACCACACCCTCGACGAAGTGCTGGGTGATGACTCCGGCGTCACCGGCATGCGACTGGCGCCGACCGATGGCGGCGAAAAGCGGGACGTCGATGTGGCCGGGGTATTCATTGCGATCGGTCACACGCCGAATACCGAGATTTTCAGGGACCAACTCGACATGGAAGGCGGCTACATCAAGGTGCAAAGCGGCCTGCACGGTAACGCCACGGCCACCAGCGTCCCCGGCGTTTTCGCCGCCGGCGATGTGATGGACCACGTCTATCGCCAGGCAATCACCTCAGCGGGCGCAGGCTGCATGGCGGCGCTGGATGCCGAACGGTATCTGGATCAGCTAGAGAGACACTGAGTTATTCACACGCCTGCGTTGGAGTCCGCATTTTTTCCGAGGCAAGGCGCGCCGCGCAGCGCCGCAGTCATTCTGCGGTCAAGCAGCGCAACGCAGCAGTCGGGAAAAATGCGGCCCAACCCGAAGGGCCCGGCCGGTTTTGGCCCCTGGCGGCGTTGCGTCACCGGCCCGGTAGCTACGGCTACCGAACCGGCACCGCGCCTTGCCAGATGACCAAAACCGGTCTCGGGCGCAGACGCGGGAATAAATCAGTGTCTCCCTAGAAGGCTAGTTTTCAGTGATTCAGGTTTCAGTGTTCAGGGGCGCCCCACCTGAACACTGAATCACTGAACACTTTCCCTTTCCTTGTTCCTCTGCGTCACAAGGCTGCTGAGGAATTTTCACTTGAGATTCCTTCCGGAAAATACAATAATTTACGTAAGAAACTTTTCGCCCCGGCTCGGTAACCCCGGACCGGGAAACTCAGGGAGGATAACGCGGCAAAACCGCAGTAATCCAAACGAATACGAGAGGTTTAGACGCATACAAAATGATGGGAACCAGCCCACTGAATCCGCAGTACGTGAAACGTCCGCCGGAGAAGCAGCGTCAGGTAAACCAGGAATCCGCCCACCTCGCCCTCTACTTCTATGAAAGTTGCGACACCTGCATTCGCATTATTCGCCTGATCGAGCGTCTGTGCCTGCGTGTCGAACTTCGCAATATCCGCAACGTCAGTGCGTTTCGCGATCACCTGCTTCATGGCACAGGGCGACAGGACGTGCCGTGTCTGATTATCCAGGAGCAGGGCAAGGAACCACGCTGGCTTTGTGATGCGGAAGAAATCATCGCGTATCTGGAACAGCGCTTTACCTGAACAAGCGCGGGTTTCGATATGGCGATGCGACGCGATCACCCAATCGTCATGGGTGATCGTAGTCGACAGTGAGAGGGGCGTGATCCGAGAAGCGCTCGTCGGTGTAGACTGCCGAGCGCTGTAGCGTTTCAGCCAGCCCCGGGGTGACGATCTGGTAATCGATCCGCCACCCCGTGTTATTTGTCCAGGCCTGGCCACGATTGGACCACCAGGTGTATTGCTCCCTTTCCGGGTAAAGAAAGCGAAAGCTGTCCACCCAGCCCAGTTCATCAAACACACGATCCATCCAGGCGCGTTCCTCGGGAAGAAAGCCGGAGTTTTTCTGATTACCACGCCAGTTTCGAATATCGATGCGTCGATGCGCGATATTCCAGTCACCGCAGATGATGTAATCGCGGCCGCTCGCACCCCATTCACGCATCTGCTCGAAAAAGCGGTCCATGACCCGATACTTGACCTGCTGTCTTGCGTCTGCCGACGAGCCTGAGGGCATGTACAGGGAGATCACGGACAAGTTACCGAACCGGGCCTCGATGCAACGCCCCTCGGCATCGAATTCGTCCCAACCGAGGCCGACAATGACCTCGTCTGGACGAGTCCGGGCGTACAGGCCGACACCGCTGTAGCCCTTCTTCTCCGCCGAGTGGTAATAGCAGTGGAATTCCTGCGGATAAAAGGTCTCATCGAGTTGATCCTCCATGGCCTTGATCTCCTGCAGGCAGACGACATCCGCATCCTGCCTTGGCAACCAATCGAAAAACCCCTTGCGGGCGGCGGCACGAATTCCGTTGCAGTTCAGACTAATGACGCGCATGGACAGGCTCCTTGACCCAGGGAAACACTGAAACGCGCCGAACCCTACCCCGCAGTGATCCACTTGGGAACCGCCGAAACACCGCCCGAACATGCGAACGACCGGCTGTTTCCCTATACTCTTGCCACCGAAGGAGACGCCGACCAACCGAGCAAGGCCGGTTTCGGATGGAAATCCAGACATCAACCGGCGTTTCCCTGAACGAGGTCGCAAACCGGGCCTCGTCAGTCACCCGGGCCGGGGCCACAAGCCCCTGCGCACATCTGGGGCCACACAGGGAGGACTCATGGAGAACCAGATCCGTTACCCCGAAACCGGACAGAAGATCACGGTCGAGGACGGCAGACTCAAGGTGCCGGACAATCCGATCATCGGCTACGTCGAAGGTGACGGCATTGGCCCCGACATCACCCGCGCATCGATGCGCGTCTGGGACGCGGCGGTGGAAAAAGCGTATGGCGGCGAACGCAAGATCCACTGGGCGGAACTGTTCATGGGCGAGAAGGCCGCCGGAATCTATGACGGCGACTACTTTCCGGACGAGACCAAGGAAGCATTGAAGGATCTTCTGGTCTCCATCAAGGGCCCCCTGACCACGCCGGTGGGCGGCGGTTTTCGTTCGCTGAATGTGTCCCTGCGCCAGGAACTTGACCTGTATGCCTGCGTGCGCCCGGTGCGCCATTACGAAGGCGTACCTTCGCCGCTGAGAAAGCCGGAAGACGTGGATGTTGTCATCTTCCGCGAGAACACCGAGGACGTTTATGCCGGCATCGAGTACCAGTCCGGCAGTGACGAAAACCGGAAGCTTGCCCGATTCCTGCGCGATGAAATGGGCGCAAGCTTTTTCGACGATGCCGGCCTCGGCGTCAAGCCAATATCCGAATTCGGCACCAAGCGGCTGGTGCGCAAGGCCATCCAGTACGCCATCGAACAGAACCGCGAAAGCGTGACGTTGGTGCACAAGGGCAACATCATGAAGTTCACCGAGGGTGCATTCCGTACCTGGGGTTATGAACTTGCCCGCGAGGAATTCCCGGACCAGACCATCACCGAGGAGGAGCTGTACAGCACGTACGGCGGCAAGCGTCCGGAAGGCAAGGTGGTGATCAAGGACCGCATCGCCGACATCATCTTCCAGATGATGCTGCTGCGCCCCAACGAGTTCGACGTGATCGCGACCATGAACCTGAACGGCGACTACCTCTCGGACGCGGTGGCCGCCGAAGTCGGTGGGGTCGGCATCGCACCCGGCGCCAACATGAGCGATAACGTCGCGGTCTTCGAGGCGACCCACGGCACGGCGCCGAAGTATGCCGGCCAGGACAAGGTCAATCCCGGCTCGCTGCTGTTTTCCGGGGTCATGCTGCTGGAACACATTGGCTGGCAGGAAGCGGCCGACCTGATCACTGCTGCCTATCAGGAGGTAGTCACCAGCCGCATCGTCACCTACGACTTCGCCCGCCAGATCGAGGGGGCGTCGGAGGTCAAGACCAGCCAGTTCGGCAATGCCATCATTGACCAGATCCGTGGCGGCCTTGATATCGAGCAGTATCGCCAGGAACGCGAGCAGGCCATCAAGCAGGACCGAAAGGTGCGCGAAATGCGCCGTGTCTCCTCGCCGCTGGATGAAATGATCGCCTCCGGCCGCACGCCGCACACGGTCGGCGACCTGATGAACCCGACGCCGGTTTCGGTACCGCCGGAAACCACTGTCGAGGATGCGATGCACCTGATGCGCGAGAAACACATCTCCAGCATCATGGCGCGCCCCGGAGAGGACGGCCAGTGGGGCATCATGACCCAGCGCGACGTGCTCAGCCGGGTAGTTTCCGCCAACCGCACGCCGAAAACCACCCGTGTCACCGAGGTGGCCTCGAAGCCACTGGTCACCGTGCCGGTGGACATGACCTTGCAGGAATGCGCCGAGAAGATGACCAATTCGAACATTCGGCGCGTCGCGGTCATCGACAAGGATCAGGAACCGATCGGAATCATATCCGACACCGATATCTTTGCCAGCGTCGAGCAGTTCGGATTACCGGAGTAGAAACCCGACCCTCCGGACGATCAGGAGCCCGGGCCCTTGGGCGATCACGTACCCGAACGTGGGTTGGTCACCGAGAAGGCTCGGCTCCTGCGGCGCCGATGACGCGGCGGCGAATGACCAGGCAGGAGCCCAGCCCTCTGGGCGATACAGACCTGTTACCGGGCACACAGACTAATCACAAGGACCGACGAATCGGTCGCAGGGGCGTCTTGCGGCGCCCCGAGGGGCTTTCATGACCACCAAGGACACCGATCTTCCACTGCGGGAGAACATCCGGCAGTTGGGCGACCTATTGGGCCAGACCGTGCGCGAGCAAGGCGGCGCGGAACTGTTCGACACCGTAGAGAAGGTGCGCATGCTGGCCAAAGACGCGCGCGCCGGCGATACGGAAGCGGCAACGCAGCTGGAACAGACGCTCACCGGACTGGATGATCACATGATCATGCCCATTGCCCGGGCGTTCTCGCATTTCCTGAACCTGGCCAATATCGCGGAGCAGCATCACCGCGTGCGTCGCAGCCGTGCCTGGGCCATGGATCCGGAATCGCGCCCGGCCCGCGGCTCGCTGGAAGACACCCTGTCGCGGCTGGCGAGCAGCACCGATCCGGATGCGCTGCACCGGGCTGCCTGCGACATGCAGATCGGCCTGGTGCTGACCGCGCATCCGACCGAGATCACCCGGCGTACCCTGCTGCAGAAACACAACCGCATCGCCCGCCTGCTCGACCAGCAGGATCGCCAGGACCTGACGCCGGAGGAACGCGAGGATCTGGAAACGGACCTCAAGCGCGAGGTCACGTCCGCCTGGTTCACCGACGAGATCCGGCAACGCAGGCCGTCGCCACTGGACGAGGCCCGCTGGGGCTATGCGGTGGTGGAGCAGACACTGTGGAACGCTATCCCGCGCAATGCCCGGCGTCTGGACCGGGCCCTGCACAAGCATACCGGCAAGGGCCTGCCACTGGACGCGGCCCCGATCCGCTTTGGCTCATGGATGGGCGGCGACCGGGACGGCAATCCGCGGGTCACGGCCCGGGTAACTCGGCAGTCCTGCCTGCTGGCGCGCTGGATGGCGGCAACCCAGTACGAACGCGATATCAACACCCTGGTGGACGAGTTGTCCGTGCAGTGCATGGACGAGGACCTGCGCGAGAAGGTCGGTGATGCCTGGGAACCCTACCGGGTGCTGCTGAAGCGGGTGCGCGCCCGCATGCGCCTGACCATCCGCTGGGTCGAGGCCCGCCTGGAAGGTCGCAACGCGCCGGAAGGCGAAGTCTACCTGCAGACCGACGAACTGCTGACCACGCTGAAGGAGTGCTACCACTCGCTGCATCGCTGCGGCGCCGGCGTGCTCGCCGACGGCAACCTGCTGGACACCCTGCGCCGGGTCGCCTGCTTCGGCCTGACCTTGATGCGCATCGACATCCGCCAGGAAGCGGACCGCCATACCGAGGCACTTGATGCCATTACCCAGGCAATCGGCCTCGGCAGCTACCGCGACTGGGATGAACAGCAACGCCAGGACTTCCTGATCCGCGAGCTGGGCAGCGAGCGGCCGTTGATTCCGCATCATTTTGAGGCCAACGACGATGTCCGCGAGGTGCTGGACACCTTCGAGGTCATTGCCGAACAGGCTGCCGAGAGTCTCGGCGCCTACATCATTTCCATGGCCTCCAAGCCGTCCGACATCCTGGCGGTCGAACTGCTGCAGAAGGAGGCCGGCGTCAAGACCCGCATGCCGGTGGTGCCGCTGTTCGAGACCCTGGATGACCTGGAAGGCGCCGAGGAAACCTTGGAACGCCTGCTCTCCATCGATGCGTACCGCAGCCATATCGGCAGTCATCAGGAAGTCATGATCGGCTACTCGGATTCGGGCAAGGACGCCGGCCACCTGACCGCCGCCTGGGCCCTGTACCAGACCCAGGAACGTCTGCTTGCCTGCTGCCGCCGGCAGGGCGTGAAGCTGTCCCTGTTCCACGGCCGCGGCGGCTCCATCGGTCGTGGTGGCGGGCCGACTCATGCGGCCATCCTGTCGCAACCACCGGGCTCGGTCAGCGGCAGCCTGCGCGTCACCGAACAGGGCGAGGTGATACAGGCCAAGTTCGGCATGCCGGGCATCGCACTACGCAACCTGGAGCTCTACACCACTGCCGTGCTGGAGGCGACGCTGCAGCCACCGCCGGATCCGAAGCAGGAATGGCGTGATGCCATGGACCTGCTGGCGGAGGTCGCGGCGAAGAACTATCGTGGCATGGTCCGCGAGACGGAAGGCTTCGTTGACTACTTCCGCTCGGCGACGCCGGAGCAGGAGATCGCCGGACTGACCATCGGTTCACGGCCGGCACGCCGAAAGACCGGTGGCGGGGTGGAGACGCTGCGCGCGATTCCGTGGATCTTCAGCTGGACTCAGACCCGGCTACTGCTGCCGGCATGGCTGGGCGTCGGTGAGGCACTGGACGAAGCCTATCAGCGGGACCTGACCGAGGAACTGCGTACCATGTTCCAGGAATGGCCCTTCTTCCGGGCCTTTGTCGACATGGTGGAAATGGTGCTGGCCAAGGGTGACCCGGAAGTCGCCGCACAGTATGACAGGCGCCTGGTACCGCCGGAGTTGCGGCCCCTGGGGGCGGATCTCCGCGCCCGCTTCAGCAAGACGCTGGACAAGGTGCTGGCAATCAGCGGCCATGAACGGCCGCTGGACGATTTCCCGGTCGTGCGCCGCTCGGTGGACGTGCGCAATCCCTACGTCGACCCGCTCAACCGCCTGCAGGTGGAACTCCTGCACCGTGTCCGGCATGGCAACGAGGACGATCTGCGCAAGGCGCTGATGGTGGCCATCAATGGCATCGCCGCTGGTATGCGGAATACGGGATAACTATTGCGTTTTACGTGTAACGTTTAAAGA
>NZ_JALPKO010000008.1 GCF_023195885.1 Methylonatrum kenyense
TGTTTAACGTTTGATGTTTTACGTTAGGAACACAATCGCCGTGCGTCGAGGCGCATGGCGAGCCGACCTAAAACGTTACACGTAAAACGTAAAACGACCGCGGTGGCGCAGCCTAAGGCTGCTGCACCGCGGTCTTGAGTCCTGCATTACTGTCCTGCAACGCCGTACCGAGTTGCTTCCGCAACCTCGGCCAGATGAAGGGTACAAGGATTCCGCTGACCCGCAGGCGCTGGATCAGGCGGCAGGCGGGCGCGTCCGGGGTGTCGTCCGGGCGCTGCAGCAGGAATCGATGCTCGCAGTCCAGCAGGCCGGGCACCTTTAGCCGCAGCAACCAGCTGAGTTCCTGCTGTGGCAGAACGCGCATGACTTCGGCCTCAAGCTGTCGTGGCCGGGCATCCGGTAACTCAAGTCGCAATTGCAGGCGCCGGGCAGTTTCCAGGGTACCCTCAATTTCCGGGATGACCGGATTCCAGTCCGCCCAGGCGGGCAGATCGTGCAGGCACCGCCAGACCGTCTCCGGCGCGGCATCAAGCGATACGGCACTGGCCAGGTCACGCCGCACAGGCTCGCTCCCGGCGCCCTGTCACGATTTCGTGACAGGCATCGCAGCGCAGCGTGACTCGCTGAGCGGTTCTGCGTAGAATCCGCAAAAATTTTTCGAAAGCTCCCATATTTCAACCATTAGGACGTTGGAGTGCGGCTGGTTGGCCCGCCAGGCCATCCGGGACAGTACCTTTTGTTCGTTGCCATCCAGGGGTGGCCGGGCACGTCCGCTACATTGTCGGAGGAAGCATGAGTCAGGAACAACAGGCTGCCTATCTGGAGGACTGGACCGAACGTCAGGAACTGGCGGAACGCATGTTGCCGTTGATCGGCAAACTGTACCGCGACAAGGGTGTCGCCACCCGCATCTACAGCCGGCCGGTGGTGAACTGCGGCACCCTGGACATCATCAAGGCGCACCGCTTCGTGCGTGAGTATGAATCCGAGGGCCTGTCGATTAAGGACAGCTTCCCGGTGCTGGAGGCACTGAGCGAACTCGACCTGGCACCGGCCCGCGTTGACCTGGGCAAGTTGACCATCGGTTATCTGCGTGACGGCAAGAACCAGCCGATCGCCGATTACCTCAAGCAACAGCTGCATGACATCGTCGATGGCCGGGGTGAGCGCCGCGAGGACTTCCAGGATGTGGTGCTTTACGGCTTCGGTCGCATTGGCCGTCTGCTGGCGCGGTTGCTCATCGAACGCACCGGCGTCGGCAACAAGATGCGGCTGCGGGCCATTGTCGTGCGCAAGGCCAAGGGCAACGACCTGGCCAAGCGCGCCAGCCTGCTGCGGCGTGACTCGGTGCATGGCCCGTTCAATGGTTCGGTGCACGTGGACGAAGATGCCCAGGCGATCGTCGCCAACGGCAACACCATCCGCGTGATCTATGCCGAGGGGCCCGACAAGGTGGATTACACCCAGTACGGCATCAAGGACGCGCTGGTGGTGGACAACACCGGCCGCTGGAGCGACGAGGAGGGCCTTGGTCTGCATCTGAAATCCAAGGGAGTGGCCCGCGTACTGCTGACCGCACCGGCCAAGGGCAACATCAAGAACATCGTGCATGGCGTCAACGAACACATGATCAGTGCGGATGACCGCATCCTGTCAGCGGCCAGTTGCACCACCAATGCGATCACCCCTGTCCTGAAAGCCATCCACGACGAATATGGCGTGGAACACGGCCACGTCGAGACGGTTCACTCGTTCACCAACGACCAGAACCTGATCGACAATTACCATGCCGGTGACCGCCGCGGTCGCAGCGCGGTGTTGAACATGGTGATCACCTCGACTGGCGCCGCCAAGGCCGTCGCCAAGGCCCTGCCGGAACTGGAAGGCAAGCTCACCGGCAACGCGATCCGCGTACCGACGCCGAACGTGTCGCTGGCGGTGCTCAACCTGAGCCTGAAGAAGGCCACCGACCGGGACAGCCTGAACGAATATCTGCGAGGCATTGCCCTGCGGTCCGACCTGCAGGACCAGGTGGACTACACGGCCTCCACCGAGATCGTCTCCACAGACATCATCGGCTCGCGACACGCCGGCATCGTCGACTCCCAGTCCACCATCGCCGAGGACAACCGGGTGGTGCTCTACGTCTGGTACGACAACGAGTTCGGCTACAGCTGCCAGGTCATGCGCGTGATGCGCGAGATGGCGGGGATCAGTTTTCCGCTGGTACCGTAGAAAAAGCCCGACGTTGGCGTGAACAGAAAAGCCCGGCCTTGGTGGTCGGGCTTTTTGGTTTTCAGGCTTCAGTTTTCAGTGTTCAGACAGGGCGGGCCGGGGTGTTCTTGAGTCTGACGGCAGTCAAATGTTTTTATTTCGACCACCATCCGGAAGACGCCAAGCGTAGAGCGAATCCCAGCTCATTCCGCAGCTACATGTTTGTCTGAAAACTGAACACTGAAACCTGAACACTCTCCCTTCACGGCCTTTGACAGCTCGGCTGCCTCCCCGCCTGTCTTGCCCGCTCATACTCCCGTTTCGCATCCGGCATCGCATTTTGCAGTTCGCGGATGCGGGTATCGCCGGACGGGTGCGTGGAGAGGAATTCGGGTGGGCCGCCGTTGCCGCTGGCGGCGGACATGTTGCGCCAGAGTTGCACGCTTTCCTCGGGCTGGAACCCGGCCTTGGCCATCAGGTCCAGCCCGATCAGGTCGGCCTCGCGCTCGTGGGCACGGCTGAAGGGCAATAGCACGCCCACCTGGGCGCCCAGGCCGAGCGCGGCCAGGGCGGCCGAGCGCTGGGGCGAGCCGTCGGCACCGATAATCGCGGCGATCTGCAGGCCGGCGCCGGTGGCGAACTGCGTCGACATCCGCTCGTTGCCGTGTTCGGCGAGCACATGGCCGATTTCGTGCCCGATAACCGCCGCAAGCTGGTGCTGGTTCTCGGCCACGTCGAGCAGTCCGGTGTAGACACCCATCTTGCCGCCAGGCAGGGCGAAGGCATTCACCGCGTCGTCCTCGAACACCACCATTTCCCAGTCAAGATTGCGATCCCGTCCCTCCACCTGCTCCAGCAAGGCGTCGGTGATGCAGTTCACATAGTTGTTGGTCGCGGAATCCCGGGAAACGGGCGTCTCATCACGCATTTCGTCGAAGGCCGCCACCCCCATGCGATTCAGTTCCGCCGACGGAAACAGTGTGAGTTGCTGGCGACCCGTCGGTGACGTCGAACAGGCAACCAGCGTGTATACCAGAATCATTAGGACGGCCATGCAGGCCAGCGTCTTGGTTCGCATCACACGTCTCCGCATCAAATCCGTTCAGCCGTTGCCGTACCAGGCTGCGCAACTACCGCGGGCCAGGGATCAATCTCCAGTGCCTTCCAGTTGATGATAGGTCGAGAAGATCTCGGTATCGCCGGAACGGCTGAAACTGAGCACATGATAAGGATCGAAACGATCTCCCATCTCCATACCCGGGGATCCGACCGGCATGCCCGGCACGGCCAGGCCGGCAACATCGGGGCGCTCATCCAGCAGCCGAAGTACATCCTCGTGCGGCACATGTCCTTCGATCACGTAGCCGTCGATGAATCCGGTATGGCAGGAGGCCAGCTCGCGGCTGAGCCCGACTTCCATCTTGATCTGGTTGAGCTGCTGGTGGGTGACGTCCACCGCCTCTACCGACATGCCCTGTTCACGCAGATACACCACCCAGTCGGTGCAGCAGCCGCACTGCGGCGTCTTGAACACCTTCATGTCCTGTTCCGTCTGCTGCCATTCCGGTATCGAACTGCCGTCGGCGGCGCTCTTGTCGGCAACGGCCGCCTGGGCCAGCATCCAGGCGCCCGCGGCGGCCAGCAAAAACGTGCCTGCCAGCAGGGCAAGTCGCGTAGGGCGTTTCATGGCAAGCGTTTTCATCATCACTCCTGTCTACCGCGGTGCGTAACGCTGAATGTCGACTGTCAGACCACCGCTATCTGCGAGGCAGCATACCCGGCACCCCGGATCGTCTCCACGACGGTTTCCGGCCTGACATCCCCGGTCACGGTCACCCGGGCCCCAGCGAGCTCAACCTGAACCGACTGCACGCCATCAATGCCGGACACCGCCTTCTCTACAGCCTGTTTGCAGTGACCGCAATCCATACCGGTCACCGAGAATTGATAACGCATGACCGAGTCTCCTCCTGCAAAGCCTAACCCAGGCTGAACGTCTCACCGCGAGTAGCCGCGGCATTCAGGCGACGCAAGCCGCATCCCGACAGCTTTGACCGAGGCGGTGAGCAAGCGTTCCGGGACCCGACCGGTGTAGACTATCGGGTTCGCCGAGGCCTCGGGGACTCGGCGCCCGACCCGACAGCGAAAATCGAGGTTCCGATTCGCATGGATTCCATCCGCATTCGCGGCGCCCGCACACACAATCTGAAGAACATCGACGTGGAGTTGCCACGGAACCGGCTGATCGTGATCACCGGCCTGTCCGGTTCGGGCAAGTCCTCGCTGGCCTTCGACACCCTCTATGCAGAGGGTCAGCGGCGCTACGTGGAGTCCCTTTCGGCCTACGCCCGCCAGTTCCTGTCGATCATGGACAAGCCGGATGTCGACGATATTCAGGGACTGTCCCCGGCGATCTCGATTGAACAGAAGTCCACCTCACACAACCCCCGATCCACCGTCGGCACCGTGACCGAGATCCACGATTACCTGCGGCTGCTGTTCGCACGGGCCGGAACCCCGCGCTGCCCGGATCACGGCGAAACGCTGGATGCACAAAGCGTCAGCCAGATGGTTGATCATGTGCTGGATCTGCCGGAAAACAGTCGCCTGCTGCTGCTGGCACCTGTCATCGATGCGCGCAAGGGCGAACATCTGCACGCCTTGCAGGAGCTGCGAAGCCAGGGCTTCATCCGTGCCAGGATAGACGGCATCGTCGTGGATCTGGATACCGCACCGACGCTTGACCCGAAAAAACCTCACAGCATTGAAGCCGTCGTTGACCGCTTCAAGGTCCGCCCGGATCTGGCCGGCCGCCTGGCTGATTCGCTGGAAACCGCATTGACGCTGGGAGACGGCGTCGCCCGGATTGCCTGGATGGACGAACCGGAACGCGCCGAACTGAGCTTTTCCTCGCGCTTCGCCTGCCCTGCCTGCGGTTATGCACTGACCGAACTCGAGCCACGATTGTTCTCGTTCAACAACCCCCGGGGCGCCTGTCCGACCTGCGATGGGCTGGGCGTCCAGACCTTCTTCGATGCGAACCGCCTGATCACCCAACCGGGCCTGAGTCTGGCGGGCGGTGCGATCCGGGGCTGGGACCGGCGCAACGCCTATTATTTTCAGCTGCTGCAATCGCTGGCGGAGCACTACGGTTTTGACATCGAAACCCCGCTGGAGGAGCTGGACCCTTCCGTCCGCGAGGTGCTCATGCATGGCAGCGGCGAACAGCCGATCGCGTTCCGCTACATCAGCTCCGATGGCCGGACCCTGCGCAAGACCCATCCGTTCGAAGGCATCCTGCCGAACCTGGAGCGGCGCTACCGGGAAACCGAGTCGAGCATCGTGCGCGAGGAGCTCAGCCGCTACATCAGCGAACGCCAATGCCCGGACTGCGCGGGCACCCGTCTGAATCGCACGGCACGGCATGTCTTTGTCGCCGAGCGCGATCTGCCGTCCATCGCGGCCATGCCGGTGGGTGACTGCCTGACGTTCTTCGAACAACTCGACCTGCCCGGCAACCGTGGGGAAATCGCCCGCCCGATCGTCAAGGAAATCGGCGACCGCCTGCGATTCCTGGTCAACGTCGGTCTCAACTACCTGAGCCTGGACCGTAGCGCGAGCACGCTGTCCGGCGGCGAGGCCCAGCGCATCCGCCTGGCGAGCCAGATCGGGGCCGGACTGGTTGGTGTGATGTATGTGCTCGACGAACCGTCGATCGGACTGCATCAGCGGGACAATGACCGACTGCTGGGCACACTGACCCACCTGCGGGACATCGGCAACACCGTGATAGTCGTTGAACACGACGAGGATGCGATCCGGGCTGCGGACCATGTGCTCGACATGGGCCCGGGGCCAGGAACCCGTGGCGGGCACGTTGTCGCAGCGGGCACACCCGACGAGGTGGCGGCGCACAGCGCCTCACTGACCGGGCAGTATCTGTCCGGCCGCCGCCGGATTGCTGTGCCGAAACGCCGACATCCCGCCGATGGCGGACGGATTCTGCGTCTGCGCGGCGCGCGCGGCAACAATCTGCAGGGCGTCGACCTCGATATTCCTGCTGGGCTTCTGGTCGGCATCACCGGTGTTTCCGGCTCAGGCAAATCCACCCTGATCAACGACACGCTGTATCCGGCGGCAGCGCGACGGCTCAACCGGGCCGGAATGGAGCCGGCACCACTGGATTCCATCGAGGGTCTGGAGCTATTCGACAAGGTGGTCGACATCGACCAGAGCGCCATCGGCCGCACGCCGCGCTCCAATCCGGCGACCTATTCGGGCTTGTTTACGCCGATCCGGGAGTTGTTCGCCGGCACCCAGGAGGCCCGGGCCCGCGGTTATCAACCGGGCCGCTTCAGCTTCAACGTCAAGGGTGGTCGCTGCGAAGCCTGCCAGGGCGATGGCGTGATCAAGGTGGAAATGCATTTCCTGCCCGACGTCTTCGTCGCCTGCGAGGCCTGCCATGGCCAGCGCTACAACCGGGAAACCCTGGAGGTGCGCTACAAGGGCCTGAACATCCATCAGGTGCTTGAACTGACCGTCGAAGAGGCGCTGAACCTGTTCCAGCCGATCCCTGTCCTGCGGCGCAAGCTGGAAACCCTGATGGACGTGGGTCTGTCTTACATTCGCCTCGGCCAGGCCGCAACCACACTGTCCGGCGGCGAAGCACAACGCATCAAGCTGGCCCGCGAGCTGTCACGCCGGGACACCGGTCAGACACTGTATATCCTGGACGAACCGACCACCGGCCTGCACTTCCATGACATCGATCAGCTGCTCGCCGTCCTGCACCGGCTGCGGGACCATGGCAATACGGTGGTCGTCATCGAACACAATCTGGACGTGATCAAGACCGCCGACTGGCTGATCGACCTGGGCCCCGAAGGCGGCCGCGGCGGCGGCACCATCGTCGCCACCGGCACGCCGGAAAACATCGCGGAGAATCCGGATTCGCATACGGGGCGGTATTTGAAACCGTTGTTGGGGAAAGGGAATTTGGCGGAGACGAAGGCGATCAGGAAATGATTCTGGCGAGTTTTAAGTGTTAGGTTTTACGTTTTACGAGTAACCGGAACCCCAAGCTTTCCTAAAACCTAAAACGTTAAACATAAAACGAGAAGGGCGCCTCCCGGCGCCCTTCGATCCATTACGGAAATAAATGCTTCACCGCATCCCGTTCCTCGACCAGTTCCTGCTCCGTCGCCTGCATCCGGTCGCGACTGAAATCATCCAGTTCCAGGCCCTGCACGATCTCGTACTTGCCGTTCTTGCAGGTCACCGGGAAGGAATAGATCAGGCCTTCGCTAATGCCATAGCTGCCATCCGACGGGATTGCCATGCTGGTCCAGTCGCCGTCGTCGGTGCCAAGCGCCCAGGTGCGGATATGGTCGATCGCCGAACCGGCTGCGGAGGCCGCGCTGGATGCGCCGCGCGCCTTGATGATGGCCGCGCCGCGCTGCTGCACGGTCGGTATGAAATCGGTCTCGTACCAGCTGCGGTCCACCTGGTCCGCCGCCGGCTTGCCGCTGATCAGCGTCTGGCTGATGTCCGGATACTGGGTCGCCGAGTGGTTTCCCCAGATCGTCATTCGCTTGATCTCGGTGCTGTGGCATCCGGTCTTGCCCGCCAGTTGCGCCAGCGCGCGGTTGTGATCCAGCCGGGTCATCGCGGTGAACCGGCCCGGATCCAGATCTGGCGCGTTCTTTTGCGCGATCAGGGCGTTGGTGTTCGCCGGGTTACCGACCACCAGAACCTTGACGTCGCGACTGGCGACATCGTTCAGTGCCTTGCCCTGAACCGAGAAGATGGCGGCGTTGGCTTCCAGCAGGTCCTTGCGCTCCATGCCGGGTCCCCGCGGCCGTGCCCCGACCAGCAAGGCCACATCGGCATCCTTGAACGCCTCTTCCGCCTTGTCACTGATGGTGATGCCCTGGACCAGCGGGAACGCGCAGTCCTCGAGCTCCATCACCACGCCACCCAGCGCTTCCAGCGCCGGTGTGATCTCCAGCAACTGCAGTATCACCGGCTGGTCCTTGCCGAGCATGTCACCGGCGGCAATTCGAAACAGCAGGCTGTAGCCGATCTGGCCAGCAGCGCCCGTGGCCGCAACGCGTACAGGTGCTTTCATAATCTAACTCCTTGTCAGGATGTGAGCAGCCGGGCGTTTCCGTACACCGGGAGCGTCGCTCGAGGTGCCGACCGGCGCACGGTTCCAGGCCACTTGGCCGGACGCGCAACGCAAATGCTGCGCTGCAGCGGGACGGTAGTTTAGCAGACTGTCGCCAGGGGGTGCAGCCGCGCGGCGACAAGGCGCAGGCACGAGGATAACTCAGTGTTTCCCTAGGGCCTGACCAGGCGGATGCGACTGCCCGGCACCAGCCCCAGTACCTGATCGGCACGACCGCAGTTGACCGCGATCTCCACCAGACCGCTGGAATTCCGGTACCAGAATCCCTGACCGCGCGGCACGTCACTGAAGGTCTTCGCCCGCTCCAGATGCTGCTCGTCGATGGCAATGACTGCCTGGTCCGACAGCATCTCGGCCCGGATCCCGGTCCAGCCGTTACCATAACCATCGATATAGATGATGCGTGGCGTATCGTCAGCCCAGCCCCGTTCGGGAAACCGAACCGGCTCGAGGCCGCTCCGGTTCAGCCCTGTCTGGGTTATTTTCGCCGCCCAGCGGGCGAAATGGTCACGCGCATGAAACGTCGGCGCGACCTCTTCGTCAGCGGTCGGCAAAGGCGCGCAGAGGACGTCGTCACTGCGCCTGGCAACAAATTCCAGCAGCCCGTTGTCCGGACCGATAAACAGCCGGCCGTCCGCTTCCAGCGCCAATGCCGCCCTGTCACTGCCAACCCCCGGGTCCACCACGGCAATGACGGTGCAACGAACCGGCAAGCTGCGGCAGACAGGCTCAAGCAGGTAGGCGGCCAGATCCGGCGCAAACGGGGGCGCATCGTGCATCAGGTCCACCACAGGCTGCGCCGGTGCCAGGTGATGCAGGGCTGCCCGCAGTTGGCCGAGATAAGGGCCGCTGGCTGTGAAATCGGTGAATAAGGCGAACATGGGATTCGTTTTAGGTTTTAGGTTTTAGGTTTTAGGTTTTAGGTTTTAGGTTTTAGGTTTTAGGTTGGGAGCTACGCAGGTTCTCGACGTTCATGCCTGTAACGTAAAACGTAAAACGTTACACATAAAACGCCCCATAAAACGGCTTACGGAAACAAAAAAACCGGGCGAAAGCCCGGTTTTTGTCGACCATATCGAAGCAGTTTTACTCCGCCGTCGCCTCTTCCGGGGCCGGCTCCGTCACCGTTGCCTCCGGCCGATCGACCAGTTCGACAAACGCCATCGGCGCGTTGTCCCCGGGGCGGAAGCCGCACTTGAGGATACGCAGATAACCACCGGGGCGAGCCTTGTAGCGTGGTCCAAGCTCGGCAAACAGCTTGCCGACCGCAGCCTTGTCGCGCAGGCGCGAGAAGGCGAGACGCCGCTTGGACACGGTGTCTTCCTTGGCCAGGGTGATCAGCGGCTCGGCAACCCGACGCAGTTCCTTGGCCTTCGGCAAGGTCGTCTTGATTGCCTCGTGCTCAATCAAGCTGGACGTCATGTTGCGGAACATGGCCGTACGATGGCTGCTGTTACGGTTCAGCTTTCGACCGGATTTACGATGACGCATCGCTCAATACCTTCCTTAGACAGTCAGGGCCCGGGTCGCTTGCGCGACCTCAGCCGGCCACATGTTCGCGTTCACCGAGACCGGCCGGTGGCCACTCGTCCAGGCGCATGCCCAGCGACAGACCGTGGGAGGCCAGGACCTCCTTGATCTCGGTGAGAGATTTCTTGCCGAGATTCGGCGTCTTCAGCAGTTCGACTTCGGTCCGCTGGACCAAATCGCCGACATAATGAATGCTCTCGGCTTTCAGGCAATTGGCCGAGCGCACGGTCAATTCCAGATCGTCGATCGGGCGCATCAGCACCGGGTCCACTTCCGGACCACCAGTTTCGCCGCTACCGGCTTCGATGTCGCCACCTTCCAGGGCAACGAACACCGACAGCTGATCCTGAAGCAGGCCGGCCGCAAACCGGATCGCTTCCTCTGGCTCGATGACGCCATTGGTCTCGATATCCATCACCAGCTTGTCGAGGTCGGTACGCTGTTCCACACGCGCAGCTTCAACGCTGTAAGCCACGCGCCGCACCGGGCTGAAGCTGGCATCAAGCTGCAGGCGACCGATGGCACGATCTTCGTCCAGCTCGCGTTGGGTCACCGCCTCGTAACCACGGCCACGAACCACACGCAGCGTCATGTTGAGCTCGCCACTCTTGGTCAGGGTCGCCAACACCAGCTCGGGATTTTTGATCTCGACATCATGACCGGTTTCGATGTCGCCGGCCGTCACGACGCCTTCACCCTTCTTCTTCAGGGTCAGCGTCGCCTCGTCCTTGGAATGCATGCGCACCGCAAGATTCTTCAGGTTGAGCAGGATATCGACAATATCTTCCTGCACACCTTCAATCGCAGTGTACTCATGCAACACACCCTCGATCTCGACTTCCACCACCGCATAACCGGTCATGGAGGAGAGCAGGATGCGGCGCAACGCATTGCCGAGGGTATGACCAAAACCCCGCTCCAGCGGCTCGATGGTCACCCGCGCCTGACGGCTGCCTGCCGCCTGCACGTCAACGATTCGCGGCTTGAGGAATTCCTTGAACTGAGCCTGCATTGACACGTCTCTCTCTCGAATAACTGGTGAGTGACCGTCGGTCACCGGACCCCTTACTTGGAGTACAGTTCGACCACGAGGCTCTCGTTAATCTCGGCGGACAGATCGCTCCGCTCGGGACGAGCCTTGTATGTCCCCACGAAATTCTTGCTGTCGACCTCAACCCAGTCGACCAGACCATTCTGCTGCGCCATTTCCATGGCCGCCGCGATCCGGCCCTGCTTGCGGGCTTTTTCCCGCACGGTGATCTCGTCACCTGGCTGAACCTGATAGGACGGGATGTTCACACTCTGTCCGTTCACCAGCACGGCCCGATGGCTAACCAGCTGGCGTGCCTCGGAACGGGTGGAGCCGAAGCCCATCCGCCAGACCACGTTGTCGAGCCGACTTTCCAGCAGCTGCAGCAGGCGTTCACCAGTGGATCCCTTGAGCCGCGCCGCTTCCTTGTAGTAGTTGCGGAACTGCTTCTCGAGCACGCCATAGATACGACGCAGCTTCTGCTTTTCGCGCAGCTGCAGCCCGTAGTCGGAAACGCGGGTGCGGCGCTGGCCGTGCTGACCCGGCGGCGTGTCGAGCTTGCACTTGCTTTCCAGCGGGCGCACGCCGCTCTTCAGAAACAGGTCCGTCCCTTCACGGCGGGACAGTTTGCACTTGGGACCGATATACCTAGCCATTCAGGAACTCCGTTGCGTCAGACGCGACGCTTCTTGGGCGGACGGCAGCCGTTATGCGGAATCGGCGTCACGTCGGAGATATGGGTGATCTTGAACCCGGCATTGTTCAGCGCGCGGACCGCCGACTCACGACCCGGACCCGGGCCCTTGACCCGGACCTCCAGGTTCTTCAAACCGTAATCCTTGGCCGCCTGGCCGGCACGATCCGAGGCCACCTGCGCGGCGAACGGCGTGCTCTTGCGCGAGCCACGAAAACCGCTACCGCCGGAACTGGCCCAGCTCAGGGCATTGCCCTGACGGTCAGTAATCATGATGATGGTGTTGTTGAAGGTCGCGTTGATGTGCGCGATCCCATCCACCACATTCTTGTTCACGCGTTTGCGTGAACGCGTCGTCGCTTTCGCCATAGCGCTTGTTCCCAGTTAATAACTCGACGGAGCAGGCAAACGGCCTACTTCCGGACCGCCCGACGCGGACCCTTACGGGTGCGTGCATTGGTGCGGGTCTGCTGACCACGCACGGGCATGCCGCGACGGTGCCGAATGCCTCGGTAGCATCCGAGGTCCATCAGTCGCTTGATGTCCATGGCATTCTTGCGGCGCAGATCGCCCTCGACAAGGTGTTTTGCCACCTCGGCGCGCAGCGCTTCCACTTCCTGCTCAGCCAGATCACGAATCTTTCGGTCCTCTGCCACACCGGCCGCCTTGCAGATCTTGGCGGACAGCGATCGGCCGATACCGTAAATGGCGGTCAGCCCGATGACGGCGTGCTTCTGGACCGGAATATTGACGCCAGCAATACGCGCCATGTGTCGAACTCCCAGATTGTGCGGAAAACCCGCAATGTTAGCGAATCAAAGCCTGATATCGCAAGATTGGCCGGGGCTTCAGCCCTGACGCTGCTTGTGCCGGGCGTCGGTGCAGATAACACGCACGGCGCCACCGCGGCGAATGATCTTGCAGTTCCGGCAAATCTTCTTCACCGAAGCGCGTACCTTCATGTTCTTTCTCCGAAATCGTTAAAGCCGCCACGCGAAGGGCGCGGATGATACCAGAAAATCCGCGCCGTGTGCGGTCTTTTGTTAGCTGTCGGATCGGCGCCTATCGCGGCACGCCGGAACGGCCGTAGGACTTCAGGTTTGCCTTCTTCATCAGCGGCTCGTACTGATGCGACACCAGGTGCGACTGCAACTGGGCCATGAAGTCCATGACCACAATGACGATGATCAGCAGTGACGTACCGCCAAAGTAGAACGGCACGTTCCAGTACAGGATCAGGAACTCCGGCAGCAGACAGACGGCGGTGATGTAGATCGCCCCCACGGCCGTCAACCGGGTCATCACGCCATCGATGTAACGGGCCGTATTCTGCCCCGGCCGAATACCGGGAATGAAGGCGCCCGAGCGCTTCAGGTTGTCTGCCGTATCCTTGGAGTTGAACACCAACGCCGTGTAGAAAAAACAGAAGAACACGATCGCCAGCGCATAGAACATCACGTACAACGGCTGCCCCGGACGCAGCGTGTTGGCAAGATACGAGATCATGCCGCCGCCTTCCGGATCGCTGAACCAGGTCCCCAGAGTCGCCGGGAACAGAATAATGCTGGACGCGAAAATCGGCGGAATCACGCCCGCCATGTTCAGCTTCAGGGGCAGATGCGTGGTCTGCCCCTGCATCATCTTCCGCCCCTGCTGGCGCTTGGCGTAGTTGACGGTGATCCGCCGTTGGCCGCGCTCGACAAACACCACAAACGCGGTGATCGCCAGCATGCCGATGAACAGGAAGGCGACCAGCGCCATGCTCAGTTCGCCGGTGCGCGCGAGCTCCAGCGTACCCCCAAAGGCACTGGGCAGTCCGGCCACGATGCCGGCAAAGATGATGATGGAGATACCGTTGCCGATACCGCGCTCGGTGATCTGCTCGCCGAGCCACATCAGGAACATGGTGCCGGTCGCCAGCGTCACGGTGCCGGTAAAGGTGAAGGCGAAATCGAACCCTGCGTCGGCGCCGCGCAAAGTGACACCCTGATTCTGCAACGCCACCGTGACACCGATACCCTGAACGATGGCCAGGCCGAGGGCGCCGTAGCGCGTGTACTGCGTGATCTTGCGGCGGCCGGCCTCGCCCTCTTTCTTCAACCGCTCAAGGCTCGGCACCACCGCCGTGAGCAACTGCATGATAATCGCCGAGGAGATGTACGGCATGATGCCGATGGCAAAGATGCTCAAGCGCTCCAGGGCACCACCCGAGAACATGTTGAACATGTCCAGGATCGTGCCCTGCTGGCGATCGAACATTTCCTGCATCGCACTGGAGTCGATGCCCGGAATGGTCAGGTGCGAACCGATCCGGAACACGATCAGTGCCATCAACACAAACATCAAGCGCTGACGGACTTCCGTCAGCTTGGCGATACCACCAATAGAGGACATACCTTAGTCCGTCCGGCCTGGGAGGTAATTCACTCCTCGACTTTCCCGCCAGCCTGCTCGATGGCAGCGCGGGCACCCTTGGTCACGGCGACGCCGCGCACGGTGACAGCCGACTTGACCTCGCCAGAGAGGATGATTTTGGCGGACCTGGCCTGCTCGGAAACGACGTTTGCCGCCTTCAGACTCATCAGGTCAACCACATCACCATCGACTTTGTGCAGTTCCGACAGCCGCACCTCATCGATGAAGCGGGCAGTGCGCGAGCGGAAGCCTACCTTCGGCACCCGACGCTGCAACGGCATCTGGCCGCCCTCGAATCCGACCTTGTGATAACCGCCGGAACGGGAGTGCTGACCCTTGTGGCCACGGCCGGCGGTTTTGCCATTGCCGGAGGCAATGCCGCGACCGACACGCTTCGGATCCTTCTTGCTGCCTTCGGCAGGCTTGAGCGAATTCAAACGCATCTCAGGCTTCCTCCACCGTGAGCATGTAGGACACGCGATTGATCATGCCGCGGTTTTCCGGGGTGTCCTGAACAATCACGCTCTGGTGCATACGACGCAGGCCAAGACCGGCGACACAGGCCTTGTGACTGGCCAGGCGACCGTTCTTGCTACGGCTCAGCGTCACTTTCAACTGTTTGCTCTCGGCCATGGGTTCAGCCCTGAATCTCTTCGACAGTCTTGCCGCGCTTCGCTGCCACGTCGTCCGGCGAATTCATCGCCTGGAGACCGCGGATCGTGGCGCGGACCACATTGATCGGGTTGCGGGATCCGATGCTCTTGGCCAGCACGTCATGCACACCAAGCACTTCGAACACCGCACGCATCGCGCCCCCGGCGATGATCCCGGTACCGTCGGAAGCCGGCTGCATGAACACCTTGCTTGAACCGTGTTCCGCGGTGATCGGATACTGCAGTGTGCCGCCATTAAGGCTCACGGTAACCATACTGTTGCGGGCCTTTTCCATCGCCTTCTGGATGGCCGCAGGCACTTCCCGCGCCTTGCCATATCCAAAGCCCACGCGGCCGGCACCGTCACCGACGACGGTCAGGGCGGTAAAACCGAACTGCCGACCGCCCTTGACCACTTTCGCCACGCGGTTGACGGTGATCAGCTTTTCCTGCATCCCGTCATTGCTGTCATTCATCGCCATGGTATTGCCCCTGGTCAGAACTGCAGGCCGGCTTCACGCGCGGCATCCGCCAGCGCACGCACCCGACCGTGATATTTGAAGCCGGAACGGTCGAAGGCGACCGACTCGACACCGGCAGCCTTGGCCCGCTCGGCGATCAGCTTGCCTACTTCCACTGCGGCATCGCGATTGCCGGTGGCATTCAGTCGCGTGCGCAGGTCCTTGTCCAGCGTGCTGGCAAACGCCACGGTGCGACCGCCTTCCGGGCCAATCACCTGCGCGTAGATATGGCGCGGCGTGCGATGAATGCTCAGGCGAAACGCACCGAGCTCGCGGATCTTCATCCGGG
Source organism: Methylonatrum kenyense (assembly GCF_023195885.1). Classification (GTDB taxonomy): domain Bacteria; phylum Pseudomonadota; class Gammaproteobacteria; order Nitrococcales; family Aquisalimonadaceae; genus Methylonatrum; species Methylonatrum kenyense. Next base: position 15,534 of record NZ_JALPKO010000008.1, read on the forward strand.
CACGGCGGGCGCGACGCATGCGAGAGGTTTTCTTGTCCATGATCAATTACCCGCCTACTTCTTCTTGGCTTCTTTCATGACCACGCGCTCGTCCGCATAACGCACGCCCTTGCCCTTGTAGGGTTCCGGCGGCCGATAAGCGCGGATCTGCGCGGCCACTTCGCCAACCAGTTGCTTGTCGATACCCTTGACCAGCACTTCCGTCTGGCTCGGGGTTTCGACGGTGACGCCGTCCGGTACGGCATGGTTTACCGGGTGCGACAGGCCCAGGGTCAGGTTCAGCGTCTTGCCCTGCGCCTGGGCGCGGTAGCCGACGCCGCGCAGCTCGAGCTTGCGCTCGAAACCCTCGCTGACACCCGTGACCATGTTCGCGAGCACCGCCCGCGTGGTACCGGTAATGGCGACCGTGCTCTGACGCTCGCCCATCGGCGAACACAGCAACTCGTCACCTTCCTGAACGACCTTGACCTGGGGGTGCAGGTCCATTTTCAGCTCACCCTTCGAGCCCTTCACGGTAGCCCGCTGGCCATCAATCGTGACGGTCACGCCGGAGGGGATGCTGATCGGTTTCTTTGCTACTCGGGACATGATGAATCCTGCCTCAGAAGACTTCGCACAGGACCTCGCCACCGATACCGGCGGCGCGGGCGGCCCGATCACTCATCACCCCGCGGGAGGTGGAGATAACGGCGACGCCAAGGCCGCCCCGGACGCGGGGCAGCGACGCAGTGTCCTTGTAAATACGCAGACCCGGACGGCTGACACGGCTGATGAAATCGATGACCGGCCTGCCCTGGAAATACTTGAGCTTCACGACAAGCTGCGGCTTCTTATCACCTTCCGTGCGGAAGTCCTCGATGTAGCCCTCGTCCTTCAACACGGTGAGGATCGCCTGCTTCTGACGCGAAGCGGGAACACTCACTTCGGCCTTGTCGGCCAATTGCGCGTTGCGGATCCGGGTCAACAGATCTGCAATGGGATCGGTCATGCTCATGATTGTTACCTGTATACCGATTGCCGGGACGCGAGCGCGTCTTACCAGCTGGACTTGGTCAGGCCGGGAATCATCCCGTCCATGGCGGCTTCACGAAGCTTGTTCCGGCCCAGGCCGAACTTGCGGTAGTAGCCGCGCGGCCGACCGGTGACACGGCAGCGGTTGCGGCCACGCACGGGGCTCGCGTCCCGCGGCATCTTCTGCAAACGCTCCTGCGCTTCCATCTTCTCCTCGGCAGACGCCTCGGGATTCTGGATCACGGCCTTCAGCGCCTTGCGCTTCGCCGCATAACGCACGACGAGCTTCGCCCGCTTGTCTTCCCGTGCCACCATGGAACGCTTCGCCATAACCGACCTCTACCTATTTCCGAAACGGAAAATTGAATGCCTCGAGGAGGGCCTGGCCCTCCTCGTCATTGCGCGCGCTGGTGGTAATCGTCACATCCAGCCCGCGAATCGTGTCCACCTTGTCGAATTCCAGTTCCGGGAAGATGATCTGCTCCCGGACACCGAAGTTGTAATTGCCCTGGCCATCGAAGGACTTCGGCGACAGGCCGCGGAAGTCGCGAATCCGTGGCGCCGCAACGTTGATGAAGCGATCCAGGAATTCCCACATCCGGTCACGGCGCAGCGTCACCTTGCAGCCGATCGGCCAGCCGTCGCGGATCTTGAAGCCCGCAATGGACTTCCGCGAGTAGGTCACGACCGGCTTCTGGCCGGCAATGGCCGCCATGTCGCTGGTGGCGTGCTCAAGGATCTTCTTGTCCTTGACCGCCTCGCCCAGGCCCATGTTCAGCGTCACCTTGCGGATGCGCGGAACCTGCATGACATTGGCGTAGCCGAACCGCTCGGTGAGCTGGCCGACAACCTCGTCTTTGTACTGCTGCGCAAGCCTAACCATGACCTTATCCATCAACCAGTTCGTTGTTGGACTTGTAGAACCGCGCCTTGCGCCCGTCCTCAAGCACCTTGATGCCGACCCGGTCCGCCTTGGCCGTGGCCGGGTTGTAGTGCGCGATATTCGAGATGTGCAGCGGTGCTTCCTTTTCCTGGATACCGCCGGACTCGCCGCGCTGCGGGTTGGGCTTCACGTGCTTCTTGATCACGTTCACGTTCTCGACGACAACCTTGTCGGCGTCGCGGAAAACGCGCACGACAGTGCCGCGCCGCCCCTTGTCCTTGCCGGCGATGACAATTACGTCATCGCCCTTCTTGATCTTCTGCATGACGTCTAAGCCTCAGAGAACTTCCGGTGCCAGCGAGATGATCCGCATGAACCGCTCGGTACGCAGTTCGCGAGTCACCGGGCCGAACACACGGGTGCCGATGGGCTGCAGCTGGTTGTTCAGGAGCACCGCAGCATTGCCGTCGAAACGGATCAGCGAACCGTCCTGACGACGAACGCCACGCCGGGTGCGCACGACAACCGCGTTGTAAACCTCACCCTTCTTGACGCGACCACGCGGGATCGCGTCCTTGACACTGACCTTGATGATGTCGCCGATCTTGGCGTACCGGCGCTTGGATCCACCCAGCACCTTGATACACATCACTCGACGGGCACCGCTGTTGTCGGCAGCGTCCAAAAGCGTTTGCATCTGAATCATGGCGTTCTACCCGATTTCCCTGTTCGCCGGCTTCAGCGCTGTGCGCGCTCGATGACTTCCACCAGCCGCCAGGTCTTGGATTTCGACACGGGGCGGCACTGCTCGATGGAAACAACGTCACCCTCGTGGCACTGGTTGTCCGCATCATGCGCATGCAGCTTGCTCGACCGGCGAATGAACTTGCCGTAGAGCGGATGCTTGACCAGACGCTCGATCAACACGGTGATCGTCTTGTCCGCCTTGGCGCTAACGACGCGGCCGGTCTGGGTGCGCGCCACTTTCACTTGTTCACTCATGACTGTTCACCCGACTTCCGCTTCTCATTCAGGACGGTCTTGATGCGCGCCACGTCCCGGCGCGCCTTGCGCACCAGATCGGGCCGGCTGAGCTGACCGGTAGCAGCCTGCATCCGCAGGTTGAACTGCTCCTTGCGCTTCTCCAGCAACTCGGCCTCGAGTGCCGCCTCGTCCTTCTCACGCAGTTCTTTCGCGTCCATCACATCACCGTCCGGGAAACAAAGCGGGTCTGCACCGGAAGTTTTGCAGCCGCCAGGCGAAACGCCTCGCGCGCAACCTCTTCCGACACGCCCTCGATTTCATACAGCACGCGGCCGGGCTGAATCTTCGCCGCCCAATGGTCAACGTTGCCCTTGCCCTTACCCTGGCGCACTTCCAACGGCTTCGAGGTCACCGGGGTGTCCGGGAAGATCCGGATCCACACCTTGCCGCCACGCTTGACGTAGCGGTTGATGGCCCGACGGCCTGCCTCGATCTGACGCGCAGTCACCGGACCGCGGGTGGTCGCCTTGATGCCAAACTCACCAAAACTGACCTTGTCGCCGCGCGTCGCAAGACCGTTGTTACGGCCCTTTTGCTGCTTGCGAAATTTCGTTCGCTTCGGTTGCAACATGCCTGCTGATCCTTATCCCTTAGGCGCCAGCGCGGTCCGCGCCCTTCGCCTTGGTGTCCGCCGACGAATAGACGTCCGGCTCCAGGATTTCGCCCTTGAACACCCAGACCTTCACGCCAATGATTCCGTACGTGGTCTTGGCCTCGGCGAAACCGTAATCGATGTTCGCGCGCAGGGTATGCAGCGGCACCCGGCCTTCGCGATACCATTCGCTGCGCGCAATCTCGGCGCCGTTCAGGCGGCCGGAGACGTGAATCTTGATACCGCCGGCGCCGAGCCGCATCGAGTTGCCCACCGCCCGCTTCATCGCGCGACGGAACATGATCCGACGCTCCAGCTGCTGGGCGACGTTCTCGGCAACCAGCTGCGCATCCAGTTCCGGCTTGCGCACTTCCTCGATGTTCACCTGAACCGGAATACCCATAAGCGCACTGATTTCACGCTTCAGGGCCTCGATGTCTTCACCCTTCTTGCCGATCACCATGCCGGGCCGCGCCGTGTGAATGGTCACCAGGGCGTTGCGCGCGGGGCGCTCGATCTGGATCCGGCTGACCGATGCATGCGAGAGCTTCTTCTTGATGAACTCCCGCACCTTCAGATCGGTGTTCAGGTAGTCACCGAACTCGTTGCTGTTGGCGAACCACATGGAGCGCCACGCTTCGGTGATACCCAGGCGGAACCCGGTCGGGTGAATCTTGTGTCCCATACAGCCCCCTACTCAGCCACTTTCACGGTGATGTGGCTGGTGCGCTTGAGAATCCGGTTGGCGCGGCCCTTGGCCCGCGGCTGGATCCGCTTGTACATCGGCCCCTCGTCGACGAACACGGTGGAAACCACCAGTTCGTCGATGTCCGCGCCGTCGTTATGCTCGGCATTGGCGATGGCGGACAGCAGAATCTTCTTCACGACCGCAGCGCCCTTCTTGGGGCTGAACTCGAGAATCTGCAGGGCGCTTCCAACGCGCTTGCCGCGGATCTGATCAGCGACCAGCCGCACCTTTTGCGGCGAAATCCGCGCGAATTTCAGTTTTGCTGCGACTTCCATCAGCCCCTACCTCTTGGACTTCTTGTCCGCCATGTGGCCCCGGTAGGTCCGGGTGCCGGCGAATTCGCCCAGCTTGTGGCCGACCATGTTCTCGGAAACAAGCACCGGGACATGCTGGCGGCCGTTATGCACCGCGATCGTCAGCCCCACCATGTCCGGCAGGACCATGGAACGGCGCGACCAGGTCTTGATCGGGCGCTTGGAGTTCGCCTCCGCAGCCTCTTCCACCTTCTTCATCAGGTGGAGATCAACAAAAGGACCTTTCTTGATTGAACGTGGCACGAGTTACCAACCTCTAGCTGCGTTTGTTCTTGCGACGCGAACGCACGATGAACTTGTCGGTACGCTTGTTCGACCGGGTCTTGTAACCCTTGGTCGGCATACCCCAGGGCGAAACCGGATGTCGGCCGCCCGAGGTGCGGCCCTCGCCGCCCCCATGCGGATGATCAACCGGGTTCATGACCACACCGCGCACCGTCGGGCGCACGCCGCGCCAGCGCGTCGCACCGGCCTTGCCGAGCGACCGCAAGCTGTGCTCGGAATTGCCGACCTCACCAATGGTGGCCCGACACTCCGCGGGAACCTTGCGCATTTCGCCGGAACGCAGCCGCAAGGTCGCATAGCGCCCCTCCCGGGCAACCAGCTGGACGGCAGCACCGGCGGCACGGGCAATCTGCGCGCCCTTGCCGGGGCGCAGCTCGACGCAGTGCACTTGGGTACCGAGCGGGATATTCCGCAACGGAAGCGAATTACCCGGCTTGATCGGTGCGTCCTCACCCGACTGGATGGTGCCGCCAACCGCCAAACCGCGAGGCGCAATAATATACCGCCTCTCGCCGTCCGCATAAAGCACTAATGCAATATTCGCGCTGCGATTCGGATCGTATTCCAGACGCTCCACGGTCGCTGGCACGCCATCCTTGCCGCGTTTGAAATCCACAACCCGATAACGCTGCTTGTGACCGCCACCACGATGACGCGTGGTGATGCGGCCCGCATTGTTGCGGCCGCCGGACCTGGACTTCTTTTCCAGCAACGGCGCGTACGGCGCGCCCTTATGGAGCTGATCGTTCCGGACGCTGACGACGAAGCGTCGGCCCGGAGAAGTTGGTTTTGCCTTGAGCAGTGCCATGATTCTAGTCCGTCGTCTCTAGCGGAAGCTTACTCGCCGCCCAGGAAATCGATGTCCTGGCCAGCCTCGAGGGCCACATAGGCCTTCTTCCAGTCCGAACGGCGTCCGCGGATGCGGCCAAAGCCCTTCGACTTGCCCTTCATCAACGCGGTTTTCACGCCGGCCACCTTGACGTCAAACAGCGTTTCCACCGCCTGACGGATTTCATTCTTGCTGGCGTCACGCGCCACCCGGAAAACCACCTGGTTGCCGGAATCCGCGGCATTGGTCGTCTTCTCGGAGACATGCGGCGCAAGCAGCACCTGGTACAAGCGTTCCTGTTTCATGCCAGCCACTCCTCAACACGCTTCAGCGCATCCACGGTGATCAGCACATTGGCGAAACCGACCAGGCGCACCGGATCCAGACCGGCCACATCGGTGACATCGACCTTGTGCAGGTTTCGCGAGGCCAGGAACAGGTTCTCGCTCACGTCCTCGGTAATGATCAGCACGTCGTCGAGCTGGTGCTCGGCCAAAAGCTTGATCAACTCCTTGGTCTTCGGCGCCTCGACATCGATCTTCTCGACGACAATCAGACGCTCCTGTCGGGCCAGCTCCGAGAAAATCGAGGCGATGCCGGCACGGTATGCCTTGCGATTGACCTTCTGGCTGTGGTCCTGTGGACGCGCCGCAAAGCTCACGCCACCATGTCGCCAGATCGGGCTGCGCGTGGTGCCGGCGCGTGCACGGCCAGTGCCCTTCTGCCGCCATGGCTTGGCACCGCCGCCGCTGACCTGGGCGCGGGTCTTCTGCGCCCGCGTTCCGGCACGCGCACCGGCCAGGTAGGCGGTCACGATCTGATGCACCAGGGGCTCATTGAAGTCACGGCCAAACACCTTGTCGGAAACCGACGCAGTGCCACCGCCTTGAATCTGCAGTTCCATTACGCCTCACCTCCGACACGCGCCTTGACCGCCGGGTGCACCAGCACATCGCTGCCGGCGGCACCGGGTACGGCACCCCGAACCAGGATCAGGTTGCGCCCCACGTCGACCCGAACCACCTCAAGGTTCTGTTCGGTGACGCGCTTGTTACCCATCTGGCCGGCCATCTTCTTGCCCTTGAGCACGCGGCCCGGCGTCTGCGCCATGCCGATCGAACCCGGGGCACGGTGCGCCAGCGAGTTACCGTGGGTGGCATCCTGGGTGCGGAAGTTGTGCCGTTTCACCGCACCGGCAAAACCCTTGCCCTTGCTGGTGCCGCGCACATCCACCATCTGCCCGGCCTCGAACACGTCGACCTTGAGCTCACCACCGACCTCGAGGTCCGAACCTTCGTCCGCACCGAGCCGGAACTCCCAGAGTCCGCGCCCTGCTTCAACACCGGCATTGGCAAACTGACCTGCAGCCGGCTTGGTCACACGGGACGAACGGCGCGAGCCGGTAGTGACCTGAACCGCACGGTACCCGTCACGCTCAAGATCCTTGAGCTGGGTGATGCGATTCGGGGTCGCCTCGATCACGGTCACCGGCACGGATGCACCGTCCTCGGTGAAGACCCGCGTCATGCCGCGTTTACGACCGACGATTCCGATAGCCATCGTTACTTCCTCAGAGACAAAGAGCCCCGACCGCGGTTTTCACGGCCCGGGCTCATGCTATTCGCGCAAGCCTTAGTAGAGCTTGATCTGAACGTCGACCCCCGCCGCCAGATCGAGCTTCATCAGCGCGTCGACGGTTTTGTCGGTGGGGTCGATGATGTCCATCAGCCGCTTGTGGGTGCGGATCTCGTACTGATCACGCGCATCCTTGTTGACGTGCGGCGAAATGAGCAGTGTGAACTTTTCCTTCTTCGTCGGCAGCGGAATCGGCCCGCGCACCTGGGCGCCGGTCCGTTTCGCCGTCTCGACGATTTCACCGGCCGAGGTATCAATCAGCCGGTGGTCGAAGGCCTTTAAACGAATACGGATCTTCTGATTAGCCATTGGCCCTTACTCGATGATCTTGGAGACGACGCCGGCACCCACGGTGCGGCCGCCTTCACGGATCGCAAAGCGCAGACCGTCTTCCATCGCGATCGGCGCAATCAGCGTCACCGTCATCTTCACGTTATCCCCCGGCATCACCATCTCGGTGCCCTCCGGAAGATCACACGATCCGGTCACGTCCGTCGTCCGGAAATAGAACTGCGGACGATAGCCATTGAAAAACGGCGTGTGACGACCACCCTCGTCCTTGCCAAGGATGTACACCTCGCACTCGAACTTCGTGTGCGGCGTGATCGAACCCGGCTTGCACAGCACCTGCCCGCGCTCCACCTCGTCACGCTTGGTGCCACGCAGCAGCGCACCGATGTTGTCGCCCGCCTCGCCCTGATCCAGCAGCTTGCGGAACATCTCGACACCCGTGCACACCGTCTTCTGCGTGTCACGAATACCAACGATCTCCACTTCCTCGCCGGTCTTCACAACTCCACGCTCGACGCGGCCCGTGACCACCGTGCCCCGGCCCGAGATCGAGAACACGTCCTCGATCGGCATCAGGAACGGCTGATCCTTCGGACGCTCCGGCGTCGGAATGTACTTGTCCATCTCCTCGACCAGCTTGACGATCGACGGCACGCCGATGTCCGAGGTGTCACCCTCCAGCGCCTTCAGCGCCGAACCGGTCACGATCGGGGTGTCATCACCCGGGAAATCGTAGGTCGACAGCAAATCGCGGACTTCCATCTCGACGAGCTCCAGCAGCTCCTCGTCGTCCACCATGTCCGCCTTGTTCAGGTACACCACGATGTACGGCACACCAACCTGGCGGGCCAGCAGGATGTGCTCGCGGGTCTGCGGCATCGGGCCGTCCGCCGCCGAACACACCAGGATCGCTCCGTCCATCTGCGCCGCACCCGTGATCATGTTCTTCACGTAGTCCGCGTGACCCGGGCAGTCCACATGCGCGTAGTGACGATCCGTCGACTCGTACTCCACGTGCGCCGTCGCAATCGTGATGCCGCGAGCGCGCTCCTCCGGTGCGTTGTCGATCATGTCGTACGCACGGAACTCGCCACCAAACTGCTCGCCCATCACCTTCGTCAGCGCCGCCGTCAGCGTCGTCTTGCCATGGTCAACATGACCAATCGTCCCAACATTTACGTGCGGCTTGCTACGCTCAAACTTCGCCTTGGACACGACTCAATCCCCTCAGATGCTCAGCCGCCGGCAATGCGGCGGCTGGTGATACGTTGAAATAACCCGGCCAGAAAAGAAGGCGCCCTCAGGACGCCTTCTTCTGCACCTGCTCGGCAACACTGGCAGGCGCTTCGGCGTAGTGGCTGAACTCCATCACATAGCTCGCACGACCCTGGGTCGAGGAACGCAGGTCGGTGGAGTAACCGAACATTTCCTTCAGCGGAACATCGGCGCGGATGATCCGGCCAGTGGCCGACTCTTCCATGCCCTTGACCGTGCCACGACGGCGGTTGAGGTCGCCCATGACGTCACCCATGTAATCCTCGGGGGTGACGACTTCGACCTTCATCATGGGCTCAAGCAACACCGGACTGGCCTTCATCACACCTTCCTTGAAGGCCATGGAGCCGGCAATCTTAAAGGCCATTTCCGAAGAGTCAACCTCGTGGAAAGAGCCGTCGTACAAGGTGACCCTGAAATCGACGACCGGGAAACCGGCAAGCACACCGTTCAGCGCCTGCTCCTGGATCCCCTTGTCCACGGACGGGATGTATTCCTTCGGGATCACACCACCAACGATGGCGTTTTCAAATTCGTAGCCTTCGCCCGGTTCCTGCGGCTCCAGCCGAATCCAGACATGGCCGAACTGACCGCGGCCACCCGACTGCCGCACGAACTTGCCTTCCTGCTCGATGGTCTTACGGATGGTTTCACGGTACGCCACCTGCGGCGCGCCGACGTTGGCCTCGACCTTGAACTCACGCTTCATGCGATCAACGATAATGTCCAGATGCAGCTCACCCATCCCGGAGATGATGGTCTGACCCGACTCCTCATCGGTGCGCACCTGGAATGAGGGGTCTTCCTGGGCCAGCTTGCCCAGCGCGACACCCATCTTCTCCTGGTCGCTCTTGGTCTTCGGCTCCACCGCCACGGAGATCACCGGATCCGGAAACTCCATCCGCTCCAGGGTGATCTTGGAGTTTGCGTCGCACAGCGTGTCACCGGTGGTCACGTCCTTCAGGCCGATTGCAGCGGCAATGTCACCGGCACGCACCTCGGAGATTTCCTTCCGCTCCTTGGAGTGCATCTGCACGATCCGGCCAAAACGCTCTTTTTTGCCCTTCACCGGATTGAACACGCTGTCGCCCGACTGCACGACACCGGAATAACAACGGAAGAACGTCAGCGTACCCACAAACGGATCAGTGGCGATCTTGAAGGCCAGGGCCGAAAACGGCTCCTCGTCCACCGGATGCCGCTCAGCCGGCGACCCATCATCCAGTTCGCCCTGGATGGCCGGCACATCGGCCGGGCTGGGCATGTACTCAATGACGGCATCCAGCAATGCCTGCACACCCTTGTTCTTGAATGCCGATCCACACAGGACCGGCACGACCTCATTCGCCAGCACTTGCGCACGCAGACCGGCCTTGATGTCATCGTTGTCCAGCTCGCCGCTCTCGAGGTACTTTTCCATGAGTTCCTCGCTGCCTTCGGCGGCGGCTTCCATCATCGCTTCGCGGTGCTCTTCGGCCTTGGCCTGCAATTCAGCCGGGATGTCCTTCTGCTCATAGGTCATACCCATGTCATCCGGATTCCAGTAAATGGCCTTCATGCGAATCAAATCCACCAGACCTTCGAAATCGTCTTCGGCACCGATTGGCACCTGGATCGGCACAGCGTTGCAGCCAAGCCGTTTTTTCATCATGTCGACGCAGCGATAGAAGTCGGCGCCCATCTTGTCCATCTTATTGACGAACACCATGCGCGGCACGCCGTACTTGTTCGCTTGCCGCCACACCGTTTCGGTCTGCGGTTCGACACCGGCGTTGGCATCCAGCACACAAATGGCGCCATCGAGCACTCGCAGAGAACGCTCCACCTCGATGGTGAAATCAACGTGCCCGGGCGTATCAATGATGTTGATTCGCGTTTCCGGATACTGCTGGTCCATGCCACTCCAGAAACAGGTCGTGGCAGCGGAGGTGATCGTGATGCCACGCTCCTGCTCCTGTTCCATCCAGTCCATGGTGGACGCACCATCGTGGGTCTCGCCGATCTTGTGCGACACCCCGGTGTAGAACAGGATCCGCTCGGTGGCGGTCGTCTTGCCGGCATCGATGTGAGCCATAATGCCGATGTTGCGATAGCGCTCGATTGGAGTCTTGCGTGCCACGATCAATACCTATTTGCCGTTACCAGCGATAATGGGAGAAGGCCTTGTTGGCCTCCGCCATGCGATGGGTGTCTTCACGCTTCTTCACAGCGGTGCCGCGGTTCTCGGCGGCATCACTGACTTCACCCGCCAGACGCAGCGCCATGGTCTTCTCGCTGCGCTTGCGGGAAGCGTCGATCAGCCAGCGCATGGCCAGCGTGTTGCGGCGCTCCGGTCGCACTTCGACCGGCACCTGATAGGTGGCGCCGCCGACCCGGCGGGATTTCACCTCGACTGCCGGACTGACGTTGCTAAGCGCCTGCTCCATGGACGCCAGCGGGTCGGCCGACCCCTTGCGCTGCACTTCATCCAGAGCATCGTAGACAATCTTCTCGGCGACGGACTTCTTGCCATCCTTCATCAGCATGTTGACGAACTTGGTCAGCAACTCGCTGCCATGCTTCGGATCCGGCAACACTTTGCGCTTGGGAACTTCGCGTCTTCTCGGCATGGTTCTACCCGAACGTTGTCAGTAACGGAGGCTGAGCCTGGCTCAACCCTTGGGGCGCTTGGCGCCGTATTTGGAGCGACCCTGGCGACGGCCATCGACACCGGCGGTGTCCAGCGAGCCACGCACCGTGTGGTAACGCACACCCGGTAGATCCTTGACGCGACCGCCGCGGATCAGCACCACCGAGTGCTCCTGCAGGTTGTGGCCTTCGCCGCCAATATAGGAGGAGACCTCGAAACCGTTGGTCAGACGGACACGTGCCACCTTTCGAAGGGCCGAGTTCGGCTTCTTCGGGGTCGTGGTATAAACGCGAGTGCACACGCCGCGCTTCTGCGGGCTGGCCTCCAGCGCCGGCACGTTGGATTTGGCCGTTTTACGGGTCCGCCCCTTGCGAACCAACTGATTGACTGTCGCCATCGAAACGCTCACTCCAAGCTGAAAATAAACGACAGGCCGAGCGGTCCCGGCCTGTCGAAGGGCCGCAATTCTAGACAGAGTCCCCGGTTAAGTCAAACGAATCCCGCGCCATATCTGGCCTTGCACCGAATCGGCGCCGTCCCGTTGCGGGCATCGTTCATCCAGGCGGCCAGCCGGGCGGCCGGCGGCGATTTGCCGGGTGAAAAAAACCCTGCCCGGCGGGTCGGGTCCGGCCGGGCAGGGTTCGATCCATCGGGGCCGCGCAGGCAGCCCCGGCGTCGGGCTCAGGCCTCGCTGTCGGCTTCACCCTCGTTGCTGTTGGCAAGCTCCGAAGCCAGCTCAGCCTCGGCCTCGGCGGCACTGGTGCCGGTTTCGATGCCACGCCGCTGACGCCGTCGATCCTCGTGATAGGCGAAGCCCGTGCCGGCCGGAATCAGGCGGCCGACAATGACATTCTCCTTCAGACCGCGTAGGTCGTCCCGCGCGCCACGCACCGAAGCCTCGGTAAGGACCCGGGTGGTTTCCTGGAACGAAGCCGCCGAGATAAAGGACTCGGTGGACAGCGACGCCTTGGTGATACCCAGCAGCACCGGCACACACTGCACCAGTTCCTTGTTGGCGGCCTGCAGGATGTCGTTCTCCTCCAGCACCTTCGCCCGGTCCATCTGCTCGCCGCGCAGCATCTTGCTGTCGCCGGAATCGGTGATTTCCACCTTGCGCAGCATCTGCCGGATGATGACCTCGATGTGCTTGTCGTTGATCTTCACACCCTGCAGCCGGTAGACGTCCTGGATCTCCTTGACCACATAGGAAGCCAACGCCGGCACACCGAGCAGGCGCAGGATGTCATGCGGGCTCGGCTCGCCGTCGGCGACCACTTCACCCTTCTCCACGTGTTCACCCTCGAACACGTTGACGTTGCGCCACTTCGGAATCAGTTCCTCGTAGTTATCACCCTCCTGCGGCGTGATCACCAGGCGCTGCTTGCCCTTGGTGTCCTTGCCAAACGACACGGTGCCGGAGATTTCGGCGAGGATCGCCGGCTCCTTCGGCTTGCGCGCCTCGAACAGGTCGGCAACACGCGGCAGACCACCGGTGATGTCGCGGGTCTTGGACGACTCCTGCGGAATACGGGCAAGCACATCGCCCACATCCACGGTGGCGTTGTCCTCGACGCTAACGATGGCGCCGGCCGGCAGGTAATACTGGGCCGGAATATCGGTGCCCGGGATCATGATGTCCTTGCCGTCCTCGTCCACGAGCTTGACCATCGGCCGCATGTCCTTGGCAGCCACCTTGGCCTCGCCGCCCTTGGCGGTGACCAGCTGGCTCGGATGCTCCTGGTTGCCGCGGGTCTTGGGATCGGTGATCTCCAGCGAGGACAGGCCGGTGATCTCGTCCACCTGCCGCACCACAGTCACGCCTTCAATGAAGTCAAAGAACTTCAGGCGACCCTTCACCTCGGTAACAATCGGGTGGGTATGCGGATCCCAGTTCGCCACCACCTGGCCGGCGGAAACCGCTTCCAGGTCGGCCGCCGAAATCACGGCCCCGTACGGCACCTTATAGCGCTCCTTCTCACGGCCCTGCTCGTCCATGACCGTGATTTCACCGGAACGCGAGACCGCCACCAGGTTGCCCGAATGGTGCTCAATGGTCTTCATGTTGTGCAGGCGAACCTTGCCGTCGGACTTGATCTCGACATTGTTCACCGCCGCGGCACGTGAGGCGGCACCACCGATGTGGAAGGTCCGCATCGTGAGCTGGGTACCCGGCTCACCGATGGACTGCGCCGCGATGACACCCACCGATTCGCCGATGTTGACCTGGTGCCCGCGGGCAAGATCACGACCATAGCACTTGGCGCAGACGCCGTAGCGGGTTTCGCAGGTAATCGGCGAACGCACCTTGATTTCGTCGATACCCAGTTCTTCCAGGCGATCCACCCAGCGTTCGTCCAGCAGGGTGCCTTCCGGCACGCCGACCTCGTCGGTACCGGGGGTCAGCACCTCGTGGCAGGTGACCCGGCCCAGAACGCGCTCACGCAGCGGCTCGACCACATCGCCGCCCTCGATGATCGGCGCCATGTAGACCCCTTCCTCGGTGCCGCAATCCTGCTCGGTAACGACCAGATCCTGGGCAACATCCACCAGACGCCGGGTCAGGTAACCGGAGTTCGCGGTCTTCAGCGCGGTATCCGCCAGACCCTTGCGCGCACCGTGGGTGGAGATGAAGTACTGCAACACGTTCAGGCCTTCACGGAAGTTGGCCGTGATCGGCGTCTCGATGATCGAGCCGTCCGGCTTGGCCATCAGGCCACGCATGCCGGACAACTGCCGGATCTGCGCGGCCGAACCACGGGCGCCGGAGTCGGCCATCATGAAGATCGAGTTGAACGACGTCTGCCGTTCCTCTTCGCCCTCGGCATTGATCACCGCCTCGGTACCGAGCTTCTCCATCATGGCCTTGGCCACCTGATCGTTGGTGCGCGACCAGATATCCACCACCTTGTTGTAGCGCTCGCCGTTGGTGACCAGACCCGAGGCGTACTGCCCCTCGATGTCCTTCACCTCTTCCTCGGCGCCGGCCAGGATGGCTTCCTTCTCGTCCGGGATGGTCATGTCGTTGACCCCGATTGAGACCGCCGCACGTGTGGAATAGGCAAAGCCGGTGTACATCAGCTGGTCGGCAAAGATGACCGTGGCCTTGAGGCCCACTTCCCGGTAGCAGGCATTGATCGTGGCCGAGATCGCCTTCTTGGTCATGTTGCGATTGACCATTTCGAACGGCAGCCCTTCCGGCATGATCCGGAAGATCAGCGCCCGGCCGACGGTGGTCTTGTACCGCTTGAGAGTTTCGACCGTCTCGCCCTGCTCGTTCTCCCGCATCTCGCGGATCCGCACCTCGACCCGCGCCTGCAGGTCGACCACGCCGCTGTCGAAGGCGCGATGCACCTCATTCAGGTCGCTGAACTTCATGCCCTCGCCGCGCGCATTGATGCGCTCGCGGGACATGTAATACAGGCCCAGCACCACGTCCTGCGACGGCACGATGATGGGCTCGCCGGAGGCCGGTGACAGGATGTTGTTGGTGGACATCATCAGCGCCCGCGCCTCGAGCTGGGCTTCCAGGCCCAGCGGCACGTGCACCGCCATCTGGTCACCGTCGAAGTCGGCGTTGAAGGCAGTGCAGACCAGCGGATGCAGCTGGATCGCCTTGCCCTCGATCAGCACCGGCTCGAATGCCTGGATGCCCAGGCGGTGCAGGGTCGGTGCCCGGTTCAGCATCACCGGATGTTCACGGATCACGTCTTCCAGGATGTCCCAGACTTCCGGCGACTCGCGCTCGACCATCTTCTTGGCGGCCTTGATCGTGGTCGCCAGCCCCAGCCGCTGCAGCTTGGAGAAGATGAACGGCTTGAACAGCTCCAGCGCCATGCGCTTGGGCAGGCCGCACTGGTGCAGTCGCAGGGTCGGTCCGACCACGATCACGGAACGGCCGGAGTAGTCGACACGCTTGCCCAGCAGGTTCTGCCGGAAACGGCCCTGCTTGCCCTTGATCATGTCCGCCAGCGACTTCAGCGGCCGCTTGTTGGTGCCGGTAATGGCACGGCCACGGCGACCGTTGTCGAGCAGCGCATCGACGGATTCCTGCAGCATGCGCTTTTCGTTGCGCACGATGATGTCCGGGGCGTTCAGCTCCAGCAGCCGGCGCAGACGGTTGTTGCGGTTGATGACCCGGCGGTACAGGTCGTTCAGGTCCGAGGTCGCGAAGCGGCCACCGTCCAGCGGCACCAGCGGACGCAGGTCCGGCGGCAGCACCGGCAGCACGGTCAGGATCATCCACTCCGGCTTGTTGCCGGACTCGAGGAACGCCTCGATGATCTTCAGCCGCTTGGACAGGCGCTTGATCTTGGTGTCGGAGTTGGTCGCGGACAGTTCCTCGCGGAGCTTTTCCTGCTGCTCCACCAGGTCCACGTCCTTGAGCATCTCCATGACGGCCTCGGCACCCATGCGGGCGTCGAACTCGTCACCGTACTGTTCGACCGCGTCCAGATAGCCCTCGTCAGTCAGCAGCTGGCCACGCTCCATCGGTGTCATGCCCGGATCGATGACCACGAAGGCCTCGAAGTACAGGATCCGCTCGATGTCGCGCAGGGTCATGTCCAGCAGCAGGCCGATGCGGGACGGCAGCGACTTCAGGTACCAGATGTGCGCCACCGGACTCGCCAGGTCGATATGGCCCATGCGCTCGCGGCGCACCTTGGCCAGGGTCACCTCGACGCCGCACTTCTCGCAGACCACGCCGCGGTGCTTGAGCCGCTTGTACTTGCCGCACAGGCATTCGTAGTCCTTCACCGGGCCAAAGATCTTGGCGCAGAACAGGCCGTCACGCTCCGGCTTGAAGGTACGGTAGTTGATGGTCTCCGGCTTCTTCACTTCGCCGAAGGACCAGGACCGGATCATCTCCGGCGAGGCGAGCGCGATGCGGATGCCATCAAAGTCATCCAGCTGGGCGCCGGGCTGCTTGAACAGGTTCAGTAAGTCTTTCATAGCCGTTTATCCGCCTGCTATATCGAAAAATGGGTGCCGTCGTTCCCGAATGGCGAGGGCCGTCGACGGCCCTCGCCAGCGGTGGCCTCAGTCCTGTTCCAGCTCGATGTTGATGCCGAGCGAACGGATTTCCTTGACCAGCACGTTGAACGATTCCGGCATGCCCGCCTTCATCTGGTGGTTGCCGTCGACGATGTTCTTGTACATCTGGGTCCGGCCGTTCACGTCGTCGGACTTCACCGTCAGCATTTCCTGCAGGGTGTAGGCCGCGCCGTAGGCCTCCAGCGCCCAGACCTCCATCTCGCCGAAGCGCTGACCACCGAACTGCGCCTTGCCGCCCAGCGGCTGCTGGGTCACCAGCGAGTACGGCCCCGTGGAACGGGCGTGCACCTTGTCGTCGACCAGGTGGTTCAGCTTCAGCATGTACATGTAGCCGACCGTGACCGGACGCTCGAAGGCGTCGCCGGTACGACCGTCGTACAGCGTAGTCTGGCCGGAGGTGGGCAGGCCGGCGAGTTCGAGCATGTACTTGATCTCGTCCTCGTTGGCACCGTCGAACACCGGGGTGGCCATCGGCACGCCGCCCTTCAGATTGGTGGCCAGGCGAATGACCTCCTCGTCGGACAGCGCCGGCAGATCCACGGTCTGGCCGCTGCGGTTGTAGATCTTGTCCAGCTCCTGGCGCAGATCATCGACCTTTGACTTGGCTTCCAGCATGTTGCCGAGCTTGCGGCCCAGCTCCTTGGCGGCCCAGCCCAGGTGGGTTTCCAGCACCTGGCCCACGTTCATGCGCGACGGCACACCCAGCGGGTTCAGCACCACGTCCACCGGACGGCCGTCCTTGTCGAATGGCATGTCTTCCTGCGGCACGATCATCGAGATCACGCCCTTGTTGCCGTGGCGACCGGCCATCTTGTCACCGGCCTGGATGCGGCGCTTCACGGCCATGTAGACCTTAACCATCTTGAGCACGCCGGGGGCGAGGTCATCGCCCTGGGTGATCTTGCCGCGCTTCTCCTCGAAGTGGGCGTCGAAGGCCTCCTTCTGCTCCTGCAACTGGCGCTTGGTGCGCTCCAGGATTTCGTTGGCCGCCTCGTCGCGCATGCGGATCTCGAACCACTTCGCGTATTCCAGGCTTTCCAGGTATTTCTCGCTGACCTTGGTGCCCGCCTTCAGGCCGGAGGGCCCACCCTCGGCGACCTGCCCGACCAAGGCGTTGCGCACGCGGGCAAAGGCATCGTCCTCGAAGATCCGGTACTGGTCGTTCAGGTCCTTGCGGATCTTGGACAACTGCTCGCGTTCCACCGACAGCGCGCGGGAATCCTTCTCCACGCCATCGCGGGTGAACACCTGCACGTCGATGACGGTGCCGTCCATGCCCGAGGGCACGCGCAGCGAGGTGTCCTTCACGTCGGACGCCTTCTCGCCGAAGATCGCGCGCAGCAGCTTCTCTTCCGGCGTCAACTGGCTCTCGCCCTTCGGCGTCACCTTGCCCACCAGGATGTCGCCGGCCTTGACCTCGGCACCGATGTAGACGATGCCGGCCTCGTCCAGCTTGGCCAGCGCGGATTCACCGACGTTGGGGATATCGGCAGTGATCTCCTCCGAGCCCAGCTTGGTGTCCCGCGCGACCGCGGTGAGTTCCTCGATGTGGATCGTGGTGTAGCGATCTTCCTGCACCACGCGCTCGGAGATGAGAATGGAATCCTCGAAGTTGTAGCCGTTCCACGGCATGAACGCGACCAGCATGTTCTGGCCCAGCGCCAGCTCACCCATGTCGGTGCTCGGGCCGTCGGCCAGCACATCACCCCGCGCCACCACATCACCGACATTGACCAGCGACTTCTGGTTGATGCAAGTGTTCTGGTTCGAGCGGGTGTACTTGGTCAGGTTGTAGATGTCGACGCCCGGTTCGCCCGGTGCGGTCTCGTCATCATTGACCCGGATCACGGCGCGGGCCGCATCGACCGACTCCACGATGCCACCGCGACGCGCAACCACGGTGACCCCGGAATCGGTGGCCACGGCACGCTCCATGCCAGTGCCGACCAGCGGCTTCTCGGCACGCAGCGTCGGCACCGCCTGGCGCTGCATGTTCGACCCCATCAGCGCGCGGTTGGCGTCATCGTGCTCCAGGAACGGCACCAGCGCGGCCGCCACCGACACGGTCTGCTTCGGCGACACGTCCATGTACTGGATCTTGTCCGGCGTGGCCATGCCGAATTCGTTCTGGTGGCGAATGGAAATCAGGTCATCCACCAGGCGGCCGTTCTCGTCCAGCCGGGCGTTGGCCTGGGCGATGATGTAGCGCGCCTCTTCAATCGCGGACAGGTAATCCACATCGCTGGTGACCTGGCCGTCGACCACCTTGCGGTACGGCGTTTCCAGGAAGCCGTAGCGATTGGTGCGGGCATAGCAGGCCAGCGAGTTGATCAGACCGATGTTCGGGCCTTCCGGCGTCTCGATCGGGCAGACCCGGCCGTAATGGGTCGGGTGCACGTCGCGCACCTCGAAACCGGCCCGCTCGCGGGTCAGGCCACCCGGGCCCAGGGCCGAAACCCGGCGCTTGTGGGTCACTTCCGACAGCGGGTTGTTCTGGTCCATGAACTGCGACAGCTGCGAGGAGCCGAAGAACTCCTTGACCGCCGCCGCCACCGGCTTGGCGTTGATCAATTCCTGCGGCATCAGGCCTTCGCTCTCGGCCAGGCTCAGGCGCTCGCGCACGGCGCGCTCGACCCGCACCAGCCCGACACGGAAGACGTTCTCGGCCATCTCGCCGACCGAACGGATGCGGCGATTGCCCAGATGGTCGATGTCGTCGACGGTGCCCTTGCCGTTGCGGATGTCGATCAGCGTCTTGAGCACGGCAATGATGTCATCATTGTCCAGCGTGCCCGGGCCGGTCACCTCGTCGCGACCGACACGCAGATTGAACTTCATCCGGCCCACCGACGACAGGTCGTAGCGGTCAGCGCTGAAGAACAGGTTGCCGAACAGGTTCTCGGCGGCCTCCTTGGTCGGCGGCTCGCCCGGACGCATCATGCGGTAGATCTCGACCAGCGATTCCAGCTGCGTGCGCGTGGTGTCGATCCGCAGCGTGGTGGAGATGTACGGCCCCTGGTCCAGGTCGTTCACGTACAGGGTGTCGATCTTCTTGATGCCGGCATCACGGATTTGCTGCACCAGCTCGGCGGTGAGCTCCGTATTGGCCTCGGCCAGCAGCTCGCCAGTGGACTCGTCGACGATGTCGTGGGCCAGGGTCTTGCCTTCCAGGTAATCCTCCGGCACGTCCAGCTGCTTGAGGCCGGCCTTCTCCATCTCGCGGATGTGGCGCGCGGTGACCCGACGGCCCGGTTCGACCAGGGTCTTGCCGTCGACCTTGATCTCGAAGGTGGCGGTTTCGCCGCGCAGACGCTCCGGCACCAGATCCAGGCTGGTCTTGGTCTTCTTCAGGTGGAAGGTGTTCTTCTCGAAGAACAGATCCAGGATTTCGTGCGCTTCAAAGCCCAGCGCGCGCAGCAGGATCGTTGCCGGCAGTTTCCGCCGGCGGTCGATGCGCACGAAGATGTTGTCCTTGGGATCGAACTCGAAGTCCAGCCAGGAGCCGCGGTACGGGATCACCCGCGCGCTGAACAGCAGCTTGCCGGAGCTGTGGGTCTTGCCCTTGTCATGGTCGAAGAACACGCCCGGCGAGCGATGCAGCTGCGAGACAATAACGCGCTCGGTGCCGTTGACGACAAAGGTGCCGTTCTCGGTCATCAGCGGCAGTTCGCCCATGTAGACTTCCTGCTCGCGCACGTCCTTGACCGTCTTGCCGTCCTTGTCGTGGATGACCAGGCGCACCAGGGCACGCAGCGGCGCCGCGTAGGTCATGCCGCGAAGCTGGCATTCCTTGACGTCGAACACCGGGGTGCCGATCCGGTAGCTGACGTATTCCAGCGTCGCGGTGCCGGAATAGCTGCTGATCGGGAACACCGACTTGAACGAGGCATGCAGCCCGGTTTCTTCCCGGCTGTCAGGGGCCAGGTCGGCCTGCAGGAACTGCCGGTACGAGTCCAGCTGGGTCGCCAGCAGGAACGGCACCTCCAGAATGTTGGGGATCTTGCCGAAGTCCTTACGGATGCGCTTCTTTTCGGTGAACGAATAGGCCATCGAGGTTCCTCACCAGGTTCTGTCCACGGAGCGGGGCGGATGCTCAGGGATCCGTACTCAGGCAGCGCGCCTAAGTACGCATCGCTGAACACGCGTGATTTCCGCACAACAACGGGAAAAGGCCGGCGCCCCGAGGGGCACCAGCCAGCTCCCTTTCAGCTGCTGTGCAGACGTGTACCGTCAAGTCTTACTTGATCTCGACGGAAGCGCCAGCCTCTTCCAGCTTGGTCTTCATTTCTTCGGCTTCTTCCTTGGAAGTGCCTTCCTTCAGCGGAGAAGGCGCACCCTCCACCACTTCCTTGGCTTCCTTCAGACCCAGGCCGGTGATGCCGCGGACGGCCTTGATGACGGCAACCTTGTTGTCACCAAAGCCGGTCAGCACCACGTCAAACTCGGTCTTCTCTTCGGCGGCAGCTTCACCACCACCGGCGGCGGCCGGGGCAGCGGCCACGGCGGCAGCCGCGGTGACGCCGAACTTCTCTTCCATCTCGGAGATCAGGTCAACGATCTCCAGAACGGTCATGTTACCGATCGTCTCGAGGATGTCCTCTTTGGAAACGGCCATTGTTCAAACTCCTGATAAGAATGTTTCCAGGACTCCAGCGGAGTCCCCTGCGTTCTGAACATGTCGGCGAACCGGAAAGCCCCGGATCAACCTGCTTCCTTCGCATCGCGAACCGCTGCGACGGTACGGACCAGCTTGCTCGGCACCTCGTTGAGAGTGGTGACGAACTTCTGGACCGGCGCACGCATGGTCGCCATGAGTAGGCTGATGGCTTCGTCCCGGGTCGGCAGACTGGCCACGCGCTCCAGATCGGAGGCGGGATACAGGGTGCCACCAAGGACAACCAGTTTCGGCACCAGACGGTCATTCTCTTTCGAGAAATTCTTCACCACGCGCGCTGCGGAACCCGGATCCTCGGTCGAGAATGCGAGCAGCAACGGCCCGTTGAAGCCTTCCGTCATGCACTCGAAGCTGGTGCCAGCAACTGCCCGGCGGGCAATGGAATTCTTGACTACCCGCAGGTAGACACCTTCCTTCCGCGCCGTGGCACGCAGGCCATCCATTTCGGTTGCTTTGATACCGCGATATTCGGCGGCGACAGCGGCATTCGCTGTCTGGGCAACCGCATTGACTTCCGCGGTCATCGCCTTTTTCTGTTCCAGACTCAGTGCCATCGATGTACCTCCTGGAACGGGCTCTGACCCCCGGCCATTCCGGCCGGGACCTGTGTCGACCCACCGCCCTCTCGAGCGGTGAACCTGTCTTCCCCTGACGGGGATGACGGTCGCCTCACGCAGGAAACTCCTGTCTCGGCCGCACCGTCTGCGCTGGCCCGCCATTCGACGGTTTAAGCGAGCAGGCTCGCACCAAGCGGTCTTTGACGGCTGCCGCAATCCGACAGCCTCAAGACACCATCAGTGAAACCGACCATCGCCGGCTCCGCCTCCGGATTTCTTCCGCCGCACACCCTCCGGGCGACGACGGCTTCAATTCAGCGCTACATCAGATGCCGAGCGACGCCATGTCCACCGGAATACCCGGACCCATGGTCGATGCAACGGTCACGCGCTTGACGTACACACCCTTCGCTGCCGCCGGCTTCATCTTGTTCAGATCCGCCAGCAGTGCATCCAGGTTCTCGCGCAGCTTGGCCGGCTCGAAATCCACCTTGCCGATAGCGCAATGGATAATGCCGCCCTTGTCGGTGCGATACCGCACCTGACCCGCCTTGGCGTTCTGCACCGCCTCGGCGACATTCGGCGTCACGGTGCCGACCTTCGGGTTCGGCATCAGGCCGCGCGGACCCAGGATGGTACCCAGACGACCGACCACGCCCATGGCATCCGGGCTGGCAATCACCACGTCGAAATTGAGCTCACCGGCCTTCACCTGCTCGGCCAGATCGTCCATGCCGACGATGTCGGCACCGGCTTCTTTAGCGGCATCGGCATTCGGGCCCTGGGTGAACACCGCGACACGCACGGTACGGCCGGTGCCGTTGGGCAGCACGGTGGAACCGCGAACCACCTGGTCCGACTTGCGCGGGTCGACGCCCAGGTTTACCGAGACCTCGACGGACTCGGGAAACTTCGCCGTCGGAAGCTCCTTCAGCAGGCTGAAGGCTTCCTCGACCGGATACAGCTTGCCGTGCTCGACCTTCTCGGCAATCGCTTTCTGGCGCTTGGTCAGCTTTGCCATGTCACAGACCCTCCACGTCGAGACCCATGCTGCGCGCGCTACCGGCAATGGTGCGCACCGCGGCATCCAGGTCACCGGCATTCAGGTCCGGCTCCTTGGTCTTTGCAATTTCTTCCAGCTGCTCCCGGGTCACCTTGCCCACCTTCTGGGTGTTCGGACGACCACTACCGGACTTCAGGCCGGCGGCCTTCAGCAGCAGGATCGCCGCGGGCGGCGTCTTGGTGATAAAGGTGAAGCTGCGGTCGTTGTAGACCGTGATCACCACGGGAACGGGCAGGCCGGCTTCCATTTCCTGGGTCTGGGCGTTGAACGCCTTGCAGAACTCCATGATGTTGACGCCGTGCTGACCCAGCGCCGGGCCCACCGGTGGCGACGGATTAGCCTGGCCCGCCTTGACCTGCAACTTGATATAGGCAGTGACTTTCTTGGCCATGTTGAACTCCCTGTCGGGTGCAAACGCCTGCTCGGCTCCCCGAAACGCAAAAAGGATAACCGACCGATTGGTCGGTTATCCGCGACCCGCAACTTTACCCGCAAACGGCACGGTTGCGCAATTAAGGAAACGCTGATTCCTTAAACCTTTTCGACCTGGTCGAACCCCAACTCCACCGGCGTCGACCGACCGAAGATCGACACCGCCACCCGCAGGCGGCTCTTGTCGTAATTCACTTCTTCCACGGCGCCATTGAAATCGGTGAACGGACCGTCGGTGACCCGCACCATCTCGCCAACCTCGAACAGCACCTTCGGCCGCGGCTTTTCCACGCCCTCGCGAACGCGGTTCAGGATCTGGTCGGCCTCCTTGTCGGAGATCGGCGCCGGCCGGTCGCTGGAACCGCCGATGAAACCCATCACTCGCGGCACACCCTTCACCAAGTGCCAGGTCTCGTCGTCCATCTCCATGCGGACCAGGACATAGCCCGGGAAGAACTTGCGCTCACTGCGCCGCTTCTGGCCATTGCGAATTTCGACGACTTCCTCGGTGGGCACCAGGATCTCGCCGAACCTGTCTTCCATGCCGACGCGCTTGATCGTATCTTCGAGGGCCTGCTTGACCTTGTTCTCGAAGCCCGAGTAAGCGTGCACCACATACCAGCGCTTGCTCATGTCAGGACCCTCCCGGTCGCACGATGGCATCGACGGCCCAGAACAGGAACATGTCCATCAACCACAGGAAGATGGCAACGATCAGCACCACGATCAGCACGATCAGCGTGGTCTGCAGGGTTTCCTGCCGGGTGGGCCAGACCACCTTGCGCAGCTCGACCCGTGACTCCTTCAAAAAGCCCCAGAGACTCCGCCCCTGCGCGGTAGTCATGGCCACGGCAACCGCGGCAGCCACCACGAACAGGATGCCCAGCACGCGCATCAGCTGCGGCTGGTCCTCGTAGACATAGAAACCGACGATCCCCGCACCAAGGATGACAGCAGCAGCTGCCAGCTTGATCGTGTCAGCCGGCGATTTTTCAGGAAGCGTTTTGGATTTCATCTGGGCCTGTTATGCAGCTGCCAGCACCGACCGCGCCGTTCCACGCTGTCACTGGCAGGCCAGGAGGGACTCGAACCCCCAACCTGCGGTTTTGGAGACCGCTGCTCTGCCAATTGAGCTACTGGCCTGTATTCACGGAACCTGGAACTGGGAAGCGTGGGACACCATACGCGCCCCACGCCGTCAAGTCCAGATGACGACCGCGGTCGTCAGCGGGCGGAAGCGCCCTTACTCGATGATCTTGGAGACGACGCCGGCACCCACGGTGCGGCCGCCTTCACGGATCGCAAAGCGCAGACCGTCTTCCATCGCGATCGGCGCAATCAGCGTCACCGTCATCTTCACGTTATCCCCCGGCATCACCATCTCGGTGCCCTCCGGAAGATCACACGATCCGGTCACGTCCGTCGTCCGGAAATAGAACTGCGGACGATAGCCATTGAAAAACGGCGTGTGACGACCACCCTCGTCCTTGCCAAGGATGTACACCTCGCACTCGAACTTCGTGTGCGGCGTGATCGAACCCGGCTTGCACAGCACCTGCCCGCGCTCCACCTCGTCACGCTTGGTGCCACGCAGCAGCGCACCGATGTTGTCGCCCGCCTCGCCCTGATCCAGCAGCTTGCGGAACATCTCGACACCCGTGCACACCGTCTTCTGCGTGTCACGAATACCAACGATCTCCACTTCCTCGCCGGTCTTCACAACTCCACGCTCGACGCGGCCCGTGACCACCGTGCCCCGGCCCGAGATCGAGAACACGTCCTCGATCGGCATCAGGAACGGCTGATCCTTCGGACGCTCCGGCGTCGGAATGTACTTGTCCATCTCCTCGACCAGCTTGACGATCGACGGCACGCCGATGTCCGAGGTGTCACCCTCCAGCGCCTTCAGCGCCGAACCGGTCACGATCGGGGTGTCATCACCCGGGAAATCGTAGGTCGACAGCAAATCGCGGACTTCCATCTCGACGAGCTCCAGCAGCTCCTCGTCGTCCACCATGTCCGCCTTGTTCAGGTACACCACGATGTACGGCACACCAACCTGGCGGGCCAGCAGGATGTGCTCGCGGGTCTGCGGCATCGGGCCGTCCGCCGCCGAACACACCAGGATCGCGCCATCCATCTGCGCCGCACCCGTGATCATGTTCTTCACGTAGTCCGCGTGACCCGGGCAGTCCACATGCGCGTAGTGACGATCCGTCGACTCGTACTCCACGTGCGCCGTCGCAATCGTGATGCCGCGAGCGCGCTCCTCCGGTGCGTTGTCGATCATGTCGTACGCACGGAACTCGCCACCAAACTGCTCGCCCATCACCTTCGTCAGCGCCGCCGTCAGCGTCGTCTTGCCATGGTCAACATGACCAATCGTCCCAACATTTACGTGCGGCTTGCTACGCTCAAACTTCGCCTTGGACATGGTGTTCTACCCCCGGCCTCTTCCTGATTCCGGACCGCCGGTACACTGCCCGGCCATGCGTCCGCCATAGAGAAATTGGAGCCCGTGCCCAGATTTGAACTGGGGACCTCTCCCTTACCAAGGGAGTGCTCTACCCCTGAGCTACACGGGCCGTAAACCGACCTTGCTACTGCCAGCCTCTGCCGAGACCGGACCCCTCAGCAGGGCCAACCAAGTGGAGCGGGTGATGGGAATCGAACCCACATCATCAGCTTGGAAGGCTGAGGTTCTACCATTGAACTACACCCGCGAGATTTGTCCCGCTCCGGCTGTCGCCTACAATCACTGCTGGCGCCATGCCGATCAATTCTGGTGGAAGGGGGAGGATTATGTCGCCTCCGGCTCCACCCTTGTAAGGGCCAGCGTCGCTCTGCTCCGCTGTTCAAAATCGCATTCGCGATTTTAGTACTCCGCACCTCCGGTGCTCCGACCCTTCGGGCCCGCAGTCGCTGCGCTCCTGCGTTGTGATCCGCTTTGCGGATCGCTCGAACCTCTCTCGGTTCTCACCACCCCCCCCTGGGAGGCTTCGGCAAATGCCGCGCAATCGCTGCAGCACACTGCCCGTCTCATAACTTGGTGGAGGGGGGAGGATTACTCCGCGCCTCCGGCGCTACGCCCTTCGGGTCGCAGTCGCTGCGCTCCTGCGTTGTGATCCGCTTTGCGGATCGCTCGAACCTCTCTCGGTTCTCATCCTCCCCCTGGGAGGCTCCGGCTGTCGCCTTCAGTCATTGCTGGCGCCCTGCCGATCAATTCTGGTGGAGGGGGGAGGATTCGAACCTCCGAAGGCTTTGCCAGCAGATTTACAGTCTGCCCCCTTTGACCGCTCGGGAACCCCTCCGTATTCGTTCCAGCGGCTCCGCGCACGGCTTCGCTGAAGGCGCCGTACTCTGCGGCAAGGCGGGGTATGCTGTCAACTGCATTTGACCACCCAGCGCCGATCCCCGCGCGTCATATATAATGTGCTTCACACAAGGCCCGATCCGGCCTTTGTAGGGTGGGTCAAGCGAAGCGGACCCACGCGGTGTGATCTGTTGGCAGGACAACGCAGGGTTTCGGACAAGGAAGGTGTTCGGACGAACCAGTGCAGGCATGGGCATTGGTGGCGGCGGTGACCGAGAGCCTGTTGCCACGATCGTGACGGATCACACGGCGTGGATTCGCATGCGCCCAATTCACCCAACGACAGCTGCGCGTAATTCGGTGGCGAATTCTTGCACATTACACCGCGTGGGTCCGCTTCGCTTGACCCACCCTACGACGACCACCAGGACGTAGTGCTAATGCAGGAGGCGCAGCCAGTTCCTGCTTTGGTCCGAAAACCGAAAACCTTTTTGTCCAAAAACCAATCCACGTATGGCGCATTAAGCACAATGAATGCAGGCGGTGTCAGGCGCCCGAACCCGGCACCACCCACCACGTCGGGCACCAAACCCAAGCCCCCTCCGGACCGCCCCGATCACGGCGACAAAAACCGCTCCATCGCCGGAAGAAACAAATCCGGACGCTCGATACAGGCCAGATGGTAAAGCCCCGGCATCACCGTCAATTCGGCTTGCGGGATCGCCTTGCAGATGGCATCCGCGGCGGCCACCGGCGTCGCCGGATCATGTTCACCGACGAAAACGCGGGTCGGCGCCTCCACTTTTTGCGCCAACAGCTCCAGGTCCATGGCAGCGATTGCCTCGCAACACGCTGCGTAACCCTCCGCAGAGGTTCGGGCGACCATAGTCCGAACCCCGGCCGCAAATGGGGTCCTCCGAACCGCGGGCGTAAACCATCGCTCGATCGCCGCGTCGGCCATTGCCTCAAGGCCCTCGTCTCGGGCCTGCCGGGCACGTTCGTGCCACATTGCAGGCTCCGGCATCTTCATCGTGGTGTCACACAGCGCCAGATGCGTCACCCGCCCCTGCGCATGCGCCGCCACCTGCAGCGCAATCATGCCACCGATGGACAGACCGCAGAGCGCGAAACGGTCGATGCCCAGCGCGTCCAGCAACGCCAGCAGGTCAGAGGCCAGCAGTTCCATCGAGTAGGGCCCCGGCGTGGCGGGCGTCAGGCCGTGCCCACGCAGGTCGTAGCGCAGCACGCGCCATGACGGTGTAAGCCGCTCGACCAGGTCGTCCCAGATCCGGAGATCAGTGCCAAGCGAATTCAGCATTACCATCACCGGCACGTCCTCGGCGCCATCCAGCCGGTAATGCACAACCCCCTGTGCTGTCTCGAGCAACTGCATTCACTTCCTCCTGCGGATGGGATCCCCCCCGCCACTAAACCAGGCATCGGGTCGCGATCTTGCCTTTTACCCGCATTCGCATACGTTCAAGGTTGGAACCGGGCTACCAGGGAGACCAATGCACATGCCGCGCACCAACGTACTTGTCACCGGAGGTGCCGGCTATATCGGCAGCCACGTTGTGCAACAACTCGCCGCCCGCGGCGAGCAGGTGGTGGTGCTGGACGACCTCAGCACCGGCTTTGCGGACGCTGTACCCGACGCCGAGCTGATCGTCGGCAACACCGCAGACCAAGCGCTGGTGCGGGCCATCCTGCAGCAGCACCGCATCGATACCGTGATGCATTTTGCGGCCCACACGATAGTCCCCGAATCAGTCGCCGACCCGCTGAAATATTATGGCAACAATACCTGCGCGACCCGCAACCTGCTGGTCTGCTGCCAGCAGGAGCAGATCCCGTATTTCATTTTCTCGTCCACCGCGGCGGTCTACGGCACACCAGCAGGCGGCATTGCGCGGGAGGACGCCACCCCGGCGCCGATCAATCCGTACGGGTACTCGAAACTGATGTCTGAATGGATGCTCCGCGACCTGGCTGCGGCCAGCCCGCTGCGCTTCGTCACGCTTCGCTATTTCAACGTGGCCGGCAGTGATCCGGGCGGCCGGATCGGGCAGCGCACACCCCGCGCC
The DNA here is from genome assembly GCF_023195885.1 of Methylonatrum kenyense. Classification (GTDB taxonomy): domain Bacteria; phylum Pseudomonadota; class Gammaproteobacteria; order Nitrococcales; family Aquisalimonadaceae; genus Methylonatrum; species Methylonatrum kenyense. The sequence continues at coordinate 44,246 of NZ_JALPKO010000008.1, forward strand.
ACCCTGCTGGTCAAGGTTGCCTGCGAGGCGGCTGTGGGCAAACGTCCGCATGTTGCCATCTACGGCACCGACTACCCGACACCCGACGGCACCGGGGTTCGCGATTACATCCACGTCGAGGACCTCGCGGCGGCGCATCTTCGTGCCCTGGACTATCTGCGCCGTGGCGGCGATTCCACCACCCTCAACTGCGGCTACGGACACGGTTACAGCGTGCGGGAAGTGCTGGACATGGTGGGCAGGGTGTCCGATAGGCAACTCACGGTTCGCGAGGAAACCCGTCGCGCCGGCGATCCGGCAACGCTGATCGCGGAGGCGAGTCGCATTCGCAGCGTACTCGGCTGGGAGCCACGGTACGACGACTTGCAGACCATCGTGTCGACATCGCTCGCCTGGGAACGCAAATTACTGGAAAGTCACGCCAGCATCTGATTACCAGAAAGAGACAAGCCATGAATGACAGCCGGATCATCCCCGTAGTCCTCTCGGGCGGCGCCGGGACACGCCTCTGGCCCCTGTCGCGGGAACATTTTCCAAAACAGTTGCTGCGCCTCGCTTCGCCGGATATGACGCTGCTGCAACAAACCGCCGCCCGATGTCAGGGGCTGACGACCGGCTCCGACCTGATCGTCGTCTGCAACGAGGCCCACCGTTTCCTGGTTGCCGAGCAATTACGGCAACTGGACGTCTGGACACCCCACATCCTGCTCGAACCAGTTGGGCGCAATACTGCGCCAGGCATCGCGGTTGCGGCACTGCATTGCCTGCAGGGGGAGCCCGATGCCATCTTGCTGGTCATGCCCTCTGACCACCTGATTGACGATGTCGATGCATTCCAGTCGGCCGTGCTTGACGGTCTGGAAGCTGCCACGGAGGGCGCGCTGGTGACATTCGGCATCCGCCCGACCCATCCCGAAACCGGCTATGGCTATATCCGCGCACGGCACGACAACGCCACTGGCCCGGCCTTACCGGTCGCGCAGTTCGTCGAGAAACCGGACCTGCCAGCCGCACGTGACTACCTTGCCAGCGGCGATTACTACTGGAACAGTGGCATTTTTCTGTTCCGGGCGGAAAGCCTGCTTGAGGAACTTGAACGACAGGCGCCGGCGATCGTGGATGCCTGCCGTCGCGCCCTGACCGAAGGCCGGCATGACCTGGATTTCCTCCGTCTTGACGAGCAGGCATTCGCGGCTGCGCCATCCGAGTCCATCGACTACGCAGTGATGGAACACACCACGCGTGCCATGGTCGTGCCGATGGACCCGGGCTGGAGCGACCTTGGCTCATGGTCGGCCCTGCAACAGGCCCGGACCGCCGACGAGCTGGGTAACACGCAGTCCGGTGACACACTGCTTGAGGACTGCCGCAACACCTTTGTGCATGCGGACAGCCGACTGGTGGCCGGCCTCGGACTCGACGACTGCATCATTGTAGAAACTGTCGACGCCGTCCTGGTCGCGAAACGTGATCGCATTCAGCAGGTCAAGACCGTGGTCGAGCGACTCCGCCGCGAGGGACGCAGCGAGACCCTGCAACATCGCCGGGTAACACGCCCCTGGGGCTGCTATGAGGGAATTGCCAGTGCCGATCGTTTCCAGGTGAAACGCATCATCGTCAATCCCGGGCAGCAACTGTCGCTGCAGATGCACCATCACCGCGCCGAACACTGGGTGGTGGTCCGTGGCACCGGGCGGGTCACGCGCGGTGAGGAAAGCTACCTGGTCAGCGAGGATCAATCGACGTACATCTCCCTGGGAACGATGCATCGATTGGAGAACCCCGGAGTCATACCGCTGGAACTGATTGAGGTGCAGACCGGCAGCTATCTCGGTGAGGACGACATACTGCGATTCGACGACAACTACGGCCGCTGCTGAACGCACCGATGGCCATGCAGCGCATCGCGACTTATCTCTTGCCAGCGCTGCTTGTCCTGATCGTGCCCCTGTTCTTTATCGACCTCGAGGGACTGACCGGCGGCCCCGGGCCACCCCAGGAATTGTCGGCAATCGCGCATGTCGCATTCTTCGCCCTGGCCGCGGCCTGGTGCCTGTCACGCATGCGGTCACCACGCCCACCGGGACGGATTCTGGCGATTCTGGCGGGGCTGTTCCTGCTTGGCGCCAGCATCGAGGGCCTGCAGGCATTGACCGGGCGACAGCCGAGCATCGATGACCTGTTATTGAATGGCATCGGCCTGGTCGTCGGCGCCTGCACGCAACTGAAACATCGTCGACTGCTTCTGCCCCTGCTCGCCCTGCCGCTGGCTAGCGCCAGCCTGTACCTGCCGATTACCGGCCTCTGGGACCGGGTCGGTGCGCGGCTGAGTTTCCCGGTGCTGGCCGACTTCAACCACGCCTTCGAGCATCGACGCTGGACCCAGGGCGACATTCGCACGGGACCGGACGGGAAACCCATGCTGCATGTCGACCTCACCCCGGGTCGCTACGCCGGAACGACGCTGAAACGGTCCCTGGGTAATTGGAACGACACTCATTGCCTGCATCTGGTACTGCGTAATCCGGCCGACACCGCATTGCCGCTGACGGTTTCCATTCGCGACCACGAGCATTGGCAACGCGGCGGCAACTACCAGGATCGCTACAATCTGCACACCACACTCGAACCGGGTCGCAACGAACTGCGCATTCCAACCGAGAACATCCGCACCGCACCCCGCGAACGGCACCTCGACCTCGCCCGAATCGACGAACTTGCGTTATTCACCACCAACCTCGGGGAGCAACGTCAATTAATCGTCGACACCGTGTTTCTGTCGTCCAGAGATCACAGATACCACTGTTTTTGAACATCTTTTAATCTCTCCGTGCGGCACTCCAGTGGGATAGCAATCCCGGGCATGCTGGATTGACCGACCGTACCCATGTTTCGCGGCCCAACTGGCCGCAGCCTTTCTAAGGAGCATCGTGAATGCCTGAGTCAAGCTATCGGGTCTCATCCCGGTCCGTTCGTTCGTGGTCGATTCCCGCCTTGTTTCTCTGCAGCCTCCTGATCACCGGCTGTATTGGCGGTGGAGGCGGAGGAAGCAGTTCCGGGAGCAGTGACAGTGGCACATCCAGCAGTAGCGACGGCGGCACTACCGCCAGTAGTGATGACAGTGGCACCAGCAGCAGTGATGACAGCGGCGGCACCAGCAGCAGTGATGACAGCGGCACCAGCAGCAGTGATGGAACATCGTCCGGCAGCGGCACTGCCGTCTCCGGAAACTCCATCGAGTTTTCCTGGGAACCTCCGCACGAGCGCCAGAATGATCAACGCCTCTACACCCACGAAATCGAGGGTCACGAACTGGTGTACCGTCGCCACGACGAATCCGACTATTCCGGCAGTGTGTTCGAAGAAGAGAATTTTTACGGAACGACCGTTGAGGGCCTGAGCTCCGGCACTTACCATTTCGCCGTCAGGACCAAGGACAGCGACGGTCGCTGGAGCCCCTACTCAGAGGAACTCGCTGTCGACGTCAACTGACTGCTCGTAATCACTCCGTGTAGCGGATGACCTCTAACCCACTACCCATTCCTGAACCAACCAAGATCCCATAGCCGCGACGGAACGCGGCCTATGGCAACCGTGCCCCACCCTCCCGAAAAATCAACGAAAAAATTTCTCCGCGCACGCTGGCGGTTGTGTTAAGCACGGCCTATCTTGTCAGTGACGACAAGCCGCCGACGTACTGACGCAATTGCAAGCTGTCGTAAATTGACGACATGCGAATTACGGGCAATGCTTAACCGGTAGACAGGAAGGATCCGGCGACGCTGCCCGATGGCTGACAGGCGCCCACGGAGGCGATTGCGGAGTCCGGATTGGCTGTATTCAAAAAAATGGCGTACCAGGGGGGGCCTACCGATGACGCGTTCACGTTTACTTGCCCGAATGCTGCTCGTTTTCCTGACTTTCAGTCTGGTGGCATGTGCCGGTGGCCAGACCCGTGGCACAGTGCCGACACCTGCCGACATCGGTGATGCCGATTACGTCATCGGTCCCGGCGATCAGTTGCGCGTTTATGTCCGCAACAACCCCGACATGTCAGTGGATATCCCGGTGCGACCGGACGGCAAGATCTCGGTGCCCATGGTGCAAAGCGTTCGCGCCGCCGGCAAAACGCCGTCCGTCCTGGCCGAGGACCTCGAATCAGAACTGTCCGCCTTTATCCGTGACCCCAACGTCACCGTTATGGTCACGGGTTTCGTGGGCACCTACGAGGACCAGATTCGCGTTATCGGACAGGCGGTCCAGCCGCAGGCGATTGCCTACCGGGACGGCATGACGGTCCTGGATGCGGTAATTGAAGTTGGTGGATTGACCCAGTTCGCTGCCGGCAACCGGGCCCGTTTGGTCCGCGGCACTGGAGACGACAGCCGAACTTACAACGTGAGGCTGAATGACCTGATTTCAAATGGCGACATGCGTCAAAACCACCCACTGCGGCCAGGCGACGTACTGGTTATTCCGGAGTCGATTTTCTAGAACCGCTTGGCTGTGGCTGGGCCGATCGTCGAACCGGCCCGCTTACAGGGGCCTTTCGCACGCGGGTGGAGTTGGGCCATGCATGAACTGTATACCTATATTCTCGGAGAACTGCGCGGCACCTGGCGGTTTCGCTGGTTCGCCTTGGTGATCGTCTTTCTTGTGTCTTCGGCCGGGGCTTACGTTGTCCTCACGATGCCCGACGAATACCGGGTCCAGGCGCGGGTGCAGGTCGATACGCAATCGATGCTGGAGCCGTTGCTTGCGAATCTCGCGGTTTCGCCAAACCTGAATGCGCGCGTTCAGGCACTGACAACAACCCTGCTCAACCGCGAAAATCTGGAGCGCATTGCGAACGACGCGGACCTGATGCTCGCCGCGCGAAGCGAAGTGGAGCAGGAGCGTTTGCTCCGGGGACTCGCTCAGGGAATAAACATCAGCGGAAGCCGAAACAATCTCTATCAGATCGCCTATACCAACTCGAACCCGGAGAAGGCGCAACAGGTCGTCCAGGCGGTAGTGGACATCATGACCGAGAAGACCCTCGGCATGACGCTAACCGATTCCGCCACAGCCACCGGCTTTCTGGAACGCCAGGTGGCTGAATACGAGAACCGCCTGCGTACCGCAGAGCAACGCCTGGCCGACTTCAAACGCGAAAACATGGGCTTGCTCCCGGAGCAGGGTGGTCGAGATTACTATGGCCGCCTGCGTGGAGCGGAAGAGACACTCGAAGAGCTGGAGTCGAACCTGCGGACAGCGGCCAATCGGCGGGACCGCCTGCAACAGGAAATCGCTGCGCTGGAAAGTGGTCGGCAGAGCGAAACCGTTCCCAACCCCCGTCTGACAGTGCTGGATGAGCAGATTCGGCGAGGCAATGAACAACTTGACGAATTGCTGCTGCGGTATACCGAAGCACATCCGGACGTCATTGCATTACAGGGCCAGATCGAGAGACAACAGGCCGAACGGGATCGCGTTGCCGCCGAACCGCAGCCAACCACGCGCGCAAACCTCAGTGCCAACCCGGTCTATCAGGAACTCCGCATCCGCCTGAACGACTGGAACGGAGAAATTGCCGCCATTGAGGCCCGGATATCCGATCAACGCAACAGGATTCGCAACCTGCAGGCCCAGGTCGACGAAATCACTGACGTCGAGGCTCGCCTGGCCGATCTGAACCGGAACTACGAGGTGACGCGGGATCGCTATCAGACCCTCCTCAGCCGGCTGAGTACCGCAGAAATGTCGACCGAGGCCGACACCTCCGGCGGCCAGTTCCAGTTTCGCCTGATTGACCCACCCGTCCGCCCGGTGGAGGCGGCAGGTCCACCGCGTGATTTCTACATCCTTGCACTTCTGCCAATCAGTTTCGGTATTGGCGGCGCATTTGCCTTCTTTCTGCACCAGATTCGGCCGGTTTTCCATACCCGACAATTGCTGTCGGACCTCACTGGTCGCCCGGTACTTGGCTCCGTCAGCCTGGCCATGACGCAAACCCAACGTCACATGAAGTTGATTGGTTTTTCCGTTTTCAGCCTGGTCGCGTTGACCCTGATCGGCATGATCGGTGCAACCGCACTTTATGCGGACGTCGCGGCAGCCCAACTGCAGACACTAATGCGGAACCTGCCGATATGAGTACCATCGAGAAAGCTCTGGGCCGTCTGCGCAGGCCCGGTCGCAACCATGCAGTGGACGGAAACGCACCACCGGAACCTGTCCTCCCCCTGGATAACAAGAGCAAGGGTGTCGAGCCGCCCCCGGTATTCGACACCCAGGCGCCGATGCTGGAGGTTGACATCAACCGGCTGCGCAAGTTGGGCGTGCAGCCGCCCTTGCGTCTCGAACGCCAGATGCGGGACGAATACCGACGGATCAAGCGTCCCTTGATTGCCAACGCGCTCGGCCGCGGTGCCCCGGCCATCGAGCGTGGCAATCTGATCATGATTACCAGCGCCGTCGCCGGCGAAGGCAAAACCTTTACGTCAATCAACCTGGCACTTAGCATCGCGCATGATCCGGATCTCTCCGTGGTTCTGGTCGACGGGGATGTCTCTCGGGCACACGCCAGCAAACTGCTGGGAGTTCAGGATCGCCCCGGGCTGGTTGACCTGCTTGCCGACGACCGCCTTGGCGCAGGCCAAGTCGTCATGCCAACCAGCATCGAATCACTTTATGTGCTCCCTGCCGGCAAACAGCATGCGGATAGTGAGGAGTTATTATCCAGTGCCCGCATGGAACGCATAGTCGCGGCCCTGGCAGACCCGTCACCTCGTCGGATCATCCTGTTTGACTCGGCACCATTGCTGGGTACGCCGGAGGCGTGCGCCCTGTCGTCCAATGTCGGCCAGGTCGTCATGGTAGTAAAGGCGTCATCAACGCTACGCCACCAGGTGACGTCCGCCATCGAACAACTCGATCCCAACAAAGCCATCAATCTGGTTCTGAACCAAAGTTTTGGCGGGCCCGGCGGGGATGATTACGGCGGCTATTACGGGGGCTACTATGGAACCGCAGACAGGAGTTCGTGAGCGCAGCGTCCAGACTAATCTGCGCGATTCACATCAGCGCCAACCTGTCTCGGGCGGTCTGTTGTCGGCCTCGGTGGCCATGGCGCTGCTCGTTGCAGCGCCCGGTGACCTGGCGGCCCAGGCCACACAACGCGACCGGGCAGCCACAGGCCCGGCCGGGGCTCCGACACTCGCCGCCTGCCGACTACCCTTGCCAAGCCGCGGCGACCGGGACGGCGGCCTCTCGGCTATCCATCTGGAACGCCAGCAGGGGCGTCCTTTCCTGCTCACGCCGTCGCTGACGTTTCGTCAGACCTATACGGACAACGTCACGCTCTCCAGAGATGACGAGGAATCAGAGTTTATCAGCGAACTGATTCCGGCAGTGAGCTTCTGCCGCATCGGTCCGCGTTTCCGGGTGCAAACGGATTACCAGGCGCAGTTGCTGCACTACTGGGATGATTCCAGCCGCAACGATGTGCTCCACACCCTCAACGCCGACAGCACCACCTCGGTGATTCAAGAACGACTGTTTCTGGATGCGGGCGCCACCTACGAGCAACAGCCAATCACCAGCCGCGGAGCATTCAGCCGCGACAATGCGCTCGCCACCAGGAACCGGGCCGATGCCCTGACACTGCGCGCAAGCCCTTACCTTCTGCAGGACTTCGGCCCGGTCGGCAGTTCGGTCACACGCTACGCCTATTCCCGCACGAACTATAACGAGGGCGTGCCCAACGTTACCCGCCATCTGGGCAGTTTCAACCTTGTCAGCCCTGACGCCGCGGATCCTTTTTCCTGGCGAGCATCGGTGCGCTCTGAACGGGTGAGGCGCGAGGATATTGACCCCCGTGCTCGCTATTTCGACGATGCCTTCCTCGAACTTGGCTACCTGATCACCGACCGGCTGCGCGTCGTTGGCCGTGGCGGCTATGAAACTGAACCACGGCCCGATGGCAGTCAGGATCGATTCGGCAGCAGCTACTGGGATGCCGGACTGCGCTGGGAAGGTGACCGTACCCAGATCGAGGGTCGCTACGGTCGGCGCTTCTTTGGTGACACCTACTTTGGTCTTATATCGCACCAAACAGCTCGCCTCGATCTCAGCCTCAGTTACCGAGAGACCCAACAGATTTCGGACCGTTTCACCATCGGCGAGCAGACATTCCAGATCGAGATCGATCCGGTAACCGGCGATCCGGAATTGATCAGCCTGGTCGACATCGAGCGGGAAATTTTCGTGCGCAAGCGAACAACCGGGTCGGCCGCGTATGAAACCGGTCGGTCCCGGGTGGTTCTCCGGGGGTTCCATGAACGACGCGAGTTCGTCGTTGCGGGGGACTCTGAGGAGCGCTACGGCGCCGATGCCTTCTGGCGTTGGCAATGGCTGCCGCGAACCGCGGTTATCCCGAGAGCTGGCTGGGAACGACTGGAATTTCGTGAGGGCCGCGACGACGACCTCTGGCTGGCCCAGATCAGCGTTGCGCACCTGCTTAGCCCCCAGATGCAGGCCGGCGCCACGCTGCGGCGTCAGCACCGGAGCTCCGATGACCGTGCCGCGCAATACACGGAAAACGCGGTCATTCTGGAACTGACCCGCGTATTCTGACGCGATGAGCGCAACCACCATGCAGGGCCGAGCGGCACCGATCTGGCGCCGCACCGATGGCCTGGTCGCCTTCGGCACGCTGGTGCTGGTCGTTGCAAGCTTTCCTTACCCGGCGGAATTATTGCTCAATCGCTGGCTTCGATTCGATGAGGCCTATTCGCACGGCCTCCTGGTTCTGGCGATTTCCACCTTCCTGGTGACGCGCAGCCTGGTCCAGTCGGGACCTTTTCGAATTCGACCAAACGCGGCCGGCATCTTGCTGGCCGCGGTGCTTGCCGTCGGCATCGGTCTGGCCGCAATGATCAACGTGATGGTCCTTCAGCAGATCGGGTTGGTGCTGCTGTGGTGGGCCTGCATTCTCGCATTGCTCGGAATTCGCGGCGGCGCGGCCTTTGCCGTGCCGGTCGGCATACTTCTCTATGCCGTGCCCTTTTGGGATTACCTGGCTCTCCCGCTGCAGCTCCTTGCGACCGAAATCAACACCGTCCTGCTGGGCTTGCGCGGGATTCATTTCGAGGTCGAAGGCGTCTACATCCATCTTCTGGACATCGGCACCTTCGAAATCGCCCACGGCTGCTCCGGGCTTCGCTACCTGATCGTCGGCCTTACCCTGGCGACGCTGTTCAGCGCCCTCAACCTGTCCCGCATCCGGGATTGGATAGCCCTGCATGCCACTGCCGTGGCGCTGGCACTGGTGGTCAACTGGGCGCGTATTTTCACCATCATCCTGGTTGGCTACGAGACGGAAATGCAAAGCAGTCTGATCAGCCAGCATGAACTGTTTGGCTGGATCCTGTTCGCCCTCGCGCTGATTCCGTTCTTCCTGTTCGCCCGGTGGCTGGCGGGAGAGCGGGAAGCCGACGCGGGAACCAGCCGAAATCTGATTCCCCGCAACGCGTCACACTGGAGTAGGGCGGCATGCGGTGTGCTCGTCCTGGCTGCGGTCGTATGGATTCCTGCCCTCTACCTGACTGGTGCAGAGAAGGCCGCCGAAGTGCGACCGCTGACCGCCCCTGCGCAGCTTGCCGATCGGGAACAGATGCCTGGCGCGACGCCCGGCCCCTGGAGCCCGGACATGCACCGTGCCGACCAAGTGCTGCGCACCGCTTACCGTGGAGGCAGTCGCCTGAACACAACAATCCACCTCGGCATCTGGCTGTACGCGCCGCAGCGACAGGGACACGAATTGGTGCAATACGGCAATCGACTGGTTGATCCGGACGAATGGATCATCGAGCACCGGGAAACGGGTCCGATTGATGGCTGGTCGATTATGACACTGCGCCACCGCCACCTTGACCAATCCCATGCCCTGGCTGCGGGCTATGCCGTTGCTGGCAATTGGACCAGTGGCCCCCTTGCGATCAAGGCGCAGATGCTCCGCGGAGCGCTGTCAGGCCGCCGCGATGGTGCACTGGTGAGCCTGGACATGCGCTGCTCGGCCACAGATTGCGCCGCGGAGAAACAGCTCCTTGCAAGCACCCTGGAGGGCGAGACGCTTACCGTACTCGAAAATCTGCTCACCGGCTCGGCTCGCTGATGGCTACCCGGTGCCCGTGAGAACCAGTTTTGCCAACGCGCGCCAGGGTGCTCTCGAAAACGGGCCGTATGCGAGTGCGCGCCCGTACGCACCCGCAGCCTGCAGTGTCATTCCCCGAGATGCCAGGTAACGGCCCCTTCGGGTATGAAAATAGCACCAGCCGGCACGCGCCTCCGATGTGGTCACGCGATCCCCGTGCGCCTCTAGAAATCGGCGAATGATGCGTTCGTTACTTTCAAATCGCGCCATTTTGTCAGAGGAAATCTGATCTTCCATCATGCGATAGCAGGCCAGACGTTCCGGCACATAAAAAAATCGGTAATAAGCTGAAAAACGAAGCCATAAATCATAATCATCGGCGACCCGGTACTCGCTGAAACCGCCGTGCTCTTCGAAACAACGCCGGCGGACCATGGTCGTATTCATGCTGACGCAGTTATCGCGCAGGAGTTGGGCGACGATTCGGCCGCTATGGCGCCGCATATTGCTGACTGCCACCTCCCGGCCCGCAGAGTTAATGAAGACGTAATCACCGTAAACGATGCCCACGTCCGGATTCGACGCGAAAGCGGCCAGGGAGCGTTCAAGCTTTCCGGGCAACCAGTAGTCGTCGGAATCCAGAAAGCAGACAAAGTCGCTTTCACTCAACGACAGCCCCCGATTCCTGGCGGCGCTCTGACCCTGGTTGCCCTGCCGCACGTAGTGAACCCTCGGATCGTCGAGGTAGCGCGCCACGACCGTCTCGGTGCCATCGGTCGATCCGTCATCGATAATCCAGTGTTCGAGATTCACGTAATTCTGGGCGAGGACACTTTCAATGGCCTGAGCCAGATACTGTGCCCGGTTGAAGGTGGGAGTAATCACACTGATTCGCGGTTCAGCCGTCATGCCACCTACACCAACCCCACGCCAGGAAACTTACAATGACAACTGGCACTAGCATGTTTCATGATTCGGGTTAAGAAAACACGGATCCGCTCGGAACTCTGCCGGAACCAAGCAATGATCGAGAAACCGATTTTCATCGTCGGCACAGGGCGCTGCGGTAGCACCATGTTCCACGATATCCTGCGGCACCATCGTGACCTCGGCTGGCTGACGCAGCTGGCCGAACAGCGGCCAGGTCGAGTTTATTTGAACCGCTGGGGCATCAAGGCACTGGACTATCCGGTCGTCGGGAAGCTCGCCAGGCGGTACCTGGTGCCAAGCGAACCCTATCGCTTCTGGGAACATCACTGCCACGGCTTCTCCAGGCCCTATCGCGACATCACGGAACACGACGTCATTCCGCGCGTCGTCCCACGCCTTCGGAGCGCACTCGCCCGATCGATCCCGGCAGACAAGCGGCTGCTGGCAAAAATAACCGGCTGGCCAAGAATCCGCTATCTGAAACGGATCTTCCCCGATGCCAAATTCGTTCATATCGTTCGGGATGGTCGTGCCGTGGTCAACTCCGTGCTTGCGGCACCATACTTCGATGGCTGGACCGGTCCAGGGCAATGGGCGCGCGGCGAACTGAGTGATGCGCAGCGCAAGGCATGGCAGGACAGCGGCGAGTCGTTTGTGCTGCTCGCTGCAATTGGCTGGGAAAACCGGATGAAGGCATTCGAAAAGGCCAGCTCAATGATTCCGGAAGAAGACTACCTGGAAATCCGATACGAGGATTTCTGCAAGAACAAGCTGCAAGAAACGGATCGCACACTGGATTTTCTCGACCTCTCAAGTTCACGCAATAGTGAACTCTTCCACAGGACGGTTGAATCGATTACCGTTTCCAACCAGAATCAGAAATGGCGGTCCGACCTGAGCAACGAACAACAGGCAGTGCTCAACGACTATCTGGCTCCTGTCATCCAGCGTTACGGCTACGAATGAGGCCAAAGGCCGCGAGTCTGGCGATGAACCGCCACGGGCGCCGACTGCCGGGTGTATGTCGCAACGCACGCATGTAACACTGCAGTGCTGCAACAATTCGTCCCTGAGACGCATGGTATTCACCCTTTCGGAGCATGAAACCGCTCCACCCCGCACGCAGTTCGGCAGACGTAATCAATCCTCTGTATTCACGCAGGAAATCATTGAGGATTGCTTCATTTGCGTCGAAGCGGCCGATTTTGTCGGAGGATATCTGCTCCCGCATCACCCGGTAGTACGCAAGATATTCCGCTAGGTACAGGAATCGGTGACGTGCCGAAATTCGCAGCCACATCTCGTAATCATCAGCCACCCGTCGATGTGGTACCGTCATGACGTCCGAGTCGAAAACGCACCGCCTGGCAAGCGCGGTATTCATGCTGACACAATTTTCCTGGAGCATTTGCGGAAGAATACGACCGCTGTAACGACGGATGTTTGACCGTGATATCTCATTGCCGTCGCCATCGATCTTGATTACGTCACCATAGGCCACGTCATATTTCCGGGACTGCTGCAGCGCACCGAGGCATGTGGCAAGGCGGGTGGGCGCCGCAATATTGTCGGAATCGAGAAACGCGATGAATTCGCCACGGGCCTGACCGAGTGCGAACCGCCTGGCGGCGCTCTGGCCCTGATTCTCCTGATGGAAATACCTAACCCGCTCGTCCCCCAGGTAACGCTGCATGAGGGCCCGCGTCCCGTCAGTTGAGCCGTCATCAACCACCAGCAGTTCGAGTCTGGAATGGGATTGCCCGAGAATGCTCTCAACCGCCTGTCCAAGGAAGCTGGCGCGATTGAAGGTCGGCGTGATCACGCTTATCAGCGGAGGGCTTGTCTTCACTGGCTAAGCGCCTCTTCTTCCGAACCAGCGCCGAGCCTGATGGCGGAGCGAGTCAGGCATCATTCCATAGACACCATAAACCAGGCGCAACGTTGGCTTGCGAACCAATTGAAAGGTAACGAATCGGACGCAATGGCCGTGGAAATGCCGCTTGTAGTCAGTGTTTTTCCCTGTCCCCGCTAGCAAATCGTATGCGCGCACCGCCGGCGCCGAGAACGCCTCCTCGATGGCATAGCCAAGATGCAGGGTCCCCAGGGAAACCTTCGGGTCGAACCCCTCATCGAAGCCCGCCTGCAGATTGTATGTCCGGCCAGCCAGGCGCAGGTCGTACAGCACGGAACGGACGACTCCGTCGATCTCCAGAACCGTGAAGCGAATTGCCTCCGGTCGATCGAGACGCGAAAGCAGCCTGCGGTGAAAATCCAGGCTCTCGCCGGAAAAACATGGCTTCCCCCAGCGTTTCTGATGGAAGGCGTTCAATTGCGCCAGCGCCTTACGGAAATCCGGCTCGCAGCGAAAACACAGGGTCGACCCCGCTGCCAGATAACGTCGCCGGTTATAGACCTTCAACCGGGTGCTGGAGCCGAGGCTCTGTAACCAGTCGGCGAAACAGCCATCCGTGGCAACAGACCAGCCGTCATCGGTTTTTCGAACCAGCCGGGAGGTACCCTTCGCTGCCGCCAGCCCGGGCAGGGGATCGCGCCCGACATGGTCACAGACAACCAGCACATCCCAGTGCACGGCATTGGCGAGATGCTGCTCGACCGCCCTAGTGACGTCGTCACGCAGGCCATGTTCCGCGATCAGATCGATGTATTCCGTCCGTACCGTCGGGCTGATGTTCCAGGCGTTACCAATGAAATGCAGCTCAATGGTATCGGCAACGGCATGGCGTTGCCGATACCGGAAGAGCGGAGCCAGCCCCACCAGATTCGCTTCCCGATAGACTCCCAGCAGGCAAGGCTCCAGACCAAGCGCGGGTTGCCAGATTTCCCACCAGGTCGATTGCCAGGCCCAGCCCATGAACAGCGGATCCGCATCGGAGCGACGGATCAGGTCATCCCACATGGCAGAGTCCGCGAACAGGGTCTCCGGCGAAACTTCATGGACCTGCAGTGCCTTGCCCGCCTTATCTCCGGTTGGCTGCGACTCAGCACCGGATCCCAGTTCCTGCTCGCTGGCGGCCTGCAGAAATTCACCGTCGGAATCACCCGCCATCAGAAACCAGCCCTGGGCCACGGCCGGCGCCTCGCCTCCGTCCCGCACCAGGAATCGGGGCTTATCGCGGGTTCGGAGAAACCCTTTCGATTCCAGCAATCTTCCCAGGACACGATCACTGGTGACGACCTGCAGCTGATGCGCATGCGCGGTGCAGCGCAACCAGCTGCTCAGCAAGACCGCTCTCGCCGCCGTATCCTGCCGAGCAGCAACCAGGTCGACCAGCCTTGCCGTCCCGGCATGACGGCGATAGACGGCAAGCGCCCGCAGCCGTCCGGCATCCCGCAATACCAGGTACCGGTAACCGCCAGCCGGGCATTGTTCATAGCGCCATGCCAGATAGACGTGGTCACGACAGACAATGCGCGGGTATCCACCCGCCACCCGACCCCACAGGTCATCCAGCTCCTCCGCCGACGGCAGCGACGACGACTCCTTCGCGACGAGTTCACAAGCACCAGACGACGACCGCGTCGGCAGACGTCGCAGCCGATTTCCGAGTTGCAGAGACAGCCGAGCCAGATCCTTGACGCTGCCGATTCGGCGAATGTAGCGATAACGCCAGACGTCCGTGGCCTGATGCCAGCCAAGACGACGGAGCACACTGAAAGCGATATCGCTGACCCCGAAAGTCAACAACAGCGAATACCTGCCGTGCAGTACCTCCTTGACCAGGCGACCCACGCCACTTCCTCGATGCGCCACATGCACGTGAAAATCACAGCTCCAGCAGGCGATGCGCTCGACACCGTCAAACCGCACCCGCACCGGCATGACGCCATTGAATCCGGCAATGCGTCCCCGCGCGTCCAGCATCAGCACCGGGTCGAACGGAATACCCCTCGGATTGGACTCGAACTGCCAGCGCCAGAGCGCCGACCGTTGCGTTCCGCCACCGAGCAAAGCCAGGATGCTCGGCCGATACCGAGCGCTATAGGCGGCAGGCCGTACGTCGGCCATCAGCCGGCACCACCACAACGGGAATGCCGTTCATACCAGGCCTGGAACATCAGGATCCCCCAAAGCTGGAAACTGTAATCCGCGCGTCCCTCGAGATGATCCTGCCAGGTGCGGCGCACGCGCGTGGCATCCAACACGCCCTCCTGCTCAAGCCGCCGACGCTCGAGCAGCGCTTCCGCCCAGTCTCTGAGCTCAAGGCGCAACCACTGCGCGATCGGCACCGCAAATCCCTGCTTGGGCCGATCCACAAGCGATGCCGGCACGTGTCGATGCAATAGCCGCCGCAACAGGTATTTTCCGGCCCCATCCCGGAGCTTCAGATGATCGGGCAACGACAGGGCGAATGAGACAACCCGGTGGTCAAGCAAAGGAACACGCGTTTCCAGGCTTACTGCCATGGCGGCCCGATCCACCTTGGTCAGAATGTCGTCCGGCAGATAGCTGTTGAGATCCAGCCACTGCAATTGCCGGAGCGACGTTGCCTCCGCAATGCTTCGAGGCCATGCCTCATTCAGTACGTAGCTAGGCTCTGCACCGCGCACTAGTAGCGCGGCGGGATCCGCCCAGTAACCGACGCGTTGGCGATAAAACGCTTGCAGCGATCCGGCGCCTCGGGCAGCGCGTTCCGCGGCAAGTTTCTCCGCCATGCCGAAACCCGACAGGTGGCGACGTTTCGGCCTGATTGCCCGCGCCAGGGACCCGGCGATCGCGTTCGGCAGGGCAAGGGCGACAGACTCGACCCGCTGGCGAAACCCCGGTTTGGCATGCAGACGGTTCCAGGCCGTCAGCGTTGACGGATAGCGGCCATAGCCCGCGAACAACTCGTCACCGCCGTCTCCGGACAGCGCGACGGTTACGTGCTGCCGAGTCAGTCGACTGATCAGGTAGGTGGGTATCTGGGAGGAGTCGGCGAAGGGCTCATCCCAGATTTCCGGCAACCGTGGAATGCAATCCAGCGCATCGCCCGGTTCCAGGTACAGTTCGGTATGGTCCGTGCCGAGGTGGCGGGCGACGGCTGCCGCATGCTCCGCCTCGTTGAAGCCCTTTTCCCGAAAACCGATCGTGAATGTCCGTATCGGCCGCTTTGCCCTCTGCTGCATCAGGGCGACAATGGTTGACGAATCGACCCCACCGGACAGGAAGGCGCCGAGCGGCACGTCAGCCAGCATCTGCTCGCCGATCACCGAACCCAGCAGTTCCTCCAGGCTGTCCAGGACCGCGTCTTCCGGAAGCTCGGCTGCGTGACCGATAGCATCGTCCATGGACCAGTACCGCACGGGTCGACAGTCACTCTGGCCGGAGGTGTCCAGCGAGAGACGCAGACAATGAGCAGGCAGCAGTTTGTGGATACCGCGAAAAATGCTGTGCGGTGCGGGGATGTAGTTATGGCGGAACAACAGGGCCAGGGCGTCGCGATCGAGTTCCGGCGCGAACCCCGGGACCGCGCGCAGGGCCTTCAACTCGGACGCGAAAACCAGCGTGTCCTGGTGCCAGCCGTAATACAGTGGCTTCTCACCCATCCGGTCACGCACCAGCCATAGCTCCCGATGCACATGATCTAGCAGTGCAAAGGCGAACATCCCGGCAAAGCGCTCCAGCGCCGCCTCGACGCCCCATTGTTCGAATGCCGTGAGCATGACCTCCGTATCGGAATGGCCGGTGAAACCACGCCCCAGTGATTCGAGTTCCTTCCGCAGGTGGAGAAAGTTGTAGATCTCGCCGTTGAAAACCATGGTGAAGCGCATGCTGGGCGAGCGCATCGGCTGACCGCCGGCCGACGACAGATCCTGAATCGCAAGGCGCCGATGTGTCATACCAACGCCTAGGCCCGGCTCCCAGGTCTGGCCCTCCGCATCAGGGCCACGGTGGCGAATCGCCTGTGCCATGGCCTTGAGTACTGCATCCGGTCCGCTTCGAAGTCTGTTCCCCGCATCCCAGAATCCGGCGATTCCACACATGACTCACACCCTGTTCCCGGCGCCAAACCGACGATAGATTTCGGCGAGTCCGCGCGCCGTTTGCGCCGAATCGAATCGTCGAGCAGCTTCCTCGCGAAACGCCTCCGCCGCCTGTTGTAACCCGGCCAACTCGTTCGTAAGCTGCTGGATCCGCTGCGACAGGACCGCCGCAGCGCCGCTCGGAAACACCAGCGCCGGGGTATTTCTGACCACCTCCCGCATACCGACACAGTCACTGGCCAGCAAAGGGGCACCGGCAACCAAAGCCTCCATGGGCAACAACGGGCAGGTCTCCCAGCGTGACGGCGCGGTGACCACGTCGACGCCGCGCAGCGCCGCCATCACATTGTCGGTGTGTGGCAGAAAATGAAACGCCTCGGCAAGGCCCCGTTGGCGAAGGTTATCCTGCTCCTCGCGAATAAAGCCGCCCCAACCGAAACAGGCCACCTGCACATCAAGCCCACGACCCCGACAGTCGGCCACCGCATCCACGAGCACCGTAAACCCCTTCGGCGCCATGAATCGACCAAAAAACCCCAGCAGCAAGGTCTGCGGGGCCAGCCCGAGTTCCCGTCGCAGATCACGACGCTCCGGACCGAGGAAGGCCTGTGCATCAATGCCGTTACGGACCACGGAGCAACGTTCAGCTTCGGCGAGTTTCGGCATGAAACCCAGCAGATTCCGACGGGCGTCCTCACCAACCGCCATGACGTGATTTGCGGATTGAAGTGCGAGACGAACACCGAGGCGGCGAACACTTCCGGCTCGGCCCGTGAGATGCGAATCGAGTAGCATGTCATGGGGCGTCAGCACGCTTGGCTTGCGCAATAAGCGGGCCAGAGGGGCAGCAAAAATGCCCGAGGTGAAGCCGTGGGAGTGAACCAGGTCCGGTCTCCAGGATCGCAAAGCGGAGACGATGCCCGCTCCGAAGCGCATCACTCCGGGATCAAGCGGAAGGTATTCGACATGGCTGGAAAACTCCGGCTCACTCAGAAAATCCAGATGCTGAGCCGAAGGCGAAACCAGGGCGAAAGAATGCTCCCGCAACTCGGCATGGCGGTAGACGTAACGCAAATAGGTCCTGATGCCACCACTGGGCCACCGGACGACAAGCAGGATTCTCATTTCTCCCCGACCGGTCGGACCGGGGTTTGCCGCTCAGGCGGGGAACCGAAAAGGCGATCCTGATTGCGGTTGATGGAGCGGGCGAAGGCAATACAGAAACCGGCGAACAGATACCAATAGGACTGGGATAGCCCCCAGTAATTGATACTGTAGACCGCATACATCAGGAACGTGGTCAGCAAGGCTTGGTTCAGGCGGTACTCGAAGCTCGTTCGCAATTCCGGACGAACGCGCAATGCCGTTTTCATGCGCCGAAGATTGTGGCGTACCAGCCTGTACACCAGCCAGAGAAAGTACATGAAGACGGCCGCACCGATCACACCGATTTCAATGAGTAACTCGGCGTAAAGATTGTGCGATGCCTGGGCCCGCCCTGGCGTGTAGTGCACTTTGGCTTCCTTGGTGGTTCCCAATCCGTGCCCGAATACCGGACGGTTCAGTCCCAGCCTGAATTCGTCGATGATCCCCTGCTGCCGCCCATGGGCAGTCTGGTACTGGGCTGCGGATTCGTCGTAGATCGACCGGTAGCGGTCACGTTGGGTATCCGACATCTGGCTCCAGCCGCCAATGGCAATCAGAATGATGCAACCGGCGACCAGCGCCTTTCGGCGGCTCTCCCAGAAGATCATCCCTACCACCACGAGGCCTGCCAAAAAGGCCCCCCGCGACCCCGTCAACAGAAGTGCGTAAAGCAGCGGCGGCAGGAGCAGCAAATAAAGCAGCTTGAGAGACCAGCGCGGCGAACCACCGAGCAGGAAATGCAGAAACGGGATCGCGGTCACGATCACAAAGCCCAACTCGTTCGGGTTGATCACGTCCGCGGGCGCCCCGGCAAGGCGATCGGCAAACTCACCATGCCCGAGATGCGTTGCCGACCCCCAGTAGCCGTACATGATGTTCAGGCGCAATGGTTCGAACACCCGATGCACCTGCAGCGCCAGCCAAAGCCCGACGAGGACCTTCAAACGACGATCAGTATCGACAATGAAGGCGGTGAAGAACAGGAACACCACGGCACGGACGAAATCATCCACGTGATGCCGAACCACACTGCCCGGCCATTCCACCAGAGGTAGCGACACGATCAGGTAGGCAATCAGCGCCCATATCACCATGACTCGCGGGTCACGGACCACGCTGCGATACCTGTCCGCCTGGAAAAGCAGGGCGAAGGAAATCAGCAGCACCATCACCAGAGTCGGACGAAGCTGGGCGTAGAAGGGATAGCGGGCGGCCAGGCGGAAAAAATAGTCAAACAGGAAGTAACAGTACATGGCAAAGATCACGCCGGGGATTGTTTTCTCCCGCAGCGCGGCACCGACCGCCGGCACCCGCCGCTGATAGCCGAGTACCGAACTCATGCCGCCACCATGCGCCGCACCCGCTGCCCAAGCCACTCGAGTCCGCTCAAGGCCTTGCTGTACTGAAAATCGCTGTCGGCAGCGGCGTGCCGTCGCAAGGCATACAGATCATGATGCGGCTGACCGTCCGCGTAGGCGACCACGGCACCGGTGAAGCCCGCCTTCTCGACACGATCGCGTACCGCTTGACTGAAATCCGCAGGCTGCCCGTTCGGATAGCAAAATGGCCGCGGCCGGGGGCCAAGTTCAGCGTCCAACCGCTCTCGACAATGATCTATTTCCAATCGAAGGTCCGCATCTGCCACCCTGGGCAGCGTCGGATGGCTGTGTGTATGCCCCCCAACGTCAAGGCCGGCCAGCTGCATCTGCCGAAGCTGGTCCCAGCTTACCGCGGCGTACTCGGACGGTGGCGCAGCTGGCAGACGCGTACCCAGGCCGGCCGCCAATGCCGCTATCGCCGAATGCTTTTCTCCGTCTGGCAACCGCAATAATGCATTGACGAGTGCCTGCCAGACGGTTGACCTGTTCCATACTTTGCCTGGCTGGCGCTGCAACTGTACCGGCGGGGCGACCACTTGTTCCGGTAATGTCTGGACGCTCTCCAGCAGCCAGGCAAGTTGGTCCGGCCAGAGCCAGAGCTCGCCGTCGACGAAACCGGTGGTTACAAAAAGCGTGGCAGGGACGTCATGGCGTTTCAGGAGGGGCCAGGCGACATCGTGGAAGTCCCGGTATCCGTCGTCGACGGTCAGCACGATTGTATTGGGTGCCGCTTTGCCTCCGGAACGCCAGATGTCCAGAAGCTGGCTGAGCGTGACCGGGTTGAAATGCCGGCGGATCATGGTCAACTGCCGAGCCAGCGTCCCGGAGCTTACGAAGCCACGACGTGGCTCGGATGAAAACCGGTGGTACATCAGGATACGGGGATGCCGTCGCGTTAGCCCTCGCGAAGCCGCATACAGACCTATCGGACCAAGGGCCCGCACAACCCGAGAGAGTCCGGCCACCACCTACCGCTCCCGCAGAATCGACCGGTAAAGCGCGATATGCTCGGCTACCATGCGGTCCACGGCAAACCGCGTACGAGCGACTTTGCCAGCATTCTCGCCCAGCCGTCCTCTAAGCGCCTTATCGTCAGCTAGCCGCGCAAGGGCGGCCGCAAGGCCACCCACGTCTCCGACAGGATACAACAAACCGGTGACACCGTTTTCCACCGCTTCCGGATTGCCACCAGTATCGGTGCAGATCACCGGCAGGTCCCGAAGCATGTAGTCGACAATGGCGTTCGAGAACCCCTCTGATTCCGAGCACAGCACGCCAATATCCGCATAGCGCAAACAATTGCCCACGTCGTCACGGGATCCGAGGAAGACCAGCCTGTCGGCAACATCCAGATCAGCCGCTCGCGCTTGCAGTCCAGCGGAATCACCGGCGCCGATCACTGCGACCGCCAGTGCCGGGTGGCTGGCACGCAGAAAACCCAGGGCTTCGACGAGATCCTGAACCCTTTTTATCGGCCGTAGATTGGCGACCAGCACGGCAATCACGCGACCCTCGGCACGCAATGCGTCGAGCGCCGGCACGGCCTCAACGCGAGACTGGTCGGCCTCCACCCCATTGTAGATAACGCTGATCGCCTCCGGCGGAATGCGCTCCATCTCACTGGTATACCGCCGAACGGCGTAACTGTTGGCGACACAACCGGCAATCCATCGGCGCGTCAGCCGCAGGCAACGCAGATACGACGGGGTATACCAGAACCCCATGTCACGCCTGGAAATTAGTGTCGGCATCCCCGTAACTGAAAACGCCGGCGGTGCAAGTACGGATGCATCATTGAAAAACACATGGGCAAGTCTGACCCCTCGCCTCTGCAAGTCCCGCGCACAGCGCCAAAGTGCGTACCAGGTGCGGGGGTCGGCAATCCGGTCACGGCCGACAATCTGCCAAGGGCAGGGAAATCCCTGCTGCAACAAGTAGTCGGTTGGCTGCAAGGCTACAAGACGACAATCCACCCCGCGGTTCAGCAGTTCATTGACTAGGCGGAGTAGCTGCCCTTCGGTCCCTGCGCCGCGCTGGCTGAAACGGTCAATGACGAATGCCAGGCTCAGATCGCTCGCATCCCGGGTTCGCATCACAACCTGCCCCTACCTTCTCATCCCGAATACGCGGCCAACCAGAAAAGAGCGTTCACTTGTTGTCAGTGCAAGGCCAACGAATAACGGCAGGTAAATCAGTCCCCCTATCAGCACGCCGAGCACAAGATCCATGTAGCTAGTCAATTCGACTTCGATCCGATAGTAAAGAACGGCCAATGTCATGAACAGGGTTGGAGAAAATGCGGGCATGATGCTCTCCCGGACATACCGGATAACAGTGATTCCAAGGTGGCGTGTGGTGTAAACGAGATATATCGGAAACACAGTTATAACTGCAATCAGCGAGGCCCAGGCAGCCCCGACAACACCCATCCACTGGACCAGAAGGATGGTCAAACCGAGGTTCAGCAGGGCTGAAACGGGGGAGAAAATCGCGAATATGCCGTGCCGGTTGATCGCGGTCAGGTAACGGCTTGAAAAGGGGTTCAGGAGGGGCAGGCTAAGGAAGAGCACTAGCAACAGGATAATCGTTTGCGAATGGTCGGCTATTTCCGGACCAATCCAGATTGTAAGAAATGCGGGGCCAAGCAGCACGGCGCCAGCGCCAAGTGGCAGCACCAAACCAACCATCAGTTTGCTTGCGACAAGGTAGATCTGGCGAATCTGCTCGACCTCATGCCGCGCATCGAGACTGCTGAAAAGTGGCATAAAGGCGTGAGTTATCGCACTGCAGAGATTTCTGAGGTACTGGACGAGATTCGCAGGGATGCTGTAGAACGGCACCATTGCCGGGCCGAGGATGATGCCTATGACCAGGCTGTCGGTCATGGTTTCGATACGATACGAGACACCTTGAACGAATGACTTGGTACCGAATACGACCAGTTCCCTCAAATGCGGCAGGGATACCGCTGCCACCTTGAACCGGAAGCTGTCCCGATCCAGCCACATCACAATGAGAAAATAGACAAGGTTCCGGACCCACAACCCGACTGCACTGACCCCGGCGAGCAACAACAGACCGTTATCAGGCGTTATGAACCACAAAATGATCGAGCAGACGGAAACCATCTTGACGATAGCAACCATGTTCTTCAGATAGTAGCGCTGCATTCCCTCGAGCACGCTTTCCGCAACATGACCGGGAAACGCCGCGAGCACGTTGGCAGCGAGGATCAACAGCAGGACCGCATAACGATCTGCCGGCTCATTTGCGGGGGCCAATACATCCGGCAGAAGCACGGCCCAAAGCAGGAATACACAAGAAACGACAAACCCGATTGCACTAAGGAAAACGAGCGATGTGCTGAACAAACGCCGGAGCGCAGCCCGATCCCGTTCCGCATTGTACTTCGCCGTAAAGCGCGAAACCGTCGGCCGCAACCCCAGTTCCAGCATGCCGGCATATCCCAGCACAGCGGCGAGCATTTCCCACAGGCCGTAATCATAAATGCCAAGGTTGCTGACCAGGACAGGCGTGAGGATGAAGGCGACGACAACACTCACGCAGAGGACGGCAACGTTGGACCCGGTATTGACCGCCAGCCGTCTAAACACACCCAATCCCCCGCACGCAAGCCGTCATCCGGAGCGCGCCCTTCGGGGGAACCCCATCAGAAACCGGACCATCGTCTGGCAACACGAAAGGCCGCCGTCCAGCTGCACGGTTGACGGCGTGGTCCCGAGAAACGATGAAACCTGTACGCTGAGCGGTGGGATTATCATGGCAGCTCCGTTCCTGGGCGAATTCAGCGGCGAACAGACTCCTTATTTAACTAGACTTGGTCCAGGGAAACGGTGATTTATTCCCGCGTCTGCGCCCGAGACCGGTTTTGGTCACTTGGCAAGCCGCGGTGCCGTTTCGGTCGAGATCGCGACCGGGCCGGTGGCGCAAGCCGGCCGTGCGCCAAAACGCCCAGCGTCTTCGACCTGGCCCGCATTTTTCCCGGTTGCTGTGTTGCGCTGCTTGACCGCAGAACGACCGCAACCCCGCGCAGCGCGGCTTGACCAGGAAAAATGCGGACTCCAACGAAGGAGCGCGAATCAACTAGTGTTTCCCCTGGGGGCCGGTGAGCATCGACTGCCCGCGACCACCTATCAAAGCGAAACCTCGGGAGCAGATTCCTGATGGCCAACAAGCTCGTGTCAATCATCATTCCTGCCTACAACAGAGGCAAGTATATCCGGCAGTGTGTCCAGTCCGCCCTTTGGCAAACATACCACCCGGTCGAGGTGATCGTGGTGGATGACGGTTCAACGGATGAGACCAGGGCGATCCTGGACGAGATGGCCACTGACCCGAGGCTCATAGTGCTGGAGCACCCAGGCCGACAGAACCGCGGCCAATCCGCCTCGCTAAACCTTGGTATTCAGCATGCCAAAGGGGACTACATCAATATTCTCGATAGCGATGACTACCTTGAACCGGAGAAACTCGCGGTAGAGGTCCCGTTCCTTGCGTCCCATCCGGAAATCGGCCTGGTCTACTCAAATGGGTGGCGAACTAACGCCGATGGCGTTCCCTTCGAGAGTTTTTACCCAGAGGACCACCGAGAGCCAAACGATCCCAACGCGGTATTACTGGACTGTTACCTTCTTCTTCCCGGTAACGCTCTGGTCCGACGTACGGCATACGACGCGGTCGGTCCTTTCGAGGAGGCGTTTCGAGCCGCCCAGGACCATGACATGCTCATCCGCCTCGCTGAACGAATCCGGTTTGCCTACATCGCCAAGCACCTTTTTTACTACCGGATGCATGCTGATTCCATAAGCGGGAAGGGAAAGGCCGTGAGATGGAATACTGGATTCATGATTTTGAAGCGCGCAACTCGCAGGTTTCCATACAATAAATCTACGACAAGAAAACGCCTCGCAGTCTTAAACTATCGGCTAGCAACAGTCGAATTTAACAATCGTTTGATATTAAAAAGCGCCCCAAAATTCTTCCTTGCTGCGATCCTCGACCCCATTAGGGCTCTAAAAGTACTCGCAAGGCTGGAAAAAAAAACATGACTTCAGCTGGTAACACGCCATGTTGTCATTTCACCGTCGCGAGGCAGCCCCCGGTCGTGCGACGGCGACAGGTGTACGGCAAGAATCACCAGTCATACTATACTGACACCTTGGCGGGCACGACCTGACCCAAGGCTAACACCAGGTGCCTGGATGCACCGGCTCCCCCACCTAGCGATACCCCGTCAAGATGGACGCCTCCGGGATTCGCGTTGTTATGAGCGAGAATCAACTCACGCCTAAACGATACAGGGCTTGGTGATCTCTCATAGCTGGAGGATCCGTAACAGTGATTAACGACATACCGAGACGCAGCAAAACCCTGCTCTTGCAGTCCGCTGTAATTCTTCCACTCATAGCGTCCGGAGTCGCCCACGCCGCGCCGGAAATAGCTACAGTAGACGGAACATTAGCGGCCGGAAGTACCCTCACCATTGAGGGAACAGGCTTCGGCTCCAAATCACGTCCCCAACCCGCTCTTTGGGACACCACGGACAACCAGGCCGACGTATATTCGAGCGTCTCCAACGGAGCCCCGATTCCGACCGGCCAGAACTACCCATTCACAAGCACCAACCAAGACGTCTATCTCGAACGCGGAACCAACGACCGCAGCCGATACGACGGGGATTCAATGCGTTACGTCACAAGAGGGAACGGAGCGTTATCGAACCCCACGGCGCTCGGCGGCAACTCGCCACCAACCGATATTCGCGAAATCTATGTGCGATACTGGAGTCGTTTCGAAAGAACACCTCTAGATTCAGGAAGTAATGCATCGCACAAGTTCATGCGGGTTTGGACCGGCTCTGGCGACGACCTTCGAATTTCGTGGACCCAGAAACAATTAACCGTAAATAACAGAAATGCGGGCGGGACCTCAGCAAAAACCGTTTGGGAAGACTGGACCGGGGATCCCAACGCCTGGAATCTGCATGAGTTCTGGATCAACGCTGATCGCGGGCTGATCGTCGCGTCGGTTAACGGCGATGAATATATCCGTTTTCAGGATAGCGACTCCCGCTACCTCGCCCGCAATCACCCGACCGGTCTGCGCATTGCTCAAATAGGATGGAATCCATCGCACGGAACCAGCTCAATCGCTAATCAAACCCAGTGGATTAGCGACATCTACATTGACACAACGCCGGCGCGTGTCCTGATAAGCGACCAGCCACGTTGGAGCTCCGTGACGCATTCAGAGATACTTATTCCAAGCTCTTGGAGCGATTCGGAAATCTCAGTCGATTTCGAACCGAAAAGCCTGAGTGAAACTCCGAACGAAGATCTTTACCTTTACGTCGTTAATCCCGATGGCGTCGCAAACTCACGGGGATACGCGTTAAGCTGCCCATCGTGCCCCAGCGCACCAGGCAGCCTTCAAGCCAACTAAATGCTAGGACAGAAAACCCCGCAAAACGTTAAACAGCGCACGGAAGCGCTGTTTCCATACCTAATTGGCATATTTTTCCATCACGCGTCGAACGTGCTCGAAAGATTCTTTCCAACTACTTTTAATAGATGACATATTATCGTTAATTTCGCCTTCAAGATCATATTTTCTTCTTAGCGCCTCCTCTATACCCTTTTGAATGGCCGACGCTTCGGGCTCGACATACACCGCCCCAAAGCTAAAGTACGATTTAATCGCTTCTGTGTCGGACAGAACAAGCGGCTTTCGAAGCGCAAGACCTTCGTATGCACCGCAGGTCAGGAGATTTTCCCAACAGGTTAGTACCACCACTACATCGGATTTGTTGATAAGATCGACATAGTCTTTCTCGTTTAAGAAGCCCGTCAAAAAAACCCCAGAGGAAGACAAGCGATCCTTCGCCGTTGCCCATTCTGTTTTTTGATAACGGCCAGTTAAATACATTGAGACGTTTTCCATTTGACTTCCCGCCGCAATGATCTCCCCTATAGGTTCATCTTCCCCATACGTGGTTATACATGTAACAGCATGACCGGCGTTACCCGCCATAACATCAGGGATCCGCTCCGGGTTACTAGGGATCAACCCAGGTATCCGATCTTGTAGCACAGCGGCCCTTCCACCCCAACTCTCAACAACATTTGCTAAATACGAATTCGTAACAACTGTCAGATCGGATTTTTTTATAGTCCAGCGACTCAAAAAGTGAAAAACTCGCCACTTGAGAGATTTCGAGCCCAGCGACTGAAGCTTGAAATTCGAATGCCGATCAACAACCAGACAGAAATTAAACGGCCTTTTCAAAAAACACAGGACGGCAGCAAGTACGACAGATGGATTCTGGCAAACAATTAAGCGCGGCCTCTTTTTCCTGACCAGTGACGCGGTTTTAGCTGTTAAAATCAAATATCTAAGATACCGCCAATGACCTGATTCCAGCGGGAAATACTCAAACCCAAACGCTTCGGCAAGCTCTCGCGATCGCCTATGGTCTTCCCAAGTAACCCAAATTGCGAAATCTGTCATTTTTCATCTGAACCCACATGAACGCGATCTTATTTAACCAGACTCACTCTGAAAATAAAAGCGCGGGCTTTAAAACCATTAGAACTTTTCGAAGACTCATGAATTATCCGGATTAATTACCGCCCTCCTGAACAGCCCTATAGGGTATGATCTTATCTGACTACAAAAACCCGCAAGGACACCAGAAAAGAAAAATCAAAAATCCCGTCGACGTATTACACGCATCTTTCCGGATGCTTCACGTTCGATATGCTTTACCTCAGATACGTCGACTTGAACCGTATCCGAAAATGATTGCCTGAGTTTTTTTCGAAAAACATCACCAACCCTATCCACCGATTCGCTATTTGAAGAGACAATCTCCAAGTCGACTTTATCGGGGCTCGTCTGCGTAACGCGGACCCCGCTCACCGGTACGCCTGAATTTTTTAAATCCTCAAATATATAAAGAAAAAATTCGCCGTGAAATCTTTGCCCGAATTTATTGATAAGCACATCATATTCTCGACCTTGTATGGATTCCAATATTGGCAAATTTATTCCGCAGCGACACTTACTTATTGTGCAAGTCGCGTAATCTTCCAAAGCGTAACGAATTACCGGCATAGCGAAGTTGTGAAGATCTGTTACAACAATTTGCCCAGACTCACCGGTTTTACAGGGCGAGCCGTCACTGCGCAGCGTTTCGACAATAAGACTGTCCGCATTAATGTGCAATGAGCCGTGCTCACATTCATGGGCGATTGTGCCTACTTCCCCACACCCGTATTCATTGTAAACCCGAACACCGAACGCGCTTTCTATCTCCCTCCGATCGAAATCAGTGAGGGGTTCTGCTGTTGCAACAACCGCCTTAAGGCTGTCAGGCGCCGACAATCCTCGGGACACCATATATTCTGAAAACTCCCGTAGCATGGACACATAACCATACGCATATATCGGCCGGAAGCGGGAGAGTTGAGCATGATACCGGGCCAAGTCCTTGTCCGTGAATGAAAACGCAGAACAGCGAATCCGGCTGGCCACGAAGTCCGTAAGCCTTGCTTTTATTCTGGCCACCCGCCGATGGGGCAAGCCCCAAAACCTCACTTGCCGGTCGCCGGGTGAAACCCCTGCCCAGCCCATTCCTCTCCATGCCACGGCGAGCTCTACGCTCATTGCATGACGGGACTTCAGAAGGGTGACCGGGGCTCCTGTCGAGCCGCCGGTAGTTTTTCGGATTGCTCCGCGAGCATCCCTACCGGCTTTTAGCCGCCTAACGTGTTGCCTGACGTCCTGCTTTGCGAGCAAAGGCAGGCACGGCAAGTCATTCAAGGAGGAAAGTCGGGATTCAGTCACGGCAGCGTAGTATTCGGTGCTTGACTTGGCATGCCCTAACAGCTGGTTTAGGTGGGCAAGTTGCCACGCCTCCAGCTCCGCCGCTACCCAATACTGCCGTTCCAGGCAAGCTTCAAGCTCCTTCCTGTAGGGCGTACGCTGTAGTAACGCCGCAAAATCATAAAAAAACCGACCTAGGACCATCTGATTACCCGACAACATGGCTGGAAACAGCCCTCTTCATTTCGATAATCCACAAACATGGTTTTAGCAAGGACAGTCGGCCACCTCACCGGAGAGCTTTACCGGTTACGCTTAAGGAAACACTGATTTCTATCATTAATAAAAAACTCAAGAAAACAAATTTTGGCTCAATACCCGTGATTGGTAATCCGGCATGCGCAACTCACGAAGCCGGGAAAGGTTCGCGTTCATGACCGCATACTGGTCTTTGGAGGTCGAGCGCACGAGATTGAGCACCTCCTCATGGGACATGCCTGCGTCAACCATCAGCCCGATACGGCCGACCTGGGAATTCAAGGCCCTGAAGAGGGGGGAATCCATCGCGAGTAGAGGAACCCCCAATGCAATGCAATCCAGGAGCACCCCAGACGCTGTCAATTCATAATATTTACCTTGAAAAAGAAAGGCCGCAAGGTCGAGATTCCGGACTGCGTCAACGTATTCCCCGCGTGGAATACGCTCGCACGACGGCCATCTGTCGAGGTAGGCGAGGTAGTTCCTGGATGCATCCACCACGTCTTCATGCAAGCGCCCGACAATCTCGAACCGCAGATCATCGTATCCGGACTCCCGCGCATACTTCGCCATTTCGAGAAATCTGAACAGGCCTTTCTGCGGGGAACACAGGCCCAGCAAACCGATGCGTACCCGCCCTCCTGCCCGCAGTTTTCTCGGCTCGGGAGGATCCAGCAGGTCCGGTGGCAGCGGATGGGGAAGCACGCCGATCCGCGCGGCAACCGCCTCATCCTTTAAGGCGACGGCAGCCCGAATCGATTCCTCAAGCACGGCGAAGCGTATGTCCCTCGGTGCGCCTACTATTGCCGACCGCAACGAGAGCAGTGGGTGCGACAAATAAAATTTACGCTGTCTCACAGCATCGGCCAGGCCCGCGTGGAATATCGCGAGGGTTGGAGGAAGCCCACCTCTGGCGACGCGGGCTCGTAGCGCCCAAAGCAATTCCCGTGTGACGGAGGAAAGGATGAGGCGCTCCGGGGATTCATCCCGCAAGATATGGCGCAGTGTGCCAGCGAACCCCCAATCGCCGGCCAGCCGCCTTGCTCCAGTGGCCCTCCGCTCGGCAACGTCAACCGGCAGAAAGCGAATCCGCGAGGTGTCGGTGATGGCTGCTCGTATTGCTCGCAGGTGCGCGGATTCCGCGGCGAAGAGTATTGTGTGCCCCGGGAATGCCGCGAGACACATCAGCAATAACGAGGCGTTAAACGGCTGGTGCTCCTCCCCGCATCGCATCGGCTCAGCAACAAGCACCGACCGGCCGGAAGATTCACTGGCGCCGCTCACGGTGCCGTACCGAAACGTTCAACCGCGGTGGCGCCAGGTAATTGCACTCGTTTTCCCTCACAAGCTGCTGAGCCGGCAACGCCAGAAAAGTCGATCATTAAGCCGTTCGTACCGCGTCAAAGGGACCAGAACGAGGTCGATTGTGCCATTTATCTGCCGCGGTTTTTAATCTGCTCGACGATTGAACGAAATGGGGCTGCAAGACCCGTTTAGTAACCCGAGGCTTTGTGCATAACCACTCTCCAGGAAACAGGTTAACAGCGCCCAAACCTCCATCACAGTTTTTTGGTCAGTTCGTACCTTTGGTCTGTTAAGGAAACACTGATCTATTCGCGCGCCTGCGTTGGCGTCCGCATTTTTCCGAGGCGCGGCGCGCTCCGCAGCGCCGCAGTCGGGAAAAACGCGCCCCAATCCGAAGGATCCGGCCGGTTTTGGGCCAGCGACGGTTAAATCCGTGTTTGCTTGCGCGACTCGCGACTACGGCTGAAAAATGATTTCGAGACCGGGTTCGCCAACGTTCCGGCCACCGAAACATGGTGCTACTTTTAGGATTGTGGGCACTGTGACCGAAGCGCGGGAACCGTCACCCCGGCTTTCACGGAACATTCGGGATTCAACCAGGGTGATGAACCGGTCGAGCACGATGTGTCCGATAGCTACGGCGCTAAAAACAATGGCCGGTTGGCCAAGACGACGGGTGGAAAATCAAGATGAGCCCCACCACAGGCACGGATATTGGCGCGGGGAACTCGGCGGGCAAAGACTTTACCCTGCAAAACGACCTCGACAGTTGGGTGTTCGCTTCGAGCGAAGGCGCCGACATCGACCTCTACTGCCTTCCCCCGGCGGGCGCTGGCGCCGCGACCTACCGGACATGGCCGGAGGTTTTACCCAGGCACATCGGGGTCCATCGGATTCAGCCACCGGGACGGGAGAACCGATACCGCGAACCTTGTTGTGAAAACATCACGGATTATGTTGCCGCCGTATGCGGACTTATCGAAAGAACACCTGACCGGCCATTCGCCCTATTTGGCCACAGCATGGGCGCCATGATCGCCTACGAGGTTGCGATTCGGCTGCGCCAACGAACAGGCCGCCAGCCGGAGCACCTTTTTGTGTCGGCCTTCATCAGTCCTCGGACACCACGACCGGAACCAATTCACGAATTGCCTGATGAGGAGTTTCTTCGACAGTTGCGCATTCGCTACGACGGAATCCCGGAGGAACTGCTCCAGTATCCCGAGGTTCTTGAACTGATGCTGCCCATCGTCAGAGCCGACCTTGCGTTGATCTCGACATACGACTATCGCCCAAACGCTCCCCTGACTTGCCCAATCACGGTGCTGGGCGGCCGCTCCGACCCCTGGATCAACGAGGACCAGCTCGAGGACTGGCAGCATGTCACTACGGTTCCGCTTTCCCGACACCTACTACCCGGAGGGCATTTCTACCTCAACTCCGCATCCTCCGAGGTGCTGCGGATCATTGACCAGACGCTGCGGCAATGAGCCTGTGCATAGACTTGGCGGATACCCCGCTTTCCGACGCGTTATCCCGTCTGAACCAGCGGCTGCCTGGTGATCTGTGTCTGTTGCACGCACCAGTCCTCGACAGGTGGCGGGAAACCTTTGATGTCGAACGTCAGTTCGTGGAAAAGGCCGTCGAAAAACGTCGAAGGGAGTTTTCAACGGGCCGATGGTTGGCGCGGCAGGGCCTCAAGCGCCTCGGCATCCCGCCACAAGCGATACCGAGCGGCGCGATGCGGGAGCCCCTGTGGCCACCGGCGATGGTCGGAAGCCTGACCCACTCCGGGTTGGTGTGCGCCTTCATAGGAGGACTTTCCAGCAACTACGATAGCGTGGGACTGGATCTGGAGTTGTCGCCGGCGCCAACCCCGGAACTCGCCCACCTGATCCTCTCACGATCTGAACCGCCGGCTTACCGCGAATCGAATACGCTACGGCTGGTGTTCAGTGCCAAGGAGGCCGTCTACAAGTGCCTGTATCCAGTCTGCCGCAGGCTATTCGATTTCCACGACATTGTCCTGGCCATCGACTTCCCGGCACGCTCGTTTACCGCACATCCGCAAAACGAGATGCGTGCATCGGAAGCAGTGGAACGGGGTCACGGCATTTTTGAGTCCTGGGATGGAGGTGTGATGACCCTGTTCACGTTACCGAGGGCTTGAAACGAATCACCAGCCGTTTCTTCGAACACGTGGAGTACTAGGTGTGAATGCCGGAGCGGCAACTGGAGACCAGCCATGAGGGAACTTTCACCTGTCCTTCTGTTTGCCTACAACAGGCCCGAACATACCGAACGCACCCTGAAAGCGCTGGCGGATAACGCACTGGCTATCCATTCCCGACTTGTCATTTTCTGCGATGGCCCGCGCACCAGGAACGAGGCGGAAAACACCCGTCGCGTCCGTGAAATCGCGCGCCAGGCAGAAGGGTTTCGCAGCGTGCAAGTGGTCGAGCGACCATCCAACCTCGGCCTGGCGCAATCGATCATTTCCGGCGTAACAGAGGTGCTCGAGGCTCATGACACGGTGATCGTATTGGAGGATGACCTTATTACATCCCCTTTCTTCCTGCAGTACATGAACGAGGCGCTGCAGCTTTATGCGGATGACGAGCAGGTGCTCAGTGTCTGCGGGTATACGTTCCCGGTTTCCGGGCAACTTCCGGAGACGTTTTTCCTGCCTGGCGCGTTTTGCTGGGGTTGGGCCACCTGGCGACGGGCATGGACGCTGTACGAACACGATGCGGAGAAACTGCTGGCCGAAATCATTCGCAGGAACCTCATCTACGAGTTCGATTTCCGGGGAACCGACCCCCTTGCCAAGATCCTGCAGATGACGGTAAACCGGGATGCCCGGGCCGATTCCTGGGCTACGCGCTGGATGGGGACGGCCTGCATCCATGGCAAGATGACGCTCTACCCGGGTCGGTCGCTGGTGGAGAACGCGGGCTTCGACGGTTCCGGTCGCCACGCCAACCATGAGCGCCGTTTCGATACGCCCCTCGCGGACCGTTCACCCCGGGTCGAACGCCTGCCCCTGGAAGTGAACGAGAACGTGGTGCGTCAGCATAGGAACCTTTTCCGGCAATGGCGTATCGGCGACGACATCGCCTCCAGGCTCTACTACCGCATCGCCGCCCTGCTGCCGGCCGCGGCGGAAAAGTACCTCTACACGCGTCTTGTCCGTCGCCGACTCAGGCGCCAGGCCACGGCCGCGATTGCCCGCGTGATCGACGGTCACTGAGCGAAACACCCTCTCCGGAACAACGCGCCGCCGATTCATCGGGCATTGGCCGGAAGGAGCACGAACTATATTTGGACGTACGTATGGAAGCGGTCGCCAGGAACACAACGCCATGAACAAACCATACACCTCAACTTTCCGTGGCACGTTGGCGGTTTTACTCGGCACAATCCTTTGCTGGACCACCGGGCTGACCGCAGGAGACAACCTCGGGTCCATCGCGATCGGCGTCATGGGCGACAGCAATTCCGATGAGTATCGGGCCGACGACAACCGCGGCGGCGCGTTCTCCGAAGTCACCTTAAACTGGGTAGAAATCATGCAACGGACCCGCGACGTGGATTTCGGACCCTGGGGCAACCGAAGGGAGCCACGGCGCACGGGTTACGCCTACAACTGGGCACGCTCCGGAGCACGAGCGGCGGACCTGGACCCACAGGCCCGGGGCCTGGCCCGGCAGGTTCGGGCCGGTGATGTGGACTACGTGCTAATCCACATCGGTACCAACGATTTCCATCCCAACAGCTCGTACGGGGACGTCTATCACGGTCGGGTTTCCGGCACGGAACTGGAACAGAAAATCCTACAGATCACCTCGGA
Organism: Methylonatrum kenyense; assembly: GCF_023195885.1. Taxonomy (GTDB): domain Bacteria; phylum Pseudomonadota; class Gammaproteobacteria; order Nitrococcales; family Aquisalimonadaceae; genus Methylonatrum; species Methylonatrum kenyense. Next base: position 78,078 of record NZ_JALPKO010000008.1, read on the forward strand.
TATTCGTTCGGCCATTTCCCTGGTCAGGCGCGAAGGCGCCAACGTGGTGGTCACGGGCGTCCCGGACCCCGGCTTGTATCCCGAATTCCAGCAGATCTACCCGGACGCACAGCAGCGCCAATCGGTTAGCAATGCCATCGACCGAATCAACGACTCACTGGCCGCGGACGCCGAGCACGATCCGCGCATCACCTATGTGGACATGGACGTCATCGCAGACGAAATCATGGCCCGCGCCGACGACGGAAGCAGCTACATACTGGTGGGCAACCAGCGCATCAGCAGGACCGCGCGGAGCAATGACCCCTCGCATCTGCAACTCGACGACAACGCGGGTCACGGTGGCACAGTGGTAAACGGACTGTTGGCCAACACCCTGTTCATCACCCCGCTCAACGAGAGTTTCGGACTGGATATTCCGCAACTCAGCGATGAGGAAATCCTGTGTATCGCCGGACTAAAGGAGGAGTCCGCTTGTGCGACGTCGCCAGAGTGACACCCCCACCTGCTCAAAGCCAGCCGATAAAGACATCCAGACTTTGCGCTGCCGATGGCTCTAATCCGCCTGGCGCCGCAGGATCCCCTTGACCAGCTTGGTCAATCCCAGCCGGCCGCGGGCCCTCCAGGGGACCAGGGTGAAAAACACCAGAAAGGTAAGGAGCTTCAAGGTGGTTATCGAGAAATCGGCCAGCACATCGCCACTGGCACCACCTGGCAAGAATTCGAGCAGCAGCAGCAGCAGACAGGCGAACGCGAACGGCGCGTAAACGTCAGCGAGAAAACGCCAGACTTCGCCGATCGACTGCTGCATGGCCCGCAACACGTGGAAGATGATCACCACACTGAAGGCCAGATGGGTCGCCGCGGTGCCCAGCGCAACTCCCCCGATTCCGTAGCCCAGGCTGATCAGGCCATAACTGAGCACCGCATTCAACGCGACCGCTCCCAGCGTGAGCAGCAGCATGCTGCGTTCCCGGTTTAGGGCTACGCACAACATCAGCGGCATGACCGCCACGCAGTAGAAGAAGGCTCCCAGGATCAGAATCCTGGTCACCGTTATTGCCGGCACGTACTCAGGCAGCGCATACAGGATAGGCAGGTGAACCAACAGGAAGGCGGCACCCACCAGGTAGGGCATCAGATAGGCCACTAGCAGGGTCGGCCGGACCAGGTAATCCCGCAACTCGCGTACATCGTCGCTCTGGCCAGCCTTCTCCATCAGGCGAGGGAAAAAAATCGCCCCGAAGACATCCGACAGGGCCATGTAGATCAGCGAACTGACCAGTACGGCCAAACCGAAAAAGCCCAGCATCTCCCGGGGCAAGCGGGCCGCAATGATGATCTGGTCCACGCTTTTCAACAGCAGGAAACCCAGCCCTGTCAGCATCACCGGTAAACCGATCCGCACCAGCGGCCACAGGACACCGGGTGAGAAACGCAGCCGCGGCAGCGTTCGAACCGCCAGGTAAAGGTATGCGCAGGTTACGGCCTGAGCGAGCAACAGCCCGATAAGCAGACCGCGCAGACTCATGAAATAGACCAGCAGCACGCCCAGCCCCGCAGCCAGGAAATCATGCATGATCCTGGATTTCCCCAGCACGAAACCCTTTTTCTCGGCCACCACCAGTACGCTGTAGAAAGTACGAAACTTGTCCAGGGCGATATGCAGGGCAAGGAAGATGACGAAGTCCACATAAATCTGACGATGGCCCGCGGCCGCCATCCAGGCGGCAGCACCGAGCAGCAGGACACCGGCTGCAGCCGCGTACAGGGCGTTGGCGCCAAACACTGTGCCGATCACGAGATCCACTCTCCCCGGATCGTTGCGGCCACGGTGAAACGAGATCTCCTTGCGCAAGGCATCGAAGGTGCCGCCGTGGGAGAAGACCTCATAGCGGGTGATGAGACCGAAGATGGTGCGCAGGCCGTAAAGTGCAGGGCCAAGCAGTGCCGCCGTGACGACACCCCCCAGGAACTTGAAAAAGATGGCCAGGTAGGAAGCGAGATAGATGAACAGCGACTCGCGGAACAAGCCGTGTCCGGTCGCGTTCACCCGTGCGCGCTCCAGCTCGCAGCCCAGTCTCTGACGATCCGGCGGAGGGTCTGCTGGCCGCCCAGCAGACTGAAATCATGGTTCATGCCGGGTATTATTTCGGTCCGCAGATGCGTGGCCGGGATGGTCTGCTCCAGCTTCGGCCGCAGCTTCAGCCGATAAAAGTCCAGGCTGGGATCCCAGGCGCAGTAGACCATGAGGACCTGCGTCCGATGGCGGACCAGGCTGTTCAGCGTCCCGTCCAGATCAAACGCGCGGGTTTCCTCGTCCACGCTCTTGTCGCCCCTGCCGGCAAGCAGGCCGCGAAGGGAATTCAGTAGATCTCTGTAACGCGCCCCGCCGCCGAGCAGTCGCAGCCAGATGGCGGGTTTCCTTACCGCCAGGCGCAGGTAATAGCGCAGATAGGTCCTGGGCCCCTGAAGGTTGACCAGCGCAGCACCCACCACTCGGGAATCGCGGGCGGCAGCAATCAGGGAAATGGCCGCTCCCGAACAATTGCCCAGCAGCACGAACCGGCTGTCACCGTAGCGGGTTTCCAGGTGATCCATCGCCTGGACAGTCTCACCCGCCCAGCGCTCGGCGATGGAGTGCGTACCACCGGAAGCCGGGCTGTCACCGACACCGGAGAGGTCCAGGCGCAGACTCCGAATACCGGTAACTGCCAACTCTCGCGCCATGGTGACGTGAAGTCGATTGGGTCCCACCCGATGCAGCAGACCCGAGTTGAGGAAAACGAAGGTGGGCCGATCCAGGTTGTCCGTGGCCTTATAGGGCACGGTCAGAATGGCTTCCAGGGCCTCGTTGTCACCGAAATGCACCACGACTTCTCTCACGGCGCCACCTCGTCAAACCAGGTTTCGGCCGCACGCCAGATCTCTACCGGGACCACTTCCTTGAAAGGTTCTTCCAGCCACAGCCTGGGCCCGTCGAATCGCAGCCGGTCCACGCAGGCGCCAAGCCGCCCAAGATGACTTGTCAGGGAGTCGAGTTGCGAATCTCCGACGCTGTCCACAAGCAGCACCCGTCTGGCCGGGCAACGGTCGAGTGTCAGCAAGTCGATCCGATTCAGTTCCGCCAGCAGCAGACTGCTGAAGGGGAAGCCGAGAATCTCCGTGGTTTCCGGACCGCCCGCCGGCCCGACGAGGGCTGCGGACACGTAGGAGCGCCGCAACATCTGTTTCTGCATCATTGCAAGCTCTTCGCGGTGGACGCGACCGTTGACGACCGGGTTCCACAGCACCAGGCAGTCCACATCGTCGCGTTCCGCGGCAACGAGCACCGCCAGAGTCGCTCCCATGCGCATCCCGCACAGTGCCTTACCCGTCAAACCGCAGCGGGAGCCGAGTTCCTCCGCCGCGCGGTGCAGGTCCCGCTGCCACTGGCGCAAACTGGTTTCCTCATGGTCCCCCCAGGAATCACCACAGCCGTGGAAATCGAACCGCAGGGACGGAAACCCACGCCGGCTCAGCCTTCCGGTGAGCTGGTAAATAGCCCGATGGCAGCGCATGTACTCCTGGCCCATCGGGTACACCATCAGCATGCCGGTGGCCTTCTGCATGCCATTCCCGGGTGGATGAAAACTGCCGAACAGCGGCGCCTCCTCCGGGCCGAAGAAAAACGTCTCCTTATCGCGCTGCAGGGGAACCGACTGGGCAATGCCGGAATCTTCCGCGGGCGCTACGCCTCGCCGCCGCTGATCACAGCTAGCGGCCAGTTGCTCCAGCGTCTGAAAGATCAGTTCCCTCGGGTTAAGGCGGATGCCGATGGTTCGCTCCACCCGGGCAGTGCAGGTGGCCGCAAGCAAGGAATGGCCCCCAAGATCGAAAAAATTGTCCTGCAGTCTCACCCCAGACACATCCAGCAAGTCCTGCCAGATCCCGGCAATGGCACGCTCCGTAGGCGTCCGGGGAAGGGGCGCGCCATCACCCGGGTTCGGCTCAGCCGCCGGTGCATCAGGCAGGCGCTTGCGATCGATCTTGTTGTTGGGCGTGCGCGGCAACGCGGCCATTGGCAGATAGAAGGCGGGGACCATGTAGTCCGGAAGCCGCCCACGAAGGAATTGGCGCAACGCGGCCGGGGCCGCGTCACCAACATAACAGGCGATCAGGCGCCGGTTGTTATCGCTGCCCCCTAGTGCCACGGCACATTCCGAAACCTCCGGATGCGCGGCCAACACCGCCTCGATTTCACCCAGTTCGATCCGGTAACCCCGGATCTTCACCTGGTCGTCGACTCGGCCCAGGCATTCCAGGCGCCCGTCCGGCCGGTACCGGGCCAGGTCACCGGTGCAGTACATACGGCCGGGATGGAAGGGATTGTCCCTGAAGCGTTCCGTGGTCAGTTCCGGCTGGTGAAGGTAACCCCTGGCGACGCCGTCGCCACCAATCCAGAGTTCGCCCGGCACGCCGACAGGTACCGGTTCCCCCTTCGAATCCAGCACGTACATGCGGGTGTTGGCGATGGGGCATCCGATGGTTATCGGATCATCGGAACGTATCCGCGCAACTGATGACCAGATAGTGGTTTCGGTGGGGCCGTACATGTTCCAGAGTTCGCCGCAGGTCGGCAGCAGCCGGTGCACCAGATCCCGACCCAGGGCCTCACCGCCGCACAACACCTTCAACCGCCCGTCGCCCTGCCAGCCATACTCGAGCAACATCCGCCAAGTGGCAGGCGTAGCCTGCATAAGGGTCACGCCAGCCTCTGCCATGTGCGACGCAAGCCTTGCCGGATCGGTTGCCGTGCTGCGGCTGACCAGTTCGATGCGGGCACCACGGATCAGGGGCAGGAACAGTTCCAGGGCAGCGATATCGAAGGACAGTGTGGTCACCGCCATCAGCACGTCGTCCTGGTCCAGTCCGGGTTCGCTGCCCATTGACCACAGGAAATTGGTCAGGGCACGGTGCTCGATCTCCACGCCCTTCGGACGGCCCGTGGAACCGGAGGTATAGATCACGTACGCCCGATCCTGTGGAGCCGGAGCGGCGCACCACGGCTCCACCGTATCCAGGATCCCGTCCGACATCAGGTGATCGAGACAGACCCGGGTGACCCCATCAACGCCGACGGTAACGTCCTCCAGTTGCGTATGGCTGAGCAGTACCGGCGCACCACTGTGGTTCACCATGTAACGCAGCCTGTCGGTCGGAAAATCAGGGTCCAGGGGCACATAGGCGCCCCCGGCCTTGAGTACCGCCAGCACCGCAACGAGCATCTCGGGCCCCCGATCCAGATGCACCCCGACGAGGATTTCGCGGTCCACGCCAATCCGGCGCAGGTAGCCGGCAAGTCGGCTGGCACGTAACTCCAGTTCGCGGTAGCTGAGGCTCTGGTCTTGGAACCGCACGGCCACAGCATTCGGTCGCCGCGCCGCCTGCTCGGCGAACAGTACTGCGACGGTGCGGTCTTGCGGATAGCCTCGGTCGGAGGCATTCCATCGCTCCACCAATTCCTGTCTCCGCCCGGAATCCAGCAACGGGAGCAACGACACAGGGGCTGTTGCTGCGCTGCTGGCCGCGGCACGCAGAATCACCAGCAGGGCGTCTGCCCAGGCCTCAGCCGTCTCCACCTCGAACAGTTCCGTGTCGTAGCGCAGGGCAAGCAGCAGGGACCTGCCGCGAGGCCAGACTTCCAGTGAAAGCTCAAACTGACCTTCCTGCTGGCGGATCGGGAAAGGACCGAGCGTCAAGGCGCCGACCTGGATGCGCTCTGTTTCCGGGGCGAGCATCAATCGCTCAAAGAGACTGAAACGGGTGAAATCCTGCAAGGCGAACATGGTTTCGAACGGTCGCACAACCCGTTCCGTCCGATGTTCAAGGCTTTCGAGCATGCGCGGCAGCGGGAAGTCCTGTCGCGACATCCCCTCGATGACCACGGTGCGGACTTCCTGCAACAATTGATCGAGCGTCTGATCGCCCACCTGCCGAAAGCGCAGTGGCAGGATATTGACCAGATCCCCCATCGTGGTCGCGAAACGAGCCGACGGGCGGCCCTGTACGGAAGCGCCGACGATGATGTCGCCCTGACCGCTCAGGCGACACAAGAACGCTGCCCACAGTGACAGCAGGCAAACGTAGTCCGTCACCCCGTGGCGCCTGGCGAGGTCCCGCAGCGCCTCGGTCAGGTCGGCGTCCACGGTCCGGGTAACCGAACTCCCACGAAGCGCCGGTATCTGTGGTCTTGGCCAGTCGGTAGGCAGCCCCAGGGGCGTTGGTGGAGGGTCCAGCACCCCGTTCCAGTAGGCCTGCTGCGCCTCGGCCTTCGCAAGGGTCGCCTGCTGCCACTCGACGAACTCCTCGAAACCGGCGCCATCCGGCCGAGGCGGGACCGACTGGGCCGTGGCCAAGGCGGAATACACGGCAAGCAACTCGTCGAGCAGAAGAAACAGCGAGGTGCCGTCAATGGCGATGTGATGGACCGTCAACAGCAGGACATGATGACCTGCCTGCTCCTCGAACAGGCACGTGCGAAACACCGGCCCGGTCTCCAGGTCGAAAGGCCGTGCCGCCTCTGCCTCCACGGTGGCGCGCGTCCGCTCGGCGTTCAGGCCACGTACGGATTTCCTGGAAACGGCAACAACAAGGCTGCCGACGACGCGACGCCGGGGGACGCCATCTACAAGGGGGTAGCTGGAACGCAGGCTGGAATGCCGGTCCACCAGTACCTGCACGGCCTCCTCCAGCAATGCCACGTCCAGGGAATCCCAGAGGCGCAGGGAAATGGACAGGTTGTAGGCGCTATTGTCCGCGACCAGTCGCTGAACGAACCAAAGACCACGCTGGTTCTCGGCGAGGGCGCCGTCCTCCACCCAGCCTTCTGCCTCGGACCGCAGCAGCTCGATAACCTCGTCACGGTTCGTTTTCAGGCCATCCCGCAACGCCGGAGACAACGCCTCCGGTGGTGCCCGGAATCGCAATCGCCGACCCTCGACCCAGAGTTCCACGCCTGCGCTCCTGGCCGCTTCCAGGAGTGCGACGGCCTGCACATCGTTTACCCTGGTGGCCATATCAGATTTCGCCCTCCGTCCAGACGCTTTCGTCCACCCGGTTTGGCGTTGCGTCAGTCCTGGCGATCATTTCCGACAGTTCCTTGGCCAGGTCGGCCAGGGTCATGCCCATCAACAGCGAACTCGCCGGCACCAGGACTCCGACCTCCGTCTCGATCCGGTTCCTCAGTTCCACCGCCAGCAGCGAATCGAATCCGTAATCGGCAATATCCGCCCCGGTACCAATCTTGTCGGTATCCAGCCGAAGCACACCGGCCAGTGCCGACTGGATATAGCGGGTTATCCACTCCAGTCTCTCCGCGGGTTCCATGGCGTTGAGTTCGGCGCGATCGAGCATCTGCGGCGACCTCTCCGGTGCAGCACGGCCGCCGGAATATCCTTCGTCCGCCAGAAGATCGAAAAACGGGGCCCTTCCCCCTCCTGGCCTTTCGATGGGGAACCTGGCCCAGTTGATGGGTAATACAGCCGCCTGGACAGCCCCGTCTCTGAGCAGGCGCCGGAACGCCGCTGTCCCCAGTTCCGGGGATATTGGCTCCATCCCATGATCTCTCCAGTCGAGTCTCGCCCGGGCCGCCATCCCCACGACACTCCACGGCCCCCAGGCAATGGCGGTCCCGGGCAGTCCCTGAGCGCAGCGCCACTGTGCCAGGCCGTCCAGAAAGGCGTTGGCCGCAGCGTAATTGGACTGCCCGGGGGATCCCAGAAGCGCGGCCCCGGCCGAGAACAGCACGAAGGATTCCAGGGGCAGATCCGCAGTGACCTCGTGCAGGTTCAGTGCGCCCACGGCCTTGGCGCGGAGTACGGCGTCAAAATCCTCCCAATCCAATGTCGCCAGCACGCCATCGGCGAGCTGGCCCGCGGCATGCAGGACGTGGCGGAGCATCCAGCCTTTTCCCTCGATCTGGTCACGCACCCGACGCATGCTGTCGATATCGGCGACGTCGCACTCGGCAACCAGCACATCCGCACCCAGGTTCCGCAACGCGTCGATGGCATCCTGGGCGATTGCCGATGGTCCGCTTCGACCGGTCAGGGCCAGTTGCCGCGCCCCCCGGTTCACCAGGTCGCGGGCAATGGCCAGCCCGAGTCCGCCGATTCCACCGGTGATCCAGACCGCACCACCATTCAACCGGTCCGCCTCCGAAATCTGATCGAACAGCACCACCTTGCCAATGTGGCGGGCCTGGGCCATGTAGTGGAACGCCTCCACCGCCTCATCCACCAGGAACCGCTGTACCGGCAAGGGTTGCAGATCGCCCGCCGCGAAACGGTCCGCCAGCGCCAGGAACCGGGCACGCACCCGCTCCGGCTCCTGTGCACAGGCCTCTCCCAGGTAAATGACGTGATAGCGGGCATTGGGCCGGAGCGCACGGACGCGCTCCTCGTCCCATACGCCGGTCTTGCCGATCTCCAGGAAGCGCCCGTCGTCGCACAACACCTCGAAGGAGGCCTGGATAGCGTCACCGGTGAGCGCGTTGAGCACGAGGTGAACGCCCGCGCCATCAGTATCCGCCAGGATCTGTTCGCGAAAATCCACGGACCGGGAGTCATAGATATGGCGGATCCCCATGCGGCGCAGCACAGCGCGTTTCCGCTCGCTGCCGGCGGTGGCGAACACCTCGGCACCGGCCAAACGTGCCAGCTGCACCGCCGCCATACCCACGCCACCGGCCGCCGCGTGGATGAGCACCCGCTCCCCGGCCTGCATGCCGCCGAGCACGTTCAGCGCCCAGTCCGCGGTGAGAAAGGCGATGGGGATGGTAGCCGCGGCACCGGTTGACATCCCTTTCGGCACCGGCACGGTGACGGCCGCGGATGCGTTGACCAGGGAGCAGAAGCCCCGGGGGGTGATCGCCATCACGCGGTCCCCGGGTGACAGGTCACGCACCGACCTTCCCACAGCCTCCACCGTTCCGACGCACTCGCTGCCCAGGGGACCCGCATCGCCGGGATACATTCCCAGGACGTTCAGCACATCGCGGAAGTTGAGACCGGTGGAACAAACCCGGATTTGCACTTGATCCGCTGCCGGCGGCTGGGGCCGGTCCGGCACCAGGGCAAGCCTGTCCAGTCGTCCCTGCTCTTCCACCTCCAGCCGGTAGGCCGGTTGCGGGCGCACCCTGGCCTGGCGAACAAACTCGCTGCCATAGCGAACCAGCCTGGCCGCCCGCCAGTCCTCGCCGCGATAGGCAAGCCGGTCCTCTGGTCCGTCCATCAACAGCGCATCAGCGAGTCCCGCCGGCAGGGAGCCGACAGCAGCGGGCGGCAGGTCGATGCGGCGACAGCCGGCGGCAGGGATTTCTGCCGCCATGGTCTGGCCGAGGCCCCATAGGGCGGCGTTCACGGGATTCACCGTATCGCCTCTGGCCACGGCGACGGCACCGCGACTGACGACGCACAGCCGCGGGGGAAGGCTTGCTTCTGCCAGTGCCCGGCCCAGGAGATGCAATGGCTCCAGCGAGCGGCGGAGCGCACCGCCGATTTCGGCTGCACGCATCTCCGTCCCCGCTGTGGGGGCGACAAAGACAATCCCCTCGGGAGAGGGGTCCGCAGTCAGGGCGTCGTCCGGCGAGCGATGCTCGGCGGTGCGCCCCAGCCTTTGCAAGGCCCTGACCACTGCCGCAGTGTCGTCACCGTCACCGACCACGTACCAGAGGCCGGCAGCAACCGATGCCTCGGGGATCCGACAGTCCGTCCATTGCACCTCGTACAGTGTCTCCAGCACCCGACGCTCGAGCAGCGCATCCGGTGTCCCGACACGCTGGAAGCGAATGCCGTCCACTCGGGCCAGTTCACGGCCGCTGGCATCCGTCAGCCGGACATCACACAGCAACTGCGATGCACCGGCATCGCCTTCCCGCAGCAGTGCCAGGGCCTGCAGGCCTTGCAACTCCGTCGGCGCCTGCCCCGGAATCACCCGATAGGCGGTGATATCCACCGGCAGGTAGACGCTGCTCTCGGCGGAAAGGCAGGCACCGCAGAGCTGAAAGGCGGCATCCAGGAAGGCCGGGTGCACACCGTAATGCCGCTTCTCCGAAAGCGGCAGCATGCTGGCATCGATCTCCCCCCGCGCCCAGCCCTCGCCCCGGGTGATCCGCCCCAGGGAGCGGAACGGCCCGGAATAGGCCACGCCGGCCGCCTCGATCCGCGCCAGGTACTCGGCGGAATCCCAGATCTCGCCGGCTTCGTTGGGAAACGTGGTGTGGTCGGGGCTGCTTCCCTGCCCGTCCACCAGCCGGGCAACCATGTGGGTCTGCCATTCATCCCCCTCCGCGGCCCGGCTCACCACTTCCAGGCGGTCGCCGTCGATCAGGGTCTGGACGCGGCGGGGAGCGGTCACCGCCAGCGGTTCCAGGATGTGGATGTTCTCCACCACGGGATACGCCCTGCCGGAGGCGGCTCCCGCGGCCCGCGCCAGCTCCAGGTAGGCCGTGGCCGGCAGCACGGCACGGCCGAAGACCCTGTGGCACGCCACCCAGTCGGGATCCGACTCGTCGAGCAGGGCCTCGAACACCGCCCCCTTCAGCCGTGGCGATTGCAACGCAAGGCCCAGCAATGGATGCCCGTCTGCGGGCAGCTGTTTCTTCCTGCGCTGCAGTGTCGGCCAGTGGCGTTCACGTTGGAACGGATAGGTGGGCAACTCCACCGCTTGCAGGCGACCCGGCGGGATCCGCTCCCAAGCGACAGGGACGCCGGCCACGTAAAGGCTCGCCAGTGCCTCGCGGGTGGACCAGGCGGCATCGCGCCCCGGTCGCAGGGACGGCGCGTAAACCTCGGCTGGCGACGCCCCGGGGCAGGCCGCCGCCAGCCCCAGCAGCACTGGTGCCGGACCCAACTCCAGCAACACCGTGGCGCCGGCTTGGCGCAGGCTCGCCACCGACTCCGCAAAGCGGACGGGTTCACGGATATGCCGGACCCAGTAGTCCGCATCCGGTATCGCTTCGGCCCGTGCCCCCGTGCGGTTGAGTATCAGGTCGATCTGCGGCGACCGGTACCGGATCTCGTCGGCGACGGCCTTGAACGTCTCCAGGGCGGGTTCCATCAGCCGGGAGTGGAAGGCGTGGGAGACCACCAGCCGCTTCCCCTCCACCGACTGCCGACCAAGGGTCGACAACAATTCCTCCACGGCCGCCTCCTCGCCAGAGACCACCGTGTTGGCCGCGCCGTTGACCGCGGCCACGTCGAGTCGCCCGGCAAAGGGTTCCAGAGAGGCACGCACCGTCGCCTCGTCGGCGAAGACTGCCGCCATGGCGCCACCCGTCGGCAGTTCTCCGAGCAGCCGCCCGCGGGCCGCCACCAGGCGCAAGCCCTGTTCCAGGCTGAACACCCCGGCGACACAAGCGGCCACGTATTCCCCGAGGCTGTGTCCCATGACAACAGCCGGTTCCACGCCCCAGGACCGCCACATCCTGGCCAGCGCCCATTCCACACCGAACAGCACCGGCTGGGTCACCCGGGTCTGCTGGAGCGCAGCGGCAGCCTCCGCGTCCTCGGAGTCGGCCCGCACCAGCTCCAGGATGGAACGTCCGAGCAAGGGCTGGAGAATTGCGTCACAGCGCTCCAGTTCGGTGCGGAACACCGGATCGGTGGCGAGCAGTTCCCGGGCCATTCCCGGCCGTTGCGAACCCTGGCCGGTAAACAGGAAGGCCACCCGTGGCGAACGCTTGATCAGGGCCTCACCGCGGAGGATATCTGCGCCGCCGTCGGCGGTCTCCCGCAGTGCGGCAAGCAAGCCGGCATGTGAGTCGATCACCGCGGCCGCCCTGTGTTCCCAGTGGCTCCGCCCGCAGCTCAGCGTGGACGCGACGCGTTGCGGATCCAGGGAGGGGTCCGCCTCCAGGCGGGAGGCAATCCGGCCTGCCAGCTCGGCAAGCGCCGCCGGGGTCCGGGCCGACAACGCGTAGACCGCGGGTAATTTCGGCTGCCCCTCCGCCTCGCTTGCCTCCACCGTGGGCGCCGTCTCCAGGATCACGTGCACGTTGGTGCCGCTGAAGCCGAAGGAACTGACCCCGGCAATCCGACGGCGGTCAATGACCGGCCACGGGATGGGCTCCGTCGGGATGCGCACGGGACTCGTCTCCCAGGGGATATGCGGATTGGGCGTCTCGAAATGCAGGTTGGGCGGGATCACCCCGTGTTGCAGTGCCAGCACTGTCTTGATGACACCGGCGATCCCGGCGGTCGACTCCAGGTGGCCGATGTTGGTCTTCACCGCGCCCACGTACAGGGGCGGCAGGTCTCGATCGCGGCCGGCATGGACCGCGCTCAGCGACTGGATCTCGATGGGATCACCCAGCTCCGTTCCGGTGCCGTGGGCCTCCACGTAACTCACCGCCCGTGGCTCCAGACCCGAGGCCTTCAGCGCGGCACTGATCACCTCCTCCTGGGCCCGTGCGTTCGGCGCCGTCAGCCCGGCACTGCGGCCGTCCTGGTTGCTGGCCGTACCACGCACCAGAGCGAGAATGTTGTCGCCGTCGGCTTGAGCGTCACGAAGGCGCTTGAGCAGCACCACGCCGCAGCCCTCACCGCGAGCGTAACCGTCGGCGCGGGCGTCGAAGGCCTTGCAACGACCGTCCCGGGAGAGCATCCGTCCGCTGGAGGCGATCACGTGGCCGTTGGGTGTGAGCATCAGCAGTACGCCGGCGACGATGCCCATGCGAATCTCGCCGGCCCGCAGGCTCTGGCAGGCGGCATGAAATGCCACGAGTGAAGAGGAACAGGCGGTATCGATCGTCAGGGCCGGTCCTTTCAGACCCAGGATATAGGCGATACGGCCGGCGGCGACGCTGTGGGAAGTCCCGGTGCCGTAATAGGTATCGATGTAGGTCGTATCAGTGCCGCGGTCCTGGATGTGGGCCCAGTCATGGGCCGTCATGCCGACGAACACGCCGGTGGCCGAGCCACTCAATCGGGATGACGCCTGTCCACCGCGTTCCAGGGCCTCCCAGACCACCTCCAGCAATAGCCGCTGCTGCGGATCCATGGCATCCGCCTCGCGGGGCGCGATACCGAAAAACTGGGCGTCGAAACGATCCACCTGCGTGTCCAGAAAGGCGCCCCGCCGGGTGTACATGCATCCCGCCGCCTCCGGGTCCGCATCGTAGTAGGCATCCACGTCCCAACGATCCGCCGGAATCTCGCAGGTCGCGTCGAAACCCGCCTGCAATCGCTGCCAGAAATCCTCCGGCGTATTGGCGCCACCGGGAAATCGGCAACTCATGCCGACAATGGCAAGCGGTTCACGCGTGAAGTCGCGCCCTGACTCCAGCTCGCGCTCCAGTTCCTCGATGCGCAGGAAGGCACGTTTTAACAGGTCTTTCCGTTCGCCCGACTCGTTCATTGCTTCTCAACTCCGGGCAGCTTCAGCTTGCGCTCCAGCAATTCCGCCAGCTCATCCTCGTCCAGCGCGTCAACCGACGGGGACGGTGGCCGCAGCTTGTCGTCCTCCTCTTCCGAGGGCATTCCGAATCCGGAAAGCAGGTGTCCGGTCAATTCTTCCAGGGTCGGGTAGGTAAACAGCAGCGTGGCCGGCAGGCTGCGGCCCAGCTGGGTGCCCAGGGCATTGCGCAGCTCCACCGCCATCAGGGAATCCAGCCCCAGTTCGGTAAGCGGCAGTCCCGGGTCAATACTTTCCCCGGGCGGCAAGCCAAGTGCTCGGGCGGCGGCACGGTGCAAACCATCGAAAAGGACCTGCCGACGACTACCCGCGGAGGCCGACAGCACGTCCCGCGAGAGCTCGCCGGCCGCAGCTTGCTCCGCCGACACTTCGGCACGCTCGGGAGCAACCGCTTCCCCGGCCGGCGCACCGCTCCGGCGGGTCAACAGGGAGCTGAATGCCCCCCGCGCGGCGAGGACGGGATAACGGGACAGGAACACGTCCCAGTCGATGGCCAGGGCCGCTACGTGTGAACAGTCCCCGGCCATGAGCCGACCAAGCAGGTTCAGCCCCCTGCGGGGATCAATGGTGTCCATGCCCACGGCACGTGCCCGGCGGATCACATCCCCGCGGGTAGCCGCACCAATCTCGCTCCAGGCACCCCAGTCGATGGCGAGCCCGGGTAATCCTGCAGCCCGCCGATGCAGGGCAAGCCCGGCCAGGTAGGCATTGGCCGCCGCATGGTTGGCCTGTCCGGCGGTACCCAGAAAGGCTGCGCCGGTGGAGAACAGCACGAAATGGTCCAGACGGCAGTCGCAGGTGGCGCGGTGCAGGTTCCAGGCGCCGGCTACCTTGGCGTTCATGACCTCTGCCATCTGACCCCAGCTCTGGTGCAGCAGGGTCGCGTCAGCGGTAACGCCGGCACAATGGAACACACCCCGGAGCCGGCTCGATTCGGCGGCGTCCATCAGCGCGGCGACGCAATCACCATCTCCGACATCGCCCCGCACCAGCCGGACGTCCACACCAGTCTGTTGCAGCTGATCCACCAAATCCCTGGTCTCGGGACCGGGCGCACTGCGGCCGCAGAGAACCAGGCGACCGGCACCGCCCTGTGCCAGCCAGCGGGCCACCGCAAGCCCGAGGCCGGAAAGTCCGCCGGTAACGATGTAGCTGCCCTCCGGGTCCGGGGCAACGGCAGCCTGCCCGACAGCCTGCCGGGTGACCCGGGCCACCAGTCGCCGGCCGGAACGCAGGGCGACCTCGTTCTCTGTCACAGGAGCACCGCCCCGCAGCAAATCTGCGAGGGCGTCCAGTTCGCTTTCCCAGTCCGCCGGCAAATCCACGGCCCTGCATGGTAAATCCGGATGCTCCACCGCCACCGTGCGGGCCACTCCCCAGAGCGGCGCGCCGACAGGATCCACTGCCTCGCCGTCCGTGGCCTGCGCCAGTCGGGTAAGAAAAATCAGTTCGACGTTGCCGGCGTCCACCGCCGCCCGGACCAATCCAAGAGCGCTGCCGATACTGCGTTGCTGGCGGGCCATGGCGGTCGTCGCATCATCATCCGGCGCACTGGTCTCATCCACGGACAACAGATGCAGCAAGCCCCCCGGTCCGTCCTCGGAACCCAGGGACGCCAGTGCCCCGGCATAGGCCTCGCCGGCTTCTGGCTGCGCGCCGCTCACAGCCAGGGCGTCGATGGTTCGCACCGCAAGCCCCCGCTTCCGCAACCCCAGGGCCAGCCGTTCCGATTCTCCACCTTTGCGGACCACCGCCAGCCAGGACCGCCCGTTGCGGGAATCCGCGATCGGTGTCCGGTTGCCTCGCCTGGCCAGGATGACGCCCTGTTGATCCAGCAACCCGCCGTCACCCGCTTCGGCCCGAGGCAGGACAGCAGTATCGAAGCCGCCGTCCTGCAGCAGCTCAAGCCAGCCCTTGCGGTCCATGAGGGCGTAACCGGGGCGCCGCCTGGTGTCCGTGAACGACCACCAGCCATCGGTCAGTCCCACCGTCAGGTCGCCAAAACGCTGCGGCCGCAGCCCTTCCAGCAGCACCAGGGTGCCGCCCGGCACCAGCAAGTCGTTGACGCGGGCCAGGGTTTCGGCCAGATCCGGTGTTGCGTGGAGCACGTTGGAGGCAAGCACCACGTCGAAGCTCGCCGGGGTGACACCCTGGCCACCGGGATCGGCCGTCACATCCAGCAGCCGGTATTCGAGGAAATCGTACGCCTGGAACTTGTCCCGAGCCCGTTCCAGGAACAGTGGCGAGACATCGGTGAACAGGTAATTTACCTCCAGATCCCGCAGCAATGGCAGCAGGCGGGATGTGGTACCACCAGTGCCGCCGCCGATCTCCAGAATCCGTAATGACCGCCCGGTGCCCTGCGCGGCTCGCGCAAGGGCTGCCACCGCCTCGGCAGCCAGGCCATTGAAGACCCGGAACGATGGCGTGTCCGCATACAGGCGCTCGGTGGGCTCGAGCGAGCCCTCAGGGAACAGCAACTCCATGGGATCCGTCTTTCCCTGCAGCGCACCAGCCAGCCCCCCGGCGCACCGGGCGGTCATCTCCGCCTCGACGCGACAGGCAGGAAAATCCGTGCACAGGGCATCCAGCATGGCCCCTACCTCCGCCGCCTCGGGCACGCGCTCCACTTGCCAGGTCTTGGCTCCGGCGGCGGATACCAACCCGTCCTCCGCCAGAATTTCCAGCAGACGGTGGAACAGCCGGCGGTGCTCGGGCAACACGCCAAGGCGATCCCGCAGGTCGCCCTCTTCCAGGGTCTCCCCGGGGATCAGTTTCAGCCCCATTTCGCGCAAGGCCTGCACCACGTAGACGGTGCACAGCGCGTCCAGTCGGGGCAAGAAATCGCGGTAGATCGCGCCGCCGTGAGCCTCAACCAGGCCAGCCACACGATCGTCCAGCACCGCCACCACGGCCTCCGGGTCCATTACCCCGGAACCGCCCGGATCGTCTATCCAGCGGCGCAGCCACAGCAGACCGTCGCCTTCATCCCGGCTCTGCGCCGCCGCGGTGCCCGCGGTCTCGCCGCAGGCCCGCCGGGACCAACCAAGCCAGTAACGGCTCCGTTCGAATGGATAGCTTGGCAAGGCAACGCGGCGACCAGGCTGCTCGCCCAACAGCGCGTTCCAGTCCGGCTCGATGCCATTGACGTGCAGGGCGGCCAGGCCGCGCACCAGTTCCCGGGACTCGGACTGGCCCTGGCGCAGAGAGGGAACGAACAGCGAACCGTCGTCCCCCAGGGTCGCCTGGCCCAGGCCGCAAAGGGTGGGCCGGGGACCGATTTCCAGGAAGGTGTCGAATCCCTCCCGGCGCAGGCAGCGGACAGCGTCGGCGAACCGCACCGGCTGGCGCATCTGCCGGCGCCAGTACGCCGGTGACGCCCACGCGCCGTCATCCATCAGCTCGCCGGTACAGGTGGACACTATTGGGATCTCTGGCACGCCGATGCGTACGCCGGCCAGCACCCGTTCGAAGTCGTCCAGCACCGGCTCCATCATGACCGAGTGAAATGCGCCGGCAACCGGCAGCCGGCGCACCTCCACACCATTGCCCGACAGGTGGCCCAGCACTGCTTCCAGTGGCTCGTGCGGCCCCGAGATCACCGTGTTCTCCGGCGCATTGAACGCAGCAATACAGACTGCCGGATGATTCGCCAGGGCGGCCTCCACGGTGGCTGCATCGGCCATCACCGCAGCCATTCCCCCGCCGTCGGCCACCTTCTGCATCAACCGGCCTCGCGTCGCCACCAGGGTCAACGCATCCGCCGGGGTCAGCATGCCTGCCACCGTGGCGGCCACGAACTCCCCGACACTGTGACCGGCCACGGCCGCCGGCTCGATCCCGCGTGACCGCCACAGTTCCGCCAGGGCGTATTCCACCGCATAAAGTGCCGGCTGCGCATAGGCGGTCTGTTGCAGCAGGATTTCCGCCCGACCCACCTGGTCCTCTCCGACGGGGTACAGCACCTCCCGCAGGGGCGTCTCCAGCAGCGATTCCAGGGCCTGTTCACAGCGCAGGAAGGCATCACGGAACACCTCACTGCTGTCCAGTAAATCCCGACCCATGTGCGGATACTGCGCCCCCTGGCCGGTGAACAGAAAGACAGGCTCCCTGCTGCCGGTGGCACGTCCCGCCAGTACCGCCCGGGTTCGCTGTCCCGCCAACCAGTCACGCAGGTGGACGGCCGCCTCGTCACCGGTCGCCGCCGTCACGCAGAGTCGTTCCTGGAAGCGAGCCCGCCCCATCGCTGCCGTCTTGCAGACGTCGCGGAAGGTTCCGCTGCCGGGTATGCCGCCCTCCAGCGCATCGGCATAGCGCTGCGCCAGCGTCTTGAGTGCAGTCGGGGTGCGGGCCGACAGGGATAGCAATCGGATACCGTCGTCGCCTCCCGCCTCGTCCACCTCCGGTGGCGCGGGCGCCTGCTCCAGGATCAAGTGGGCGTTGGTTCCGCTGAAGCCGAAGGAACTGACCGCAGCACGGCGGGGTCCGCCCCGCGCCGGCTCCTCCCAGGGGGTCAGCGTGGTGGGCACGTCAATGGGCCATTGCTCCCACTCGATCAGCGGGTTGCGGCGACGCAGGTTGCGATGCGGCGGGATCTGACGGTGCTGAAGCGCCAGGATCACCTTGAGCAGTCCGGCGACGCCCGCCGCTGCCTCCAGATGGCCGAAGTTGGTTTTCACCGAACCGATGCGCAACGGGCTTTCAGCGTCGCGCTGGCCGTAGACCGCACCCAGGGCACGCACCTCGATGGGGTCCCCCAGACGCGTACCGGTGCCGTGCGCCTCCACGTAGTCGACATCGCCGGCACTCAGATGGGCGCGTTCCAGGGCCAGCCGCATGAGCGCCTCCTGCGCACTGCCATTGGGCGCGGTGATTCCGCTGGAACGGCCGTCCTGGTTGATTGCGGTGGCACGAATCAGCGCATGGATGGTGTCACCGTCCGCCTGGGCATCCGACAGGCGCTTGAGCACCACCACGCCGCAACCCTCGCCGCGGACGATGCCGTTGGCCGACTCGTCGAAAGTGCTGCAGCGGCCGTCCGGAGACAGCATGCGCGCCTTGCTGAGGGTGATCATGGTCTCCACCCCCAGCAGCAGGTTGGCACCGCCAGCGATGGCGAAGCCGCACTCGTCGCGACGCAGGCTTTCACAGGCGAGGTGCACCGCCACCAGAGATGAAGAGCAGGCGGTATCCACGGTCAGCGCGGGCCCGGAAAGTCCCAGCAGGTAGGCAATACGGCCGGCGGCCATGCTGCCGGCAACCCCCGATGCGTAGTAGCTGTCGATCTCCTCCAGGGGATGTTCCAGCATCAGCTCGAAGTATTCGTGCCCGCACAGGCCCACGAACACGCCACCCGGCACCGCGGTCAGCGCATCGCCGGCCAGACCGGCGTTCTCTAGGGCCTCCCAGGCCACTTCCAGCAACAGCCGATGCTGAGGGTCGACACTCACCGCTTCCCGGGGGGCGATGCCGAAGAAACGGGCATCGAAATGCTCGACATCGTCCAGGAACCCGCCTCGGCAGGTCACCATCTTGCCGGGCACATCCGGGTCGGCGTCCCGCAACCGATCCGCGTCCCAGCGTTCCGCCGGCACTTCGCGAACACCATCCTTCCCGTCCCGCAGGAACCGCCAGTAGCTGTCGGGACCATCGCAGCCACCAGGCAACCGGCAGCCGGTGCCGATCACGGCGATGGGTTCCTGGTCCCGCGCGGCGGTGCCCTCGGCCTGGTCCAGCCGGTCCTTCAGTTCCGCCGCCAGCAGGGCAAGTCGATCGGGCGGCAGCTTGGCGATGCGTTCCAGAAAATCACTCATGATCGGTACCCGTCTGTCCCCGAAACCGCCGCGCAACCTCCGCGTCGGACAAGCCTTCCACCAGGTCCAGCACCGACAGCGACCCCCTGCTTCGGGCCGTCTGCTCCCGTCTGCCGGACTCCGCCGCCTGCCGCTCCGCAGCGGCGGCAGACGGGGCGCCGTCTTCGGCTTCGTCCTCAGGCATCATCCGGTTGGCCAGATGCGCCACCAGCGCATCGACGGTGGGAAAATCGAACAGCAGCGTTGCCGGCAGCGATTCCCCGATCTCGCTGGCCAGGGCGTTGCGGAGTTCCACTGCCAGCAGGGAATCCAGGCCGACCTCACCCAGCGGCTGGCCACCGTCCGGCACCCGGCCAGCGGGTAGCGCCAGGACCCTGCTCACGCACTGTTCCACGCCCTTGCGCAGGACCTGCATGCGGCGGCGGGGAGACGCCCTGGCCACTGCCGCGGCGATGGTTTCGCGAGATGCCGGCTGATCCTGGCGCCGGCTGCCGGAGGCCGGCACCGAGGCGCGCAGGAACCCGTCCAGCAGCGGGTTGTGCCGGCCCAGGGAGGCCATAAAGGCGTTCCAGTCCATAGGCGAAGCCACCACGCTGCCGCCGCGGAACTGGCCCGCTAGCTGTTCGAACAGCGCCAGGCCACGCTCCGGGGCGATCTCCAGCACACCCCGCTGAGCCACGCGGGACACCGTGCCGTAACGGACAGCGGCGCCGGTGCCGCTCCAGGCGCCCCAGGCAATGGACAGCGCCGGCCGTCCAGCAGCGGTCAGGGAGGTGGCAAGCGCGTCCAGGTAGGCGTTCGCCGCCGAGTGGTTGGCCTGCCCGGACGAGCCGAAAACCCCGGAGATGGATGCGAAGAAGACCAGAAAATCCAGCGGATCAGACGCTGTTTCCGCGGCCAGGGCGGTGCTGGCATGAACCTTGGCCGTAAAGACCCGGCGGAAGCGCTCCCAGCTCTGTTCCGGCAGCAAGGCGTCGTCGAGCATGCCCGCACTGTGCACCAGACCGCGCAACGGCCGAGCCTGGTCCGCTCGCGCCGACGCGAGAACGCGTGCCCGGTCCGCCGCCGAACCCATGTCGCCCTGCAAGACCTCCACGGCCGTGCCCTGCTCCTGCAACCGGCGAACACAGGCGACGGCATCATCGTCCGGGGCGTTGCGCCCCACCAGCAGCAAGCGGCCGGCGCCCCGCTGGCAGAGCCGTTCGGCCACCAGCAGCCCCAACCCCGACAGGCCCCCGGTCACCAGGTAACTGCCATCCGGCCGGGCGGGGATTTCGCCACGAGGCGTCCGGGCCAGCACCAGTTTGCCGACATGGCGGCCCGCGGCCATGTCCCGGAAGGCTTCCACCGCACGGTTCATGGGCAGGATGCGATGGGGCAGCGGTTTCAGTTCGCCACGCTCGAAACGCGGCACCAGGGCCTGCAGACCACGCTGGATGGCGTCCGGTTCGGTTTCGATCAGGGGGCTCAGGTCCACCACCAGATAACGGATTCCGGATTGCAGCCCCGCCGTCCGTTCCACCGCCTCCTGATCCCAGATGCCGGTCTTGCCCAATTCCAGGAATCGCCCGTTGGTCGCCATGGTTCGCAGGCCCGCCGGGATGAACTCCCCCGCCAGGCTGTTGAGCAGCAGATCAACTCCGCGGCCATCGGTGACGGTCAGCACCTGCTCCGCGAAGTCCAGGCTACGGGAGTCGAACACCGCCTCGACGCCCATGTCGCGCAGCAGCTGCCGCTTGTGCTCGGTACCGGCGGTGCCGAACACGCGCAGACCGGCCGCCAGGGCAAGCTGGACAGCGGCCATGCCCACGCCGCCGGCGCCGGCATGGATCAGCACGGTTTCGCCGGGTTGCATGCCACCGACGTGGCGCAGCGCATGATCCGCGGTCAGGAAGGCAATGGGCATGGTCGCCGCGGCGGCGATGGAGAACCGCTCCGGCACCCTGGCGACCAGGTCGGCATGCAGATTGACGAAATCGCCGAAGGCACCGGCCGCGGCCATGACCCGGTCGCCCACCGCCACGTTATGGACGGCGCTGCCGGCACGACGCACCACGCCAACGCATTCCCCGCCCAGACGGGTGCCGACGTACTGCACCCCCAGGGCATGCATCACGTCGCGGAAGTTCAGGCCGGCCGCCTCGATCTCGATTTCCACCTCGTCGTCGGCCGGCGGCGTGCGCGGGCAGGGCTCGAAATGCAGTTCGTCCAGCACCCCGGCCCGGCCGAAGGTGAGCCGCGACGGCTCGGCGTCTGCCGATGCGATGTCCTCCAACGGCAACGTTTCCAGTCGCGGCAGCTGGAAGCCGTCGGCACGCAGGGCCAACTCGGGCTCGGTCACAGGAACCGCCAGGCGAGTCACCAGACTAGCCTCAAGCGCTTTATCTGGTATTGATGGCAAATCAATAATCCGGGTGCTTATCTCAGGCCGTTCCACACGGATAGCCCGGAGCATGCCCCAGAGGCTCGCCTGGGCCGGATTCGCTACCGTATCGACCACCGATGCCTGCATCGCCCCGCGGGTCAGCACGTGCAGCCTCGGTGCGGCATCACCCAGGGCGGCCAGGGACTGGAGCAGGCGCAGCAGGCCCTCGCCCCACAGATCAAGCGAACTTCCCTCCTCGCTCACCGCCTCGCCGACCGGCTGATCCAGAGACCAGCAATACAGCACATCCGTAGTGCCAGACGGCGGCTGGATCAGCGCGGCGCAATCCTCGGCAACGGGTGGGACCTCGCGCAGCTCGACCGTGGCACCGGCCCGGCGCAGATCGTCGGCAAGCCGCGCGGCAGTACCACCCCGATCGGCCAACACCGTCCACGCCCGCGCCGACTCCGGCAGTACCACCGTGCCCGGATCGTCGTCGCGGCGGGCGATGACCAGTGCCTGACGACTGATTACCGAGTCCCCCTCACCGGGCGCGGCAGTTACCGTCACCGAGAAACCCAGCTCGCCGCAGACCTGTCGCCAGCGGGCGCGGTCCAGCAGCGGGTAGTCCAGCCGCAAGTCCGTATCGGTGAAAGCCCACCAGCCGTCCAGCAGGCCCACGGTCAGGTCGTGCCACGGCTCCGGCTCCACTGCTTCCAGGGCAATCAGCACACCGCCCGGGGCCAGAAGCTCCCGCACCCGGCGCAGCGAGGCACGGATGTCCCGGGTGGCATGCAGCACATTCGAGGCAAGCACAACGTCGTGACCACCCGTGGGGATACCCTGAACCTCCGGATCCTTGTCCAGATCGAAAACCCGGAAGTCGGTGCCCTGGTGATGGCCGAATTCCTCGGCGGCGCGGGAGACGAAGAGCGCACCGATATCGGTAAACAGGTAGCTGAACCGCCCGGCCGGCAGTGCCGGCAGCACATGGGCGGTGGTGCCGCCGGTGCCGCCGCCGATCTCGAGCAGGCGAACAGGCCGGTCGGCCGGGGCACTGCGCAGCACCGTCTCCACCGCATCGCGGACCAGGCCGTTCAACCCCCTGGCCACCGGGGTGTCCCGGTAGAGCGCGGCGAGGTCCCGCGCGTCGCCGCCCGGGAAAAGGATTCCGTGAGGGTCTTCCCGCCCATCGAGCATTGCTGCCAGGTTCTCGCCGCAGCGCCGGACCACGGCAAACTCCGGGCTGGATGCGTAATCACGGCTTGCGATACCCTCCGCCAGCGCCGACACCGTCTGTTCGGGCAGAATCCGGACCGTGTAGCCGTCGGTCCCCGATTGCAGCACTCCCTGCTCCGCCAGGATTGTCAGGTAGCGGGAGACAAGCTGTTGGTGGCGTGGAAGGATTCCGAGCGCCGCCACCAGATCCCCGGCCTGCACAATGTCACCCTCGGCTGGCTTCCAGCCCAACATCTGCAGCGCCTCGACGATGTAGGCGACCGTGAGTCGGCGAAGATCAGCATAGAATGCGTCGACAGCTCGACCGGCATCACCGGCGAGGAGGTCCGCCATGGCGGTTGTCAGGTCCCGGGCGGTAGCCGCGCTGTCCAGCCCGGCGGTGACTGCCTGCTTCGGCCCCGCCTCCTCCTGCAACCAGCGTATCCGGTAGGTGGCCTCACTGCCGGCGGATGACGCACCGGCGCCAAACCCGGGTGGCGCGCGTTTCACCACCAGGCGCTGGATGCTAACGGCCGGCGTACCGTCCGCATCGTCCATCCGGATGGTGGCGGACAGGGTTGCGCCGTCACCGACACCCTGGTCGTCCAGGCGTACGTGGCTGGTTACCGGCACGCCACCGTCACCGAAGCGAATGTGCTCTGCGGTCACCGGCAGATAGAGCGCCTCGTCGTCGCCACCACGGCCGTCCAGCGCCGCTACCATGAGCTGCAATCCGGCATCCAGTACCGTTGGATGGATGCAGTACCCGGCATCGGCATCGGTGACCGCTTCCGCACATGCGATTTCGCCGAACGCCTCGCCGTCACCGAAACGCACACCGCGAACACCCCGGAAGGCCGGGCCGAAATCCAGCCCCCGGGTTCTCAACCGCGCGTAGAAAGCCTCCGCGTCCAGATATTGCGAACCGCAAGCCGACTTGCTGGCAACGGCCACCGCATCCCGCCCCCGCGGCTCCCCGGGCGCGATACGGCCGTCCACATGCAGGGTGAACCCTTGTTCGTCCTCGCCGATGCTGTGCACCGTCAGCCGCGCAGGCCCATCCGCAACCGGCTGGATGCGCAGTTGCACCGCGCGCATGCGATCGTCCAGGACCAGCGGCGCCAGGATGGTGAAGTCCAGCAGCTCGGGCCGGGCCCAGCCCGGACCACGGCGGGCCGCGGCCAGGGCCATCTCCAGGTAGGCGGCAGCCGGCACGATGATCCGGCCGTTGACCGCATGATCCGCCAGGAATACCGGGCTGGTTCCGGTCATGGCCGCCTCCCAGCACCAGCCGCCGCCAGGGCTGACCAGCCGGTCCCCCAGCAAGGGATGTCGCTCGCGACGACGTGCCGGACTGGCCACGCCGTCACGCTGCGGCACCAGGGGCACCCACAGGGGATCGCGCTGGAACGGATAAGTGGGCAACCGCAGCCTGCGGTATTCCCGACCCATGTCCCTGGCCCGCCAGTCCAGTGTCCCGCCGGCGGCGTAAAGGGCAGCCACGGCGGCGGCCAGGTGTTCGCCCTGGTCGCCGTCGCGGCGCAGCGAGCCGATCCAGTGAAGCTCGGTGTCAGGCATTGCCCTGGCGCCCATACCGCAGAGCACGGGTGCCGGACCGCATTCCAGGAAGGTACGGAAACCCCGTTCCCGGGCGTATTCCAGACCGGCATGGAAACGCACCGGCTCACGGGCATGACGGACCCAGTACGCCGGATCCGCGAGCTCCGCGGCGCTGACGGGACGTCCTGTCAGATTGGAAATGAGCGGCACCCGCGGCTGCCGGAAGCAGGCGCGGGATACGACCTGTCGCAATCCATCCAGCATCGGATCCAGCAGATGGGAGTGAAAGGCATGGGACACCTTAAGTCTGCTGCAGTCGATTCCCTCCGCGCGGGCTTCTGCCGCCAGCAGGTCTACCGCTGCGGCCTCTCCGGAGACGACCACGGCATCGGGGCCGTTAACTGCGGCCAGGCCCATGGCGTGGGCATGGGGCGCCAGCAGTGGTGTAACCCGCCCCTCTCCTACCGCCACGGCCAGCATCGCGCCACCGGCCGGCAGGGCGTCCATCAATCGGCCGCGGTCCGCAACAATTCGAAGACCGTCCTCCAGGGACAGGACCCCGGCAACGGCAGCCGCCGTATACTCGCCGACACTGTGGCCCAGTACTGCTGCTGGCCGGACACCCCAGCTCTGCCAAAGCTCGGCCAGCGCCAGCCCCAGGGCATACAGCGCCGGCTGGGCGACCGCAGTGCGCATCAGCGCCGGTTCCGCGTTCTCGATCCTGCCGAACATGATATCCAGCAAAGGGATATCGAAGGACTCCCTGAGGACGGCATCACAACGGTCCATCACCTCACGGAACACGATCTCCTGGGCATAGAGCTCCCGCCCCATACCAACCCGCTGCGAACCCTGGCCGGTAAACAGGAAGACCGGGCGCGCCACGTCGCCGGTCGCCCTGCCCCGGAAACGTCCCGGCCGCGGCTGATCCGGATCGGTGGCGAAGTCCCGTAACGCGGCTAGCGTGTCGTCCCGTGATTTGCACACCAGGGCGAGACGTTCCGGCAGGTGGGCCCGACCCGCCCCGGCCGTATGGCAGACATCCGCCAGGGGAGCACTGGTCTCGGCCAGGGCTCCGGCCCAGGCCGCCGCCAGGGCACCAAGTGCTGCCGGAGTCTGCGCCGACAGCGGCAGCACCGGCACCGGTCGGGCCGACGTGATCTCCACCGGCCGTGCGGGCGGCGGTTCCTCGACGAGGATGTGGGCGTTGGTGCCGCTGAAACCGAAGGAACTGACCCCCGCCCGGCGCTTGCCGTCGGCCGTGGCCGGGAACGGCTGGTGCTCCGCCGCCACCCGAACCGGCAGCGATTCCCAGGGAATATGGGGGTTCGGGGTTTCGAAATGCAGTTGCCGGGGAACCTCACCGGCCTGCACGACCAGAATGGCCTTGATCAGCCCGGCGATACCCGCCGCACCCTCCAGGTGGCCAAGGCTCGCCTTGATGGTACCGATCAGCAGATCCGACTTGCCGTCCTCACGGCCGCGGCCGTAGGCGGCGCCAAGGGCTTGAACCTCCAGCGGGTCGCCGAGTTCCGTGCCGGTGCCGTGGGCTTCCACATAGCCCACATCCGCCGGCTCCAGGCCGGCCTGCGCCAGGGCTGCACGAATCACCGCCTCCTGCGATGGACCATTGGGCGCGGTTAGTCCACTGCTGGGACCATCCTGGTTCAACGCTGAACCGCGGATCACCGCCCATATCGGGTCATTGTCCTGCCGGGCATCACTCAGCCGCTTCAGCACCAGCACACCGCAGCCCTCGCCGCGACCGAACCCATTGGCGCGCGCATCGAAGGCCTTGCAGCGGCCGTCGGGCGCCAGCATCCGCGACGCCTGAAAGGCGGCGGTGAGATCGCCCCCCAGGATCAGGCTGGTACCTCCCGCCAGGGCGAGATTACATTCCCGGTTTCGCAGGGACTGACACGCCAGGTGGGTAGCCACCAGGGACGACGAGCAGGCCGTATCAATGGACAGTGCCGGCCCCTGCAACCCCAGCAGGTAAGCAATCCTGCCGGAGGCCATGGACAGCCCCACACCGGAGGCGTAATGGGCGTGGATCAACTCCCTCCTGTTCGCCGCCTGCCCCTGGATCTGGGCGTAATCACTGCCCGTGATGCCCATGAAGACCCCGGTGGCAGTCTGGCGCAGGCTGTCGGGGGCAATTCCGGCATTCTCCAGCGCTTCCCAGGCACATTCCAGGGCGATACGCTGCTGGGGATCGATACTGGCCGCTTCCCGGTGGGAGACACCGAACAACTCCGGATCAAATGCGCCGGGATCCAGGCTGAGATAGCCGGCGGGAGGAAGTTCGCCGTCTTGCGGCCAACCGGGGCGTGGCACCGGGGGGCACGCGCAGACTGCATCCGCACCATCGCGCAGCATTTGCCACAAGGCCGCCGGCGAATCCACCCCGCCCGGCATACGACACCCGATACCCACTACCGCCACGGGCTCGGCCTGCCGGGCCTCCAGTTCGCGAACGCGGCCTTGCAATGTCTCGAATTCGAGCAACGCGCGCTTGAGCGGCGAAAGTTGTTCGGTCATCTGTTTTGATTCACCCCGTGCCGATCCGTTGCTGGCGATTCCAGCCCACGCAGTCAATCCTCCTGGCCACCCTCGATCCGCCGCAGCAGTTCCGCCTCGGCCTCTTCATCCGTCAGCTCGTCGATTTCCATGGAGCGGCGTAGGCGTTCCGCATCCCTCCCGTTGATCTGCGATGCCTCCGGCGTCTCGCCCGCAAACAGCCGCGCCTGCAGGAAGCCGGCGATGGCCTCGATAGTCGGGTAGTCGAACATCAACGTCGCCGGCAGCGTCCGTTCGATTGCCAGGCCACGTTCCAATCGATTCCGCAACTGCACCGCCATCAGCGAATCCAGGCCCAGATCCATCAGCCGGTGGCGACGATCGGGACGCCGATCCGGATCCAGTCGCAAGACCGCCATCACCTGCTCCCGAACATAGTCCACCAGCAGTTCCAGTTGCTCCTCCGACGCCGCCACCTCCAGCGCTGTGCGCCGTTCACGGATCACGTCGGGGCTGGCCACGGCAGCCACTCCGCCGCTCACCTCGGTGGCAGCCTCGACCGCATGCAGCGCCGGGGCCAGCGCTTGGCTCGGCTGTTGCTGACCGTCGGCCGCCGCCGTGCGCGCCATGATCACGTGCTGACCGAACACACCCGCCGGCGACCCCGCCTCCGGCAACACCCGGGCCTCGACGAATCCGTGGGCCGTGAGGGCATCCTGCCACCGGGAGGCAGGCAACAAGGGGTTGTCTCCCCGCAACCCGTCCGCGAAGTGCTGCCAACCCTCCACCAGCCCGGCGCTGATCTCCAACCAGGCATGCTGCTCGGTCACTTCGACCAGCAGCAGCAGTCCACCTGGCGCAAGCAACTTGGCCAAGCGACCGATGGCACCCTCCAGGTCCCGGGCGGCATGCATCACATTGGCGCCGACAATGGCGTCGAAGCTTCCCGCGACCAGCCCCTGGGTCTCCAGCTCCCTGTCCAGGTCGAACTCGATGTAACGGGCGAAACCGTAATCGGCGAATTTACGGCGGGCATGGTTCAGGAACACGTCGGAAACATCGCTGAACACGTAACTGGTGGTTTCCGGATCCAGTAACGGCAGCAGAGTGGCGGAGGTCCCGCCCGTGCCCGCGCCCACTTCCAGAACGCGATACGGGCGCTGCGGCCGACCCTGGCGGGCAGCCGCCTCCAGCACAGCGCCGGCCACGGCATTGGCATAGCGGTTCATGTTGGCGGATTCGTAGAGGGCCTCGGACAGGTCATAGGAGCCCTCGGGGAACAGCATCTCCAGGGGACTTTCACGGCCGGCGACCACCTCCCGCAGCTTGCTGGCACAATGACGGATAAAGGCCATCAGTGCAGGGTCGTCACCCATGATCTGCTCGGACTCACGGAGCCGGGCACCCAGGTCCTGCGGCGGCAATGGCGCGTCCACCATGAAAGTGTCGCCCTCCCGTCGCAGCACCCCGTCCCTGGCAAGCCGCTCCAGCCACTTCTGCATCAGGTGGCGGTATAGGGCCGGGATGCCGAGGTCATGAATCAGCGAGTCCGCGTCCCGGGATTCGCCGGGCTTGGTGAATGCCCCCATGGCCCGCAGTGTCTCGGCCACATGCGCCACGGTGAAGCGTTCCAGGGCCTCCCACCGGCCTGGATAGGCATCAAGGTCCACCCCGATCGGCACGTAGGCAGACTGGCGCCGACCGGCGCTCCAGGCACTCTCGAATAGCGGAGCGTGCTTCCGGATCCGCTGTCGATGGTCGACATCGGCGAGCCAGAACCGGCGGCGCTCGAACGGATAGTTGGGCAGGGATACGATCCGGCCGCCGCAATGCCGGTAAAGCGCGCCCCAGTCCGGATTGAAACCATTGACGTACAACCCGGCCACCGCCTCCAGGAGACTGCTCCAGTCCTCACCGTCGCGGCACAGGCTTGACAGCCAGACTGCCTCGCCCTCGGTGTCCAGCCCCCGGGCCATGCCGGAGAGCACCGGCTGCGGGCCGATTTCCAGGAACAGGCGCTGGCCGGAATCCAGCAAGCCCTGGACGGACTGGTGAAAACGCACCGGCTCACGCACGTGGCGCCGCCAGTACGCCGCAGAGGTAAGCAGCCCTTTCGTCGCGGGAGCACCGGTAAGATTGGAAATGATGGCGACCCGGGGCTCCCGGAAGGTAATGCCTTCCGCCACCTGCTGAAATCGATCCAGCATGGGTTCCATCAGTGCTGAATGGAACGCGCGGGAGACGGCGAGCCGCCGACTGCCGATACCCTCCGCGGTGAAACGCCGCAGCAGCTCGTCGACGGCGGGCTCGTCCCCTGAAATGACCACGTTGTCGGGACCGTTGAAACACGCGATCTCGCAGCCGCCACCACGATCCAGCGCCGCCTGCACCCGATCGCCCCCGGTGAACACCGCGGCCATCGCACCGGGCTGCATCTCTGCCATCAGACGCCCGCGCTCGCTGATCAGCCGCAGGCCATCTTCCAGCCCGAACACCCCGGCCACACAGGCAGCCACATATTCGCCCACGCTGTGACCGAGCACCGCCACGGGCTCCACGCCCCAGGATCGCCACAACGCCGCCAGGGCGTACTCCACCGCGAAAATCGCCGGCTGCGCATATTCGGTTCCGTGAAGCAGGGGTAATCCGTCGTGCTGACTTGCGTCGTCGGCATGCGGTGCAAACAGGATCTCCGTCAAGGGTCGATCCAGCAATGGTTCGAGGATTTCCTCGCAGCGATGGAGCTCGTGTCGGAACAAGGGTTGGCTGTCGAAAAGCCGACGGGCCATGCCGGGATACTGCGAACCCTGGCCGGTGAACAGCAAGACCACCCCCGGTGACGCCGACAGATTGCAGCAGCCACGCTGCACAGCGCCGCGGAGCGCGCCCTCCGAAACCCGGGACAGGCCAAGCCGCAGCGCATCAAGGTCGCTGCCGCGTATTACCAGCCGGTGCTCGAAATGGGAACGCCCGACGGCAGCGGTGCGGCAAATGTCGCTGGCCGACAATCCGCGGTCTCCCGCCTCCAGGAAGCACCGGTAGCTTGCCACCAACTCCGCCAGGGCCGCCTCACTGCGTGCTGAAACCGGCAATAACCAGGCATCCGGAACGACCTCCGCCGCCCCGTGGCGATCCGCTTCCCGGGTATCCGGGGGGTCACCCAGCACCACGTGGGCATTGGTGCCGCTGAAGCCGAAGGAACTGACCCCCGCCGCCCGAACGGCGCCGTCCCGCGGCCAGGGCACAACCGTTGTAGCCACCCGCATGGCCTGCGGGTCCCAGTCGATATGCGGACTAAGGCTGCGCAGGTGCAGGCTTGGCGGGATGGCCTCATGCTGCAGCGCCAGAATCGCCTTGATCAGCCCACCGATGCCGGCCGCCGCTTCGGCATGGCCGAAATTGGATTTGGACGAACCCACCCACAATGGCCGGTTTTGCATGCGGTTCGCCGCAAACACCTCCGCCAGGGCGCCAGCCTCGATCGGATCGCCCAGGGAGGTACCGGTACCGTGGGCCTCCAGCAGATCGATCTCCGCAGGCGACAGGCCAGCGTTCTTCAGTGCCTCTCGGATCACGGCAACCTGCGACGGCCCATTGGGGGCCGTCAGCCCCCCGCTGCGACCATCCTGATTGCAGGCACTGCCACGGATCACCGCCAGCACCCGATCACCGTCGGCGCGGGCCTGGGACAGGCGCTTGAGGACCACCGCGCCACAACCCTCGGCGCGCACGAAGCCATCCGCCGAGGCATCGAAAGCCTTGCAACGCCCCTCCGGCGACATCATCCGGGCCTTGGAGAGGGTGATGGTGGGTTCAGGGGTTAGAATCAGGTTCACGCCGGCGGCGATGGCCATACGGCATTCATCTGCACGCAGACTCTGGCACGCCAGGTGAACTGCGACCAAAGACGAAGAACAGGCCGTGTCCACCGACAGGCTTGGGCCCTGCAGTCCCAGAAGGTAGGAGATCCTGCCGGAGACAACGCTATGGGCATTCCCGGTGGCCACGTAGGCGTCCATGGCCTCGGCACCGGCAGCGTAGTTCATCTGCCAGTAGTCGCCATTGCAGACGCCGGCGAACATCCCGGTGCGGGTGCCCGCCAGCCGGTCCGGACTTTGGCCGGCGTGCTCCAGAGCCTCCCATACGACCTCAAGCAGCAGCCGCTGCTGCGGATCCATACCGGGGGCTTCCCGCGGCGAGATGCCGAAGAAATCCGGATCGAAAAGATCGATATTTTCCAGGAAACCTGCCCAGCGGGTATTCATCTTGCCCGGCGCGTCGGGATCGGGATCGTAGAGTGTCTCGATATCCCATCGCTCGGCGGGCACCTCCGATACGCCGTTCCGCCCCTCGACCAACAACTGCCAGTAAGCATCCGGGCTGCTGCCCCCCCCCGGGAAACGGCACCCCAAGCCAATGATGGCCAGTGGCTCCGCATGGCGCTGCTTCAACGCTTCCAGATTGGCATTCAGCTCGGACGCAAGGAAGGCCAGCCGTTTGGGTGAGAGCTTGGAGACCCTCTCGAGAAAATCGCTCATCCCGTTCCACCCCCCCTTCCCCGCGAGAGACGATCGATGTCGTCTTCATCAAGCTGCTCGATCCGGTCAAGCAGGTCCGTGCCGTGGACGAACTCGCGCTCCGACTCCGCGGCCGGCGGTTGCCGATCCGGATCGCTGTCGCCCGACGCCAGATCGAACACGCGCTCGCCCACGTAATCCACCAGCGCGTTCACCGTGGGGTAGTCGAACAGTAGTGTAGCCGGCAAACTCCGGCCCACGCTGGCGCCGATGGCGTTACGCAGTTCCACCGACATCAGGGAATCCAGACCCAACTCCCTGAGTGGCTTGCTGCTGCTGAGGGTGTTGCTTTGTTCGTCCAGCCCCAGTATCCGGCAGGCATCGCTGCGAATCTGCTCCATCAGCAAGGCCCGCCGTTGGTTGGGCGCCGCCGCTTCCATCCTGGCTGCCAGGTCGGCCGGCGCCGTAGCAGGCGGTGCGGCGTCGGCTACGCGGTCCGCGACCGGCTGCGCCGAGCGGACCCGCGCGGCCGCGTAACGCGCCAGCATCGGTGCGACTCTCCCGTTCTCCCGGGCGTAGCGATCGAGCCGCTCCCAGTCGGCGGGCAAAACCACGACCCGCGACCACCCGGTAGCCATGGCCGCCTCAAGTGCGGCGAATCCGCGTTGCGGCGGGATCAGTCCGTAACCGGCCTCCTCCAGCTGCTCGGTGACGCCGCGCTCCACCGCGGCACCGGCTCCGGACCAGGCACCCCAGCTCACGCTCAAGCCGGGCACGCCCAGCGCCCGGCGACGATCCACCAAGCTATCCATGTAGGCGTTGGCAGCGGCGTGGTTGGCCTGCCCTGGGGTTCCGAAGGCTCCCACCAGCGACGAGTACAGAACAAAGAAATCCAACGGGTCCGCAGCAGTCAGTCGGTCCAGCACAAGGCTCCCCTGAACCTTGGGCCGAAACACGCTACGAAAGCGATGCCAGCGCTGCTGCAGCAGGGCGCCATCGTCCAACACCCCGGCGCTGTGGATGACACCCCGGAGGGCCGGCATGCCGGTCCGCATTTCCGCCAGAACGCGCGCCATTTCCCGTTCGTCGGCGACGTCCACTTGCGCCACCCGGATCTCAACGCCGTCGGCGCGCAGCGACTCGATGATCGCTGCGTCCTCGGCACCGGCCTCGCCGCGCCCCGTCAACAGCAGATGCCGTGCACCCCGTGAAACCAGCCAGGATGCAGTGAGCAGGCCCAGTCCCCGCAAGCCGCCTGTCACCAGGTAACTACCATCCGGCCGTATCCGGGTACCGTCAGCGCACTCGTCCGTCACTGGGGGATGGCAGACCACAAGCTTGCCCACGTGACGACCACGGGCCATGCTCCGGAAAGCGTTGCGCGTGGCCTGCAAAGTGTAACGGCGGTAGGGCAGGGGCCGAATCTCTCCGCTTTCCAGTTGCCCCATCAGGCTCTGGAGAATCCCGTGAATCCGCTCCGGTTCCCGCCGTGCCAGCTCGGCAACATCCAGGATGAAGTAACGGATTCCACGGCCAAGTGCCTCGACCTGCTCCGCGGTCCATATGCCGCGCTTGCCGAGTTCCACGAACCGCCCGCCGCAGGCGGTGACTTCGAAACTTCGCGCCATTTGACGGTCTGTCAGCGAATTCAGTACCACGTCCACACCCCGACCGTCGGTTATTTCCAGCACCGTGTCGGCGAAATCCGGGGATCGGGAATCCATCACATGGGCAACGCCCATTTCCCTGAGCAAGCGCCGCTTTTCCGCTGAGCCGGCTGTGGCAAGCACCTCGGCACCCAGGGCCTGGGCCAGCATCACTGCGGCCAGGCCGACACCACCAGCGGCGGAGTGGATCAGCACCCGCTCGCCGGCCTCCGGGCGGGCGAGTTCCCGTACGGCCAGGTGGGCGGTAAGGAAAACCGAGGGGATGGTGGCAGCGGCCTCGACATCGACACCTGGCGGCACCGGCACCACCCAGTCGGCACGCGTCGTGAGATGGGAGGCAAAGCCCCCGGCCAGGGGCAGCGCCACCACCGCATCACCGATGTTCAGGCCGGTTACTCCGGGCCCTATCCGAAGCACCGTGCCACTGCATTCGGCGCCGGGCAGGCCGGGATCCCCGGGGTACAGCCCCATGACATTCAGGACATCCCGGAAGTTGAGCGCCGTGGCGACGACCCGGACCTCCGCTTCGCCGGGGCCGGGTTCCCGGCGTTCCAGGACCTCAAGACGCAGGTTGTCCAGGGACCCCCGCTCGGAGAACCCCAGCCGATAGGGCCCCTGCGGGAGTTCCAGCCAAGGCGCGACGGATGTCTGCTCAACCGGCAATGCGGCTTGTAGCTGCGGCGTCCAGCGCAGACCACGACGGCAGGCGAGCTCGCTGGACTCCTCCGGCCTGCACAGGACCTCCAGCAGGCATTCCACCGTATCCACCGAAGGATCGGGATCCAGGTCCACATTGGCCAGGCGCAGTTCCGGATGTTCCAGCACGGCAACCCGACCGAGCCCCCAAAGCACCGCGCCCAGCGGCGACGGAGGCTCGCCATCGGCGCTCGCCGCCTGCGCCCCGCGGGTGCAGATCCAGAGTCGGGGCGGGTGCTCGCCGCCATGCCGGGCGAGACCCTGGATCAACGCCAGCGCCGCCCCACACCAGCGTTCTTGCTCGATGTCCGTGGACGCCGCGTCCAGCACCTCGGCCGGAAGACCGTCCAGGGCCCAGAGGTAAACAACCCTGTCCGGCTGCCGGTCGCCGCCGGTCGCGCGGGCGCCAAGCCAGTTGATCAACGCTCCGGGATCCGCGGGATCAAGCCATGCGGCGGACTCCGTCACCCCATCAACCCCGGTGTTCGCAAACACCAGCTCACAACAGTCGCCGCGCGCGCGCAACGCTGCCGCTAGCCTCTCGCCCACCCCCCCGGCATCCGCGAAGACAAGCCAGCACTGCTGCCCCTCGTTGCCGGCCGCCGGGGAAATCCCGGCGGATGCATCCCTTTGTGCCAGGACCAGCGCCTGGTCGACACCGTTGCTGCAGTCCGTCTCTGCGGGAACCATGGCGGTGGCGTCGAAGCCCGTCTCCGTGAGCAGCGTGCGCCAGCGGGAGCGGCCAAGCAGCGGGTAATCCGGCCGCAGTGTGCGGTCCCGGAAACGCCACCAGCCTTCGGTGAGCCCGAATGTGAGATCCACCCAGCGCTGCGGGCGGACCAGCTCCACCAGCAGCAACCAGCCACCTGGGGCCAGCATGGCATGAAGATGTCCGAGGCTTTGGTGCAGATCCCGGGTGGCGTGGACCACATTGGAGGCAATGATGATGTCGACGCTGCCGGCCGGGATACCCTGGGCCTCGGGATCACACTCCAGATCCAGAAGACGGTAATCCACGAAGGGGTAATCCCGGAACGCTTCCTTCGCCCGGGACAGGAACAGCGGTGAAACATCGGTGAACAGGTAACTGGCGTTGTCCGCGGCAAGCAGGGGCAGCACCGAGGCGGAGGTGGCACCGGTACCTGCACCCACTTCCAGCACCCGCAGCGGCCGGTCCTTTGGCCAGACCTGAAGCGCCTCCCGCAACGCATCCGCCACCAGCGCATTGTAGGTCCGCTGGGAGGGCGAGTGCCGCTGCAATTGCTCGGCATCGCTGAGATCACCGGCGGGAAAAAGTAACTGCAGGGGATCGGTGGTGCCAGCCAGTGCCTCACCAAGTGCCGTTCCACAACGCTCCGTCAATGTCAGCACCGGGCCGAACGCCGGGAATTCGGTCTTCAGCATCTCCATGGCATCGTTGCCAGTGGCCGGGGGTTTCGCCAGCCAGCGAAGCGTTCCGCCATCCAGGGACACCAGACCGTCCTCCTCGAGCATGGCGAGGCACCGCCGGAAGAGCTGGCGCTGTTCCGGAATCACGCCCAGGCGCTCTGTCAGTCCGTCAACTGCGACCGGTTGGTCGCTGTCGGCATCCAGCCCCAAAAACGCCAGGGCACGGACCACGTAGCCGGTGCAGACGCGGTCGAGGGCCGGACGCAAGTTCTCGAAGCCGTCCAGTCCGGTCTCGCGTGTATGCGCGGGCAGACGTGGCTGCAGCGCCGTTCCCACCGACTCCAGCGTTGGCAGGGAAGGCTGCTGCGCATCGCCCGGTACGGGCTGCCAGGCGATGCGGTACAGCCAATCGCTCACGTCCCTCTCCAGCAAGCGCTCCAGGGTTGCCTGCTCGACGTAGCGGAACACCACGCCCTCCAGCTCGGCAACGATGCGACCCGAATCCTCCGCCAGTCGGATGCGGGCACGAAGACTGTCGTCACCGCCGGGAGCCCGCTCCAGCTCGACCAGGCTCCAGAGGCGCCCCTTCAGGGCCGTGTGGCAGATCACGCGGGAGAAGCTCACCGGGATCGGCAGTACGTGCATGCGATCACCGGCATCGCCTGCCGCCGCCACGGCCACGAGTTGCATGCCGGCATCCAGCAGCGCCGGGTGCAGGTGGTAGTCCGACACCTCGGAGTCCAACACCGCGGGCGCTTCGACCAGTCCCAGTGCCTGCCCCTGTCCACGCCAGAACTGGCGCAGACCGCGGAAACGCTCGCCGAAGCCCAGGCCACACCTGGCATAGTCGGCATACAGCCCCTCCGCGGAGCCCTCCTCCATGGACCGGCGCAGCGCATCCAGGTCCAGCGCCTCCGGCGCGCTCGCTTCACTTCCGAATTCGCCGGATGCGTGCAGGCGCCAGGCCCCGCCAGACCCGCCATCGGCGAACACCTGAAAGCACGCTGCCTGCCTACCCTCCCCGGCGATGATCACCTGCAGCCGCCTGCTCTCTTCCGCCTGCAGCACCATGGGCTCGGCGATCTGGACCTCCCGAAGCGTTGTCTGACCGTTGCCTGCGGTGGAAAGCCTGGCGGCAGCAAGCGTGGCTTCAAGGAAAGCGGTGGCAGGGAATACCATCCGGCCCAGAACACGATGGTCCGGCAGGAATGCCAGTTGCCGCGGATCAATCAGCGACTCGAACACCGTGCCCCGCAGCGCGGGCGACTCCAGTCGACGCTGGACCAAGGGGTGCAGGGAATCCGCCAGCGGAACGGCCGGTGTACGGGCCTCCACCATGAATCTGTCGCGGCGGAACGGGTAGCTGGGAAGGCGGAGCCGACGACGCGGATAGTCCCGGTCGAGGCCCTGCCAATCGACCGGAGCACCGTGCACATGCAGTCGCGCCAGCGACTCCAGCAGGTCCCTCCAGTCATCCCGCCCCCGCCGCAGGGACGGCAGCCAGAGAGCCTGTGCCGAGTCACCGCACTCCCGCGCCAGCCCAAGAAGTACCGGATGCGGACCGATCTCCACGAAGGCATTGCAGCCGGCCTCCGCGAGCGCCCGAACGGAATCCGTGAACCGGACCGGTTCACGGACATGCCGGCGCCAGTAGTCCGGTCGCGTGATCTCCTCGCCGGTCACGAGCCGGCCGCTGAGGTTGGACACCAGCCGCCGCTCGGGCGGCCGGAACGTCACGGTATCGGCCACGGCTTCGAAGGCATCCAGCATGGGCTCCATGAGAGCGGAGTGAAACGCATGGGAAACCTTGAGCGGGCGCACCTCGACGCCATCCGCCGAGAGCTTGTCCAACAACCGCCTTACAGCCTGTTCCGAGCCCGACACCACGGTCTGGACAGGGCTGTTGAAGGCCGCGACTGAGACCGGCTCGGCAAGCGACTCCAATAGGGCGAGGACACGCTCGGCCGGCGCGTGCACTGCCACCATCCGGCCGCCTGGGGGCTGGGCCTGCATCAGCCGGCCCCGTTCGGCGATCAAGCGCAGGCCGTCCTCCACACTGAACACACCGGCAACACAGGCGGCCGCATACTCGCCGACACTGTGGCCGAGCACGACATCGGGTTCGATGCCCCAGGATCTCCACAGGCTGGCCAGCGCCACCTCCAGGGAAAACAGCGCCGGCTGGGTATACCGGGTCTGGTCCAGCAGGCCATCGTCGCCATCGCCGTGGACCAGTTCCAGTAGCGATTGACCGTACTGCTGCTGAAACACCGCGTCGCAGCGATCCAGCACCCGGGCGAAGGTCGGCGAGCTCTGGTACAGGCCGCGGCCCATACCGGGATACTGGGATCCCTGGCCCGTGAACAGGAACGCCACCCTGGGGCGCCGGCTGCTTTCCAGCTGATTCAGTATCAGGCCGTCCGAGACGCCCCCTGCCGCAAAGCCCTGCAGTGCCTGACCCGCCCCGGCGGCATCGGCGCATACCAGTGCAAGGCGATGGTGCAAGTGACTGCGCCCGCAACCGGCAGTATGGCAGACGTCGCCCAGCGCCTGCCCCGGCTCGGACTGCAGCTGCCCGGCCATCCGCCCGGCCAGGTCCCGCAACGCATCCTCGCTCCGCGCTGACAGGGTCAGCAGGTGCAGTGACCGATCCGGGGAAGCTTCCTCTGATTCGCGGACCGGTGGCGCTTCCAGGATGAGATGAGCGTTGGTGCCACTTGCACCGAAGGAGCTGACTCCCGCCAGGCGCCTGCCGTCGATGGCTGGCCAGTCGCATAGCTCGGTCGGAATGCGGAACGGATACCGGTTCCAGTCCACCTTGGGTGTCGGCTGCCGCAGGTGAAGGTGGGGCGGAATCTGACCGTGCCGAAGCATCAGCACAACCTTGAGCAAGCCGGCGACACCGGCAGCCGACTCCAGGTGGCCTATGTTGGTCTTGACCGACCCCAGGTACAGGGGCTGCTCGCGCGCGGCCGGTTGAAACACCTCGCCCAGGGCTTCCAGTTCAATGGGATCCCCCAGGGGCGTGCCGGTGCCATGGGCCTCCAGATACCCCAGCGACGCGGGCTCCACATCGCCACCACGCAGTGCTTCGCGCAGCAGTGCGACCTGGGCCGGACCGTTGGGAACCGACAGGCCGCTGCTGGGGCCGTCCTGGTTTACCGCCGAACTCCTAATGACAGCGTGGATGCGGTCGCCGTCAGCCAGCGCACGGGCCAAGGGCTTGAGGATCACCACGCCGCAACCTTCGGCACGCACATAGCCGTCGGCATCGGCATCGAAGGTCTTGCAGCGGCCATCGGCGGACAACATGCCCCAGCGGGACATGGCGACGAAGGGTTCCGGGGAGAGAATCAGGTTGACACCGCCGGCAACTGCCACGGCGCACTCGTCGGACTGCAGGCTGCGACAGGCACGGTCCACCGCCACCAGCGACGAGGAACAGGCCGTATCCAGGGTAATTGCGGGGCCATGCAGCCCCAGCACGTAAGCCAGCCGGCCGGCAATGGCGTTGAGCGCGGTGCCGGAGATCAGGTACGCGTCCAGGTCCCGCGGGCTGACATACTGCAACTGGCGGTGCAAATAGTCGGTGGCGGTGGCGCCGATGAACACCCCGGCACCGGAGTCCCGCAGGGAGTCCGGGGCAATCCCGGCATCCTCCAGGGCCTCCCAGGCGGTCTCCAGCAGCACCCGCTGCTGGGGATCCATGCACAGCGCCTCGCGCGGGGAAATGCCGAAGAAATCCGGGTCGAAATGGTCCATATCCGGAACGATCCCGGCCCGGCGGGTATGGCTCTTGCCCGGGGTTCCGCGCCTGGGGTCGTAATACGCGTCGGAACGCCAGCGCTCTTCGGGGATCTCCCCGATGGCGTCTACCCCACCCTGCAGCAGCTCCCAGTAGGCGTCCGGACTGTTACCGGCGCCTGGCAGTCGGCAGCCGATTCCGACAATGGCCACGGCTTGCCGCGCCTGTCCCCGCAGGCTGTCCAACTGCGCCTGCAGCGATTTGATGGCGACGACAGCACTCTTCAGTCGTTCGCGGTGATCCCCCCGCTCCGGCTCAGACCCCATGATCGCGTCCCGACCTCCCGCCCCCGAGGACCCGTGCCACCTCGTCATCCAGAAGCGAGGCAAGGTCCTCTTCCCGGAGCACGTCCAGTTGCGCGTCGCCGTCAGCGCGGCTCGTGTGGCTTGTCGCGGTGATGGCCTGGTCCTTGCCGCCAAGCACCTCAAGGAGATACTTTGCAAGCGCCCGCACCGAAGGGTGCTGGAAGGCCGCAGTGCTTGGCAGGCGCAGCCCGAACGCCGCATCCAGCCGGCGCCGCAACTGGACAGTCATCAGCGAATCCATGCCCAGACTGAAAAAGCCCTGCCCATCATCGCGCAGATCCAGGACATCGGCACGCAGAATCCCCGCCACCTGCTCCCGAATGTGATCCTGAAGCAACTGCAGCGCCTCGTCCGGCGGGGCCTCGCGCACCGCCGCGAGCAGCTCCGGCTCCCCCGGTTCCTGGTCAACACCTGCCTCCCCTACCGGTTCACCGGTCCCCAAGCGGGCCAGCAGCGGCCGCCGGCGCCGGGCCTCGTAAACCGGCCGAAACACCGGCCAGTCCACTGACGCGACCGTCATTTGCGGGGCGTCGCCGGACAGCAGGACCTCCAGTGCGGACAGCGCCGCCGCGGCAGGCATGCGGCGCACGCCGTAGCGCCGGAACAGTTCATCCAGCTCCAGGGACGAGCCGCCGCCCTCCCACCAGCCCCAGTTCACGCTCAGGGCCGGCAAACCCTGGGCGTGACGCCACTGCGCCAGGGCATCCAGAAACTGGTTGGCGGCGGCATAATGAGCCAATCCCGCAGAGCCCCAAACGGCGGCCGCCGAGGAAAACAGGACGAAGAACGCCGGCTCCGCGGAGCGGCAGAGACGGTCCAGCACCCAGGCACCTGTGACTTTCGCGCGGAAAACGCGCTCCAGGTCCTCCGGTGCCAGCGTATCCAGTGAACGTGTCTCGATCAGGCCGGCGGCGTGGATCACCCCGCCCAGCGCCGGTAGTTCCGTTCCGAAACGCCGGAACACCGCCGCCATGGCATCCTGGTCCGCCACGTCGGCGGCCACCGGTATCACGGTGACCTCACGACCTTCCAAGGCCCGAATTTCCTCCACCACCCTGGCGGCGGGATGCTCCGCCCCCAGGCTGTCCCAGGCCTCGCGCCCGGGAACACCGGTACGCCCGGTCAGCACCAGGGTCCGTGCGCCCCTGTCCGCCAGCCAGCGGGCCAGGCGCATGCCCAGGCGGCCGAGGCCGCCGGTGACCAGATAGGATGCTTGCGGGTCCAGCTTAAGCGGCGCGGTGCTGGCCACCTGTGCCGAAACCAGTCTGGGCACGTGGCGCTCGCCGTCCCGCAGCGCGACCTGATCCTCGTCATCGCCGGACAGCAGTTCGGCGCACAGCGCCAATGCCGCGGTCCGCGCGGAATCCGTGGGCGCCAGGTCCACCAGGCCGCCCCAATCATCCGGGTGCTCCAGGGAAAGGACCCGACCCAGGCCCCAGAGCGGCGCCTGAGCAAGGGCCTGGCCTGTACCAGTCGGGCACTGGGCACCACGAGTAACCAGCCAGAGTCGGGGGGCGAATTCGCGGGCATGTGCAGCCAGGGCCTGGTGGAACCGGGTTACGCTCTCGCAACCCAGCAACCGTGCCCGGTCCAATTCCTCCGGAGACTCGGGTGCACGCTCTCCGGCATCCAGGCTCCACAGATGCACGACCCCGTCCAAGGCCTTGCTGTGGTCAGCCAGGTGCTCGGACAGCAGGCGCTGGTAATGCTCGGCGCGCTCCGGGTCGAGTTCCACCGCCATGTCGTTCCGCTGACGAAAGGCTGAACCGGCATGGCACAGCAGAACCCGGTGCCCACGGGCACGGAGCTCCTCCGCCAGCGCATGGCCCACCCCGCCGGTGTCAGCGAACACAAGCCAGTGGCGCGCCGCTCCCGGATCGGCACCGTTACGCTGCTCGCCGGCCTTCGCCGGCCCGGCAACCTCCCAGCGCAGGGTATGAAACCAGTCGGCTTCGGCTTGCGCCGGCGCGCCCGTGGCCGATGTTCCCTGACCGCTGCGGGACATGAACCAATAGCGCTTGCGTTGCCACGGGTATGTGGGCAGATCAATCGACACATGGCCCGCGGCCGCATGGACGCCGGCCCAGTCGATCTCCGCGCCGAGCCGGTACAAGGCGGCAACAGTATTCAGTAATCCATCCCGATCCGGGGCCTCGCGGGCCAGCGTGTAAAGCCATTCCGGCTCGCGGCCCGGATGATCAGCAAGACAGGCCTGCCCCATGGCGGACAGCACCGGGTGGGGCCCCAACTCCAGCACGGCGTCCGCACCGCTGGCCACCAGGGCCTGGACGCCCTCGTGGAAGCGCACTGGCTGGCGGATATGGCGAACCCAGTAGTCCGCCGATGTCATGCCATCGCGGGACCGCGCCCCGGTGACATTGGAAACCACCTCGATTGTCGGCCGGGCGTACCGAATGCGGCCGGCGACCTCGGCGAACGCTTCCAGCATCGGCTCCATCAGTGGGGAATGAAACGCATGGGAAACCTGCAGGGGCACCACCCTGTAGCCCTGCCGCTCGAACGCCTGACCCAACCGCCCCAGGGCATCGCTGCGCCCCGACAACACCACGTTCTCGGGACCGTTATACGCGGCCACGGAAACGTCCTGTTCCCCCGAGGCCCGCAGATCCGCCTCCACTTGCCCGGCCGGCGCCAGCACCGCCAGCATTCCACCCTCCCTGGGCAAGGCGCTCATCAACCGGCCGCGGGCAGCGATCAGCCGAAGCCCATCCTCCAGGCTGAACACCCCGGCCACACAGGCGGCGACGTACTCCCCCACACTGTGGCCCATGACCACCGAGGGCCGGATCCCCCAGGATTCCAATAGCCTGGCCAGGGCGTATTCCACGGCGAACAATGCTGGTTGGGTGTTGGCCGTATCGTTCAGCACGGCCTCCCCTCCCCGGTCCGGATAAAGTATCCGTTCCAGTGGCTGCTCCAACTCCCCGTCAAGCAGGTTCTGGCATTCCCGCAAGGCTTCCCGGAATGCGGGCTCCCGCATGGCAAGCCCGCGGGCCATCCCGGCGTACTGCGAGCCCTGGCCGGTAAACAGGAAGGCGATCACAGGCTCCGTAGCCCGGTGGGCGGACGCGCTGCCACCCGGGTGACGCGCCAGTGCTTCCCGCAGTTCGCGGTGATCGGTCGCCCGGATTACCGTACGGTACTCATGGTGGGCCCGGCCCATGGCAGCGGTCCGGCATACCGCCTCCAGATCCGCGTCCGGATGCTCGGCAAGCCACTGCCCGTAGCGCCCCACCAAGGCATCCAGCGCCTCCGGGGTGCGGGCGGACAAGGGCAGAAGCAGGGCAACACCATCATCGGACATTTCCGCGTTGGTCACCTGCGGCAGCGACGGTGCCTGCTCCACAACCACGTGGGCATTGGTGCCACTGAAACCGAAGGAGCTCACGCCGGCGCGCAGCGGCCGGTCGCCCCCCGCGCGCCAGTCCAGCGTTTCCACCGGAATCCGGGCCGGCAAGGCGTCCAGGTCGATGTGCGGGTTGGGTTCGCGGAAGTGGAGGTGTGCCGGCAAGCGGTGTCGCTGCATGGACAGGATCACCTTGACCAGCCCGGCAATACCCGCAGCCGCCTCAGCATGGCCTATGCTGGTTTTCACCGACCCCAGCCAAAGAGGGGTATCCCTGAGCGGATCTCCGCCGAAAACCTCATGCAGCGCCTGGAATTCCACAGGATCTCCCAGGCTGGTGCCGGTGCCGTGGGCCTCCAGGTAATCGATGTCGCGGGGCTCCAGACCGGCATCCAGCAA
Source organism: Methylonatrum kenyense (assembly GCF_023195885.1). GTDB lineage: Bacteria > Pseudomonadota > Gammaproteobacteria > Nitrococcales > Aquisalimonadaceae > Methylonatrum > Methylonatrum kenyense. The sequence continues at coordinate 121,154 of NZ_JALPKO010000008.1, forward strand.
GGCAGCGTGCAGCAGATCCCGCTGGGCCGGCAGGCTGGGCGCGGTCAGACCATTACTGGCACCATCCTGGTTGAGCGCAGAGCCACGCAGAACCGCAAGCACCCGGTCACCGTCCCGCAGCGCGTCCCGTAGCCGCTTCAACACGACCACGCCGCACCCTTCGCTGCGCACGTAGCCATCGGCCGCCGCATCAAAGGTACTGCACCGGCCACGGGGGGAGAGCATACCGGCCCGAGAAAACGCAATACTGGCCCGGGGCGACAGGATCAGGTTGACGCCGGAGGCCAGGGCCAGGTTGCATTCCCCGCCGCGCAGGGCTCGCATGGCCTGGTGCACCGCTACCAGCGAGGAGGAACAGGCGGTGTCGACGGTCAACGCCGGTCCCCGCGTCCCCAGGAAATAGGCAAGCCGGCCAGCGGCGATGGACGGGGCATTGCCGGTGGCGAAATACACCCCCAGATCTTCGTCTACCCCGTCAAGCACCTGCAGTGTCTCGTAGTCGTGGGAATAAAGACCGACGTAAACGCCGCAGGCCGCCTCCCGGAGACCGTGGGGGTCGATGGCTGCATGCTCCAGGGCCTCCCAGTGCAGTTCCAGCAGCAGTCGCTGCTGCGGGTCCATCAGCTCCGCCTCTCGAGGAGAAATATTGAAGAATGCGGCATCGAAATGATCCACGGCCGGCAGGAACCCACCGTGTCGGGAAACCATCCGGCCGGCGGAATCCGGATCCGCGCTGTGGAACTGTTCGATGTCCCAGCGCTCCGCGGGCACTTCGGTTATGCCGTCAACCCCCTCCTCCAGTAACCGCCAGTAGGCATTCAGGTCGATCGCCCCCGGGAAGCGGCCCGCCATGCCGATAACGACGATGGCGTGAGGACCGATGCCGGCGCTTTCCGCCGCCTCCCGGTCGTCGGTGCGCCGCTGCCCGACCTGCTTCACGGGCCCCTGCAGAAGCCCCGCGCCTGTCGGCGGCATTGCGGACCGCGCGGCACCGGTGCCGTCACCCCGCTCATCCAGGTATCGCCGGATATCGGAAAGCGTGGGATGGGAAAAGTAGAATGTGGGCGGAAAGCTGCCACCGAAGTCCTGCTCCAGCAGGTTGCGGAAGGACAGCAGGTCGAGGGAGTCCAGCCCCATTTCCCGCAATGGCCGATCCCAGGAGAAGGCCTGCCGGCGGCCCGGCCCGAGCACACTGCGGAAACACGCCTCAAGCCTGGCCGGTGTGTCCATCGCTTCCGCGGGTCCGGCCGCGCGCATGCCGGAGGCAACGAAATCGTCTCTGGCGCCGTGCAAGGCGTAGCACAGCAGCACGCCAGCACCCAGGTTGTCCGTGTCCTCCGGGCGATAGTCCGGCACCAGGCCCAGAAAACGTGCACCGTGGCTTTGATGGAACTGGAGTATCGGATCTACCGCCCGGCCGACGGAATCCCGAGCCTCAATGTACTCGGCCAGGGCGTCCAGGTCCGTGCCGTCGAAGGCCTTGCACCGGGTAATGCCGGCCACGGTGTGGACGCCCCCCTGGAGGGCGCTGCGCATGAGCATCAGGTTCAGCAGCTGGTCACCGAGGCCGAGGTGCTGTTTTTCCGGCAGCACATTGATCGCCAGCAGCTGGACCACGCTGCCCTGGGGCTCATGCAGCCGAGGCAGCTCAGTGAACCTGCAGTCTCGAAGGGCATCCAGGTCACGGACGCGCTGCGAATACACCGCCCCCACCACCTCACCGTCCAGTTCAACCAGCCACTGACCAAGCGGATAGTTCCGGATACGCTGACACAGCAAAGATTCTGGGGCGCGCATGCCCGCCGGCCAGCAGGCCACTTCCAGGCGACAGAGCGCGGGCACATCATCCACCGTCGCCGCACGGACCCGGTAAGGCCGACGCTCAAGAAGATTCAGCGTGATGCGGCAGTACGGCAGTAGCGGGGGGAACTTGCGGAAGTATTCCCGACGCGGGAACAAGCCAACTTCGGCAGCGGCCATCAGCGCCACATCGGGCTCCACCAGCAATTGCTGGGAAAACCCCTGCAAGGCGTCAAAGGACAGGCTTTCACTCTGGTCCAAATCGTTCCGCACGACTGCCGGGTCCTGGCAGTGGACCTCCAGCAAAATCAGCCCGTGCCGGTTGATAATTCCGGCCCAGCGGCCCAGATGCTCCACAAGGCTCTGCACCGCATCGGCGGCAGGAATGGACCTGCCCAAGCCGTCCACGTACACGCCCTGGTACGGTGCCTGCCCTCTTGCGTTTGCCGTGGCGGTGTCGGCGGGCGCGACGTAAGGGCGATCGTGATCCAGAAACGAACGGATATGAAGCACCTGTTCCGGATCCACACCCAGTTCCGCAAGCGCGTCGGCCACTTCAGCGGGCTTGCCGACATCTCCCCGCAGGACCAGATGATCAATGTCCGACAGGGTCTTGCTGGTTTCATCCAGGGACGCCTGGTTCAGGTCAATTCCCACCATGGTCAGCGGAAAGTCCGCCAACCGTTCGCCGCGCGGTGTTCGCTCAAGCACGGTGCGGTAGACCCGCTTGAGAAAGGTTCCATCACCGCAGCCCATGTCGGCCACATAGCGCGGTTGTTCGGTCATGGGTTCCTGACTGAAGATGGAGACAACGATATCGTCCACCTCGGCGAAATACCGGTCGTGCTGGAAACCGCTTGAGACGACATTCATCGACCTGTCGACATGGGTCTCGTGGCCGGATGCATCCAGCGCGAAAACCCGCTCGGCGTCCCCGAAAAGCAGGTCAGCCAGTGAGCGCAGCATGGGTCTGTACGACTCGCCAACACCCAGGTTCATGGATCGCTCGACCATGAACTCGCCCGGCTGGGAAAGTTGGTAGTTTCCTGGCTCGCCGCCAAGCCAACCAAGGAGCCGAAAGAGCCGAATCACCTCGTCGCGCACCCCGTCAGGCAGCGCGTCGAAGCCGGTTGAGGGAAGATCCTTTAACAGGCCGCGCTTTGCCAACAGGGCCAGCACAGGCACCACCAGCAGGCTGTCGAGAAAATCGGCCAGCAACGGATCGTCTGTCTGCCAGCGGCTAGCGACCTGATCCAGCCACGGTTTCAGGAACCCCCCGGGTCCTGATCGCAGATACGCGTCCATGTCGGCCTCGACAAGCGACCAGACCGCATCAGGAATTACCGCATGGCTCGAAAGCGCGGGGGTGGCAATGAAGCGACCGTCGGCACATCGATCAATCCACCCCAGAGATTCAAGTAGACGCAGCGCAACCTGAAGATGGCCGGCATTCGCGTCGAGGGCATCTGCAAGCTCGTCGAGGCTTTGCGGACCGGACTCGAGCCGGGCCAGCACTCCGCCTTGCCTGCAGGCCAGCACGACGGGCACCACCACGAAACCATGTGCATACCGATTCATCACATCTAGCATCGGAAGTCCCCTCGGTGTTGCCGGAAGGCGACGCTTTTCGGTCAGTATGAAAAGGAATCACCCAAGGCACAATGACTTCTCAATCAGTTGATCCGGATAAGCCGACAGACGGTTGCAAGAAAAGCCGCCAACGCAGGTATCGCGCGTCAACGAGCCGAGATGAGGCTCGACGCCGCAGTCGATCATACGGCCGCCGGGGTGCGGCGCGTCTGTCGGTAATGCGAAAACGTCCGGCAAGTCAGGCTTGTGGTGGGAGGAAGGGGAACAACACCGAGCGATCCCACACCGCGCTGGACCGGGACCGCTCACCCACGCCCGAGCACAACTCCCGAGACGGTGGGCTGGCGGAAATAACCGCCGACGGTGGATTAGACAGGTTCTATGCCAGTCCAGCTCGTTTGTCATTGCCGCCGAGCCACCGCTCCAGATTCGCCTTGTAGCGGGCGCCGAGGATCCGCCTCAGCGGTAGACGACCTCTTCCGGGTAGTCGACGAACGAATTCGCCGCTGACCCGAACGATGCGCTGGGGATCCCCGTTCGCCTTGTTTTCCGGTATGCCCGGCAAAGTGCCCCACCAAAGACCCTCGTAGCCAAGCCGCCTTGCGGCGTCCATCGACCGCTCATCGCCATTAAAGCGGGGAAAACAAAGGTGCCGCACGCGCTTGCCCTGCAATTCCTGTTCGATACGCTGCTTGGCGCATTTAAGGTCCTGCAGCAACGAGGTGCCGGATTCGGCGTTGGCGATGTAGGGCGGCTCAGATATCCCGTACAACGGAGCAGGCTCTGGCCAGCGAGGCAGGTACCGGTGCTCGTAGGTATGCGATTGAATGTCAACCAGCCCCGACTGGTGCAATTCGCGAAGTTCGCTCCACGTGCAGGTGCGGGCTCCTTTCGCGCCGGGGCGCACGTGATCATGAAAATAGGGAGCAACAAACGCGACCACCTTGAAGCCGTAGCGCTTGAGCAACGGAAAGACGGTTTGATGCAGGTGACTCGCGCCGTCATCGAAAGTCAGGACAACGGCCCTGTCGGGCGCGGGAGCACTGCCACGCATGTGCCCCAGCAATTCGTCTGCCGTCAAGCCGCGATAACCGTTATCGTGAAGATATTGCAGATCCTGTTCGAGTACGGCCTGGTCCGGCGAGTGGTAACAGAACGCAGGAACAGTTCCTGGCGAAAGTTGCGCACGCGCGGCAAGGAGGAACTGCGGCAAGCCACCACGCATCGCGCAATGGACTTCGGGCCAGTTCTTCTCCCAGGCTGCTCGAAACCTGTTCATTCCGCCACCCGCATCGCCCTGTCCGCGCTCGTGCAAGACAGCTTCCGATAAAGATTCAGCAATGCCGCCACGTGGTTGTCAATGGACATCTGCGCGACCAGTCGACGACCGTTGCCAACCAATCGCTCGCGTAACCGCCCCTCGGAACAAAGACGCGCGATGGCCCGCGGGAACCCGTCCGGGTCATCCGGCTCAACGAGGAGTCCTGTTTCACCATCGCGGACAGTCTCCGGGATCCCGCCAATAGCATGCGCCACCACGGGTCGCCGTGCCGCCATTGCCTCCAACGCAACATACGGAAATCCGTCACTGAATGACGGGATCGCGACAACATCTAGCGCCGTGAGCACCGCCGGGATATCGCGCCGAAACCCGGCAAATCGCACGATATCAGCCAACCCCATGACATCGACGACGCTTTCCAGATGCCGACGGCACACGCCGTCCCCGACGATCAGTACCCTTATACCGGGCCGTGCCCGCAGCATGGCAGGCACTGTCTCAAGGAACCGCTGATGACCTTTCTCGGGGGACAGCCTCCCGATGATGCCGACAACGGTGGCGTCCGACGGAAACGCGAATTCCTGACGGAGCCTGTCACGCTGCCCCTCAAGGTCGGAGCCAAACGCCGTGGTGTCGACACCGTTATGCAAGACGGTTACCCGAGCCTCCGGCGTGTGAAGTTCCTTGACCACGAAGCGCGCCACGGATCGGGATACCGCCAGGGCCGCGGCCGACCAGGCTGCCGTCATTCGAAAAAGCGTTCGAAACACCACACCCAGGGGCTTCTGGTCATGGAAATGGGTGATCACGGGAATACCGGACATGCGCCCGATTATCCGCGCAAGCAACATGCCTTTCAGACCAGCGGCATGAATCAGATTGATATCATGCTCGCGGACCAGGGCGAGCATGTCCGACAGCGCCCGCAGGTCCCATTTTCCACGTTCCAGGAATCGCGGCTCGACGCCGTCGTTGACCAGGCGTTCTGCGGCCGGGTGATAAGGCCCCAGAAAACAGGGGACCACCTGGACATTGGCCTGGCGGAGCCGCGGAAGCACCGCAAGTAGGTAAGTGGTCACACCATGCGCCGCGCCACCCTGGTGCCCCAGGTGATCATTTGCCACCAGAACGCGCAGCAGCCGGGTGTCGCGTGCATCCGCCATGGGCCACGAGGCCTCCAGAACCTGGGCTGTTGCGACCTCGACGACGGCAACAGCTCACTTCAACGTTAGCCCGACAGGTCTCGAAGGTAAATCACCCGTAGCAATCGCCTGGAACGGTCAGCGGCAATACCAATCATCCGGCATGTTCACCCCCCGTTACTCACACTCTCCATCCGGATAGTGCAACCGTTTCAACACAACCAGGTTGCCCGCGTACGCGCCGAGAATCTGCAGATCCTCGACCGTTACTCCTGCGACCACCGCGTAACTTTCAACCACGGCATCGTCATGCCGGGTACCACTGTGGACAAAGAAGGTCGGACACAGCTCGAGAATCACCTTGCCCCTGTTCCAACCACTGCTGCTGTAGATGGCGGGAAGCCTGGTTCCGAGCGCGAAGAAGGGGGCCCAATCGCCCGCGGTTGCCTCGCCCGGCTCAACAACATCTGCCAAACGCTCGCGAATCTCGTGGGAGCTGTAGCTTGGCTCCATCCATACTTCGCTCGCTTGATACAGCCCGGAAACGACCGCCACCACGAGCAGGGCTTGCACCCCTGCCCTCGGCAGCAAACCCGATCGCGATGGCCCCCGCCAGCCCGCGAACACCAGCAGAAGAGCGAGGGCGACGGCAATGGGAAACAGGAGTCTGATTGCTCCCGGGCCGCTAATCCCCGCCGTTTCACCTTGCGGCAGCGGCGTGAGCGGTAAAACGGCATTCGCGACCGCCCACAAAACCGCAAAAACCGCCACTGACAGCAGCGCCACACTGACAAGCTTCGCAGTCCAGTGCAGGCCCTCACTCACCCCGGCACTCCGCGCCGCCCCGAGCCAGAACCCGATTGCAAGAATCTGCGCGGGCATTACGGCGACGAAATAACGTGGTGGCGCGTAGCTCAACAAGCCCAGCAACACCGGCACCCCAACAACAGTCGCAGCGACAGCAAGAAAGTAAGGATCATCGATCAGCTTGCGACCGGAAATCCGGATCGAATCTGCAATACAAAACCAGGCCAGCGCGGTAACCCATGGCGACAATGCACTCAGCGGGTCGGTTAACACACGCGACGGCAAGGAGGCCAGCGCCTGCAAATCGAGGCGGCGGACCCAGACCTCATGCGTGGACAACAACAAGACGAGCAGGACGGCAAAAGTGGCAAGCAGGACCGGAAGGGCCACTTTCGGATTGCTGTGCCAGGCGGCGAAGAAGGCAAGGGCTGCCATGGCCGGCAGGAAATACAGCACTGCAGATATCTTTATCAGCACGAATGCAGCGACAGTCACTGCAATAACGATTGCCAACGGCAGCCAGGCATGCCCGTAACCGAAACGCCGCAGCAGCAGAAATGCCAGGGCAACGAAGGCGGCTAATGCAACCTCGAACAGGGCCACTCTCGAAAAAAAGAACAAAAAAGGTTCTGCTGCCAGCAGCGCTGCAAGCATCAGCAAAGACGCGTTCGAGAGGAACCCTCGGTGAGCCAGCAAAACAATGACCACCAGGCACAGGAAATAGATCAGCGCGGTGGCCCTGGCCACCCCGACGCTCGGCTCGGCCACGCTGAACGAGAGATACATCAAGGACTGTGTCAGCGGGCTCCCGGAGAACCAGCCGTCGTATTCGTCGGCTTCAGACCACTTGACGCTGCCGAACAGGGCCAGGTTTCGCGGGGCCAGCGTCTTGTATCCCTCGTCGACGCGAAGCCCGATATCGTCTGCCGCAAAACCGTCCGGGCTATCTGCTGTCAGGTTAACCGCATGCAGAGCCGTGATCAGTAGGGCCACGGAGACAAGGAACGCAAGGCTTGCACCCGGGCGAAGCCTGAACGGGGGCGTGAATCGTGCGTCGATCACGGGCTGCAAGGATTCCTGATCCGGTTGAGCCGCGTGTCATCCTCCTGCCCCCCCGGCAATGGGGGGTCACGGTCTTGATCGAGGTGACCCGAACGCCGCATCAATTCGTCGTCGCACCCGCTCCCGGCCGACCCGGCAACGCCATTCCGGATTTCACCGTTAACGTGTTCGCAGACCGAAACCAGGCTCCTGGCGCCCGTAAAGCGTGACCGTGACACCTCCCCAACCCTGGATTTAGCAGACACTGCGCGACGCCCCATCAATGATCACTCCAACAGCCCCTGTCTCGCCTGGGAAAACACTGATTTATTCGCACACCTGCGTTGGAGCCCGCATCGTTCCGGTGCAAGGCGCGCTGCATCGCGCCTTGCCAGATGACCAAAACCGGTCTCGGGCGCAGACGTGGGAATAGATCAGTGTTTCCCTAGCAGACTAGCACCAGAGCCGCGCTTGATGAGGTGGTAAGGGATCGGACCGAATAACGGCGTCCGCATCCGCGACGGCGCCGGCAAAGGAATTCTGTTGTGGGCAAAACAACAAGTGATTAGGCTTTGAATAGACCCCGTCATCGCTAGCCTGCATCACGGGTGCTGGTGAGACGGTGATTGGCGCTCGCAGCCAACCGTGCTTGGCAGGCGCAAACACAGGACTCCCTTCTGCCATTCGCGAGGTGGTACGTGCCCTGTCAATGCCTCCCCGTCAGCAGCCGCCCTCAGGTTCTTGCGGCCCGGACCGATCAAGCCGTGGCGAATCGCGATGCGGCTCGCGGGCTCGTTGAAGGGGCCTGCGTATGAATGTACTCGGTATAACCGATAGTTTTACGAGCGGTGCCGCAGTGGTCCGCGACGGTGAAATCGTCGCAGCAGTCAACGAAGAGAGACTGGACCGCAACAAGATGTCGATGGGATTTCCGCGCCTGAGCATTGCGGAAGTCTTGCGAATTTCGCAGCTCGAAGCGAGACAGATCGACGTGGTCGCGGTCGCCACGAACAACCTGTTCTGGCGAGCCGAATGCCTCCCCTATAACGATCCATACCGGGAATCCGACGCGCGCGGGGCAATGCGCGATAGGTTTCTCAGCCTGGGCGGAACCCTATCGAGGGTGGCCGGAAACTCAACCCTCGCCCGTAAGACCTATTACGGTTTGAAAACCGTTTTGACCGGTGAGCGCAGGAAACAGGTTCACGAGGAATTGAAACGGCTCTTCGGTATCACCGCGCCAGTCAATTTCATCGACCACCACGTCTGTCATGTCGCCTCGGCCTATTTCACCAGCGGCTTCGAACGCGCCACCGTCATCACCCATGACGGTGCGGGCGACAGCAAGTGCTCCCGTGTCGTGCTAGCGGAAAATGGTGAGTTCACGCACCTCAAGGCACTGGACAGTTATGACTCCGTGGGCAATTACTACGCCTACATCACCCACCTTTGCGGCTACAAGGCCCATAAACATGAAGGGAAAATAACCGGCCTGGCTGCGTATGGGGAACCTGAATACCTCGACATCCTGAAACAATTCGTTGCATGGAATGGAGATCGGATCCGGAACACCGGCAAGGCGTTTGATCATTCCGCGATTCGAAAACTCGAGAAGGCACTCCCTGATAACTTTTCAGCGGAAAATCTCAGCGCCAGCATCCAGCTGCTTCTCGAGCAGTCCGTTGCCAGCTTCTGCGATCATTGGGTTCGAAAGACCGGCGTTCAGGATGTCGCCCTCGCCGGCGGGGTGTTTGCCAATGTAAAGCTCAACGAGCGGGTGCATGAGCTCGACTCCGTTCGCAACCTGTTCGTACATCCAGGCATGGGCGATGAAGGCCTGGCTGTCGGTGCCGCCCTGTTTGAACACAAGCGGCTGCGAGGTTATGTCCGGCGCCCGGTCATCGGAGACGTCTACCTTGGCGCCGGCTACACGAAAGACGCGGTCGCCCAGGCAATTCAGGGCGCCGACGGTTTCCGGGAACTCGAGCTGCACGACAGTCTTGAACGGACTGCGGCACAGATGCTCGCCGATGGCAAAGTGATAGCGCGAAGCGCCGGACGCATGGAATACGGCCCCCGGGCACTGGGCAACCGCACCATCATGTATCAGACGACCGATGCAACCGTGAACAAATGGCTGAACGAACGGCTGTCGCGCACCGAGTTCATGCCCTTTGCACCCGTGACACTTTGGGAGGAACGTGAAAGCTGCTACAAAGATCTGGCAGGGGCTGAAGACAGCGCCCGCTTCATGACCATCACCTTCAACTGCACCGACCAGATGCGCCGGCAGTCCCCTGCCGTGGTGCATGTGGACGGCACTGCGCGGCCCCAGTTGATACGGCGGGAAGACAATCCGTCGTACTACGACATTCTGGCCGAGTATCGAAAGATCACCGGCATCCCGAGCCTGATCAACACCAGCTTCAACATGCACGAAGAACCCATCGTGAACACTCCCGAGGAAGCCGTCAGGGCATTTCAGCACAGCAAGCTGGATGCCCTGATACTGGAGGACAGAATCCTTGTACCGGCCTGATCGGCACAGACGTCACCCGGAGATTTCCACCATCCCCGGGGGTTCGCGCCTGCTCGCGGCAACACCTGAGGGCACCAGGGCAGGCTCAAGATTCTTCGAACGCAGGCCGAGATAATGGGTTCAGACTGAGATGAATCACGGCACGACATCCGGAATGGCAGACACCCCCTGCACCACACCCGTTGATGGACATGTGCATTTCTATGCAATCGAACGCGCGGCGCCAACCCTCAATGCCGCTCTTGCGAACTTCCTGGCCCTGGGCCGACCGGACACCCAGTACGTCGGCACCCTGATACTCACGCAGAGCTCTCGGGAAAACGTTTTTGAAACCATGGCGGCCCGCAGCAGCTGCGGCGGCTGGATGCTGAGCCGAAGCAGGTCCGAGCCGCATAGTCTGATCGCGGAACGCGGCGGCAGGGCAATTGCCGTCATCTGCGGCCGCCAGATTCGTTGTGATAACGGCCTGGAAGTGGCCGCCCTCGGGACCACGGATGCGTTCCCGGATGGACAACCCCTTGGTGAAACGCTTGCTCGTGTTCGGGACTCGGCTGCCTTGGCGGTGATTCCCTGGGGTTTCGGAAAGTGGAGCGGAAAACGCGGAAAGGCGGTCGAACAGGTACTGCAGTGCCATACGCCCGACTCGCTTGCGGTTGGTGATAATGGAGGAAGACTGCGCCTTGCCGGCGAGCCGTCACTGATCCGAAAGGCCAGGGACATCGGCTACAAGGTCCTGCCCGGCAGTGACCCGTTTCCGTGCGGCGACGATTTCCGCAGGGTTGGGGCATTCGGTTTTCTGATCGGTCTGGTCCCGAGCACTGCCTCACCATGGCGGGACATCTCCAGGTGGCTGAAGGCGCAGAAAAAGTCCCCTGACGGATACGGGCAGGCGGTTAACCCGGCCAGATTCCTTGCCAACCAGATCGGGATACGACTCCACAACCGGCGGCGCGGGAACATCACGCCATGAAGGTGCTGGTGGTCGCGCCGCAACCATTCTTTTCCCCGCGCGGCACGCCGTTCAGCGTCTATTACAGAACCCTGGTGACATCAGAGCTCGGGCATCAGGTCGACGTCCTGACTTACGGACAGGGAGTGGACGTGGAGATACCGAATGTCCGGCTGGTCCGCATTCCGGCATTCAAGCTCTTCGGCAAGGTCAAGACCGGCCCTTCGGTGTTCAAGTTGTTTCTGGACGCATTCATGCTTGCCTGGACGGTGGGGCTCATGCTGCGGAACCGCTACGACGTCGTGCATGCGCACGAGGAGGCCGTGTTCTGGTGCCGGTGGCTGAAGCCGGTTTTCAGAAACCGGCTCATCTACGACATGCATTCCAGCCTTCCGCAGCAGCTGAAGAATTTTGATTTCACCCGGCTGCGCCTGGTTCATCAGTTGTTCGAGGGGCTCGAAAACAGTGCGCTGCGGGCATCGGACGCGGTCATCACCATCTGCCCGGCACTTCATGACCACGCAAAGACCATAACCGGCAAGCATGACAAATTGCTTCTCATCGAAAATTCCATCTTTGATCCGATTCAACTCGCTCCGGGGCAGAACTCGACAGAAGTCCACGGCGGCAGCGAAACCTCAGCCGAGGCCGTTGCGGCGGACGCGTGGTTACGTAGGCGTCAAACGAACGGCACGATCGCCTATGCGGGGACGCTGGAAGCCTATCAGGGAATCGACAAGCTGCTGGAGGCCTTCGCCGTCACACTGCGAGACGTACCGGAAGCCAGTTTACTGATCATCGGTGGCCTGCCCCGCCAGGTGGAACACTACCGCAGACGCACAGAGCAGCTTGGCACGAAGGACCATGTGTACTTCACCGGGCAGTTGCCACAGACGGATGCACAACGCCTGGTCGCCGGGGCGGCGGCCTGCGTGTCTCCGAGGTTTTCCGGGACCAACACGCCGCTGAAGATCTATCACCTGATGGCCAGCGGCGTCCCGCTGGTAGCAACCCGTATCGATTCTCACACCCAGGTCCTGACAGACGAGATCGCCACGCTCACGGATGCCGACATTCAGGGACTTGGAGCCGGGATGACGCAGGTCTTGAAGGCGCCGGAAGCGGCGCGCGACAAGGCAAGCAAGGCGCAGGACGTCTACCGCGACCGTTATTCGCGCGATGTCTACGTCGGCAAAATGCAGACCCTGTTCGATCTAGTAAGTTAGTAGTAGAGAACATCAATTACACCGGGTGGGAGCATGGCGCAGACCGATCAGCGCACGGGGGAGGTCGCAGGCCCTCGGACTGCCGCAGTTCGTGACTACTGGGAACGGCATGTCGATAACTGGAAAATCGCCACGTCAGCGCCCGGTACGCGCGAATTTTTCGAGGAAATCGAAGCCTACCGGTTTGAAAAGCTGACCTATCTTGAAAGCGTCATCGACTTTTCCGGTTTTCGCGGCAAAACGCTACTTGAGGTTGGCTGCGGTGTTGCCAACGACCTCTCGCGGTTTGCACGGGGAGGCGCCCTGGTAACCGGAATCGACATCGCGCCAAGGGCTATAGAACTTGCCCGCCTCAATTTCTCGCAACGGGCACTCCAGGGTGATTTCGCGATCATGGACGGAGAAGCAATGGGCTTCCCCGATGCCTGTTTCGACGCGGTTTACTGTCACACGGTGTTGCATTTCACGTCGAACCCAGGGGCCATGATCCAGGAAATCCACCGGGTTTTGAAACCCGGTGGATTGGCGATGCTGATGATGGTCAACCGCAGGTCCTGGATGAACCTGCTGAGAGTTGCGATGCGCGTTGAAGTGGACCATCTCGACGCACCGGAATACCACCGCATAACGCCAACGGAATTTCGCGCGAAACTCAGTCCATTCAACGAGGTGCGCATCACTCCGGAGCGGTTTCCCGTACCCACGAAGGTGCACGCCGGCCTCAAGGCCTCACTATTCAACATGATTTTCGTCAACACCTTCAACGCCCTACCGAAATCCTGGACGCGACCGCTGGGGCACCACCTAATGGCTTTCTGCCGGAAACAGCGGAACTAGGAAATGCGCTCCCGGACGGACGCTCTGGATAAGAAATTCGAGGTGCTGATCCTCGGGGGCGGTATCCACGGCGTCGCCCTCGCCAGAACGCTTGCGCAAAGCGGCGTCAGCGTCGCTCTGGTGGAGCGAGGCGATTTTGGGGGCGCGACCACACGGAATTCCCTGAAAATCGTGCACGGCGGCCTCCGCTATGTTCAGCATCTGGACGCCCGCAGAATTCGCGAGTCCGTCCAGGCACAGCGAGCCTGGCTTGCAGCTGCCCCGCATCTGGTCCGCCCCATGCGATTCACCATGCCGACCATCGGTTGGGGCGTGCGTAGCCCGCTTGCGTTAGCGGCAGGGGCCCTCGCCTACCGGTTGCTTGGCGGAAGCAGCCGGCAACGAAGCGCTGCCGGGGCGCAGATGCCGGATGCCCTGATGCAAGGCAAACGACACTTCGCGGAGGCCTTTCCCGAGGTCAAAGGTGACCAGGTCAATGGCTGCATGAGCTGGTTTGACGCGCAAATTCTGGATTCCGGCAGATTGGTTACCGCATGCGTCGAGGATGCCGCAGCAGCCGGCGCGGTAACGCTGAACCATGTTGAAGCGGTCTGCCTCCGGATCACGGGCAACCGGGTCAGCGGAGGCTTGGTGCGCGATTGCATCACCGGGGAGGAGCTGGAGGTCAGGTCGAAAATCACGGTTGCCACGTTGGGGGCCTGGGGTGACGGACTGGCGCAACGCTCCGGATTACCGAAAGTGCGAGGCGCAGGCATGACCTGGACCAAGAACGTCAACCTGGTCCTGAAACGGCGGATCGTTGCCGGCGGCGCGGTGGCTTTGATGAGCAGGCAGCGCAGTGACGGCCTCTTCGGTCGTGCCCCTCGCCTGTATTTCGTCACCCCGTGGCAAGACACCTCGATCGTGGGCACGACACACCAAGCCTATCGGGATGAGCCTGACAGCGTCACAGTCAGCCGGGAAGAGGTCAATTCCCTGTTGTTGGATATCAATTCGACGCTGGATGGGCACCACCTTCGAATCGAAGATGTCGCATCCCTGCATATGGGCCTCACACCATCTGAACGTGCCGGCAGAAGTCGGGCGAAGCGAACGATGATCACCGATTACCGAGCACAGTGCGGCATCACGGGTTTCATCGACGTTGCTCCCAACAAATACACCACGGCGCCCACCGTGTCGTCGCGGGTGGCAGCGTTGGTGCTGGGAATTCTCGGGCGGGAAAATCGGCAACCCGCCCCCTTTGCCCAACCAATGTCCGCCACGCCGGAGCATGCGAGCGATCCCGAATCTCCGGATAGCCTGGCCAGCCCGAATGACGGCCACGATGCCTGGGTAAGGACAATTTACGGGCGCAGGGCAGACGGGATTCTGGCAATCCAGGCGATGGAAAGTGGCGGCGATGCACAGCGTCGTATGTTTCGCGCGCGTGTAATCCACGGCATAAACGAAGAAGGTGCGATACGGCTCGGGGATGCGATCTTCCGCTGTTCGGACCTTGCCGAGCGAGGGAGGTTGAGTCCAGACGACCTGGCCTGGTGCCTAAACTGGATGAAAAAGCATTTCGGCTGGACGCACGACCGAAGCCGTCAGGAACTCGGCCTCGTGCTCTACCGCTTGCGAAAACACATGAGTGGCGGCCCCGACATGGATTGGTCGTCGGACTTGTTGACGCGCATGGTAGACAAACGGGCTGGCGAACGGGCCCGGCCATAGGGGTGGGAAAAACATGAAGGCCATCGTGACCGGAGCGACAGGGTTCACCGGGTCCGCATTATGCCGTCGATTGGTTGCGGACGGCTGGGAGGTGACGGCCTTTGTCAGGGAGTCACCGCGCGTCGCACCATTGCGAGCCTTGGGTATAGATTGCGTGGAAGTCGACATAACCGATGTGGACAGCGTGCGCAATGCGATGACACCGGTAGATTGCGTCTTTCACATCGCGGCACTGTTCAGAACCGAAGATGTGGATCGGAAGCAGTTCAAACGCGTGAATGTCGATGCCGTGGAGTATGTCGCTGGCGCAGCATGGGAAACGGGTGTGGGTCGTTTCGTGCACTGCTCCACCGTTGGCGTGCAGGGGCAAATCGATGATCCTCCCGCCGATGAAACGTACCGCCCGCGGCCCAACGACCATTATCAGAGCACCAAGTGGCAAGGAGAGCAGGTCGCCCGTCGGTACATCGAAAACGGATTACCCGGCGTCGTCGTCCGTCCAGCCGGCATTTATGGCCCCGGGGATATGCGCTTTCTGAAACTGTTCAAGGCCATTGAGCACAACATCTTTGTGATGATCGGCAACGGGAAAACGCTTTATCACCTGACTTACATCGACGATCTCATCGACGGATTCATGCTGGCCGCGGAAAAACAGGAAGCCCTTGGCGAAGTCTTCACCATCGCCGGGCCTCGCTACACGACAGTCCAGGAACTGGCCGATACGGTGGCGCGCATTCTGGAGAAAAAGCCCCCCAGATTGCGGGTACCACTCTGGCCAGTCCAGGTTGCCGCCAAGGCCTGCGAGGCCGTTTGCCGTCCATTCGGAATAAATCCGCCCTTGTATCCGCGCCGGGTTGAGTTCTTCGCAATGGACCGGGCGTTCACGACGGAAAAGGCGCAACGGCTGCTCAACTATACCCCCCGATTCGACATCCAGGATGGTCTGACCGCCAGTGCCAAGTGGTATCGCAAGGAAGGCCTGTTAAAGAAATAAATGGACAACACCTATAATTCGAACAATTCTGGAGCAGATAATTCGCCACACAAGGCGATTAGATAACGACGCAGGAGATTGCAGGAAGCCCGCAACGTAGCCGTCGGGAATGGTTCGACCCAACTCGGGGAGCGCGCCTGTCCTGGGGCGGCGGCGGTGTTTCGCCAACGGGAACTTGATCTGGGCGACGTAAGTGGCGACTCAATTCCCGAGAGGAGGGGTGTGGCCGTGGACCTGTCGATTATCGTCCCGCTCTACAATGAAGAAGAAAGTGTCGTTGCACTGCATCGCGCGGTGTCGGCGGCGGTTTCGCGCCTCGGCCTAACTTATGAAATCCTGTTTGTCGACGACGGCAGCGATGACAACACGGTTGCACAGGCCCGCGAGATTGCGGCGACCGACCCGCACCTCAAGCTGATCCTCTTCCGTCGGAATTTCGGCCAGACACCGGCGATGGCCGCCGGAATCGACTATGCCCGCGGAGACATCCTTGTCACCATGGACGGCGACCTGCAGAACGACCCCGCAGACATCCCTCTCCTGGTAGAACAGATCCATGCGGGTTTCGACATCGTTGTTGGCTGGCGCCACAAACGTCGCGACAACCTCATCACGCGCAAGATCCCCTCGCGAATGGCCAACTGGCTGATCGGCAAGGTGACCGGGGTTCCGATAAAGGATAACGGCTGCTCCCTAAAGGCCTATCGGGCCGATGTGATCAAGCACATCCCCCTGTACTCGGAAATGCACCGGTTCATTCCAGCCATGGCATCGATTTCCGGCGCGCGCGTGGCGCAGATACGCGTCAGGCATCACGCTCGCGCCTTCGGACAATCCAAGTACGGGATTTCACGCGTCTACAAGGTGCTGTTAGACCTGCTCGGGATCAAGACCGTGACAGCCTTCGCCAGCCGTCCACTGGTGTGGTTCTCGAAGCTCGCATTTCCCCTGTTGATCATAAGCGCCAGCATGATCGGGTACAGCGTATACGCACTTGCCAGCAGCGGGACCATGCCAATCCCCGTCGCGGGAGTCGGTTTGCTGCTCGGCACGCTGGCAGCCTTCCTGCTGATGAGCGGGGTCCTTGGCGAACTGATATACAGGACAGGCAACCTTGATCTCGGAAGACTGGCAATGCTGACCATGGACCGCCATCCGGGCCCGGAGGCGGCAGGCTCAGTCCATGACGTGGAGCGGCGTGATGAGCGGCAATGATCCCATGCTCTCGGTATTGATTCCTGTCACGGAACGCTATGACGATCCGGAAGCACTCATCGACGCGTATGAGCGGGCGCTGTCCACCCTCGCCGGGCCGTACGAGATCATCTACATTCTCGACGGGGAGTACGAGGACACGCGACGGACCCTGGAACGGCTGCAGGCGGCGGGGAAACCGTTGCGGGTCCTTCAGCTATCCAAGAGCTTTGGCGAGGCCACGGCGCTTACCGCCGGGTTCGACCATGCCCGGGGCAATGTCCTGATGACTCTGCCCGCCTACTTCCAGGTAGAGCCTGAATTCCTTCCCGCGATGGTTGAAGCGCTGGAGGGTAACGACATGGTCATCGCCCGACGCTGGCCACGAACTGACTCCACCTTCAACCGCTTTCAGACAGCCCTTTTCAACCGGCTGCTCGGCATGTTTACCGGCGTGCACTTTCGCGACCTGGGATGCAGTGCCCGCATATTTCGCCGCTCCGTCAGCGAGGCCGTACCCCTTTACGGCGACCAGCACCGCTTCATGCCGGTGCTCGCATCGCGGCAGGGATTCCGCGTCAGGGAGATCGACCTGCCGCAGTCGTCGAGGGACAGTTACCGGCGGTTCTACAGGCCCGGCGTCTACCCCCGCCGCGTGCTGGACATGCTAACGGTCTTTTTCCTGATCAAATTTACCAAGAAACCGCTGCGCTTCTTCGGCCTGATCGGCAGCGGCACTGCGACACTGGGTGGTTTACTCCTGCTTTACCTCATCATCGACCGAATCGTTTTCGGTTCCTCATTGGGCGATCGCCCGGCGCTGCTGCTGTCGTCGCTGATGGTGGTGCTCGGTGTGCAGATTTTCGGTCTCGGTCTGCTGGGTGAATTGATCATCTTCACCCATGCCCGGGAACTGAAGGAATATTCCGTTCGCGAAATCGTCAATGACGACCTTGACCCGGCACCGTTGGCACGGGCCGACCCTATGGCACCGGCGGCGCCTTCGCCTGATCAAACCGAGGCGTCCAGCAGATCTGCATAGACACAGGAATAACCCGCCGCCATCCGGCTGGCACTGTAATGCGCCGCAAAATGCGCGGCCCCGATCGCGGTATCGCCGGCCTCAACACCCGTTCCGGCAATGTCCAGCAACAACTCCGCCCAGGCCGACTCATCCGTCACCGACAGCAGTCGTGCCGACGGTACCGCCTTGAGCACCGCCGGCAGCCCGCCAACGGCGTTGGCAAAGATCGGCAGGCGCGCCCGTAACGCCTCCAGCACGGTTATCGGCAGACCTTCGGTCAGCGATGGCATGACCAGGGCATCGAAGTGCGGCAACAATGCGGCGGCGTCCTCCCGGTAACCGCCCAACCGCACCATATCGCTGAGGTCCTTTTCGGCAATGGCGCGCTCCAGTTCCGAGCGCTGCGGCCCGTCCCCGACAATCAGCAGCCCAATCCCGGATAACGCATGCCGGTGGCGGCCGATGATCCGCACCAGCCGGTCGAAGCCCTTCTCCGGCGACAGCCGACCGACGGCAATCAGGTTCACGCGGTGGGACCGCTGCCATGCCGCCAGATCATCCGGTAGCGGGATTACCGGCGGTGTCTCGCTCGGGATGCCGTTGGCAATGAATGTACAGTGCGCGGAAGCGGCCAGCGACGGCGGCAGGTCTGCGCGCATCCGCTGATTGACAATGACCACGCGGTCAACCCGCCGCAACAGCGCCCGGTCGACGGATTCGTACAGCGCCGATCGGGTCCAGCGCGGCGCCCGCACATAGCCGTGCAGCGTGCAGACCAGGGGCAGGCGGCGAATCGCCCGGGGCCAGATACCCGCCAGGACGTTGAATTTGTAGCCATGCGAGTGCAGGAGCTGAAAGCCCTGCTCGCGGGCCCAACGCAGGATCTTCCAGGCCTGATGCAGATTCAGCCCCGGTCGCATGCGCCAGACCGTCACCGGCACGCCCAGGCGACGTGCCTCGGCCTCGAGTGGTTTCTCCTGCACGCCGTGTTCGCCGGCGCTGAGAATCAGCGGTACAACCCCCTGCCGTGCCTGCTCATCTGCCAGCGCCAGCAGCATGCGTTCAGCGCCGTACAATCCGCCACTGTCGATCAGGTGCAGGACCCGGAGCGCCATGACTCAACCTTCTCTCGGTGTCCAGGTCACCCGCTGTTCTCCTCGCAAGTAGGCGTATGCCGCGCGGGCGCAAGCCAGGTTCAGCAGAGTGAAATAGAAGGGCACCATGCGCCACCGGGGCAACGGCCCACGGCTCCCGTGGGCCTGCAAGGCAACCCCGTAGAAGCCGATCTGCGCGGCCGCGGCCAGCAGGTAAATGCCGCCATCGGCAAGCAGGACAAGATTGCTGAGCAGCGCGGCGAGCAGGGGCAGGAAGGCAAGATAACGCAGCAGCTTGTGCGAGATGAGTTGCAAGGCGAAAAGGGGCCGAGCCAGCGGGTTCATCAAATGCGCCATGTCCCGCAGCGCATGCAACGCCCGCAGTGTCACCCGGACCCGCATGCCGAACTCGCTGCCCGAGTCATCCAAAGCCGGTTCACGCAGTACTGCGTCAGGCTCGTGGATGACGCGGTAGCCGGCTTCCACGACCTTCAGTGGCTGCACGAAGTCGGGCAATTGGTTGGCCGCCAACGGCTGATAGAGATCCCGCCGCATGGCATCGATGCCACCGTCCACGCCAACAACCGACCCGACCGCAGTCTCCTGCCGCCAGAGCCAGTTCTCGTAACGCATGAATGCGCTGGAACCGTCACCAACCAGCGAACCATCCGGATGGGTGTAGAGCATACGCCCGCTGACATAGCCCACCGTGGGGTCGGCGAAATTGCGAACCAGCTTTGCCAGCGCATCCTGCGCCCAGATTGAGTTGGCGTCGGAAAAAGCGACGACCTCGCCCCGGGCAGCGTCGACAAGACGATTGAGCCCGGCGGTCTTGCCCTGTCGCGAGGACTGGCGGAACAGATGCAGCCGCACCCGACTGCCCGCGGCAATGGATTCAACGATGGCGTCGGTGCCGTCGTCGGCGGCATCGGACACCACGAGGATCTCCAAACGGTCCGCCGGGTAATCCAGATCCAGTTTGTTGTGCAGCGTCTGTTCGATCACCGCGGCTTCGTTGTAGGCCGGGATCAGGATGCTGACCCGCGGACGGTGATCTTCCCGCAAGGCCACGGGTCTTGCGCTGCGGGCCAGAATGGCAAGCAGGAGCGGATAGCCCAGGTAAATGTAGAGCAACAGGGCCAGGGACAGCCAAAAGATCCATTCCACCACCGCTCAGACTACCCCCGGTCACGACGACACCAACGCTCGCCTCAGTCTTGCCGGAGGATTATGGTTAATCAAGCAATAAAACGGGGATTGATTCGGGCGACCGCTTTAACTGCCGAGGCATGCCAATGAGCACCATTGGAACGTTCAGTTACGGCTTGTGCGCGATCGCCTTCGGCGCGCTGGCTGCGCTGATCCTGCTGAATTGGCAACGCACGTTGTTCGGCAGTGCTCTGCTCATCGCCAGCCTGATCACCGCCGCCTGGGCCGCCATCCTCGCCTGGGCCTCGTGGCAACCACAGCTGGCCGCATTATGGGTTGAGACAGCGGAAGCGCTGCGCACCCTGGGCTGGCTGGCACTGCTTGCCGTCCTGCTGTCCCCCGCGCGGTCCGATAACCGCTGGATCGGCACCCTGTCAGTGGCCGCCGTCATCGCGCCGCTGGGCCTGCTGCTGCTGATCGCATGGCAGCGTCTCGCCGTGCAGTCGGGCATGACACCGTTCGGCGACGGCATCCTCACCGCGTTATCGGCGGGCGGCCTGGGGTTCGGGCTGCTGGGTCTGGTCATGCTGGAGCAGTTCTACCGCAACCTGCCAGCGGAACGCCGCTGGGCCAGCAAGTTTCTGTGTCTGGGCGTCGGCGTGATTTTCGCCTACGACGTATTTCTTTACGCCAACACTTTCCTCTTCCAACAACTCGATACCATGACCTGGCTGGCCCGCGGTGCGGTGCAGGCGCTGGCTGCGCCGCTGATTGCGCTGGCCGCGGCGCGCAATCCGCAATGGTCTCTCCCGGTCTTCGTCTCGCGCCACGTTGCGTTTCACACGGCGGCAATTCTCGGGGTCGCCGGCTACCTGCTTCTGATCGCCGCCGGCGGCTACTTCATCCGTGATTTCGGAGGCAGCTGGGGACAGTTTCTGCAGATCGTGCTGATTGCCGGCGCGGTCATCGTCCTGTTGATCGTCATCGGCTCGCATGATGTGCGGGCAAGGCTGCGCATCTTTCTCAACAAGCACTTCTTCAGTAACAAGTACGACTATCGGGAGGAATGGCTACGCGCGACCCAGCGGCTGGCCACCGAGGATGACGGCAGTTCACCGCACCAGCGTGCCGTGCATGTGGTGGCGGATATCTTCGGCAGTCCTGCTGGCGTGGTCTGGCTGCGCCATGACGATGGCTTCGTGCCTGCCGGCGACTGGCGCTGGGATCTGCCGCCCGATGCGGTGATCGATGCCGGCGAAGCGCTGCCCGCGTTTCTTGAGCGCAGCCACTGGGTGATTGACCTGGCAGAGCTTCGACACAATCCGGAGCGTTACAACGGCCTGAGACTGCCGCCGACGCTAGAGCACGCGAAACGCCTCTGGGCGATCGTGCCATTGCTCCAGCACGGCCGCTTGCTCGGCTTCATTTCCCTGGCGCGTCCCAGCATCGACCCCGGCATCACCTGGGAGGATCGGGACCTGATGCACGCCCTCTCGCGCCAGGTGGCAAGCTATCTCACCCAGCACGAGCACGCCCAGGCCTTGTCCCAGGCCCGTCAGTTCGAGGCCTTCAACCAACTCACCGCGTTCCTGATGCACGACTTGAAGAATCTGATTGCCCAACAATCCCTGCTGCTGCGCAACGCGGAAAAACACAAGCACAATCCGGAATTTATCGATGACATGCTGGACACCGTCGGCAGCTCCGTCGAGCGCATGGAACGCCTGCTGGCCCACCTCCAGCAACGGCGGCAGCGCGGCGGAATCGCGCGAGTTGATGTGCACCAGGCCATAGCCGAGGCAGTCTCCCGCTGTGCGAGGAACCGCCCCACGCCCCGGTTCAGCCCTTCGGCGGAACGGATTCTGGTCGACGCCAATCGGGAGGAGCTGGTGATGGTTCTGGTCCATCTGATCCGCAATGCACAGGATGCAACGCCGGAAGACGGCGAGGTTCGCCTGCGTACGGAATGGAACGGCCGGGAATTGTCGCTGGAGGTCGCCGATTCGGGATCGGGAATGGGTGCGGATTTCATCCGCAATCAGCTTTTCAAACCGTTTCATACGACCAAGTCCACCAGGGGCATGGGGATCGGCGCATACCAGGTCCGCGAATTCGTGCATCGCGCGGGAGGGCGAGTTAATGTTGAAAGCAGGCTCGGCGTCGGCACAAGGTTCCACTTTACCCTGCCGGCACGGACCGCGAGCACAAGGGAATCCGCCGATTGCCCCGCCTCGGACCGGATCGACGAGTGAGTCGTGAACGCGGAAAAGTTATTGATCGTTGAAGACGATCCCGGGCTGCAGAAGCAGCTCAGGTGGTGCTTCGAGCAGTACGAAGTTGTCAGCGCCGACAATCGGGAATCGGCCATGGCGCAGTTGCGACGGCATGAACCGATGGTCGTGCTGCAGGATCTCGGGCTGCCGCCGGACCCGGATGGCATCAGCGAAGGCATGGCGACCATTGCCGAGATCCTCGGTGCCTCACCCAACACCAAGATTATCGTTGTCACCGGCAACGGTGACGAGGCAAGCGCAGTCAAGGCCGTCGGGCTGGGCGCCTATGACTTCTACGAAAAGCCGGTCGAGACAGAGACCCTCAACCTGATCGTCTCCCGCGCCTTCCACGTGGCACGTCTTGAGAACCAGAACCGCGAACTGATGCGCCGTCATCGTGCGCCACTGGATGGCCTGGTTACCGCAAGTCCGGCCATGCTCAAGGTCTGCAAGCTGGTGGAAAAGGTGGCGACCAGTGATGCCAGCGTCCTGCTGCTGGGGGAAACCGGCAGCGGCAAGGAGGTTCTCGCCCGTGCGCTGCACAAGCTGAGCGCGCGCCGGGACGGACGCTTCGTTGTCATCAACTGTGCCGCAATACCCGAGAACCTGCTGGAGAGCGAGCTGTTCGGCTTCGAGAAAGGTGCCTATACCGGGGCACATCGCCAAACCAAGGGAAAGATCGAGCTGGCCTCCGGCGGCACGCTGTTTCTCGACGAGATCGGCGATATGCCGATGGCACTGCAATCCAAGCTGCTGCGGTTTCTGCAGGAAAGGGTGCTTGAACGCCTGGGTGGCCGCACCGAGATCCCGGTCGATGTCCGCGTCATCTGCGCAACACACCAGAACTTGCAGGAGTTGATTGCCGACGGCGCCTTCCGCGAGGACCTGTATTACAGGATCAGCGAGCTGATCGTGCCCATTCCGCCGCTGCGGGAACGTGACGGTGACGCGGCCCTGCTTGCCAGGGCGTTCCTCGCGCAAGCCGCGGAACGTCACGGTCGCCGTGTGCGAGGTTTCACGCGGAATGCCCTGTCTGCGATCGAGGCTCATTCCTGGCCCGGAAATGTGCGGGAGCTTGAGAACCTGATCAACCGCGCGGTGATCGTTGCCGACGGCCAGTTGCTGGACATTAGCGATCTGGGGCTGGAATCGGACGCCGTCGAAGAGCAACCGCTGAACCTGCGTCAAGTGCGTGATGCTGCCGAGTGTCAGGCATTGAACACGGCGGTTGCCCGAACCGACGGCAACCTGTCCAGGGCCGCAGAATTGCTCGGCGTTTCACGGCCGACACTCTATGATTTGCTGAAGCGGCACGGCTTGCACAAGGCATAGATTCACCGGGGCAATCGACCTCGGGTCAGGAGGGTGGCGTGGCGGCGTTGTCCGGAAGATTCAAAGGTTGCCTGATTGCCGTGGCATTGCTCGGGCTGCTCGCAGCCTGCAGCCCCGATGTGTCGGAGTTGATGGAGCGGGCGGACCAGCATCGCGCCGATGGCCGCTACCAGTCCGCTATCGCCGACTACCGAAACGTGCTCGAGCTTGATGCGGATCATGCCGAAGCGCGGCTACACCTGGGCGAGACGGCCCTGACCATCGGCGATTACGTCGGCGCCGAAGAGGCCCTGCGGCGAGCCTTCCGGCTAGGCGTTTCGGCCGACCGCATCTACCCGTCATTATCCCGGGCCCTGCTCTGGCAGCAAAAGCCCGAGCAGTTGCTTGGTACGATAACCGTCGACGACTCCATGCCCGCACCGCTGCAGGCCGAACTCTTGGCGATGCATGCCGAGGCCCACCGGCAACTGCGACAGACCGACCGCTCCGATGAAAACCTCCGGAAAGCCCTGGCCATTGACCCCGATGCAGTGCCGGCCTTGCTGGTTGCCGGACGCCTGGCTCTGGATCGCGGATTGCTGGTCGAGGCCAAGGACTACGCCGACGAGGCGCGGAATAACGCGCCGCAATCCGCTGCGGCCTGGCTGCTGACGGCCCAGATCCAGCGCACGGCGCGGGACGTCAGCGCAGCAATTGACAGCTACCGCCAGTTGCTCGCGCTGGATGCGACCGACATTTCCACCGAGATGCACTTCATGGCCCGTGGCGCCCTGGCGGAGTTGCTCGCCTCGCAACGGGAGCTGGAAGCCGCGGAAAATGTCGTGCAGCACATGCTGCAGCAGGCACCGCGGCATCCGTATCCGAATTACCTGGCGGCGATTTTGGCGATCGAAACCGACCGATTGGCGACCGCCAACGATCATTTGCAGAGGGCAATCGCCGCGGCCCCGAACAGCCTTCAGATCAAGACCTCACTGGCCCTGCTGCGGCTGCGGCAGGAACGGTTTGCCCAGGCCACCGCACTGCTGCGGGAAGTCGTCTTTGCCCAACCCGAGAACATCGAGGCCAGAGTCCTGCTCGCAGCCGGCTATCGCGGCCTGCAGCAACCGCGACAAGCTACCCGGGTGTTGACCGAGGGATTGGCCCATGCAGACGGAGATCCGCGGATCATCGCGCAACTGGCGCGGGCCATGGACGGCGATGTCGCCGAGCTCAGGCAGGCAATCGAACAATTGAGCGAAACCGACGCGGCCGCGCACCAAATCCGCCTCGCCGCCGCCGAGGCATTCTTCGGTCGCGGCCAGACAGATGCTGCTCTCGCCATCCTCAGTGACATGCAGATACAGCACGACGAGGAATTGCTTGGGCAGCAGCTCCTGATTGTCGCATCGGTGCATCGAGGGGATCTCGATAAGGCCCTTCACGAAGCCCAAGCCTTGATCGACGCCTATCCAGGCAAGCCGCTAGGGTACAACCTGCTGGGCGGAATCCATTTTTTCAGCGAACGTCTAGACGAAGCCGAAGCAGCGTTCCGAAAGGCCGTTGCCCGGTCTGAAGGCGATCCGCAGGCCCATCTGAATCTCGGCCTGCTGGCCGAGGCGCGAGGCGACATCCCGGCCGCCATCCGGCACTTCCGGGATGGGTTGGAGCGGAAGCCCGGGAATATCCAGGCCATGCTGCAGCTGTCCGATCTGCTGCGACGCGGCGAGCAACATCAGGAGGCCCTGGCTTGGGCAGAGCAAGCCGCCCAGCTCGCACCGAATGACCTGCAGGCCAATGTTTTCATCACCCGGCAGCATCTGAGCATGGACAACCCCGAAGCGGCCGTTGCCAATGCCAGGGTGGGGCTTGAGCTGGCACCGGACGATGCGGCCGCCCACGGCGTCTTCGGTGTTGCGTTGCTGGCCTCAGGTCGCCCTGAGGAAGCCGCCGAAGCCCTGGCCGAGGCGACGCGGCTGGCACCGGATTCCCCGGATCTGCAACTGCAACTGGCCAGGGCACAGGCTGCCGCCGGCAGGGGAACGGCATCCGCCGAAACGTTCGAGGCATTGCTGTTGGCCGATCCAGCAAACGTGCAGGCGCGTTTGACGCTCGGAACCTGGTACATCGAACGCCAGGTCTACACGGATGCCATCAGGCATTACGAACAGCTGGCGGAATTGACAGAGCGGCAAAACCCGGTCGTACTGAACAACCTGGCTTGGCTATACCAGCAGGTTGGCGATGAACGCGATCTGGAAACTGCACAGGCTGCCCTGGAGCTGGCCCCGGACAATGCTGAAATCCTCGACACACTCGGCTGGATTGAGCACGGCCGTGGCCACCATGAAGCAGCGATCGGACGACTGAGCAAGGCGCATACAGCAGCCCCCGCCAATGCCCGGATCCGCTATCACCTGGGTGCAGCTCTGGTAGCAGACGGTTCGATCGAACAGGGCCGCCAGGCCCTACGGGAAGCCCTTGATATGGCCGGCGATGCCTCATGGGCAGAGGATGCCCGTGCGATGCTGGAGGCGGAGTGAATAGACTGTCGGATAATTTTACAGGCACTCGTCGTTCCATCATCCGCAATGCGCTGACAGTGGATGTCGAGGATTACTTCCAGGTCGGCGCCTTGTCCTCCGCTGTTGAGCCCGGCGACTGGGATCGCTGGCCCTCCCGCGTGGAACGGAATACCGATCGGCTGCTTGAATTGTTTGCGGAACACGGGGCCTCCGCGACGTTTTTCGTTCTCGGCTGGATCGCCGAACGTTACCCAGGCCTCGTCCTTCGTATTCGCGACGCCGGCCACGAGATCGCATCGCACGGTTACAGCCACCAACTCGTCTACACGCAAAGCCCGGCAACCTTCCGCCAGGAGACGGCGCGCTCGAAAGAACTGCTTGAGGACATACTCGGCACGCCTATCACCGGCTATCGGGCGGCAAGCTATTCGATCACGCCTGCGTCGCGTTGGGCTCTGGATATCCTGGTGGAGCTTGGTTTCAGCTGGGATTCGAGCCTGTTCCCCATCCGCCACGATGTCTACGGCATGCCCGGAAGCCCGGAGCTGCCCTATCGACTGCAGACCCCCAATGGCGGAGAACTGGTGGAGTTTCCGCTGTCCACACTGCGGTTGTTCGGTCAGCGGTTGCCCATTGCCGGCGGAGGCTACTTCCGGCTTTTTCCGTATTGGTTCAGCCAGTGGGGCCTCGACCGGATCAACCGCAACGGCAATCCATTCATCTTCTACCTCCATCCCTGGGAAATTGATCCGGACCAGCCCCGGGTCGACAACCTGAGTCTCAAGTCCCGTTTCCGCCACTACACCAACCTCGCAAGGTGCGAAAGACGGCTTGAAGCCCTGATCAGCCGATTCCGTTTCGGGCGAGTGCGCGATGTGCTGGACGATCTGGCGCTGCTGCCCGATAGGCCCTGACCGTTACAGCAAGTTGCTCCGGGCTTGCCGTTTCGCCGCAAGGTCAGTCCGCCGACAGGCTCGCAGCACAGGTCGGCCGCTGGCAAGGGGTCCGGATATCCGCATTCAACTGTCGAAATTCTTGACAAATCCCCGGCGACAGGCAAAACGAAACTCCTTAACTATTTGCTCTTCAATGTTTTTTTATATTGGAACCCATCTTGCTTTACCAATAACGGGTGGCGTCATGACGGCATGACGGCTCACGCAGGCCACAACTCTGCACCATTGAGGGTCTTGAGAATGAACAACATGAAAAAAATCTGTTATGCCTGTATTGCAAGCGCGCTGCTCGCCTTCGGCATGCAGGCGCAGGCCGGTCTGATTACGATCGATGGGGCCAGTGATGTCGGAAATATTTACACCATCAATTACTCGCTCGACGTGACCGGCGGAACCCTGACGGGTCTGACCGAATTCACGTTGAAGGAATTCGAACCCGAGCAGGTGGTCTTCGAGATCTACGCGAAGAACACGTCGACAACCGGGCTTGACCCGATCCGCTTCACGTCCTTCGCCTTTGACGCTTCACCCGCGGTTACGTCGGTCTCGCTGAAAACCACCGGTGACGTCTTCGATGGGGTGACACTGAAAGCCGACCAGGGTAATCCAACCAATGCCCCGCTGTCCTTGGACATCTGCGTATTTGCCGGCAGCAGCTGCGCCTCCGGTAGTGTCGGCCTGCTCGAAGGCCAGGATGACACGCTGAAACTGGCAATCGGTGGCGATTTCAGCAATGGCCTGGTACTCAGCGACTTCCTCGCCCGCTTCACCGGCGAACTGGGGTCGCACAAGGTGCCTCCGGCCAACGGTGGCACCCCGGTGCCGGAGCCCGGTGTGCTGGGCCTGCTCGGGCTGGGTCTGGCCGGACTCGGACTGGCCGCGCGCCGGCGACATAAGCGGATCGGTTGATTGTCTGAAAACCGACGCCTTGCAACAAGGGGCCCATCGGGCCCCTTTTGCTTTTCTTGCGATTCCCGGTCTCATCGTGAACGCTCAAGCCCATGGCGCCTTACTCCCGGGAACGGCCCAGCAGGTCCCGCAACTGCGCCCTGATACCTCGCAACTCGCGCCGCAATCCGCCGAAACCGTCGGTGATGCTGCCCACGATCTGGTCCACCTGTTGCTGGGTCAAACCGCCTGGCCCTGCAGGCGCGGCCTCATCCCGCACGCCCAGCTGGGCCATCGCCGAACCGGGCATGGGTCGCCGCCCAGTACCCCGCTCCTCGAACAGTGGCCACTCCAACTCGGAAGCCGCCACTTCGATGATACCGGCCGTCACTTGCTCGCGCTCCTCGACGAACGCCGTGAGCAGAGCCATGTCGCAGAGTGAGTTGATCAGTCGCGGAATCCCTCCCGCATAGCGATCCACGGCGTCATAGGCGCCTTCCGTGAAAAGATTCACCGAAGCCGCCCGTGCAATCCTCAGCCGGTGGCGGATGTAATCCTTGGCCTCATCGCGGCTCAGCGGACCGAGGTGGAAGCGCAGGCGGATGCGCTGGGCAAGTTGCTCCAGATTCGGCGACTGGATCACCTGCTGCAGTTCCGGCTGACCAACAAGGATAATGCTCAAAAGCTTCTGCTTGTTTGCCTCCATGCCGGCCAGCATGCGGATCTGCTCCAGCGCCGGATAACCGAGACTCTGGGCTTCGTCCACGGCCAGGACCACCCGCCGCCCACCCAACGCCTGCTGTTCAAGAAAGGACTGAAGGCGGTTCAGCAGTTCCACCTTGCCCTGGAGTCCGCTGATCGATTCACCAAAGGCGCTGAGAACTGCTTGCAGAAACTCGATGTCGTTGAGCTGGCTCTGGTGGATATGCGCCAGCAGGACACGATCGCTGAACTCGTCAATCAGCATATTGAGCAACGTGGTCTTGCCGGCGCCGATCTCGCCGGTAATGACCACGAAGCCGTCGCGACTCATGACCGTGTACTCGAGATAGGCCTTGGCTCGCGCGTGCGCCTGGCTGAGAAAGAAGAATTCGCTGTCCGGGATCAACCGGAACGGAAAGTCCTGCAGCCTGAAATGCTCAAGGTACATGCGGCTGTCCCGTGGCTCGGTATCTTAAGGAAACGCTAATTTATTCGCACGCCTGCGTTGGCGTCCGCATTTTTTCCGAGGCAAGGCGCGCTGCGCAGCGCCGCAGTCATTCTGCGGTCAAACAGCGTAACG
>NZ_JALPKO010000009.1 GCF_023195885.1 Methylonatrum kenyense
CTGATGCAGTCGCTGGCGCTGGTTCATCTGGACCATGGTGCTTCTGCCATTGGCACCGAGGTCGAGGTGGAAAGCGGTGGCAAGCGCTATGCCGCCCGTGTCGTACAGACGCCGTTTTACGATCCCATGCGTCTGCGAAGCACCTCCCGATAACAGCCGAGAGCGGAGAATTCCGATGAAAACGAACCAGAAATCAGTGACCGCAGGCGTTCTGGCCGGGGTTCTGCTCGCGCCGGTCCCGGCGCTGGCCGTGGACCGGGACGCGCCGACAGATGTGGACGCGATCAAGGCGCAACTGGAGGAGCTTCAGAGCCAGTTGGTGGAGTTGGAAGACCGGCAGGCCGAACGGGACGCTGAAGAAAGCACGGACGGCATTCGCTTCGGCGGCGCGGTGCGTCTCACCTACGCCTGGACCGATTGGGACGATCAGCAGAAGGATCGGGGTGGTGACTTCGATCTGGAGCACGTCGGCATCAATATGGATGGCTCCATCGGTGACGTCATCCTCAGTGCCCAGTGGCGGCGCTACAATGATTTCCAGGCCATTCGCTACGCCTGGGTCGGCTACGAGTTCACGGATCGGACGCACATGGAGCTGGGCATCACCCAGGTGCCGTTCGGCATCCTGCCGTTCTCCAGCCACAGCTTCTGGCTGGGTGGCACCTATTACGTGGGTTACGAGGACGACTACGACGCCGGTATCAAGCTGGAACACCGCCCCAATGATGACTGGACCTTCCACGCCGCGTTCTTCAAGAACTCGGAGTACACCAGTGGCCGGTCAGAACGTTACTCTTTTGACCTGGTCACCGATGGTGACGACGACCAGCAGAACCTGGAGACAAACCAGGTGAACCTGCGCGGTGAGCGGCACCTTGTGACCAGCGACGATTTCCGGGTGGACCTCGGTCTGAGCCTGCAGGGCGGCCAGATGTACAACCGGATCACCGAACGCAACGGCAGCCGTTTCGCCGGTGCCGTACACGCCGACGCGTACTACCGTGACTGGAATTTCCAGCTGCAGGGCGTGCGCTATCAATACAACCCGGAAAACCCGGATGGCGTGTCCAGCAGTTTCGTCCAGAAGGGGGCCTTCGGCTTCCCGTTCATGATGGCGGCACGTGCCAATGTCTACACGGCGAATATCGCCCGTTCGTTCGACATGAACCTGGGGCCGGTCAGCAATGTGACCTGCTACAACGACTTCACCTATATCGATCCGACGGTGAAGGATTCGTCGAACTCGATCCAGAACGTCACCGGATGTGCCATTACCGCGGGCGGCGTGCTGGCCTACGTCGACTGGATTGCCGGCAGGAACATGTGGTTCGTGAACGGTGATGGCATCGGTCTGGACGGCGACTCGGCGGGGAGCTGGAATTCCCGTTTCAACTTCAATGTCGGCTATTACTTCTGACAGTAGGCGGGAGATTAGCTTGAACCGATCAACGGCTCCCGCCCCCGGCAAAATGTGAGCAATGTCGGGCCTCCTTCCCGTTGATCGAAAGTGCGCGTGAGGCATCCTCCCGCACGTTTTTGCAACCGGCTCCCATGGAGCCGGTTTTTTTTCCTGCAATGTTCCTTCCGGAGTTCCCGGCCAGCGGTGACGGTTTGTCACATATTCGCGATCTGTCCCGGTGTCTTTCCCGGTTCTGCGACGCGGTCTCGACGCTGTTGCTTCCAGTCGCACGCGAAAAGCAGAATTTTTAATTTTAAAATCAGACTCCTGCCGCGTTTGGCATAGCTGATGCTTTTTCCCTCCGCCGTTTCCTTGCAAAGCCGTTTTCTCATTGTCGCGACAGAGCGGCGACGTGGAGGCGGTGACCGGGAACGCACCGGCAAGCCCTCCGGTGTGTAACCAGCGGCGCTCTCAAACGAGGACGGAGGAGACATCGAATGACACTTTCAACGACAGCCCAGTTCGCGGACCAGGTAACGCTCAGTTCCCTGGTCCAGAATCTGGTTTATGCCTCGGGCACGGTCGGCGCCATTTTTGTGGTCGTCGGTCTGCTCCTGATTGACGCCGGCATGGTTCGGCGGCGCAATCTGTTCAATGCCACCATCGAGAAAATGGTCGGCTTCTTCATCGGCTTTGCCACCTATTTCCTGATTGGCTTCGCCTTCTGGGCCAGCCAGTACTACATCATGGAAGGCTATACCCTCACCGATTCGATCAAGGACTGGTGGTTTGCCGGAGGCTTGGCCAACGAACTGGCACAGAACGTGGATCCGGCGGTCTTTCCGGGCCTGAACAACTTCCAGATCTTCGTCTTCTTCCTCGCCTGCTTTGCCGGCATCATCAACGTGCTGCTGCACTTCTCGGTGTCCGAGCGGATGAAGGCGAGCGCCTATTACATCTGTGCCTTCGTCGCCACCATCGTGTCCTCGATCCTGAGCTGGCTGACCTGGGGCTCGGTCGGTCCGCTGACCAACCCGGGCTTCCACGACTTCTTCGGCGTCGGTTTCGTCTACATCTTCCCGGCCGGCATGGCCCTGGTGCTGGCGCGCAAGGTGGGTGCCCGTCCGGGCATGTTCAGTCCGCACCCGAAGGTTGCCGGCTATCATCCGCCGAGCATCGGTCTGGCAGCTGCAGGCATGATGACGATTTTCGCCGGGCTGCCGATGGTGATCCTGTCCTGCCTGTTCTTCTTTGATCCGGAGGCCCTGGCGGTGAGCATCACGATGGCGGACTCCAGTGTGGGCATCGCCTTCAACAACTATGGTGTCGCCTGGGCCGGTGGCGCCCTGATGGGCGCGGCTATCGCCTATAGCACCGGCAAGTACAGCTATCTGCTGCTCGGCCCGCTGGCCGGCTATGTGGCCGGTGCATCCGGCTTCGACGTCTATGTGCCGTGGCAGATGTTCCTGGTCGCGCTGGGCGCGCCGCTGGTCGCCTACGCGGTCTACGAGTTCACGCTGAAAATGAAGATCGACGAGCACAAGCTGATCCCGCTGTTCATCGGCGCCGGCTCCTACGGCCTGCTGATGCTGGGGATCCTCAAGGCGGGTACGCCACGGGGTGGCTATCTTGGCATTGAGGAAGGCGCATTCGCCTTCCAGCATGGCGAGATCAGCTTCCTGATGCAGCTTGCTGGCGTTGCCGTATGTATCGGCCTGGGGGTCATCACTGCCATGGTGCTGGCCTTTGTGCTTGAGCGCACGATTGGTTTGCGGGTCTCGGAAGATGCGCAGGCGGACGGGCTCGACAAGTCGTTGTGGGGGATTACCACCGATGTGGATACCACGGCGGATCGCTTGAAGGCCTGACCCGCGGGTTCCTGCCCGTTGCCAAAAAGCCCGATCGGTCCGCAGACCGGTCGGGCTTTTTCTGTACAGCACACGCCATTCGTGTGTTGGCGGCCGCGTGCCCGCAGCCGTTCCGATGCACGGCTCAGCGCTTCTCGAGAATCAGCACCGAGAGCCAGCCGAGCGAGGCGAGCAGGAAGACCGCCTGCGCCAGCCCGGAATAGATTCCCGCCAGACCTGTGAATCCGGCTGCGCCCGTGACCGCCGCGAGGATGAACAGTGCAATCTTGATTGGCCCCATTGGTGCGTGCCCTTCAGCAAACCGCCAACTATACCGTCCCACGGGGAACGCTGGTTGATGTGCTAGTCACGGACGCGCCAGCGCAGCATCCCCAGCAGGAAGGCCCCCAGGCCGAGCAGGATGCCACTGAACAGGATCAGGGGCAGCCGCATCGCCGGTGCCACCGGCTGAAACCGATACACGGATCCGGCCGCGGCCCAGAGATCGTCGTTCTTGATTGCCAGGTGCGAGACGCTGCCGTCGAGTCCGGGCGGTCCCACGGCCAGACGTTCCAGGCCGCCACGGGTCTCCAGCCAGTTGTCACGGGGGATCAGACGAACCTGTACCACGCCGTCATCCGTCGCACCGAGCAGCATCGGCGTGTCCGGTTCCCGGTCATCGATCAGCAGGTCCAGGTAGCGGGTGTCGCGATCGGCGCTGCCGTGCAACGCGCGCCAGGCAGCACCGGTTTCCGCCTGCCAGTAGACGCCCTGGTCGGTGCCGGCCAGCAGAATGCCGTTCGCGGTCTCGGCGAAGGCGAACACGTTTACCGGATCAGACAGTCCGTCGCGATTGGCACGCCAGCTGGCGTCGGCCCCGGTGCGCGACCAGATACCCTCGCCGATGGTGCCGGCGTGCTGGTGTCCGGCCTGGTCCTGCCAGACGCGATAGACCTGTGGCTCGGCAAGTTGCTCCTGCAAACCGGTATCCTGCCAGCCGTCTTCGGTGAATTGCAGCACGCCCAAGGCGCCGCCGGCCAGCAGGCTGGTGTCGAATGCACGGATGTCGGAGATCCGCCCGTCGACCGCATCCACCCGACCGTTCAGGTCGAACAGACCGTCCGGCGCGGCAATCAGCAGCCGGTCCTCATGCAGGCCCAGCCGGGTTACCGCCCGATCGCCGGGAACATTTCCGTAGGGCTGCCAACCGTCGTCGTGCAGCCAGATACGACCGGACTGGGTGCCCATCAGCAGGCGGTCGTCAGCGGTGACAAGCAGTGCCGCCGCGTGTTCTTCCAGCGCCGGATCGTCGGGCATCCAGGCCGGTCGGTGCGGCAGCAGCGCGGTGATCACGATCAGCGCCACGGCGCCGACCATCAGGCCGGCACCGAGGCCCGGCAGCAATGCTGCCTTGAGGTCGTTGTCAGCGTTCGTCACAGTGGATGAGAACCATTGCTCAGTTCCGGAAATTGTTGCTGGCGCGACCCGGCAACGGTCAGTAAAACGGTGCCGACAACGAGAGCCGCCAGATCGGTCAGGCGGTCGCGGAGTGGGCATGCGCTGGTACAACACGAGCGGTTCAGGATCTCGCGCCCGGCGCGCGGGTCAACGCTGGTCTGCAGTCCTGGTCGTCCTGCTTGCGTTCGCCGGCGAGGCCCTGACAGCCTCCGCCGATCTCAGCCTGCTTGACGATGCCGTACGCCTGTCTCCCCTGACCCTGCAGCGTGAGACTGTCGGCGTGCAGATGCAAACCCCCGACATGGGTGGTGAACGCTGGCGCAGCCGGATGCTCTGGCTGCAGGGTCGTGCCGCCAACGATCCACTTGGCATGTCCGGCCAATTCGAGGGCGGTGCCTGGCAGGTCCGGCACGACCGCTACGGTTCCTACGCGGTCAACCTGGCTCAATTGCGGCCGGAGTTGATGCTCAGCAGCGACCTGCCCGAGCAACGTGTCGCCAGCATGACCGGCAATCGTCGCTTTGCCATGGGCGACCGGCAGGTCACGCTGGGCGCCGAGATGGCCATGCTCCGGCAGACGGATCAGGGGGATAACTGGCGGCCGCACAGCGGCGCCGGCTACGGCCTCGATCTGCAGGCCAGGGAGCTGCACCGGCCGCTACAATACCGCTTGCGGGCCGAGCGCTTCGGTCGCCATTTCGAGCCGGTCACGGCGCGGCGTTCGCCCGGACAGCGCTACGCCAACCGTGACGGCATACAGTTCGATTCCCGTTATGGATCCGCTGCGGAGCTGCAGTTGCATGCCGGCTATTCCTGGCAGCGCCGGTACCCATTGCGCGGGCCCGTGACCGCGCAGGCCTGGCATACGGGTCTGCGCCTGCCCGGAAACGTCCTGTCGCGGATTCCGGTCCGGCAGGACTGGCGCTGGCGGCACCAGCAGCGAAGTAACGGGTCGGGGACGGTGGCGAGCCGGAGTCGCGAACTGCGGTGGAGCGGAGCCTTGTCCCATCCTGGCCCGGTTGCCGGATCCACGCGTCTGCAGCTCCGCTGGTATGCGCTGGACGATCAGGCCAGCGGCCGGCTGAGCCGGCGCAGCAGGCAGCTGCAACTGGACCACAGCCGCCAGTATCGCTTTGCCGGCATGCGACTCCAGGCGGGGCCCGGGTTCGACTATCGGGTGCAACACGGTTTCGGCGCAATCGAGCGCCTGGATCCCACGTTTCGCGTCAATCTCAGTGGCCGGGCACACCGCCTTGCGGCACGACTTGGTACCCATACCATGGCAAGCCATCCGTCGGATTCGGTGATCAGCGTCTATGGCTTGCGGCTGAATTACCGTTACCGGCTGCACACGCACATGCTGGGTCTCGCGTATGATCACGCGCTACACGACCAGCGCCACGACGCCTCAATGGATCTCTGGCGAGCCGGCCTGTACTGGCGCTACGGCTTTCGCCTGGGCGGCGACCTGAATTCCTGAACCGACCACTGCGCCGGCTGTCGACAGGGTGCGGCCCTGGCACCATGCCACCAACCGGATGTGCGACGCATGCAGGACGAGCTTGCAGACCAACGCCCCTCGCTGTTGCCGCCAGTCGTCACCTGGCTGCTGGTGATCAACGGCCTGATATTCCTGGCCCAGGGTGTGGCCCATTCACCGTTGTTGATGAACTTCGCGCTCTGGCCGCTCGGGTCCGGCGGCAGCGTGCTGACCACGGACGGCATGCAGAGTGTGCCCGGTTTCCAGGTCTGGCAGCTCGTGACCTACGGCTTCCTGCATGGCGGAACCCTGCACCTGTTCCTGAACATGTTCGCCCTGTGGATGTTCGGTGTGCCGCTTGAGCACCGCTGGGGCTCGCGACGCTTTCTGACCTATTTCCTGGTCTGCGTGATCGGCGCCGGTCTGATTCAGCTGGTGGTCGCCAGCCAGGCGGGCGAGACCTACCCCACGGTCGGTGCCTCGGGCGGGGTGTTCGGTATTCTGCTCGGCTTCGGCATGCTGTTCCCGAATCAGCGGCTGATGTTGTTGTTCCCGCCGATTCCGATCAAGGCCAAGTATTTCGTGATCTTCTACGGCGCCTTCGAGCTATGGGCCGGGATCACCGGCACGCTGGCCGGCATCGCCCACTTCGCCCATCTCGGCGGGATGCTGTTCGGCTTCCTGATGATCCAGTACTGGAGCCGGAGCTTTCCGTTCCGTCGGATATGACAGCGCGAAAAATTCGAGATCCTAAGTTGTGTTACCTCCGACCCGGTCGGGGCAACAGCCGTTCCACTACGGAAACGCTGTAAACCCGTCGATGGGCGCTCGACGGCCGCGTCCGTGCGGCCGACGTTCCTCCGTGGAAAGCCTGTCCCCCCGACCTGCTGGCCGGCCAAGCCGCGTGAATCGAACCGATAGAAGGTGCCCCCAGGCTCGGACGCCCGTTCGGTATCAGCCGCCCTCGGTGACCGAGGTGTGGCCCTGATGCCGGCGCTGGAGCCGGTTCTTCAGGCGCTGGAAGCCGTTTTCCGCCAACGAGTAGGACGCCGGGATGACCACCAGGGTGAGCAGCATCGACGAGATCATGCCGCTGATGATGGCGACGGCCAGCGGTCCCTGGGTTTCGGCGCCGGCACCGGCGCCCATGGCAGCCGGCAGCATGGCCAGTATCAGGGTCAGTGAGGTCATCAGGATCGGTCGCAGCCGGATCGGACAGGCCTCTTCCAGCGCCTCGTCCACGCTCAGGCCGCGCTTGTCGCGATACTGGTTGGTCAGGTCAACCAGCAGGATGCCGTTCTTGGTGACCAGGCCGATCAGCAACACCAGGCCGATCATCGAGTAGATGTTCAGCGTGTGGCCGAAAAGCCAGAGGCCGAGCACGCCGCCGACCATGGCCAACGGCAAGGCAGCGAGAATGATCAGTGGCTGCAGGAAGGAATTGAACTGGCTGCCGAGCACCATGTAGACCAGCACCGTCGCGACCACGACCACGAACACGATTGCCGCCGCGGTGCGCTCAAACTCCTCGGACTGGCCCACCAGGTTGAGTGAATAACCCAGCGGTAGGATGTCATCGGCCTCGGCACGCACGCCGTCCACGGCCTCGGCCAGTGGCACCGTGGGGTTGGCGTAGAACTGCGCGGCGAACTCCAGATCGTAGCGGCCGATCACCGAGGGTCCGAGTTCGGTGTCGAACTGTGCCAGGTTGTCCAGCCGGACCATGTCTCCCTCCGGGGACCGCAGGAAAATCCGGCGCAGATCATCGGCGCTCTCGAAACTGCTGGCCGCTGCCTTGAGGCGGATATCGTAGCGTTCACCGTCACCGGGATCGTCGTTGTAGCGGGCCACGTCGATGCCGCCGGCCAGCACGTTCGCCGCGCGAGCCACTTCGAAGGTGCTCAGGCCCAGGCTGCGGGTGCGGTCGCGGTCCACGTTCAGTACCAGTTCCGGCTGGTCCAGGTTCAGGTCCAGGTCCAGCGTCGCGATCTGGTCGCTGCCGCGCAGCCGGCGTTCCAGCTCCTCGGACAGGCGCGCGACTTCGTCCAGATCCGGACCGGCGATGTTGAATTGCAGCGGCTCGCCACGCTGGCCGCCGATCAGGGGAATCACCGAGGCGAAGGCGCGTGCGCCGGTCATCTCGCCCAGTCGCTCCTGTACCGCGTCCATGATCTGTCGCTGATGCAGCTCACGCTGCTCCCGCGGGTCCAGCCGGACGAAAGCGATGCCCTCGCTGACCTGGCCGTCGTCACCGAGGCCGATGGCGGTGAAGAACGTGCTGACGCCTTCCTGCTCGTCCAGGGTCTGCTCGATAAAGCGCAGCTTTTCGTCGCTGTAATCGATGCTCGAGCCCAGCGGTGTCTGCAGGACGATCAGGAACTGTCCCTCGTCTTCCTCGGGCGAGAATTCGCCGCCCAGGTCGCCAAGCAGGCTGCCAACGCCGACGGTTATTGCGGCGGCCACGGCCAGGGTGCTCCAGCGGAAGCGCAGCACCTTCCGCAGCAACCAGCGATAGCCGCGTTCCAGGCCGCGGAAGCCGCTTTCCAGCAGGTTGTAGACCCGGCCGTGCTGCTCGGGTACCGACAGGAAACGGGCGCAGAGCATCGGCGTCAGGGTCAGCGCCACCAGGCTGGAGGCCAGCACGCCGAGGGCGACGACCACGGCGAAGGATTCGAAGAAGCGGCCGATGATGCCGTCCATGAACAGCACGGGCAGGAAGATCGCGATCAGCGACAGCGTGGTCGCGATAATCGCGAAGAACACCTCATTGGAACCGGTGATCGCGCCCTCCACCGGATCGCGGATGCCGTTCTCCCGATGCCGGAAGATGTTCTCCAGCACCACGATCGAGTCGTCGACCACGACGCCGATCAGCAGCAGCATGGCGAGCATGGTCATGCTGTTCAGCGTGTAGCCGAAGAAGTAGATGGTGGCGACGATCGCCGCCAAAGAAATCGGCACCGACAGCACCACGATCAGCGTCGAGCGCAGGTTCTTCAG
Source organism: Methylonatrum kenyense (assembly GCF_023195885.1). Taxonomy (GTDB): domain Bacteria; phylum Pseudomonadota; class Gammaproteobacteria; order Nitrococcales; family Aquisalimonadaceae; genus Methylonatrum; species Methylonatrum kenyense. Next base: position 9,185 of record NZ_JALPKO010000009.1, read on the forward strand.
GAACAGCCAGAGCACGAGTCCGGCAAAAAGGATCGCCAGTGCGATGGTCTGGTACAGCGTGTCGATCATTTCGAGGATGAACACGGACTGGTCCGAGGCGATATTGATCTCCATCCCCGGAGGCAGTTGCGGCCGTATTTCCTCGTCCAGTCGTCGTTCCACGTCGTCGATGATCGCCACCGTGTTGGTGCCGGAGACCTTGACCACACCCAGGCCAACCGTGGGCTCGCCGTTGAACCGGGCCAGGGTTCGCGGGTCCTCCAGGCCATCCACCACTTCGGCCACGTCGCGCAGCCGGATCAGCGCGCCGTTGTCGGAGGCGACAATCAGTTCCTCCAGCGCCCAGGGCTGGTGGTATTCCATGTCAAGCTTGATCAGCCGTTCGCTGCGGCCCGACACCAGGAAGCCGCCGGGTAACTGGAAGTGCTCGTTCTCGAAGGCGTTGAGCAGATCCTGCACCGTGAGGTTGTAGGCGGACAGCCGGTCCGGGTCGATCTCCACGCGAATGTTGCGCTCCAGGCCACCGCCCAGCCGCACCTCACCGACGCCGTTGATGTTCTCAAGCTGCGGCCGCACCGTGTTGCGGGCGTAGACGCTGAGTTGCTGCACGGTACGGTCGCCCTGCACGGCCAGCCACATGATCGGCTGCGCATCGGTCTCGACCTTGCGGATGATTGGTGCCTCGGCGTCCTCCGGCAGGTCCTGGCGGATCTCGTTGACCTTCGCCTGTACCTCGTTGAAGGCGATGTCGACGTCCTTCTCCAGGTCAAAGGTGATGTTCACCACCGAAGTGCCGGGCGTGGACGTGGAACTGATGTCGTCGATGCCGGGCACCGTGTTCACCGCCCGTTCCACCACCGAGGTGATGGAGGCATCGATGATGTCCGGATCGGCGCCCTGCTGGGTGACGATCACGGTGATGACCGGGAAATCGATGTTGGGAATGCGGTCGGTGCCCACCTGCTGATAGCCGATCACACCGAACAGTACGAGCACCGCACTCAGCATCACGGCCAGCACATGGCGGCGGATCGACAGCTCGGGGAGGGTCATCGGGTGGCGTCCGCGTCGTCTGCCTCGTCGACCTCGTCGTCATCGTCGGCGATCCGGACCTTGGCACCATCGGACAGGAATCCGGCGCCGTCTACGGCCACGGCGTCGCCGTCGTCGACACCATCGAGGATCTCGGTGCGGTCGCGGCCGCGGCGGCCGACTTCCACCTCGCGGGCATGGGCCTTGTTATCCTCGATGACATACACCACCTCGCCCGCCGGACGCTGCACGATGGCAGCGGTCGGCACCACGACCCCGTCACGCGAGATCACCACCACATCGGCATTCACGCTGCCGCCTTCGCGCCAGCCGCCGGGGTTCTCGATATTGACGATGGCCTCCACGGTTCGACTGCCGCCCATCAGCCCGGGCCGTAGTTCGCGGATGGTGCCTCCGACTTCCTGATCACCGCTTAACGGCGCGCGCATGCGGGCGATCTGGCCGGTCTCCAGGCGTTGCGAGGCGGTTTCCGGGTAGGGCAGACGCACCTGCAGCAGATCCTGGCTGAGCAGCCGGAACAACGCCTCACCGACAGCCACATAGTCGCCGTCGGAGACGTTCCGCTCATCGACTTCGGCGTCCACCGGGGCCTCGATGCGTGTCTTGCGCAGATCCCTTTCGGCGCTGTCGAGCTGGACCTGGGCGGCCTGCAGTTGCTCGCGGCTGGCCTCCAGTTCCGACTCCAGACCATCCACCGTGGACTGGGTGACGAAGCCGTCCTCAAGCAACTCGCGATTGCGGACCAGTTCCCGTTCCTGATTGCGGATGCTGACTTCCAGTCGGCGGATCTCGGTCGCCGCCGAGGCCCGCGCCAGTTGATAGGGCTCCGGGTCGATCTCCAGCAGCAGCTCGCCACGCTCGACCCGGTCACCGGCATCCACGTGCACATCGGTGATCTGGCCGCTGACTTCGGAGGCGATATTGGGCGTGGTGCGCGAGGTGATCCTGCCGATGGTCCGCTCGAGGATCTCCACCGTCTCGGTACGGGCCGTTTCCGTCGTGATCAGCACGGCGTCTGCTCCGGGCTGATTCTCTTCGCTGCTACTGTCGCCATTGTCGCCGCAGGCGACCAGCAGCGAGGCAAGGCATGGCAGCAACGCGAGTCGGAGCCGGGACATGGCGGCAAGCACCTCATGCGGATTGCGTCGGGTGGTGTGGAGCAGGCAGTGACCGAAGCTGATCGGTCGGGTTCAGTCCGGCCTGTGGTCGCGGCTGGTGGTCGCGTCAAGCAGATCGATCAGTGCTGCGCTGAAGGCGGCCGGGTCGTCCGCGCGGAAGCGGTCCGAGATCTGGTCGACCACGCCGCGGAGCCGGAAAAAAATGAAATTTGCGCCGATGATGGTCATTGCCAGCACCGTTGGGTCGACATCCTCCGCCAGCCGATGTTCCGCCTGCAGGTTTTCCAGATTTCCGATCAGCTTGCGAAAGCCCTCGACGACATTGGCTTCCGCCAGCGTGCGCTGGGCATTGTCCGGCGTGCTCATCATCTGCCGCATGAACAGGTTGACCGAGTGCGGGTCACGCAGCATCAAGGCCAGGTTTTCGCGGATGAACAGTTCCAGGCGACAGCGGGGCGGCTGGCCGCATTCGCGCAACACCTCCACCACCTCTTCGAACATGTCGGAGCTGTCACCGAGTACCGCCTTGTAAAGTCCCATCTTGTTGCTGAAATGATGGAACACATTGGCCTTGCTGACCCGGGCGCGCTCCGCCACATCCCGTATCGACACGCCGTCATAGCCACGTTCGGCGAACAGTGTGCGCGCCGCATGGACGATCCGGTCTGCGGCACCCCGTCGGGCCAGCGGGTCGGAGCCAGAAACAGCAGTCGACATCGGAAGTGCTCGCGTTAGAGGGCTGATCGCTCGGTCAGGTGACGCTAGCAGGATCGGCAAGTTTGGCGCAAGTCGCCATCATCCGGCGGATTGTGCCTAGTCCAAGCTGCGCCAATCGCGGTCTGCTTGGACGATCCCGGACCGCAAACTGTAAGCTTGGGAAACGCTGAATTATTCGCACGCCTGCATTGGAGTCCGCATTTTTCTCCGAGGCAAGGCGCGCTGCGCAGCGCCGCAGTCATTCTGCGGTCAAGCAGCGCAACGCAGGAGTCGGGAAAAATGCGGCCCAACCGGAGGCAAGCATGCACCGTCGCACGCCACCCCGGGTAGCACCACTACCCGAGGCGACCTGCTCCTGGCCAGTCGAAAGAACGGCACACGAGCGCGGCGGCGTGGGACGGTGCATGCTTGCCAGTGACCCGGCCGGTTTTGGCCCCTGGCTGTGTTGCGCCACCGGCCCGGTAGCTCAAGCTACCGAACCGGCACCGCGCCTTGCCAGATGACCAAAACCGGTCTCGGGCGCAGACGCGGGAATAAATCAGTGTTTCCCTCGGCCAGCGTGGGAATCGCTCCGTGCTTGCTTCGTCACAAACCGCAGAGAATTCGGAGACTGCCGACTGATGATGACCGACACGCCACGATTGCTGAGCCTCAGTGGCCAAGAAATCAACCCGTACCTGGATGCCCTTGCCAGTCTGCGCATCGAGGTATTCCGGGAGTTTCCGTATCTGTATGACGGCGACCACGCATACGAGGAACGCTATCTGAAAACCTACGCGGCCTCACCGCGCAGCGTGTTCATCGTCGCCCTGACCGGTGACGAGGTGATCGGCGTTGCCACCGGCCTGCCGATGGCCGATGAGACCGAGGAGTTCAAGCGGCCCTTCGTCGAGCAGGGCTACGATGTCGACAGCATCTTTTATTTCGGCGAGTCGGTGTTGCGCAGCCAGTGGCGCGGTCAGGGTATCGGTGTTGCCTTCATCGACGGTCGCGAGGCCTTTGCCCGCGAGAAGGGTTTCCGGACCACGGTATTCTGTGCCGTGCAGCGACCCGAGGACCACCCGGCGCGGCCGGCCGACCATGTGCCGCTGGACCGCTTCTGGGAAAACCGGGGCTATCGCCGCCAACCCGCCCTACAGACCACCTATCGCTGGCGCGACGTTGGCGACACAGAGGAAACCGACAAGCCGATGATGTTCTGGATGAAGGAACTGGACTGAAAAGCGCCTTCAGCGCTTTTCAGTGAGTTTTCAGGCTTCAGTGTTCAGACAAACATTCGGCTTCGGGGTGGGCGTTACAGGTCTGCACTGTCTGAACACTGAACACTGAAACCTTCCTTCTTGCCTTACATTCCCCCCACCAACACAAGAAACGCGACGATCCCGGTCAGCGCGTGCAATGCGACAAGACCCAGGAACGGGGGCTCGTCGCGGCGGTGTACCGCGAGCATGAAAACGCCGCCGATGGCGGTGAGCAGGAACAGGAAGAAGGCGCTGTTGAACCACAGATTTTCCGGGCCGGTGAAGACCCGGTAGCCGAGCAGGCTGATGGCGGCGATGGCACCGCCGCCATGCACCGCCGGTATCATCCTGCCGAGACGACCGCGTTTCGTGCCCAACCAGGCAAGGCTGGCACCGAGGGCAATGGCGAGCGTGAACAAGGCGACAATCGCGGCGTTCATGGCGTTTCCGTCCCCGGCCGGATTCGATGCTGGCGTTCTTCGTCCGAGGGCCGCTCGAATTGCTGTAGCTGGAAGTCCAGCACCGCCGCATCCGCTTCCGACGGATCGCGGCCTTTTGCGGCCCGCAGTTGCAGCCGCTGGCGCAGGGTCTGCTGCGGAGCATCACAGTACAGCAGGCGCCAGGGGCAGCCGTGGCTCGCGGCCAGCTGACGAAAGCGGTCGCGTTCCGTGCGTTTCAGACAGGCGGCGTCAACAATCACGCTCCAGCCGGCTGCCAGCAGTTGCCCGGCCTTGGCCGCCAACGCCGTGTAGGTGGCACGCCCGGCATCCTGACCGTAGAGTGCGCCGGCCACCGGCGAGTCGGTGCGGGCCAGTGCGTCCAGGCCGAACAGACGTTTCCGTTCCACATCTGACCGCAGCCGAATCGCGCCGATCTCCTCGGCCAGCGCCAGGGCGGCAGTGGACTTGCCGCTGGCTGACAGACCGCAGGTGGTGATCAGCTGCGGCGCCTGTGGCTGGCAGTACCGCTCGGCCAGTTCCAGATAACGATCACGCCGCGCGACACTGGCCTGCCGCTGCGCCGCCGGTCGACTCTGATCGTTCAGGTTGATCGTGTGAATCTTGGCCCGGATCAGCGCCCGGTAGCACTGGAAAAGCCGCAGATCGGTGACCCCGGCGTGATCGCCGCTGACATCCAGATAGCGGTTGAGAAAGCGCGTTGCCAGTGGCGAGGCGCCGCGGTCATCCAGATCCATCAGCAGAAAGGCGATGTCCGCCATCACGTCCATCCAGCGCAGGCGGGCATCGAACTCGATACAGTCGAAGGCAACCGCACGGTCATCAATCAGGGCGATGTTTTCCAGATGTAGATCACCGTGTCCTTCGCGTACCAGGCCGGCGGCAAGCCGTCGCCGCAGCCGCTGGCGTAAGGCCGGTATGGTGCCAAGGAGGTAGCTGGTGACGGATTCGGGTACCTTTGCACCAAGTCCTTCCAGTTGTTGCAGATTGGCCAATAGGGGCTCGATCAGCGGTTCAGGGTCGGCCAGCCAGTCCGGCAGTTCGGCGCTGGCGGCCTCGTTGTGAAACGCGGCGATGGTCTCGGCCAGTTGCTCCAGATGCTCCGGTGCCAGTTCGCCGCGCGGGAGTACCCGGTCCAGCCGTTGCTGCTGCGAGAAACGGCTCATGCGGACCGCATAATCCAGCACCTTGCCGGTACCGTCGAGCTGGGGCGCCTCCAGCTGGCCGGTCAGCCGGACCACGGCCTGATAGATGGACGGCGCCAGCCGGCGATTCAGCCGCAACTCGTCCTCGCAGGCAATCCGGCGGCGGTCCAGGCCAGTGAAGTCCAGAAAGCCCAGGTCGAGCGGCTTCTTCAGCTTGAACACCAGGCCATTGGCCAGCAGTAGACTGGAAATGTGGGTTTCTATGCGGTCGACCGATGGGTGTTCGGCAGCGAGCTGTGCTGCAAGACCGTCCACCAGCCGGCGGTGCCAGGTCATTGACTCGGGCTCGTGCATCATCGCTCAGGCCAGGTCGGCGCGCAGAGCGGCAATCACCGGTGCCGTTTGTGGCCGGACACCACGCCACAGAAAGAATGACTCCGCCGCCTGCTCCACCAGCATGCCAAGGCCGTCGATGACGGTCGTCGCGCCTTGTTCCACGGCCCAGCGCTGAAAGGCGCTGCGCTCCGCACCGTAGGCCATTTCCTGCACCGCACCACCGTCGGCGAGCAGACCGTCCGGGAGCGTGGGCATCTCGCCCGATAGCCCGGCCGAGGTACCGTTGATGATCAGGTCGAACGGCCGCTCGGCGGCAAGATCCTGGAACGACAAGGCGTGGCGGGTCACGCCATGGCACAGCGGCAGCAAGCCCTCGGCCTTGCTTACGGTGCGGTTGGCAATCACCAGTTCCAGCGGAAGTTGTTCCACCAGGGGCAGCAGGATGCCGCGCACGGCACCGCCTGCGCCGAGGACCAGGATCCGTTTTCCACGCAGGACCAGGTCGTGATTGACGGTCAGGTCACGCAGCAGCCCGACGCCGTCGGTGTTGTCGCCCTCGAGGCGGCCGTCCGCCAGCCGGATCAGGGTGTTCACGGCGGCCGCATGGTCTGCTCGCGCAGTGCGCACATCCGCCAGATGCCAGGCTTCCTGCTTGAACGGTACCGTGACATTCAGACCGCAGCCGCCGTCAGCAAGGAATGCCTGCACGGTTGCGTCAAAATTGTCGTTGTTGGCTTCCAGGCGTCCATATTCCAGTGCCTCGCCGGTCTGCTCGGCGAAGCGGGCATGGATAAATGGCGAGCGACTGTGCGCGACGGGGTTGCCGATAACGGCGTACTGATCGGTCATGGAGTCTCCATGGACGGAACGACGGGTCCGCCGAGCATAGAGTGCCTGGCGGCCACGGTTCAACGCGCTGATCAGCCGAAGATCAGCATCAGTACCTGGAAGAAGATGATCGCGAGGATGCCGCCCGCCGGCAGGGTCACGATCCAGGACAGGAAGATGCTGCGGACCACGGACAGGTTCAGCGCCGCGATACCGCGTGCCAGGCCGACACCGAGCACCGCGCCGACCAGGGTGTGGGTGGTGGAGACCGGAATGCCCAGCCCGGATGCGGTGACCACGGTACCGGCGGCAGCCAGCTCGCAGGTGAAGCCGCGGCTGGGCGTGAGCTGGGTGATTTCCTTGCCGACCGTGGCGATCACCCGGTAGCCGAGCGTCAGCAGACCAATGACGATACCGCAGGCGCCGAGCAGCAGGACCCAGGTCGGCACCGCGGCCTGGGCGGTGACTTCGCCGCTTTGCACCACCGACAGCACTGCCGCCACCGGACCAATGGCATTGGCAACGTCGTTGGAGCCGTGGGCAAATGCCATGGCGCAGGCGGTCACCACCATCAGCACGGCGAAGATGCGCTCGACGTTGGCGTAGTGAAAACGGCGGTCCAGGCGCGGATCGATCGGAATGCGGTTGATCACCACCTTGCCGCCAACGGCGAGTACCGCGCCGATGACAAACGCGATGGTGTAGGACTGCGGGATGGTCAGATCCAGCCCGACGTGAGTCAGACCCTTCATCAGGGTCATCAGCGACATGATGAAACCGGTCAGAAAGATGTACAGCGGCACATAGCGCCGTGCCTCGCTGATCGGATCGCGGCGGTCAAGGATCAGCCACTGCACGCTGCGGAACAACAGGTAGGCTGCAACCCCGGCGAGCAGCGGCGAGATCACCCAGCTCATCGCGATCGAGCCGACCACCGGCCATTGCACGGCACCCCAGCCCAGCCCGGCGATGGCAAAGCCGACGATGGCACCGACAATGGAGTGCGTGGTCGAGACCGGCCAGCCCATGCGCGAGGCGATGGCCAGCCAGGTGCCGGCGGCAAGCAGTGCCGCCAGCATGCCGAAGATCAGTTGCTCCGGTCTGCCCTCCAGCAGGCCAACCTCGATGATGCCGGAGCGTATCGTGTTGGTGACCTCGCCGCCGGCCAGCACCGCGCCGGCGAACTCGAAAATCGCGGCGATGATCACCGCCTGCTTGATGGTCAAGACCCGCGAACCCACCGAGGTGGCCATTGCGTTGGCCACGTCGTTGGCGCCGATCCCCCAGGCCATGAACAGGCCGAAGATGGCCGCCAGGATCAGATAAATCAGTCCGTATTCCATCAGCCCTTCATGCCTTTGAAGTCGTTACCGATATGTCCGAGCAGGCGGCTATTTGGCGAGGGTCATCTGCAGCCGGGAACCAACCCGCTCCGCGAGATCGGCGAGGCCGCCGATCTGCTCGATGACGCGGTAGAGGAACATCACATGAACCGGCGGCAGCGACTGCTCCTGCTCCAGCAGGAGGGCGCGCAGCTTGATCTGCAGGTTGTCGGTTTCCTTCTCCACCCGGTCCAGCTCTTCCAGCAGCGCCTCGACCACCTCCACCTCCGAGCCGCGGAATCCGGTCTCAACCAGCTCGTCAAGCTCGTCAACGGTCTTCTTGGCCTGGCGTGCCGCGTCCACCGAGCGGTCGACAAATTCCATGAAGGGTTTGACGATCGCGGGCGGCAGTGTCATGCGCCGTCCCAGCACCAGGCCGGCCACGTCCTTGGCCTTGTTCGCGATCTTGTCCTGCAGCCGCAGCAGGTCCAGCAGGTCGCGGCGATCCACGGGCAGGAACAGGGTGCGCGGCAGGTCCATGCGCAGCGCTTGTTTCATCGCGTCCGCCTCGTCTTCCAGTCGGGCGATCTCCGTGTAGACGTCTCCGACTGCGGCGAAATCCTCGCGGCCCGCCGCCTCGAACAGCGGCCGAAGCTGCTCGGCGCACTGCACCACTTTGGTGACATGCTCCTGCAGCGGCCGTATCGGCGAGCTGCCAAAGATTCCGGAGAAGTAGCTTTTACCAATCATCGCGCTGCGCCTGTCACAAAGTGCCATGGAATTGCCACAAAGGGCGGGAGTATAGGCGAAACCCGGGCGCTGCCCAAAGCACCGGCGAGTCGACCTGCGGTGAGTGCGGTGACAGCTCGTCACTCGCCGGTCGAGGGTACCGATGCCGGATCAGTGACCGTTTACCTCGCGCAGCCAGCGCGCCGCGCGCACCGCGAAGTAGCTGAGAATGGCGTCGGCCCCGGCGCGCTTGAATCCGCTCAGGGCTTCCAGCACACAATCGCGCTCATCCAGCCAGCCCTGCGCCGCTGCCGCCATCAACATGGCATATTCACCGCTGACCTGGTAGGCCATGGTCGGTACGCCGAACTCGTCCTTCACCCGGCGGATGATGTCCAGATAGGGCAGGCCCGGCTTGACCATGATCATGTCGGCACCTTCTTGGAGGTCGAGCGCCACTTCGCGCAGGGCCTCGTTGCTGTTCGCCGGATCCATCTGATAGCTGTGCTTGCCACCGCCGCCCAGATTGCCGGCCGAGCCAACCGCATCGCGGAACGGGCCATAGAAGCTGGAGGCATACTTGGCGGCGTAGGAGAGGATGCGGACATTGTGGAAATCCGCGGCTTCCAGGGACTCGCGGATGGCACCGATGCGGCCGTCCATCATGTCGGACGGGGCAACCACATCGGCGCCGGCCTCGGCGTGGCAGAGCGCCTGCCGCACAAGTACGTCGACGGTGGCATCGTTGACCACATAGCCGCTGCCGTCGATCAAGCCATCCTGGCCGTGACTGGTGTAGGGGTCCAGCGCCACATCCGTGATTACGCCCAGTTCAGGAAAATGTTCCTTGATGCTGCGGACCACCCGCGGCACCATCCCGTCCGGGTTCCAGGCCTCGCGCGCGTCCTCGCTCTTGCGGTCGGCGGCAATCACCGGGAACAGGGCGATGGCGGGGATGCCGAGCTCGGTTACGGTCTTCAGTTCCTGCAGCAGCAGATCCAGGCTGAGACGTTCGATGCCCGGCATCGAGGCCACCGCCTCGCGCCGGTTGTCACCCTCGAGCACGAACATCGGATAGATCAGGTCATCGGCGCTCAGTCGGTGTTCCCGCATCAGCCGGCGGGAGAACACATCGCGCCGCATCCGGCGCATGCGAATACCGGGGTAATCGGGGCTCACGGCTCTACTCATGACAAGGCTCCAGTATGGCGTCGTCGGACCCGGAGTGCTCAGTCCTGACGGAGGCGGTGTTCGGCCCATTCCAGCACGCGCCGGACTCGCGGAGAGGCGAGCGTGTGTGCGGTCGGGAAGTTGACCCAGCGGTAATCCTGATGCTCGGGTCTGCCCAGCTCCGGATTCACGCCGAGCACGACCTCACGGGTCGCGGTGCGCGCCAGGTAATAGCGCGCGATTTTTCCCTGTGCGTATGGCCCGGTCTCGACAAAGTCCTCGCCGAAGGCGAACTCCAGATCGGTGATGCCGGTTTCCTCTTCCACTTCTCGCAGTGCACCCTGCAGCGGCGTCTCGCCAGGTTCAACCTGGCCCTTCGGGGAATCCCAGTACTGATAGGCGCGAAGCAGCAGGCAGCGCCAGTCATCCGCCTCGAACCGCACTACCACCACGCCGGCGGAGAGAGTTCGGATGCGGCGGCGGCGTTGGGTCATGGTGTCTGCTCTAAACCGTCCTGATGGTATGCGGGGCTGAGTTCGTGCACGGCGTCAATCATGGCGCCGGCATGTTCGGGCCTGACCTCGGGATGGATGCCATGGCCCAGGTTGAAAACGTGACCACTGCCATGACCGAAACTCGCCAGGGTTTCCGCGACCTTCTCGCGGATGGTCTCTGGAGAAGCATAGAGCACGCTGGGGTCCAGATTGCCCTGCAGCGCGACGCGTTCACCAACGCGCCGCCGCGCATCCCCCAGGTTCTGGGTCCAGTCTATGCCCAGGCCGTGGGCGCCGGAATCCACCATTGACTCCAGCCATGCCCCGCCGTTCTTGGTGAAAAAGACCACTGGCACCTCACGGCCGTCGTAGCGGCGATGCAGTCCGGCGATGATACGGCTGGCGTAATGCAGCGAGAATTCGCGGTAGGTCTCCGGGGTCAGCACACCGCCCCAGGTATCGAAAATCATCAGTGCCTGTGCCCCGGCCTCGATCTGGGCATTGAGATAGGCGGTTACCGAATCCGCCAGCACGCCGAGCAGATGGTGCATCAGGTCCGGTCGGTCGTAGAGCATGGCCTTGCAGTGGGCGAAATTCTTGCTGGAGCCGCCCTCCACCATGTAGGTGGCCAGGGTCCACGGGCTTCCGGTAAAGCCGATCAGCGGCACCCGGCCCTTCAACGCGCTGCGAATGGTGCTCACCGCGTCGGTGACGTAATGCAACTCGCCGGCCGGATCCGGGACAGCCAGCGCCTTGACTGCGCGCTCATCCCGGACCGGCCGCTTGAATTTCGGTCCTTCTCCCTGGGCGAAGTACAGGCCCAGACCCATGGCATCCGGAATGGTCAGGATGTCGGAGAACAGGATCGCGGCGTCCAGCGGGAAACGTTCCAGCGGTTGCAGCGTGACCTCACAGGCCAGTTCGGTGTTCTTGCACAGGTCCAGGAAGCTGCCGGCCCGGGCCCGTGTCTGCCGGTATTCCGGCAGGTATCGGCCCGCCTGCCGCATCATCCAGACGGGCGTGCGCTCGGTCGGCTGCCGCAACAAGGCACGAAGCAGGAGGTCGTTCTGGAGTTCGCTGGATGCCGTCACGGATGATCCTTGTGGGTTACAGAGAACGGAAAAGGCCGGGACATTCCGGATCCCGACCTTCCCATAAGACATAAAACCTAAAACCGTTTAACGTTTAGGTGCGTCAGACCCCGAGATAATTCAGGATGCCCTTGGCCGCTTCACGCCCCTCGTAAACGGCGGTCACCACCAGATCCGAACCGCGCACCATGTCGCCGCCGCTGAAGATCTTCGGGTTCGCGGTCTGGCCGAACAATTGCTCGTCCTTGCGAATGGTGACCCGGTCCCGGTCGTCCACATCGATGTTGTGCTCACCGAACCAGTCAGCCGGGCTGGGCCGGAAACCGAAGGCGATGATGACCCGATCTGCCGGGACCACCTCCTCGGTGCCGGGAACAGCCTCGGGCCGCCGGCGTCCACGCTCGTCGGGCTCGCCGAGCTGGGTGGTCACGACCTTGACGCCTTCCACCTTGCCGTCGCCGACGATTTCCACTGGCTGACGGTTCCAGAGGAATTCGACACCTTCCTCCTTGGCGTTCATGACCTCGCGGCGGGAACCGGGCATGTTTTCCTCGTCCCGGCGGTAGGCGCAGGTGACGCTGGTGGCGCCCTGGCGCACCGAGGTGCGGTTGCAGTCCATTGCCGTATCGCCGCCGCCGAGCACCACCACCCGCTGGCCACGCATGTCGATGAATTCGGACGGGTCCTTCTCGTAACCCAGTTCCCGGTTGATGTTGGCCACCAGGAACGGCAGCGCCTCGTACACTCCCGGAAGATCCTCGCCGGGGAAGCCGCCGCGCATGTAGGTGTAGGTCCCCATGCCAAGGAACACGGCATCGTAGTCGTCCAGCAACTGCTGGAACGGGATGTCCTCGCCGATGGTGACGCCCAGGCGGAATTCCACACCCATGCCTTCAAGCACCTCGCGGCGGGTGCGGACGATGTGCTTCTCCAGCTTGAACGGCGGGATGCCGAAGGTCAGCAGACCACCGATCTCCGGGTACTTGTCGAACACCACCGGCTTGACGCCGTTACGGACCAGGATGTCGGCGGCACCGATGCCGGCCGGGCCGGCGCCGACCACGGCCACTTTCTTGTCGGTCTTGACCACGCCGGACAGGTCCGGCCGCCAGCCGGCCTTGAATGCCTCGTCGGTGATGTAGCGTTCGATGGAGCCGATGGTCACCGCGCCGAAGCCGTCGTTCAGCGTGCAGGCACCCTCGCAGAGCCGATCCTGCGGGCAGACCCGGCCGCACATCTCCGGCAGCGAATTGGTCCGGTGCGACAGCTCGGCTGCCTCGAACAGATTGCCCTCGGCCACCAGCTGGAGCCAGTTCGGGATGTAGTTATGGACCGGGCATTTCCATTCGCAGTAGGGATTGCCGCAATCCAGGCAGCGATCCGACTGCGACTGGGCGGTTTCCTTCTCGAAGTTGCCGTAGATCTCGCCAAACTTGCGGATGCGGACCTGGACCGGTTCCTTCTCCGGATCCTGCCGCGGGACTTCGATGAATTGAAAATTGTTACCCATGAGCTCTCGTCAAAACTGTTCGGGCGCGGCGTCACGGCCGCGCGATAAGCTTATCCGGCAAGCGTGGAACTAGGCCGCCGCGCGCAGCGTCTGCAGGATACCCTGCAGATCGCTGGCCTTCGGCTTGACCAGCCAGAAGCGGCGCAGGTAATCGCGGAAGTTGTCCAGGATTTCCTGACCCCATGCGCTGCCGGTCTCGTCCACGTATTCGCGGATCATCGCCTTGAGGTAGTTGCGATGGGCTTCCATCGGCTCCGATCGCACCCGGTGGATGTCGATCAGCTCGTGGTTGTAGCGATCCACGAACTCATTCTCCAGATCCAGCACGAAGGCGAAGCCGCCGGTCATGCCGGCGCCGAAATTAAGTCCCGTCTCGCCCAGCACGCAGACCACACCGCCGGTCATGTACTCGCAGCCGTGATCGCCAACGCCCTCAATGACCGCATGGGCACCGGAATTGCGTACCGCGAAGCGTTCGCCGCCGGTGCCGGCCGCGAACAGCTTGCCGCCGGTGGCGCCATACAGGCAGGTGTTGCCGACAATGGTGGTTTCACGGCTGTCAAAACTGCTGCCGGCCGGCGGGTGGATGATCAGCTTGCCACCTGCCATGCCCTTGCCCACGTAGTCGTTGGCGTCACCCTGCAGGTGCATGTGCAGCCCCGGCGCATTCCAGACACCGAAGCTCTGGCCCGCGCTGCCGCTCAGGCGCAGCACCAGTGGTGCGTTGGCCATGCCCTGGCCGCCGTGGGCCCGGGCAATCTCACCGGACAGGCGAGCGCCGATGGAGCGATTGAAGTTCTTCACCTCATAGTGGAATTCGCCACCGGTTTTCGCCTCGATCGACGGCAGGCAGTCGCGCACCATCTGCTCCGCAAGTTCGCCCTTGTCGAACGGCACGTTCTTCGGTTCCAGGCAATATTGCGGCTTGTCTGCCGGCACGCCGCCGTCGGAGAGCAGCGGTCGCAGGTCCAGCTGCCGCTGCTTGTCGGTCTGACCGGGCAGGATCTCCAGCAGATCGGTGCGGCCGATCAGGTCTTCCAGCCGGCGCACGCCCAGCCTGGCCATCCATTCGCGGGTTTCCATCGCCACGAAGCGGAAGTAATTGGCCACCTTTTGTGGCGTACCGATGAAGTGCTTCAGCCGCAGCACCTTTTCCTGCGTCGCCACGCCGGTGGCGCAGTTGTTCAGGTGGCAGATGCGCAGGTACTTGCAGCCCATGGCGATCATCGGCGCGGTACCAAAGCCGAAGCTCTCGGCGCCAAGGATCGCCGCCTTGATCACGTCCAGGCCGGTCTTCATGCCGCCGTCGGCCTGCACCCGGACCTTCTCACGCAGATCATTGGCACGCAGCGCATGGTGCGTCTCGGCCAGGCCCAGTTCCCATGGCGCGCCTGCGTATTTCACCGAGGTCTGCGGACTGGCGCCGGTGCCGCCGTCGTAGCCGGCGATGGTAATCAGGTCGGCATAGGCCTTGGCCACGCCGGCGGCGATGGTGCCCACGCCGGCCACGGAAACCAGTTTCACCGAGACCAGTGCCTTCGGATTGACCTGCTTCAGGTCGAAGATCAGCTGCGCCAGATCCTCGATGGAATAGATGTCGTGGTGCGGCGGCGGAGAAATCAGTGCCACGCCGGGGCTGGAAAAGCGCAGCCGGGCGATCATCTCGTTTACCTTGTGCCCCGGCAACTGACCGCCTTCGCCGGGCTTGGCGCCCTGGGCGACCTTGATCTGCAGCACCTCGGCATTGACCAGATAGTGTGGCGTGACACCGAAACGGCCCGAGGCGATCTGCTTGATCTTCGACATCCGTTCGGTGCCGAAGCGGGACTCGTCTTCGCCGCCCTCGCCGGAGTTCGAGCGGCCACCGAGGCGGTTCATCGCGATGGCCAGCGATTCGTGGGCCTCCGGCGACAACGCGCCCAGCGACATGCCGGCGGAATCGAAGCGCGGCAGGATCGATTCGATGGGCTCCACGTCATCCAGGTCGAGCGGGGCATCCAGGAGTTTCAGCTGCAGCAGGTCCCGCAGTACGGTTGGCTGCCGTTCGTTGACCAGCTCCGAGAACTCGCTCCAGGCGGCATAGTCGCCGGTTTCAACGGCGGTCTGCAGGGTGCGCACCACATCCGGGTTGTAGGCATGGAACTCGCCGTTGTGGATGAACTTGAGCAGGCCCCCCTTGCGCACATCACTGCGCACCGACCAGGCTTCAGTTGCCAGGGCCTGCTGGTCCGCCTCCAGGTCTTCGAAGCGGCTGCCCTTGATCCGGCTGACGGTGCCGGTGAAGCACATATCGACAATGTCGTCGGCCAGGCCCACGATTTCGAACAGCTGTGCGCCGCGGTAACTGGCAATGGTCGAGATGCCCATCTTCGACAGGATCTTGAACAGGCCCTTGTTGATGCCCTTGCGGTAGTTGGCGCGCAGGCGGTCGGCGGTGATGTCCTTGATCTGTCCACGGCGCAGCATGCCGCGCAGGCTGGCATAGGCCAGGTAGGGATAGACCGCGGTCGCACCGTAGCCGATCAGGACTGCAAAGTGATGCGGATCGCGGGCGGTGGCCGTTTCCACCACGATATTGGCATCGCAGCGCAGGCCCTTGCCGGCCAGCCTGTGATGCACCGCACCGGTGGCGAGCAGTGCATGCAGCGGCAGATAGCCTTCCTCGATGTCGCGATCCGACAGCACGATGATGGTCTTGCCGTCGCGTACCGCCTGTTCCGCCTGGTCGGCCACGGCCTGCACCGCCGCCTTTAGGCCCTGTTCCGGCTTGTACTGCAGGCTGATCACCGTGTTGGCGTAGTCGGGATCATCCTCGTTCAGCAGCAACAGGAACTTGGTCCGTGACAGCACCGGGGATTCCACCACCAGGCGCTTGGCGTGATCGACGGTTTCCTCGAACACGTTCTTCTCGGCGCCAAAGCAGGTTTCCAGCGACATCACGATCTGCTCGCGCAGCGGATCGATGGGCGGATTGGTAACCTGAGCGAACTGCTGGCGGAAATAGTCGAACAGCGACCGTTCCCGGGTCGAAAGCACCGGCAGGGGGGTGTCGTCACCCATCGAGCCCACCGCTTCCTGGCCGGCCTCGGCCATCGGTCGCAACACGGCGTCGTTCTCTTCCAGCGTCAGGTTGAACATTTTCTGGTAGGTGTCCAGAAAGTCCTCGCTGATCGGCGTGGCGTCCTCTTCCAGCTCGGTTTCCTCGAGCGTGGACTCCAGCCGTCGCAGATGTTCGTCCAGCCAGGCCTTGTAGGGCTGGCGGGTCTTCAGCCGGTCGTCGATCTCCTGCGGCAGCAGCAATTCGCCGGTGGCGGTATCCACCGCCAGCATTTCGCCGGGTTTCAGCCGCCCCTTGGCAACCACGTCTTCGGGCGCGTAGTCATAGACACCCACTTCCGACGCCAGCGTGATATGCCGGTCCCTGGTGATTACGTAGCGGGCCGGGCGCAAGCCGTTGCGGTCCAGCACGCAGGCCGCGTGCCGGCCATCGGTGAGCACGATGCCTGCCGGACCGTCCCACGGCTCGACGTGCATGGAGTAGTACTCGTAGAACGCCCGCAGATCCGCGTCCATGCCGTCGACGTTCTGCCAGGCCGGCGGAACCAGCAGACGCATGGCGCGGAAGATATCCATGCCGCCGGCCATCAGCACGTCCAGCATGTTGTCCAGGCTGCAGGAGTCGGAGCCGGAGGTGGTGACCAGCGGTGCGACCTCGCTCATGTCCGGAATCAGCGGCGTGGCGAATTTCGCTGCCCGGGCATTGGCCCAGTTGCGATTGCCCTGGACCGTGTTGATCTCGCCGTTGTGGGCGAGGAACCGGAACGGCTGGGCAAGCCGCCACTGCGGCCAGGTGTTGGTCGAGAAGCGTTGGTGGAACACACAGATCGAGGTCTGGATGCGCTCGTCATTCAGGTCCTTGTAGAACACCGGCAGGTTTTCCGGCATCACCAGGCCCTTGTAGGAGATGACCTGGGCGGAGAGGCTGGCGACGTAGAACACGTCGTCGCCGTCCAGGGCCTTTTCGGTACGTCGCCGGGCGATGAACAGGTGGCGCTCGAACAGGGCATCGTCCATGTCGGCTCCAGCCCGGATGAATACCTGTTCGATGCGCGGCAGCGTGGCCAGCGCTTCCTCGCCACAAGCCGATGTGTCGGTTGGTACCTCGCGCCAACCCAGGCGCTCCAGTCCCTGGCGTTCCAGTGCCTGGTCCAGGGTCGCGCGCGCCTTGTCGGCTGCAGCGTCGTTGTTGCTCAGAAATACCATGCCCACGGCATAGCGCTCGCCCAGGTCCCAGCCGTGGTCCGCGGCAACGGCGCGCAGAAACTGATCGGGCTTCTTGAACAGCAGGCCACAACCGTCGCCGGTCTTGCCATCGGCTGCCACCGCGCCACGGTGAGTCAGGCGGGCCAGGGAATCGATTGCGGTCGCCAGCACCCAGTGACTGGGCTGGTCGTCCATGTGGGCAATCATTCCGAAGCCGCAGTTGTCCTTCTCGAAGCTCGGCCGATACAGGGTCGGCCGCTCAGCATTCTCGTATCTCACGGGAAAAGCCTCTGCGTGATTGTTGCCATGATTCCGGTGGGGCGGGGCGCTACGCGGCGCCCGCAGGACGAGCGGCGGTGAACCCGCCCGTGGCAATGCAAACGGCCGCACAGTATAGCGATTCGTGGAAACACGAACAATCCGGGCATGCGGCCGTACTCCTTCTCGGTGCCACACCGCACGCCCGTTCAGGTCTGGAGCCGTGTTGGCGCGGATCCGGTCGGGGCGACAGGTTTCCACTGCGGAAACGCTGTGAACCCATCCGTGGGCGCTCGACGGCCGCGTCCCTGCGGCCGACGTTCCTCCGTGGAATGCCTGTCGCCCCGACCTAACGGTCTACCAACCGAAGAGGTCGTTTTCTGTTATCAGCGCGATCACACTTGGCCTGGGGGCGGGAGACGCAGTGGCGGGATGTCGGCCGCAGGGACGCGGCCGTCAAGCCCGCATGGATGCGTTCACGGTGGTCCCGCGACTGCGTCTCCTGTCCCTCAGGCTCGGAGTCGAAGCTGCATGAGCCGGGGGCTATGTCAATCGGCGGGGATTGAACAGGCGCTCATGCTCGTCGATGGCGAAGCGGTCGGTCATGCCGGCGATGTAGTCGGCGACCCCGCGGGCGCGGCCATGGTCGCCGTGTTCGGCCTCCAGCGCCTGGGTGCGGGCATGTTGCCGTGGCGGCAGCAGGGCGATGTCGGCGAACAGGGCCTCGAACAATTGCCGCAGCGTTCGCTGTGCCTTGGCCACCATGCGGTAGACGCGGTGATGCCGGTATAGCTGGTGAAACAGGAACTGTTTCAGCTCTGCCTGCTGCCGGTCCATGGCCGGGCTGAAACGGATCAATTGCTGACCCGCATCGCGAACCGCCTGCGGCGAGCCCGGGGCTGTTGTGCTGATGGCGGCGCGTGTGGTCTGGATGACATCGGCCACCAGTTCGCCGATCAGGCGCCGCACCATTTCGTAGACCAGCCGGCGGTCTTCCAGTCCGGGGTGGGCGGTGCGCACCTCGCGCAGCAGGCGTCCGGTCATTTCCAGTTGTTCGAGCTGGTGCAGCGTGATCAGCCCGGCGCGGAGGCCGTCGTCCACGTCGTGACTGTTGTAGGCGATGCTGTCCGCCAGGTTCGCCAGTTGTGCCTCGAGGCTCGGCTGGCTGCGATCAAGAAAGCGTCGTCCGAGCTCGCCCAGCTGTCGGGCATTGCTTGCCGAGCAGTGCTTGAGGATGCCTTCGCGGGTTTCGAAGCACAGGTTGAGCCCGTCGAAATCGGCATAGCGTTCCTCCAGCAGGTCGACCACGCGCAACGATTGCAGATTGTGTTCGAAGCCCCCGTACTCGCGCATGCAGTCATGCAGGGCATCCTGACCAGCATGGCCGAACGGTGTGTGGCCCAGGTCGTGCGCCAGGCAGATGGCCTCGGTCAGGTCCTCGTGCAGGCGCAGCGCACGGCTTATCGTGCGTGCCACCTGGCAGACCTCCAGCGTGTGGGTCAGGCGGGTGCGAAACAGGTCGCCCTCGTGATTGACGAAAACCTGCGTCTTGTACTCCAGCCGGCGGAATGCCGAGCAATGGATGATGCGGTCGCGGTCACGCTGGTATTCGGTGCGGTGCGCCGGTGCCGGTTCGGGGATGCGGCGCCCGCGGGAGCTGGCCACATCGCTGGCCCAGGGGCCACGACCGGGGGCGTCCCAGATCACGGTCATGCGGAGACGAAGTGATCCAGCGTCCGGCGCAGGCTGTCCATCGGTACCGTGTCGGTGACCACGGCCTTGCCGATGGCCTGCTGCAGGACCAGGCGAAGCCTGCCGCCCTCGGCCTTCTTGTCCACCGCCATCAGCTCCAGAAAGCGTTCTGCCGACATGCCGGCCGGTGGTGCGTCAGGGAGTCCGGCCCGGAGGATGAGCTGTCGCGCGCGCTCGAATTGCTGCTGGTCGATCCAGTCCATCTCCCGCGCCAGATGTGCCGCCATCACCATGCCCGCACCGACTGCCTCGCCGTGCAGCCAGTTGCCGTAGCCGCTGGCGGTTTCGATGGCATGGCCAAAGGTATGACCCAGATTCAGGATCGCTCGCAGTCCACCTTCCCGCTCGTCGGCGGCGACCACCTCGGCCTTGATGGCGCAGGAGCGCAGGATGGCTTCGGTCAGTGCGGCCTCATCGTGCTGCAGCAGGGATTCGACATGGTTTTCCAGCCAATCGAAGAAGCCTGCATCCCGGATCAGGCCGTATTTGATGACCTCGGCGATGCCGGCCGACATCTCGCGATCGGGCAGGGTGCCGAGGGTCGCAGTGTCGGCGATCACGCAGCGCGGCTGATGAAAGGCGCCGATCATGTTCTTGCCCAACGGGTGGTTGACCCCGGTCTTGCCGCCGACCGAGGAGTCCACTTGCGCCAACAGCGTCGTGGGTATCTGGATGAAATCGACGCCGCGCTGATAGCTGGCAGCGACAAAGCCGGTCAGGTCTCCGATTACACCGCCACCCAGAGCGACCAGCATGCATTTCCGGTCGAAGCGCCGTTCCAGCAGCCGGTCGTAGACCTGCTTGCAGATGTCCAGGCTCTTGTATTGCTCACCATCCGGCAGGATCACGCTGTCCACATCCAGGCCGTCCAGGCGCTGCAACAACCGTTCGAGGTACAGCGGCGCCACAGTGGTGTTGCTGACGACCAGAACCTGGCGGCCGCGCAGGTGCGGCCGGATCAGTGCGTCCTGCTCCAGCAGTCCGGCACCAATGTGAATGGGATAGCTGCGCTCGCCCAGGTCGACATGCAGGGTTTTCATCTCGCTCATTGCGTACTGTTCCGTTCTTCTAGGGTGCGCATGATCTCGCGCACCACCTGCTGCACGCCAGCCTGGTCCGTGTTGACAGTCAGATGCGCGGTTTCCAGGTAGAGGGGCCGGCGCTGCTCCATCAGATCGCGCAGACGGGCTTCGGGGTCCTCGGTCTGCAGCAGTGGCCGATTCCTGTCGCGTCGGGTCCTGCGAAGTTGCTCGGCAATGGATGTTTCCAGGTAGATGACCAGCCCCCGGTCCCGAAGACGGTGTCTTGTGTCTGCGTCCAGAATGGCCCCGCCACCGGTGGCGAGAACGCAGCGGTCGTTCCGGCTCAGTTCGTCGATCATTGCCTTCTCGCGGCGACGGAAGCCTTCCTCACCCTCGATATCGAAGATCACCGGGATATCAACCCCCGTGCGCCGCTCCAGTTCCTTGTCGCTGTCGCAGAACGCATAGCCAAGCGCACGCGCCAGCTGACGCCCGATGGAGGACTTGCCGGCGCCCATCGGGCCGATCAGGACAATGCGATCTAAGTTGCTCATTGCGCACGGATGGTAGCAGTCGGAATGCGAGTTCGGCAGCAAAACCTCAGCCAAAAATGTGACAGAGCCAAAGGCCTGCCGGATCGGTGACTGCGGCATTCAAGAATAATTTAGGAACAATTGATGCTCGGTTTTTTTAGCCCATGGCGCATCGGCATCAACGACGGGTCCTCGCATTTTCCTAATTGCAGCGAAGTGGCTCGCTCGCAACGCCTTCGGGCTCACACATTAGTCCACTTGAAGGGATAACGTCTCGGGCCCTGCTGTTGCGCCCGTGCCATTTTCATCTGTCACGGACACGCTGAATGGGAAGCTCCCCGTCTCTGTCGGAGTTCCGCTGATTACACCATTAGGTTGCAACTCCAAACCGTCTGGTAATCTTCCATCCGTGATTTCCCACCGTCGAATTCCAACACCCCCCTGACTCTGAAGGGCGGAAAGGTAAGCATCGCTCTCAAAGGCGTTCGGGATATCTGAATCAGTAGTGATGATTAGCAGGGGGCCAGTTCCATCGCCTTGGTCGTCAATGGTGACGCCATAAACGAAAGCCGGTGCGATGAAGTCGGCGGGGGCATTACCGCTGGTATCCATTGCCTGAACGCGTATACCTGCAATTCCGGGCTGTGACCCAGCGCGAAAGCTAAAGCTGACTCCGCCATTGGAGGTTTGAACGTCCAACTCACTCGTGTTCGAACCGTCACTTGCGATAAGACGGCTGTCTGATGTGAAGCCTCCATCGTCGACGATCGTGAGTCGAACGTTCGTATCTGACCCGCTGGGATTCGGTACACGATTGCCTTCTTCATCGACAACGAGCAGAAGAAAACTGGCGATGTCGCCGGCCGGGACGTTTCGAGGAACTGGGCCGAAAAGCGCGTAAGCCTGGGGCGTGCTGGAACCAGGCTGACCAACGCGAATCGTCGTACTGTCAGATAACGACACGTCATCGACGGTGGCCTGAGCTCGGAATGTTACGTTGCCAGCGACAAGTCCGGTGATCAAGAAATCAGCTCTCCCGGCAGCGCTTTCCACGGGCAATGTGGCAAAGGCTTCGGCACATTCACCATCACCCTCGATCTCACCGTCGTCTCCATCGCCATCGTTAAACTTGCCGAGTACTGCGCGACCACCCCCGTCCGAAAACGATACTCTGCCTTGAACTTCTGTCCCGTCAGGAATATTGCCGTCGCCGCCGTCACGGTCCAACCGGACGGAAATGACTTGAGTGAAAGGTGTAAGTCCGCAAGAAATGTTCCCACCTTGGGGCAGGACAGGGAGTGGAGAGCTCAACCCCTGAACCCGAAGTCTAAGTTCTGGTTGAAGAACATCCTGCCCACCACTGCTGCTGCTTCCTCCGAGACAGCCTGACAAGATGGCCGCGGACGCCATAAGAGTGCCCACTAATCCGAACTTGACATAGCGTAATGTGTTCTTATTTAACTGCATGATTGCCCCGTTGTGTTTGTTGGCAATTTTTTTAGTGGTTACGGCCTCGCGTCTGGCCGTCCGCTAACCGTCATCGCCCCGGCGTTACTGAACGCTACCGCCTGACAGGCTCTCGTCGAGAATTCGTGGCGTGACGAAGATCAGTAGCTCGCTGTTCTCGTCGATTCGTAGATTGCTGCGGAACAGCCAACCGATGCCGGGCAGGGATCCGAAAAACGGCACCCGGCTGACTTGCTGGCGGCGGTCGCGCTCGTAAATGCCCCCTAGTACGACGGTCTCTCCGTTTTCGACCAACACCTGGGTAGTGACTGACTGCGTGTCGATGCTGGGCACGCCGAGGAACACCTCGCCGATCGTGTCCTTGCTGACCTCCAGGTCCATGATCACACGGTTGTCCGGCGTAATCTGTGGCGTCACGTCAAGGGCCAGGACGGCTTCCTGGAACGAGACATTGGTGGCGCCGCTAGCGGTGGCCTCCTGGTACGGGATTTCCACGCCTTGCTTGATGCTGGCAGTACGCTGGTTCGAGGTGATCACTCGGGGGCTGGAGACAATCTCGCCACGGCCCTCGCTCTCCAGTGCGGACAGTTCAAGTTGCAGCAGTCGGTCGCCGATACGCCCGATCGCTAGACCGACGGCACCAGCCGGATCATTAACCGGAAGGTCGACAAGCTGGCCCTCCCGAAATTCCGTACCCGTAAGCAGCCCGGGAGAATCCGTTTCAGCCGGAAACCCGGTTCCCGGATCTGCGATACCACCAGGCCGTGTGCCGCCGATTACTGCACCGTCACCACGGCTCAACCGGCGCTGTGCACTGGCACCAAACCGAACACCCAGCTCGCGGCTGAAGTCGTCGTTCGCGAGCACGATGCGGGACTCGATCAGCACCTGACGCACCGGGATATCCAGGCGATTGATCAGCCGGCGGATCTCCGAGAGGTTGCTCTCGGTATCGCGAATGATCAGCGTGTTGGTACGTTCGTCGATGGTGACATTGCCGCGCTCCGACAACAGGGTCGCATCGGCCGATTGCAGCAGCGTCGAGATATCGCCGGCCTTGGCGTAGTTGATCTGGAAGTAGTCCGAACGCAGCGGTGCCAGTTCTTCCTCGTCACGGCGCGCCTGGGCATCCAGCCGCTCGCGTTCCGCGATCTCCTCGGCCGGGGCCACCAGCATCACGTTGTCGGTGATGCGCTTGTCCAGCCCCTGGGTGCGCAGGATGATGTCCAGTGCGTGGTCCCAGGGCACGTTCTGCAGGCGCAGGGTCAGGTTGCCGGTGACACGGTCACTGACAACGACGTTGAGGCCGGTGAAATCGGCGATCAACTGCAGCACGGCACGAACTTCGATGTCCTGGAAGTTCAGCGACAGACGCTCACCCGTGTACTCGGGGTCTTCCCGCTGGGCCCGTTCCTGCTCCGCCCGGGTCATGGGCTGGAATTCCACGGTAAAGACGTTGTCGGCCTGATAGCCCATGTGCCGGTATTCGCCCTCGGGTCGAATACGCATGACCACGTCGCGGCCGTCCTGGCGGGTGTCGATGGTGCGCACCGGGGTGGCGAAGTCCTCGACATTAAGCCGCCGCTGCAGGCGCTCGGGCAGCTCGGTGTCGCTGAAGCGGGCAACAATGTGATCGCCATCCCGGCGCAGGTCGACGTCGGTGGAATCATCGCTCAGTTCGATCACCACGCGACCGGCATTGTCGCTGCCGCGGCGGAAATCGATGTCCATCAGTTCACGGCGAGCGGTGCGACGTACAGCGTCATCGGGGTCGGTGCGCTGGACCAGGTCACGCTGCGCTGGCGCATCGCTGCGGTCACGCAGCGTGATCAGGAAGCGGTTGCCATCCAGTTCGGCGTCGTAGCGCATCATCTCGGAGAGCTGCAGCACCACTCGCGTGCGGCCGCCTGCCTCGGCGGTGTTGACCCGTTCGACGCGGCCCACACCGATGTCCACGGAGCGCTCGCTCAGTGCGTTGCGGGTGCCCGGAAAATCAAAGGTGATGCGGGCGGGGTCATCGACGCTGAAGCTACTGGGGCGAACGGGTTCGCCGTCCAGTTCGATGGCAATCTGCACCTCGTTGCCCGGCAGCGTGGTGTACTCGATATTGCTGACGGATGTCTCGGCCGCCGCGGTTTGCAGGCCGAACAACAGGAGTCCGATCAGAAAGATGAAGCGGAAGACCTGGCCCCTGGCCGCGCCGTTGGGTGCGAAGGTGACGCTGTTCATTGTTGTGCTCCCTGTCTACCGATCATCGCGCACGCTGAGCGCTGCTTCCCGTTCGGTCCAGGATTGTTCCCCGGTCCGAACCAGTTCCAGCACGTCGACGCGTCGCTCACTGATTTCCACGATGCGGCCGTGGTTCTGCCCAAGATAATTGCCTTCCCTGACGCGGTGTACCGTGCCCTGCGGATCCCGCACCAGCGCGAATCGTTCGCCCTCGCGTTCCAGCAAGCCTGACATGCGCAAGGAGTCGAGGGGGTATTCCTCCAGCGTTTCGCGGGGCCTGTCCGGATCCGGCCTCGGCCCTGACGCAACCTCGGTATCCCGTGCCTCCTCGCGGAAGCTGAGCTGGTTGAAGGGGTCACGGTCCGGGTCCCGCGGATAGACGTGGCTCGGCGGGTCCTCCGGCTCCTCGAACTGTTCCAGAGGTTGCGCCGGCCGCGCCTTGATCTCCGCGATGTAGCGTTCCAGATCGGCGGTTTCCTGAGAGCAGCCGGATAACAGCGTCAGCGAGCATATCAGCGTGACCGGGAATGCGACTCCGGAAAGTCTCGATTGACGGTTGTGCCGGTCAGTCCCCATCACGACTCGTCCTCGCCCTCGTCATCCAGATACCAGTAGGTGCGCGCCGTGGCGCTCATGGTCAATTCGCCGTTGTCCCCGCCGCGCCTGATTTCGACGTCGTGCAGCGTGACGATCCGGGGCAGGTTGGCGACGTCGCTGACAAAGCGGCCGAACTCGTGGAAACGGCCACGCACCCGGATCTGGATGGGCATTTCGGCATAGAAGTCACGACGGACGGAACTGCCTGGCCGGAACAGTTCGAACTCGAGTCCGGCGCCAAGGCCTGCCTGGGAGATGTCCACCAGCAGCGGCGGCACCTCGACCCGGCTCGGCAGCTCACGCAGCCGCGCCTCCAGCGAGCGCTCCATCTCGTCCAGCAATTCCTCGTAGGCGCCAAGGTTTGCCGCCCGGCCCTGCTTGGTCTCGAATTCGCCGCGCAACTGGGGTTCCTGGGCTTCGACGCGGACCAGTTGCTGCTGCTGATCCTGCCAGGAGAAGTACCAGCCTGCCGCGACCACCGCGGCGCAGACCAGCAGTGCTGCCAGGAACTTGATCACCGGCGGCCAGCTGCCGGTGTTGTTCAGGTCGAGTTCGCTGAGTTCGACGCCCTGAACCTTCATTCGGCGTCCTCCCCATTGTCATTCTCATCGCTTGTCAGCGGCGAGGTCTGTTGCGTCCGCAAGGTGAAATCGCTGAGCCGCAGGCCGTCTTCGCGGCGCACCTCGATCACGTCCAGCTCCGGATTGCGCAGCCAGTCCGATGCCTCCAGCCGTTCCATGTAGCTGGAGACGCGGGCGTTGGACTGGCCGACGCCGCTAAGGGTCAGCCGATCGCCCTGCTGTCGCAGCGAGTTCAGATACAGGCCATCGGGCAGGGTCAGCACCATCTCCTCGAACATGTGCACGATCTGGGGTCGGCCCCGCTGCAGATCCTGGATGACCTCCATGCGGGCGTTCAGCTGGTCGCGGGTCGCCTCCAGCTCGCTGATGCGGGTGATCTGCCGATCCAGTTCACGGATTTCGGCCCGCAGCATGTCGTTGCGGTTTTCCTGGTGCTCGATTTGCTGGTTGAGGTAGGTCAGACCCGCGAACCAGATACCGGCTCCTATCACCACTGCGGCACCGAGCATTCCCAGGAAGGCCTGCTGGCGGCGTCGACGGCGCTCCTCGCGCCAGGGCAAGAGATTGATGCGGGTGCTCATGCGTCGAAGCTCCTCATCGCAAGCCCGCAGGCAATCAGCAGTGCCGGGGCGTCTTCCACCAGCATTTGCGGGCGCACCCGGTTGGAAACGGACATGTTCACGAACGGATTGGCGATGAAGGTCGGAATCCCGGCCTGGTCACGCACCAGGTCATCGATGCCCACGATCGAGGCGCAACCGCCGGCAAGCACGATGCTGTCCACCGAGTTGTGCTGGCTCGAGCCGTAGAAGAACTGCAGTGCACGGGTGATCTGCTGCGCCATGGAATCCATGAACGGGTGCAGTACCTCGTCCTCGTAGCTGTCAGGCAGGCCGCCCTGGCGCTTGGCGCGTCCGGCGTCCTCGATCGACAGGCCGAAGCGGCGGCTGATTTCCTCGGTCAGCTGGCGGCCACCGAAGACCTGCTCCCGGGTGTAGATGATGCGCTGATTCTCGAACACGGAGAGCGTGGTCATGGTCGCGCCGACATCGACCACAGCGATGCGTTGTCCCTCGCCGCGGGCAGGCAGATCCTCCGCCAGCAGGGCAAAGGCGTTCTCGGTGGCGTAGCTCTCCACGTCGACGATCCGGGCCTTCAGCCCGGCGCCTTCGCAGGCATCGACGCGGGTGTCGACATTGTCGCTGCGCGAGGCAACAAGCAGCACCTCGACACTGTTCGGGTCCCGCAGGGCCGGCCCCAGAACCTGGAAATCCAGGCTCACCTCGTCCAGCGGGTGTGGAACATACTTCTCCGCCTCGATTTCGATCTGCGCCTGCAGGTCGTCCTCCGACAAGTCGGCCGGCATGTTCACGGTTTTGCTGATCGCCGCTGAGGCAGGAACCGCCAGCGCCACGTCCTTGAGCTTGGTTCGGGACCGCTTGACCGCACCGGCCACAGCCGCCGTCACCGCCTCGAGATTGGTGATGCTCTTTTCGATGACGGAATCCGTCGGCAGCGCCTCCACGGCATAACTCTCGACGCGGTAGCGCCCACTCTGACGCCGAATCTCCAGGAGTTTTACCGCTGTCGAGCTGATGTCGATGCCGAGCAGGGCCGTCCCTGACTTGCCGAACAAACCCACGATGTCGCGTCTCCCGAGCTGCCCTGACTCGAACGCCGCGGCCGGCGCCGTCCGAAACCTTATGAATCGTGTTTGTTGTTGCTGCCGCCTCGTAGCGTCATGCATGTCGCCTATCGGCAACAGCATCCCCATTTTCGGGAGCCGCAGCAGAAATACAAGCATTTTCCGCTGTATCCCCCGACTTCCCAATGACTTTATACTGTGAATTCAGCTCCCGAAACCGAGACTCCGTCGACAGAATCCCCGATCATGACCTGGTTTGCCCGCGCAATTGCCTATGTACTGGCAGCAATGCTGTCGCTCGTCGTGCTTGGCGCGGTGGCCGCGGCCGGCCTGTACCTGTACCTGGAGCCGCAGTTGCCTTCGGTGGAAACCCTGCGCGACATCCGGCTGCAGCAACCCCTGCGGGTGTACACGGCGGACGAGGAACTGATTGCCGAGTTCGGCGAGTACCGCCGCGAGCCGGTCGCCTACGAAGATATCCCGGAGCGCCTGCGAGATGCCTTTATCGCCGCCGAGGATGAAAATTTCTACTCCCACCACGGCGTGGACCCGGTCGGCATGGCACGGGCGGTGTTTTACCTGGTCCAGCATCAGGAGATCGGCCCTGGCGGCAGCACGATCACGATGCAGGTGGCGCGGAATTTCTTCCTGTCGCGGGAACAGACCTACCTGCGCAAGCTGAACGAAATCCTGCTGGCAATGCGCATCGAGCGGGAGCTCAGCAAGGAGCAGATCCTCGAGCTGTATGTCAACAAGATCTATCTTGGACAGCGGGCCTATGGTATCGGCGCGGCGGCGCGGATCTACTACGACGCCGAGGTCGACGAGCTCGATCTGGCACAGATGGCGATGATTGCGGGGCTGCCGAAGGCGCCGTCGTTTGCCAACCCCGTCAGCCGGCCCGAGCGCGCCCTGCAGCGGCGCGCTTATGTCCTGAGACGCATGCTTGAAACCGGTGTGATCTCCCAGGAGGAGTTTGCCGAGGCCAGCACCGCGCCGGTAACGGCCACCGTGCACCGCGACGAACGTCCGGGCGTCAATGCCCCGTTCGTCGCCGAGATGGCCCGGGCGTATGCGGTGGAACGATTTGGCGACGATGCCTACGTTGACGGCTACCGGGTCTATACCACCATCGACAGCCGTCTGCAGCGCGAGGCGGATCGGGCGCTGCGCGACAATCTACTGGCCTATGACCGGCGTCATGGCTACCGTGGTCCGGAGGCCGAGTTCGATCTGGATCAGCACGCCGACGAGGAGGCATGGGACCGGCTGCTTCGCGACTTCCGCCGGATGGCGCATCTGCGGCCCGCGCTGGTGATCGACGTGGATGAATCCGGCGACCGGGCGCGTCTTTATCTCGGCCGCGGGGATTACGGCGAGCTTGATCTGGATGCGGTTCGCTGGGCGCGGCCGTACATCAATGAATCCGCGGTTGGTGATCGTCCGTCATCGGTTGCCCAGGTGCTGTCACGCGGTGACCTGGTGCGGGTCTATCCGGAGCAGGTCGAAGCCGAAGGCGACGACGAGGAGCCGCAGCAGGTGCTGCGCTTCTCCCAGGTGCCGGCCATCGAGGGCAGCCTGATCAGTCTGTCGCCGGCCTCGGGCGCAGTGGTGGCACTGGCGGGCGGTTTCGATTTCGGACGCAGTCAGTTCAATCGCGCGGTGCAGGCCCAGCGCCAGCCCGGCTCGGCATTCAAGCCGTTCATCTATTCGGCCGCACTGGAGCGTGGTTTCTCGCCCGCTTCGGTGGTCAATGATGCGCCGATCGTGGTCGAGGATGATTCGCTGGATCGCAGCTGGCGGCCGGAAAACTATAGCCGGCGCTTCTACGGTCCGACGCGCGTGCGTGAGGCGCTGGCGCAGTCACGCAACCTGGTGTCAATCCGGGTGCTGCGGGACCTCGGTATTCCCTACGCCTCCGAGTTCATGGAGCGCTTTGGTTTCGACGCGGAACGCATGTCGCCGGGCTTGTCGCTGGCACTGGGCAGTGCCGAGGTGACACCGCTGCAGCTCACCGCTGCCTATGCGGTGTTTGCCAACGGCGGCTACCGGGTTGACCCGTACCTGGTCAGCCGGATCGAGGACTCTGACGGCAACCTGGTGTTCCGCGCCGTGCCGGCCATGGCCTGTGAAGACTGTGCGGTGGTGGATACGGACACCGCCGAGGACACCGTTGCCGAAGGCAGTGCCGAGGAGAATGCGGACCCGCTCACGCAGCAGTTCCGGCCCGCGGAACGTGTGTTGCCGGCAACCAATGCGTTCCTGATTACAGACATGATGAAGGACGTGATTCGCAGCGGCACCGGGCAGCGTGCACGGGAGCTCGGGCGCAACGATATTGCCGGCAAGACTGGCACCACCAATAACCTGCGTGATGCCTGGTTCTCCGGGTACAACCGGCATCTGGTCACCACGGCCTGGGTCGGCTTTGACCAGTCGCAGAACATGGGACGGGGTGAGACCGGAAGCCGCGCGGCCCTGCCCATGTGGATCGACTTCATGGGTGTTGCGCTGCGCGATATACCGGAGGAGTCGCCGCTGCGGCCCTCGGGTCTGGTAACCGCCCGGATCGATCCCGAATCCGGCTTGCTGACCAGTGCCGACAATCCCCGGGCGATCTTCGAGTTGTTCCAGGAAGGCGCTGTGCCTGACCGCGAGGGCCGGAGTGATCGGACGGATGGAGGCCCTGGGAGCTCCGATCGCGGGCGTTCCGAGCCGTTGTTCTGACGGAGCGGCAGCCGTGCCGGCCTGGTCGTTCAACTGGCTTGGTGGTGCCGGGTGAACCCGCCGGGACGCGCCAGCAGACCGGTTTCCAAGGCTTCGAATTGTCAATTCCATCACGGGGTTGGCACCCCAGGAGGATTCCCCATCATGGCCAAGCAGGGTGCGCCCCGTGACCAGCGGATGCGGCAGCGTCTGATTCAGGAATGCGCGCGAATCATGGTCGAGGAGGGCGTCCGGGACTATCTGGTGGTCAAACGCAAGGCCGCCGACCGGCTCAACGCCCCGGGGACCGAGAACATGCCGCGGAACCGCGAAATCCAGGAGGCGGTGCTGGATTACCAGCGACTGTTCCGCGGCGACAGGCATGCCAGTCACCTGCGCGAATTGCGTGAGGCGGCGCTGGAAGCCATGCAGTTCTTCGCCGCGTTCCGGCCGCGTCTGGTCGGCTCGGTGCTGGATGGCACCGCCAGTGACTGGTCGGACGTCAACCTGCACGTCTTTGCTGACACGCCGGAGGACGTCGCGGTCTTCCTGATGGATCGCGGGATACCGTTCGAGACGGCGGAGCGCCGACTGCGTTTCAATCGGGACGACTGGGAGTTCTACCCGGTCTACCGATTCATGGCCGGTGACGTGCCGGTTGATCTGACGGTCTTCTCGGGCGGTGGCCTGCGCCAGGCTCCGAGAAGCCCGGTGGACGGGCAACCGATGGACCGGGCGAATCGGGACGCGGTTCGGCAGTTGCTGAACGGTGAACCGGAACTGCTGGTCC
Source organism: Methylonatrum kenyense (assembly GCF_023195885.1). Classification (GTDB taxonomy): domain Bacteria; phylum Pseudomonadota; class Gammaproteobacteria; order Nitrococcales; family Aquisalimonadaceae; genus Methylonatrum; species Methylonatrum kenyense. The sequence continues at coordinate 40,240 of NZ_JALPKO010000009.1, forward strand.
CGCCGCCGGGCTAGACGGCAGCCGCGGCCCCGGCGGTTAAGGCCATAAAAAACCCGGCCCATTCCAGCCGGGTTTCCCTTCCGGTTTCCGTTTAGCGTTTCACTACCGGAACGTAATCGCGGCGGGCGGCGCCGGTGTAGATCTGCCGTGGGCGCCCGATACGCTGTTCCCCGTCTTCGGTCATCTCGGCCCACTGGGCAATCCAGCCCGGCGTCCGGCCCAGTGCGAACATCACGGTGAAGAACTGGGTCGGGATGCCCAGTGCCTTGTAGATCAGGCCCGAGTAGAAATCGACATTCGGGTAGAGCTTGCGCTCGACGAAATAGTCGTCCTGCAGCGCGATTTCCTCAAGCTTGATCGCCAGTTCCAGCTGCGGATCGTCGGCCATGTTCATGGCATGCAGGACTTCGTGGCAGGTCTTGCGGATGATGGTCGCGCGGGGATCGTAGTTCTTGTACACCCGGTGACCGAAGCCCATCAGCCGGAACGGATCATCCTTGTCCTTGGCCTTGTCGATGTAGTGCGCGACGTTACGCACATCGCCGATTTCCTCCAGCATGCGCAGCACGGCCTCGTTGGCGCCGCCATGGGCGGGCCCCCAGAGTGCGGCGCAGCCCGAGGCGATGGCAGCAAACGGGTTGGTGCCGGTGCTGCCCGCCAGGCGCACGGTCGAGGTGCTGGCGTTCTGTTCATGATCCGCGTGCAGGATCAGCAGCTGGTCCAGTGCCTTCTCCGCCACCGGATTGATCTCGTAATCCTCGGTCGGGCGCGAGAACAGCATGTTCAGCAGGTTGCCGGAATAGCTGAGGCGGTTTTTCGGATAGACGAACGGTTCGCCGACGAAATGCTTGAATGCCGCACCGGCGATGGTCGGCATCTTGGCGATGATCCGGTGGGCGCACAGTTCACGGCTTTCCGGGTCGTTGATGTCGATGCTGTCGTGGTAGAAGGCAGACAGCGAGCTGACCACGGCCGTCAACATGGCCATCGGGTGAGCGTTGTAGTGAAAGCCGTCAAAGAAGTCCTTGAGACTCTCGTTGACCATGGTGTGCTTGGTGATCGAGGCCGTGAACGCGTCGAGTTCGTCGGCAGTCGGCAGTTCCCCGTAGAGCAGCAGGTGGGAGACTTCCAGGAACGTGCTGTGTTCGGCCAGTTGTTCGATGGGGTAACCGCGATACAGCAGCACACCCTCGTCGCCGTCGATGAAGGTGATATCGCTGCGGCAACTTGCGGTGGAGGTGAAACCCGGGTCGTAGGTGAAGTAACCGAATTCCTTGTAGACCGATTTGATATCGATAGCGCCCGGACCGTGGGTCCCTTCCTTGACCGGAAACTCGACGCTTTTTCCGGAGGTGTTGTCGGTAACCGTCACAGTATGCTTGGACATAGATGCTCTCCTGTCTCCCCCGGGCAAAACCAAATGAAACACGATGTCGGCCCGGGAGGCCGTCCAGTTTGTTCGAACGCGGAACCGGTTCGTATCTGATCGCGTTTGCGTCAGCGCTGCGCAGACCGGTCGGCGGACGGCTGGCAAGCCGTGGGCGGGACTGGCAACGAATCCGCTGCGTCTCGCCGGCTACCACGACCGCTACCCGTGGCAATCAATGCGCTGACACCCCAATTGACGGACAGTGCTGCCGAATACCTTCGCAGATCATCCGACTGAAGCCAGGCCGTGAACGGCCGGAGTCGCATTGTGTACGATGCAGCGCACAAAAAAAAGCTTGGGCCCGTGCGCAGCCTCACCGCCTCGGCAAGTTACTGCGTGACCGGGTGAATTGCCAGGCGGGCCTGGTCTGTCATTGACTGGCTGGCGGGTATCCGGCAAAAAAAAACCGCGCCGTGGCGCGGTTCTTCGGGTCGCATCGTGCGGAGCTTACTTGCTCTTGCCCATGCGGCCGTATTTCTGCTTGAAGCGATCAACCCGGCCACCGCTCTGCAGAACGCGCTGCTTGCCGGTGTAGAACGGGTGGCTCTTGCTGGAGACCTCGACCTTCACCAGGGGGTATTCATTGCCATCTTCCCAGGTGATGGTTTCCTTGCTGCGGATCGTCGACCGCGTCAGGAAGGCGAAGTCGGAGGCGATGTCCTGAAACACGACCTCGCGGTACTCGGGATGGATGTCAGCCTTCATCGGTAAATACCCTGGATTTGTGTCTGCCGCCAAAAATGAGATCGCGAAGTGTACAAGTGCGATACCGGGCAGGCAAGGCCTGTCTTAAGGAAACACTGATTCATTCGCACGTCTGCGTTGGAGTCAGCATTTTCTCCGAGGCAAGGCGCGCTGCGCAGCGCCGCAGTGATTCTGCGGTCAAGCAGCGCAACACAGCCTTCGGGAAAAATGCGGCCCAAGTCGAAGACCCCGGCCGGTTTTGGCCCCTGGCGGCGTTGCGCCACCGGCCCGGTAGCTACCGCTACCGAACCGGCACCGCGCCTTGCCAGATGACCAAGCCCGGTCTCGGAGCCCCATGTCGATTGATTGCCCGTTAGTACTGCGTCAGGGTCAGTACGCCCCGCGATTGACGAAAATCCAGGTCTCCGAGGAAGCTCATGCCGAGCAGGATTTCCTCGCCGTCCATGTGCGGATTGATGGAGCCGCGGATATCGCGTTGCTCCAGGTCGCCCAGTGTGACGCGGGACAGCTCGGTTGCGTAGGCGGTGACCATGCCGTTCGCAGTCCGGTACTGCATGGGTGGTCCGCGTTCCAGGCCGATTTCCCGGGCCACTGTCTCCGGGATCGAGACATCGCTGGCGCCGGTATCGAGCATGAAAGTCACCGCATGGCCGTTGATCGTGCCCTCGGCGACATAATGGCCCGCTCGATTGCGTTCGAGACTGATCTCGCGTGCGCCGTCGCTGGCGATCACGGTCTGGATGTTCCGGTTCGGGTTGTCCTGCCGGTCGAGCCAGGCATCGAAGCCCAGCGCCAGGACGGCGGCCACGGCACCCCACATGCCAAGCAGCATGAGGCGGCCGAGCAGATTGCCGGATGATCTGGAGCGTCGCGCGGTCATTTCTGGAGTATAAACACGGGCCCTGCCGAGGGCACGGGTTAAGGAAACGCTGATCTATTCCCGCGTCTGCGCCTGAGACCGGTTTTGGTCATCTGGCAAGCCGCGGTGCCGGTTCGGTAGAGGCGTAGGGTGGGTCAAGCGAAGCGGACCCACGCAGTGTGATCTGTTGGCGGGACAACAAAGTTGTTCGAACAAACAAGGTGTTCGGACAAAACCAGGACCGGAAAAGGTATTGGCGGCGGCGGTGACCGAGCGCGGGCTGGCACCATGGTAACGGATCACGCCGCGTGCATTCGCTGCGCTTAATGCACCCTACGCTTCGTGCGCAGCGCACCTTGCCTCGGAAAAAAGCGGACTCCAACGCAGGCGCTCCGCGAACCGGCCTCAACGACTTCCGAAATGCCACAGCGACGGCCCTGTCTGAAAACTGAACACTATCCCTTAACCACTTTCCCCGGATTAAGGATGCCCCTGGGGTCCAGTGCTTGCTTGATCGACCGCATCAGGTCCAGTTCGACGTCGGACTTGTAACGGTCAAGGGCGTCCAGGCGGAGTTGGCCGACGCCGTGCTCGGCGGCGATCGAGCCGCCGAGTGCATCGACCAGGTCGAAAACCAGCCGGTTGCACTCGGTTTCCCGCGCCAGGAATGCATCGCGCCCGCAGTCGGCCGGCTGGCTCAGATTGAAGTGCAGATTGCCGTCACCGATGTGGCCGAAGGCACAGATCCGGAGACCCGGAATCAGGGCTTCCAGCGCGGCTTGCGCCTGCGCCAGAAACTCCGGAATGCGCGAGACCGGCACGGAGATGTCGTGCTTGATGCTGGCACCGTACCGAACCTGACCCTCCGGAATGCTCTCCCGCAGGCGCCATAACGCAGCCGCCTGCGCCATCGAGTCGGCGAATACCGCATCACTGACCGCGTTGGCCTCCAGCGCCTCGCCCAGGGCCAGCTCCAGCGCCTCGCGCAACGCGGTTCCGGTGCCCGAACTGCTCGCTTCCACCAGCAAGTACCAGGCATGGGCGGAGTCGAACGGGTCGCGACAACCGGGCACGTGGTGAAGGGACATTTCCAGACTGGCGCGGCTCATGAGTTCACAGCCGGTCAGGGCGTCGCCGCTGGCCTGACGCAGTTGTCCGAGTAGCTGCACCGCCTGTGTGGGCGTTTCCACGCCAAGCAATGCGGTGATGGTTGTTGCTGGCCGGGGGAAGAGTTTCAGCACCGCCGCCGTGATCACGCCCAGCGTGCCCTCGGAGCCGATGAACAGGTTTCGCAGATCGAAACCGCTGTTGTCCTTGCGCAGGCTGCGCAGGCCGTCCCAGATGCGGCCGTCGGCCAGGACCACCTCCAGCCCCAGGGTGAGATCGCGGGCGTTGCCGTAGCGCAATACATTGGTGCCGCCGGCATTGGTCGCCAGGTTGCCGCCAATCTGGCAACTGCCTTCCGAGGCCAGGCTGAGCGGAAACAGCCGATCAATCCGTTGTGCGGCGGCCTGCAGATCCGCCAGCACGCAGCCGGCCTCGGCGGTCAGTGTACCGTTGTCGGCGTCGATGTCCCGGATCCGGTTCATCCGCCGCAGGCTAAGGATGACCTGCGTGCCGGAGGTATCGGGCGCGCCGCCGCCGACCAGGCCGGTATTGCCACTCTGCGGCACCACCGTGATGCTTGCGTCGTGGCAATGCCGCAGAATCAGCGCCACCTCGCCGGTTGAGCCAGGGCACAGCACGGCGGCCGCGCGGCCCTGATAGCGGCCGCGCCACTCCTTCAGGAATGGTGCCTGTCGCTCGCCTTCAATCCAGACTTGCGGCTCCAGGCTGGAGCGGAGTGCCTCCAGTGCCTGCCGGCGGTCTTGTTCGCGGCTGTCGCTCATGGCTTCATTGTGCCATCAGCTCACCGCGTCAGCAGGCCCCATGGCATCCGAACAGCCCCTCCAGCGCAAGATCATCCATGTGGACATGGATGCCTTTTACGCTGCCATAGAGCAACGCGATGATCCGGCCCTGCGCGGGCGGCCGGTGGTTGTCGGCGGCAGTCCGGATGGTCGTGGCGTGGTTGCAACCTGCAGCTATGAGGCGCGCCGTTTCGGTATCCATTCGGCGATGCCGGCGGCGCGGGCGATCCGCTTATGTCCGGATGCCGTGTTCCTGCGGCCGCGGTTCACCGTCTATCGCGCTGTGTCGCGGCAGATTCAGGCACTGTTCCGGGACTACACAGACCTGGTCGAACCGCTGTCACTGGATGAGGCCTACCTGGACGTGACCTGCAGCTCGCGGTTTCAGGGCTCGGCAATCCGCATCGCCCGCGACATCAAGGCGCGGATCCGCGCCGAGACAGGGCTGACGGCGTCGGCCGGCGTGTCGTACAACAAGTTCTTCGCCAAGCAGGCCTCGGATCTGGAGAAACCGGACGGCCTGACCCTGATCCGGCCGGAGCAGGGTGCCGGTTTCATTGCCAGTCTGCCGGTGGGTCGGATTCATGGCGTGGGGCGTGCCACCGAACGGCGCATGCATGACCTCGGCATTCGTACCGGGGCCGATCTGCGGCGCTGGTCGCTGGCGGAACTGCAACAGACCTTTGGCCGTCGCGCCGGCTACTATTACGGCCTTGCACGGGGCGTCGACGAAAGGCCGGTGCGGGGCGAGCGGATCCGAAAGTCGATCGGTGCCGAGCAGACCTACCCCGCTGATCTGCGAGACCGCACCGCGATGTGCCAGGCGCTGGTGCCCCTGGCCGAGAAAGTGGCCACGGCGCTCGATGCCCGCGAGCTACAGGGGCATACGCTCACCCTGAAGGTGAAGTTTTCGGATTTCCGGCAGATCACGCGGGCGCGCAGCCGGGCGTTGCCGTGGCGGAACGCGGTCGACATGCTGCCGGTCGCCGAGGCCTTGCTTGGCCAGACCGAGGCCGGCGAGCGGCCGGTGCGATTGCTGGGGCTGAGCGTCTCCTCGTTGCAGCCGCGGGAGGAACGGGTCGCCGAACAGATGACCCTGGCCTACTCCGGCGATCGCTGACCGGGTTGCCGTTCATTCATCGTCCCGGCGCACATGCAGGCTCGTCAGATCGCCGTCGGCGTCAACCTCCAGCAGAAACTCGATCGGGCTGCAGCAGACCTGGCAGTCCTCGATGTACTGCTGGCTGCCGCCGCTGGCGTCGACCAGGGTGTCCAGCGCTTCGCCGCAATAGGGGCAGTGGATTGTTACCTCATGCAGCATTGCCGTCGTCCGGCAGGAACTCGGCCAGGATCGTGTCCAGATGATCGCGGCCCAGTCGTGTTGTCCGGTAGCGCGCGCCATCCGTCTGCAGCAGGCCATCCTCCAGCAGGCGATCCAGCACCGGTCTGACCAGCTCGAAATCCAGGCCCGTTCGCTGGCTGAACAAGGCAACCGGGAAGCCGGCGTTGAGCCGCAGCGCATTCATCATGAATTCCAGTATCCGGTCATCCGTCTGTAGTCGGCGCGGTTCTACGTCGGCGGTTCCCCGGGCCATGCGCGCCATGTACAGCGCCGGAACCTTGACCTTGCGGTAGCGGTGGATGTTACCGGCGGAATCCGTCAGTTTGCCGTGCGCGCCGGCACCTGCGGCCAGGTAGTCGCCGAAACGCCAGTAATTCAGATTATGGCGGCACTGCCTGCCCGGCCGCGCGTAGGCGGAAATCTCGTATTGCGCCAGCCCGACGGCCTGTAATCGCCGTTGACACTGCAACTGCATCTCGGCCCGGGTGTCCGGGTCCGGCAGCGCGGGCGGTTTGGCAAAGAAGACCGTGTTCGGCTCCAGCGTGAGCTGGTAATGCGATAGGTGGTCGGTGCCGAGGGCCAGTGCCTGATCCAGGTCGGCAAGAGCCTGGTCCAGGCTTTGTTCGGGCAGGCCGTACATCAGATCCAGGTTGATCGCCGAAAACCCGGCCTCACGCGCCGCATCGACGGCGTCCAGTGCCTGGCTGCGATCATGGACCCGGCCCAGGCGTTGCAACAGCGCGTTGTCGAAACTCTGCACGCCAAGCGACAGGCGGTTGACGCCGGCCTCGCGGTAGCCCCGAAAACGCTCGGCTTCGGCGCTGCCCGGGTTGGCCTCCATTGTGATTTCGGCACCAGACTGCAACCGGGGCAGCAGTGCCGTGAGCACGGATTCAATGGCTGCAACCGGAAACAGGCTCGGGGTGCCGCCGCCAATGAACACCGTGTCGATCAGTCGTCCATCGGCTCTGGCCAACTCCAGTTCGAGGTCACGCAACAGTGCCTGCAGGTAATCGTCGTAGGGGGGTGTGTCGCCGGCGGCATGCGAATTGAAATCGCAATAGGGGCATTTGCGCGTGCACCAGGGCAGGTGCAGATACAGTCCGAGTGGCGGCAGCTCCACTCCGGTCACCCGCGGCGAAGTCCCGGGCGCAGGCGTTCCAGCAACTGGCGTAGCGCCTGGCCGCGGTGGCTCAGTCGGTTCTTGTTGTCGGGGTTGAGCCTCGCGGCACTACAGCCTTCGGCCTGGATGTAGAACAATGGGTCGTAACCGAAGCCGCCGCTGCCGTCCGGTGCGGTAAGAATGCGTCCTTCCCAGGTACCCTGACAGATGATCGGCGTGGGATCGTCGGCATGTCGCAGCAGCGCCATGACGCACTGAAAGCGGGCGGTACGCTCCTGCTCCGGTACGCCGGCCAGTTCCGCCAGCAAGAGTGTGTTGTTGTCGCGGTCGGTTGCGGACTCGCCGGCATAGCGCGAGGAGTAGATACCCGGTTCACCGTCCAGTGCATCGACCTCCAGGCCGGAGTCGTCACCGATGGCCGGCAGGCCGGTGTGGCGGCAGGCATTGCGGGCCTTGATCAGGGCGTTCTCGACAAAACTGAGCCCGGTTTCCTCGACCTCGGGTACGTGGAAGTGGCTCTGCGGCAGCAACGCCAGGCCCAGCGGTCGCAGCATGGCCGCGACCTCCTCCGTCTTGCCCGCATTGTTGCTTGCGAAAACGATACGCATCGCGTCAGCGTTTCCCCTGCGTCACGCGCCTTCGATGGCCTGCCGCTGCGTGTCGATCAGTTCGTTGATGCCCTTGCGTGCCAGCGCCAGCATGCCGACGAGTTCATCGTCACGGAAGGCATGCCCTTCAGCGGTGCCCTGAATCTCGATGAAGCCGCCGGCCTCGTTCATGACCACGTTCATGTCGGTCTCGGCCTCGCTGTCCTCCGGATAATCCAGGTCCAGTACCGGTTCGCCCTTGTAGATGCCGACGGATATTGCGGCGACATGACCGATCAAGGGATCACGTTTCAGTTTGCCAGCCCGGCGCAGCGTCTGCATGGCCAGGGCCAGTGCCACGTAGCCGCCGGTGATCGAAGCGGTGCGGGTGCCGCCGTCGGCCTGGATGACGTCGCAGTCCAGCACCACGCTGCGCTCGCCCAGCGCGCCCAGATCGATGCAGGCGCGCAGCGAGCGGCCAATCAGGCGCTGGATCTCGATCGTGCGACCCTGCTGTTTGCCGCGCGCAGCCTCGCGGCCCATGCGGCTGCCGGTGGAGCGTGGCAACATGCCGTATTCGGCGGTTACCCAGCCCTGCCCCTTGCCGCGCAGGAACGGGGGCACGGATTCCTCTACCGAGGCCGTGCACAGCACCCGAGTGTCGCCGAATTCGACCAGGACGGAGCCCTCGGCGTGGCGGGTGAAACCGGGGGTTAGGCGTATGCTGCGCAACTCGTCGGTTGCTCGGCCGCTGGGACGCATGTACGGGACTCCTGCTGGAATGGGTTGGGGAGCGTACCATAGCGCTGCGTTTTTGCAGGCTCGGGGGGACCGCGTAAACTCGCACGGTCCACCGTGCGAATGAATCAGTGTTTCCTCAGGGGCCGACCCCGCGGCGGGCGGCTCCAGGAGCGCTATCCCACGTGTCGCCAAGGAGTAATCTGCATGGCTTGCAGCATGACGGCGTTCGAGCGCCGCGAATTGTCTGCCGACTGGGGCCGGCTGGCCTGGGAGCTGCGCTCGGTAAACCACCGCTATCTGGATATTACGCCGCGCCTGCCAGAGGATCTTCGGCAGCTTGAAACCGCCGTGCGCGAGCGCCTCGGTCGGCGGTTGTCCCGGGGCAAGGTGGAATGCAGTCTGCGTTTTCAGTCGTTTGCCGGTGCCTCGGGTGTGCAGATCAATTGGCCACAGGCCGAGGCCCTGGTCGCTGCCGCCGAGGAGCTCGAGCGGCGTTTCCCGGTTTCCGGGCAGCTCTCCGCCGAAGGCCTGTTGCGAACGCCCGGCGTGCTCAGCGAGCAGTCGCCGGATCTGGAGCCGGTGATGGATGCCGCCCTGGCCCTGCTCGATCAGACCATTGACGGCTTTATCGTGGCCCGTGAGCGTGAAGGCGAGGCACTGGTCGACATGATTCGCAGCCGTGCGGAGCGGGTTGCCGAGCTGGCGGAGGAGGCGCGCGCGTTGGTCCCGCAGATCAGGCAGCGCCTGCGCGAACGGCTGGAGGCGCGGCTCGCGGAACTGGAACAGGTGCCGGATGCGAACCGCATCGAGCAGGAACTGGTGTTGATGGCCCAGCGGCTGGATGTGGACGAGGAGCTGGACCGGCTTGTCATGCATGTTGAGGAAATCGGGCGAGTGCTGCAGCGGCGAGAACCGATTGGCCGTCGGCTCGACTTTCTGATGCAGGAACTCAATCGCGAGGCAAATACGCTCGGCTCGAAGGCGGCGGCCATTGACACCACCCAGGTTTCGGTCGAGATCAAGGTGCTGATTGAGCAGATGCGGGAACAGATCCAGAATCTGGAGTAAGGCATGAGCGCGCTCAGCGGCACGCTGTACATCATCTCGGCACCGTCCGGTGCCGGCAAGACCAGTCTGGTGCATGCCCTGATGGAGGCCTGTCCGGGCCTCACGGTGTCGGTATCGCACACCACCCGCACCCAGCGCGAGGCCGAGCACGACGGAGTGCATTACCACTTTGTCGATGAGCCCCGGTTCGTCGAGATGATCGATACGGGCGCCTTCCTGGAACATGCCTCGGTGTTCGGTAACCGTTACGGCACCGCAATGCAGCCTGTGCGTGACCGTCTCGGGCAGGGTATCGATGTGGTCCTCGAGATCGACTGGCAGGGCGCGCGCCAGGTCCGCGAGACGATGCCGGAGGCGGTTTCGGTGTTCATACTGCCGCCGTCGCGCGTCGAGCTCGAGCAGCGATTGCGCAGCCGCGGGCAGGATAGCGACGCCGTGATCGAGCGGCGCATGCGCGATGCCGTGAACGAGATGTCGCATTACGCGGAATACGACTACCTGGTGGTCAACGACGACTTCCGCGAGGCGCGGGCCGACCTGATGGCGATCATCCGCAGCCGGCGCCTGCGTCAGGTAGCTCAGCAGCAGCATCTGGGTGACACGCTGCAGGAGCTGCTTGGCGCGGACTGAACAAAGGGCCTGGTTCGGGATGTTGCAGGGCGTCACGGAATGGTCCAACTGATGTATAGTAGGGTGCGGTGCAATATCACTAACTGGAGTGCAACATGGCGCGGGTTACCGTAGAAGATTGCCTGGATTTTGTGGATAACCGGTTCGAACTGGTGCTGGTCGCCGCCAAGCGGTCGCGGCAGATCGCCAATGGCTCCCAGCCCTTCGTGCCGTTGGAGAATGACAAACCCACCGTGCTCGCGCTGCGCGAGATCTCGGAACAGCACGTCGGTCCGTCGATCCTCGACGAAGAGCCGGAAGCGGAGATCACCGCGGCGGTGGAAGAGGCGCAGCGCGCCGAACTGATGCGGGAAGCGGCGGCTGCGGATGCCGAGGCCGTCGAGCGTCCAGAGGAATGATTGCGGAGGGCCGATGGCGCGCGCAGAAGCCCTGACGCCCAGTGATACCGGCGCCGCGGATCCGGGGCGCGGGATAGATGAGCTTTGTCTTGTGCTCGAGGCCTATCTCGATCCGGATCAGGTGGACATGGTCCGCCGCGCCTACCGTTTCGGTGCCGCTGCCCATGAGGGGCAGCAGCGCCTTTCAGGTGAACCGTATATCACCCACCCGGTAGCGGTGGCCAAGGTGCTTGCCGAAATGCGGCTTGATGTGCAGAGCATCGTCGCCGCGATCCTGCACGATGTCATCGAGGACACACCGACCGCGAAGGAACACATCGCCACGGATTTCGGTGAGGAAGTCGCCGAGCTGGTGGATGGAGTCTCCAAGCTCACCCAGATCCATTTCGAGAGCAAGGCCGAGGCCCAGGCCGCCAATTTCCGTAAAATGGTGCTGGCGATGGCGCGTGATATCCGCGTCATCATCATCAAGCTGGCCGACCGCCTGCACAACATGCGGACCATCTGGGTCATGCCTCCCCACAAGCGGCGGCGCATCGCCCGCGAGACCATGGAGATCTATGCGCCGGTGGCCCATCGCCTGGGCATCAACAACATGCGCATCGAGCTGGAGGATCTGTCCTTCGCCGCCATGTACCCGATGCGCTTCAGGGTGCTGAAGTCCCAGGTCCGCAAGGTGCGCCGCAACCAGAAGGCCCTGCTCGGCCGGGTGCGGGAGGCAATGACCGAGCGGTTGGCTGGTTCCGGCATCGAACCGGTGGTGACCGGCCGCGAGAAGCACCTTTTCAGTGTCTACCGCAAGATGCGAAACGAGGGGGGGGAGCGAAAACCCTTCAACGCCATTTTCGACGTGCACGGTATCCGTGTGACGGTGGAGGACGTCGACGCCTGCTATCGCACGCTGGGCGTGATGCACGGGCTGTACAAGCCGGTTCCCGGGCATTTCAAGGACTACATCGCGATCCCCAAGAGCAACGGTTACCAGTCACTGCATACCATGCTCTGGGGACCACAGGGCGTGCAGATGGAGGTCCAGATCCGGACCCACGAAATGGATCGTGTGGCCGAGATGGGCGTGGCGGCGCACTGGATGTACAAGACCGGCGAGGCTGGCCAGAACACCGCGCAGACCCGGGCCAGGGAGTGGGTCAAGGATCTGCTCGAGATACAGCGCAATGCCGGCAATCCGCTGGAATTCATCGAGAGCGTCAAGGTCGACCTGTTTCCCGACGAGGTCTATGTGTTCACGCCCCGCGGTGAAATCATGGAGCTGCCGCGCGGCGCCACGATGGTCGATTTTGCCTATGCCGTGCACTCCGACATTGGCGACACCTGTCTTGCCGCCAAGGTCGACAAACGCCTTGTACCGCTGCGAATGCCGCTGCAGACCGGGCAGACCGTGGAGATCATTACCGCCCCGGGCGCCAGGCCAAATCCAGCCTGGCTTGATTTCGTGGTCACCGCAAAGGCGCGTTCGGCAATCCGTCACGCCCTGAAGACCCTGCGCCACGAGGAGGCGGAAAGCCTCGGCAAACGGCTGGTTGACCAGGTGCTGGAGGGCATGGATCGCAGCCTGGACAGCCTGCCGGCGGAGCAACTGGAAACCGGCTTGCGCTCGGCAGGCGCGGAGAATCTATCGCAGTTGTTGCAGGATGTGGGGCTTGGCCGGTTGATGCCCTGGCTTGCGGCGCGTCATTTGAGCGGCCTGGTGGAGGAGCGCTCCGATGCGGAAAAGGAGCGGGATCCGCGCGAGCGGCTGACGATCAAGGGTACCGAGGGTGCCGTGGTCACCTTCGCCCGCTGCTGCAACCCCATCCCGGGTGATCCGATCGTTGGTTTTGCCAGCTCCGGCCGGGGCGTGGTGGTGCATCTGCAGGACTGCCGCAATCTGGTGGAGTACCGCAAGCATCCCGAGAAGTGGCTTGACGTGCAGTGGGAACGCGACATCGACCGCGATTTTTCGGTGCCGGTGCGGGTTGACGTGGTCAACGGCCGGGGCGTGCTGGCCGAGGTGGCTTCCAGCATCTCTGACATGGACGGCAACATCCTGTCGGTTGCGGTGGACGAGCGTGACGGGATGATCGTCACCATCAATCTGTCGATTGCGGTACGCAGCCGTCTGCATCTTGCCCGTATCATGCGCCGGCTTCGGGTTCTGAAATCGGTGTTGCGGATCAACCGTGTGAAAGGTTAAAAAAAACACTGATTTATTCGTCCGGAAGGACAGTTGGAGACTGTGTCTCCGACAGGTTTTCCTGAGAGGGTTCGCCGTGCAGGGACGACAGCGAAATGCCTCCGCCAGGCGATGGTTCTGGCCAGCCGTCGTGCTGGGCTCGCTCCTCGCCTTCCTGGTTTTCGACCGGCCGCTGGCGGCGGATTGTGATGGGCTGGAAGCGGCCCTTCCGGTTTCCGAGGCGCTGGCACTGGCCGAGGCCGGTGACACCGAAATCGTGTGGGTCCAGGGCGTCGTGACCGCCGCGTTTCCGGGCCGGCAGGGGTTGAATGGCTTTTTCCTGCAGTCCGACGACGATACGGACGCCCGGGGCAGTTTCGTCTATGCGCCCGATCTGGGCCCGACGGACTGGCAGCGCATCGAGCCCGGCAGCCATCTGCTGCTGGCGGCCCGGCCGGGGACCTGGCAGGGGCGGCCGCAACTGCAGCGGCTGCAGTCAGTGTCGCATTGCGGCGCGGCGCCGGTGCCCTCACCAGCCCCACTGGGTCTGCCTGCGGACGCCGAGGACCTTGAGCGTCTGCACGGCCGTCTGGTGGCCCTGCCGGATGATCTGGTGGTCACCGGCAATTATCAACTTGGCCGTTTCGGCAGTCTCAAGCTCAGCGCAGGCGAGCGCCTGTTCCGGCACCGAACCCCGGACGATGGGCGGTTGCATCGGCTGCTGCTCGATGACGGCAGTTACGCCCGCAACCCTGATCCTGTCCCGTATCTGAACGACCATGGCACCCGCCGGGTTGGTGACCGGGTGAGCGCGGTGACGGGCGTGCTGGTGAAGGCCTTCGATGACTGGAGGCTGCACCCGGTCTCGCAGCCGCAATTCAGCGATGCCAATCCCCGCCCCGCCGAGCCCGATTCGCTTCCGGGCCTCCGGGTTGCGGCGTTCAATGTCGAGAACTACTTCGTTTCCCTCGGGCGCCGCGGGGCGACTGATCAGGACGAGCTCCAGCGCCAGCGCGACAAGCTGTTCGCGGCACTCGAGGCCCAGGACGCGCATCTGCTGGCCCTGGTGGAAGTGGAAAACAGTCGGGCGGCCCTGGAGGACCTGGTCGAACGGCTGAATGCACGCCTTCCGGAGGAACGTCACTACGCCCTGCTCGAGGGCCCCGCGCGACGTGGTGACGACGCGATCAAGGTGGCCCTGATCTACCGACCCACCGAACTGGAACCGCTTTCCGAAGCCGAGACCGACCTGCATCCGGCCCACAATCGGCCACCGGTGTTCGCGGCATTTCGTGACCGTGAGACCGACAGGCGTTTTGTCGCCGCCGCGGTGCATTTCAAGGCCAAGGTCGGCTGCCCGGCGCAGGGTGACGTCGACCGCGGCCAGGGCTGCTGGAATCGGCTGCGCACCGAACAGGCCGAGGCACTGCTCGAGGCGGCGGCCGACGCCGCAAGGCGCCACAATACCGAGCAAGTCCTGCTGGCCGGCGACTTCAACAGTTATGCCGGGGAGGACCCGATCCGCCGGCTGCAGCAGGATGGCTTCGTTGACCTTGTGGCCTCGCATCTGCCGCCCGAGCGACGCTACAGCTACGTCTTTCGTGGTGAGTCGGGTACCCTCGACTACATCTTTGCCAGTGACGCCCTGGCCGATGCGATCACCGGCGTGGATATCTGGCACATCAACGCCGATGAGCCGGTGTTTCTCGCCTTTGACCAACCCGGCGCGGATACGCTGGGCAGCCGCGGCCAGCCGTGGCGCTCATCCGACCATGACCCGGTGCTGATCGGCATTCGCCGGGACCAGGCCGGCGACTGAGGCAGGTCGCCGCGGGACCGGGACCATTCAGTTCGTCAGGAGGAATCATCATGCAACGAACGACAATCCAGACTGACCGTGCGCCCCAGGCCATCGGGCCCTATTCCCAGGCCGTCCGTGCCGGTGACACCGTGTGGCTGTCAGGCCAGATTCCGCTGGTGCCTGCCACCGGCGAGCCGGTTGAGGGCGATGCAGCAGCGCATGTTCGCCAGGTGTTCGAGAACCTGAAGGGCCTGGCCGAGGCCAGTGGCGGTAGCCTCCAGCATGTGGTGAAACTCACCATTTTCCTGACCGATATGGACAATTTCGGCCTGGTCAACGAACTGATGCAGGACTATTTCCACGAGCCCTATCCGGCGCGTGCCGCCGTCGGTGTCGCCAGTCTGCCCAAAGGGGTGGATGTGGAAATGGAGGCGATCATGGTGCTGGACGGCGACTGAGTTTCCCGGGTGAGTCACACGAGCAGCCCGCTGGATCAGCCGGTAACAGGGCTGCGCGGAGTCGGCGCAAGGCTGGCGGAGCGGCTCGGAAAGCTAGGTATTCAAACGCTGCAGGACCTGATCCTGCACCTGCCTCTGCGCTACGAGGACCGCACACGGCCGCAGCCCATCGGCGGTCTGTTGCCCGGGCAGTCGGCGCTCGTGCAGGGCGAGGTGGCGCTGACCGAGCTGGTCGGCGGTGGCCGTCGTCGGCTGCTATGCAGGATCAGCGACGGCACCGGCAGCCTCACCCTGGTGTTCTTCCGGCTCTATCCGGGATTGCAGGCGAGGCTGTCGAAAGGGGTGCGGCTGGCCTGCTTCGGTGACGTGCGCCCGGGGCCGGCTGGCCTGCAGATGGCCCACCCGGAGATCCGGGTCCTGCATGGCAGCGAGGCTTCCGCGGAATCGGACCGCCTGACGCCGGTCTATCCGGCCACCGAAGGCGTCAACCAGACGACCCTGCGCCGGCTGGTCCAACAGGCCCTGGAATTCGCACGCGCCGGGCTCCCGGACCTGTTGCCGGACTGGCTTGCCGGGAACCAACTCCCTGGCCTGCTGGAGGCCCTGGAAACCGTCCATGGCCCGGCGCCGGATTGTGACGTCGAGGCCATGCAGGCCGGCATGCATCCCGCCTGTCGACGCCTGTCGCTGGAGGAACTACTGGCCCATCAACTCAGCCTGCGTCAGTTTCGGATCCGCGCCCGCCGCGAACGCCGGGCGCCGGTATTGCGCGGCGATGGCCGTCTGCGCCAAGGCCTGCTGGATTCTTTGCCGTTTTCCCTGACCGCTGCACAGCGGCGCGTGCTGACCCAGATCGAAGCGGACCTTGGGCGTACCGAGCCGATGCTGCGACTGGTTCAGGGCGATGTCGGCTCCGGCAAGACCATCGTCGCCGCGCTGGCGGCGCTGCAGGCGGTGGAATGTGGCCAGCAGGCGGCGGTAATGGCGCCGACCGAGTTGCTTGCCGAGCAGCACCATCAGGGGTTCCGCTCCTGGCTGGAACCGCTCGGCGTCGAGGTCGCCTGGTTGTCTGGCAAGCTGGCCGCGGGCCAGCGGCGG
Organism: Methylonatrum kenyense; assembly: GCF_023195885.1. GTDB lineage: Bacteria > Pseudomonadota > Gammaproteobacteria > Nitrococcales > Aquisalimonadaceae > Methylonatrum > Methylonatrum kenyense. Next base: position 56,562 of record NZ_JALPKO010000009.1, read on the forward strand.
CGGATGCTGGAGCGGATCGCCAGCGCCGACTGCGGCGTGGTGGTCGGAACCCATGCCCTGTTCCAGGACGAGGTTCGATTCCACCGCCTGGGGCTCGCGATCATCGATGAGCAGCATCGGTTCGGCGTGCATCAGCGGCTGGCCCTGCGTGAGAAGGGACAGGATGCCGAGATCCAGCCGCATCAGATGATCATGACCGCCACGCCGATTCCGCGCACCCTTGCAATGACTGCTTACGCTGATCTGGATGTCTCGGTGATCGACGAGCTGCCGCCGGGCCGCACACCGGTGACCACGGTGGCGATCCCTGAGGCACGCCGCGGCGAGGTCATGGCCCGGGTGGCCGAAGCCTGCGCCGACGGCCATCAGGCCTATTGGGTATGCACCCTGGTGGAGGAATCCGAGCAGTTGCAGGCGCAGGCCGCCGAGGACACCGCCGCCCTGTTGCGGGAGGCGCTGCCGGCGCTGCGCACCGGCCTGGTGCATGGGCGCATGAAGTCGGCGGAAAAAGAGGCCGTGATGGCGGATTTCGCCGCCCACCGGCTGGACCTGCTGGTCGCCACCACCGTGATCGAGGTCGGCGTGAACGTGCCCAACGCCAGCCTGATGGTGATCGAGAACCCCGAGCGACTCGGGCTTGCGCAACTGCACCAGTTGCGCGGCCGGGTCGGACGCGGTGCCGCGGCAAGTTCCTGCGTGCTGCTGTACCAGGCGCCGCTGTCCGAAGGTGCCCGGGCCCGGCTTGGCGTCCTGCGCCGGACCGCCGACGGTTTCGAGATAGCACGTCAGGACCTGGCACAGCGTGGTCCGGGGGAGCTGCTCGGCACCCGACAGACCGGGGACTGGCAGTTCCGGATTGCCGATCCGGAACGTGATGCCGACCTGCTGGCCCGGGTCCGCGATGCCGCCGACCGTCTGTTGCAGCACGATCCGGCGCGCTCCGCTGCGTTGATCCATCGCTGGGTCGGCCGCCGCCAGCAATACGGGCGGGTCTGAGGGGAACCGGGTTCGGCGGCGCGAGGCGCAAGCGGGTACACTCAGGCCGCCCCGCCAGCAATGGCGGAAGCTGGTCCCGGGCGTTATCGAGGAGTGCCGTGAACCGACCTGATTGTCGCTGGTTTCATCAGCCCGTGTCGCGTGCCCAGCGCCTGCCCGAGGTGCTGGCCGGCTGGGTGATCGGAACCGACTCATTGACCCGGCGTTTGCGTGCGCGCTGCGGTGAACGCTTCAGCGTGCAACGGCTTTACGAGGGCTGGCAGAAGCCATTACACGGCGAGGCACGGCGGCTGCGGCAGCGCCCTGCCCGGATGGCCTGGGTCCGTGAGGTCGCCCTGTGTTGTGACGGACAGCCGCTGATCCTGGCCCGCTCGGTGATCCCGTTGACTTCGCTGCGCGGGCGCAACGGTGCCCTGCGCCTGCTTGGCAACCGGCCACTGGGGGAGCTGCTATTCTCCGGGGCCGGGACCAGCAGGTCGCCCCTGCGCCTGGCCCGACTGCGGCGCAACGATGCCCTGGCCATCCGCCTCCACGACCATTGTGGCCGGGACATGGGCGGTAACTGGGCACGGCAGGCGGTGCATCTGCTGCACGGCAAACCGTTGTTGGTGACCGAAGTGTTTCTGCCGGAACTGGTTCAAGGTCATGGATAGGGCGTTTCTCAGCGACAGGGCGGTCCAGTACGCACGTCTGGCACGTCTGGACCGGCCGATCGGCAATTTCCTGTTGCTCTGGCCGATGCTCTGGGCGCTTTGGCTTGCTGCCGAGGGGATTCCGGATCTTCACCTGCTGGTGATTTTCGTTCTCGGCGTGCTGGTTATGCGTGCGGCCGGCTGTGTGATCAACGATTTCGCCGATCGCAATATCGACGGTCACGTGAAACGCACCACGCAGCGGCCCATGGCGCGCGGACTGGTCAGCCCGCGGGAAGCGCTGACTTTGTTCATCGTGTTGTGCCTGCTGGCATTCGGCCTCGTGCTGCTGACCAACCGGTTGACCATCCAGCTGTCCCTGGTCGCGGTGCTGCTGGCCGCCAGCTACCCGTTCATGAAGCGCTACACGCACCTGCCACAAGTCCATCTGGGGGCGGCGTTCGGATGGGCAGTGCCGATGGCCTTCGCGGCACAGACCGGTGGCGTACCGGCCCTGGCCTGGCTGGTGTTCACTGCGGCCGTGGTCTGGGCCACGGTCTATGACACCCAGTATGCAATGGTGGATCGCGACGACGATCTGAAGATCGGGGTCAAGTCCACTGCGGTACTGTTCGGCGAGATGGATCGCTTGATGATCGGCATCCTGCAACTGCTCATGCTGGTCACGCTGCTCCTGGTCGGCCAGCAGGCGGAACTCGGCGCGATCTATTATGTTGGGGTGTTGATTGGTGCCGGCTTCTTCGTTCGCCAGCAATGGCTCATTCGGCTACGTGAACGCGAGGCCTGTTTTCGGGCATTTCTCAATAACAATCTGTTTGGCGGCGTTATTTTCCTTGGCCTGGTGCTGCATTACGCCCTGGCAGCGGGCTGAAATACGGATGCAAGACGGGATGCACGGATGACCCTGGATATCGGCTATCGGCTGGCGGCCCTGTTGATCCCGCTGGCATCCCTGGTGGTGTCCTGTCATGCGGTGCTGACCAAGCGGGATTCCCGTAGCGCGCTGACCTGGGTGGCGCTGGCCTGGTTTGCACCCGTGGTCGGTGTCCTGCTCTACCTGCTATTCGGTATCAACCGCTTGCGGCGTCGTGTCACCCTGCAAAGCCGTGAGACGCCACACTGGGAGCATGGCGAGGCGGCGACCTGCGATCTCGCCACGCTGGAGCAGCGCCTGGAGCGGCGACATCGTCATCTGGTGACGCTGGCCAGCGCCGTCAACCGGCTGACCGAGCGGCCGCTGCTGGACGGCAACACCGTTGAAGTGCTGGTCGACGGTGATGAAGCCTTTCCGGCGATGATCGAGGCCATTCATCAGGCCAGGATCAGCATCACGCTGGCCACTTACATCTTCGGCAACGATCGGATCGGCCGGGCCTTTGCCGATGCACTGACCGCGGCGGTACGGCGCGGGGTTGCCGTCCGCGTACTGATCGATAATGCCGGCGAGCGATACACCTGGCCGTCGATGGTTGGTGTGCTGCGCCGGCGCGGGGTCGTGGTGGCCCGGTTTTTCCCCAGCCTGCCTAGCCGCCTGTTCGGCATCAATATGCGCAACCACCGCAAGTTGCTGGTCATCGACGGCCGGATCGGCTTCACCGGTGGCATGAATATCCGCCGGCACCACAGCCGCGAGGAATCGGGGCGCCGCATGGCCCGGGACTTCCAGTTTCGATTGCAGGGCCCGGTGGTGCAGCAACTGCAAGAGGTGTTTTACGAGGACTGGTATTTTGCCGCCCGTGAACGCCTCGACGGGCAACTCTGGTTCCCGCCCTGTCGACGCCGGGGCGAGGTCGTGGCACGCGGTATCCGCAGCGGTCCCGACGACAACTTCCTGAAACACCAGGATGTGTTGCTTGCGGCCATCGCCACCGCCGAGCGGTCGCTGCGAATCGTCACCCCGTATTTCCTGCCCGAGAGCACGCTGATTTCGGCGTTGACCACCGCGGCCCTGCGAGGTATCCGCATCGATATCGTGTTGCCCGAGAGCAGCAACCTGCCGTTCGTGCACTGGGCAATGATGGCGCAATTGCCGCAGATCATGGATCACGATATCCAGGTCTGGCTCAGTCCGCCGCCGTTCGATCATGCCAAGGCGATGATCGTCGACGAGGTCTGGTCCTTCATCGGCTCCAGTAACTGGGATCCGCGCAGCCTGCGGCTGAACTTCGAGTTCAACGTCGAGTGCTACGATCCGTCGCTGGCCAGCGTGCTGACGGCGCATGTCGACCAGAGAATTCGCGCCGCGCGGCTGCTCAACCTCGAGGAACTGGAAGATCGGGCCTTTCCCGTTCGACTGCGGGACGGCCTCACCCGCCTGCTGATGCCCTACCTGTAAGCACCCGGGCCGCCACCCTCCCTGTCCTGCGGTTACCTCTTTGCGTCGGCAGCGGCGCTTGTCTGAAGCCCGACATGTCCGAGTCGCCGCACCGGTATGGTGCGTTGGCGCCGCGCTTTGGCGCCCAAGGATCAGCTAAGTCATTGAATCCATACTCCTGGTTCGATGGCGCGGTTCTTGATGGGTCCACCGGACGATTGGGGGCGGACAGCAGAGAGACCTATGGGCAAGCAGCAATCGGTGGCCGGGACAGCCGCCGACTATCTGATCGCGTCAAGGCGATGCGAAATCCTCGGCCTTGAACACCTGCTGGGTACCAGTCGCCTGGTGGTGAGCATCAGCAACCTGGTACATGTACTTCAGCGTGAGCGCGGTACGGCGAACCTGTTTACCGGATCCGCCGGTTCCCGGTGTGGCGGCGCCCTGGATGAGGCCATGGCCCGTTCCCGGGAGCGCGAACAGCGCTTTCGATCCCGCTTGCGGGAGCTGGATACGGGGGCGAGCAGTCCTGCCTCCAACAGCCGCCTGTTCAACCGAATCGCGCATGCGCTACGCGGCCTTGACGCGCTTGAGGCGGTGCGCGACGCGATCCGGCAGCAGTCCCTGTCGCCGGAGACCATCATTGAGGGCTACAGTGCCCTGATCCAGGCGCTGCTTGGCGTTGTTTTCGAGGCCGCGGACTCGGCGGCGGACCATGCCATTTCGGCGATTCTGGTTGCCATGTTTCATCTGATGCAGGGCAAGGAGTTTGCCGGTCAGGAACGGGGGATTGGCGCCGCCGGCTTTGCCCAAGGCGAGTTCGGACAACGCTCGCGCAGACGCCTGCAGCATTTGATCGACAGCCAGGAACGCTGCTTCGAGGTGTTTGTCGGCTTCGCCGATGCCGAATCGCTCCGGCTCTGGAACGACGGGGGCGCGCACCGGGCCTCCGCCGAACTGGAACGGCTACGGCGTATCGCACTGACCAGCGGGACTGCCACAGCCAATGTCGATGACCTCAGCGAGGCCTGGTTCGACGAGGCGAGCCGACGGATCGACGCAATGAAGCTGGTGGAAGATCAGCTTGAACGCAGCCTGGAAACACTCTGCAGCGCAACCCTGGAGCAGGCGCGCGACGCCCTCAGTCGGCAACGAACAGCGATCGAGGCCCTTGCTGCGGAGCCGGCCCCTGGCGGCACCTTTGCTGTGTTTCTCGGTAGCGACGAGCGGTCTACGCCCGACGACGGTGGTACGCAGCGCTACACGATGGAATGGGGTGGCGAGCAGCTCGGTCGTTCGCTGCTGGAATTGCTGCAGTCCCAGTCACGGCGGCTCCAGGCGATGGGCGAGGAGCTCAACGGCGCGCGCGCCGCGCTCGCCGAACGCAAGAACATCGAGCGGGCCAAGGGTTTGATCATGCGGCACCGCAGGTTGACCGAGGAGGAGGCGTACCGATTCTTGCGCGAGGTGGCGATGTCGCAAAGCCGCCGCCTGGCCGACGTCGCCGCCGACACCATCGCCATGGCCGATTTGCTGGGAGATTCGGGGGAAGCCAGCGGCCACCGGGGTTGATTTCGGACTGAACGCGAAACAAGAAAGGGTCCCGCCTGGGTCCCTTTCTCGCTGCCACGAGGCCTACTGTCAGCCTCGTCAGGCGATTGCCGGTTCCTCCTGCGACGCGCGTTGCTCCAGTGAACGGCTTGCTGTCATTGCTGCTCATGTTGGCATCCCCAAAATGAAAAACGCCCACCACCTTCCGCGCCTTTACGGAAGCCTGATGGGCGTCATTGCCGGTTCGGAGAACGCAACCTGCGTTGGCAGCGTCCTGCCAGGAAGGAAGCAGAAACCGCGCAAGATTCTTGGTCTTCGTAAAAACAGAGACTTAGGTGAACTGCCGGATCCCGGCCTGCATAAAAATCCCATATTGCAGTGCAGCGTCGCGGGGCGATTCACCAAACTGGCGCAAGGGCAATGCCCGCCCGATCCTGGTGCGCGACGCTCGCCTTGTGCCCCAGGGGGGTGCAGACGACGATTCGATTATCTCCCCTGTGCCTGACGGAATATCTATTTAAATCAAAATTATGGGGCGTATCTGGGCGTCCTGGCACGGCTTTCGCTTTATCTGGTTTATTGCTGCGTGACCACTGGCGGTCCGCAGTCCGGCGATGCATGGCGCATCAGCCGACGAACAACGGCGTTCATTGCAGGTGTCCCCGGCGGGGATATGGCTGTGATGAACGCTTTTTTTTTGTCTTGACGCAGGGTCAGTCCGAGCGGCTGACAGCGTCCGGTTCGGAGAACGACATGAAGGAAAAGCTGGTTCTGGTGGGCAACGGCATGGCCGGCATGAAGGTGGTCGAAGAACTGCTGACCATCGCCCCCGACAAGTACGCGATTACCGTGTTCGGTGCCGAGCCCTACGGCAACTACAACCGCATCATGCTCTCGCCGCTGCTGGCCGGGGAGAAATCCCTGGACCAGATCATGCTGAACAGCGAGGACTGGTACGCCGACAACGACATACGGCTGCACAAGGGCAAGGAGGTCATCGAGATCGACCGCCACGGCAAGCGCGTGATCGCTGCCGACGGCACCGTCGAGCACTACGATCGCCTGCTGCTCGGAACCGGCTCGAACCCGGTGATGATTCCGGTGCCCGGACATGATCTGCCGGGCGTGGTCAGCTACCGCGACGTCAAGGACGTGGACGCGATGCTGGCAGCGAGCCGGCGGCGCAAGCGTGCGGTGGTGATCGGTGGCGGCCTGCTGGGCCTGGAGGCCGCCTACGGCCTGATGCAGCAGGGCATGGAGGTGACCGTGGTGCAGCTGATGCCGTGGCTGATGGAGCGTCAGCTCGACCAGGCGGGAGGACAGTACCTGCAGCGCTCGCTGGAGGACCGCGGCATGCGCTTCCGCATGCAGGCGGAAACCGCCGAGATTGTCGGTGATGACAACGGCATCCGGGCGGTGCGCTTCAGGGACGGCACCGAGGAAGCGGCCGATCTGGTGGTGATGGCGGTGGGCATCCGGCCCAACACCGAACTGGCCCGCAAGGCTGGCCTGCACTGCGACCGCGGCGTGCTGGTGTCGGACACGCTGCAGACCTTCGACCCCAGCATTTACGCGGTCGGGGAATGCGTGCAGCATCGCGGCCAGACCTACGGCCTGGTCGCACCGCTGTTCGAACAGGCCAAGGTCTGCGCCAACCATCTGGCCGGCTACGGCTTTCGGCTGTACGAAGGCTCGGTGACCTCGACCAAGCTCAAGGTCACCGGGATCGACGTCTTCTCCGCCGGCGATTTCCAGGATGCCGCGGGCGTCGACAGCATCGTCTACCAGGACCCGTCCGCCGGCATCTACAAGAAGGTCTGCGTCAAGGACGACCGCATCGTCGGCGCCGTGCTCTATGGCGACACCGGTGACGGCACCTGGTACTTCCAGTTGTTGCGCGAAGGCACCAGCGTCAAGGATTTCCGCGACGGGCTGCTGTTCGGCCAGGCCCATCTGGGCGACTCCGGCCACGGCGGCGTCAACCAGGTGGCCAGTCTGCCCGACGACGCCCAGATCTGCGACTGCAACGGGGTCTGCAAGGGCACCATTGTCGAGGCCATCGGCAAGGAGGGCCTGTTCACGCTGGACGAGGTCAAGGCCCATACCAAGGCGGCCGCCTCCTGCGGCTCCTGCACCGGCCTCGTCGAACAGTTGCTGGCCGCGACCATGGGCGGCGACTACGAGCAAACCCAGGTCAAGCCGCTGTGCGGTTGCACCACGATGAGCCATCAGCAGGTGCGCGAGGCCATCCGCGACGATGGCCTGACCAGCCTGCGGGCGGTGTTCGACAGCCTGGCCTGGAAGACCCCGGACGGCTGCGACAAGTGCCGGCCGGCCCTGAACTACTACCTGATCTCGAGCTGGCCGCACGAGGCCGAGGACGATTCCCAGGCCCGCTTCGTCAACGAGCGCATGCACGCCAACATCCAGAAGGACGGCACCTTCTCGGTGGTGCCACGCATCTGGGGTGGCGTCACTACGCCGAAGGAACTGCGTGCGATCGCCGAGGTGGCCGAGAAGTACGAGGTGCCGACGGTAAAGATCACCGGCGGCCAGCGTATCGACCTGCTGGGCGTGAAGAAGGAGCAGCTACCCGGTGTCTGGGGTGAGCTGTCCGATGCCGGTTTCGTCTCCGGCCACGCCTACGGCAAGGCCCTGCGCACGGTCAAGACCTGTGTCGGTTCCGAGTGGTGCCGCTTCGGCACCCAGGACTCCACCACCTGCGGCATCGAGCTGGAGGAGATGAGCTGGGGCTCGTGGACGCCGCACAAGTTCAAGATGGCGGTCTCCGGCTGCCCGCGGAACTGTGCCGAGGCCACGATCAAGGATTTCGGCGTGGTCGCCATCGAATCCGGCTGGGAACTCCACGTCGGCGGCAATGGCGGCGTCAAGCTGCGTTCCACCGATGTGCTCTGCCGGGTCAAGACCATGGAGGAGGTCAAGGAATACTGCGCCGCCTTCATGCAGCTCTACCGCGAGGAGGCGCATTACCTGGAGCGAACCGCGCCCTGGATCGAGCGAGTCGGGCTGTCTCACGTCAAGGCCCGCGTCGTGGAAGACGCCGAGGGCCGCAAGCAGCTTGCCGAACGCTTCCGCGCCTCGCAGCAACGCGCGCAGGCCGAAGACCCCTGGAAGAAGTACAGCAGCAATCACGATGCCAAGTTCGTGCCGCTGAAGCGCGCCGTCTGACCCCACCTAAAACCTAAAACCTGAAACGTAAAACGGCATCCACGAGGACAGCACCACCATGCAAGCCGCACCCCGAACCGACGACGACTGGCTGGCCATCGGCCGGCTCGAGGACATCCCGATGCTCGGCGCCCGCGTCGTCGAGACCGCCAATGGTCCGGTGGCCGTGTTCCGCAACAGCGCCGACGAGGTGTTTGCGCTGCTCGACCGATGCCCGCACAAGGGCGGACCGCTGTCCGAGGGCATGGTCCACGGACGCCTGGTCACCTGCCCCCTGCACGCCTGGAACATCCACCTGGACCAGGGCGAGGCCAAGGCCCCGGACCAGGGCTGCGTACCCCGTTTCGAGGTTCGCAACGACGCCGGCAATCTCTACCTGAACCCGGAGCCTCTGGCGTGAGGGCTCATAGACAGGTTGAACGGTGTGGTGATGCGCGTCGCCGGGCTGTCGGCGAGACGGATCTCGCCGCCAAGCCTGCATGGACGCATTTACGGCGTGCCCGACGAGGCGCATCACCACACCGGTCCGCGGTAAGCCGCGCAGCGCCCCCAGACCCCCGATGCACCGGTCTGAAAACTGAAACCTGAAAACCGAACACTTTCTTTTCGCCACGCGAGCCAGACAAATGCCCGAACACACACCGCAAGCCACGAAAACCACCTGCCCCTACTGCGGCGTGGGCTGTGGCGTCCTGGCCTATCGCGAGGCGGATGGCTCCGTGCGCGTCGAGGGCGACCCCGAGCATCCGGCCAACTTCGGCCGGCTCTGTTCCAAGGGCTCGGCGCTGGGCGAGACGGTCGGCCTGGACGGTCGCCTGCTGCAGCCCGAGGTGGCCGGCCGCACGGTGGACTGGGAGACCGCGCTGGACGCGGTGGCGGACGGCTTCCGCCGGGTGATTGCCGAGCACGGACCGCAGGCCGTGGCCTTCTACGGTTCGGGGCAGATGCTGACGGAGGACTATTACGTCTCGAACAAGCTGTTCAAGGGTTTCATCGGCAGCAGCCATGTGGACACCAATTCCCGGCTCTGCATGGCCTCCAGCGTCGCCGGCCACAAGCGCGCCTTCGGCTCGGATACCGTGCCGGGCAATTACCAGGACCTGGAGCAGGCGGACCTGCTGGTAATCACCGGCTCCAACCTCGCCTGGTGTCACCCGGTGCTCTACCAACGGATCAAGGCGGCAAGGGCCGGGAACACGGATATGCGCGTGGTCGTCATCGACCCGCGCCGTACCGACACCTGCGAGATCGCCGACCTCCATCTGGGGCTCGCGCCGGGGACCGATGTCTGGTTGTGGAACGGCCTGCTGGCCCATCTGGCCCGCGAGGGCCGGGCCGACTACGCCTTTCTCGAAGCGCATACCGAGGGCTTCGGCGAGGCGATCCAGATCGCCCGCGAGACCGCCGGCAATGTGCCGACCGTCGCCCGGCAATGCGACCTGGCCGAGGCCGACGTGGCCAGCTTCTTCCGCTGGTTCGCCGCCACCGGGAAGACCGTGAGTCTTTATTCCCAGGGCATCAACCAGTCCTCGGTGGGGACCGACAAGGTCAACAGCATCATCAATTGCCATCTGCTCACCGGCCGCATCGGCCGGCCGGGCATGGGGCCGTTCTCGATTACCGGCCAGCCCAATGCGATGGGCGGGCGCGAAGTGGGCGGTCTGGCCAACCAGCTGGCCGCGCACATGGATTACGCGCCGGAGACGCTGGATCGGGTGCGCCGCTTCTGGAATGCCCCCAACCTGGCCGGCGCGCCGGGACACAAGGCGGTGGACCTTTTCCAGGCCATCCGCCGCGGCGAGATCAGGGCAGTCTGGATCATGGCCACCAACCCGATGGTCAGCCTGCCGGATGCCGACGCCATGCGCGAGGCGCTGGCCGGCTGTGAACTGGTGGTGATCTCCGAGGCCATGCGCAGCACCGATACCACGGCGGTGGCCGATGTCCTGCTGCCGGCACTGACCTGGGCCGAGAAGGACGGCACGGTGACCAACTCCGAGCGCCGCATCTCCCGCCAGCGTCCGTTCCTGCCGCCGCCGGGCCAGGCCCGGCCGGACTGGCGGGCACTCTGTCAGGTGGCGGAACGGCTCGGTTTTGCCGAGGCCTTCGCCTTCGATGGCCCTGACGCCATCTTCCGTGAACACGCCCGCCTGTCCGGTTTCGAGAATGCCGGCAGCCGTGATTTCGACATCAGCGGCCTGGCCGCGCTCGATCGCGCCGCCTATGAGGCGCTGCGGCCCAGGCAGTGGCCGGTGCGCGATGCCGCCGACACCGAGCGTCTGTTCGCCGATGGCCGTTTCTTCACGCCCTCCGGCCGGGCCCGCATCGTCGCCCTGCAGCCGCAGGCTCCGGCGAATGCGCCGTGTCCGGACTTCCCGCTGGTGCTGAATACCGGCCGTGTGCGCGACCACTGGCACACCATGACGCGCACCGGCAAGAGTGCCCGGCTCTCGGCCCATACCGTCACCCCGTATCTGCAAGTCCATCCCGATGAGGCCGCCGCGCTGGGGCTGGAGGACGAGGCACTGGCCCAGGTGGAAAGCCGCTGGGGCCAGGTCATGGGACGGGTTAGGATCGATGCCGCGCAACGTCCCGGCATGGTCTTCGTGCCGATGCACTGGAATGACCAGTACGCGGTGCAGGGGCGGGTCGACGCCGCGGTGAATCCGGTCACGGATCCACTTTCCGGCGAGCCGGAGTTCAAGCACACACCGGTCCGGGTACGGCCGGTGGCTGCCACCTGGCACGGCTTTCTGCTGCTGCGCGAGGCACCGGATGCGATGCCGGACTGCGCCTGGTGGGCGCGGGCCCAGGGCGTGGCCTTCACCCGATTCGAGCTGGCCGGGACCGAGGATTTCGAATCCCTGCCCGAACTTGCCCGCCGTCTGCTGGGCGATGACGGTGACTGGGTGCAGATGGCCGACCCGGCGCGCGGTACGTTCCGCGCCGCCTGGCTGCGGGATGGTCGACTGCAGGGCTGCCTGTTCATGGGGCCGCAGGCCAGTCTGCCGCAGCGCTCCTGGCTGTCCGGCCTGTTCGACCAGCAGCAACTCGCCACTCGGGACCGCATGGCCCTGCTCTCCGGGCACCCGCCGCCGGGGCAGAAGGATGCCGGCCGCACCCTCTGCTCCTGCTTCGGCGTCGGCGAGAACACCATCATCGATGCCATTCGCCGCGGCTGCCGCGATCCCGAAGCCGTGACCCACCGCTGTCAGGCAGGTGGCAACTGCGGTTCCTGCGTGCCCGAAATCCGCGAGCTGATTACCCGCCATGCACGCCCCGTGAATCGGAGGATCGCCTGATGCAGACGGCAAACGGCAGGGTCTGGCTGGTCGGTGCCGGACCCGGTGATCCCGAGTTGTTGACGCGCAAGGCCGAACGCCTGCTGCGCGAGGCGGACGTGATCCTGCATGACCGGCTGGTGTCACCGGAAATCCTGGCGCTGGCCGGTCCGCGGCCGCAGCGCATCTACGTCGGCAAGTGCTGCGGCAACCACCATGTCGGTCAACGGCGCACGGAGGAGCTCCTGGTCCACTGCGCCCGCCAGGGCCTGCGGGTCGTGCGCCTGAAGGGTGGCGATCCGTTTATCTTCGGCCGCGGCGGCGAGGAGATGGATGCACTGAGGGCTGCCGGCATTGCCTGCGAGGTGGTGCCGGGCGTCACCGCGGCGCTCGGTTGTGCCGCTGCCACCGGCATTCCGCTGACCCATCGTGACCATGCCAGTTCGGTGCTGTTCGTCACCGGCAATGACCGGGACAACCGCAGCCCGGCCGACTGGGCCGCGCTGACCCACCGCGACCGTACGCTGGTGATGTACATGGGCCTGGCGGCGCTGGAGCACTTCACCGAGGGCCTGCAGCGAAGCGGCCTGCCGGCGGACTGGCCGGTGGCGGTGGTGGCCGAGGGCACCACCGCGCACCAGCAGACCGTGCGCGGCACGCTGACGACGATTGCCGGACTGGCCCGCGAGGCGGGACTGCCGAGCCCGGCACTGACCATTATCGGCCAGGTGGTCACTGCCGGCCGATCACATCTTTTCGAGACATCCGGGCAGGTCGGCGCGCAGCACGTGGCCGCGCCGGTCGCGGATGGGGACCGGTAAACGCCTCATGCACACGAAGCCTACACACAATCCCCAGGCCATTCTCTGGATGAGCACGCTGGGCTTCACCGTCTGTTTCGCGGTCTGGGTCATGTTCGGCGTGATCGGCAATCCGATCGCCGACGAACTGGGATTGAGCGAGACCCAGTTCGGCCTGCTCACGGCCATGCCGATCCTCACCGGTTCGCTGGCCCGCCTGCCCATCGGCATGCTCAGTGACCGCTTCGGCGGCCGCATCGTGTACTTCCTGCTGATGCTGTCCACGGTGCTGCCGATCTACCTGCTGCAATTCGCCACCAGCTACTGGCAACTGCTGGCGCTGGGCCTGCTCGTGGGCCTGACCGGCGCCTCATTCTCGGTGGGGATCGCCTACGTGGCCCGTGCCTTTCCGCGGGAACGGCAGGGCTTCGCGATGGGCATCTTCGGTGCCGGCAATGCCGGTGCGGCGGTGACCAAGTTCGTCGCGCCCGGCATCGTGGTGGCCTTCGGCTGGCAGTACGTCTCGACCATCTATGCCATTGCCATGCTGATCATGGCCTTCGCCTTCTGGGCCTTCACCAGCCCCGACCCCCAGGAATCCGCCGAGGACCGCCCCGGCCTGCGTGAGCAACTGGCCCTGCTCAAGGATCCGCGGGTGCTCAAGTACTGTCAGTATTACTCGGTGGTGTTCGGCGGTTACGTGGCGCTGTCGCTGTACCTGACCCGTTACTTCATGGCCGAGTACGGGGTCGGCCTGCAGCTTGCCGCGCTGATTGCCAGCATCTTCGTGCTGCCCTCCGGTGTGATTCGTGCCCTGGGTGGCTGGCTGTCCGACCGTTTCGGCGCCCACTCGGTGACCTGGTGGTGCATGTGGGTTAGCGCGATCTGCCTGTTCCTGATGTCCTATCCCCATACCGAATACACGGTCCACACCACCAATGGGCCGGTGAGTTTCTCGTTCGGTCTGAACATCGTGCTGTTCACTTTCCTGCTGTTCCTGGTCGGGGTAGCCTGGGGCTTCGGCAAGGCCTCGGTGTTCAAGTACGTGTCCGACGACTTCGACCGCAATATCGGCGTGGTCTCCGGCATCGTCGGCCTGGCCGGCGGCCTCGGCGGTTTCCTGCTGCCGATCAAGTTTGGCATGCTGCTCGACCTCACCGGCGTGCCCAGCACCATCTTCATGCTGCTGTTCGGCGTCACCGTGGTCTCGCTGATCTGGATGTGGTGGACTGAACGCCGGCCGGCGGTATCGCCAACGGCGCCGGGCGAGCCCCATCGCTGGCAATCGTTCAACTCCGCCGGAGGCGGTCCGGCCGCAGCCAGCGGCGGATCCGGTCCAGCGCAGAGGGGTTGAGCAGTCGTTGCCGCCAGCGGCGGGTCTGCCGTAGTACCGAGGTTACGTCCAGGCTGGTCAGGCGGCCCTGGTCAAGGAGGTGCCGTCCCGCCACCCAGACATCGGTCACCTGGTCCCTCTGTGTGGCGTACACCAGCTGCGCCTGCACGTGGTACATCGGTGTGGATTGCGGGCGGTTCAGGTCGATGGCCACGCAATCGGCCTGCTTGCCCACTTCCAGCGAGCCGATCTCGGCGTCCAGACCCAGCGCCCGGGCGCCATTCACGGTTGCCATGCGCAGTGCGGTTTCGGCGCCGAGCGAAGCCGCGTTGCCGCTGAGACCTTTGGCCAGCAGCGCGGCCATGCGCATGTCGGCAAGCAGATCCAGGCTGTTGTTGCTGGCTGCGCCATCGGTCCCCAGGGCCACGTTGACGCCTTCGGCCAGCAGCTCTGTCACCGGACAGAAGCCGCTGGCCAGTTTCAGATTGGATCGCGGGCAATGCACCACGTGGACACCGGCGCGGGCAGCGGCCTGGCGCTCCGTTGCCGTCAGGTGATTCATGTGGACGGCGACCAGTCGGCGGTTCAGCAGGCCGGCGTTCTGCAACTCCTCCAAGGGGCGTCGGCCTTGCCGCCCGCAGGCTTGCTCGACGGAATCACGGGTTTCATGCACGTGACTGTGTACCCTCAGGCCGTATTCGGTTGACAGTCGGCAGAGTCGTTCCAGGACCTGCGCGGACAGGGCCTCCGGCGCATAAGGCGCCAGGCTGCAGTGCAGCAGCGGTTCGGCTTGGCAGCGGTCGCGCAGGTCCAGGCCGCCTTCCAGCGTGTCTTCGGGCGTCGCACCGAAGCCGAGGGCCGTATCCAGCACGCGGATACCGACCATGGCGCGGATACCCGCCCTGACTGCCTCGTCGGCGGTAATCGCCGGGAAGTAATACATATCGCTGAAACAGGTAATGCCGCCGCGCAGCATTTCCGCGACCGCAAGCCGGACACCGTCACGGGCGAAACGGCGGCCGATGACACGCTGCTCCGCCGGCCAGATGCAGTCATGCAGCCACTCTGCCAGTGGCAGGTCATCGGCATATCCACGAAACAGCGTCATCGCCGCGTGGGTATGCGCGTTGATCAGGCCGGGGATCAGCGCGTGCCCGGGGCGGTTCCAGCGGTGCTCCGGGGAATAGCGGCGCAGGGCCTCGCGCCACGGCAGAACGGCGAGAATCCGGTCCTTGTCCAGCACCAGGCTATGCCTCTCCAGCAGTGTGCCGGCAGGCTCCATCGGCAGGATCCAGTCCGCCTCGATAATGCCGTCCACCGCCCGGCGATCCGTCATACTCGTGCCTCCAGATCGTCTCCAACCAGCATGGCACGCTTGCCATCGGCTGCCTTGGCCGAGGCCCAGGGGTCAGTGGCCATGCCTCCGATAACGGGCGATGAAACCTTGGTCCAGCATGTTCTTCCAGTGCCAGGCCCAACGCCCCTCGGCGGCCCAACCACCGTAGGAGACAATGGCGTGCCGTGGTCCGGTAGTGATCAGGCCAAGCACTGTTTGTCGGGGCTGGAAGCAGCGCAGTTTCCCGCCCGTTGCGGCTGCCCGCAGGTTGGCACTCAGCACCGGCCCCTGCCGCACTGCGTACACGCCGGCCTTGCTCAGTGGGTGTTGCTCGATGCTGGCGATGTCACCGGCAGCGAAAATCGCCTCATCGCTGATGCTCCGCAGATTCGCATGCGTGCGGATGAAACCGTGTGAATCCAGCGCCAGGTCGGTATTCCGAAGCCAGTCCGGCCCCCTGACGGCTGTGACCAGCAGCGTCAGTGCGGAAGGTATCTCGGATGCGTTGTCCAATTGCAGGTATTGCGGTCCGATGCGCGTGACGTGCTGTCCGTCGATGGTCGTGATTCCTGCCTGTTGCAGGTGTTTTCGGGCCAGCGCCCGGACGCGATGGTTATGCCCGGGCAGGAGACCGCGCCGGCCGCTGATCAGTCGGATCGCCGGCGGCTTTGGCCAGGGGCGGAAACGGTAATGCAGGGCCAGCGCCAGCTCCACACCGCCTGCGCCGCCGCCCACAATCGTCAATGGTCCCTGACCGGGAGCCGATGCCTGAGTCAGCAATGCCTGTATCCGACCGATAAAGCCGTGCAGGGGCTTGACCGCGATCGCGTATCTGGCGGCGCCGGGAATTGTAGCTACCGCCGGTGATGCGCCGGTATTAATCGAGAGAAGTCCATAGCCGAGTTCGGTGCCGTCGTCCAGCAGCAGGCGCCGGCGCCTGCGATCCAGGGCGATGGCGCGTCGCCAGATAACGTTGACGCCGCTGGACCGGGCCAGCCGTGCCAGGTCGATACGGATCTGGTCGCGCCGGTAGTGGCCAGCCAGGTACCCCGGCAGCATCCCCGAATACAGGCTGAAGCGGTTGTCGCTGACCAGCATACAGGGTTGGCCCGCCGGCTGCCGACGTAGACGATGCAACACTTCGAGGTGACTATGGCCACCGCCGAGCAGCACCAGTTGATCGGTGCCCCCGGGCGTCATGACCGGTGTTTGTGCTGCCTGGACAAAGTCTGCTGTAGACTCTGGAAGGGCTTTGCAAGGCTTCGATATCCGGCACGGGAGGCAGACATCGGATGGTGCAACAGGCGGGCGGGGCCCAAGGGCTGGTCGAGACGTTCCTGCAGGCGATCGAGATGCATGATCCGGAAGGTGCGCGTGCTTGCCTGGCGGATGAGGGTTTTCATTATCGCAGCCCGATCAGCGAGTTTACGGATGCGGACAGCTTTATCGCCGACATGACCTACCGCACCGGTATCGTTCAACGCATGGAGATCCGCAAGGCCTTTGCTGATGGCAATGATCTCTGCCATATCCTGTCGGTCCACATTCAGATTTCCTCCAGGGTCCGGGTCGATGCGGTGATCTGGAGCCGGGTCCTCGACGGACGAATCCAGTGGATGGAAGTCCTGTTCGATGCCTATCCGTATCGCGCCTTGTTTCCAGCCGGAACCGAGCCCCCATCCTGGCTCTGAGGACGGGCATCCGGCGAACAGGGTCTGCGCCCGATTCGGCCCCTTGAACTGACTCGCCAGGGCGTGCGCTGTGGCGGCCTCCCGGCCGTCCGTCGTGCCCATCCGGACGACCGCCGGTCGCAGATCACGCAAGGGATTCAGCCCTTGAAGCAGACCAGGGTCAACGGCGGCCATGATTGCTCGGTGTGCTCCTTATGTGTGATGTGACAAGGGTGCCCAGCGTCCCCGGCGGCTGCTGCGACGGGCGTCTCATGCTGCGGCGTGTCAGGCATTCGGGCAGGAATTGCTGCGTTGCGCTGCTTGACCGCAGAATGACTGCGGCGCTGCGCAGCGCGCCTTGCTCGGAAAAATGCGGACTCCAACGCAGACGCGGGAATGAATCAGCAATTCCTTGCGAGTCCTGCTAACCTTCGTCGGTTTGCCGGCAAACGGTGGGGCCCGTTATCGGGCGCCGACGGAAATCGCTCCGCGTCTCTTCGACTGTGTATGCGACACCGCTCGGGTGATGCTGAATGAATTCGGAGGCCAGCCAGGCAGAAACGGTCGCGAGCGGTTTCTTGCCGGCGCTTTGTTCCATCAGCGCATTCCCGCAGTGCCGGCCCCGGGGGGCGTTGCGGCCCTTTCCGGCGTCTCGGTATCTTGATCTGTTGTCAGGTGAATTATGTCCAACAATGCATTTATGCCGCCAAAGCGTCTGCTCATGGGGCCTGGACCTTCCAATGTCGCACAGCGGGTGCTGGATGCCGGTGCCCGACCAACCATCGGGCATCTGGATCCCGCGTTCATGGAATTCATGGACGATCTCAAGGGCTTGCTGCGCTGGGTGTTTCGCACCAGCAACACCCTGACCATGCCGGTGTCCGGGCCCGGTACGGCGGGCATGGAGGCCTGCTTTGCCAACCTCCTGGAGCCCGGCGATACCGCGGTGATCTGTCGTAACGGCGTGTTCGGCCAGCGCATGGTGGAAATGGTCGAACGCCTCGGTGCCCGTGCCGTGGTGGTGGATGACGAGTGGGGGCGTGCGGTCGATCCGCGGAAGGTGGAAGACACCCTGAAGCAGACACCGGAGGCATCGCTTCTGGCCTTCGTCCAGGCCGAGACATCCACCGGCGCCCAGTCCGACGGCCAAGCCCTGGCGGAGCTCGCGCGCCGCTACGATTGCCTGAGCCTGATGGACTGCGTGACCTCGCTGGGCGGCACGCCGGTGGAAATCGATGCCTGGGGTGTGGATGCCGCCTATTCAGGAACCCAGAAATGCCTGTCCGCACCGCCGGGGTTGTCACCGGTCACGATGAGTGACGCGGCGGCGGAACGCATTCGTCAGCGTCGTACGCCGGTGCAAAGCTGGTTCATGGATTTTCGTCTGGTGATGAATTACTGGGGCAGCGAGGGACGGCGCAGCTATCATCATACGGCACCGGTCAACGCCCTCTATGGCCTGCATGAGGCCTTGCTCGCCATGCGGGAGGAAGGTCTGGAGTCGGTCTGGGATCGGCATGCCCGGCTGTCGGCCGATCTGCGTGGCCGGCTGGAGTCACTTGGCCTGGAGTATCTGGTTCCGAAGGAGGAGAGCCTTCCGCAGTTGAATACCGTACGGATCCCGGCAGCCGTGGACGACGCCGCCGCGCGTCTGGCGCTGCTGCAGAACGACGGCATAGAAATCGGTGCCGGACTGGGCCCGCTGGCCGGGTCGGTATGGCGCATCGGCCTGATGGGCGAGAGCTGCCGCGCGCAATACGTTGAACGCTGTGCGGATGCCCTGGCCCGGGTTCTGGAATTGCGGGTCGAGGCAACTGCCTAGGGAGGAACTGATCTATTCTCGCGCCTGCGCCCGAGAATAGATCAGTGCTTCCCTAGGGTTCGGGCCCACGGTCCAACGCGTTTTTCTTGGCTGCGGAGGGCGCACTGGTCTAACCTGTGCGATGTGGTCAGAGAACTGCCGACTGGTTCACAGACGTGCCAGTCGTCTTGGTTTCTACAGAGCGTTATGGGATTGATGGAGCAAGACAATGAAAAAACACGGACTGAAAGGCCTGCTCGCCATTTTTGCTGGTACGGCGATGCTGCTCGCTGGTGGTAATGCCTTCGCCGAGGGCGATCGCAGCAAGTATGTGACCAATTCCGATGGTGAAGTCTGGCGCAACGCCTCTGGCGATTGCTGGGTTCACACCAGCTGGACCGAGGCGGATGCCATCGAAGAGTGCCATCCGGATCTGGTGGAGCGGCCGGAACCGGAGCCGGAGCCACGTGTTGAAACCCGCACCGAAACCCGTACCGAGACCCTGGAAGCGGGCGCATTGTTCGGTTTCGATTCCTCCGAGCTCACCTCTCAGGGCCGCCGCGAACTGGATCGCCTTGCCCGCGAAGTCGCCGATGACGACGTCGAGGTGCAGAGCATCCGCATTACCGGTCATACAGACCGCATTGGTTCTGCCGAATACAACCAGGGCCTGTCCGAGCGTCGCGCCGAATCCGTGGTCAACTACCTGCGTGAGCGGGATGCCTTCCGCGGCATCGACATCAGCGGCCGCGGCATGGGTGAGAATGCGCCGGTCGTGCAGTGCGAAGACAAGCCGCGCGATGAACTGATCGCCTGCCTGCAACCCAACCGTCGCGTGGAAGTCGAGATCGTTGCCTCCCGTGAGGTCGAGGTGACCGACTAAACGCCATGCGTTGATAGCGGGTGAGCCGCTTCAGGCCCCGGTAAGCCGCGCTTGCCGGGGCTTTTTCGTATTGCGACAGCAAAAGGAGGATGCAGTATGGCGAAGTACACGCTTTTTGGTGGGGCCTACAGCACCTACGTGCGCACAGTGCGGATGCTGATGCAGGAGAAAGGCCTGGACTATGAACTGGTGCCGGTCAACATCCTGACCGGCGAAGGCCAGTCGGAAGCGCACCTGCGACGCCATCCCTTCGGCAAGATCCCGGCGCTTGAGGTGGACGGTGTCACGCTGTTCGAGACTGCTGCGATCGTCGAATTGCTGGAGGCGCATCAGCCGACGCCGGCACGCTTTCCGGAAGACCCGGTGGAGCGTGCACGTATGCGCCAATGGATGAACGTGATCGACAATTACCTGTATCCCGACGTGGTCGGCACGCTCGTCTGGCAGCGCGTGGTTAATCCACGGATGGACCAACCCTGTGACGAGCAGGCGGTGCGGGACGGCATGCCTGTGGTACGCAAGCACTTCGGTCTGCTGAATGCGGCCCTCGAAAACGCGAAATGGCTGGCCGGTGACACGATCAGCGTGGCGGATTTCTACCTTGCGCCGATCATGGCCTATGTCGCGATGACACCGGAGGCGGAGCGGCTGCTGGCTGACCATCCGCAGGTGGCTCGCTGGTGGGAGGCCTTCCAGCAACGGGAGAGCTTCATTCAGACGCCATTTGACGGGTCTTGAGCATGGCCAGCACCGGCGGCCGATGTTTCGGCCACCGGTGCCTTTTTCACGGCCGCTGCACTATTCGGTTGGTCCGGTTACTCCAGGCCGAGCAGGCGGCGGACATCATCCTCCAGCCCGGTGAGCCCCGCCTCTTTCCCGATCGTCAGGGCGTCCTCCGGCGATTCGTCGTACAGCCAGTGCGCGCGAAGTGCCATCAGAGCGCCGACCCGGTTACCGCTCGCACAATGCAGCAGGGTCGGCGAACCCTCCAGCTCAGCGAGCTGCTGGTCCAGCCATTCGACACTGTCCCGGGTCAGGTCGGTCGCCCCCTGAATGGGACGGTAGCGATAGTCCATTCCCAGGGCCTCGGCTATTTCACGCTGATTGAAATCGGGTGTTTCGTCCCGTGGGCGCAGATCGATTACGGCCTCGATGTCGGCCTCGGATGCTGTTTCGAGTTGTCCCGCGTCGGGTTGCCCGCCGGTGTAGAGCCAGGGTTTGAACTGAACCTGCTCGGGCATGAACTCGCCGCCCGCGTGAACAGTCTGCCCTGCCGTCGACAGCATCAGGGTCAGCCCCAGTAACAATGCAAACCGTTTCGCAGTCATGGTTTCTCCAGGAACTTCAGGCATTCTGTCAGTGTGTGGCCGATTGGACCGGCCGGCGACCGGACGGGTTCAGCCGAAAACACATCGAGCCCCGGGGGAGACAGTATGAGCAGATTGTATGGCGAGGCGCATCGGACCCTCCAGGATCAGTTCGATACGCGGCGGATGGCCGATCGCATTGAGGAGTTGGCAGTAACGACCGAATTTGCGCCGGACGTGCGTGCCTTCATTGAGTCACGGGACATGTTCTTCCTGTCCACGGTCGACCAGGCAGGACGGCCCACCGTGTCCTACAAGGGCGGTGACACGGGTTTCGTCCGCGTCATCGGCGACCGTGAGCTGGCCTTCCCCAGCTATGATGGCAATGGCATGTATTACTCCATGGGCAACATCGCCGAGAACCGCCAGGTTGGCATGCTGTTCATCGATTTCGAGAAGCCGCACCGGATCCGGTTGCAGGGTGTCGCCTCGGTGGCAATCGATGACCCGCTCAAGGAACAGTGGAAAGAGGCGGAACTGGTGGTCCGCGTCCGTGTGACCGAGCTGTGGCAGAACTGCCCGCGCTACATCCATCGTTACCAGAAGGTGCAGCAATCCCGTTACGTGCCGAAAGATTCCTGCGAGACGCCGGTGGCGGGCTGGAAACGGACCGATGCGGTGCAGGATGTGCTGCGTCCGCACGAAGCGGAGCAGGTCCGGCGCAGTGGCGGCGAGATCACCGTCGAGCAATGGATGGAGCAGGTGCAGTCCGGCGACGAGCAGGCATAAATCGTTCCGGGAAATTTTCCCGTATCTGTGCCTTTCGGGAACCGCTAGGCGCGCTGTCGGCCTACAGTGACATGAAGCAGTGGTGATCCGCGCCGCTGCAGTGGGGTTTCAATCCGAGCCCCGCGATCATGGACGCCGTGCAGGAAGCCGACGGCGGGGAGGCTTCCCATGTGGTTGCGCCGGTTTTATCCTGCCCTGCTTGTGCTGCTCCTGCTGCCGAGCTTCGCCGCCTCGGCGCAGCAGGAGTTCCAACCGGTATCCGATGCCGAGTTGGATCAGGCGCTTGCCCCGGTAGCGCTGTATCCCGACACCTTGCTGTCGCAGATCCTTATCGCTTCCACGTATCCCGTCCAGGTCGTGGACGCGGCCCGCTGGTCGAGGCAGCGTCCTGGTCTTGATGGCAGTGCGGCGGTCGAGGCCGCTGCCGGGCAGGACTGGGATCCCAGTGTGCAGGCCCTGGTGGCCTTTCCGCAGGTTCTGCAGCGCATGGATCAGGACCTGACCTGGACCTCCCTGCTGGGCGAGGCGGTCATGATGGACGAGGGCCGGGTATTGGATCGCGTCCAGTACCTGCGGGAGCGAGCCTACCAGGCCGGCGAACTGCAATCGGACCAGCATGTCGAGATTATCCGCGAGCGGGAGGTGATCTACATCGAGCCGCGGGAAGTGCATGTGGTGCATGTGCCCTACTACGATCCGCGGTATGTCTACGGCAGCTGGTGGCATTCGGCCTATCCGCCGGTCTACTGGTCGCCACCGCCTCGCTACCGGCCCCACCATGGCTTTTACTGGGGCAAGGCCTACCCGGTTTCGGGGTTCTTTTTCTCCTCGGTGCTCGACTGGCGGCACCGACACGTCACCGTCATATCGGTCCATTCCGGCAGCCGCTCATTGCGTCCGCCGAAATCGGTGCGCCATCTGCGCAGCGGACACCGAGCGCAGCGCTGGTCGCATCGGCGCACGGCCGGTTCGCCCCGTAATGTCCATCGGGGGCGGGATTTCCGGCCTTCCGGGCGCCACGGCGAACGTCGCTCCGCTTCAACGCGGCGACAGGATTCGCGCAATCAGTACCAGCGGCGACGTCCGCCTTCCCGCCTGCAGAGCGGTCAGATTCGCGACCGTCGGCAACAGGACGGTACGACGCGCCGGTGGAGCAGCCAGCGTCAGCAGGCGCCCAACACCGCCAGGGAGCGCCACCAGCAGCAGTTCGGCCGTCAACAGCAGTCGCGTTCCGGGTCCCGGGACTGGCAACAACGACGTGAAAGCACTGCGCCGCAGCGGGGTCATCAGCGGCGTGAGCAACGCGCCACTGGCCGCGATGGCAGGGGTTTTCGTGGTGGTTCGGGTTCCGCTCAGCGCCAGCAGCGTTCCGAACGCAGTCGGCAGCAGCGGCCGCGGGATTCCGGTGCCAGACAGCAACGGGGCCAGGGCCGAAGTGGCGGCGCCCAGCGCGAGAGATCCTTTTCCGGAAGTTCCGGACGCGCCCAGCGGGGTGGCGAGCGACGCGCCGGTCGCGGTTCGCCGCAGCGGCAGGGGGGTGAACGGTCCCGTGGTGGACAACGTCGTGGCTCGGGCCGTTGAGCGGATGAGCCGCCAATCAAAAAAGCCCGCACTGGAGGTGCGGGCTTTTTCGTTGCTGGCAGGGCCGGTTCAGATATCGAGAATCTCTTCAGCCCGATCCAGCGCCTGGTTGGCGTAATCCCGATCCTGCGCCAGGTAGTGTTCCTGGGCCTCGGCACTCAGGATCTGAACGAATTCCTTTTCCGAGGCTTCCAGCTCCTGCGTCACCTCGTCATCGTTCATCGCCTCGTGAATCCTTTCCAGCCGCTCCTGCGGCTCGGCGCTTGCCGCGAATGGAATGCTGAGCGCAAGTCCCAGCGCGAGTGCCAATGTCGTCAGTCGGCGCAACATTTAAGGAAACACTGATCTAATTTCGCGTCTGCGCCCGAGGCCGGTTTTGGTCATCTGGCAAGGCGCGGTGCCGGTTCGGTAGCTAGAGCTACGGGGCCGGCGGCGCAACACAGCCAGGGGCCAAAACCGGCCGGGCCCTTTGGGTTGGGCCGCATTTTCCCCGACTGCTGCGTTACGCTGCTTAACCGCAGAACCACTGCGGCACTGCGCAGCGCGCCTTGCCTCGGAAAAAATGCGGACACCAACGCAGACGCAAAATTAGATCAGTGTTTCCTTCCACCTCCTTCGTGTCGCTTCACTGCCTGTATGGCCTCACCGGGAGACGTGATGATGATCGGCGCTGCTTTCAAGGGGGCGGCGCCGCAGCCAGCCGGCAAGCGCGGCGCCGCTGATATTGTGCCAGACGCTGAACAGCACCCCGGCCAGGGCGGCGCCGGGGCCGAAATGGGCCATGGCCAGGGTCACGGCCAGACCGCTGTTCTGCATTCCGACCTCGAATCCGCAGCTGCGGGTGACCGCCGGAGCCAGGCCGAGCCGGCCGGCAATCAGGAAACCGGCCAGCAGGCCAATGCCATTATGCAGGATGACCGCGCTGACCAGCGGAAGCGACAGTTGCACAAGCTGGCCGCTGTTTGCCGCCACGATGATGGCAACGATCAGGGCCACGGCCAGTGCGCTCAAGGCCGGGAAGACCCGCAGCAGGCCCAGCCCGACCGAGGGCGCCAGCCTGTCCAGGCAGTGCCGAAGAATCAGCCCGGTGAGTACCGGTAGCAACACGATCAGAGCGATCTGACCGACCAGTGTGCCGAATCGGACATCAATGGTTTCGCCAAGCAACAGCAGGATCCACAGGGGCATGATCAGCGGTGCTGCCACGGTCGTGAGGGCGGTGATACTGACAGACAGGGCGACGTCGCCCCGGGCCAGCAGCGTGACCACATTGGAGGCGGTACCGCCGGGGGCTGCGCCGACCAGAATCAGACCCGCGGCCAGTAGCGGCGGCAGGTTCAGGAGCATGGCAAGCAGCCAGGCCGCCAGTGGCATCACGGTCCACTGCAGTGCGGCGGCGAGAAAAATCGGACCGGGTCGTCTGACGATGCGGCTGAAGTCAGCCAGCTTCAGGGTCATGCCCATGCCAAGCATGACCAGTCCCAGCAATGGCGGAATCCAGCCGCTCAGCGGCTGCAGCCAGGCCGGCACCAACAGCCCGATAACGGCGCCCAGCAGGACCCAGACCAGGAAGGTATTGGCAATTCGTTCGCTCAGCACGCCACGTCATCCATGACCGACCAGCCCCTGGATACCCTGGTAGATCAGTCGGGCCGCCAGCAGGGCCAGTATGCCGCCCAGCCCGTAGCGGAACACGGATTCGTCGAGTCGGTCGAGGATATGCCGTCCCAGCCAGGTACCTATCAGGCCCGCGGCCAGCATACCCGCCAGAAACGGCAGCCATGGCGCCAGACTGAAGCCCAGCATTGCAAAGGCCACGATCTTCGTCAGGTGCTGCAACACCATGCAGGCGGCGAAGGTCGCAACATGGCGGTGGCGCTGCAGCTGCAGGATGCGCAGCACCACTGCCACCAGCGGTCCTGTCGCGCCGACGAACAGGGTCGCGAAGCCGGTACCAATGCCGCCCAGTGCCAGGCTCAGGCGCTGTTGGCCGGCCGCCAGTCGCGGTTGCAGGCCGGACAGCGACCACACAATAAAAAGGCCGAGAATCAGTTCGGGCAGACCCTCCGGCAGTTCGATCAGCACCAGGCTGGCGGCGAACGTGCCGAGCAGTGTGCCAACAGCGAAGGCGATCACGCTGCGCCAGTCGACGTGTTGCAGCAGCAGTGCCAATCGACTCAGGTTCGAGCCGGCCTGAATCACGCCATGCAGCGGAATGACGGTGGCGATGGGCAGAAACAGGGTCATCATCGCCAGCAGCGCGACGCCGCCGCCGAGGCCGAACGCCGCTGACAGCATTGATGTGAGCAGGCTCGAGGCCAGCAACACCAGCACCGATAGCAGACCGAGTTCAGCGGGAATCCAGTCCATGGAGTTTGCGGACCTATTGGGTCAGCGCCGGCGACCCTGCTCCACGCGAATCACCTTGCCAGCCTGTAAATGCACGATGCGCGGGATCTGACCGCTGCCATAGTCGTAATACCACTCCTCGCGCACTGCCACCAGGCGCCGCGCATGTCCCGGCTTGAAGCGGCCGATCTCCAGTGTTTGCGTGGCATCCGGCTCGCCGCAGCGGGCCAGCAATTCGAGCCGGTTCATGCCGCGCTGAAGCTGTTGCGCCGGACAACGCGAGCCGGGCACACGGTTGAATCCATAGCCACCGCTGTCGATGCGTTGTACCCGCCCGTCACGGATGTCGACGATGCGCACCAGGCGTTGCGGCCCGCGGTTGTAGTACCAGCGTTCGACTGCGATGGCGCTGCGGCCGTCCGGTAACAGGCTGAAGCGGACCGGCTCGCGCAGCGTCGGTTCGCCACAGATGGCCAGCAGATCGAAGGTGCTGTCGCCCCGCTGCACGATATTGCCCCCGCAACGAATGGAAGCGTCCGCGAGCAGCGGCAGTCCGCCGGCAAGCAGCAGCACAATCAGGGTGAAAACGCGGGCATGCGGGCGCATCACGGGTCTCCCCGGACCGGCAGAATGGTTATCGTATCTGATATAGGCACTGACGGCAGGCACGGCAGAGGTAGGCCAGCCAGAACAGAATGCCGATGAACTTGGCGCCGTCCTCGACCAGGAAATACAGGGTTTCGCCCCGATGCAGGCCCGCCGCGGCGACCAGGTCCGGTGCCAGCAGGCGTGCGCTGGTGTCCACCAGCAAGGACGCGGCGAAAGCCGCCAGCGCGATGAGCAGCAGCAGGTTCTCGGTGCGGGCGATGATGCGTCGATACTGCCACAGCCACAGACCGATCATGCTTACCGCGAGGCCAACTACCAGTAGCCGGCTGGTCAGCGGTTGTCCGGGCAACAGTTGCCGATGGAGCTGAAACAGATCATCGAGCATCAGCGCCGAGGTGATGCAGGCGGCCAGTAGCAGGAAGCGGGTCACCCGGCGGTTGGGCTCGTTGCGTGGCGCGTCCCTGACTGCCGCAGTGAAAAAACAGATGGCAGCGGCGGCGGCCCAGAGGCCGATTCCGAGATTCGACAGCAGGCCCACATGCCAGGGTGCGTCGAGGATATCCTGCGGATCACGGGTCAGATCGGCCAGTGAAACGTCCAGCGGAAGGGTGAGCAGGAGAAGGCCAGCCAGCAGGCCGGCGCTGAGCGCGAGCAGCTTGGCAACGGTTTTCGCCGCGTGGCGTGACTGGAAGCGGAGCGACTCGCGGATGCGAAACGTGGACAGCGGCTGCTGATTATTCATGGTGGTCCGGCAGGCTGCGACCCGGGCACGGATCCGCTCGGGTCAGTGTTTCCATAAGTCGCATAGTATCGCGTTGTGGCCCGGGTTCGCAGGCGGGCGGCCTCAAAGCTGAACGCGGGAGACGGTGGTTCGCAGCTGGTCCGAGCCTCTCGTTGAGGCCCTCGGTGGCCTGCCGCCGGCGCATGCTTGCCTAAGCCCCGGCCGGTTTTGGCCCCTGGCGGCGTTGCGTCACCAGCCTGGTAGCTCAAGCTACCGAACCGGCACCGCGCCTTGCCAGATGACCAAAACCGGTCTCGGGCGCAGACGCGGGAATAAATCAGCGTTTCCCTGGAGTAGTTGTCGGCGGCAGCGCGGAGAATTTGAATGGATGACGCGGCGCTTTATGCCGGAATCGATGTCGGCACTTCGGGCATCCGGCTTTGGCTGGGGGACCGTGCCGGTTTTTGCGTCGAACGCCATGGCGAGGCCTGGCCAGCTGGTCGCATGCCGGCAGACCCTGCGGTCTGGTGGGAGGCACTGCGCCGCCTGCTGTCTTCGCTAGCACCGAGGAATCGCCGGCGGCTGGCGGCGCTGGCCATCGACGGCACGTCCGGAACCGTGCTGCTGGCGACGCCCGAGGCCAGAGCCGTATCGCCAGCGCAGGCCTACGACATGCCTGCGCCAGCGCAATTCCTGCGTCGGATCGAGGCAGATGCCCCCGAGGTAACCGCAGCCCGCGGTAGCGGTTCCGGGCTGGGTCGTGGGCTGGCCTTGCTGGAAGGGCTTGCCGAACCGTCCTCGGTCCGTCTGGCAACTCAGGCCGACTGGCTTGCCGCCTGCCTGCTTGGCCGGCTGGCTGCAACGGACGAGAACAACGCCCTGAAGCTTGGTTATGATCCGGTGGAACGTTGCTGGCCGAGGTGGATCCTGAGCTGTGGCCTACCGTCCGCCTGTTTGCTGCCCGCCGTTCCGCCCGGTGCCCCGCTGGGTGGGGTGACGGCAACCGTGGCGGCCGAGCTCGGTATCCCACCGGACTGCCTGGTCGCAGCGGGCACCACCGACAGCATCGCCGGATTCCTTGCCACGGGCGCTGGCCAGGTCGGCGATGCCGTTACATCGCTCGGTACCACGCTTGCGGTGAAGCTGGTCTCGCCGCGACCGGTCTTTTCTCCGGAGCATGGCGTCTACAGCCATCGTCTGGGCAGACATTATCTGGTGGGCGGGGCGTCAAACACCGGTGGAGGGGTGCTTGCCGGTTATTTTTCCAGGTCGGAAGTTGATCACTTGAGCCAGCAACTGGATCCCGGGCGACCGACCGAACTGGATTACTATCCTCTGCGCCGGCCCGGGGAGCGCTTCCCGTGGAACGCGCCCGAGCTGCAGCCCCGACTTGAACCCCGGCCGACCGATCCGGTCCGGTTCCTTCAGGGCATGCTGGAGGCAATGGCAAGGATCGAGGCGGATGCATACCACAGGCTTGTCCAATTGGGGGCGCCGCAGCCGGCGTCTGTGCTGACTGTCGGTGGCGGCGCACGTAACGAGGCCTGGCGGCAGATTCGGCAACGCATCCTCGGCATTCCGGTGCACAATCTTGCGACGGTTGAGCCCGCCTATGGCGCGGCGCGACTGGCGATGCAGGCAGACAAAAAAAGGCCCGCCAGTGCTGACGGGCCGCAATGACTCCAACGTTTCAAGAAACCATCCGCTCAGTCGTCGAACTCGTCCTCAATGTCTTCCACGGTGTCATCGATCTCCTCACCGGCCTCTTCCGCCGGACCCTGATCGTCACAACCGCTCAGCGGCACGATCGTGAATACGGCCAGCAACAGGAGTAGCAGCAATTGGTGCGTTGATTTCATGACGTTCTCCCTTGAGTGCGAAAACGATTCCCCGGAATTCACTGCACGGAACGGGCCAGGTCGCGGATCCCGGTTCTGTACGGATGACTCCGTGAAAACGCCGGCGGGAAACGGAAATTGGCGGCGCATGTGCCAAATTGGCACACCCTGCGACTGATGTTATCAGCCGAGCGCCTTGCGCAGGAGCCCCCAGCGGCTCAGGGTCTTTTTCGCAAACGGCGCAAGCGCCAACACCGAGCCAAGCAGTCGCGTGACAAGTGGCCGGAACTGCTGGAACAGGAATCCGGCGAGGAAGGCCCGTGCAAGGCCGGCTGGTGTCAGCGCCTGGCGCAGAATGCGCCGGCCCCACCAGTGGCGGTGCCGACGCAGCGTCTGCATGTCATCGCGGATCGACAGCCGGAGTGCGCGGGCCCGTTGGCGCAGTTGCGCGTTACCCATTGTTCCGGTCTTCCGCCTGCCGGCCCAGAGCCTCGGCGAGCGCCGCACGGCTTTCGCGGAAGCCCAGGTCCCGCAACATGCTGCGGGCCCATAGCGCCAGCCCGCCTGCGGCGAGCAGGTTGACGCCTGCTGCCAGCAGCGCCGCCAACCACAGTGACCAGCCGGCAAGTTCGGCTGCAGCCAGCGCCAGTGCCGCGCTCAGGTACAACCAGACGCTTACCGCCAGAATCGCCAGGATCAGGGCGCAAACCAGCAGCAGCAGCGCGCTGCGCAGGGCAAGCCTGGCATCGGTGGCGAACAGCTCGGCACTGTCGCGAAGCACGCCGGCAACTGTCCGCCCGAGGTCGATCAGCGCGTCACCTTGTGTCGGTGTCGCGCCGCCTTTCGGCTCGGCTTCGACGCGTGCTTCTCGCTCGTCCTGCATTGCCGGTTCAGCGCCGCCGGTTGAAGGACGAGAACAGCGAGCCGGCGGCGAACGCCAGGCCGAGTGAGGTGAGCGGGTTTTCGCGGACGAAGGTGACGACGTTGTTGATCAACTCGTCGGAGCGGTCGCGCGCCTGGTGTGCGCGCTCGCGCACCTGTTCATCGGCGCTGGCTGCACGATCACGAATCTTCTCTTCCGCCGCTGCCGCCTTTTCAGCGACCCGGTCGACGGTCTCGTGTGCCTTCTCGGCGGCACGCTCGGTGGTTCTGGAGGTCTCTTTCTGCGTCGCCATGACAGTCTCTCCTGTCGTCGTGGGTGGCTCGAGTTGGTGGCAAGGCCCCGATGGATGTCCATAGCTGAATAATGACGTGGCGAAGCCTTTCTGACTATGGCTCGTCAATATTATCCGGCGGTCTGTACAGTGTTTCCGCGGTCTGTTCGTCGAGCATCACCTGCGACATGAAGCGATTGCTCAGATGCCGCCAAAGCGTGATCACGAAGGCAGTCAGGGGCACGGCGAGAATCATGCCGATAATGCCGCCGAGCGCGATGCCCCAGAAGAAAATGGAAATAACCACCAGCGCCGGATGCAGGCCGGAGCGATCGGCCATGATCTTCGGCGTCAGTATCCAGCTTTCGATCAGCTGCACGACGGCAAACACCAGCAGCACGTAGAGCACCAGGTCCGCACCGCCGCTGGGCTGCAGGTAGGCCATCGGGACGGTCACGATCAGGCCGATGATGATGCCGAGAAACGGCACGATGTTCAGCAGGCCGAGAAACAGCCCGATCGGAATCGCGGCCTGCAGGCCCGCGAGGGTGAACCCTGCCGCCAGCAAAACGCCCATGATCATTGCGATGATCAGCTGGCCGCGGAAAAAACCGGTAACGTAGCTGATGAACACCGAGCTCAGGTAAAGGATGTCCTTGCGCGTTTCTTCACGGAACACCTGCAACGCTTCGTCGAAGGGTTTCTGCATGCGCCGGCCGGAAAGCAGGGCAAAGAACAGGAACAGCGGCACGAAGGCCAGGCCGACCAGCGTTTCCAGGTAACCCATGAGTTGCTCACGGGCATCATCCATTTCCGGCAGCAGGTCCCCCAGGTCGTCCTCGTCCATCCGCGCCGTCACCATCGCGGCCAGGTCTGGAAAGCGGGTGGCGAACTGGTTCTGCCAGCGCGAGAAGGTATCTGGCGCATCGTCGAAAAATTGCGCCAGCTGTGACACCGCCGTCGGCAGGACCACGGTCAGCCCGAGTGCAATCAGGCCGAGGAACACCACGAACAGCAGGATGACCGCCGGCAGGCGGCCGATGCGGAGCTTCTCCTCCAGCGCGTCGACCACGGGAAACAGCACCAGCGCCATGACCCCTGCCACCGACAGCGGCAGCAGGATGCCGTAGAACGTGGCCATCAGCTGGGCGAGCACCCAGACGATCAACACGATCAGCCCGGCCAGCACGACGCCGGTGGCCAACATCGCGGTGACGCGCAGCAGTTTTCGTTCAGTCTGGCTGAACAGAGACGGAGGACCCTGCTCAGCCATCAACGCCTCCGGCGGTCATCCGGCACAGCGGTCAGGCCGGTGGCGCGGAGACGCCGCCGAAGATGATCGCCGCCAGGAACAGCACCAGGAAAATGAAGAAAAGGATCTTCGCAAACGAGGCCGCGACGCCGGCAATGCCGGTGAAACCGAGTACCCCGGCGACCAGCGCCACAACCAGGAATATCAGTGCCCATTCCAGCATGCTCTACCTCCTTGTCTTGCGTGGACGTTCAATAGTCGGCAGGTGAACATGCAAACGTCGCGCCGGATTCGCACCTGCAACGAAACCCCCGTTGTTCTACATTCGGGTTTCCGGGAAATTGCCAATTGCTCCCCTAGCTATGGCTGGCGGGGGTGCCTGCGTCAAGCCGGGGATCTGTCGTGCTTCGACGACATTCCAGCCGTGCCAGTCGCCGGCTGCGCCCGGCGACGGGAGTCACCATGATGAGATCGATCTGCGTTTTTCTGTTGACTGTCGGCTTGCCCCTCTCGGTTCACGGCACCAACGGCCTGGCCATGGAGCAACTCGCCGACGGCATCTATGTGCATCAGGGAGTGCACGAGGATGTGGATTCCGGCAATCGTGGCGATATCGCCAACATCGGCTTCGTGATCGGTGATGACTGTGTTGCCGTGATCGATACGGGTGGGTCGCCGGCGGTGGGCGAGGACCTGCGCGCAGCCGTGGAACAGCGTACCGAAAAGCCGATCTGTCATGTCATCAACACGCATGTTCATCCCGACCATGTGTTCGGTAACAACGCCTTCGTCGATTCAGGTGCCGAGTTCATCGGCCACCATCGGTTGGCTGCCCAGCTGTCCGCCCGTGGCGAGTATTACCGCGAGGCCATGGCGCGGATGCTGGATACCGAGCTGGATGAAAACGTCATCGTGCCGCCGGATCGCGCGGTTGAGGACAGTATGGAACTCGATCTCGGTGGTCGCGTTCTGCGGCTCCAGGCCATGCCCACCGCCCACACCGATACGGATCTGGTGGTGCTGGACCAGGCCACCGGAACGCTATGGCTGGGCGACCTGCTGTTTGTCGACCGCATCCCGTCGCTGGATGGCAGCCTGCTGGGCTGGCTGGCCGTGATGGACGACTTGCGCGACATCGACGCCGAGCGAGTGGTGCCGGGGCACGGACCGGTCAGCCTCGACTGGCCGGAGGCGGCCGCCGACCAGCAGCGGTATCTCGAGGTGTTGCGGGACCAGACACGCCAGGTCATTGATGCCGGCGCGACGATCGACCAGGCCCTTCGTCATGTCGGACGCGACGAGCGCGATGCATGGCAACTTTTCGAGGAGTATCATGAAGGCAACGTCCAGTCTGCATTTGCAGAACTGGAATGGGAGTGATTTCCGGGAGGGTGCGCCATGCCGCGCGTGTTGAATCTGTTGTTCATCGCCTGCTTCGCGATGCCCGCGTTCGCGGTCGATCAGGATGAGGAGCGCTGGGACGCGGTTCGCGATGACCTGTTCGGCGATCGGGCTATCGACAAAGGCGACCATCTGATGGCGCTGCAGGCTCCTTTCCGGGCCTCGGATGCGGCCCTGGTGCCAATCGGGGTTGAGGATCGGCGCAGCGAGGGTGATCCGGCGATTTCCCGTGTCTGGCTGATCGTTGACAGCAATCCGGTGCCGCTCGCCGGCATGTTCGAATACGGGCCTGCCGCCGGCAGCATCGATCTGTCGACGCGGGTGCGGGTCAACGCCTATTCGCATGTGCGGGTGGTCGCCGAGACCGAGGATGGTTCCCTGTATATGGTGCGTGAACATGTGCGGGCCAGCGGCGGTTGCAGTGCACCGGTCAGCGCCGATGACGAAGAGGCGCTGAAGGACATGGGTCAGATTCGGGTCCGAGCCTGGGATCGTGGCGACAAGGGTGGCGCCGATCTGCAGGTCGGCATCCGGCATCCGAACTTCTCGGGCATGCAAATGGATCAGGTCACGCGGCTTTACCGGCGCGCGCACTACGTCAAGGATGTCGAGGTGCTGGCCGACGGTGAACGCGTGATGCGTGCCGAATTGACCATCGCCATGAGTCGTGACCCGAGCCTGAGACTGGCTTCGGGCCTGCAGGGCGAGCAGGACGTGACGGTGCTGGTCAACGACAGCGAGGGCCACGAGTTTCGAGAGGCCCTGACCGTCAGCCCGCGCATCTCCGACTTTGATTTCTCGGCGGTGGAATAAAGCTTAAGAGGTCAGTTTTCAGGTTTCAGTGTTCAGACAAACCATCGACTTCGTTTTTTCGAGGAGGCGAAGTCGACGCAGCACTATTCGGTCGAAGCTTGATCTTGAGATCTTCACGTTCCGCTTGCGAAAACGGAATTTGGGCGCCCTGTCTGAAAACTGAAGCCTGAAACCTTCGCTTCATTCCACTCCCTCCCGAATAATCGCGTGCATCGTCTCGTTCAGCCGGCGCGCTGCCGTATCGGCACGCTCGTCGCCGTTATCCTCCGGTACGCGCAGGCTACTTGCCACGACCTCATCCCCGTCCGGATAGACGGCTACCCGGCATGGCATGTAGCGAATCAGGTCCGGTTTCGCCTCAAGTAGCGTTGTCACCAGGTCCAGGTCACACATCTGGATGACCGTGGCACCCGGCAGCGTATTGACCCCCCGGGATTCCAGCGCTTCGCCGAACTGGGTGCGGCCGGTGATCACGAAATTGCGCGTGCTGGCGGCAAACTCCAGGTCGAAAAGCACCTCGTCCAGGGTCTTGTCGCTGCGCTCCATGATGACCTCGTCGGCCTGGCTGCCGCAGGCAACCAGCAGCAGCGAGAGCAGGCCGCCGGCAACGAGTCGGCAGGCGCACTGCCGCGAACTGGCGATGCATGACACGGTCGTGTGCTCCGAAACGGGCTTTTCCCGACCCGCTCAGCTTGCCGGTCTCCAGCCCGGTTGTCAGCCCTTGTCGACGGCTGATTGTGCCGTTCGGGTCGCGCGGGGCGCTGCAGGCACATGTGTCATTCCGATACGCGCTCCAGGCGGGGTTTTGCGGTCATCATCGGTCTACAGGCCGCTCATGCCGCCATTTCGGCATTTTGGCATGGTCGCTGCTAGAAATGGGTTGCGGTTGAAGAGCCCGTGAAGACTTTTCAACCGCATGCGATGACTCGGCGCCAGTCGAGTCAGTGAGAACGACGATCCCGCATGGGATTCCTTGTTCTCCCCCTCTGTGAATCGCATGAGAGCCCTTTTGACCGCCAGTCGCCCACTGGCGGTTTTTTTTGCCTGGCCATCCCACGACCGATGGCATCCTTGCCGTTGATGAACGAACCGTGAATGCGGGACTCAGGTCGAGTTCACCGCCGGCTGATACAGTCGCGTTCAATTTCACGGACCGGGAAGGACCTCGGGATGCCGCGCTTCGCGTTGTTGCTGCTGCTTTTCCCGGCGCTGCCGGCGCTGGCGCTACCGCCGCCGGAGTTCGGCGCGCGGGTGCAATTGGAGCATATCGATTACGACGGTGACCGGCAGAGCCCCCGGGACGGCTTCTTCTGGCGTGCGATCCGGCTCAGCATGACCGGTCAGGGCAATCCCGGCTGGGGCTACAAGGTGGAATACGACGTCGCCTATGGTCATGCAGATGCCGAGAACCTTTACCTGCGGTACATGAATGCGCGACACGAGCTTAGCCTCGGCGAACGCAAGGTGCCGCTGGGTCTGTCGCGGCTGACCAGTGCCGGCCGGCTCACCCTGGCCGAGCGGCCGGCGCCGATCGAGAGCCTCACCGACAGTACCCGTTTCGGGCTCTGGTACGCGCGGGATTTTGAACAGGGCCTGCTGCAAACCATGCTCTATAGCCGCAGCATCAACGACAGTGGAAATGCCCGGCCGCTCGGCCTGGCCGCGCGTCTGGTCTTCAACCCCCTGCATGATGGTGACCGCATCGTGCATCTGGCCACGGCAGCCGCCTACGAGGACATCGACCGCCGGGCCGATCCGTCCTATAGCGCCAGGCCCGAGGCACGGCCGGACCGGGGTCGCTTTCGCCTGCTGAATACCGGCTCCATCGAGGATGTCGCCAACACTTTTTCCGGCGGGCTGGAGGCCGCCTTCCAGGTTGGTGCGCTGACGACGCAGGCGGAATACATCCGGGTGCAACTCGATCGCCGTCGGGCCGGTAACCCGAGTTTCGATGGCTGGTACCTGGAAAGCAGTTATCGCCTCACCGGCGAGCCGATGGCCTATGACGGATCCTCGTTCCGCGACTTGATTCCGCGCGGCCCATACGGCGCTTGGGAGGTCGCCGCCCGTTACAGCCGGCTGGATCTCAACGATGGTGCTATTCGCGGCGGGCGCCAGGATGCGGTGACCCTGGCGCTGAACTGGTATGCCACCGAGCGCCTGCGCTTCTACGCGAACCTTGTCGATTTGCGGGCGCGGGGTGGTGATGTCGAGATTGATGGTGTGCCGGTCGGTCGGGAAAGCGCGCGGATCGTGGTCCTGCGAACCCAGATCGGATTCTAATCACCGCGATCTCGCAGCGGCATGCGGGTGCTGGCCATGGTCAAACCGCTGTGACCAAAGCGGATACGGGATTCCGGCAAGGCGGTTCATGGCCCAGGCCTGCAACAGGAGCAGACAGACCGCTCCCATGAGGATCGGAACCTGGCCAAGCTCGGGCATCAGGCCCAGAGACACGATCAGCGCGGTGGCACCGGCCGGCGGATGATGCGCGCGGAAAAGGATCATTATCGCGCTGGCTGCGCCGAGGGATAGCGCAGCGGCGCCGATTCGCGGCAGATCGACGCCGATCTGCATTGCCGAGGGTGCATCCAGCAATCCGAAAACCGCCAGGCTCAACCAACCGGCCAGGGCGCCGATCAGGTGACCAAGTACGGTGTTTCGGGGTGACGCGGCGGCAGCCGTCGGCACGTAGAACAGGATGAAGGCCGTCGCACCGAGCGAAGGAAAGATAAAGGCTTCCTGCGTCAGCAGGGCGACCGTCGCCAGCAGTGCAATGCTGATGCCGCCATTGATGAAGCCGAACACCGCAAGCACCACGGTTGGATCATGCCGACGGCTCCAGCGATTCAATCGCAGGCGCCCAAGTATGCCGTATACCAGCCGCCGCCGGCGGCGCTCGTTCTTTCTGCCCATGTCTGCTCCGGCCGAACGGATGCACGACAATAGGGCAGCGCACTTAATTAGTGCAAGAGATAAGCGTGGTACTGGTCGAGCGGATTCGAAGGCGAGTTGTGCGGCTGGTTGATCAGCCGCACAACGCCTGACATCAGATCTTTCCGTCCAGGCCCATCTGATAGTACTTGTGGGTGATGTTGTCCTGGTTTTCCAGCAGCCAGTCGATACTGGGCTCATGGTGCATGGCCTTGTGGATGGCCTGTGCCATGGCCTTGCGATGGATGTCGAACAGTACCTTGTGGTCCAGGTCATCCTGCTCGGCAACCACCGGATTCAGCCACACCGAGCAGATGATGCCCAGGTCGTTGGCCTTCTCCTTGGGAATGTCGCCGGCACGCACGGCGTCCAGCACGCCGTTGGCGATGGCTGCCTGCACTGTGCCCATCAGGATGTTGGTGTAGCGGCTGTTCTTGACCGTGACCTTGCTCACGCACAACGTCACGGGCCGCACCATGATGTCGGTGTTGAGGATCGCGAAGACCCGGCTATGGCCCTTGACCTGGTCACCGGTCAAGGTGGCCAGGGCCGTACCCACCGGTCCGTCCAGTTCACCGATAACAACCTCGGGTTCCGCCGCAGTTCCCGGGGGGCCGCCGGCAACCAATGCTTCACCGGAACGAAACACAATGCGTTCGCTCATGGGGAATATCCTCCGTTGGAGTTGCTCGAAATAGGGCCGAGAAGGATGGCTGGCCGTCGGCAGAGCGTCAAATCCGAAGGCATCACCCGGCGTTGTGTGCGCGGCAACAATAATGACGCGCTTGTCTCCTATACTCTGGGGGAAACCTTGACCCGCGAATGAATTGGCGTTGCCCCGCCGCAAACCCGATACCGAGAAGGAGCGTGCAGATGTGGTCCGATTTCGTGAAGCGCTGGATGGATATGGCGTTCTGGTGGTTGCCGGACTCTGACAGGCAAGGGCGTGATTCGGCCTCGCGTTCGCAGGCCACTCCGACCCGCGAACCACCGAAACCACGCAGCCCTGAACCGGCGGTGACCACCGAGGAGGTGGCCGAGGAAGTCGCAGCCGACGGCGATGACCTGACCGCAATCAAGGGTGTCGGGCCAGCCATGGCCGAGAAGCTGAGGCACATGGGGATTACGACTTTCTCCGATCTGGCGGCGGTTGATCCCGAGGCACTGACGGCAGATCTCAAGCGTCAGCGGGTCGTTATTTCCGTCGACCGGGTCAAGGGCTGGAAGCAGGAGGCCGGTGCGCGACAGCCGGCAACCTGAGCGCCGAACCCCGTCCTGTCCCCTGTTGTCTGTTAGTGTCTCGGCTTCACTACAAGTACAGCAGGAGGAAAGCATGCCGAACTGGCAGAAACGCGTACTCGGGGTTTTGATGGCGGTGGCGCTGATGGGGGGGTCTGTAGCTCATGCGGAGTCCGCACCGGAGGACGCTGACGCCCATCTGGCGCAGCTGATCGAGGCGCTGAAAGGTGGCGAGCACGATGATTTCATCAGCAACGGCAACGACGCCTTCCAGTCGAATCTGAGTGAAACCATGTTCGACTCGGTGCAGCAGCACCTGGGCAGGCGTTTCGCTGATGGCTACGAACTGCGCTATCTGTCCAAGATCGACCAGTACGGCATGGCGGTCCATGTCTGGAGCATCCACTTCGAGGACGGCGAGGGCGATCTGATCACCCGACTGGCGATCGACCCGCGGGGCGAGATCGGCGGCATCTGGTTCCATTGATCGCCTTGCCTCCGATCCGGTCGTGATGACAGGCAGACCGCGGAGGCACAGTCCACGGAGTGACGTCGGCCGCAGGGGCGCGGCCGACGAGCGTTATACGAGACGCGGATCCATTCGTACCCCTGCGAATGGATCCGCGTTTCCTTAAGGGTCTTTCGGTGTTCGCGCCACAGCCCATACCTCCACCTCCGCGGCGCCGGCCTCGCGCAGCGCGGCGGCAGCCGCATCGGCAGTGCTGCCGGTTGTCACCACGTCGTCGACCAGGGCGATCCGCAGGCCGTCGACTGCCTGTGTAGCGGTGAATGCCCGGCGCATGTTTCGGCGTCGTTCCATGCGTGGCAGGGCCGTTTGATGGGGCGTGCTGCGTGTTCGCCTCAGTGCGCCGTCCAGTATCGGCAAGCCCAGCTTTCGGTGGAGTTCCCGGGCAATCTCCCGGGCCTGATTGAATCCACGCTCACGCAGCCGGCCACGGTGCAGCGGCACCGGAACCAGTGCATCGACAGTGGCGTCCGCCTTCGACAGGGAGCGCGCCAGCAGACGTCCCAGTAAACGGCCAGCCGCCAGCTCCCCGGAATATTTCAACTGGCTGATCCAGAGCGATACGGGTGGTTGGAACAGGAATGGCACCCGCGCGATCGAGAACGCCGGTGGCGCGCTCAGGCAATGGCCGCAGAGCATGGCCTGCCGGAAGAGTGGCTCGGCGCAGCGCTGGCAGGCCGTGCGGAGCCGGGGCAGTTCCCGATAACAGCTGGCGCACAGATCAAGGCCACCGATACCCGGATTCAGGCAACAGCGGCAGCGGCCTGGAAAGGCGCGATCGAGTAAGTGCTCGAACCAGTTGTTAACCATGACATCCTTGTCTGGTTGACAGCGAGTCGCCGGGGTTTACCATCGCGGCAACGGGCGAAGGAAAACCCAATTGTTTCCTGCATCGTGTCCAGCGCGTCCCGTCATCTGCGCTGCAGCCGCAACTACCCGCAGTCTAGCCGGAGAATTTCGAATGAGTCCCGATCCCGCCGCGATTCGCCACGATTGGCAGGCAGAGGAAGTCGCCCAGCTTTTCGCCCTGC
This sequence comes from Methylonatrum kenyense, assembly GCF_023195885.1. Classification (GTDB taxonomy): domain Bacteria; phylum Pseudomonadota; class Gammaproteobacteria; order Nitrococcales; family Aquisalimonadaceae; genus Methylonatrum; species Methylonatrum kenyense. The sequence continues at coordinate 95,913 of NZ_JALPKO010000009.1, forward strand.
CGTTCAATGACCTGCTGTTTCGCGCGCAGTCCGTCCATCGGGCACATTTTCCGGCAAATACCGTTCAGGTCAGCACGCTGCTCTCGATCAAGACCGGCGGTTGCCCTGAAGACTGCAAGTACTGTCCGCAGAGTGTGCATTACGACACCCCGGTGGCGGCCGATCCGCTGCTGGAGCTGGAGGCGGTCCGCGAGGCCGCGCAGGCGGCCCGGGATGCCGGGGCCACGCGCTTCTGCATGGGCGCGGCCTGGCGCAGCCCGCGCGGACGGCAGTTGCAGCGCGTGGCCGAGATGATCCGCGAGGTGCGCGACATGGGCCTGGAGACCTGTGCCACGCTGGGCATGCTGGACGCCGAGCAGGCCGCCACCCTGCGCGAGGCGGGGCTGGACTATTACAACCACAATCTGGATACCTCCGAGGCCTTCTACGGCGAGATCATTACCACCCGCAGTTATCAGGACCGGCTGGATACCCTGCGCAATGTGCGTGATGCCGGCATGAATGTCTGCTGCGGTGGCATTGTCGGCCTTGGTGAATCGCGTGTTGACCGGGCCGAGATGCTGCGCACGCTGGCCAATCTGCCGGAACACCCGGAAAGCGTGCCGATCAACCAGTTGGTGCAGGTCGAGGGTACGCCACTGGCCGGCGCCGAAGCGGTGGATCCGATCGAATTCGTTCGTACCCTGGCGGTGGCCCGTATCCTGATGCCCGCCTCCCATGTGCGCCTGTCCGCCGGACGCGAGAGCATGTCCGATGAAACCCAGGCGCTGTGTTTTCTTGCCGGGGCCAACAGCATTTTCTACGGCGAGAAGCTGCTGACCACCGACAATCCGGGAACCGATGCGGATCGGCAATTGTTCCAGCGGCTGGGGCTGGTCCCGGAAGCCGGCAAGGCCGCCGCTGCCGATCCTGCCTGAGCCGATGTGGAATCTCGCTCAGGGCCTGGCGGAGCGCCGGGCCGCAGGTCTGGAGCGGCATCTGCGGGCGCTGCAGCCGGTCGATGGCGTTCGGGCCCGTCACGGTCGCCAGGAGTTGTTGCTGTTCTGCAGTAACGACTACCTGGGCCTGGCGGGGGACGATCGCCTGCGCCAGGCGTTTACCGCGGAGGCGGCCCGCTCCGGCGTCGGCAGCGGTGCCTCGCATTTCGTGACCGGGCATCGGCCGGTGCACGAGGCGCTGGAAGACCGGCTTGCGGAATGGCTTCAGCGCGACCGGGTGCTACTGTTTTCCTCGGGTTATCTGGCCAACCTGGGCGTTATCGATGCCCTCGTCGGGCGTGGTGATCACGTCTATCAGGACCGACTCAACCATGCTTCCTTGCTTGACGGAGGCCGGCTCAGCGGTGCCCGCCTGGTCCGTTACGCCCATGCCGATATGCGGCAGCTCGAGGAGCGCTTGCGGCGGGAGGTTGCCGGTCGCCGCCTGATTGTCAGTGATGGCGTATTCAGCATGGACGGGGATATCGCGCCGCTGCCGGAGCTGGCTGCCTTGGCCGCCCGTCATGATGCCGCGCTGCTGGTGGATGACGCGCACGGTTTCGGCGTGCTCGGCGATACCGGGTGCGGCTCACTGCAGCAGGCGGGCCTGAATCAGGACCAGGTGCCGCTGTTGATTGGCACGCTGGGTAAGGCGGCGGGTACCTTCGGCGCCTTTGTTGCCGGTCCGCATGCCTGGATCGCGCATCTGCGGCAGCAGGCGCGGACGCAGATCTACACCACGGCGCCGCCGCCGGCGCTTGCCGCGGCAACGCTGACAGCCATCGAGATCCTGGGCCGGGAACACTGGCGGCGTCAGCAGTTGCAGTCCCTGATCGCACAGTTCCGAACCCGGGCGACGCAGCTCGGGCTGCGCCTGTTGCCCTCGGAAACACCGATTCAGCCCGTGGTGGTCGGTGACGCGGCCGCCGCGGTCGACGCAAGCCGGGCACTGGAGCAGCGCGGCATCCTGGTCAGCGCCATCCGGCCACCCACGGTGCCGGAGGGTTCGGCACGCCTTCGCGTGACCTTTTCCGCCCTGCATACCGCAGCGGACGTCGAACTGCTGCTGGATGCGATGGCCGGCGTTCCGGCGCTGCGGCGGGAGGTGTCCGGATGAACGACGAAACGCCATACCGGCAGCGCGAGCAGGTTCGGCGTGCCTTCGATGCCGCAGCGGACCGTTATGAGGAGTCGGCGGTGCTGCAGCGGGAAGTCGGCGAGCGCCTGCTGCAGCGGCTCGATCTGATCCGGCTGCAGCCTGGACTGGTGGTCGATCTTGGCGCCGGAACGGGGCTGCAGACCGACGCCCTGCGCAGGCGATACCGCAAGGCGCAGGTGGTGGCACTGGACCTGTCCGGCAACATGCTGCGGCAGGCCCGTCGGCACGGCACATGGCTCCGTCCGGTGCCGGCAGTGCAGGCAAGTCTCGATCAACTGCCGTTGGCGCCGCAGAGCGTCGACCTGCTTTTCTCCAGCATGAGTTTCCAGTGGAGCGAGGACCCGCAGCGGCTGTTTCGTGAATGCCATCGCGTGCTACGCCCCGGTGGCCTGCTGCTGTTCTCGACTGTTGGTCCGGATACGCTGCGCGAGCTGCGGGAGAGCTGGCAGGCGGTCGACGACGCGGATCACGTCAATCGTTTCCCTGATATGCACGACCTGGGCGACGCGCTGGTGCGCGCCAGGTTCGGTGATCCGGTCATGGACATGGAGCCCTTCACCTTGACCTATCCAGAACTCAGGGGCCTGTTTCAGGATCTGCGCCGCATCGGTGCCAACACGGTGCGCGGCCATCGGCGCGGCGGCCTGCTCGGGCGCGCCGCCTGGCAACGGCTGGAGACCGCCTATTCCGCATACCGGCGAGCCGACGGCCGGCTGCCCGCCACCTGGGAAGTCGTCTACGGTCATGCCTGGGCCAGCGGCGAGCAGCCGCAGGAACGCAGGGATGATGGCGCCGTGGTCATTCCGCTGGATGGCATCCGCGTGCGCAGGAGGTCCTCATGACCACCGAAGAACGGCGGCGGGGGTTGTTTGTCACAGGAACGGACACCGACGTGGGCAAGACGGTGGTGTCCCGCGGCCTCATGCATGCCCTCCGCGCCTCCGGGCTGCCGGTGCGAGGTTTCAAGCCGGTGGCCGCCGGTTGTGAACGGACAGCGCACGGGCTGCGCAATGGGGACGCGCTGGCCTTGCAGCGGCTGTCGGACGGTTCCCCGGCGTACCACGTCACGAATCCCGTTGCCCTCGAGCCGGCCATTGCGCCGCATCTTGCGGCAGCGCAGATCGGTACGCAGCTGCGCGCCGCGGACCTGGCGGATCATATTCGGGCGAACGCCCTGGCAGGCGAGGGCGTCAATCTGGTTGAAGGGGCGGGTGGCTGGTTGGTGCCACTCAACCGGCGGGAAACCCTTGCGGACCTGGCGCATTGCCTCGGATATCCGGTTATTCTGGTGGTAGCGATCCGCCTCGGCTGTATCAATCATTCGCTGTTGAGCGCGGCGGCGATCAGGGATTCTGGCTTGTCGCTGGCCGGCTGGATTGCCAACTGCACGGCTGCGGAAACGCCATTGCTTGACGAACAGGTTGATGCGATCCGTGAACGGCTTGGCGCACCGCTGCTGGGCCGGATCGGTTTCGCCGCCGACCCGACCCCCGCCACCGTGGCGGCGCAGCTCGATCACGATGCCCTGGGCGGGCTGTTTGCTTGAAGGCCTCAGGCAAATGCTGATTTGCCCCCCGGCCGGCGGCGGGCGGCACTTTCGGGCACCTGGCAAGGTGCCCTACCGAATCAGCGTTTGCTGGACCAGGGTTTCTTCGGGAAAGGATCTCCTCTAATATTGGCCGCCGGCCGTATGGGCGCCTGTAGCGCCGTTCGGTCTGGCATGGGGGGCAAGTCCCATGGAGACGGAGCAACAGGGGGTCGGCGCGGAGACGCGTCATTTCGTCCTGCGTCCGAACTGCGGTGTCTATTGGCGGACGACGCTGGTGGTGTTCATCGCCATAGCCGTTGTCAGCCTCTCGGTCGCGACACTGTTTGCCTTTGCCGGCTTCTGGCCCATCCTGCCATTTGCCGGTCTTGAGTTGACGGCGCTCGGCGTCGCGCTCTATGTTTCGGCAGTGCGGGGTAAGTACCGCGAGGAGATCCTGGTCGACGGGTCGACCGTGGAAATCAGAAAAGGCCAGAAAGAGCCGGATACAACCTGGAATTTCGACCTGGCGTGGTCGGAAGTATTGTTGGAAGCCTCCTTCCACCGTTGGTATCCAAGCCGTCTTCTAATCCGCTCACAGGGGGATGCGGTCGAACTCGGCGCATTCCTTACGGAAGAGGAGCGCTTGGCGCTCGCGGATGAGCTTCAACGCTGTATCGGTCCCATGGCTGCACGGGGCGTTCCGTCCTGAGGGACGGCAGCAGTCGGGAATAGAACACCATAAACAGAAACCGCCCATCTCAGTCGGGAGAGAGCGAGGAATGAACCAGAACAAGCTGACGAGACTCTTCGTCGCATCCACTGCGGCGCTGGCGATGTTGTTTTCTGCTGGCGCGGCAGCCGAGTCCGATTGGCGGCGCCCCTGGGGCGTTAACCTGCCCGAGGGTGTGACCAGCCTGAGCCAGGTGGCCTACAGCATGCACATGCTGACCTTCTGGATCGTGACGGTTATTGGCGTCGCGGTGTTTGCGGGGGTGTTCTTCTCGGTATGGAAATACCGCAAGTCGCAGGGCGCCAAGCCGGCCACCTGGCATCACAGCACCACCGTCGAGATCGTCTGGACGGCTGTTCCCTTCCTGATCCTGCTCGGCATTGCCGTCCCCGCGACCCAGGCGATGATCAAGATGGAGGACACTTCCGGCTACGAGATGACGGTGAAGGTCACCGGCTACCAGTGGATGTGGGAGTACGAGTATCTGGATGAAGGCATCCACTTCTACAGCCGGCTCGATCGCGACAGCGATCGCGCCCGTCAGCGTAATCCCGAGATCAGGCCCCGCGACGTGGAGCATTACCTGCTGAACGTGGATAACCCGCTGGTGGTGCCGGTTAACACCAAGATCCGTTTCCTGCTGACCGCCAATGACGTGATCCATTCCTGGTGGGTGCCGGAGCTTGGCTGGAAGAAGGACACCATCCCTGGTTTCGTCAACGAGGCCTGGGCGGAGATCCAGGAGCCCGGTACCTATCGGGGTCAGTGCGCCGAGCTTTGCGGTCGTGATCACGCCTTCATGCCGATCGTGGTTGTCGCGAAGACCGAGGAAGACTACGAGGCCTGGGTTGCTGAACAGCAGGAAGAGGTCAATGGCGACGTCGCAGTCGATGACGATGACCTCTCCGATATGGAAATGGACGATCTGATGGCGCTGGGCGAAGACGTCTATGACAACCAGTGCATGGCGTGTCACCAGGCCGGCGGCGAGGGCATGGGCGACATGTTTCCGGCACTGGCGGGCAGCGACAAGGTGCTGGGCGACCGCGATGAGTACAAGTCGATTCTTCTCGACGGCGTCAGCGGTACCACGATGCAGTCGTTCGCCAGCTTGAGCAATCAGGAACTTGCAGGCGTGCTGACCTATGTCCGCAACGCCTGGGGCAATGACGACGACGGCGGCGATGTGTTCCAGCCTGCCGATGTCGAGGACGCTCGCTAATTAGAAAGCTTCGAGTCGAACGGATAAAAGCGATCTCATAAGAGGTATTTCGGCTATGACCGCCACCACACACGATACGCACGACGCCCACCATCACGGCCCCCCGCCGGGGTTCTTCAAGCGTTGGCTGTTTACCACCAACCACAAGGATCTGGGTGTCCTGTACATGGTGTTTGGCCTGCTGATGTTCTTCATCGGCGGCGCCATGGCCATGGTGATTCGCGCCGAGCTGTTCCAGCCCGGCCTGAACCTGGTTGATCCGCACTTCTTCAACCAGATGACCACCATGCATGCCCTGGTGATGATTTTTGGCGCGGTCATGCCCGCATTTACCGGCTTGGCGAACTGGCTCATTCCGGTGCAGATCGGCGCACCGGACATGGCCCTGCCGCGTATCAATAACTGGGCCTTCTGGCTGCTGCCGGCCGGTTTCGTGTTGTTGCTCGCCACCCTGTTCCTGCCGGGCGGTGCGCCGGCTGGTGGCTGGACCATGTATCCGCCGCTGGTGCTGCAGCTGGGTGACTCGTTCCCGTTCCTGATCCTCGCGGTGCATATTCTCGGCATCTCGTCGATCATGGGTTCGATCAACATCGTCGCCACGATCCTGAACATGCGCGCCCCGGGCATGACCCTGATGAAGATGCCGATGTTCGTCTGGGCCTGGCTGATTACCGCCTTCCTGATCGTGGCCGTCATGCCGGTGCTTGCGGGTGCGGTGACCATGCTGCTCACCGACCAGTATTTCGGTACCAGTTTCTTCAGCGCCGCCGGCGGTGGTGACCCGGTCATGTTCCAGCATATCTTCTGGTTCTTCGGGCATCCCGAGGTTTACATCCTGATTCTGCCGGCCTTCGGTATCGTATCGGCGATCATCCCGACCTTCGCGCGCAAGCCCTTGTTCGGCTACAGTTCGATGGTTTATGCCACGGCCTCTATCGCCTTCCTGAGCTTCATCGTCTGGGGTCACCACATGTTCACGGTGGGCATGCCGCTGGCAGGCCAGCTGTTCTTCATGTACGCCACCATGCTTGTGGCGGTCCCGACCGGCGTGAAGATTTTCAACTGGATGGCGACCATGTGGCAGGGCTCGATGACCTTCGAGACGCCGATGCTGTTCTCGATTGCCTTCGTCCTGCTGTTCACGATTGGCGGCCTGTCCGGCGTCATGCTGGCGCTGGCGCCGGTGGACCTGCAGTACCACGACACCTACTTCGTCGTGGCCCACTTCCACTACGTGCTGGTGACCGGTGCCGTGTTCTCGATCATGGCCGCGGTGTACTTCTGGCTGCCGAAGTGGACCGGCCACATGTACGACGAGAAGCTCGGCAAGTGGCACTTCTGGCTGTCGACCATCTCGGTAAACGTGCTGTTCTTCCCGCAGCATTTCCTGGGTCTGGCCGGCATGCCGCGGCGTATTCCCGACTACGCTGTCCAGTTCGCCGAGTTCAATATGATCTCGAGCATCGGTGGCTTCGTCTTCGGGCTCGCGCAGTTGCTGTTTGTCTACATCATCGTCAAGTGTGTCCGTGGTGGTCAGAAGGCCAGTTCCGGGGTCTGGGAAGGAGCCAAGGGCCTGGAGTGGACGCTGCCGTCGCCGGCGCCGTACCACACCTTTGAAACGCCACCGGCCGTGAAATAAGGGCGGATGACCGTGAGTGATCGTCCGCAGCGATCCGAACGACGGCGGGGGGTGATTCGCACCGCCGTCGTTCTAGCGGTTATCGCGTTCGCCCTTTACGCAATCTTTATCGTCATGCAGGTGTTGTAATGACTGAAGAAACGACCATCCAGCGCCGCTCCGGCGGACGCACGGCAGCCAAGATGGCTTTGGTTGCGGTCGGTATGTTCGGTTTCGGTTTCGCAATGGTGCCGGCATATCAGGTGTTCTGCGAAGTCACTGGCTTCAACGGATTCGTGTCCAATGAAGCGTCGGCTGGTCCCGGGGATATGGAGTACGATCCGGATCGCAAGGTCACTGTGGAGTTTGTGGCCACGGTCAACGGCAGTCAGCCGTGGACTTTCCGTCCCAAGCAGTCGCGAATGGAAGTCACGCCGGGTGAGCTTTACACGGCCTATTTTGTGGCCGAGAACCAGTATGAGGGCAGCACGGTCAGCCAGATCATTCCGAGCGTGGCGCCGGGCACGGCGGGCCGGCACTTCAAGAAGACGGAATGCTTCTGCTTCACCGAGCAGCGTTTCGCCGGTTCGGAACAACGCAAGATGCCGGTCACGTTCTTCGTCGATCCGGCGCTTCCGGAACGGAACCAGACGGTGACGCTCTCGTACACCTTGTTTGACATCAGGGACGGCGACCTGCCGGAATATGACGAGGAGGCAGCGGAACTGCATGCCGGGGCACCGCAGTCCGCCGATTAGGAATCTAAGGGGATTATAAGAATGAGTTCACATTCCAAGGACGCCTATTTTGTGCCCGAGGACAGCCGCTGGCCGGTCTTCGGAATTCCGGGGATCGTGCTGCTTGCGGCCGGCTTCGGCGTGTTCCTGAATGGCGGATCGTCCGGCATGCCGATGATGGTCATCGGCGGCATCATTACGCTGATCATGGCCGTTATGTGGTTCCGGGACGTGATCATCGAGGACGTGACCGGCAAGTATAACGCGCAGGTTGATGTGTCCTTCCGCCAGGGTATGGCCTGGTTCATCTTCGCGGAAGTCATGTTCTTTGCCGCGTTCTTCGGCGCCCTGTTTTACGCCCGGGTGTTCTCGATTCCGTGGCTCAGTGGTGGTGACCCGGCCACCAGCGAATTTCTCTGGGACTCGGTCAGCCTGTCGTGGCCCACGGCGGGACCCGGTTTCCTGGATCTTGATTTCACGCCGATGGGTGCCTGGGCGCTGCCAACGATCAACACCACGATCCTGTTGACCTCGGGCGTGACGCTGACCATCGCGCACCACGCGATGAAGCACAATGATCGCACGAAGGTCATTCTTGGTCTGGCCGCTACCGTGCTGCTCGGTTCGATCTTCATGGGCGTGCAGATGTACGAGTACGTCTATGCCTATCAGGAACTGAACCTGCGCATGGATACCGGCATTTACGGTTCCACATTCTTCATGCTGACCGGGTTCCACGGTGTGCACGTGTTCCTTGGCGTGATCACGCTGCTTGTCATATTGCTGCGGGTCATGCGGGGTCATTTCACGGCCGAAAGGCATTTCGGCTTCGAGGCCGCGGCCTGGTACTGGCACTTCGTGGACGTGGTCTGGCTCGGCCTGTTCATCTTCGTCTACGTGATCTAAAGGATTGGGCGGTCGTCAGCTGACCGCCGATCCGATCGACAGACAGCAAGCGGGCCGCCCGGGATACCGGGCGGCCCGCTTTGTGCGAGGGGCAGTTTGCGTTCGCGGCCGCAGGGAAACGGTCGGCTTGTGGTCTGCATCACATCACAGCCGCTCAGGGCCGGAACGGATCATTCGGTTCGATCACCCCGAACAGGAACAGGGCGATCAACACGCTGAATAACGCCACGGACAGCGTGATCCGGACGGTGAGGGCGCGGACGACGCGTTTCCGGTCGCTGCCGTCACGGACCAGGTAGTAGGCACCGGAGGCGAGACTCGCGACGATGACGAAGAAGATGAGTAACACCAAGATCTTGATGACAACGGTCATTGGCTGTCCCGTTTTATCGTCGAGGGGTCAGGCGGCCGTTTCCATGACCGCCGCGATTCATTGACGCGATGCGTATCGGTTCGTTCGATTTTCGGCCCGGCATGGTGCCAACCCTCGCCTTCCTGCTGCTGCTGCCGGTGCTGGTCGGCCTGGGTTTCTGGCAACTTGACCGGGCCGAGCAGCGGGCAGGCTTGCTGGCGAGTTTCGACGCCCAGCGTACGGCCGCGCCAGTGAACCTGAACCGTGATCGGCTGGATCCGGAAGCCATGCTGTTCCGTCCCGCACGGGCGGAGGGTGAGTTCCTGCCGGAACGAAGCCTGCTTCTGGATAACCAGACTCACCGAAGGACAGTAGGTTATCACGTGCTGACGCCGTACCGTCTTGCCGGCGACGACCGCGTGGTCCTGGTGGACCGCGGCTGGGTACCTGCCGGCGAGAGCCGGGCCCAACTGCCCGAGGTGGGCATGGAGTCGACGGAGATCCCGATCGAGGGGCATCTGGATCAGGGACCGGCAACCGGCATCCGGCTGGGTGGTCTCGCCGACGGTGAGTCCGGTTGGCCGTTGCGTATTCAATACATCGACTACGCAGAGCTTGGTGCCAGGGTTGATGCGGAACTGCTGCCGGTGGTGCTGCGCCTGGCGCCGGACAGCGCCGAGGGTTTTGTCCGCGAATGGCGCCCCGAACATCCGGACGGCTACGGTCCGGAACGGAACAGGGCCTATGCGGTCCAGTGGTTCGGGCTGGCAGCCGCCCTTGTCGTGATCTATCTCGCCGTGAACCTGCGGCGACGACCGGAGGAACTGAATGACTGAGACCGGAAAACGGCCGGCACCCTGGCCGCTGATCCTGCTGTTTGCCAGTTTTCTGGTGCCGGCGGCCATCGCCTGGACCATGTTCTTCACGGGCTGGCACCCCAGCGGCACCGCGAACCACGGTGACCTGATCCAGCCGCCGCACCACCTGGAAGGCGAACTTCGCGACATCGACGGTGCGGCGGTCGACCGCAACCGGTTCCGTGGTCGCTGGACCATCCTGATGGTGCATGATGGCGCCTGCGCCGAGGCCTGCATCGAGCGCTTGCGTGAAACCCGGCAGGTCCGGCTGGCACTTGCCCAGAACGCCGACCGCGTGCGCCGTGTGCTGGTGCTGCCCGCGGGTGCCGAGCCGCCGGAAAATGCGGTGCTGGAGGACAACCAGGACCTGCGTGTCGTGTTTGGCGAAAACCCGATCCCCGACGCGGCACACGGGGGCAACGGCATGTCCCTGTCGCTAATGGATACCCGCGCCTACCGCATGATGGCTTACCCCGAGCCGCTGGATGCGGGTGGCCTGTTGCAGGACCTGAAGAAGTTGTTGCGCCTTTCCAATATCGACCTGGAGCGTCTCCAGGGGCTGTCGGAGGATGACTGAGAGCAATGACCACGCGAGCGTTTTTTCGCCTTTCCCTCGGGGCCGTTGGTCTGACCCTGCTGGTGGTGCTGCTGGGCGCATGGGTTCGCCTGGAAGATGCCGGCCTGGGTTGCCCGGACTGGCCGGGTTGTTACGGCATGCTGCTGGGTGTGCCGCAGACGCCGGAGGCCATCGCGGCCGCGAATGAGGCCTATCCCGAGCGTGCGGTTGAGGTGGACAAGGCCTGGAAAGAGATGATTCATCGCTACGCGGCAGGCATCCTGGGCCTGATCGTGTTCGCGCTCGCGGTTATGGCAGTGCGCAACCGCCACCGGCCTGGACAGCCGTTCAAGCTGCCGCTGTTCCTCGGTGTCCTGATCATTGCCCAGTCGATCCTCGGCATGTGGACAGTGACCTGGCAGTTGAAACCCATGGTCGTGACCATGCACCTGCTTGGCGGCATGACGACTCTCGGCTTGCTCTGGTGGTTGACCCTTCGCCAGGGTCGCTTTCTGCGACCGGATACTCCGGAACCGGCCGCACGCTCGCTTCAGTCCTGGGCCTTGCTGATCCTGGTCCTGGTGACCGGCCAGATCGCGCTCGGTGGCTGGGTCAGTACCAACTATGCGGCACTGGCCTGTACCGATTTCCCCACCTGTCAGGGGCAGTGGGTACCGGATGCCGATTATGGCGAAGCGTTTGTGCTGTGGCGGGGCCTCGGCGTGGACTACGAGTTTGGCGTTCTCGACCATCCGGCCCGGGTCGCGATCCAGTTCGTGCATCGCATCGGTGCGGTGGTCGTGGCGATTGCCGTGCTTGGTTTGCTGCTTGCGGTCTGGCGCCGTGCCGCCGGCACGGTGAGTGCGAAGATAGCGGGTTTCATGGCCGTGGCGCTGGTTCTGCAGTGGCTGCTCGGGATTGGTAACGTGCTCTACAGCCTGCCGCTGTGGATGGCGGTTGCCCATAACGGTGGCGCAGCTTTGCTGCTGTTGAGTGTCATCGCGCTCTGTCATAGTCTGCGTCCCCTTGAGACGCGGGATGGACAGGCTCCGATTCGGGCAACGACATGACAGGGACCGCAAGGTGCAGCAACGGAACGTGGCGGAGTACTCGGGTGTGACCGGCATCGCGGCGAGCTGGCGGGATTATTATGATCTGTGCAAGCCGAAGGTCGTGGCGCTGCTGGTGTTCACGGCCATCGTCGGCATGGTGCTTGCCGCGCCGCCCGGCCAGGTGCCCTGGGATGCGCTGATCATTGGCAGTCTCGGCATCGGTCTTGCCTCTGCCTCGGCGGCAGCGATCAACCAGCTGGTTGACCAGCAGGTGGACGCCCGCATGGCCAGGACGAAGGGCAGGCCGCTGCCCCAGGGCAACATCACCTCGCGCAATGCCGTGCTGTTTGCCGGTGGCCTCGGTGTCGCCGGCCTGCTGCTGCTGTACCTGCTGGTCAACCCGCTGACGGCGGCGCTGACCTTCCTCTCGTTGATGGGCTACGCCGTTGTCTACACGCTCTACCTGAAGCGCGCCACCCCGCAGAACATTGTTATCGGCGGGGTGGCCGGTGCGGCGCCGCCGGTGTTGGGTTGGGCGGCCGTCACCGGAACCGTCGATGCCCACGCACTGTTGCTGTTCCTGATCATTTTCATCTGGACGCCGCCGCATTTCTGGGCGCTGGCGATCCATCGGCGGGAGGATTACGCGCGGGTCAGTATCCCGATGCTGCCGGTCACGCATGGGGTACCGTTCACGAAGTTGCAGATCACGCTCTACACGATCCTGCTGTCCGCGGTGACTTTGCTGCCCTTTGCGCTACGCATGGCGGGGCCGCTGTATCTGTTCGGCGTGACGGTGCTGAATGCAGTGTTCCTGTACTACGCGGTGGCGATGCATCTGTCAGACGACGAAAGCCTGCCAATGAAGGCCTTCGGCTACTCGATCGCCTACCTGATGGGGGTATTCGGTCTGCTGTTGCTGGACCACTATCTGCCGCTGATCCTGGCCCCGTTCTACTGAAAACCGCAAATTCCAGTCCGGTATCCGCGTGATGTCGGATTGGTCCTGATGGCGCGGGCCCCGACGGACCCGCGCCCCGGGGCGAACGCCTCGTTCAGGATTCGACCAGCGGCGCCAGCGTTACCTCGACCCGACGGTTCTGCTGCCGACCTTCCTCGGTATTGTTGTCAGCGATCGGGTATTCCTCGCCGAAGCCCGCCATCGCCAGCCGCCGACCATCCACGCCACGGTTCTCCAGGTAGCGGCCCACGGTCTGCGCGCGTCGTTCGGACAGCCGCTGATTGTGATCCGCCGGCCCGGTGCTGTCGGTGTGGCCGATGACCTCGATCAGCGTCTTGTCGAACTCCTCGGCCACCAATGCCACCGAATCGAGTACATCAAAAAAATCCGAACGCAGGTCGGCGCTGTCAACGGCGAAGGTCACGTTGCCCGGCATGTTCAGGATGATGTCATCACCGTTGCGGGTGACGCTCACCCCGGTTCCGGCAAGCTGCTCACGCAGCTCGGCTTCCTGGCGGTCCATGTAGTGCCCGACTGCGGCACCGGATAAGCCGCCGACCCCGGCGCCAATCAGCGCACGCTGCCGCCGCTGGCGGCTGTCCGAGCCGGTCAGGGCGCCCACTGCCGCGCCGGCAACCGCCCCGATACCCGCGCCGATGGTGGCGCGTGAGGTCTGCTGTTCGCCGGTATAGGGGTCCGTTGTCTGGCAGCCAACCAGCACCATGCCCGTGCTGGCAAGGCCGATAATTGCTGCAAGCGCGTGATGTTTCATCGTTATTCTCCGTGCTGTGGATTCTTTTCTGGGGTCCCGGGCCGAGTGCCGGGCCGCCAAGGGGCGTCCCCGGGGCCTACCGACGGAGTATAAGCGACGGAGCTTTCCCGATGCTGAACAAGTGGCGCGGGTTGAGCCCCCCGGGGCCGGTAATGGCAAGCGGCGCCGGGCCGGGGCGGCGTCAATCCAGCTTGCGGAATACCAGCGTCGCGTTGGTGCCGCCGAAGCCGAAGCTGTTGGACATGACCGTGCGCAGCCCCGGCTTGTCGCGCAGGGTGGTGACGAGGGGAATTTCGCCAACTTCGGGGTCGGGTGTCTCGATATTGACCGATGCGCTGATGAAATCGTGCTCCAGCATTAGCAGGCTGAAAATTGCCTCGTGCACACCGGTGGCACCCTGGGAGTGCCCGGCAAGCGACTTGGTGGAACTCACCGGCGGTACGGCTTCGCCAAACACCTCGCGCAAGGCCCTCAGCTCGGCGACATCGCCAACCGGCGTACTGGTGCCGTGGGCATTGACGTAATCCACCGGCGTGTCGACGTCCTGCAGTGCCTGGCGCATGCACCGGGCAGCGCCTTCACCGGAGGGCGCGACCATGTCATGCCCGTCGGAGGTCGCACCATAGCCAACCACCTCGGCATAGATCCTGGCACCCCGCGCGCGGGCATGTTCCAACTCTTCGAGAACCAGCATGCCGCCGCCGCCGGCAATGACAAAACCATCCCGGTCCCTGTCAAAGGCGCGGGAGGCCGTCTCCGGCCTGTCGTTGCGCTTGGTCGACAGCGCCCCCATGGCATCGAACAGCATGGTCAGGGACCAGTGCTCTTCCTCGCCGCCACCGGCAAACACGATGTCCTGCTTGCCCATGCGAATCTGCTCGACGGCATTACCAATACAGTGCGCGCTGGTGGCGCAGGCCGAGGTGATGGAGTAGTTGACGCCGCGAATCCGGAACGGCGTGGCAAGGCAGGCGGACACGGTGCTGCCCATGACCCGCGGCACCTGGTAAGGACCAACGCGTTTCACGCCACGCGCGCGCAGGATGTCGGCGGCCGCCACCTGGTTCGACGAGGAGGCGCCGCCCGAACCGGCAATCAGCCCGGTGCGATCATTCGACACCTGGCTGCCCTTAAGCCGGGCATCGGAAATCGCCTGCTGCATGGCGACATAGGCGTAGGCCGCCGCGTTTCCCATGAACCGCCGGGGCTTCCGCGGGATCAGCGAGTCCAGATCGATATCGATACTGCCGGAGATCTGACTGCGCAGTCCGTACTCGCGGTAGCTCTCGTTGGCACGAATACCCGAGCGCCCGGCGCGCAGACTGTCGATCACCGACGGTGCATCAGTGCCAATACAGGAGACGACCCCGAGTCCGGTAACGACCACCCGTTTCATTATCCTCGCTCCAGCATTCCGTGTTGTCGCCGCATGGTATGCGGCCTGCGGGGAAACGTGGTTCTCATAAGGGAAACCCTGTCAGAGCGGTGTTCCTTAGGGAAAAACTGATTCATTCCCTAGGTGCTCATGGCATCGGGGGCTTCAAACAGTCCGACGCGCAAATCCGATGCCGTGTAGATGACCTCACCATCGACGTCCAGGCTGGCGTCGGCGATGCCCATGGTCAGCCGCCGCATGATGACGCGTTTCATGTCGATTCGGTAGGTGACCCGCTGCGCGGTTGGTAGCACCTGACCGGTAAACTTCACATCGCCTGCTCCCAGGGCCCGGCCACGACCCTGGCCGCCCTTCCAGCCGAGGAAAAAGCCGACCAGTTGCCACATTGCATCCAGTCCGAGACAGCCGGGCATTACCGGATCGTTCTCGAAATGACACTTGAAGAACCAGAGGTCCGGGTGGATATCGAGTTCGGCGATGATCTGCCCCTTGTTGTAGGCGCCTCCCGTGTCATCGATCAGAGTAATCCGATCGAGCATGAGCATGTTCGGCAGGGGCAACTGCGGATTACCCGGACCGAACAGTTCCCCGCGGCCGCAGGCCAGCAGATCGTCGTACTCGAAGCTGCTGTGATTCTTGTGATAGTGCGGGTTCGTCGCCATCGTGCCCCCAAGCCTACGTCTACCGGCTCGCATGGTTCGCGGAATATTCCGGCAAACCCAGCGATCAGGGGGCAAAGTGTAAGGGATCAGGCGGTTCGGATCGAGCGCGACCATGGTCCGAAGGGCTGCTGGGGGAGCAGCCCTTCCTCAGAATGAAATGGCCCCGCCGGAGCGGGGCTTCACGAAGCGGATCGGCGAATCGATTATTCCCGCTCTTCGATCAACGTCACCACTTCATCGCGCATTTCCGGATCGCGCTCCAGTGCGGCAGCAATCTCGGAATAGTCCTGGACCTCAAGCCCCTGTTCCTGAATGGCCTCGATCATCCGGTCATTGGCTTCCTGCTGCACTTCCTGGGCCTGGTCCGGATCTTCCGCCTGTTCCAGGCGCTGCGAATAGTCGGCATGGATCTCGCCGACTTCCACGTAAGCGTCGGCAAAACGCTCAAGCTCCTGTTGTTCGAAGTTTTCCGCGTCCTGCGCCTGCTCCAGCGGCTCGGCCTCACCGTAGCCGTCGTCCTGCGCCATCACCATTGGCGAGACGGCGAGGCCGGCCAACAGCGGTGTTATCAACATGGCGGAAATCCTGAATCGCATTTTGTCACTCCTCTTGCACAAGTTCGGGTCAGACCGGTTTTGCAGAGGCTGTGCCAGCACCGACAGCGCGGCACGCGAAACGCCAGGAAAGGTTTTAACAGGCTGTTATTGAAGGGATGTTCGAGTGTTGCCAGCTGACTTGCCAGCCACTTGTGTGGCCGCCTAAAATTGTTGCGTTATGCTACATGTGCCAAAGATAAACACGTTGGTCCGCCATTTTCGGCGCTTCTGGAGTCTGCGTGCGGCGTTGATTCTGCTCGTGCTGGCGCCGCTCCTGATCGGCGCAGCGATGCTCACTTCCATGGTCCTCTGGACCCTGGAAAAGGCGGCCGAGGAGCGCATGCAGGAAGACGTGGCCTTGATGGCGCGGGCCATCAGCCTGCCGGTCAGCGACAGCCTGGAACAGGGTGAAGACGAAGGCGTGCGCCAGGCGCTGGAGTCGGTGTTCCGTATCGGCCGTATCTATGGCGCCTATGTGTACAGTGCCAGCGGCGAACCCATTGCCGCGGTTGGCGCAGTCAATCCGTCGCCGCGCCGGGCGGAGGTTGCCGATATCGCTGCCGCCGGCGAGCGTCGGGGTACCTACGAGCGCATTCAGGGGCAGGACGTCTATTCTTATTTCGTGCCGCTGACCGATACCGGCGGTCAGGTCAGCGGCCTGTTGCACGTCACGCGCCGCGGCAGTGACTTCCATGATCTGATCACCGACCTGCGGGTCCAGGCCATCGCCTTCATGGTCGTGGGGGGCGTCTTCATTAGCGTACTGGTGCTGCTGGGTCACCGCCTGGCCATCGGCCGGCACTTCGAACGGCTGATGGAGACCATGGCCCGGGTGGAAGACGGGCAGCGGGATTTCCGCGCCGGTGCCGAAGGTCCGCGCGAGATACGGCGCCTGAGCACGGCACTCAACGACATGCTCGACGGCATTCGCCGCGCCGAACATGAACTGGAGGACCGGCGCCGCACCCAGGCCCGTCTCGAGGATCAACTGCGGCATTCGGAGAAGCTCGCTGCCATCGGCCGCCTCGCCTCCGGCGTTGCCCATGAACTCGGCACGCCGCTCAGCGTCGTTGATGGCAAGGCCCAGCGCGCATTGCGACGACTGGATGGCGATGGTCCGGAGGTGCGCGCCCTGCGGGAGGTGCGTAGCGAGGTCACCCGCATGGAGCATATCGTTCGCCAATTACTCGACTTCGCTCGCGGTACCAGCCATCACTACCGCGACACCGCGGCCGGGTTGCTGGCCTCGGCGGCGGCCACCGCACTTGAGCACGATGAAGCAAGCCGCTCGGTGAAACTGGAGCTCGACGGCGAACAGCCCGGTCCACCATGCCGGGTGGATCCGATCCGGGTTGAGCAGGTGCTGGTCAACCTGCTGCGCAACGCCGCCCAGGCCGGTGCGACCACGGTTTGTCTGCGTTGGCAGGAGGATGGGGACGAGATCCTGTTCACGGTGGAAGACGATGGCCCGGGCGTGCCCGGCGAGATTCGTGATCGCCTGTTCGAACCGTTCTTCACCACCAAGGCAGTGGGCGAAGGCACCGGACTCGGGCTCGCGGTGGTTCACGGCATCGTCAGTGAACACGGCGGTGATATTGCGATTTCCGCGGCCGATGGCGGGGGCACGCGTGTCGATGTCCGGTTTCCGGTAAATGAAGATGGGGGGCAGAACGGCGATGGCCGGGAAGAAAGCAAACACGACGCCTGAACAGGTGCTGCTGGTGGAAGACGATCCAGGGCTCCGGCAGTTGTTGCAGGATGAACTCGAGGATGCCGGACTGGGCGTGTTGGCGGTTGACAGCGCCGAGGCGGCGCTGGCGGAACTGCCGACCTTCAAACCCGACATGGTGGTCAGTGACCTGCGATTGCCTGGCATGGACGGCCTGGCGCTGCTGGAGCAGTTGCAGGAACTGCCGGCCAGGCCGGGGTTCCTGATGATCACCGGTTTCGGCACCGTCGCCCAGGCAGTCGAGGCGCTGAAAAAGGGCGCCGACGAGTTCCTGACCAAGCCGTTGGACCTGGAGCACTTCATGCTGGCGGTATCCCGCCTGCTGGAAACCCGCCGCCTGCGAGGCGAGGTCCAGCGCTTCCGCGAGCTGATAGACCAGGAACACTTCCACGGCATGATCGGCCGCGACACTGCGATGCAGACCATGTTCCAGCAGATCACGCAGCTGGCCTCGGCCAACGGACCGGTTTTGGTGATTGGCGAGAGTGGCACCGGCAAGGAGCTGGTGGCGCGCGCCATCCACGATGAAAGCGACCGCGCCGATGGCCCGTTTCAGGCCGTCAACTGCGCCGGCGTGCCCGCCGAATTGCTGGAAAGCGAATTCTTCGGCCACGAGGCCGGCGCCTTCACCGGCGCGGTCAAGGCCCGCAAGGGTCTGTTCTCGCAGGCCACCGGCGGCACCCTGTTCCTGGACGAACTGGGCGAGATGCCGATGGCCCTGCAGGCCAAGCTGCTTCGCGTGTTGCAGGATGGCGTCATCCGCCCGATTGGCAGCAACAAGGAACACAAGGTCGACGTCCGCATCGTGGCGGCCACCAACCGCGATCTGGAGGAACTGATCAAGAGCGGCGACTTCCGCGAAGACCTGTTCTACCGGCTGGAGACCTTTACCCTGCGGATCCCGCCGCTGCGCGAACGCGGTGAGGATCTCGAGTTGCTGGCGGTGCGCCTGCTGCAGCGTTACGCAATGCAGATGGGGCGGGAGATTACCGGCTACAGCCAGGAAGCGATGGACGTGCTGCGCGGATACGAATTCCCGGGCAACGTCCGCGAGTTGCAGAACGCCGTCGAGCGTGCGGTGACCTTTTGCCAGTCGGACACCATCGGTCCGGAACACCTGCCGACCCGGATTCGCGGCCAGAGCCGGCCGCCGATCCCGGTGCAACGCGGCACCGACGGCATCATGGATCACCTGATGGAAGGGCCGATGCTGCCGACACTGGACACCCTGGAGAAGCGGTACATCCATTTCGTACTGGAGCAGGTCAAAGGCAACAAGCGTCGCGCCGCGGCGGTACTCGACGTCAGCCGCCGCACGCTCTACCGCAAGCTGGATGAGGACGCCTCCTAGGAAACGCCTGATTTTCCACGACGCTCATAGCGAATACTGGCGGACCGCCAAAAGCCCTCCTATAGTTGGTCGCAGGCTCACGGAAAGAGCCAGCGCAAGGATGCGCACATCGCCGGGCACTGTTCGGTGTGATCACCAGGGATGGTCCTATTATGTTTGTCACCCCACGCGGCGACTCCCGCTCGCCCCGCTGCTCGCGCGGGACAGCGCGCATGCTGGCGCTGCTGACAGCCGGTTTCGGCCTCGGTCTGTTGGTCAGCGCCGGCCTGCCTGGCATCGACCGGCTGCTCGCACCTGAACGGTCGCCACCCCCGGAATCCACCCCTGACAGCTCGTGGTCCGCGGTCCAGCATGCGCTGGACCAGGCGACATACGCCGAGGCTCGTGGGCTTTTGCTGCCGCTGGCAGAGGCCGGTCAGGCCAGGGCCCAGCGGCACCTCGCCCGGTTGCACCGTGATGGTCAGGGGGGCGTTCGCAGTCATGCCCAGGCCTATTACTGGTTTCAACGGGCGGCAGAGCAGGGTGACGCCAGGGCGCAGCAGGCACTGGCCGGCCTTTACGCCCATGGCTACGGCGTTGATCGGGACCTGGCACGTGCCGCGTTCTGGTCGACACGGGCGCGACTTCAGGACGATTCCAGGTAATTTTCTCGGGGCGCGGCACGGAACGCCGCGGCCAAGGCCAATGAGGCATGGATGCAGCGTCTGTCTTCAATCCTGCTGCTTTTCTGCGCGACCGCCCTGCTCACGGGGGTGGCGGCTGTTTCCGCCGGTCCGCTGCAACTGGACCATGATGCGGCGGGTCAACTGCTTCGTGTGGTGCCGGAACACGGTCCGGGCCTTCTCTTCCGGCATGATCCGGCGGGCAACATCATCGCCGTTCTGCAGGAGCCCGGCGCAACCGCGCCGGAGGTCTCCGAGCAGACCGTGGATCGGCTGCGCTGCGGCCAGGCTACCGAGGTCACGCTTATTGGTGACGGACTCGAAGGCGCCCGTCCGGTTGCCGTGGATGACGGCCTGAGGTTCACGGATGTTCGCCATCAGGACGGCGCACTGCGGTTCCGGATCCTGGCGGATTGTGATGGAGCTCCGGGAGAAACGGTGATACGCCTGCGGTCGGCCGGCGGCGAAGTCCTGCTGCCGCTGACCGTCGATCCGGCCCGCCCGGCTCTGATCGTCCGGCCCAGCCCGCTGGCAGTGGCGCCTGACGGTGGTGCCCGCGGTTTCGAGATGGTCCTGTCCCATGCCGACACGCGGCGCCATGACGTGGTTCTGTCGATTCCCGCCGCCGATATTGCCGACCTTGAGTCGGCCGCCCTGCTCAGCTTCCAGCCCGGGGAGACGCGCGCCTTCGGGGTGGTCCGGGGTAAGGTGCCGGGCAGTACCGTGCTCACTCTGAAGGCCGAGGGCCTGGGTGCCGTGTCTGTGCCGTTACTGGTTACCGAGTCCGCGGTCGGCGTGAACACGCTGCTGGCGCCACCGTTGGGGCTGGCGTGGCCCGTGGAGGAGCGTGAGCCCCGGAGCCTGACAATTACCCTGCACCATGGGCTGGGGGTTGCCTCAGGCCGTGGCTTGCTCTCGGTCACGCCCTCAGTGCTGAACCGTGACGCCGGCGAGCAGACCGTGCAGATAGCGATGCAGGGCATGGGCGAGATCACCGGGCAGTCCGTGCAACCCGGGGACGGTCTTGAGATCGTCGATAGCCGCCGTTCGCAGCCGGACACCCTGGAGCTGAGGATTCGCGTCGAAAGCGCTGCCACCCCCGGTCTGCGGCGACTGCGGATTGCCGACGAACACGGCGTGGCCCCGGCGCTGCGGCCGGGCGCCGACCGCCTTTTGGTGGCCCACGGCCATCCGCTGCTTCATTCGGTGAGCCCCAACCGCCTCCGTCTCGGCGCCAGCGGCGCCCTGTTGACGCTGCGGGGCGAGTACCTGGACGACGCCCTCGCCGTGACCGCGAATCCGCCGGCGGGGATCGAACTCGGTGCGCCTACGGTCACCGAATCCGGGAAGCGGGTACAGGTGCTGGTCTCGGTCGCCCCTGATGCCGCGGCCGGCCCCCGTCAACTCCGCGTGCGGACACCCGCTGCCGAGACAGATGGCGCGGCCTCCCCCGGCAATACGTTGCATCTGGTCACCGAGCTGGGGCCCGCCGTGGACACGCTGAGCGCACCGGCGCTCGGTATCCAGTCCGCCGGCGACGGTGACCCAGGCGCGGACAGCCCGTTCGCGCGGGGGCTTGCGGGTCGCAGCATTGGCGTTGTCGCCGGATCGCACCTGCTGGCCGTTGATCCGGACGTCATCGTCCCCGGCCGGGAGCAGCGGCTGACGCTCGCGGGGCGGGGTTTTCACGCCGGCCATTCCCCCTATCTGGATTCGGATCAGGGTGTCCTCGAGCTGGAAATTGGCAATATCGCCGCCGACGGCTCCTCTGCCGAACTGCATGTCAGGCTGGAGGACGACGCCAGGCTCGGCGTGCGCCGTCTGCGGATTGCCGATGGCCACGGCAAGGTTCTACCGCCAGCGAGCCCCGGCGCTGATGTCCTGCGCATCACGCCGGCCGGCGCGCGTATCGATTCGGTCTCGCCGTTGCATCTGCCGCGCGGGACTGCCAGCGAGGTCACGGTGCGCGGCGAGCGGCTGCAGGATGCCCGGGCAATCACGCTGCAGCCAGACGGCGGTGTGACCGCCGAGGCAGGCCGCGTTGCCGAGGATGGGCGGGTTCTGCGATTCCGCCTGGCGGTTTCCGCGGATGCCGACCCGGGACCACGCCGATTGCAGGTCGAGACCCTGGCCGGCAGCGCCGAACCGGCCTCGGCCGCCAGCAACACCGTGTATATCACCGAACACGATGAGCAGCCGCGGCTGGCGCTGAACGACGCCCTGCTCGGCATCTACCGGGTGGCCCGGTCTGCTGATGACGATGCGGCTGTCGCCGTCACCTACCGGGGTCTTCCGCTCGGTGTGCAATCGGCTCCTGGCGACGGGGAGTTTCCCGCGCGGCCATCATCGGGTCCGCTCGCCAACGCGGTGGGTGTGAGCAAGGCGCCTGTTCTGTCGGAGGTTGCGCCGGACGGGCTTGCGCCCGATCGCACCGCCACCGTGACCGCGACCGGGCAGTCACTGGATCGCGTTTCGTCAATCAGTGTCGTGCCGGCGGACGGCATCATCGTTGAGGGCCTTTCCGCCCATGCAGATGGCAAGGCCCTGGATATGGAAGTGACGGTGGAGGCGAGTGCCGCGGCCGGGATGCGTCGACTGCTGCTGAAAATCGGAGACGGTGTCACCGTTCCGGCGGAGCTGCTGGCGGACCGGATCCTGATCGGTCCGGGCACACCGCGAATCGATTCGGTCAGTCCGATACTCGGCGGCGGCGGTGACGCCGGGACATTGCTGATCCGTGGTGAGGGACTGCAGATGGTCGCCGGGGTTCGGGCCATCGGCGAGCCGGGTCTGAGCCTCGGCGCGTTCTGGAGCAGCAAGGCGGACGGCACCGAGCTGAGCGTGAGCTACGCCATCGATCCGGAGGCGCCACCGGGCCAGCGGACGATACAAGTCCTGGTCCCTGGTGACCGGTCGAGTGCCGACGCCTCGCCCGCTAACACGTTCACGGTCTACGACGAGGTTCCCGACTAGGAAAAGCCGGCCAGGGAGGGCCTGCCATGACGACGCGACAGATGTATCTATTGACCGCCGGATTCGCGCTGCTGCTGGGCGGCGGAGAGGTTCACTCCGAGACCGGTTTCGACAGCGGCAGCACTGGCGCGGACGGCGCATTCACCCCCAGCGTGGATACCGAACTCGAATTGCCGGAGGACGGCATTTTCCACTTCACCAACGTGGTCATCCCGGAAGGCGTCACGGTCCGCTTCGACGGCACCCGGCCCGTGACCATGCTCGCCAGCGGCGATGTGGAGATCGCCGGGACCATTGACCTGAGCGGCAGTTGGTCACCGCCGGTGGGCGCCGCAGGGGACGGCAACGTCGGCGACGACGGCTTGCCCGGCTTCGCGGGGCCGGGCGGATTCGACGGTGGTCTTGGTGGCGAACCGGCCGCGAATCGCAGCGACCGTCCCGGCGGTGCCGGCATTGGTCCGGGAGGCGGCGGAGGCGGTGTCCACTCCAGTGGCCGCAAGCGCAGTGGTGCCGGTGGCAGTTTCGGGACGACCGGCAGCAGCGGTGTTGGCGTGACACCCGGCGAAACCTATGGGTCCGAGGTGTTGCTGCCGCTGATTGGTGGTTCCGGCGGTGGTGGCGGCGTCGGCGGGCCCGCGTTTCACGGATCAGGTGGCGGCGGTGGCGGCGGCGCGATTCTGATTGCCGCCAGCGGTACCGCGAGCATCACCGGTGCCGTGCTTGCGGTCGGTGGCAGTTCCGGCGATGTGGCGGGTTCCGGCATTGGCGGCGCCGGAGGCGGTGGCAGCGGTGGCGCCATCCGGATCGTGGCTGACCGCATCACCGGCAACGGCACGTTGCAGGCCACCGGCGGCATACCCGGCAGTTCTGTGGACTCGGGCACCACCAATCCGACTCGTTCTGGCAACGGCGGCGATGGCCGGATTCGGCTTGAGGCCAATGTCTTCGAGCGTACCGCAGCGACGGCGCCGGATTTCTCCTTCGGCGAACCATCGGTGGTGTTTGTCCCCGGCCTGCCAGGGCTGCGGATCGAGAGCGTTGCCGGCATTCAGGCGCCGCCCTTGCCGACAGGCCGTGCCGACATCGTGCTGCCGGAGGATGCGGATGACACGGTCACCGTGGTGGTGGCCACCCGGGGGGTACCGGTCGGCAATACCGTCAGTCTGACCGTTACCCCGGCCAGTGGTGAGCCGGTGACCGTGGTCAGCCCGGCCCTCACCGGGGATACCGAAGCAGCCTCGGCCGAGGTCAGTATCACGCTTCCGGACGGCCCCAGCACATTGCTTGCCGAGACCACCTACACGATCGTCGAGGAGGACCAGGAAGACTTCAGCGCCCTGACCGGCGGCGAACCGGTGGCGCGAGTACGGCTCCGGACCGGGCCCGAGCAGGGGGCGCGACTGACATTGATCACCACCGCGGGACGCGAGGTCCCCGTGCCAGCCCATGTGCCGCTGATGCCACGGAGTTAGGAGGCTGCCATGGAACGCCAGGGACGGGCGGTCTGCGGCCTCGCCGGCATCCGACACTGCTTGTCGTTGCTGGTCGGGGCGATCCTGCTCAGCGGCTGCCTGGGCGGTGGTTCGGGAGACGGCGAGGCCGAAGCCCCGGCAGATGATGTCGTCGTGTTCGATGCGGACCATTTACTGGTTGACCCGGTGACCCACCAGGGTCTGTTGTGGCAGGTCGGCGAAAAAAGCGTGACGGTGCTGGGTCATCGCGGTGAGGTTGTTGCCCGGCATGCCGTGGACGCGGGTGTCGCCGACGCCATAGCCGACGAGGACGCCGACGGCTTCCTTGTCCTGGACCAGGGTGGACAGCTGAAGCGGCTCGATGACCAGGGCCTGCGGCGCTCGGATCATGCCGGATCCGCCGATCACCAGGCGGCCTATGCGTCACTGGAGGCGACCGGGCCCTACCTTGGCTTGCGGAGCGAATCCGGACTCAGGGTGTATGCCCGCGGCGCGGGCCTGCAGCAGCACCTTGCCATCGACATGCCCTTCACGCATTACCGTCTGGTGCCCGAGTTCGACATGTTGCTGGTCGTGTTGTCGCCTCCTGGTTCCGACGGCAGCATCCTGCGGCATTTCAGCCTGAGCAGTGGAAAACCGGTACAGGACCTCGCGTTCCGGGAGCGTGTCACCGCGCTTGCGGCCGTTGCCGAGGAGGACCGCCTGCTGCTGGGCGTTGGTCACCGACTGCAGTTGCTGACCCTGAGTGATCTCGGCGAGGTGGACCAATGGGATACGGGGGCCGTGATCGGGCAAATCCTGTTTCAGCCGTTCACCGGCACCGCAGTGCTGGTGCCTGAGGCGTCCGCGCCGGTTCGCCTGCTGGATCTGGCGGAGGGGCGTGTCGACGTGCTGGAAACCGCGAAGGCCGCTGAGGGAATGGCTGCTCTCAACCTTCGACACAACGCCCTCTGGCAGATCGATGCAGAGGGAGTGCTCCGTCACACGCGCCTGCCGGCCCCGGCGCCCGCTTTCGATGAGATTCGGCCGGACCGCGTGTCGCAGGCGGATGGTGCCATCAGGCTTGAGATGGACGGCGGACCATTCTTCGATGGCGCGCAACTGACAATCGGCGAACAGGAGTTCATGCCGGGCTGGCAGGACCATGCGCGCCTGTCCCTGGAACTGCCGGTGGACGAGCTGGATGTGATCGGCACGCAGGCCGTCCGAATCGGCAACCCCGGTCCGCTGGAGGCGCTGTCGAATGTGCTCAGCCTGATCGTCGAGGGGCTGGCTCCGAGGGTGGATGGCATCTCCCCATCGGCTGGGCCTGCCGGCTCGCTATTGCGAATACGTGGCGCGCGGTTCAGTGACAACCCGGCCGGTAATCAGGTCAGGATCGGCGGTGTCGCCGCCGTGGTCGCGGCGGCCTCCGCCAATGAACTTGAGGTGATCGTGCCGCTGCAGACCGCGGGTGGTGTGGTTCAGGTTACAACTGATGCCGGCACTGCCGAGAGCCCGGTCGCCTATTCCCTGCTGCAGCGGCAGGCGTTCCGGATCGCAGCCAGCGAGCAGCGTCTGGTGTTGCCGCAGTCCGGCTCGGCCAGCATCGTGCTGTCGCTGGAAAGCCTGGGCCTCGATGACTACGACCTGCCCGTCGCACTACGGCTTTCCGGCCTGCCGGACGACCTCGGTGCATCGCTGCATCCGCGACAGTTGTCGCGAAACCGTGATGTCCATCTGCAATTGCACGGCGAGACGGCCGCGGGCGATTACACGATTCGCCTGCTTGCCGAGGGGGAATCTGAGGAAGGCCTGATTCGTGCGCAGATCACGCTGCAACTGCAGGTCCTCGACCCGTCCCGGACCGCCGTGCTGGGCCGCGTGGTGCATGCGGATTCGGGTGTCGGGCTTGCGGGTGTCCGGGTCAGTCTCGGCGATGCCACAAGCTATTCCGATGCCAGTGGCCACTATCTGTTCCTCGATCCGGAGGTCCGGGGCGAGCAGGTCGTGCTGATCGATGGCGATTTGCTGAATACCGAGTCGGAACACTATCCATCGCGGATTCCCTTGCCGGTCACGGTAGCCAGTGGACAGACCAGCCAGGTGTTGACCGCACATCTCGCGCCGGTTCAGGCCGAGGTGTTCACCCGGATTCGGTCCGGCGAGGCCGCCACCGTGACCGATCCCGCGATCCCGGGGTATGCGCTGAACATTCCGCAGGGCGCGACCATGATCGGCTGGGACGGCGAGCCGATCGATCGCATCAACGTGCGTCAGGTACACCCCGATCGTTTGCCGATTCGGCCGCTTCCCGAGGGGGTCACCACCAACAGCGTCTACCTGTACTATTTCTTCCGCCCCGGCGGCGCCGAGCCCAGCGAGCCGATTCCGGTAACCATGCAGAACGACCTCGGCCTGCAGCCGGGCGAGACGGCCACCATGTGGTACTACGATGAACTGCCGGAACCCGATCCGGAATCGAACCAGTGGCGGGTCATGGGCTCCGCGACCGTGAGTGCCGATGGTCAGCGCATCGTTTCGGACCCGGGTGTCGGTATTCCGCGTTTCTGCTGTGGCGCCTCGTTTGCCACACCCGATGACCCGCCGGAGATCGCGCCCGGCGGCGACGGCGATGATTGCCCGGGGCCGCGTGCCGGCAACCCGGTGGACCTGGCCTCCGGCAGCGGTTCGGTGCTGGCCGACCACGACCTGCGGGTCGGCGGTGATCCGGCCCTGGGCGTGCGCGTGCGCTACAGCTCGCTGTCGGACCGGGACGGGCCCTTCGGTCGCGGCACCTATTCCGATTTCGAATGGCGGCTGGAGCGGGGCGTCGCACAGGCCACGGTAACCTCACCGGATGGCGTGCGTTACAACCTGGTGCGACAGGACGACGGGCGCTACAGGCAGCAGGCCGGCCGCAGCGGCGGTTTCCGCATGGAACTGGAAGTCACCGGCGAGGCGGCGATACTGCATCGAGGTACGCAGCGCTTGCGCTTCGGGGTCGGCGGGCAGATGGACGGCTTGCTATTGGGTGTCGACGACGCGCAGGGGCAGCAAAGGCTGCGCATCACGCGTGATCCGGACGAATCGGCGCGGGTGACACGCATCAGTGATCACCAGGGACGCCAATACCAACTCGCCTATACCGGTGACCAGGTGACCGAGATTCGTTGTCCGATGGGTCGCCATCAGGCGTTCTCCTATGACGAGGACCGTCTGGTGCGTGTACAGGACTTCGGCGGCGGGACGACGCGGTACGAATGGGCGGCGGTGGACGAGCGCCAGCAGATCGTGCGTCGCGTCGATCCGGACGGCGCGGTCACCGAATTCGACTACCTGGTGCCACCGCCGGCATCGGAGGCCCCGCCGGGTGCGGCTGGCAACTGGTCGCCGCAGCGCGTGCTCGGCCGTATCCAGTCGCAAACCCTGGCGGACGGCGCGGTATACGCCTTCGACTACACGCCGGAGTGGCGGGACAGCGTCGGCACAACCCGCATGACCCATCCGAACAATGCGGTCAGCGAGTATCAGTTTTCCAGCGATGGCTATCCGATCCGGAAGCTGGATGCGCTGGGCCGCGTCACCGAATTCGACCGGGACTCACGGACTGGCTTGCTACGGACGCTGACCGATCCGCTGGGCCGCATCACCCGATTCAGCCATGACCAACGCGGCAACGTCACCTCCGTCACGGATCCCTCCGGTGGGACTTCGCTTATGCAATATCACCCCCGATTCCACAGGCCCATAACCGTCACTGATCCATTGGGTCGCCAGACGCAGCTGGAATACCACTCCTCGGGCGCACTGCAACGGCTGATCAACCCGGCCGGCGAGGCCACCACGTTGCAGCGCGATAGCGAAGGGCGTCTGGTCGGCGTGATCAATGCGGCAGGCGATGCGACGCATCTCGCCTATGATGCCTATGGCAACATCCGGCAGATCACCGACCCGACAGGTCGGAGTCTGTTACTGGAGCATGACCGTGCCGGTCGATTGCTGAGCCGCACCGACGCCGCCGGCCGCACCACGCGCTACGACTACGATGCCATGGACCGACTGATTCAGGTGGCGGATGGCAGCGGCCACACGACCGGAATCAGCTACACGGAAACCGGCCGCATCGCCCGGGTCCGCGATCCGGCAGGGAATCTGGTCGAGAGCAACACCTTCGATCTGCGGGGACGGCTCGTTCGCAGGGTGGATGCTCTCGGCGGTGCGTACAGCGACGAGCACGATCTGGAGGGAAACCTGATCAGCGCCACGGATGCCCGCGGAAAGCAGACAAGGATCGACTACGACCTCGCCAACCGGCCGGTCATGATCGAGTATGCCGATGGCCGCACAGTGCATTTCACCTTTGATCAGGCCGATCGCCTGGTCCGGGTTGTCGACAGCGAAGCCGGTGAGCATCGATACGCCTATGACCAGGCGGACCGCCTGATCAGGGAGACCAACGACCACGGCTCCATCGAGTACGCCTACGACGCTGCCGGACAGCTCCTCACACGGCAGGTCAATGGCGTGCTGAAGACGCAGTACAGCTACGACGCGGCCGGCCGGGTGCGGCAGGTCGAGCACGATGGCCGTACTGTCAGTTTCCAGCAAGACCTTGCCGGACGGCTCACGGAAATCCGCTTGCCGAATGGCCTCCGGCAGACACATGCCCACGACGCGGCCGGTCAGCTGCGCGCCATTCGCTACCTGGACGAAAATGGCAGGGAGCTGGACCGCATCGATTACGACTACGATGCAAGCGGCGCCCCTGTCCGGATCGATCACGAAGCCGGCCATCCGTTGCTCGACACAGCGTTCGAGGCCGAATACGACGAGGCCAATCGCCTGATGTCCCTCAATGGCCACGCGCTCGATTATGACGCGAACGGCAACCTCATTCGCAGGGAGACGGATGACGGTGTGGTGACCTTCAGTTGGGACGCGCGCAACCAGCTCGTTGAAATCGACGGCCCGGACTACCGCGCTCGATTTGCCTACGACTACCTCGGTCGCCGTATCAGGCGGGACATCAACGGGACAGTGACCCGGTACATCCATGACGGCCCACAGGTCATCGCAGAGCTCGGCGAAGAACGCAGCATCCAGGCCCACTATCACCTCGGTCTCGGCATTGACGAGGTGCTGGCCCGGTACGCCGGCGCCGACGAAGTCCTGCTTCGCGACGCCCTGGGCAGTGTCATGGCACTGAGCGACGAACAAGGCCAGATCGTGCGCCGCTACAATTACAGTGCCTACGGCGAAACCGAGTCCTTCGGCGCCGACAGCACGAATCCCCTCCAATTCACAGGCCGGGAAAACGATGGCACCGGACTCTACTACTACCGAGCCCGCTACTACGCCCCCGACCTCAACCGCTTCATCAGCCCCGACCCCATCGGCCTCCTCGCCGGTGACGCTAATTTTTATCGGTATGTTCGAAATGACCCTCTGCGACTCGTCGATCCTTTGGGGCTAACACCGAATTGGGTTGGTCCAACAGGTACCGTAGTTGGCGTGACAGGTGGAATGATGGCTGTCGGAAGCGCTAGAAGGGGATACGCCCCAGGTTTTCTACTTGGAATCTCTATGGTCGGGGTAGGGTTGTTGATGACCTCATATTCAGATGTTTCTCTTCCGTACACTGAGTTTAGAAATTTAGACAGGGATGAGGCATTCCGGGAGCTGCAGCGATCGCTGGATGATCTTCAGCAAATAATAAATGAATCCAGTTTTCTGGGGAGGGGGTGTCGATGAGAAAAATAAAACTCATGAGGCGGGTCTCGGTAATATTTTTCTGTTTTTTAATATTTTTAGGGGTTTTTCAGCATTATTATTATTACAAAGTAAGGCCGAATCAGATTGCTTCTATTCTGGAGGATTCTGGGGTTGAGAGGGTTGACCCGGTCTTCTATGAAATAGTTGAGCCGCGAGTTTCGAAATTTATTTGGTTCTATCTTTTTTGTGTTTTTTATTTTGGTTTTCACGTTGAAGTTTTTTCTCGTCTGGAGCGCGAGGAGAATAATCGTAGGGTGCATTAAGCGAAGCGAATGCACGCGGTGTGACCCCGCTCGACAAACCACCAACATCGAAATGGATTTCGATGGCAATGTTCGCAAGGAGGCGGAGATGTCGCGTTATCGAAGATCGCGCCTTTCGGGTGGCACGTGGTTCTTCACGGTTGTGACTCATAACCGGCGAGCCCTTTTCGAAACGCCGGACAACGTACAACGGCTCCGGGAGGCGGTTCGAATGGTCGCTGCCTCGCGACCGTTCGTGATCGATGCCATGGTCGTGTTGCCTGATCACATTCATGCCATCTGGACCCTACCGGACGGTGACAGCGACTTCTCGACACGGTGGCGTCTGATCAAATCCCGTTTCCGGCCGGTTGAGGAGACCGGCAAGACCCCGTCGGTGAAAAGGGGGCGTGCGCTCTGGCAACGTCGCTTCTGGGAACACCGTATACGCGACTACAATGACCTTCGCCGGCATGTTGACTACATTCACTACAATCCGGTACGCCACGGCCTCGTCGACAACCCGGCCGAGTGGCCATACAGCAGCCTCCACCGTGCGATTCGTCATGGCGTGTGCCCTGAAACCTGGGGTCAATCCCGAATGCCGGAGGGCATCGAGATGATTGACGCCGAGTGAGTAGGCGGACGTCTCCTGGCCATTGCAAGACTGCGGCCCCACCGAGGGCAGCTTGAAAAATATATGAGCAACAGCCTCCGTGACACTTTCCAATGGATGGCATTATGTCTGCATCGGGCGCCTGACACTGCGTGCATTCGCTGCGCTGGAGGGAACACTCAACAAAATCCCGCGGAGGCTCCCGCCCGGCGTAGGGCGGATCAAGCGCAGCGGATCCGCGCAGTGTGATCCGTTGGCGGGACAAGGAAGGTTTTCGGACAACGACGGTGTTCGGACCAGGAAAGGCCGCGGCCAGTGACGCGTAACTAGGCAGGACGAATCGGCCCCGGATACTGGGTCACGATCCTGTCCGCTGTAAGCAGTACGAAGCCCTCATACGTGGCCTGTGCGACCAGCATGCGGTCAAACGGGTCTCGATGGATGGCGGGCAATTGTGCCGCCGCCAGGGCATGCGCTGCCGAAATTTGTAACTCTGCATAATCGTTTTCGACGAGCCCGCGCTTCAGCACATGCGGGTCGACCACGAAATCCTTTCGTCCCAGGCCTGCCTTTATGCCTATCTCCCAGATGCTTGCAGCACTGAACCACAGGCGATGGTTCTCATTCGATATCAGTGCGCGCGTATCCGGGGTGAGTCGATCAGAATCGATCGCGACCCATAGGAGTAGGTGGGTGTCGAGAAGCAGGTTCACGGCTGGCCTTCGAAAAGCTCCTGAATCGCTTCGTGATCCATGGAATCGAAATCATCAGGCACGCGAAACTCGCCTTTCAGAAAACCGATTCGTTGTTTCGCGCTGCTCGCAGGTGCGTCGATCGCGACGACCCTTACCAGGGGGTGACCCGCGCGTGCAATCACGAAAGGCTCGCCCTTGGAGGCACGCTCAACCAACCGGGACAACTCGGTCTTGGCCTTGTGCATGTTGACGGTTTCCATGATACCTCCGCGACTTAGTTCAGTAGACTTAGTTTATTCCTGAATGCAACAGACGGCAAACTTTCGGCGTCAGCGGTAGATCCGTGAAAGAGTGGCCAGGCAGGGCGTTCTTCCCGATGTGACTCGGCACTCCATCGCCTCAGTTCTACTGTAAGGCCTTGCCCGCCGTGATGCCTGACACCGCGTGCATTCGCTTCGCTTAATGCACCCTACGAGAGGGGCACGCTTCGTGGTGGCGTGTCGCCGGATGTTTCCCTAGAACGGTCCTGCGAAGGTCACGGCTATGTATGCGATGTAGCCGGCCAGCAGTACAGCTGCTTCCAGTCGATTGATGCGTAGCCCGGAGAACAGGATCAGCAGAAGCAGGGCAGAGGAGCCCAGCATCACCCATTGATCGAAGATGACGATCCGCCGCGCCATCTCCAGCGGTTGCAGGAAGGCGGCAACGCCGAGTATGCCGAGCACGTTGAAAATGTTGCTGCCAAGGATATTCCCGACCGCAACGTCGGCCTGCCGTCGGATCACGGCCAGCAGGCACACAGCCAGTTCCGGCAGCGATGTGCCGACTGCAACCAGGGTCAGGCCGATGACCGCCTCGGATACACCGAACCCGAGGGCCACTGCGACCGCCCCTTCGAGCAGCAGGCGCGATCCGGCGATCAGCAAGCCCAGGCCGCCGAGCAGGGCAATGATAATGCCCGGGATGCCGCCGGGAAATGCCGGACTGGCGGAGACTGCGGACGCCTGTTCGGCTTCCGGCATTACCCGCTCGGTGCGATACGCCCAGACCAGGTAGGCGGCCAGGGCCAGCAGCAGCAGCAGGGCATCCAGTCGGCCCAGGTAACCCCCCGCCATCAGCGCAACCATCAGGCAGCTGCCGGCGATCATCGCCATGCCGTCGCGCATCAATGCGGCGCGCGTGGTTAGCAGGGGCAGAACCAGGGCGCTGAGACCGAGAATCAGCATGACATTGCTGATGTTGCTGCCGACCACGTTGCCGACTGCGATATCCGGCTGGCCGGTCAGCGCGGCATTGACCGAAACCACCAGTTCCGGCGAGGAGGTGCCGATACCGACGATGACAATGCCGGCCAGCAGTGGCGATACGCCGGCTCGCCGCGCTGCGGCCAGCGCGCCTTTCACCACAGCCTCACCGCCTGCGGTCAGTAGCAGGATTCCGGCGAGGATCAGGAAGCCGTTCATCATGGGCGCGATTGTGACGGAAAGTGAGGGGATTTGGGACAACCAAGGTTTTCGGACAAGGAAGGTGTTTGGAAGGTTTGGCCTTGGCAGGCATGCCAACGTCGCTGCTGTTGTAGGGCGGATCAAGCGTAGCGGATCCGCGCGGTGTCAAGCACCCCAGTGCAGCACGGCCATTCAGCAACAACCAAGGCAATCGGGGACGGTATCAACACCGGCAGGATACGAGATCGGTGTAATCCGATAGCGGACGACACCGCGTGCATTCGCTTTGCTTAATGCACCCTTGTGTCTTGCGGTTGATGACTAGCTACCATGAGCCGCACTGGT